>NZ_CAKLAX010000003.1:0-875765 GCF_920939475.1 Sphingomonas sp. Leaf37 | reverse complement strand
TACGTGAAGGACATATAGAGCGAGCTGACTTTAAACGATAATCCGACGCCTTGAAAACGCCAGACACCGCAAGCCGCCGCCCACATGTCCCTTCATCTTTACCTACAATGTCAAAGAGCCGACAAAACCGACGCCTAATCCACCCTCGTTTCGGAGGGCGACCTTGGCGCCTTGATTTCGGTGACCGTAGAAGCGAACCGTGTGGTCCGTCGCTGCGGTGACGTTCCTCTAGGGGGGAGGTTCCGACCGGTCAAACGCTTTTTGCATTTTTCCTGTCACATTTATCGAAAAGCGCCGATTTCCGCGAGTTTACGGGATGTGAAGGACGATGCTCCTACACCATGGATCATGACATCCCCCTCGAATCATACCGACAATCCATCGGAATCGCTGGAGAATCAGGTTCGGCGCGCCGTGCTGTGGCGTTCCGGCAGCCAAATCCTCGCGCAGGTGGTGCAATGGGGGGCGACCTTCCTCGTCATCCGGATCCTCGATCCCCGCGATTATGGCCTTTACGCGATGACCGGGGTCGTTCTCGTCTTCCTCAACATGTTGAACGGATACGGGCTGGCGAGCGGATTGATCCAGCGCGACGACGTGACGCCGCAGCAAACGCGGCAGCTGTTCGGCATGCTGATCGCTTTGAATGGCGTACTCGCGGTGCTGCAGGTCGCGGTCGCGCCGCTCGCCGCCGCTTATTACCGGCAGCCCGAAGTAACGCAGCTTCTGCGGGTTCAGGCGCTGATCTATTTGATCACGCCATTCGCGGCCCTGCCTTACGCCCTGTTGAGCCGCGCGATGGAGTTCCGACGCCAGGCAACCGCGAACATCGCCGCTTCCTTCGCTGGCGCCGCCGCCGCATTGGGCGGAGCCCTGGCCGGGTTGGGCGTGTGGACGCTCGTATGGGCGCCGATCGCACTCTATGCGGTTCGGGCAGTCATGTTGACCTGGGGTGCACGGTCGCTGATGTGGCCCAGCTTCGACTTCCGCGGCGCCGGTCATCTGGCTCGCTACGGCGGCGTCATGGCGGCGGGACAGTTCTTCTGGTTCCTGCAAAGCCAGGCGGACGTGTTCATCGGCGGGCGCTGGTTCGATCCGCACCAGCTCGGTATCTACACGACCGCGCTGTTTCTCGCACAGATCTTCGTGTCGAAATTCGTGCCACCGCTCAACGAGGTCGCGTTCAGCGCCTATGCCCGCATGCAGCATGACGAGGGCGCGGTGGCGCGGGCGTTCGTGCGGTCTGTACGGATCATCATGCTCGTCGCCATGCCCTTCTATCTCGGCCTTGCCGCCACAGCAGAACCGCTGGTGCTGACCGCACTCGATGCAAAATGGATCGAGGTTGCGCCGGTGGTGCGGCTGATCGCGCTGGCGATGCCGTTCATGACGTTGCAGGTGCTCTATTCGCCGGCCTGCGACGCGCGTGGGCGGCCGGGCATCGGCGCGCGCAACGGCGCATTCGGTGCGGTGGCGCTCGCAATCGCCTTCCTGATCGGCGTACGCTGGGGACCGGTGGGACTCGCGTGGAGCTGGGTTGCGGCTTATCCCATCTATCTGGCGGTCAGCACATGGCGGTCACTGCCCGTCATCGGAGCGCGTGTCCGCGATCTGGCCGATGCGATAGCGCCCTCCGCAATCGCCGCGATCGGGATGGCCGTGGCGGTGATGCTGATCGATCGCAGCCTGCCCCCCCTCCAACCGCCGGTGCGGCTGGCGGTGCTCGTCGGCGTCGGCGTCGCGACCTATGGCGCGTGGCTGGCGCTGTTCGCACGGGGAACGGTGCGAGAGCTGATCGCAGTGGTGCGGAAGCGGCCGGTTGCGGCCGCCGCCTAGGCGGTCTGGATATAGTCGCGCATCGCCGCGGCATCAGCCTCGATCCGGTCGATGCGATATTTGACGAGATCGCCGATCGAGACGAAGCCGACCATCCGCTCTCCCTCAACCACCGGCAGGTGACGGATGCGACGCCGGGTCATCAGCGACAATGCCCCGATGACGGGCTCTTTCGGGGTGACGCTCTGCACCGGTTGGGTCATCACGTCGGCAAGGATCCGGTCGAGCGCCGCCGGGCCATAGGTAGCCAGTCCATAAACGACATCGCGTTCGGAGAAGATGCCGACCACCGCCGCGCCATCGACGACCGGCACCGCACCGATCCGCTTGTCGGCCAGCAACGCCAGCGCCTGCCCCACCGTCGCCGTACGGGGCAGCGACACGACGTCGTCGCCCTTGTCCTTCAGGATTGCCGCGATCGTCATGCCATCGTCTCCTCATCCGCCCGACTCCGTGCGATGCGGCGTCGGTGCGGGATTGAGCAGACCACGTTTGCGGGGCATTGGCAAAAACATGCGTGAAGCCCCGACAGGATTGGATGACCCGGCACAGGCTGCCCATGCATGGCGCCGCTTTCGCGCGATCATGGCATGGATGATCCTGATCGCGGCGGTGTGCAGCGCGGGCGCGATTGTCGGGTTGGCGTGGGTGCACGGGCCGCTGCGACTGGTGACGATGGCGGCGGTGATCGGCGGCGTGGGCGGGTCGATCGTAATGGCCGGCGCGCTGATGGGGCTGGTGTTCCTGAGTTCGGGCACCGGGCATGACGAGGATGTCGAGCGCTTCGACGGGTGATCCCGGGCAAGTCGCGGACGAAGCCGGACGCACGAAGGGCCGGCTCCCGCAGGGAACCGGCCCTTCGCTATGCCAGCGAACGCCGCCGCTTATTCGGCAGGCGCTTCCTCGACGGGAGTGCGAACGGTGCGGCGGCGGCGAGGCTTGGGCGCCTCGTCTCCGCCGTCGTTGGCAGCGGCGATATTCAAGGATGGTGGCAGACGATCGGCATCGACGCCGTTGCTTTCGGCAGCGCTGATGTCCGTTGCAGCGTTCTCCACCGCGAGAGGCGCAGCATCGATCTGTGCGTCGCGGCGGGGACGGCCACGGCGCTTGGGTGCGAGCACCGGCGCATCCGCCTCAAGCACCGCTTCGGCACGATCGCGGAGCGATTCCCCGGCGGTCACCGGATCGGCACGACGTTGGCCAGCGACCTCGACCGGCTGCTCGGCCGCCTCGAAACGGGTACGGCGAACGCGATCCTCTCGCTGCGGGCGATCGTCGCGCGCCATACGTTCTTCGCGCTGGGGGCGGTCGTCACGCTGGGGGCGATCCTCGCGCTGCTGCGGCCGGTCGTCACGATTGCCATTGCCGCGATCTTCCCAATTGCGGGCCTGACGCTGGTCGCCATCCTGACGATCGCGGCGCTGCGGACGATCGTCGCGCTGTTGATAGTCGCGCTGCTGACCCTGATCGCGCTGGCCGCCATCACGCTGCTGCCCGTCTCGCTGCTGCTGGTCGCGGACATCGCCGTCCTGCTCGCCGGCACGGATCGGTTCGCCCTCGTCACCGTAATCGTCGTCGTCGTTCAGGTCGAACGGCGCCTGGCGCTTGGGCTGGGTGTTGTCTTCGAAGCGGCCGCGCTGGTCGGCGAGGACGCGGAAATAATGGTCCGCGAACTGAAGGTAATATTCGGTGTTGACGCGGTCGCCCTGGCGCTGCGCTTCGCCGGCGAGGTTCTTGTACTTCTCGAACAGCTGGTTCGCGTTGCCGCGTGCACGGCTGTCGATGCGGTTGCCGTTGTCCGGCCGACCCTGGCCACCCTGTCGCGGACCGTTGCCGCCGCCACCGTTATTGTTGCCGCCACGACCGCGACGACGGCCGTTCTGCTGCCGATTGTTGATCAAGCTACTGTCCCACGATCAGAGTATATCTGGTCCTCAAAACCAATTCGGCCACTACGGCCTTGCTCCCGTTCAACGGTGCAACCCTCCGGGTCGCTGCGAGCCGTAAGCGACGCGCGAGCCTGTCATCACCACCGGACACCAGCGGCTGCATGACGAAGGATGCGGGCCATCACCCAACGATCAACGCGAATTCTGTTGATAGTGCGTGCCCCGGCCCGACCAATAGCTGGCAAGAGACCGATCCTACAAGTGAAATGTGAGGATCGCGACCGGTTCTTTCAAGCCCCGACCCCGAGGGTGACGAGCAGGCAGCGGTCGCGGTCGCCAAGGTCGCGATGGACGACGCTGGCGAGGCCCTGCGCGGCGAAGAGTGCGGCGACTGGTGCGGCTTGCGTGTGGCCGATTTCTACCGCCGCGCAGCCATGGGGCGCGATCAGGCGAGGGAGCTGGCGGGCGAGGATACGATAGTCGTCGAGGCCGTCCGCGCCGGCGAACAAGGCGGAGGCTGGTTCGTGGGCGCGCACCTCGTCGGGCAGGTGTTCGTCGGTGCCGATATAGGGCGGGTTGGCGAGGATCAGGTCGAAGCGCGCGTCGATGGCGTCGGCCCAGTCGCCGAGCGCGAAGCGGGCGCGATCCGTCATGCCGAGCGTGGCGGCGTTGGCGGTGGCGTAGCCGAGCGCCTGCGCGGACCGGTCGATGCCGAGGCCGTGGGCGGACCATTCGTCGAGCGCGGCGAGCAGCAACGTGCCGGGGCCGGTGCCGAGGTCGAGGATCGTGGCGGGGTGGCGGGTGCCGAAATGCGCCTGCGCGGCGATCAGCAACGTCTCGCTGTCTGGGCGTGGGACCAGCGCGCCAGGGCCGACGGCGAGGTCGATCGTCCAGAATCCGCGGGTGCCGGTGATATAGGCGACGGGTTCGTGGTTCGCGCGGCGATCGACGAGCGTGGCGAAGGCGGCGGGGACCGGACGATCCATGTCGAGCAGCAGCGCGTTGCGATCGATGCCGAGCGCGTGAGCCATCAGCAGTTCGGCATCTAGGCGGGCGGTGGGGGAGAAAGCGAAGCGCTGGGCCGCATCAGTGAGGGCGGTGCGGAGGGTCATGCTGCCGTTCCGCTGCGCCAAAAAATGTGTCCACGCGACGACGCGAAGACGCGAAGCAGAAGAGATTCACGCGGAGACGCGGAGACGCGGAGAGTGGGACCGGGCGAAGCCTCTGTCTTCCAACACGGTGTGCAGCTTGGGTCGGCGGTGCAGGTGTGACGGCCGCTGGCGCGGAGGACTGCAGCTTCGCGTCTCCGCGCCTCCGCGTGAACCAGCTTCTGTCTTCGCGGCTTCGCGGCTTCGCGTGAACGATCCTGTTTCATACCGATCGCGCCATCGCTGGCCATGTCCTCCAGCGGCGGAGTGGACCCCGGAACGAGTCCGGGGTGACGGCGGTCGTCAGCCATCCAGCGAGGCCAGGCGCTCCGCTTCGTCCTGGGCGATGAGGGCGCCGATCAGTTCGTCCATCTCGCCCTGCATGATCTCCGGCAGGCGGTGCAGGGTCAGGTTGATGCGGTGGTCGGTGACGCGGCCCTGCGGGAAATTGTAGGTGCGGATGCGTTCCGAACGGTCGCCGGAGCCGACCATCGCCTTGCGCGTGCCGGAGCGTTCGCTGGCCAGCCGTTCGCGTTCCGCTTCGTACAGGCGGGTGCGCAGGACCTTCAAGGCCTTTGCCTTGTTCTTGTGCTGGGACTTTTCATCCTGCTGGATCACGACCAGACCCGTGGGCAGGTGGGTGATGCGGACCGCGCTGTCGGTGGTGTTGACCGACTGGCCACCGGGGCCGGACGAGCGGTAGACGTCGATGCGCAGGTCCTTGGCCTCGTCGATGCGGACGTCGACCTCCTCCGCCTCGGGCAGCACTGCGACGGTGGCGGCGGAGGTGTGGATGCGCCCGCCCGCTTCGGTGGCGGGGACGCGCTGGACGCGGTGGACGCCGGCTTCGAATTTCAACTTGGCGAACACGCCGGTGCCGGTGACGCTGGCGACGACTTCCTTGAAGCCACCAGCGTCGGACGAAGAGCCGCTGATGAGCTCGACGCGCCAGCCCTGCCCCTCGGCATAGCGCTGGTACATGCGGAACAGGTCGCCCGCGAACAGCGCCGCCTCGTCGCCGCCGGTGCCGGCGCGGATTTCGAGCATCGCGGCGCGTTCGTCGGCGGCATCGCGCGGCAGCAGCGCGAGTGCGAGGCGGCGATCGGCGGCGTCGAGTGCGGCGCGGTTGTCGCGCAGTTCCTCGGCGGCCATCTGGCGCAGTTCCTCGTCGCCGGTATCCTCGGCCATATAGAAGAGGCTGTCCGCCTCCTGCCGCAGGCGGCGCACCTCGCCCGCCGCCTGCGCGACGGGTTCGAGTTCGGCATATTCCTTCGACACCGCGACGAAGCGGTCGCTGGGCAGGTCGCCGGTGGACATGAGCGCCTGCAACTCGTCCCGCCGCGCCTCGATCTGCGCGATCCGTTCGGGGGAGATGGTGGTCATTCCGCGACGGGACCGTTGCCGACGAACGAAATACGACCCTTGCCCCAGTCCGCGAAGTTTTCGAAGTCACGCTCGCCGAGGCGCGCCCAGAGTTCGTCGATCAACCTGAAAAGCTGGACCTCGTCCTGCTCGCCCGAGCGTAGATTTTTGACCTTGGCGACGTTCCGATCGAGTTCGTCGTCGCCGATGATAACGGCGAAAGCTGCCTCGACCTTGCTGGCGATCTCCAACCGGCGTTTCATGTTGCCGCGATACGCCATATGGCAGCTAGTGTTGCCGCTGCGCAGTTCGGCTGCAATCTTCACGCCGGCGTGCTCCGCCCGCGTGCCGATCGCTACGATGGACACGTCCGGCCGCTCCACCCGCGGCTCCTCCAGCAGCATGGACAGCCGCTCGACACCCGCAGCCCAGCCGACGCCGGCGGTCGGTGCGCCGCCGAGCGATTCCACCAGTCCGTCGTAGCGGCCGCCAGCCAGCACGGTGCCCTGTGCGCCGAGCCGGTCGGTCACGAACTCGAACGCGGTGTGGCGGTAGTAATCGAGGCCGCGAACCAGTCGGGCGTTGCGGGTCCACGCTACGCCCGCCGCATCCAGCCCTGCGGTCACCGCGTCGAAGAACGCGCGGGCCTCGTGGGTCAGGTAGGCGTCGATGTCGGGCGCGGCGTCGGCGATGGGGCGGTCGCGCGGGTCCTTGCTGTCGAGGATGCGCATCGGGTTCTTGTCAAGGCGGGTCAGGCTGTCTTCGGACAGTTCGCCGCGGTGCGCCTCGAAATGCGCGACGAGGCCTGCTCGCCACGCTTCGCGCGTCTCTGCGTCGCCAAGGGTGTTGAGCTGCAAGGTCACGCCATCCGCGATACCCAGTTCGCGGAGGACCTGGTCGGCCATCACCAATAGCTCGACGTCCGCCGCCGGCTCGGGCGCGCCGAGGATCTCCGCGTCGATCTGGTGGAACTGGCGGTATCGGCCCTTTTGCGGGCGTTCGTAGCGGAACACCGCACCGCTGGTGGAGAGCTTGAGCGGCGCATATTGCTGCCAGCCCTCCGTCAGGAAGGCGCGGGCGATGCCGGCGGTGAATTCCGGGCGCAGGGTGAGCGAATCGCCGCCGCGGTCGGGGAAGGTGTACATCTCCTTCGACACGACGTCGGTCGTCTCGCCGATCGAGCGGGCGAAGACCTCGGTCGCCTCGAACACCGGCAGGTCGACGCGTTGGAAGCAATAGAGCCGGCGCACGCGCTCGAAGGTGTCGAGCACATGGGCGAAGCGACGCTGTTCCTCGCCGAAGATGTCCTGGGTTCCGCGCACCCGGCGCGGCGTTTCGATACGGGCCATATGGGCGCGGTATCTAGGCGAGACCCGCGCCAAGCGCTAGCACCTCGCGATGAGCACACCGCAACGCTTCTGGGGGATCGGCAGCCGGATCGCGCCGCCGCGGTTCGCGATGTTCGCGTTGCTGTTCGCCGCCGGGCTGGCGGGGTTCGTTCCGGCGCTGGGCGCTGGGCGCGGGATCATGGCGGCGTTCGACGCCGCCGCCGCGATCTTCCTGCTGTCGCTCGCCGGCCTGTTCCGTCACGGCAATGCGGAGCGGATGCGGCGGACCGCGCGCGACAACGATGCCAACCGCGCGGCGTTGCTGGCGATCACCGCGGCGACGATGGTCGTGATCCTGGTCGCGGTGGCGGGAGAGGTGAAGGGACGCAGCGATGCCCTCGCCGTCTCGCTGGTGATCGCAACGCTGGTGCTGGCGTGGCTGTTTTCCAACATGGTCTATGCATTGCACTACGCGCATCTGTTCTACCTGCCCGACGGCGGTGGCAGCGATGCCGGCGGACTGGATTTCCCGAACTGCGACCAGCCGGATTACTGGGACTTCCTGTATTTCAGCGCGACGCTGGGGATGACGTTCCAGACGTCGGACGTGTCCGTCACCGCGCGCCGCATGCGCCGCGTGGTGCTGGGACAGAGCCTCGCCGCGTTCGTCTTCAACCTCGGCGTGCTGGCGTTCACGATCAACGTGCTGGGTGGCGGCTAAGGGGCTGGACGGCTGACCTTTCAGCCGCTTACACCCTGCAGCAACATTTCCTTGCCGAAGGCTCCCCATGATCCGCACCGCTGCTGTCGCTTCCCTTCTCCTGTCCGTTGCCACCCCCGCGCTGGCGCAGGTGCCCGCCGGTAACAGCGCGCCGCAGCCGGTGCCGTTCGTCGAGACGATCCCTGCGGCGCAGGACATCCCCTACCCCGGCACGCTGAAGCTCGATATCGACGCCACCGACACCGAACGCGGCATCTTCCGCGTCCGCGAGGCGATCCCGGTTGCGAAGCCCGGCCCGATGGCGCTGCTGTTTCCCAAATGGTTGCCCGGCGCGCATACTCCCCGGGGCGAGATCGAGAAATTCGCCGGCCTCGTCATCCGCGGTAACGGCCGTATCCTGCCGTGGACGCGCGACACGGTGGACGTCTACGCCTTCCACATCGACGTGCCCGCCGGCGTGAAGACATTGGAGGCCGAGTTCCAGTTCCTTTCCGCCACGAAGACCGAACAGGGCCGTATCGTGATGACGCCCAACATGATCAGCCTCCAGCCCAATTCGATGAGCCTGTATCCGGCCGGCTATTACACGCGCCAGATCCCGATCCAGATGACGGCGAAATTCCCGACCGGCTGGACCGCGGCGGGTGCGATCCCGGCGAAAGCGACAGGATCGACCTATACCTATGACGCGACCAACTATGAGATCCTCGTCGATTCGCCGGTGCTCGCCGGCCGCTACGGCAAGGTGTGGCCGCTGTCGCCGCGCGTGGACCTCAACGTCTTTGCCGATTCCCCCGAACAACTCGCCGCCAAGCCCGAACAGATCGACGCCCACAAGCGGCTGGTCGAACAGGCCGTGAAGACGTTCGGCGCACAGCATTACGATCGCTATGAATTCCTGCTCTCAATCTCCGATCAGCTGGGCGGCATAGGGCTGGAGCATCACCGCAGTTCCGAAAATGGCGTCCGCCCCGGCTATTTCACCGAATGGGACGCCGGCCCCGGCAGCCGCAACCTGCTGCCGCACGAATTCACGCATAGCTGGGACGGCAAGTTCCGCCGCGGTGCCGACCTGTGGACGCCCGATTTCCGCACGCCGATGCGCGATTCGCTGCTGTGGGTGTACGAAGGGCAGACCCAATTCTGGGGCTATGTGCTTCAGGCACGGTCCGGCATCGTCAGCAAACAGGACACGCTGGATGCGTATGCGGGAATCGCCGGCAGCTACGATCTCGCCCCCGCACGCCAGTGGCGCAGCCTGGTCGACACCACGAACGACCCGATCATTTCGTCGCGCCGGCCCAAGGGCTGGGTCAGCTGGCAACGTAGCGAGGATTATTACAACGAAGGCCTGATGGTCTGGATGGAGGTCGACGCGATGCTCCGCCAGCAGTCCGGCGGATCCAAATCGATCGACGATTTCGCCAAGGCGTTCTTCGGCGTGCGCGATGGCGATTGGGGCGAGTTGACCTATACGTTCGACGACGTCGCGGCGACGCTCAACACGATCCAGCCCTACGACTGGGCCGGCTTCCTACGCAAACGGATCACGGAGACGGGCCAGCCAGCGCCCGTCAACGGCTTCGCGATGAACGGCTACAAGCTGGTCTACACCGCCGAGCCCACTAAATATTTCACCAACGCGGAAAAGACCGGCACGATCAACGCGACCTATTCGATCGGCCTGTCGATCGCCAAGGACGGCGAAATCTCCGCGGTGATCTGGGACAGTCCCGCCTTCAAGGCCGGGCTGGACGTCGGCACGATGGTGCAGGCGGTCAATGGCGTCGCCTATAGCGGGGACGCGATCAAGACCGCGATCGTCACCGCCCAGAGTTCGAAAGAACCGATCCGACTGTTGGTCAAGAACGGCACGCGGTATCGCGAGGTGGCCATCGACTATCACGGCGGCCCCCGCTATCCGCGCCTGCAGAAGGTTGGCACCGGCGAAACCGGCCTCGACAAGCTTCTCACGCCGCGCTGAGGGGCAGCGGGTAAAGGATAACAAGGGACTGTCATGCGTATCGATTTGATTCCGGTCGGCAAGAGCCCGCCCGACGACCTCAACGTCATCATCGAAGTGCCGACCGGTGGCGAGCCGGTGAAGTACGAATTCGACAAGGCATCGGGCGCGCTGTTCGTTGACCGCATCCTGCACACGCCGATGCGCTATCCGGCGAACTACGGTTTCGTGCCGCACACGCTGTCCCCCGATGGCGATCCGCTCGACGCGCTGGTGATCGCCCGCTCGCCGTTCATCCCCGGCTGCGTCGTTCGCGCGCGTCCGATCGCGGTGCTGAATCTGGAAGACGAAGCCGGCGGCGACGAGAAGCTCGTCTGCGTGCCGGTCGACGAAGTCTTCCCCTATTATTCGAACGTCGACGGCCGCGCCGACGTGCCGGAGATCGTGTTCGAACAGATCGAACATTTCTTCACGCACTATAAGGATCTGGAAAAGAAGAAGTGGGTCCGCGTCGGCGTCTGGGGCGACCGCGACGAGGCACGCCGCATCACGCTGGAAGCGGTCCAGCGCTATGACGAGGCCAAGGCCAAGGGCGAAGAGCCGCACGACCACGACGTCCCCGGCCGCGAAGGCTAAATCGTTCGAAGATATACAATCACGTCCGATGCGGAGCCAGTTCCGCTCGGGCGTGATTGCCCTCTCGTCTATTCTTCGTGTTCAACGAAGGAGATAAAGAGGATGGCCTACCGCCGCCGGAATTCGGCCGACACATGGCATTTCTGCCGCAACTGCACATTGTGGCCGACCAGCGACTATAAGGAACAGCAGAGCAAGCCCACCACGGGCGAACTGTGCAACCAATGTCGTTCCAAGGATTCCGCTGGAACCTGCAACCGCTGAATCGACGATGCGTCCGTGGCGTCGATCGCTGCGGACCTATCGATTCTCCGCCAGCCGTCGCAACGCCTCCCCGCTGACCCGCTGCACCGTCCATTCGTCCTGCCCAACCGCGCCCATCCGGCGGTAGAAGGCGATCGCGTCGGCGTTCCAGTCGAGCACCGACCATTCGAAGCGGCCGCAGCCGCGCTCCAGCGCCAGCGCCGCGAGATGGCGGAGCAGCGCGGTGCCGACGCCTTGGCCGCGCGCATCGGGCGTCACGTATAGGTCTTCGAGATACAGGCCGCGACGACCCGTCCACGTCGAGAAATTGTGGAAGAACAGGGCGAAGCCGAGCGGGCCGGTCGCGTCCTCCGCAATCACCGCCTCGGCGGCGAGCTGCGCACCGAACAACGCTTCGGTGAGTGTCTCCTCGGTCGCCTCGACCGCATCAGGTTCGCGTTCGAACGCGGCAAGATCGCGGACGAAGCGCAGGATGGTGCCGACATCGGCGGGGGTGGCGGAACGAATCATGCGGCGGCTTCCGTTTGCGGGCCGGGCGGCGGGCCGCGGACGGCGACCAGACACCCGGCGATGATGAGCACGGCACCGGCGACCGTGTAGAGCGAGACCGATTCGGCGAAGACCAGCCAGCCGAACAGCGCCGACCAGGCGAAGGCGGTATATTCGACCGGCGCCAGCACCTGCGCCTCGGCATGGCGATACGCCCAGGCCAGCGCGACCGCGGAGATCGATCCGAGCAGCGCCGCCACGACGATCGAGGGCAGTTGCTCCACCGTCGGCAGCCCGGCGAGCCACGGCGCACCCGGCAGCAGCAGGAGGCTGAGGACGATACTGGTGAACAGCGCGACCTCCAGCGGGTCGGCCGCCTGCGCCTGTCGCCGCAACAGGATCAGGCTGCCCGCATACAGGACCGACGCGGCGATGATCGCGAGGCTGCCGAGCACGACCGTCTCCGACGCCCGCTCCTGCACCTGCCCCAGCGCGATCGCCAGCACGCCCACGCTGGCGACCAGCGACCCGACGATCGCCTTGTGGCCGACACGCTCGCCCAGCATCACCGAGGCGAGGAACAGCGCGATCAGCGGTGCGAGGAACGTCAGCGCGATCCCCTGCGCCATGGGGACACGGACGAGTCCCCAGAAGAACAACAACACCGACGCACCCGCGATGCTGCCGCGCGCGACATGCAGCTTCAGCGTGGCCGGTGCGGGCCATGGTTTGCGCCGGGCGATGAACAGCGGCGCCAGCAGGGCTACCCCGGCGATCGATCGCCACAACACCGCCGGATAGGCGCCGCTCTGATCCGACAGGATGCGCATCAGCACATCCATCGCCGAATAGACGGCGATGCCGACCGCCGCGATGGCGAAGGCACGCATGGCGGAGACGTTGCCGGTCATCGGATCAGGCGAATATCGATGCCGAGCCCCGGATCGATGTCTGCGAGCCGCCGGTCACTCGTATAGAGCGGCAGCCCGAGGCTCTGCGCCAACGACAGGCATGCCCGATCGCCCAGCGATGCGCCCTGCGAACGCGTCGGCTCGCGTAACCGTGCGGCTTCGAGGGCAAAGGTCAGGTCGAAGGGGACGATGACGATCTCATAGGTCTTCAGAATGGCGAGGACAGCGTCGGGAGAGGCACCGCGTTCCACTCCCCTCGAACAGCATTCGGATACGTTGACGGCAGACATACGGCTGCCGCGAATGACCTGCATCACCACGTCCGCGCCCGTTTCGCCCAGCATCAATGCCATGACGGCCGATGCATCGACGACGACCGTCATTCCTCGCCCCAATCGGCGCGCCGCTCCTGTAGGAAGGTATCGACGGTATAGTTGGCGCCGAAGATCGCCCGCGCTTTAGCCTGGGACGCCTGCACCGCCTGCTCGAACGTCATGAAGCGGACGCCGCCCGATTCGCTGCGGTCGACGACCAGCGTGTCGCCGTCCTTGATGCCGAGTTCACGGCGGATTTCAGCAGGGATCACGACCTTGCCGCCCGCGATCACCTTGGCATGGTAGGTCATGTCAGCTCCTCCAGGACCTGACGCGTAGCACAGGACCTATTCCGCCGCCACCGCATGCTCCGCCGCCGCGTCCGCCGCCTCGATCTCGGCCGCCTTGGCTTCGACCAGGCGGACGATGTGGTCGACCATGTCGGCGTCCTGCACATGATGGTCGGTGACGCCCGACAGATAGACCATGTGCTTGCCGTTGCCGCCGCCGGTGATCCCGATGTCGGTCTCGCGCGCTTCGCCGGGACCGTTGACGACGCAGCCGAGCACGGACAGCGACATCGGCGTGCGGATGTGCTGGAGCCGTTCCTCCAGCGCCTGCACGGTGCGGATCACGTCGAAGCCCTGCCGCGAGCAGCTCGGGCAGCTCACCACGCGGACGCCGCGATTGCGGATGCCGAGCGCCTTCAGGATCTCGAACCCGACGCGCACCTCGTCCTCCGGTTCGGCGGAGAGCGAGACGCGGATCGTATCGCCGATGCCGTACCAGAGCAGGCTGCCGATCCCGATCGCCGACTTCACCGTACCGCCGACGAACCCGCCGGCTTCGGTGATGCCGAGGTGCAGCGGGCAATCCACCGCCTCGGCGAGCTGCTGGTACGCCGCGACCGCGAGGAACAGGTCGGACGCCTTCACCGCGACCTTATATTCGTGGAAGTCGTGATCCTGGAGCAGCTTGATGTGGTCGAGGGCGCTTTCCACCAGCGCGTCCGGGCATGGCTCGCCGTATTTTTCGAGCAAGTCCTTTTCCAGGCTCCCGCCGTTGACGCCGATGCGGATCGAACAGCCGTTGGCCTTCGCGGCGCGGACGACCTCGGCCACCCGCGCGCTCGAGCCGATGTTGCCGGGGTTGATCCGCAGGCACGCCGCGCCGGCATCCGCCGCCTCCAGCGCGCGCTTGTAGTGGAAGTGGATGTCGGCGACGATCGGTACGCGGCTGCCGCGGACGATCTGCTTGAGCGCCGCGGTCGATTCGGTGTCGGGGCAACTGACGCGGATGATGTCCACGCCCGCCTCTTCGCAGCGCCGGATCTGGTCGAGCGTCGCGCGGATATCGGGCGTTGGCGTGTTGGTCATCGTCTGCACGGTGACCGGGGCATCGCCACCCACGGGAACGTTGCCGACCATGATCTGGCGGCTCGGACGGCGGACGATATCGCGCCACGGACGTAAGGACATGGAGCCCATATACAGCAGCCGGGTTGCGGTTCAAAGGCATCGGTGTAGGGCGTAAGGCGTTCCGATGTCGCGCGTACCCATCCCCCGCCATTATGGCCTCGACTGGCTACGCGTCGCCGCCTTCGCGATCCTGATCGTCTATCATGTCGGCATGGTGTTCGTACCCTGGGGCTTCCACGCCAAGAGCCCGCATGGCGCGCAATGGGCGGTGCTGCCGATGCTGGCGGTCAACGCCTGGCGCCTCAGCCTGTTGTTCGTCGTATCCGGCTATGCGAGCCGCGCATTGCTGACCCGCGCGCCCGGGATTGGCGGCTTCGTGCGGCAGCGGACGTTGCGGCTGCTGGTGCCGCTGGCGTTCGGCGTCGCGATCATCGTGCCACCGCAGAGCTGGGTCGAGCTGGTGACGCAGCATGGCTATGCCGGCGGCTTCACGACCTTCTGGGCGCGTGATTATTTCCGTTTCGGCGCCGTTGCCGGGATCGTCTTGCCGGCGCTCAACCATCTGTGGTTCGTGCTCTACCTGTGGCTCTACACGCTGGTGCTCGCCGTGCTGGTGCTGGGCATTCGCTGGACGAGGATGCAAGCGGCATTCGATCGCGTGTTCGCCGGGCCGGCGCTGCTGATCCTGCCCGCCGCATGGCTGGTGTGCATCCATGGCTGGTGGTTTCCGATGGGCTATGAAACGCACGATCCCACCCACGATACTATGGCCCACCTCAGCTATCTGCCCGCGTTCCTGTTCGGCTTCGCGCTTGCCGGATCGACCACCGTGCTGGCGAGCTGCGTCCGCTGGCGCTGGGCCGGCGCAGCGATGGCCCTGATCGGCTATGGTTTCATCCTGACGGTGGAGCTCGGGATCAATGGCGGCACGCCGCGCTGGATCTATCCACTCTACGGCGCGGCGCATGCGGTGCAGCAATGGGGAACGATCGTCGCGCTGATCGGATTCGCCGAGCGCCACTGGAACCGCGATGCGCCGGTCCGCCAGATGCTGACGGAGGCCGTGTTCCCCTTCTACCTCATCCATCAGACGATTATCGTCGTTGTCGCATATTGGCTGATGCCCGCCGACCTGCCCGGCGGCGCGGAGTTCGCCATTCTGGTCGTCGCGACCGTCGCAGGTTGTTGGTCCTTCTATCTGATCGGCCGTCGGATCGACCTGCTGCGGCCGCTGATCGGCCTGCGTCCCCTGCCCTATCCCGCTCGCAAGGCTGCATCATGAACGCTATGTCCGACTGGTCGCTGGTGATCCATGGCGGCGCCGGATCGATCGAGCGCCATCGCCTGACCGAGGAACAGGACAGCGGCGCGCGCGCCGGCCTCACGCTCGCGCTCGGTGTCGGCAGCGCGATTCTGCGCGACGGCGGCGATGCGTTGGATGCGGTCGAAGCGGCGGTGCGCGTGCTGGAGGAAGACACGCACTTCAACGCCGGGCGCGGCGCGGCCTTCTCAAGCGACGGCAGTATCGAACTGGACGCCGCGATCATGGACGGCCGCACCCGCGCCGCCGGTTCGGTGGCCGGAATCACCGCGACGCGGTCGCCGGTCGGCCTCGCGCGGCGAGTGATGGAAGCGAGCCCGCACGTCCTGCTGAGCGGTGATGGTGCGGAACGCTTCGCCCGCGAACAGGGTCTCGCCACCGCGGAACCCGGCTGGTTCGAGACTACGGAACGGCGGCGGCAACTCGACGAGATGCTCGCGCGCAACGTCGACGCCTTCGATGTCGATATGAAATACGGCACCGTCGGCGCGGTTGCGCGCGACCGCGCCGGCCATCTGGCGGCCGCGACCTCGACCGGTGGCGTGACCGGCAAACGCTGGGGCCGTATCGGCGATTCACCGTTGATCGGCGCCGGCACGCATGCCGACGACCGCTCCAGCGCGGTATCCTGTACCGGATCGGGCGAGTTCTTCATCCGTATCGGCGTCGGGCATGAGATCGCCGCGCGCATCCGCATGCTTGGCGAAGGTCCACAGATCGCCGCTGACGCGGTGATGGCGGAAGTGCGTGCGCTGGGTGGCACCGGCGGCGTTATCGTCACCGGACCGCATGGCGAGGCGATATGGAGCTTCACCACGCCCGGCATGTATCGCGCACGCGCCACCGCGGCGGGGGTTCGCGAGGTCGCCGTCTACGGCGACGAGTGACAGGCTTTTGATTGGAGTGAACCGGGCGAACGCGTAAAGGCCATGCTCATGAAACTGCTACGCTTTGTCGCTGCCGCCTTGCCGGCGTTGCTGATCGCCTCGCCCGCTGCGGCCTATTGGGAATTCGGGCACGAGACCTTCGCACGCATCGCCTATGCCAATGTCACGCCGCGAACCCGCGTCGCGATCGACCGCCTGCTCGCGCAGACGCCCATGCTCGAGACCCCGACCTGCCCCGCGACGACGATCGAAGGCGCGAGCGTCTGGGCCGATTGCGTCAAGCCGCTGAAGGGGCCGGACGGCAAATCCCGCTTCGGCTATGCCTATACCTGGCACTTCCAGGACGTCGACGTGTGCGCACCGTTCACGCTTGCCGACGCCTGCAAGGACGGCAATTGCGTCTCCGCCCAGATCACCCGCGATGTCGCGATCCTGAAGGACAAGCGCAGTTCCGCGAAGGATCGCGCCCAGGCATTGGTGTTCCTGATCCACTTCGTCGGCGACCTGCACCAGCCGCTGCATGCCGGCGAAAAGCACGACAAGGGCGGTAACGATGTCGCCGCCGCCTATGGCACCTACAGCCCGCGGCGGTTCAACCTGCATTCGGTCTGGGACGGCACGCTCGCCGAACGGGCGATCACCAGTGGGCCGTCGCTGGTGCGTCGTTATCCCGCCGCGCAACGTCGCCGGATCGCCGCCGGCACCGTCACGGACTGGAGTCGCGAATCGTGGCAGGTGGCGCACGATGTCGTCTACACGAGCGCGCTGAAGGGTGATCCGTGTGCCCCCTCGCCCGCCAAAGTGACGCTGGACGAAGCGACGATCGAGCGCATCGTCCCCGTCGCAAGGCTGGAAGTGAAACGCGGCGGGCTGCGGCTGGCGAAGCTGCTGGATGCCGCGCTGGGCTAATCGGTATCGTCCTTCTTCGGCCGCCCCCGCCTGGCCGCGACCGGGGCATCCAGCTTCACGCCCCGCTTCGACAGCGCTTCGCGCAACAGACATTCGACCTCCGCATTGACGCTGCGCAGGTCGCCCGCCGCCGCGCGCTCGATCGCTGCGTACAGCGCAGGATCGAGGCGCAACGGAAAAGCCTTCTTGGGGGGCGTCGCCATACCGTCGCTTACTGGTAGAGCGACCCGGCGTTGACCACCGGCTGCGTGTCACGCTCGCCGCACAGCACCACCATCAGGTTCGACACCATCGCCGCGCGACGTTCGTCGTCCAGCTCGACCACGTTCTTCGCCGACAGTTGGGCGAGGGCCAGTTCGACCATGCCGACCGCACCCTCGACCAATGTGGTGCGCGCCGCCACCACCGCCTGCGCCTGTTGCCGCCGCAGCATCGCTCCCGCGATCTCCTGCGCATAGGCGAGGTGCGTAAAGCCGCATTCATCGACGGTTATGCCGGCGACCAGCAGTCGGGCGATCAGTTCGGTGCGCAATTCCGCCCCGACCTGATCGTGATTGCCGCGCAGCGTCACCTCCTGATGCGCGTGATCGTCATAGGGATAGCGCGATCCGATCGTCCGCACCCCTGCCTCGACCTGCACCATCACGAACGCCTTGTAATCGTCGACGTCGAACAAAGCCTGCGCGGTGTCGGTGACGCGCCAGACGACCTGCGCCGCCATCTCGATCGGGTTGCCACGCAGGTCGTTGACCTTGATCCGGTCCGAGATGACGTTGTTGGACCGGACGGAGATCTTGCGCCGCATCAGCCATGGCAACACCCAGCGCAGGCCGCTGTTGCGATCGGTGCCGGCATAGCTGCCGAACAGCGTGATCGCCGCCGCCTGATTGGGTTGCAGCATGTAGAAGCCGCCAGCGATGAACGCCATGCCGAGCGCGCAGACGAGGGGTAGGATCGCCATGATGGGCGGGGCGAGGTCGTTCGCCAACCGGATGATCGTGACGATGCCGACCGCGACCAGCACCGCCGCGAGCCCAAGCATCGGATAGCCGCTCGTCGTGCCGGCGCGCCGTTCCTGCGACCGTGTAAGACTCCCCTGTTCCACCATACCCTCCTCCGATTAATGTGATATCACATTTATATCGAATTTCGCATGGCGCAAGAGGATTCTGCTCTTCCGTCATCCCCGCGCCGGCGGGGATCCATAGTCACGAGCGTCTACGATGGAAGCGTGACGTCAGACGGTATGGATTCCCGCCTGCGCGGGAATGACTGAAGAAGCCGAGGCAGGAATGCGTCGTTAGTTCAGCACCACCGTCACCGCGCGACGGTTCTGCGCCCAGCTCGATTCGTCCGAACCCAGCGCGACCGGGCGCTCCTTGCCGTAGCTGATCGTGGTCAACCGCGACGGGTCAATGCCGCGCGCGACCAGATAGTTCTTCGCCGCATTGGCGCGGCGATCGCCCAGCGCCAGATTGTACTCGCGCGTACCGCGTTCGTCGGCATGCCCCTCGATCGTCGCACGCACCTGCGGAAAGCGCTGCAACCACGATGCCTGGCTGTCGAGGATCGCACGCGCCTCGGGATCGATGTCGGTCTGGTCGAGGCCGAACAGGATCGTGTTCGACGTCACCGAGCGGCGGAAATCGGCGTCCGATCCGGGCACCACCGTGCCGTCGACGTTCCCCGTCACCGGTGGCGGCGTGTTCATCCCGGCCGTGTTGTCCACCGGAGGGGGCGGCAATTGCTTGGGCTTGCTCGCGCACGCGCCGAGCGAGGCGAGCGCAGCAGCGGTGAGCAGCGTGTTGGTGAGCTTTGCCATGATCATATCTCCCGTGGTGATCGTTTCGCCCCCGAAATCCACCCCATTATAACGCGTTACGGCCGCAAGGGTCCCCATGCGGGGTCGGAACCGTCGAGCGGGGTCGGGATCGCGCGTTCGACCTGACCGGTCAGGTCGACCATGCGCAGGTCGGCCTTGCCGCCGCTACCCTGGCCGGCACGATAGAAGGTGATGACGCGGCCGTTGGGCGACCAGCTCGGCCCCTCGTCCTGCCCACTGGTCAGGATCTTCTCAGCCCCGCCCGATGGCGACATCGTGCCGATGCGGAAAGCTCCACCCAGCTTGGTGAACGCGATCAGGTCGCCGCGCGGGCTCCATACCGGCGTGGCGTAGCGCCCGCCGCCGAAGCTGATCCGCTGCTGGTTCGATCCGTCGGCGTTCATCACGTAGATTTGCTGGCCACCCGACCGGTCGCTTTCGAACGCAATGCGCGATCCGTCGGGCGAATAGCTGCCGCCGGTGTCGATCCCCGGCGAGGTCGTCAGACGTTGCGGCGTGCCGCCCTGCGACGACACGCGATAGATGTCGGTGTTGCCACCCTGCGCCATCGAGAACAGGATGTAGCGGCCATCGGGCGAGAAGCGCGGCGCGAAGGTCAGGCTGACGTTCTGCACCACCCGCCGCGGCCGCCCCGATCCCAGATCGTAGACGTAGATCGACGGCCGGTCGTTCTCGTAGCTCATATAGACGATCGACTGCTGGTTCGGCGCGAAGCGCGGCGTCAGCACGATCGACTGGCCGTTGGTCAGGAAGCGGTGGTTGGCCCCGTCCTGATCCATGATCGCGAGGCGCTTGATCCGCTTGCCCTTCGGTCCCGTCTCCGAGACGTAGACGACGCGGCTGTCGAAATACGGCCCTTCGCCGGTCAGCCGCGCGTAGACCATGTCGGCGCATTTGTGCCCCGCACGCCGCCAGTCGCCCGGCGACACGACGAAGCCCGACCGGGTCAGCTCGACCTTCGAAAACACGTCGTACAGATAACAGCCGATCGTCAGGTTGCCGTCGCCATTCGCCCGGACGAAACCCTGCACCAGCGCTTGCGCCCCGGTGCCGCCCCAGTAATCGAAGGCCGGCGCGTTGACCTCCTGAAAGCCGACCGGCCGCAGCTGGTTGCCGCCGAGCGGCGTGAACAGGCCGGAATTACGCAGGTCGTTGGCGATGATGTCCGCCATCTGCCGCCCGAGCACATCGGTCGATCCGGCGGGGGTCGACACCACCTGCGCGGTCGGCATCGCGGGGATCGCGATCGGCATCGGCGCGGATACGCCGCCGGTGACCGACACCTCCAGCGGCGCGGCTTCCTGTCCGGCGGGCGCGGCCTGATCCTGCGGCGCTGTCGCGGGAGCATTTTGCGCCATGGCGGTCACCGTCATTGCCGGAAGGGCCACGGTGACGCTGAGCGCGACTAGCAACGAGCGGATCATACGCATCCTTTTGAACCCTTTTCGCACCCGAGATTGACGTCGCTTACCACAAAGTCTCCGTCACCCCGGACGTGTTCCGCGGTGACGAGGAGTATCGGTATCCGCATCACTGCAACTTCCACTGGAAGTTGATGTTGTTCCACCCGCCCGATGGCGTCGAATAATATTCGGCGGGCAGCTTCAGGGGCGAACAGCCCTTGAACGCCGCGACACCCAGATCGACGACGCGCTGGCGATACCGGTCGTTCTCGTCGGTCACACCCGATTGACGCACCATGCGCGGCGTCGCGGCAAGCGTACCGTCCTCGTTGAGGCGCAGGTTCAGGGTCGTCACGATCTCGTTTGCGCCCGGCCCGGGATTGACCTGCCGATCCGCACACGGCTGAATCTGACGCGCGATCGCCTGAACGATGCCCGCCATCGCGCGCGCATCGATCTTGGCGGCGCGCGGCGCGGTCGACTTGCTGGTCGACGGTTCGCTGGTCAGCCCATCGAGGAAGTTGCTGCCCAGTCGCGAGCCACGCGGTTTCGCCGCGGTGGAGTCTGGCTTGCTGCCCGTCCCCTTCGCGGCTGCCGGCTTCGACGGCGCCGACGATGCCTTCGACGCAGTTTTGGCAGGCGCGGCCGGCGCAGGCTTTGCCGTCGGTTTCGCCGGGGCAGGCTTGGCGGCGGGTTTCGCCGGCGCCTCGGCCGGTCGCGGCTTCGGCTGCGGCTGCGGCTTCACCGGCGCGGGCTTCGGCTTTGGCGCCGGCGCGGGTTGCGGCTTTGGTGGCGCAGGCCTCGGCGGGGCCGGTTTCGGCTGCGGCTGGGGCGGCGCGGGTTCGGACTCCGGCTCCGGTTCGACGACGGTCTCTGCCGGGGGAGCGGCATCTTCGGGCTCGCCCTGCTCGGGCGCGATCGACTGCGCAGGCGGCGTCACCGCCTGCGGCGCGGCGGCTTCCAGCCCGACGTCCTTGACCAGGCTGACCTCCATCGGCGTCTGCTGGAGCTTCTCCGGATTGGGCGTCGACAGGAAGCCGACCGACAGCAGGCCGAACAGCACGAGGTGCCCGGCGACCGCTATCCCCAACCCGACCTTTTCCGCCCGATCCATCACCGTGCTGCCGATCCGCCCTCTACGGTGAGAAGCGATACGCGGTTGAGGCCGGCGCGGTTCAGTTCACCCATCACGCGCATCACCCGGCCGTAGTCGAGCGCGCGGTCCGCCCGCAGGAACACCTGCGGCGGTTCGCCACCGGCCTGCACCGCAGCGATCTGTTCCAGCCGCTGCGGCAGCGCCGTCTCGGCGATCTCCTCATCGTCGATGAACAGCTTGCCCGCGGCATCGAGCGACAGCTGCACCGGCTTCTGGTCCTGATCGAGCGCCTTGGCCCGGCTGTCCGGCAGGTTTACCGGCACGCCGGCGGTCAACAGCGGCGCGGTGACCATGAAGATGATCAGCAGCACCAGCATCACGTCGACCAAGGGCGTGACGTTGATGTCCGCCACCGGCGCACGCCGACCGCGCCCGCGGTTGGAGGGAAGGTTCATCGCCATCGTCTAGCGACCGCCATCCAGCTGCCGCGACAGCGTCGTATGAAAACCATCCGCGAAGCGGTTCAGCGCCGCCTCGATCCGGTTCACGCCATGGCTGAAGCGGTTGTAGGCGATTACCGCGGGAATCGCCGCGAACAGGCCGATCGCGGTGGCGAACAGCGCCTCGGCGATACCCGGCGCGACCACCGCGAGGGACGAATTCTGCGCCTGGGCGATGCCCGTGAAACTCCGCATGATGCCCCACACCGTGCCGAACAGCCCGACGAACGGCGCGACCGATCCGATCGTCGCGAGGATGTTGAGCCGGTCGCTGATCCGGTCGATCTCCAGCGCCGCCGCCGCCCCCATCGCGGTGGCCAGCCGTTCGCGCGTGCCGCCCTTGTCGATCGATCCGCCGGCGGTGGACCGACGCCATTCCTTCACGCCCGCCGCGAACACGCGCGCCGATGGCAGGTCCTTGTCCGCCTCCGCCTTGTAGAAGGCGTCGATGTCCTCCGCCTTCCAGAAATCGCGTTCGAAACCGGTCATGCCCTTGCGGATACGGCCCAGCCGCCGCCAGAAGGCGATGATCAGCGCCCAAGTCCAGACGCTGGCGAGCAGCAGCCCGCCCATCACGAACTTCACCACCCAATCCGCCTGAATGAAGAGCGCGACGGGCGACATCGTCGCCGCATCCATGTTGAACACCGGATTCATGAATTGGTCCCCTGCCAGATCAGGCGTTGGTAGATATCGGTCCAGGCGGCCGGTTGACGCTTCGGCCGTCCCGATGGCGCGACCAGCGCCGCCGTGACATCGGCCTCGGTCAAGACAAGCGAACCGCGCCTGACTGTTTGATGAATGACGACGCGGGCGGCGCGTACGGCATGGATGCGGCTGACGACGAGCAGGGCATCGTCCAGCTTCGCCGGCGCGCGATAGCGGATGGCCAGATCGGCGACCGCATAGGCACCCTCGCCCGCGTCATGCACGGCCCGCTGGTCGATGCCGGCAAGGCGCAGCATGTCGGAACGGGCGCGTTCCATGTATCTGAGATAATTGGCGTGATAGACGACGCCCGACAGATCGGTGTCCTCGAAGTAGACGCGCACGGCGAACCGGTGCTCCCGCCCCTCGAAGCGTCCTGCCTGCGGCTGATCGCTTTCTTCGTCCCTCATCCTGCCGCCCGTTAACCGAACCGGCGTGCAGGGGGAACCCCGTCAGTGGGTGACGGTGGCGCTCGACTCGGCGAAGATGCCCGGGTCCAGCTCCAGTCGCGGTCGGGGTGCAGGTGTGGCGACCGGGATCATCTGCACGGTGCGCGGCGCGGGTTGAACGGTGTTCGCCATCGCCATGCGGTTGGCGGCGGCGCGCTCCGACCGCCACGCATCATAGGCGGCGTAGAAATCGGTAAACGGCTTTTCGAGCACGGCGAGCCTGCCCGAGGCGAAGGCGGGCAGATCCGCCGACTCAACCGCCGCGCTGTCGGCAAGCGTCGCGACGGCGGCGTTGCAGAAGGCATCGCGGGCCTGCGACTGCGAGAAGAAGTTGTAGAGGCGCGTCATCTGGTCGTCGTAGCGGTCCTGCCAGTCGCCGCCGCCGGCCTTGTACTCGGCGGTGAGCCGCGTCTGCGCGCCGTTGAGGACGGATTTCTGGCGGGCCAGCAAGGCATTGTAGCCCGCGACGATGGTCGCCTCGTCCGGACCGCGACAGGCGAGCGCCGCGACGTTGAGCGCGGCACGCAGATGCCACACCGCGCCGTCACCCGACAGGTTGCGGTTCGGCGTCATGTAGCGCCCGTCGTTCATCAGGGCCGGAATCTGCATGCCGACATAGGCACCCTTCGGCATCGCCAGCGGTGCGGGAGCGGCGGGCGGCGGCGGCGGTGGCGCGACCGCCACGACCTTCGGCTTGATCGAACACCCGGCGAGCAACGCCAGACCGACGGCCGTGAGAGCTACATAATTCCGCATCGCCAACTCGTCCTTCCGCCCCCCGGCAGGCGGATGTCATGGCAGGACAATGGTTAACGGCGAGTAAGGACGGCGCGCGGTTCGTCGTGTTTCGGACCGAAATGCGCAACGACGTTCGTCGCCGCTACGCGGCGCCACCTTCCCCTTGCGCGGGAGGACTGGCCTATCTCAATTCCTCCCCCGCGAGGGGGAGGTGGCACGCCGAAGGCGTGACGGAGGGGGAGGTAAGCGACGCCCCCCGTCAAAACGCCTCAACCCGCCCGCTTCTCCAGCGCCGAAGCCGCCTCGCTCATCAGCGCGCCGATGATTTCCGCGATCGGCTCTTCCTTCGTCACCATGCCGACCGACTGCCCTGCCATGACCGAGCCATGCTCGATATCGCCGTCGATCACCGCGCGGCGCAGCGCGCCGGCCCAATAATGCTCGATCTGCAACTGCGCCTCGAGCATCTCGACCTTGCCGCCGTCGAGCAGCAGCGCGACCTCGCGCTGCTTCGCGCCGAACAGCTCGCCCGCCGCATTCTTCAGCGCGCGGACCGGGATCACCGGCAACCGCGGATCGATCTGCACGCTGGCGATCGCGTCACGTGCCGAGGCGCGGATGAACGCCTTCTTGAAATTGGCGTGCGCGATCGATTCGGTCGCGCAGACGAAGCGCGTGCCGAGCTGGACGCCCGCCGCACCCATGTCGAGATAGCCGGCGATCGCCTCGCCCCGGCCGATGCCGCCGGCGACGAACACCGGGACCAGCTCGGCGATCTCGGGCAGCATCTCCTGCGCGAGCACGCTGGTCGACACCGGGCCGATGTGGCCGCCGGCCTCCATCCCCTCGATCACCAGCGCATCGACGCCCGACCGGATCAGCTTCTTCGCCATCGCCAGCGTCGGCGCGAAGCAGATGACCTTGGCACCCGATGCCTTGATCGCCTCCAACGAACCCTTCGGCGGCAGGCCGCCGGCGAGCACGACATGGCCGACCTCGTGCTTCGCGCAGACCGCGATCAGGTCGAATAGCGCCGGGTGCATGGTGATCAGGTTCACGCCGAACGGCCTGTCGGTCATCGCGCGGGTCGCGGCGATTTCCGTGTCGAGCAATTCGGGCGTCATCGCCCCGCACGCGATCACGCCGAACCCGCCGGCGTTGGACATCGCCGATACGAGGTTGCGCTCCGACACCCACGACATCGCGCCTGCCATGATCGCCACCTCGCTGCCGAGGAATTCCGCACCCCGCGCCATCCGGCGGGTCAGTCGCTCCTGTCCGACGGTCACGCCGCGGCGTCCACGGCGTCGAGGCCGTAGGCGGTGTGGAGGACGCGGACGGCGAGTTCGGTCTCGTCCTCGTGGATCAGCACCGACACCTTGATCTCGCTGGTCGAGATCGCCTGGATGTTGATCCCGCGTGCGCCGAGCGTGGTGAACATGGTGCTGGCGACGCCCGCATGGCTGCGCATGCCGACGCCGACGACCGAAATCTTGGCGACCCGCGTGTCATGCACCATCTCGGCGAACCCAATCGCCTCGCGGCCCTGATTGAGCGATTCGAGCGACCGCGCGAGGTCCGCCGCCGGCACCGTGAAGGTGACGTCGGTCGAACCGTGGTTATGCGCGATATTCTGGATGATCATGTCGACATTGATGTTCGCCGCCGCCAGCGGTTCGAAGATCGCCGCGACCGCGCCGGGCTTGTCCGGCACGCTGATCAGCGTGATCTTCGCCTCGTTCTTGTCGTGCGCGATGCCCGTGATCAGCTGGCGTTCCACGTCGTCTATCTCCTCTTCGCCGACGATCATCGTGCCGGGCAATGTGTCCGCCATCGGTGCATCCTCGCCAGTGAAGGACGAGAGCACCTGGACGCGGACCTGTTCCTTCATCGCGAGGCCGACCGATCGGGTCTGCAACACCTTCGCGCCGACACTGGCGAGTTCCAGCATCTCTTCATACGTCACCTTGGCGAGCTTGCGCGCGCGCGGCACGATGCGGGGATCGGTGGTGTAGACGCCGTCGACATCGGTGTAGATGTCGCAGCGGTCCGCCTTCATCGCCGCCGCCACCGCGACCGCCGAGGTGTCCGACCCGCCGCGGCCCAGCGTGGTCACCCGGCCGTCATCGGCGATGCCCTGGAAACCGGGAATCACCGCGACCTCGCCCGCCGACAGGCTGGCGTCGAGCGCCGCCGTATCGATCGTGCCGATCCGCGCCTTGGCAAAGGCATCGTCGGTATGGATCGGCAATTGCCAGCCCATCCACGATCGCGCCTTCACACCCGCCGCCTGCAACGCGATCGCGAGCAGCCCGCTGGTGATCTGTTCGCCCGCCGAGACGACGACGTCGTACTCGCGCGGGTCGTAGAGCGACGACGCCTCGCGGCAAAAGCCCACCAGCCGGTCGGTCTCGCCCGCCATCGCCGACACGACCACCGCGACCTGGTTGCCCGCCTCGACCTCGCGTTTGACGCGCGCGGCGACGCTCCGGATGCGCTCGATCCCGGCCATCGACGTGCCGCCGAACTTCATCACGATCCGCGCCATCTGGGTCGCCAAACTCCTTGGGGTAAAGGGGCCGTCCTGATAGGTAGCGGCCATGGGAAGCGCAAGCAGCACGATCGATGCCCGCGAGGCGGAGCATTTCGGCAAGATGGCAAAGGACTGGTGGGATCCCAAAGGATCGTCGGCGATGCTGCACAAGCTGAACCCGGCGCGCCTCGGCTACATCCGCGCCGCGGTGGACCTGCATTGGGATGGCGACGACACCAGTTTCACGCCACTCGCCGGCAAGACCGCGCTCGACGTCGGCTGTGGTGCGGGGTTGCTCTGCGAACCGCTCGCCCGCCTCGGCGCAGCGGTAACGGGCATCGACGCTGCGGCGGAGAATATCGTGGTAGCGCAAGCGCATGCAGCGCAGGGCGGCCTCACGATCGACTATCGCGCGGTCGGCGTCGAGGCGATGAGCGAACGCTTCGACCTCGTCACCAGCCTGGAGGTGATCGAGCATGTCACCGATCCCGCCGGCTTCGTGCGCGGGCTGGCGGAGGCGCTGGCGGACGGCGGCCTGCTGGTGATGTCCACCCCCAACCGCACGCCACTGTCGCGGCTCGCGCTGATCACGCTGGCGGAGGGCACGCGGCGCATCCCGCGCGGCACTCACGACTGGGATAAATTCCTGACGCCCGACGAACTGACCGGCCTGCTGGAACGCGCCGGCCTCACGGTGACGGATGTACGCGGACTGGGATTCTCGCCCGCGACAGGCTTCACATTGTCCGATTCGACGCAGCTCGACTATTTCGTGACGGCGAAGCGGCTGTAATTTTCTTCGATCCGAAGCGGGATAACCGCCCGCGCCGGGAAGGATTGAGCAGGCTGCCCCGCCCCGCTACCCGTCCGCCATGCAAGCACTGACCAACCCGCGGCTGCGCCTCCCGATCCTTCTGCTGGTCGCGATCGCTGCACGCTGGCTGACGTTCGGCAATCCGCTCGTCCATGTCGACGAGGAATTCTATTTCGTCACGGCCATGCGGATGTGGCAGGGCGCGCTGCCCTTCGTCGACGTCTGGGATCGCAAGCCGGTCGGGCTGTTCCTGCTCTATGCCATTCCGGCATGGCTGGGATTTCCGGCAGGCATCTGGGCGTATCAGATGATGGCGCTCGCCAGCACGGTCGCGACCGCATGGCTGATCGGCCGGCTGGCCGATCGCCTCGGCCACCGTTACGGCGCTACCGCGGCGGGCCTCGCCTACATCCTTTGGCTCGACCTGCTCGGCGGACAGGGCGGACAGACGCCAGTCTTCTACAATCTGCTGACGATCGCCGCCGCGCTGCTGATCCTCTCGTCCGCCGCGACGCCTCGCCGCCGCCTGTACGGGCTAGGCGTGATGGCGCTGATCGGCGTGGGCCTGCAGATCAAGACCTCGCTGGTGTTCGAGGGCCTGTTCTTCGGCCTGTGGCTGCTCGCCGACGAATGGCGGATCGCGCGGAAACCGCTCGCCCTGTGCGGCTACGGCATCGCGCTGGTGATCGTGGCGCTGCTGCCGACCGCGGCCGTGGCAGGCTATTATCGGGCGATCGGCGCCTGGGATGCATTCGTCTACGCCAACGTCGTCTCGATCTTCCAGCGCGTACCCGATCCGCTGTCGGAACTCGCAGGCAACATCGGCGAGATGGTGCTCATCACCTCACCGATCGTCGCCATCGCAATTCTGGCGGCGATCAGGACCGCGGCGCAGCCCGACCAGCGTCGCGAACGGCGGTTCGTCACGCTATGGCTCGCGGTGGCGATCGGCAGCGTGCTGATCTTCCGGCCATGGTTCGACCATTATGCGCTGCCGGCGCTGCTGCCCGCCTGTGCGATGGGCGCCGCGATCTGGGGCAGCGAGCATTGGCGACACCGTTATACCCCCGCACTGCTGCTGACGGCGGCGCTCGCGGGTCAGATCGTTCTGATCCTCCAGAACCGTGGGCGCGGCGACGGACGCGAGCTGGCCGCGATGGCGGCGGCCGTCGGGCACGGTCCCGGATGCCTGTACGTCTATTCGGGCTCGACCATGCTCTACGCAGCGACCGGTCGTTGCGCGTTGTCGCGTTACCTGATGCCCTCGCATCTGGTCCGCGCACGCGAAGCCGGCGCCACGGGCGTCGATCAGGATAGCGAGATCCGCCGCATCCTCGCCGCCCGGCCCGAAGCGGTCGTCATCCGCCCACCCTATCGCGGCGAACGTCCCGCCGCGCATGCGATCGTCACCGCGGCGATGGTCCGCGACTACCGTCTGGCCGCCCGGCTGCCGATGGGTAACGAGATCGTCCAGGTCTATCGCCGCATCCCGTGACGCGTCTGCTCGCCTCGATCCACGACGTCTCGCCGCGCTTCGAACATGAGGTCGATCGCCTGCTCGACCATCTTGCACCCCATGTCGGACGGCGGCTGGCGATGCTGGTGGTGCCCGATCACTGGGGTGACGCGGCGATCACCCCGACCTTCGCGCGTCGCCTGCGCGACTGGGCGGACGAAGGCGTCGAGATGTTCGTCCACGGCTGGACGCATCGCGACGACGGCCGTCATGCCGGAGCCACCGCGCTGAAGGCGCGCCACATGACCGCGGGCGAGGGCGAGTTCCTCGGCCTCGATCACGCGGAAGCGTCGCGCCGGATGCGGATGGGCAAGGCGCTGGTCGAGGATATCACCGGTCGCCCCGCCGCGGGCTTCGTCGCACCGGCATGGCTGTATTCCGATGGCGCGCACAGGGCGCTGGCCGATGCCGGCTTCGCGCTGGCGGAGGATCACCTGCGCGTCTGGCGACCGGGCGGCGCTATCGTCGCGCGTGGCCCCGTGATCACCTGGGCCAGCCGGTCGCGGATGCGGCAGTGGAGTTCGCTCGCCGCCGCCGCGACGCTACGCCACGTGCTCCAGCCGGCACCGACCGTACGGATCGCGGTGCATCCCGGCGACACCCGCGTACCGGCCTTGCTTGCCAGCATCACCGCGACCTTCGCCGCGTTCGCCCGCCATCGGCCCGCGGCCTATGCCGACCTTCTGATCGATCCGTCGCGGGCGGCGATCACACTGGCGTAATGCGCCACCAGATCGGCGGCGTGCTCGACGTCGCTGCGCACCCCCGCCGCGGCGACGCCGGCCGCCCGGCGGACCAGCGACCGATCGCGCGACAGCATCCGCAGGATCGCCGCGGCGCACGATCGCACGTCACGCTCCGCATAGACCTCCGCGAACGGGGCATCGGCGATTTCCGCGGTGCCGCCGCCATCCGGCACGATCAGCGGCGTACCGCTCGCCAGCGCTTCTACCGGAACCAGCCCGAACGTCTCGGTTCCGCAGCCGTGGATATAGGCGTCGGCGCTCGCCATGATCGATGCCAGCCGCCGCCGCTCGTACACCGGCAGGAACAGGCGAATATGCGGATTGTCGCCGATATGCCTTTCCAGCGTGCGGGTATCGATGCCCTGCCCCAGGATGACGAGGCCGACCGGCACCTGCGCACCGGCACGTTGCACCGCGTCGATCACGGTCGGCCATCGCTTTTCGGGATGATGGCGGCCGACGCCCAGTAGCAGGTGCGCCTGCGGTGGCAGGCCGCATTGCTGCAACAGCGCCGCGCGAAGTCCCTCATCGCGCAGGGCGGGCGAAAAATGGCTGCGCTCGATCCCCAGCGGCATCGTCGCATCCACCCGCACGCCCCGTCCGGTCAGGCGGCGGGTCAGCGACGGACCGTTGGTCACCACCGTATCGTATCGATCGAGGCAGCGGCCCAGATAGCGGTCGTACCACGCGAACGCGCGCTCGATCCGCGCGCCCGACGCCACCGGCCGCAACCAGCGCTTGGGATAGGATTCGACATTGTCGTTGTGCATGAAGAATGCGCGGATCGCCGCCCCCCGCGCATGCGCCGGCCGGGGGTCCTGCCAGCCCGATACGATCCATGCGCTGCGCCATGGCGAACAATTTTCGATGACGTCGGGCAGCAGCGCGTCGAGCCGGCGATGGATCGGCGCGGCATCCCAGAACAGCCCGTAATTCGCGTCGAACGGCATGCCGGGCGATTTGACGTAATGCACCGCGCCGCCGCCGGGGCGTTCCTCCACCCGATCCTCGCGGCCGGGGGCGATCACGATCAGTTCGTGGCCCATCGCCGCCAGCAACGCGATCTTGCGATCGACATAGGTGCGTACGCCACCCCCGGTCGGCGAATAGAATTCGTTGACGTCGACGATCCTCATACCGGAACCGTCATCGCCGCCGTGTCGCCAGATGATGGACGCCGAACCCGACGATCAGCACCGCGTGGACCAGCAACACCGCCGCCGCGGTAAATGCGATCAATTCGGACAGCGCCTGATCCTCGCCGATCATCAGGATCGCGAAATTGGCGAACAGCAGGTCCTTGTTCGGCAACAGCGGAAGGCGTGAAAACAGCAGCCGGCCGGCAGACAGGAACAGCCAGGTTCCGATCGCGACCTCCGGCATCGCCGATGCCCACGCCAGCGCAAGGAAGCCCGTGCCGAGGATCAGCCGCACGCAATGCACACCGAACACCGCCCACAGCTGCGCACGCGGCAGTGAGAACACCTTGCGCGAAAAGATCAGGAACGGCAGCGACGTGCCGAAGATCACCGCCAGCGATCCGTAGACGTAGCGCATCATCTCGGGCGGGATCAGGTCGCGGCCTGCCGGCAGCGCGACCGCGATCATCGTCAGCGTCACCGCATTGCCGGCGATCGCCGACAGGATCGACACATCCTTCACCGCCCCGAACGGCGCCGCGACCAGCCGCGTCCGTTGCCGTGCCCAGGCGTAGAAATACGCTTCGCCCGAATAGCCCATCACGACGTCGTTCGCGATCCGCTTCTTGATCAGCGCCACTAGCCCGGCGAGCGGAATGCCCCACAGCCGGCGAAAGATGACGTAATCGGCCAGCGGCGGCGTCAGGTACAGGCCAACGAAGGCGATGTAGAACACCGGATTGCGCGGCGTCGCCCGGTTCAGCCCGGCCAGCCCGGAACTGAACAGCTCGTGGCCGAGGCCGGCCAGCATCGCCACGGTCACCAGCGCGCCCAGAATGGCAGGCCAGCGGCTCTTGATGGTCGTCAACGGTTGAAGTCCCGCGATCTCGGGGGAAGGCGGCACCAGTTCGACGTCGCCATGGCCTGCATTCTGATCGATCTGCACCCGATGGTCCGCACGATGAAGGTGGCGCCGCTTAGCCGGGCAGGCGACGCTTTGCACATGAAATCCGCGCCGCGGACGGCCTGCGTTGGCGCGATGCGGCTGGCTGTGGCAGGACGACGCCCGACGATGGCGGCCGATCATATCCTGACCTACGCCCGCACCCTGTCCGGCGGCGGTGTCGAGCGGGCACAATTGCGGCTGGCGCGCGGATGGCTGGCACTGGGCCGGCGGGTGACGCTGGTGATCGGCGACGAACGCGGGCCACTCCGTGACGAGCTGCCCGACGGCATCGTCCTGCACCCCCTGCGCGACGACCGCTACAGCGCCCAATTCGCCCTGCCCGGCATTGTCCGGCAGCTGCGCCCGGCCGTCCTGTTCTGCCCCGGCAATTTCTACACCGCCATCGCCGCCTGGACACGGGCGCGGCTGGGATCCGACTGCCCGCCGATCGTCGTCAAGATGTCCAACGCCGTCGATCGCGGCGATCACGGCCGGATCGCGGCGGCCGGCCATCGGCTCTGGCTGGCGCAGCATCACCGGTTTTGCGACCACCTCGTCGCCATGACCCCCGCGACCGCGGCGCAGGCGGCACGCGCGACCGGCATGACCGGCCGGACCAGCGTCATTCCCAATCCGGTCGTCGCATCGTCCGGCGACGGCGACCCGCCGTGGCTTCCCCCCGGCCGCGTCGTGCTCGGCGTCGGCCGGCTGGTCGCGCAAAAGCGCTGGGACCGGTTGATCGACGCCTTGCCCACGCTGCCCGACGACGTGCAGCTGGTAATCCTCGGTGAAGGCGATGTGCGCTCCGCCCTCGAACGGCGGGCATGCGCCCTGGGGTTGGCGCATCGCGTCCACCTGCCGGGCCATGTCAGCGATCCGATGCCCGCGATGGCGCGCGCCGCGGTGCTGGCGCTGCCCAGCGATTACGAGGGCGTGCCCGGCGTTTTGCGGGAGGCGCTGTCCGTCGGCACGCCGGTGGTCGCAACCGATTGCAGCCCGGCGGTACGCGAGATCATTGCGACGCCTGCGCTCGGCAGCGTGGTTGCCCTGGGCGACCACGCCGCCCTGGCCGCGGCACTGGGCCATTGGCTTGACGCGCGCCGCCCTGCGCCGGTGCCGCAACCCGGCGCGGACGCCGCCGCGCGCTACCTACGCCTGTTCGACACCATCGTCTGATCCGTCGCGCTCGCCCTCGCGCTCCGAACTGCGTTCCAGCGCGGTCTTGACCATCGCGGTCATCGGGTCCGCCAGCGCCAGCCCGAGGATGCCGAACAGCGCGCTCGCCATGATCTGGGCGCCCAGCGTAAGCGCCGGCGGCAGGTCGACCGTCTTCTTGGCGACGATCGGCAGCAGCACGTAGCCGTCGAAACCCTGCACGACGATATAGGTGCCGATCGCCCAGTAACCCACATCGGTGCCCGCCGAGAAACCGACCGCCACCATCAGCGCGCCGCTGATGAACGCGCCGATATTGGGGATGAACGCGAGCAGCCCGGTCAGGATACCGAGGATCATCGCCATCGGCACGCCGCCGATCGACAGCGCGATCCACGTCAGCACGCCCTCCGCCAGCATGCCCAGCAGCCGCCCCGCGAGCAGGCGCCGCAGCGTCTTGCCCATCCGTTCCAGCACCACCGCGAATTCGGCGCGGTTCGACCGCGGCACCATCCATTCCAGCCCGCGCTGGTACGTGCGCGGGTCCATCGCGACGAACAGCCCGATGACGATGATCATGAACATCGTCGTCAGCGCGCCGAAGGCGGTGCCGACCCATGAGGTGATTCGGCCGACCGAGCTCAGCGCCTGCCGCGCGATGCCGCTGACGTCCGACGCGCCCGGCATCAACCCCTGCGAACTCAGCCAGCCGGCGACGCGGTTCGCCTGCGATTCCAGCGTCGTGCGCAGCTGCGAGAATTGCGCCGACACCTGCACGCCGGTGAGATAGAAGGTGCCGAACAGGAACGCGATCGTCAGCAGCATGACGATCAGCAACCGCCAGCCGCGCCCGATCGGCAGCACCTTGCCGAGCAGCCGCACCCCGCCGTCGAGCAACGCGGCGAACACCAGCCCGGCGAAGATGATCAGCAGCGGCTGGACCAGGATCACCGCCAGCGCGATGGCGCCCGCCAGCCCCAGCCACACTGTCGCCCGCTTCAGCTCCTGCCGGACGAAGGGATCGCGCAGCTCGTTGGGGCTAGGCTCTTTGGCGAGCGGCGCGTCGGTCAAACTACTTCCCTTCGGCCGGATGCAGCGACAGGCCTGCACGGTTGGATCGCAGCGAACCCCACCAGGTCAGCGGATTCCAGCTGGCATCGCCGTCGAGGCTGAAGGTCAGGAATTCCGCCCGGCCGCCCAGATTTTCATAGGGAACCGGCCCACCCAGCCCGAGCTGCGACAACGGAAAGCGGCTGTCGGCCGACCGGTCGCGATTGTCGCCCATCAGGAAGACGTGGTTGGCGGGGATCGTCACCGTCGCGAAATTGTCGCCCGGGCTGTCCGGCTCCATGTCGACCGTGTCGTAATACCGGCCGTTCGGCAGCGTTTCGGTGACGATCGGCAGGTGGCAGACGTAACCGCCGCCGGCTGCCGGACGGCGGGCGCCATAATATTCGCTGTCGCTGCACGGGCTGTTGGTATCGACCGGCAGGTCGACGTAATGCACCGTCCCGCGGGCGATCGGCTTGCCGTTGAGGATCACCGTCCCCCCGCGCACCGCCAGCGTGTCGCCGGGCAGGCCGATGACGCGCTTGATGTAGTCGTTGCGCGTACCCGGCGGGGTCACGATGACGACATCGCCGCGTTCCGGCAGGCTGCCGAACAGGCGACCGTGGACGAATGGCAAGCCGACGCTCCAGCTCTCCTCGGGCTGGCGCAGCACCAACCCCTTGAAGATTGCGACCGGATTCGGGATCGTGGGCGAGACGAACGACCAGCCGTAGCTGAATTTCGACACCACCAGCCGATCGCCGATACGAAGTCCGGGCAGCATCGATTCCGACGGGATGTAGAACGGCTTGGCGACGAAGCTGTGGAAACCCAGCACGATCAGGATCAGCCAGAAGATGCCCTTGATCTCGCCCCACCAGTCCGTGGTCTTCTTGCCGGGTGCAGCGTCCGCCGGCGGGGGCGTGGCCGCCGTTTCGGTGGGCTGATTGCCGTCCAACACCGCTTCCTTCATGCCTTGGAATCCGCGATCGCCTCGATGATCACAAAGGCTTGCGCCCATGGATGATCGTCGGTCAGGGTCAAATGTACGGCCGCGACGTGGCCTTCGGGGATCAACGCGTCAAGCCGTTGCTTGGCCCCGCCCGTCAACGACAATGTCGGCGCGCCGGAGGGCGCGTTGACCACGCCGATGTCCTTCATGAACACGCCAGCCCTGAAGCCGGTGCCGACCGCCTTCGAAAACGCCTCCTTGGCGGCGAACCTCTTGGCCAGGGTGCCGGCCTTGGTGAACGGGCGGCGGGCGGCCTTGGCGCGCTCGTGATCGGTAAACACGCGCGCCTCAAACCGCTCGCCGAAACGGTCGAGCGACTGCTGGATGCGCTCGATATTGCACAGGTCGGAACCGAGGCCGACGATCATGCGGCTGGCTTTGGCGTTGGAAGAAGGTGTGTTCGCGCGGAGGCGCGGAAGCGCGGAGAAGAAGATGAGATTGATTGGGCCGTGCTCGCGGCCCGCGCCAGGACTCGCGACGAAGGCGCTGCCAAGGCAGGACGGCTCGACGGAAGGTAGAGGAGGCCGCTCCAAATCCGGCGATCAGCCAAACCTTCTTCTCCGCGTCTCCGCGCCTCCGCGCGAACCACCCTTCTGTCTTCGCGCCTTCGCGCCTTCGCGTGAAACTCACCCACGCGCTGCATCCATCTCCTCCCGCATCCGCCGCACCGCCTCGCCAAGCCCGACGAACAGCGCCTCACCCACCAGGAAATGCCCGATGTTCAACTCACGCACCTGCGGGATTGCCGCGATGGGGCCCACATTGGCGAACGTCAGCCCATGCCCGGCATGCACCTCGATGCCGTTTTTCGCCGCCAGCGCCGCAGCATCCGACAGCCGTCGCAGTTCCTCGGTGCGCGCCTCGCCCTCCAGTTCGGCATAGCGGCCGGTGTGCAGTTCGACCACGGGCGCGCCGAGCCGGATCGCCGCATCGATCTGCCGCGCGTCGGGTTCGATGAAGAGCGATACGCGAATACGTGCCGCGCCCAGCGCGCTGACCAAAGGGGCCAACCGGTTGTGCTGGCCGGCGGCATCCAATCCGCCTTCGGTCGTCAATTCCTCCCGCTTCTCCGGCACGATGCACGCCGCATGCGGGCGGTGGCGCAGCGCGATCGCCAGCATCTCGTCGGTCGCCGCCATCTCGAGGTTCAGCGGCACCGTCAGTTCGGCCGACAGCCGCGCGATATCGTCGTCGGTGATGTGCCGCCGATCCTCGCGCAGGTGCGCGGTGATACCGTCGGCGCCCGCCTCCGCTGCCAGCAGGCCAGCCCGTACCGGATCGGGATAGCCCGCGCCCCGCGCATTGCGCACGGTGGCGACGTGATCGATGTTGACGCCGAGGCGCAGGAATTCGGTCACGCCGCCCGGCTGCCCGGCTTGATCGCGGGGATTGCCGCCAGTTCGGGTGGCAACCCGTCGGCAGCGTAGGTCGGCACGTCCAGCCGGATCAGCGGATAGAAGGGTACGCCCAGATCGACGGTGCCGCCCGAACGGTCGACCAGCGATGCGCCTGCGACCACGCGCCCACCCGCCGCCTCGATCGCCAGAATCGCCTCGCGGCTGGACAGCCCGGTGGTGACGACGTCCTCCATCATCAGCACCTCCTGCCCTTGCTCGAGCCGAAATCCGCGGCGCAGCTCGAACGTGCCGGTGGGACGTTCGACGAACATCGCCTCGACGCCCAGCGCACGCGCCATCTCGTGCCCGGCGATCACGCCACCCATCGCGGGTGAAACCACCGCGCTGATGCGAGCCTTGATCTCGCCCGGCATGCGCTCGACCAGCGCGTCGGCCAGGCGGGCGCCGCGGCGCGGGTCCATCAGCACGCGCGCGCATTGCAGGTAGCGCGAGCTGTGCAGGCCCGACGACAGGATGAAATGCCCCTCCAGCAGCGCATCGGCGGCGCGGAATTCGGCCAGCACATCGTCGTCGGTCATCGGCGGTCTCGCTAGGAATACGTCGGTATCGGCCGCTCATAGGTGCTTGGCCCGCCGAGGCCAAGCAGCGCCGAGTCATAAACATATGGCGACCGCTTGAGGCGGAGGGCACCCCCGCGTATAGGCCATGGCAAAAGGGGCGTAGTCTTACGCCTAAAACGGCCCGTTCGCCGGGCGGGCGAGGGAATCTGGACGGGGTGACGACACGCATGCGCATGAGGTTCAAGGGGATCGCACTGGCCACCGGCCTGTTGCTGACAGGGCTGGGGGCAGCATCGCAAGCCGCCCAACCGGCTCCGCAGGGTGCCGCCGCGCCCGCCGGCGTCTCCAACATCGCCCCCACCACCGCCAACGCGACCGCCCCGGCCGCGCCCGCGTCGCCGTTGCTGGCGCAGGACGGCGCGCCAGCGGTGCAGATGGAACCCGGTGTCGGCCATCCGGTCGACGGTCGCATCGGCATCCAGCCGCAGGTGACCACCAATGGCGAATTCGCCCACTGGTTCCACGATTCGATCCTGTTCCCGCTGATCACCATCATCAGCGTGTTCGTGCTGTTGCTGCTGATCTACGTCGTCATCCGCTTCCGCAAGGCAGCGAACCCGATCCCGTCCAAGACCAGCCACAACACCGCGATCGAGATCATCTGGACGCTGGCGCCGGTGATCATCCTGGTGCTGATCGCGGTGCCGTCGATCGGCCTGTTGCAGGCGCAGTTCAAGCCGGCCCCGGCAGGTGCGGTGACGCTGAAGGCGATCGGCAACCAATGGTATTGGTCGTATCAATATCCGGATCATGGCGGGTTCGAGATCACCGCCAACATGCTGAAGGAAAAGAACCAGGTCGCCGCCGGCGAACGCTTCCGCACCGATGCCGACGGTCCGCGCCTGCTCGCCGCCGACAACCGCATCGTGCTGCCGGTCGGCGTGCCGATCCGCCTGATCACCACCTCGCAGGACGTGATCCACAGCTGGGCGGTCCCCGCCTTCTGGATCAAGCTCGACGCGGTGCCGGGCCGGTTGAACGAGACCAGCTTCACCATCGACAAGCCGGGCCTGTACTTCGGCCAGTGTTCGGAACTGTGCGGCGCGCGTCACGCCTTCATGCCGATCGCGGTGCAGGCCGTACCGCAGGCGCAGTTTGCCGCCTGGGTCCGCGCCAAGGGCGGCACGATGCCGGCCCCCGGCCAGCTCTCCGACAAGGTCATTCCGCAGCCCGGCGCCGAAGGCTCCGCGGTGAAGCAGGCCGAGGGCAACGAGGCGGATGCCGCCACCGGCCCGGTCGAGAACGTGACCACCACCGCTCCAACATCTTCGCAGGGTGCAACCGGCAATCCGGCCACCGGCAACGCGGGACAGTAAGATGACCGATACCGCCCTCCATCCCTCCTCGTCTCATGGGGCGGCCTTCGTCGCACATGACGATCACGCCCACGCCGACGCGGACCACAAGCCGGGCTTCTTCGCCCGCTGGTTCATGTCGACCAACCACAAGGATATCGGGACGCTGTACCTGATCTTCGCGATCATCGCGGGGATCATCGGTGGCGCGATCTCGGGCCTGATGCGCGCGGAACTGGCGCATCCCGGCATCCAGTATCTCGTCGGCTGGGCGAACTTCCTGCCCGGCGGCGACGGCGGTCTCGATCATGCGCTTCACCTGTGGAACGTGCTGATCACCGCGCACGGCCTGATCATGGTGTTCTTCATGGTGATGCCGGCGATGATCGGCGGCTTCGGCAACTGGTTCGTGCCGATCATGATCGGTGCGCCGGACATGGCGTTCCCGCGCATGAACAACGTGTCGTTCTGGCTGCTGATCCCCGCTTTCTCGCTGCTGCTCGCTTCGCCGTTCTTCGGCGGCGCCGGCACCGGCTGGACGGTCTATGCCCCGCTCTCGACCTATGGCGAGCCGGGACCATCGGTGGACATGGCGATCCTGTCGCTCCACCTCGCGGGCGCCTCGTCGATCCTCGGTGCGATCAACTTCATCACCACCATCTTCAACATGCGCGCACCGGGCATGACGCTGCACAAGATGCCGCTGTTCGTGTGGTCGGTGCTCGTCACCGCCTTCCTGCTGCTGCTCGCGCTGCCGGTGCTCGCCGCGGCGATCACGATGCTGCTGACCGACCGCAACTTCGGCACCACCTTCTTCGACCCCGCCGGTGGCGGCGATCCGATCCTGTACCAGCATCTGTTCTGGTTCTTCGGTCACCCCGAAGTGTACATCATGATCCTGCCGGGCTTCGGCATCGTCAGCCAGATCATCGCGACGTTCAGCCGCAAGCCCGTCTTCGGCTATCTCGGCATGGCCTATGCCATGGTCGCGATCGGCGTCGTCGGCTTCGTCGTCTGGGCGCACCACATGTTCGTCACCGGCCTGTCGGTGAACGTGAAGATGTACTTCACCGCGGCGACGATGGTGATCGCGGTTCCCACCGGCATCAAGATCTTCTCGTGGATCGCGACGATGTGGGGCGGATCGATGTCGTTCAAGACCCCGATGGTCTGGGCGATCGGCTTCATCTTCATGTTCACCGTCGGCGGCGTCACCGGCGTCGTGCTCGCCAACGGCGGCATCGACGACTACATGCAGGACACCTATTACGTGGTGGCGCACTTCCACTACGTGCTCAGCCTCGGTGCGGTATTCGGCCTGTTCGCCGGCTTCTATTACTGGTTCCCGAAGATGTTCGGGAAGATGTACAGCGAACTGCTCGGCCAGCTGCACTTCTGGGTGTTCTTCGTCGGCGTGAACGTGCTGTTCTTCCCGATGCACTTCCTCGGTCTGCAGGGCATGCCGCGCCGCTATCCGGACTATCCGGACGCCTATGCGACATGGAACGCGCTCGCGAGCCACGGCTATGAGATCATGGCCGCGGGCATGGCGATCTTCTTCGTCAACGTGATCTGGTCGCTGATCGCGGGCAAGCCAGCTCCCGACAATCCCTGGGGCGAAGGGGCCACGACGCTGGAATGGACGCTGTCCTCGCCGCCGCCGTATCACCAGTTCGAAACGCTTCCGCGGATCGATTGAGGCAAAAAAAGCCCCGGCCTCACCGCCGGGGCTTTTTTGTTACGGTCACGACCAAATCCGTAATGTTCGCGCTGAACCGATCCATGTTAAGCATTTTCGTAAATCGTCGTGGGGCCACATTGCTGGTATGATCTGCCCTCGCTCCGGGAGAATCGCGGGCGGACCGGGTCGGGGGATCTGCAACAGTGCTGGATAGTGAACAGGCGGACGCCGGGGCGTTCGTCGCGCATGACGGGAGTGCCGACGGTTTCGTTGACCCGTTGAAGTTCGGCGGCGTCATCACACCCGCACTGCTCCTCGCCGCCTGCGGCGGTGGCGATGGCGGGTCCACCGCTGCGCCACCCGTTGTCTCTCCGCCGGTCGTCGTCGCACCCGCCGTCATCACGCCGACGCAGGCGAGTCGCTTCCTCGCGCAATCCACGATGGGTGCGACCCGCCCGATGATCGAATCGGTCGTCAGCCGACGCTACGAAGGCTGGATCGACGATCAGTTCGCCCTGCCCCGCGCGACGTCGCACTGGGACTGGCTGGTCGCCAACGGCTATTCCGCCGCGACCTACATCAATTCCGAAGCAGGCTTCGACGTCACGATGTGGCGCCAGATGATCGTCGAGCCGGATCAGCTTCGCCAGCGCGTCGGCATGGCGCTGCTCGATCTGCTCGTCGTCGGCATCGGCGGGGTCAACCTCAACTGGAAACAGTTCGCAACCGCCGCCTATGTCGACGTGCTGCTCGACAATGCGTTCGGCAACTACCGGACGATCATGGATGCGATCACGACCAGCGCCGCGATGGGATCGTTCCTCACCTTCCTCGGCAATCGCAAGGCGAACGCTACCACCGGTGCACAGCCGGACGAGAATTATGCGCGCGAACTGATGCAGCTGTTCACGCTCGGTCTGTACCAGCTCAATACGGACGGCAGCGTCAGGACCAGCAACGGTGTGCCGATGGAGACCTACACCCCCGCCGATGTCGCGGGTCTGGCCCGCGTGTTCACCGGCCTCAGTCTCGCGAGCACCGTCAGCACCACGCCCGATCGCTATCGCCAGCCGCTGGTCATGAACGCCGCACTCAACGAAACCGGCGCGGCGAGCTTTCTAGGCACGTCGACCAGCGGCGGCGGCATGGCGGCGGTGAAGGTCGCGCTCGACACGATCTTCGCGCATCCCAACCTGCCGCCGTTCGTCTCGAAACAGCTGATCCAGCGTCTCGTCACCAGCAACCCCAGCGTCGCCTATGTCGGCCGCGTGTCGGCGGCCTTCGCCAACAACGGCGCGGGCGTACGCGGCGACATGAAGGCGGTGATCAAGGCGATCCTGCTCGACACAGAGGCACGCAGCGACGACGCGCTGACCAGCACCACCGCGGGCAAGTTGCGCGAACCGGTGATGCGGCTGACCGCATGGGCCCGGATGTTCAAGGTCAACTCGCCTTCCAATGCGTGGGGTATCGGCGACACGTCGAGCCAGTCGAACCGGCTCGGCCAGACGATGGGGCGCAGCGCCACCGTCTTCAACTTCTTCCGCCCGGCCTATTCGCCGCCGGCGAGCGGGATCAGCAATGCCGGCCTCGTCGCGCCCGAATTCCAGATCACGAACGAACAAAGCGTGGTCGCCTACGTCAACTACATGCAGGGCCTTGTCGCCAATGGCACCGGCGACACCAAGGCCGATTATACCGACATTCTTACCAAAGCGGCGGACAGCGCCGCGCTGGTGGACGAGGTCAATCTCGTCCTCGCCGCCGGCCAGTTGAGCGCCGCGACGGTGACCGCGATCCGCGCCGCGGTCGACAGCGTCGCCGCGACCGCGACCAACGGCCCGATCAACCGCGTCGGCATCGCGATCTTGCTGACGCTCGCCTCCCCCGACTTCCTGACGCTGCGGTGAGCCCCATGGACATGACCCGAGACGCCTCCCGCCGCGCCTTCCTCAAGCGCTCCGCCGCCCTCGGCGTCGCCGGCGTAGCGACCCCGTTCGTCACCAGCCTCGCCGCGATCGGCGAGGCCGCAGCGGCGACCGCGACCGATTACAAGGCGTTGGTCTGCGTCTTCCTGTATGGCGGCAACGATTACGCGAACACGCTGCCGCCTTACGATGCGGCCGGCTATGCCCAGTACCAGGCCGCGCGCGCCAATATCGCATTGACCCGCGAATCGCTGGCGGGGACGATGCTGACCCCGACGATCGGCCTGCCGGGCGGGCGGCAATATGCGTTGGCGCCGACGATGAAGTCGCTGATGCCGCTGTTCGATCAGGGCAAGCTCGCGGTGGCGCTCAACGTCGGCACATTGGTGCAACCGACCACGAAAACGCAATATCAGCAGAATGCGGTCAAGCTGCCGCCCAAGCTGTTCAGCCACAATGACCAGCAGAGCTATTTCCAGGCCTCCAATCCCGAAGGCGCGACGTCGGGCTGGGGCGGGCGCATCGGTGACCTGTTCCAGAGCGGTAACGGCGCATCGACGCTGACGTGCATCAACGCCAGCGGCAACGCGGTCTACCTCACCGGCAAGTCGGCGGTGCAATATGCGATCGGCACCGGCGGCCCGATCCCGCTGATCAACAATGCATCGGCGCTCTTCGGATCGACTACCGCAGCCGCGACGCTGCGCAGCCTGATGACCGGCAGCAACCCGCACCTGTTCGCCAGCGAACACGCCCGCGTCAGCAAACGCTCGCTCGACACCTATGCGCAGGTCAGCGGTGCGCTGGCCGGCGCTCCGGCATCCGGGTTCGGGCTGTTCCCGACGGGCAACAGCCTTGCCGACCAGCTCAAGATGGTCGCGCGGTTGATCTCCGTCTCATCCGAACTCGGCGCGAAGCGGCAGGTGTTCTTCGTTTCGATCGGCGGGTTCGACCTGCACGACAACCTCGTGGCGCAGCACCCCGCACTGATCGGTCGCGTCGCCGACGCGATGCGCGCCTTTTACGATACGACGGTGGCGCTCGGCGTCGCGGACAAGGTGACGAGCTTCACCGCCTCCGATTTCGGACGGACGCTGCAGTCGAACGACGACGGATCCGATCACGGCTGGGGCGGTCACCATTTCGTGATGGGGGGAGCGGTGAAAGGCCGCCGCTTCTACGGCACGCCGCCCGCGATCGGGAACGGGACACCCGACGATGTCGGACAGGGCCGGTTGCTGCCGACCACGTCGGTCGATCAATATGCGGCGACGTTGGCCAGCTGGTTCGGCGTCGGCAACAACGATCTCACGACCGTGCTGCCAAACATGGGCAATTACAATCCGTCGAGCTGGAATCTGGGCTTCGTGTGAACCACCGGTTCTTCGTAGAGCCATCTGACAAAGATGAACACCAAACGCGGCTATCCATTCCTCCCCCGTTAGGGGGAGGTGGTGCCGCAAAGCGGTGGCAGAAGGGAGGTAAGCGGCGCATTCCATGACGCGCGATACCGCCCCCGACGCTCACCCCATCAACACAGCGCGATATGCTTCGAAGCAGCGCTCGCCACACCGCAACCGGATCAGCGCACCCTCGGCCATCGCCGTCGCCCGCCGCGGGTCCTCGCTCACCGCCGGACGAATCGCCTCGCGGTTCCAGTCCTCGCTATGCTTGATGTCCAGCACCGCATGCAGATCGAAATAACGGCGCTCCTTGTCCTTGAAGCCTAGCCGCCGCAGACCCTTGGCGGTTGCTGCGGATCGATCCGGCGCCGTCAGTTCGATCACCCCCAGCGCACCCACCGAATGCCACGCATAACGGCGGCTGGTCGCCATAGCGGTCATCGCGTTGGCAAGGCACAGGCTCTGCCACAAAGTGTTTTCGATCACCGGGTTCACCGCCAGCGTCTCGACGAGCGCATCGAGCATCGGCCCGTGCATGCCCTTGGCATTGCCGCGGCCCATTTCATCCCAGTAATTGCGCGCCAGCTCCAGCTTGGGCAGCGTCGGCAACTTGACTTGCGTCATCGCGACGAGGTCGTCGAATCCTGCCTCGCCGGCGGCTTCCTGTTCGAAGAACCAGCGGATCTGGTCGAGATTCGCTTCTTCGGCCAGCCACGGGAACAGCGGATCGTGCTGTCCGGGCCCACTCTGCTTCAGTTCCTCGAACCAGGCGGTGAAGCCTTCGACGTCGGTCGGTGCAGCGGCAGCCTCCGCGGCGACCTCGTCACGCAATTCCTCGAGAAAACCGCCTTCGAGGCGCTGCATGCGGACATCGCGATCGAGCACGCGCTGCCAGTCTTCGGTCGGGAATGCCGGCTCCAGCCGTTCCCGGTTCCAGTGCGCCAGACCACGCTGGAAGCTGTCGGTCAGAAATTGGGACGCGCGAATGTCGGCGTCGGCGATACGGGTAGCCATCGAAACTCTCTCCTGGTGGCTGGCTAACCGCTTGGTCTGCTTATCGTTCCTTGGCTTCCCGAGTCGCTTGATGTGGATCATGACGATACCGGCCGGCGCCCCGCTCGCCCTTTCTAATCGCCCGTCGCACGCGTATAGCATCGCGATCATGACGGCCGCGACGCCCCTGCTTCCCCCCGCCGACTGGCGCGATTTCCTGGCGCTGACCAAGCCGCGGGTGATGACGCTCGTCGTCTTCACCGGCTTGTGCGGGATGCTGGCGGCTCCCGTCGGCATCCACCCGGTGATCGGCTTCACCGCGATCCTGTGCATCGCGCTGGGCGCAGGTGCGGCGGGTGCGCTCAACCAATGGTATGAAGCCGATATCGACGCCAAGATGCGCCGTACGCAAAAGCGTCCTCTGCCCGATGGCCGGATGGACCGGCAGGCTGCGCTGCACTTCGGTGTCGGCCTCGCCGCCTTTTCGGTCATCCTGATGTTCGTCGCAGTGAACTTTGCTGCGGCGGCGATCCTGACCGTCTCGATCCTGTTCTACGTGCTGATCTACACCGTCTGGCTCAAGCGCCGGACGCCACAGAATATCGTCATCGGCGGTGCGGCCGGCGCGTTCCCGCCGCTGATCGGCTGGGCGGCGGCGACGGGGCATGTCGCGCTGCTGCCGGTGCTGCTGTTCAGCCTCGTGTTCCTCTGGACGCCACCGCATTTCTGGGCGCTCGCGCTGTTCATGAACAGCGACTATACCAACGCCGGCGTGCCGATGCTGCCCGTCGTCGCGGGTGAACGCGTGACGCGGCGACAGATCGGCCTGTACACGATCCCGATGGCGCTGGTCGCGATCGCACCTTGGGCGCTGGGCCTGACGGGCGCGATCTATGGCACTGTCGCGATCGCCATGACACTCGCCTTCGCCGGTCTCGCCACGATCGTCGCGACGCGGACGACGACGAACGACGACACGATGAAGCCGGAGAAGACCTTGTTCCGTTATTCGATCCTCTATCTCTTCGTCATGTTCGGCGCGCTCGTCGTCGATCGCTGGGTGTTCGCATGACCCCGGACGAACAGAACCTGATCCGCAGCCGCCAGAAATCGCGCGCACAGGTGATGGCGTGGCTGCTCGGCGCGTTCGTCATCCTGATCTTCGCCGTCGCGATCGTGAAGATCCGCGAAGGGATGATGTGACGACCGCCGCCGCCCCCTCCTCCACCAAACGCCAGCTGCGCACCGCGATGTTCGCGGTGATCGGCATCTGCTTCATGACCGGCGTCGCCTGGGCGAGCATCCCGCTATATCGCATGTTCTGTCAGGTCACCGGTCTCAACGGCACGACGCAACGCGGCGAAGAGGCACCGGGCGCAGTCAACAAGCTGATCCGCGTCGATTTCGACAGCAACGTCGCCCCCGGCATGAAGTGGCGCTTCCGCCCCGAAGCCGGATCGGAAACCGTCAGGATCGGCGCGCGCGACATGGCGTTCTTCACCGCGACGAACACCGACACGAAGCCGATCACTGGCACCGCGACGTTCAACGTCACGCCCAGCTCGGCCGGCAAATATTTCACCAAGATCCAGTGCTTCTGCTTCACCCAGCAAACGCTGAAGCCGGGCGAGACGCAGCGCATGCCGGTCATCTTCTTCGTCGATCCGAAGATCATGGACGACCCGGATGCGAAGGACGTGGAAACGATCACCCTCTCCTACACGTTTTACCCGGTGGATTCTGCCAAAACCACGGGCTAGAGCGTGGGATAAGAGGATAAGAACAGGGAAACGACATGGCTGGCGCCAAGAACCACGATTACCACATCCTGCCCCCCAGCATCTGGCCGCTGTTCGGATCGCTGTCGGCGCTGGTGATGGCGTCCGGCGCGATCATGTGGATGCACGGCGGACACCTCGCCGCCGACAAGGCCAATGGCGGCGGCTGGATTTTCTTCGCCGGCCTCGGGGGCGTATTGTTCACGATGTACAGCTGGTGGGCCGACGTGGTGCGCGAGGCGCATCACGGCGATCATACTCCGGTCGTGCAGCTTCACTTCCGCTACGGCATGATCCTGTTCATCGCCTCCGAAGTCATGTTCTTCGTCGGCTGGTTCTGGGCGTTCTTCGACTTCAGCCTGTTCCCGACCGCGATGAGCATCGTCGACGGACAGGTCGAACGCGCTGCCGAGGGCGCCGCCGCGATCGCCGCGCAATGGCCGCCCAAGGGGCTGGAGGTCATCAACGCCTTCGAACTGCCGCTGCTCAACACGCTGATCCTGCTCACCAGCGGCACCACCGTCACCTGGGCGCACCACGCGCTGATCCACAACCAGCGCGGCGGCGAGAAGACCGGCCTGTGGGGCCTTCTCGGCGTCGGCAACCGGGACGGCGTGCTCAAGGGGCTGTGGCTGACGGTGGCGCTCGGCGTGCTGTTCAGCAGCATTCAGGCGTATGAATACGCTCACGCGCCCTTCCCCTTCAAGGGGATCAACTATGGGGCCGCCTTCTTCATGGCGACCGGCTTCCACGGTTTCCACGTCCTGATCGGCACCATCTTCCTCGCCGTCTGCCTGATCCGCGCGTACAAGGGCGACTTCACCCCGCGCCAGCATTTCGGCTTCGAAGCCGCCGCCTGGTATTGGCATTTCGTCGACGTGGTGTGGCTGTTCCTGTTCGTCACCGTCTACGTTTGGGGTGGCTGGGGCGCGCCGGTCCACGGCGGCTGATGACGGAGGCGACCTCACCGGCCATCGTTGAGGTCGCTCTGAAAGGGCTGTGTCCGCGCTGCGCACAGCCCACGTTGTTCGCCGGCTGGATCAAATTCGCCGATCGGTGCCGCGCCTGCGGGCTCGATTACACGCTGTTCAACGTCGGCGATGGACCGGCGGCGTTCCTCACCCTGATCCTCGGCACCATCGTCGTCGCCGGCGCGATCATCGTCGAACTGACGCTCAGTCCGCCATTGTGGCTGCACATGCTGATCTGGATTCCGGTGACGCTGGCCGGAGTCGTCTGGTCGCTCCGCATCGCCAAGGGCGCGCTGATGTCCGCCGAATATCGCAACGCGGCGCGCGAAGGGCGGATCGACCCCAATCCATGAAGCGCATTCCCATCGTATCGACGATCGTCGTCGTCATCGCGGTAGCGGCGATGATCGCCCTTGGCCTCTGGCAGTTGCTCGATCGCGCCCCGAAGAAGGACGCGTATATCGCGCAGCTCGCGGCCAACCCCGCCAAGCCGCCGATCGCCTTCCCCGATCTGCCTGACGAGACGCTGCTGTTCCGGCGCGCGTCCGGCCTATGTGTCGAACCCGTCGCGCAACGCCTCGCTGGCGCCGGTGCTGCGGGCTTCCGCCTCATCGTCGAATGCCGCACCGGGGCAGAGGGTCCGGGGATGATCGTCCAGCTCGGGACCACCCCCGATCCGAAGTTTGCCGGTCGCTGGACCGGCGGCCCAGTCTCGGGCTTCATCAGTCACGCCCCCGATTCGCGCTCGCTGATCGGCTCGCTGTTCGATCGCACCCCGCAACGCCTGATGCTGGTCGCCGATACGCCTGCGCTGGGCCTGGGCGCGAACGGCAAGCCGGACCTGTCGTCCGTCCCGAACAATCACCTGTCCTACGCGGTGCAATGGTTCTTCTTCGCCGCCATCGCCGCAGTGATCTACGTTCTGGCGGTACGACGGCGGCGGTAAGCCTCACGACCGGGGGAAGACGGCAGCACCACTCCCGCGTCACCCCGGCGACCCTTTGCCCACCCTCCCGCCACAGCGCATAAGCGCTGTCCTACACGCAGCCGGCAATGTATCTCCCGCGCATGTCCGACCGTCGCAACCGACTCACCCGCGTGTCCTGCGGCACCGGGCAAGGCGGCGTTTTCGACACAGACGTACCGTCAACTTCGGCAACTTCCGAACGTTCGAATCGGCAAATCACGTCTCCGCCGCTCCGTCCGGGCGATAGCCCCACCGTGCCTCGCCCCAAGAATCCCGCCGTTGCCCCTCACGCCCTCGCCCGCTACCCAGCCGCGATGCGCTATGTCAGCACCCGCGGGGCCGCGCCCGCCCTCGATTTCCGTGACGTCACCCTCGCCGGGCTGGCGTCGGACGGCGGCCTCTACCTGCCGGAGGCATGGCCCAGCCTGACCCGCGATCAGATCGCTGGCCTCGCCAACCTGTCCTATGTCGACACCGCCGTCGCGGTGATGACACCCTTCGTCGGCGACGCGCTGACCGCGGCAGAGCTGAAGGACCTGTGCACGCAGGCCTATGGCCGTTTCAGTCACGCCGCGGTGACGCCGCTGGTCCAGCTCGACCATGACCAGTGGCTGCTCGAACTGTTCCACGGCCCGACGCTGGCGTTCAAGGACGTCGCGCTCCAGCTGCTCGGCCTGTTGTTCGAGAAATTCCTGACCGGCACGACCAAGCATCTGACCATCGTCGGCGCGACCAGCGGCGACACCGGCTCCGCCGCGATCGACGCGATCGCCGGGCGGCAGGGTGTCGACATCTTCATGCTCCACCCCGCCGGCCGCGTGTCGGACGTGCAGCGCCGCCAGATGACGACGGTGCTCGCGCCCAACGTCCACAACATCGCGATCGACGGCGATTTCGACACCGCGCAGGCGCTGGTGAAGCGGATGTTCAACGATCCCGGCTTCTCGGGCACGTTCGCGCTCTCGGCCGTCAATTCGATCAACTGGGCGCGGTTGATGGCGCAGGTGGTCTATTACTTCTACGCTGCGGTCCGGCTCGGCGCGCCCGATCGCATCGTCGCCTTCTCGGTGCCGACGGGCAATTTCGGTGACGTGTTCGCCGGTTATGTGGCAGCGAAGATGGGCCTGCCCATCTCGAAGCTGATCGTCGCGACCAACGTCAACGACATCCTTCATCGGGCGATCTCGGCGGGCGACTACAGCAAGGGCGTGGTCCAGCAGACGCCGACCCCGTCGATGGACATCCAGGTCAGCTCGAATTTCGAGCGCCTGTTGTTCGACCTCGGCGCGCGCGACGGCGCGGCGCTGTCGGCGCAGATGCAGGGCTTCGAATCATCGGGCGCGATGCGCCTGACCGACGAACAGCACACCGGCGCGGACCTGTTCGCCAGCGACCGCGTCGATCTGGACGACATGACACTGGCGATGCGCTGGGCGCACGAGCATGCCGGTCAGGTCATCGACCCCCACACCGCGATCGCGCTCGCCGCCGCCCGCCGCCACCCGAGCGACGTGCCCGTGGTAACGCTCGCCACCGCGCACCCGGCCAAGTTCCGCGACGCCGTCGAGCGCGCCACCGGTCAGCGTCCCGAGCTACCCAGCCGGATCGGCGACCTGTTCGACCGTGAAGAGCGCTTCGCCGAGCTGCCCGGCACGTTCGAGGCGATCACCGCCTACATCGCCGAACGCGCGGTGCCGCGGCGGTGAAGCTCGACACACTGATCGGCGAACCCTGGGCGGATTACGGCCTGATCGATTCGGGCCACGGCAAGAAGCTGGAACGCTACGGCCGCTTCCGCTTCGTCCGCCCCGAACCACAGGCGATGTGGGCGCCCGCGACCGAAAACTGGAAGGCGCATGGCGAATTCGTCCCCGCCAGCGATGAAGACGGCGGCGGACGCTGGGTCTTCGCCGAACCGGTGTCGCGCGAAGGCTGGCCGCTGAAATGGAACGAGGTCCGCTTCACCGCGCAGACCACGCCGTTCCGCCACCTCGGCTTCTTCCCCGACATGGCGCCGGTGTGGAGCTGGATGCGCGCACAGGTCGCCGACAAGCCGGGCACGGAATGCATGAACCTGTTCGGCTACACCGGCGTCGGCACGCTCGCGATGGCCAGCGCCGGCGCGAAGATGGTCCACGTCGATGCCTCGAAAAAGTCGGTCGAGGCGGCGAAGGCCAATGCCGCGCTGTCGGGCATGCAGGAGGCGCCGGTACGCTGGATCATCGACGACGCCGCCAAGTTTATCGCGCGTGAGGTGCGCCGCAATCGCCGCTATGACGGCATCCTGCTCGACCCGCCGAAATATGGCCGCGGGCCGGAGGGCGAGATCTGGCGGCTGGAGGAGGATCTGCCGCGCCTGCTCGCCGACTGCCGCAAGTTGATCGATGCGGACAGCCGCTTCCTGTTCCTGACGGTGTACGCGGTGCGCATGTCCGCGCTGGCGATCGGGGAGTTGCTGACCCAGCTGTTCGCCGACCTGCCCGGCACGGTCGAGGCGGGGGAACTGGGCGTGCGTGAAGAAGCACGCGGCCTTGCCCTGCCGACGGCGATCTGGGCACGCTGGAGCCGCTAAAGGCCTGCCGCCCGATCGTCGATCGGCCGCCATGCAATGTTACAAAGCGTCGAAGCTTTTGGCATCGCTCACTATTCGTCGCGCATCCGCCACTCGCTGCAGCGCAGCAAGAATTCGTTACGGAACGCTCGTCGTACGGAAGAATTTTGATGTGCATATGCTGTTGCCCACGAAGGAGGCACAACGATGCAGACGAACGACGACAACACCAATAACCGTACCGACGATCAGCCGCTGAATCCGTTGTGGGGCAGGCTTGCCCTGTTGATGTTCGGCCTGACCGTCCTCGCATTTCTTACCGCGATCGATCGCCCTGAATGGTTTCATTTAAAACCGGCAACCGGTACGGCCGCAGCGATGGTCTATGCTTCGGATCATCAATCCTGAATTTGACCCTAATCCATCCGGGCCCGCATCGCAGCGGCAGCGATCCAAGGTGCGCCGGCCACCAGTAACAGGCTGACCGCGCCCAGCAGCTTGAGGGCTCCTTCCCCCGCAGTGGCATCGAGCGATCCCGCGCCGAAGACGAGCAGCGGGATCGCCAGCGGCAACATGACCAGTCCGGCTACCGCCCCGCCGCCGCGTAATCCCGCGATCAGTGCGGATGTCGCCACGGCAAGTGCCGCGAGTCCGGGCGTGCCGATGGCGAGGCCCAGTTCGATACGCCAGACGGTCGCCGCCGATAGGTCGAACAATCCCGCCGCGACGATCGCGGCCGCCATCAACGGCGGCGCGAATCCGATCCAGTGCGCGGTCGTTTTGGCGAGGCCGATCAGCGCCAGCGGCACGCCTCGCACCGCCAATTGATCGATCACCCCCGCCTCGACATCCGGGCCCACCAGTCGCTCGACCGGCAGCAGCGCCGCGAGCAAAGCCGCCGTCCAGATCACACCGCCGCCGATCCGCGCCAGCAAGGCGGCATCCGGCCCGACCGCGAACGGGAACAGGCACGCGACCAGCAGGAAGAAAGCGACCGGCCAGCCTGCCCCGCCGCCCATCCACGCGCGTCGCAGATCGCGCCCGACGAGGCTGACGAACATCATCAGCCGAGCCTCACCGGCACCGCGCCGGGCAGGTCGACCGGCTGGTGCGTCGCGATGACGACGATACCGCCGGTGGCCCGATGCACCGCCACGGCCGATTCCAGCAGCGCGATCCCGGCACTATCGAGCCCGTTGCCAGGTTCGTCGAGCAGCCAGATCGCCGCCCGCGTGCCGATAACGCGGGCCAGCCCCGCCCGCCGCCGCTGTCCGGTAGACAGGACCCGCACCGGCACCTCGCCCAGTCCAGCCAGCCCTGTCGCAGCGAGAGCCGCCGCGGCGCGATCGTCGATCCAGAAGGCGAGTGCGCGCATCAACGATACTTCCGGATCGAGCGCATGCGCCTCGGCCAGCAGCGCCACGTCGCCATTCCGGTTCACCGTCCCCGCCGCCGGCCGGAGCAGTCCCGCCGCGATCCGCAGCAGGCTGGATTTACCGACTCCATTGGGTCCGGTCACCAGTGCCGCGTCGCCCGGCCCGAGCGACAGACCCAGCCCCTCGAACAACATGCGCCCGCCGCGCGCGCAGGCGACATCGGCGAGGGCCAGTGCGCTCAATCCGCCACAGCGTCTTCCAGCGCGTGCATGTCGTCGTCGGACAGGCCGAAATGATGGCCGATTTCGTGAATGGTCACGTGACGGACCAGATCGTCCAGCCGCACCCCGGTTTCGGCCCACTCGGCGAGGATCGCCTGTCTATACAGATGAATGCGATCGGGCATCGTGCCGGAATCCATCGACGATTTCTCGCCCAACGGCCGCCCGTGATACAGGCCGGTCAGGTCGAGAGGGTGCTCCAGACCCAATGCCGCGAGCGTCTCCGCATCTGCTTCTTCCTCCACCAGCAACAGCACGTCGCCCAGATGCGTGGCGAACGTCGACGGCAGTCGCGCGATCGTGTCGCGGGCGATTCCCTCGATCGCCTCGGCGTCCGGCGCCGGTCCATAAGCATCTTGCCCGTTCATCGCCGCCGCCATACCCCGTCTGCTTGCCCTCCAGCAAGGAACACGCACGCATGATCGAGCCCCTCAGCGAAGCCGAACGCGCCGACGCGCTCGATGGTCTGCCCGAATGGGATTATGACGAGGCGCGCGATGCGATCACCCGCAGTCTCGTGTTCGCCGATTTCGTCGAGGCATTCGGCTTCATGACGCAGGTCGCGCTGATGGCGGAAAAGGCCAATCACCATCCCGAATGGCGCAACGTCTACAACCGCGTCGAAATCCTGCTGACTACCCACGATGCCGGCGGACTGTCGGGCCGCGATATCGAGATGGCGGAGGCGATCGACGCGATAGTCGACGAATAGGTCAGCGCATCGACCGCCGCATCCGCTTGCGCAACACGCCCGGCATCCAGCGCGCTGCGAAGCGGAGGCGATCGGCGGTCTTGCCGACATAGGTGTGGACGGTGTCGCCGTGCACCGCTTTCCACGCCGCCTCTGCCACCGTATCGACGGGCGTCAGTTCGAGGCCGGCACCGGTCACCGCCTCGCGGATCGAACGGTTGGTGCCGCCGGCGACGCCATCGAGCAACGGCGTTTCGATGAAGCTGGGCAGCAGGCAGCGGACCTTGATCCCCTCGCGATACCATTCGCCGTCCAGCGCCTCGCTGAGGCCGCGTACCGCGAATTTCGTCGCGGAATAGGTTGCGAGACCGGAAGACCCGTAGATGCCGGACGCCGACGAGGTGTTGAGCAACACCGATCCCGGGGTCCGCGCCAGATAGGCGTGGCCGATCCGCGCACCGTTCAGCACGCCCGTCAGGTTGATCGCCACCGTCCGGTCGATCGCGTCGAAATCCGCCTCCGCCAGCGGCCCGCCGGTGCCGATCCCGGCATTGTTGAACAAAACGTCGAGCCGGTCGCCGCTGGCCTGCACGAAGGCATTCAGGCTGGCGGTCCACGCATCGCGGTCGCGCACGTCCATGGCATAGGTCTCGACCATCCCGCGCGGCAGCATCGCGGCGGTTTCGGCGAGGCCGGCGGTGTTGACGTCGGCGATCCCGACCCGCCATCCCCGCTCGGCGAACAGTCGCGCGACCGCACGGCCGATGCCCGATCCGCCACCCGTGATGAAGATCGCCTTCACATCGCTCATGCCGTTCCCTCTCCGGTCGGTCCATTCGTTGGACTTTGATCCGGGCATCCCGCATCGTCGCGTCCGATGCCAGCAGAATCGCTCCGTTTCGACGCCGTCACCAAGGCTTACGGCGATACGCTGGCGATAGACCGGGTCGACCTGAGCATCGCGCGAGGTAGCTTCGTCGCACTGGTCGGTGCGTCGGGATCGGGCAAATCGACGCTGCTCAAGACGATCAATCGCCTGATCGAACCCACGTCGGGCCGCGTGCTGCTGGACGGCGCGGATGTCGCGTGCGGCCCCGCCCCGGCGCTGCGGCGGCGCATCGGCTATGTCTTCCAGAGCATTGGCCTGTTCCCGCACATGACCGTCGCCGAGAATATCGGCATCGGCCCACGCATCGCCGGCGAACCGCCCGCCGACGTGGTCGCGCTGCTCGAACTGGTCGACCTGCCCCGCGACCTCGCCGGTCGCATGCCGGATGCGCTGTCGGGCGGACAGCGGCAGCGTGTCGCCATCGCGCGGGCGCTGGCACCGGGGGCGAAACTGCTGCTGCTCGACGAAGCGTTCGGTGCGCTCGATCCAGTGACGCGCGACGCCTTGGGTGGCGAGATACGCGCGCTGCACGATCGGCTGGGGCTGACCACGATCCTCGTCACGCACGACATGGCGGAGGCGTTGCTGCTCGCCGATCGGGTGCTGGTGATGCAGGCGGGGCGGATCGTCGCGGATGCCACCCCTGCCGCATTGCTGAACGGCGGCGGCGGGGACGCCGCACAGGCGCTGGTCGCGGTGCCCCGTCATCAGGCAGAGCGACTGCGGGCCCTGTCGGCATGAGCGCCTTTCTCGACGCGCTCGGCCGGGTGCCGCCGTTACTGGCGCAGCATGTCCTGCTGTCGGCGGCGGCGGTGGTGCTGGGGATCGTTATCAGCCTTCCGCTCGCCATCCTTGCAACACGCCGGCCGCGCGCGGGCAACGTCATCCTCGGGTTCGCCAGTCTGGTGCAGACGGTGCCCAGCCTCGCGCTGCTCGCGCTCTTCTATCCGTTGCTGTTGTGGCTGTCGGCGCTGGTCGGCGGCGGCATACCGGCGCTCGGCTTCCTGCCGTCGCTCATAGCACTGACGCTGTATGCGCTGCTGCCGATCATCCGCAACGGCGTCGCGGGGCTGACCGGGATCGATCCGGCGGTAAGACAGGCGGCACAGGCGGTCGGGATGACGTCGGCCCAGACATTGCGGCTGGTCGAGGCGCCGCTGGTCGCACCCGTGCTGATCGCCGGCATCCGCACCGCGGCGGTGTGGACGATCGGCGCGGCGACGCTGTCGACCACGGTCGGGCAGCCGAGCCTTGGCGACATGATTTTCGCCGGGTTGCAGACGCAGAACTGGGCGCTGGTGCTGGCGGGCTGCTTTGCCGCGGCAGGACTCGCATTGGCCGCCGATGCGCTGATCGGGCTGATCGAGCGCGGCATCGCGCGGCGGCGCCGGCCACTGTGGATCGGCGCAAGCGTCGCGCTGATCGTCGGGCTGCTGCTCGCCACCGCACCGCTGTGGCAGCGCGCGGACGGCACGGTCGTAACCATCGGCGCCAAGAACTTCTCCGAGCAATATATCCTCGCACGGCTAATCGGCGACCGGCTGGAACGCGCCGGCTATACCGTCCGCTATCGCGACGGGCTGGGGTCAGCGGTGATCTACGGCGCGCTGAGCGGCGGCGACGTCGACGTCTATGTCGAATATGCGGGCACCCTGTGGACCGGGCCGATGCGACGGACCGACGTGCCCGATCCGAAGGCGATGGTCGCCGGGATCGGGCGTTGGGCGCAGGCGACCAGCGGCGTGCGGTCGATCGGCTCGCTGGGGTTCGAGAATGCCTATGCCTTTGCGATGCGCGGCGACGATGCGAAGCGGCGGGGGATCGAGAGCCTGGCCGATCTGGTCGATGCGGCGCCGGGGCTGACGCTGGGCAGCGACCTTGAATTCCTCGAACGGCCCGAATGGACGGCGGTGCGCAAGGCCTATCCATTGCGGTTCAAGGCGACGACGCCCTATGCGCCGACCTTCATGTACCGTGCGCTGGCGAGTGGCGGGGCGGACGTGATCTCCGCTTTCTCTTCCGACGGACGGATCGCGGCGGACCGGCTGACGGTATTGAGCGATCCGCGGCATGCGATAGCCAGCTACGATGCGCTGCTGATGGTCGCACCGGCGCGGGCGAAAGACGCGAAGTTCGTTGCGGCGCTGACCCCGCTGGTCGGGCGCATTCCGGTGGGTGCAATGCGCGAGGCGAATTATCAGGTCGATCGCGACGCGGACAAGCGGACGCCGGAACAGGCGGCGGACTGGCTGGCAACGCGGATCGGGCTTTAGAAGATGTGATTCACGCGGAGACGCGGAGAAGAAGAGGGATGCCGCCGCGGCGCAGCCGCTTTCATCACTCGGTCAGAAGGCCTGCGGTGCAGCACGCGGCCCCCGCAGACCTTCTTCTTTCTTCTCTGCGCCTCCGCGCGAACCAACCTTCTTTCCGTCCCTAGAAGAACAGCTTGCGCAGGCTCAACCGGATCGTGCTACCCAGAGGATCGCGATAGTCCGGCTGGTAGGTGATCGGCGTCAGGCCGGCGGCGTCGCGGACCTGCTGGCGGCTGTTAAAGATGTTATCAACCGACAAGGTGACACGCGCACCACGGACCCAGGGATGGGCCTTCACCAGTTCCAGTTGCTGGCCGAGGTCCGCGAACAGGCGCAGGTCGGCGGTCGCCAGCCCTTCGAAGCGCAAGGGCGCCGGGTTGGCCGCGGTGCCGCCGTTGACGCTGGCGCCCGTAGCGTAGTTCGCCGACAGGCGCACGCCGATGCCGTTGTTGGAATAGCCCGCCTGCCCTTCGAATTCATGGCGCGGTTGGCCGTCGCTGGTCGAGGAGCCGATGATGTCGCCGTTGAACGCGTCGAGAACCGGTCCCCCCTCCGCCAGCGTCAACCGGTTGGTCAGGTTCAACGTGTGGTAGAACGCGAACTGGATGCGCCCGCCACCCTGGCCGCCGCGCCCGCCGCCGCCACCGAAACCGCGGCCACCACCGCCGCCGCCGCCGAAGCCCCCGCGCGCACGTCCACCGCCCTCGCCGCCGCCGTTGGCCTGCGCGCCATCGCCGGCCGGGCGGTCACCAGCATTGGGCCGGTCGCCCTGCGGCGGTGCATCGGTGCCGGCCGCATTGGGAGCAGCGCCCGGTGCGCCGCCGCCTCGCTGCCCCGGTCCGCCCTCACCGGGACGTCCATTGGCACCGGGAAAACGTAGTCCGGCGAACGGGTTCGGTCCGGTGCCGGCGCGGAACGCCTCGATCTGCTTCTGGATCTTGGACTTGATCGGCTTGGAGAAGTTGATCCCCCAGCGGATGTTCTCGGTCTCCGATCGCGCGAAATTGACCGATCGCCGATCGACACGGGTCAGGTTGCCGTCCGCGTCGCGGATGAAGCGACCGGGCAGCGCGGCCTCGAACACCGACGTTGCCGACGACAACCCCTGGATCGGATTGCGCACATCCTGCTTGGTGTAATTGGCGGTGAGCGTCAGATCCTTGGCGCTCCACGGTTTCAGGTTGAGTGCGAGGCGGGTGACGCGCCGGTCGCTCGATCGCAGGTCGGGGTTGCCGCCGGTCACCGTCGTCACCGTCACCGTCTGGCCCTGCACGAAGTCGAACACGCGCACGTTCGGCGTGACGACGACCGGATTGCCGAGTTGCGCGGCGCTGGGGGCGATCTCCTGCTGGTTGATCGACCCGATCACCCGCACGCCTTCGATCGGGCCCCAGTTAAGGCCATAGCCATAGGAGGTCAGCGTGCCGTAATCCGACAGCCGGTTGACCGCGGCATTCCCGTTCAGCGACAGATTGCCAAGCCAGCCGAGCACCGCACGGCTGCGGCTGGCGATCGGGAGGTCGACGTTGATGCGGCCGTTGGCGCTGTCGCGCGAGACGTCGCCGGTGGAGGCGAGGCCGCCGCGCACCGAGCGGCTGGTGAAATCGCTGGTGTCGGCACCGACGCGGATCGCGGTCGACACGTCGCCGGCGGGCAGCGAGAACAGTGGACCGTTGGCGAGGGCCTGCACCTCGCCGCTGTTCGAGATCGACCGGGCGCGGTTCGGTACGCCATCGCCGGTACGTTCGGTGTAGGTGTTGCTCTCCGCCCGGTCGAAACCGCCGGTGACGGTCCACAGCCAGCGCGGGCTAAGTCGACCGTTGAGGCTGGTGCCGACGTGGCCGGTGACGTTGTTGTTGCGCTGTTCGAGCGGATCGCGGCTGATCGGAATGCCCGCCGCGTCGAGCGGCAGGCCGAAGCGGCCGACCGACTGCGTCGCGTTGAGTTCGCCGTTGATCGAGGCGGAGACGTCGCCGATCGGTTGCGCGAAGGTGGCGTTGGTGCCGAAGTTGCGGCTGAACGGCTGCAGCGTGCGGAACGGCCGCTGGTCGAAGCTGCTGGTGCCGCCTTCGGTCGTCGCCAACGCGATGTCACGCTCCGATTCGGTCAGCGCCGAACTTTGCCGATAGGTGCTGTGCAGGTTGAAGCGCGATCCGCTGCGGATGGTGAGCAGGTCGAGTTCGCCCTGCGGGCTGTTCTTGCCGCCCTCCGTCGGGATGACATCGGCGAGCTCGACCGTGGTTGAGCGGAAGCGGCGTCGCAGGACGAAGTTCACGACCTTCTGATCGGCGGTATAGCCGTATTTCAGCGCGACCTCTTCGGGCAGGATGTCGACGCGCAGGATCGCCTCGGTCGGGATATCGCGGATTTCCTGGAAGCCGGAGATACGCTTGCCGTCGAGCAGCACCACCGGCGGCCCCCCCGCACCGCTGCGCGTCTGGGGCGCCAGTTCGGTGAGCAGGTCGGAGACGCTGCTGACGCCGTAGCTCCGGATGTCGGCGGGGCTGAGGATCTGTTCGGCGGGAATGTCGCCCACCACCGAACCGGGCGGTCGCCGACCGGTGACGACGATCTCGTTCTCCTCGCCCTCCTCGGCATCGGATTGCGCCGCGGTCGTCTGCGGCACGGAGGGCGACTGTGCGGCGGCGGCGGCAGGCACGGTCGGGTCGGCGGCGACGGCGGCCGGCTGGTCTTGCGGTGCCGTGCCCGTCGCGGGCGCGGCAGTGGGAGCGGTCGTCGTCTGCGCCGGGACGGGGGCCGGGACGGGGGCCGGGACGGGGGCCGGAACCGGGCCGGGCGCGGGCACCTGCTGTGCCGCCGCCATCGCCGGCCAGCTCGCCGCCATCATCATCACCGCCGCCAAACGCATAACTGCCCCTTTATTCGTATCCTGACGGGGCCTCTAAACGGCAATTGTCGCACAATTGTGCCGGAGCGTCGCTGTTCGCCGCTAACGCCCGATCGCGGCAGTTACCGCTTCGACCCGGCGGAGCATGTCCATGAATTGCGCCACCTCGGCCGGATCGAACGCAGCGAAGATGCGGTCTTCGAGATCGAGCGCCTTGGGCGAGACGGCGGCGTACAGGTCGCGGCCGGCGTCGGTCAGTTCGAGCAAGTGCGAGCGGCGATCCTCGGGATTCGCCTGCCGCACGAGCAGGCCACGATCGACCAGCGCAATGGCGGCACGCGATACCGTCACCTTGTCCATCAGCGTCCTGGCACCGATCGCCTGCTGGGTGATGCCGCCGGTTTCGGCGATTACCGCGATCAGCCGCCATTCCGGAATGGTCAGGCCGAACAGCGACTCATATGCTCGCGCGATCGAATCGCTGACGAGGTTCGACGTGATCGACAGGCGATACGGGATGAAATCATCCAGGACGAGGCGCTTGGCAGCCATGGTGACTTCGTATCAGTTGACACCAGTTTAGCAATGACGCACATGATTGGTAACGAATGATACCAATCGGAGCAGCGACGATGGAACATATGGACGTCAACCCGATGGGCCTCGACGGGTTCGAATTCTGCGAATTCACCTCTCCCGATCCCGACGCGCTCGCCGCGCAGTTCGAGGCACTGGGCTTCGTTGTCGCCGCGACCCATCCGACGAAAGCGCTGACCCGCTACAAACAGGGCAGGATCAACCTGTTGCTCAACCGCGAGGAGAGCGGCCACGCTGCCGATTTCCGCGCGGCGCACGGCCCGTCGGCCAGCGCGATGGCGTTCCGCGTGCAGGATGCGCAGGCAGCCTATGATGCGGCGATCGAACGCGGCGCGAAGCCGGCACCGGCAGGGGCCGCGCTGGACGGGATTCCGGCGCTGGAGGGGATCGGCGGTTCGCTGCTGTATCTGGTCGACCGGCATGGCGCGGCGGGCAGCGTGTATGACGACTGGACCCAGATGCCGGGCGCGGCCGAGGCAGAGGCCGCCAACAGCGTCGGCCTCGACCTGCTCGACCACCTCACCCACAACGTGCGCCGTGGCCAGATGCGGACATGGTCGACATTCTACGGCCAGATCTTCGGCTTCGAAGAGCAGAAGTATTTCGACATCAAGGGCAAGGCGACCGGCCTGTTCAGCCAGGCGATGATCGCCCCCGACCGCGCGATCCGCATCCCGCTGAACGAGAGTCAGGACGACCACAGCCAGATCGAGGAGTTCATCCGCGATTACAACGGCGAAGGCATCCAGCACCTCGCGCTGACCACCGACGACATCTACACCACCGTCGAGAAGCTGCGCTCGCGTGGCGTCAAGTTGCAGGACACGATCGAGACCTATTACGAACTGGTCGACAAGCGCGTGCCGAACCACGGTGAAAATCTGGAACGCCTGCGTGCCAACCGCATCCTGATCGACGGCAACGTCGGCGAGGAAGGACTGTTGTTGCAGATCTTTACCGAGAAGATGGTCGGACCGATCTTCTTCGAGATCATTCAGCGCAAGGGCAACGAGGGCTTCGGCAACGGCAATTTTCAGGCGCTGTATGAAAGCATTGAACTCGACCAAATCCGTCGCGGCGTGATCACCGTCGACGCCTAAATTCCTCCGTCATCCCGGACTTGTTCCGGGATCCACTCCGCGGCAACGTGAGAAGCAAGAGGCTCAAAGGCCTTCCGCTGCGGATGGGTGGACCTCGGAACAAGTCCGGGGTGACGGCGAGTTTGCGGCAAGGGGTGGTGGAACAGGAGAGGACGCCAGAACAATGACAACCCACCACCCCGACAGCGACTACATCCCCGGCTTCGGCAACCACGTCTCGACGGAGGCCGTCCCCGGCGCGCTCCCGATCGGCCGCAATTCGCCGCAGCGCCCTGCCTTCGGCCTCTACGCCGAACAACTCAGCGGCACCGCCTTCACCGCGCCGCGCCATGAGAACCGCCGCTCGTGGCTCTACCGGATGCGCCCGACCGCCGAGCATCCACCCTACCTCCGCTACGAGGGCGCAAAGCGCTTCGCCCCCGGCACCACCGACGCGCCGCTAGCCCCCAACCGCCTCCGCTGGGACCCGATAGCCGACGCCGCCCCTGGCACCGATCTGATCGACGGCATGACGACGATGCTCGCCAACCGCGATCCCGCCGATCTGGAGGGAGTGGCGCTGCACGTCTACGCCGCCAGCGCGGACATGACGGACCGCGTCTTCACCGATGCGGACGGCGAATTGCTGTTCGTACCGCAGGCAGGTCGACTGGAACTGCTCACCGAACTCGGTCGGATCGTGGTCGCACCCGGCCAAATCGCGCTGATCCCACGCGGCGTCCGCTTCCGCGCGCTGCTGCCGGACGGCGCGGCGAGGGGCTATGTCTGCGAAAACCACGGCAGTCTGTTCCGCCTGCCCGATCTCGGCCCGATCGGCGCCAACGGCCTTGCCAACCCGCGCGATTTCGAAACGCCGGTCGCGTGGTTCGAGGATCGCGACGACACGACGCAGGTGATCCAGAAGTTCATGGGATCGCTGTGGATGACGACGCTCGATCACAGCCCGCTTGACGTCGTCGCCTGGCACGGCAACCTCGCGCCGTGGCGCTACGACCTGTCTCGCTTCAACACGATCAACACGGTCAGCTTCGACCATCCCGATCCGTCGATCTTCACGCTGCTGACCTCGCCCTCCGACGTGCCCGGCCGCGCCAACGCCGATTTCGTGATCTTCCCGCCGCGCTGGATGGTGGCGGAGGGCACGTTCCGCCCGCCCTGGTTCCACCGCAACATCATGTCCGAGGCGATGGGCCTGATCACCGGCGCGTACGACGCCAAGGCGGAGGGGTTCGCCCCCGGCGGCATCTCGCTGCACAATCTGATGGCGGGCCACGGCCCCGACCTTGCCAGCTGGCAGGGTGCATCCGCGGCGGACCTGAAGCCGCACAAGATCGAGGGCACGATGGCGTTCATGCTGGAAAGCTGCTGGCCGTACAAACCGACGTCTTATGCACTGGAGCATAGCCAGCTAGATTACGACGCGGTCTGGGCGGACTTCCCGAAGGCGAAACTGCCATGATCCTGCACGGCTATTGGCGCTCGGGCGCGGCCTATCGCGTCCGCATCGCGCTGGCGCTGAAGGGGCTGGCGTACGAACAGGTCAACCACGACCTGCGCACCGGCGGGCAGGCCGCGCCCGACTATGCCGCGCTCAACCCGCAGCGGCTGGTGCCGGCGCTGGAGGTCGACGGACTGATCATCACCCAGAGCGTCGCGATCCTCGAATGGCTGGACGAGCGTTTCCCCGAGCCAGCGCTGCTGCCTGCCCATGCGGACGGTCGCGCGATCGTGCGGAGCATGGTGCAGACGATCGTCACCGACGTGCATCCCCTGCATAATCTGCGCACGCTGAAGGCGCTGCGGCAGGATTTCGGCGCATCGGAGGATCAGGTAAACGCGTGGATGGCGCGCTGGATGACCGCCGGGTTCGCCGCGCTGGAAACGCTGATCATGCGGCATGGCGGCGACTTCGCCTATGGCACGACGCCCACATTGGCGGATTGCGTCGTCGTGCCGGCGCTGTATTCGGCGGAGCGGTTCGGCGTGGATACAATGCCCTACCCGCATCTCGTCGCCGCGGCGAGACGCGCCGCCGCGCTCGCCGAGGCCGCGCATCCGAGCCGCCAGCCCGACGCGGACGCATGAGCGCCGACGCATGACCGAACGCCTCACCGCGACCCCGGCGGGCGTCGCGCTCGCGCCGCTGGCGGACATCGGCGACGGCAAGGCGCGCAATTTCGTCCTGCAGATGCGCGCCGGTCGGTTCCATGGTTTCGTGGTGCGCCGCGGCGATACGGCGGTCGGCTATGTCGATCGCTGCCCGCACGCGGGCGTGCCGTTGGCGCAGCAGCTCGACGACTATCTGACGCCGTCGGGCGAGATGATCGCGTGCAGCTGGCATGGCGCCTTGTTCACGCTGGACGAGGGATTGTGCGTCGGCGGGCCATGTATCGGCCAGCGTCTGACGCCATGGCCGGTCGTCGTCGCGGACGGGATCGTCACGACCGCCTGACGTGCTACACTGTCTCTCTTTGGACGGGAGGCACGGATGCAGAGCGGCACACGCTGGATGCTTGGAACGGTGTTCGGCAGCGCCGCGCTGACCGCCGCCGGCGGGCTGGGCCTGTCCTTTTATTCCGACCGTATCGCGCGCGAGGCGGAGCGGCTGGTGCCGCAGGACGGCCGCCATATCCAGGTAGAAGGTGCGCGGCTGCATTATGTCGATCAGGGCAGCGGCCCGGCGATCGTGATGATCCATGGGCTGAGCGGCCAGCTGCGCAACTTCAGCTATGCGATGCTGGAGCCGCTCGCCGCCGATCACCGCGTCATTCTGGTCGACCGACCGGGATCGGGCTATTCCACCGCGGACGACGACGGCGAACCGACGATTCCCGAACAGGCGGCGATCATCGGCCGGTTCATCGATACGCTGGGCCTCGATCGCCCGCTGCTCGTCGGCCATTCGCTCGGCGGTGCGGTGGCGCTGGCCCTGGCGCTCGACCGGCCGGAGCTGGTGCGTGGCCTTGCCCTGATCGCACCGCTGACGCAGGCGCAGGACGACGTGCCGGATGCATTCAGGGGGCTCGCCACGATCCCGCCCTCGCTGCGCCGGCTGATGGCGCAGACGCTCGGCACACCGATGAGCCGGCTGACCGCCGATCGCGTGCTGCAAGCCGTCTTCGCGCCCGAAACGCCGCCGGCCGATTTCATTACCCGCGGCGGAGGTGCATTGAGCCAGAGGCCCGCCAACATCGCGGCGGCATCGGCCGATCTCCACTCCGGCGGCACCGACGTCGCGGCCATCGCCGCACGCTATCCGACACTGACGGTGCCGACCGCCATCCTGTTCGGCCGCGACGACGCGATCCTCGACCCGGCGTTGCACGGTCATCGCACCGCCGGGCAGATCCCGGACGCGCGGCTCGAAGTAATCGATGGCGGCCACATGATCCCGATCACCGCACCGGGGGCATGTGTTCGCTTCGTCACCGAAGCAGCGGAACGATACGGCTATACCGGCCGCAATCCGTCGGCATAGCGGCGCGCGTTGGCGACATAGGTCGCGGTCGACACGCGCAGCCCGGCGATTTCGGTGTCGGTCAGCGGCCGTAGCACGCGCGCCGGACTGCCGACGATCAGCGACCCGGCGGGGAACGCCTTTCCCTCGGTCACCAGCGCGTTCGCCCCGACGATCGAATCGGCGCCGATCACCGCGCGATTGAGCAACGTCGCGCCCATGCCGATCAGGCTGTTGTCGCCGACCGTGGCGCCATGGACGATCGCATGGTGGCCGATCGTGACGCCGCGGCCGATCGTCGTGGGCACGCCGGGGTCGGCGTGGACCATCGCCCCGTCCTGTACGTTGCTCTCCGCGCCGATGCGGATCGGATCGTTGTCGCCGCGCACGACCGCGCCGAACCAGATCGACACGCGATCACCCAATGTGACGTCGCCGATGACGTGCGCGCCGGGGGCGACATACACGTCCGCCCCGATCGCCGGCTCGACATCGCCCAGTCCGTAGCACGTCATGTCCCTCTCCTTCGTTACGACCAGCGATGAACGACGGTCCGAACGGCAAGTCGAGACCGGCCGCCGGATCAGTGAAATAATTCGTCCGATATCGACATGCTTTACCGGTCCTTCACCATTGTCTGTCCAATACGGACGCAGATGCCGCCATGTCGATAACCCGAGTTCCCGGGTCGCCAACGTCGTGCCGGCTCGTCCCGCTCAATCGATCGAAGGACATGCCGATGTTTTCCTGGTTCAAGAAGAACGCGCCGATCCGCACCAAGTTCAAGACGCTCCTTCTCCTCCACAGCACGATCGCGGGCGGCGGGGTGGTGACCACGTTCCTCGCGGCGCAGGCCATGCCGGCCGAGGCGACTATCTATATGGGGATCTCGGCTGCGCTGTTCGCGACCACGGTCGTCACGGTCCTGCTCAGCGGCAAGATGATCAGCGATCCCTACGTCACCACCGTCGTCCGCATGGAAGCGCTCGCGGCGGGCGATCTGGATGCGCCGATCCAGTTCACCGACTATCGCGACTGCGTGGGCCGGATGACCCGGGCGATGGAGGTGTTCAAGCAGAACGCCGAGACGGTGCAACACGCCGGGGCCGCGCAGCAGGTCGTGGTGTCCGCGCTGGGCGAGGGACTGACCCGGCTGGCGTCCAGCGACCTCAGCTACCGGATCGACCAGGCCTTCCCCGCCGATTACGAGCGCCTCCGCGCCGATTACAACCGCGCGCTGGACGCCGTCGCCGACACGATGACCGCGGTGACCGAAGCGACCAGCGGGATCAGCAACGGCGCGATCGACATCCGCAAGGCGTCGGACGACCTGTCGCAGCGGACCGAGCAACAGGCCGCCAGCCTGGAAGAGACCGCGGCGGCGATGGACGAGATCACCTCGACCGTGCGTCAGACCGCAGCCGGCGCGAACCGTGCCAACGGCGTCGTCGAGGAAGCGCGCGTCGAGGCCGAGCAGTCGGGTGAGGTGGTGCGCCGCGCGGTCGACGCGATGAGCGGCATCGAACGCTCGTCGAACGAGATCTCCGAAATCATCTCGGTCATCGACGGCATCGCCTTCCAGACCAATCTGCTGGCGCTCAACGCCGGCGTCGAGGCGGCACGCGCCGGCGATGCCGGACGCGGATTCGCCGTCGTCGCATCCGAAGTGCGTGCGCTCGCCCAGCGCTCCGCCGAGGCCGCAAAGGACGTCAAGACCCGCATCATGGCATCGTCCGAACAGGTCGACGCCGGCGTCGAGCTGGTCAGCGAGACGGGGAAGGCCTTGCAGCGCATCATCGGCCGCATCGCCGAAATCAGCACGCTGGTGTCGCAGATCGCCACCGCCGCCGACCAGCAGGCCAATGGGCTGCAACAGGTCAACACCGCGGTCAGCGAGATGGACGGCGTGACGCAGCAGAACGCCGCGATGGTCGAAGAGGCCACCGCCGCCGCCCGCAGCCTGTCGACGGAAGCGGACGAACTCGCCCGCCATGTCGCCCGCTTCAAGATCGAGAACGGTACGTCGCATGCGGCGAACGGTAACGGAGCGTCGAACCAGCCGGTGCATCGCCTGCAACAGCGTGCCGCGGATGCGGGCCGTCGTCTGGCCGCGCAGTCGCGCGGTGGTCGATCCGCCGCCGTGGCCGTTGCCGCGGACGACTGGTCCGAATTCTGATCCCCCCGGGAAGGTCGCACACCATGGCTGCTCATCCGCTCCCCGCCACGCTCGATACGTCTGCCGCCACCGCGCTGCGTGACACGCTCTCCGCATCGATCGACCGTGGCGAGCCCCTGCACCTCGACGGTAACGAGGTCGCGCGGATCGGGCAGGCCTGCCTTCAGGTCCTGGCCAGCGCCCGCCTCACCGCCATCGCGCGCGGCGTCGGCTTTCGACTCGATAACCCGAGCGACGCCCTCGCCCGCATGATCACCCTCGCCCGGCTCGACGCCGTGCGCGATCCGGTCGTCTGAAAGGACGCATGATGAATCTCGACGAGATACAGCAGATATTCTTCCAGGAATGCGACGAAGGCCTCGCGATGATGGAGGCGAGCTTCGCCCTCGTCCGGCAGGGCGACTACGATCACGAGACGATCAACACGATCTTTCGCGCCGTGCATTCGATCAAGGGCGGCGCGGGAGCGTTCGGGCATGAACGGTTGCAGGCGTTCACCCATGAATACGAAACGCTGCTCGATCTGGTCCGCAACGCCACGCTGTCGCTGACGCCCGACCTGCTCGGCACGATCGTCAGCGCGTTCGACATGCTGGCCGATCATGTCGCCGCGGCACGTGATGGCGGCGATGCGCCGGTCGACACCGCGATGCTGGCCCGTCTGGTCGCGGCGGCTACGCCGACGACGGTGGTCGATGTCGTGCCGTCCACGCCTCCGCTCGACGATTTCGACGACCTGTTCGCGCTCTGCGAAGCGCCGGCCGCGACGCCCGCCGGTGTGGGCGAGTGGCGGGTGACCTTCGTCCCCGGTATCGATGCGCTGGAAAACGGCGGCGATCCGCTGCTGCTGCTGCGCGAACTGGGGATGCTCGACGGCGAGACGGTCTCGGTCGATGTATCGCGCCTGCCGCTGCTCGACGACCTTCGGCCCGATCGTTCGTATCTCGGTTGGACGGTGATCGTCCCGGCTGAGGCCGCAGAGGACGATATCCGCGCGATCTTCGAATTCATGGGTGCATGCGAACTCACCCTGACCCGCGCCGATGTCGCCGCGCCGGTCGAAGACACCGCAACCGATCTCGATGACGGAGACGAGCCGACGGTCGAACCGGCGATCGCGCCACCGGCAGGGATCACGCCGGTCGCGACGATCGTACCGATCGCCGATGCCGCCGCGTCGCGTTCCGCCGTACCGCCCCCGGCACAGACGATCCGCGTCGACCTCGACAAGCTGGACCGGCTCGTGAACCTGGTTGGCGAGCTGGTCATCACCCAGGCGATGCTCGCGCAGCGCCTGTCGGAACATGCGATGGGCGGGATCAGCGAGCTGACCGACCTCGATCACCTGACCCGCGAGTTGCAGGAATCGACGATGGCGATCCGCGCACAGCCGATGAAGACGGTGTTCAGCCGCGTGCCGCGGATCATCCGCGAACTGGAGCTGGAAACCGGCAAACGGGTCCGCCTGGATATCGTCGGCGAGATGACGGAGGTCGACAAGACCGTCGTCGAACGGATCGGCGAACCGCTCACCCACCTGATCCGCAACGCCGTCGATCACGGCCTCGAAACACCCGCCGACCGCCTCGCCGCCGGCAAGTCCGAAGAGGGTGTGGTCACCCTGTCCGCCGCGCATCATTCCGGACGGATCGTCATCACCGTCGCCGATGACGGACGTGGCATCGACCGTACGCGTGTCCGCGGCAAGGCGGTGGAGCGTGGCATCATCGCTGCCGATGCGGTGCTGAGCGACGAGGATATCGACAATTTGATCTTCGCACCGGGCTTCTCGACCGCGGCGACCGTGTCCAACATTTCCGGCCGGGGCGTCGGCATGGATGTGGTGCGCAAGAACGTCCAGGCATTGGGCGGGCGGATCGGGATCAATTCCAGCTTCGGTTCCGGCTCCAGCTTCGCGCTGTCGCTGCCACTGACGCTGGCGGTGCTCGACGGCATGATCGTCACCGTCGGCGACCAGACCTTCGTCATTCCGTTGAGCCACATCGTCGAAAGCCTGCGCCCGACCGATGCGGGCGTGAAGGTGCTCGGTCCGACCGCCTCGCTGCTCGACGTCCGCGGATCGTACGTGCCGGTGCATCGCGTCGCCGAACAGCTCGGCATCCACGGCGCGCAGAGCGATCCCTCGCAGGCGGTGCTGATCGTCGTCGAATCGGATACCGGCCAGGCCGTGCTGATGGTCGACTCGATCCAGGACCAGCGCCAGGTGGTTGTGAAAAGCCTGGAGGCCAATTACGAGGCGATTCCCGGCCTTGCAGGCGCCACCATCCTGGGCGACGGCCGCGTCGCGCTGATCCTCGACGTCGATGCCCTGATCTCGCGCTGGCGACGCGATCCCCGGCTCGTCGCCGCACCGATCGGACTGGCGGCATGAGCGCCGCAGCCCGCACCGGCGACCGGCAAGCCGAATTTCATTTCACGCCCGCCGATCATCAGGCGATCAGCGCCATGGTCTACGAGGAATCGGCGATCCTGCTGCCGCCCGGCAAGATGCAATTGGTCTACGGCCGTCTCGCACCCCGCGTGCGGTCATGCCGCCTGACCAATTTCGCCGACTATATCGCGCTGATCGGCCACGATGCGAAGGAACGCACCGCCGCCCTGAACGCGCTGACCACCAATCACACCAGCTTCTTCCGTGAATCGCACCATTTCGACCATTTCATGGAACATGCCTGGCCCGCGCTGGAACAGCGCCTGTCCGCGCGCGGCAAGGTGCGGATATGGTCCGCCGCCTGCTCGAGCGGCGAGGAGCCCTATTCGCTGCTGATGGCGATGTTCGGCAAGGAGCGCGGCACCGGCCAGCGCCTGTCGCGCACCGATCTGCGCATCCTCGCCACCGACCTGTCGACCGAGATCCTGGCTGCCGCCGCCGCCGGCCGCTACGCGCTGGATACCGCCGCGGGCGTTCCGCTACCGCTGCGCTCGACGTGGATGACCAAGGTGGACGATCGCGCGGAGGTTCACCCGCTGATCCGCGACCGTGTCAGCTTCCGCATGCTCAACCTGATCGAGCCATGGCCGATCAAGGGCCGGTTCGACGCGATTTTTTGCCGTAACGTCATGATCTATTTCGACGAGCCGACCAAGGAGCGGCTGCAGACCCGGCTCGCCGATCAGCTGGCGCCCGGCGGGTTCCTGTACATCGGTCATTCCGAACGGCTGGCGGCGTCCGTCGCCACACGCTTCACCTGCGTCGGTCGCACGACGTTTCTGAAGAACGACGCGTGAGCATGACCGATCCGGCCACGCCATCGGGCATGCGACGGCCGCGGCCATGCACGCGTGTGCTGATCGTCGACGATTCGCCGACGATGCGTGCGATGGTGTCGCACACGCTGTCGCAGGATCCGGAAATCGAGGTGGTCGGCACCGCCGACGGCCCTGCCTCCGCACGCGACATGATCAAGCAGCTGGCGCCGGACGTCATCACGCTCGACATCGAGATGCCCGGCATGAACGGGCTGGAATTCCTCGACAAGATCATGCGGCTGCGACCGATGCCCGTCGTCATGCTGTCGACGCTGACCGGGCGCGGCGCCGACGCGACGGTCCGCGCGCTCGAACTGGGTGCGTTCGATTGCTACCAGAAGCCGGACCGGGCATTCGGCAGCGATCTGGGCGAAGAACTCACGAGGCTGGTCAAGGCCGCTGCGAACAGCCGCGTCCGACCTCGCTTCGTCGCGGAAACCGGGCAGCCGCCGCAGGGCTACGTCCCCCGTGCCGATGCGATGATCGCGATCGGATCGTCGACCGGCGGCGTCGAGACGCTGATCGAGCTGCTGTCCGGCTTTCCCGCCAACTGCCCGCCGACGGTGATCGTGCAGCATATGCCCGAGGCCTATGTCCCGACCTTCGCCGCGCGGCTCGACCGCCTGTCGGCACCGCACGTCAGCGTCGCCCGGTCGGGCGCACCGCTGCAAGCGGGCCACGTCTATGTCGCGCCGGGGGGCACGCATCATTGCGAAATCACCGGCGGGCCGCTGCGCCGCTGCCGGCTGGTCGTGGACGAAAAGATGAGTGGCCACCGGCCCTCGGTCGATCGCCTGTTCCTGTCGGTCGCACGCTGGGCCGGCGCATCGGCGGTCGGAGCGATCCTGACCGGCATGGGAGCGGATGGCGCGGAAGGACTCAAGATCATGAAAGAAAGGGGAGCGATGACCATCGGCCAGGACGAAGAGAGCTGCGTCGTCTACGGCATGCCCGCCGCCGCACACCGGATCGGGGCAGTGACCGTCCAGCTGCCGCTCGCGCGGATCGCCGCACGGCTGCTGTCGGAATGCCGGGCGTGAGCGCCTTGCCCAGACCGGCCGATGGCCTCGTCCGCATGACGATCATGCAGGGCGAGACCAGGGTATCGGACGATGCCGGAGTCATCATGACGACAGTGCTCGGCAGCTGCATCTCGGCCTGCCTGTACGATCCGGTCGCGAAAGTCGGTGGCCTCAACCACTTCCTGCTGGCGGAGCCCGGCAACGGCGACACCGACGTGCGCTCGCTGCAGCGTTACGGCGTCTATGCGATGGAGGTGCTGATCAACGCCATGATGGCGATGGGCGCGTCGCGCTCCAACCTGAAGGCGCGCATCTATGGCGGCGCGAGCCTGCGCGACGGGTTCCGCGATATCGGCGCGACCAACGCACTGTTCGCCAGGCGCTTCCTGCGTGACGAGCGCATCGCGCTGGTCGGCGAGGATGTCGGCGGGCACGGTGCGCGGCGCGTCGAATTCCGGCCGACGCTGGGCCTCGCCCGGTGCCGCATCGCCGCCGACCGGCCCGCGGAACGCCCCCGCCTCGTCGCGCCTCCGATCCCCGCCGCACAGCTCGGCGATGTGGAGTTCTTCTGATGCAACATTCCCCCAACGAAGGAAAATCCGTGTCCGGTACGATCATGACCGTGGACGATTCGCCCAGCATGCGCATGCTGCTGAAGGCGGCATTGACCGATCTCGGCTACAAGGTGCTGGAGGCCGAGGACGGTGTCCATGCGCTGGAGCGGCTCGACGGGATCGAACCCGACCTGCTGATCACCGACATCAACATGCCCCGGCTCGACGGCTTCGGCCTGATCGAAAAGGTGCGTGCGGAGGATCGCCATCGCAACCTGCCGATCCTGGTGCTGACCACCGAGAGTTCCGACGAGAAGAAGAATCGCGCGCGCTCCGCCGGCGCGACCGGCTGGATCGTCAAGCCCTTCCATCCCGACAAGCTGGCCGCGGCGATCCGCCGCGTCCTGCACTGATCGCCCTTCAGGAGACCTTCCATGTCCCGTCAGCTCATCACCTTCCAGATCGGCGAGCAGGTTCTCGGCGTCGATATCATGGCGATCCGTGAAATCCGCGCCTGGTCGCCCGCGACGCCGCTGCCCAACGTGCCGCCGCATGTCCGCGGCGTCGTCAACCTGCGCGGCGTCGTCCTGCCCGTGCTCGATCTCAGCCACCGCCTCGGCTGGGGCATGACCGATCCGTCGTCGCGTCACGTCATCATCGTGGTCCGCATCGGCGACCAGTTGCAGGGCCTGATCGTCGACGCGGTGAACGACATCGTCACCGTCCCCGCCGACGGCATGCAACCCCTGCCCGACATCGGCGAAACGCCCGCCGCCAACTACCTCGAAGGGCTCGCGACGATCGATCAGCGCCTGATCCTGATCCTGGCGCTCGAACGGCTCACCGACCCGTCGATGCCGCTCGCCGACGCCGCCTGAACGCCGCAGACCCGCCACAGAAAGTGAACACAGCCATGGCTGCCCCGGTTAAAGTCCTAGTCGTCGATGATTCCCTCACCATGCGCGCCCTGCTGTCCGGCGCGCTGGAACGCATTCCCGGCGTTGCCGTCGTCGGATCGGCGGGCGGTGCCGACGAAGCCCGCACGATGCGCGAACAGCTGCACCCCGACGTCATCACGCTCGATGTCGAGATGCCGGGAATGAGCGGCCTCGAATATCTGGCCGAGGTGATGGCATCGCGGCCGATGCCGATCATCATGTTCTCGACCCGCACCGAAGCCGGCGCGGAGGCGTCGATCGAGGCGCTTCGGCTGGGGGCGATCGACTGTTTCCCCAAACCAAAGGTCGCCGTCGCCGCGGAATTCGACAAGATCCTGAGCAAGCTCGGCAAGCGGATCAAAGCCGCGAAGGGCGCGGCGGTCAAGCCGAGTGGCGGTGCGAAGCCCGTCGCCGCTCCGCCGCTCGACTGGAACGGCCGGATCGTCGCGATCGGCGGCGAGGCGGCCGCCACGCAGGCGCTGTTCGACCTATTCGGCACCTTTCCGGCGAATTGCCCGCCGACCGTCGTCGTCCAGCATCTGGGCGCAGGCCTTGCCGGTACGATGATCGATACGATGGCCGCCGAGATCGCGCCGCGGATCGTGCTGGCCGAGGATGGCATGGCGATCGAACAGGGTACGATCTACCTCGCGCCGCCGGGCGAGCATCATGTCGTCGTCGACGGCTGGCCGAACGGGCGGCTCCGCATGCTGCCGCGCGATCCCGTGGCGGGCGAGCGTCCGTCGATCTCGATCCTGTTCGCCTCGATCGCCAAGGCTGCCGGCGCCGAAGCGGTCGGGCTGTTGCTCGGGGCCGACGGCGAGGATGGCGATGCCGGCGTCCGCGCGCTGCAGGCGGGGGGAAGCTACGGCATCGTGCCGGTGGAACGGCGCGCCGACGGCTTCGTGATGTCGCGGCGGATCGCGACGCAGGCGGTGCCGGCGGACCAGCTGGCCGGCACGATCCTGAAATTGTGTGGCAAATGATCCATCAATCGATCATCCGCGCCATTCCCGTCCCTGGGGCGGACCCGTCGCTCGACGGCATGGAGCCCGCCATGGCCTATGCACTGGCGGATGAGCTGGTCGGTCTCACCGGCCTGCTCGCCGAACTGGCGTTCGACCTTGCGAGCGACAGCGAAACGCTGCGCCGGCATATGCACAGCCTGCAGGTGATCGACCGGATCACCCAGGCGCAGCTGGCGATCGCCGACGTGCTCCGCTCCACCGATCCGATCGATCGGCGGCTCGAGACGGTGACACTGGAAGATCTGGGCCTCAGCCTGTCGGAATCGCTCGACCGTTATCGCCGCGAGGGGCTGCCCGTCGACCTCGACAACGTTGACACGGGTTGATTTCGGATCGTCTCCGGCTATGCCGTGCTGCGGTAAAGGAGGCGACGATCACGATGGATGCCATATTGCGCGAACAGGATGTCTCTGCCTCCGTCGATCGGGAAACCGGTGTCAGCCGATTTGCCGGTTCACCGATGCCGATCGACGCGACCGGTTTTCAGGCCGGTGACGACGCGCTTGCGACGCTCGCGTGCAGCATCACCGGAGCGCGCCGCAAGCTCGCCGATCATCTGGAAGCATCCCTGTTCGCCAATCCCGGACTGGACATCATGCTGTTCCTGTTCGCCGAGGGGCTGAACGGTGCCACGGTCACCACCAATGCCTGCTGCGCCGCCGCCGGCGTTCCGCGCACCACCGCGTTACGCTGGATCAAGCTGTTGCAGGACCGGGGTCTGGTGCTTGGCAGCGACGATGTCAGCGACCGGCGTGTGACGATGCTGGCGTTGAGCCAGACCGGCCGCTCGACGATCCGTGCATGGCTGACGGAAATTGCCGCTATACCGCTGCAGCGGGCCGATCCGCAGGATCGGTAACCGCACACCCCAGCACCTCGAGCGCGTGACTGACGTGGATTGCGGCCATCGTTGCCCCCTGCTCGTCCAGCAGATCGAGTGTATCCAGCAGCAACACGCAAACATGGTCGTGCACGTCGGCGTTCATGACTTTTGTCCCGATCATCACCGTTTCACCGCTCCCCTTTGATCCGGCCGGCGATTGTAACGTCCATTCCGGATATTCCCGTTTAGGCCCAACTGGTCGGACAAATCAATCTGGGTTGGGATTTTTAGCGCGTAAGAAGGTGTTTCTGCTCTCGACGCCTGATCGTGGCTCGCGCGGATCGGGCCGTGACACGACGGACGCCCCTGCTATCCTCGTCCTCGAACGATATGGAGGATGGTGCGAATGCTATCGATCTTTTGGGGCGCGATGATGGCGGCCGCCGTACAGGTCGCCGTTCCCGCCGCATCGCCGACCGCATCCTGCCCGTCGGGATCGACGGTCCTGCCTGCCGGCCTGTCCGGCTGGGCGCGATCCGTCCCGCTCGCCGCCGGCGTGTCCGCCGGAGACGCACCAGCGCTGCCGATCGGTAGTGGCGTCCGCGCGACGCTGGTCGCCACGTCGACCTTGCGTCTGGCGCAGGCCTCCGGGAAAGCCGGCACGCCTGCGGGCTTCGGCGGTGTCTTCACGCTCTCGGTCGCAACGCGGGGCCGCTACCGGATCGCGCTCGGAAGCGGCGCGTGGATCGACGTGGTCGCGGGCGACCGCATCGTCGCGTCCGCTACGCACGGCCATGGTCCCGCCTGCTCGCCGATCCGCAAGATGGTCGATTTCGATCTCGCCCCCGGTCGTTATCAGGTCCAGCTCACCGGCAGCAAGACCGCGACCCTGTCGCTGATGGCGGCGAGGGTCGCGTCGTGATGCTGACGCTGTTCCTGCCGCTGCTGCTCGCGGCCAGCCCCGCCGCCGCCGATCCCGCACCACGCCTGTCTTCGGCGGAGGCGCGGATGGCCGCGACGGTCGATGCCGAATACGAACGTTCGGTTACGCTGCTGGAGCGGCTGGTCAATCAGAACAGCGGCACGATGAACCTGCCCGGCGTTACGAAGGTCGGCGCGATGATGGCGGAGGAACTGCGCGGGCTGGGCTTCAACGTGACGTGGAAGCCGCTGCCGCAGACCGGCCGCGCGGGCCACATCATCGCGACGCATGGCGGCGCGCCCGGCACCCGACGGCTGCTGCTGATCGGCCATCTCGATACCGTGTTCGAGGCGGATTCGCCGTTCCAGCGCTTCGTCCGCAAGGGCGAGGAGGCGAGCGGCCCCGGCGCCGGCGACGACAAGGGCGGCATGGTGGTGATGCTGTCCGCGCTGCGCGCAATGCAGGCCGCCGGCACGCTCCGGAACGCGAATATCGAGATCGTGCTGACCGGGGACGAAGAGGATTCGGGCGATCCGATCGCGGTGGCGCGCGCCGACCTGATCGCGGCCGGCAAACGCGCCGACGTCGCACTCGATTTCGAGGGGCTGGCGATCGAGGAGGGCCGCGACATGGGCTCGATCGCCCGCCGGTCCGTCAACGACTGGACGCTGACCATAACTGGCAAGAGCGGCCACAGCTCGCGCATCTTCAGCGAGGCGTTCGGCGATGGCGCGGCCAACGAGATCGCACGCATCGTCGCGGCGTTTCGCACCGAACTGCCCGAGGCCAATCTGACCTTCAACGTCGGCCTGCTCGCCAGCGGCGTCACCGCCGCGATCGACGCGAGCGGATCGAAGGCGAGTGCGCAAGGCAAGAGTAACATCATCCCCGCGCAAGCGGTCGCGAGCGGCGATTTCCGGACGTTGAGCGAGGATCAGACGCAGCGCGTGCGGACGAAAATGACGGCGATCGTTGCGCGGCATGCGCCCGGTACCGATGCGTCGATCAGTTTCAAGAGCGGCTATCCGGCAATGGCGCCGACCGCGGGGAACCAGGCGCTGCTCGCCCGGCTGAACGTCGTGAACCGCGATCTGGGGCTGCCGACGATGCCGCCGCTCGATCCGTTGAAGCGCGGCGCGGGCGACATTTCGTGGGTGGCTGCGGATGTCGACGGACTGGTCGGGCTGGGTACCGCCAGCCGCGGCGATCATACGCCGGACGAGGTGGTGGACCTGTCGACGATCCGCCGCCAGGCGAAGCGCGCGGCGATCCTGATGTCCCGCCTGAGCGCAGAGAAGCGCTGAGGCGCGGCGCGGCTCGGCTCGGCTCAGCCGTGGCTGACGATCGGGTGGGTCACGCGCAGATCGTCGGCGATCCGTTCGACGATATCGTTCTCGGCCGCCGATCCGGTCGGCGTCACCGACCAGTTGCAATGGGGATGGGTGGCGACGGCATAGACCTTCATGTCGCCGAGGACGAGGCGCCAGCGGCGGCGATTGCCGCCTGCCTTCCGCACCAGAGTGGAAAGGAACAGATCCTGAAGCGCGCCGCTGGTCATCGCGCGCGCCTTATACCGCCCAACCGCCGGCGAAAAGCTCGGCTCAACCCAGACCCCGGCTCTGCGCCCAGGCGTGGAACAGGCCGAGCCACGCCTCGACCGGCTTGCCGGCGGTGCGGCGAAGGCCGAAACCGTGGCCGCCGTGGGTGAACAGATGCGTTTCGACCGGTACGCCCGCCGTCTTCAGGGCGGCGCGAAACGCCAGCGTGTTGCCGACGTCTACGGTCGCGTCGTCCTCGGCATGGGCAAGGAAACAGGGCGGCGTCTGCGCGGTGACGTGGTTGGCCGGGGTGTGCGCCGCCTCCAGCGCGGGTGAAGCAGCCTCACCGATCAGCAGGGCCCGCGATCCGGCGTGCGCCAGCGGCTGCGTCATCGCCTGCACGGCATAGATCGGCGCCGCGATATCGGGACGCGCGCTCCACCGGTCGGCTTGGTCCACGGCCGTGTAGGTCGGCGTGGCATGGCGGGTGGCGAGATCGCAACAGACGTGCCCGCCCGCCGAAAATCCCATCGCGCCGACCCGGTCGGGCATGATGCCGTAATCGCGCGCGCGCGACCGGATCAGCCGCATCGCCCGCTGCGCATCGGACAGCGCGACATCGGGGCCCGCCGCCCAGCCGTCACCGGGCAAGCGGTAGAACAGCACGAACACCGTCCAGCCTCGCGCCGACAGCCAGCGCGCGACCTCATATCCTTCCTTATCGACGACGACCCGGGCATAGCCGCCGCCGGGCGTCACCAGCAGCGCCGATCCGTTGGGGATCGCCGGCCGGAACACGACCATGCGCGGGCGCACGATCCCGCGGACGGCGCGATCGGGCAGTTGCCCGTCGGTGCTGCGTTCGTCGACGATCTCGACCGGCGGCACCTTGGGCATGCCCGGCGCACCGGCCGGCCACAGATCGATCGTCTCGGTCGGGTCGGGCAAACCCGGAATCGCCGCGTCCTTCACCCGCGGCGATGCGGTCTGCGCGCCAGCCGCCGTCGCCACGCCGGCGGCGAAGGTTCCGATCAGGGCCTGTCGACGATCGATCATACCCACCTCACATCTTGAAGCGCGCGCCGGCCAGGAACGTGCGGCCGAAATGGTTGTATTCGTAGTTCCGGTTGGCGTCGATGTCGGTGTAGCGATCGCGATACTGGTCGGTCAGGTTGGTCCCTTCCAGCGACACCTCGACGTTCGGGGTCAGCTTGTACCGCAACGAGGCATCGACGTTGATCGTCTTGTTATAGCCCTCGAAGATGTTGCCGGTGCCGCTGTTGGCATCGATGTACGGCCCGCGATAGCTGATCGAGCCACGCGCCGAGAACTTCGCATCCTCATAATAGAGCGTGCCGTTATACTGCTGCTTGGACAGGCCGAACAGCGTCGCATTGCGATTGGCGTTGACCAGCGGACCGTAGGCGCAGGCCGCCGCCGGTGTTGCGCCGGGAAAGCAGGCCGAGACGACTGGACCCTGCACGGTGTAGTTCGCGCTCGAATCGACGAAGGTCGCATTGGCGAGCACGCCGAAGTTCTTGAGGAAGCCGGGCAGGAAGCTGAACGTCGCCTGCAACGCGATCTCCGCCCCCTTCAGCGAGGCGCCGGTGCCGTTGACCGTTGTGGTGATCGTCCAGATCGGCTCTGCCTGCAACGCAGGATTGAGTGCCGCGGGCGACGACGCGCCGAGCACCGACGCCGGCAGTCCGGTCGAGGTGAAGGTCGCGTTGGTGATCGCCGACGACACCGGGAAGCTTTCGACGTTCTTCTTGAACAGCGCGACCGACAGGATCGACTGCGGTGCGAAATACCATTCCGCCGCGATGTCATACGCCGCCGCACGGAACGGCTGGAGCTGCGGATTGCCGAACGATACGCGATAGTTGAAGCCGTCCGCTGACCCGCCGGGCGTCAGATTGCCCAATGTCGGCCGCGTCATCACCTTGGCGGCCGAGGCACGCAGGATGATCGTGTCGGTCGGGAAGAACGCGACGTTGATCGCGGGCAGCCAGTCGTCGTAATCGCGATCGACCGTCACGACCGCGCCCGAATTGATCCCGGTCGAGCTTTGCGCGGTGTGCGCATAGCGAACGCCAGCGTTCAGCGCATAGCGCAGGCCGGCGAGGTCGCCCTTGGCGTCGACCTGGAAATAGCCGCCGGTCACCTCTTCGGTGACGCTGCGATTGTCGCCGACCACCAGCGTCGGGGTACGACCGTAGAGGTTGGTGTAGCTCGTCGCCGCGTCGAGGTTGGGAACGAGCCACTGCGTCGTCGTTCCCGACGGCTGGCCGGCGTTGCCGAGCGTGAACAGCTCGCTCAGCGCCGGGGTGACCTGGAAGCCGTATACCGCGCTCGGACCGAACGCGCTGCTCGCCGAACAGGTGATCGTGCCGAGCACCAGATCGCGCCCGCCGTTGCCGCACACCGCTGTGTCGCGCTGGAACGAGATGCTGTCGAAATCGAAGCGCCGGTACACCCCGCCCAGCTTCAGCTGATAGCCGTCCGCAACGTCCCATTCGGTACGCAGCTGCGCGGTGCGGAACTTGTTGGTGACGGTCGACGGCCGATCACGGATCTCGGCCAGCTGGAAATTCGCCGGCTCGGTCACGCTGGTGCCGAAGGCGAGCAGCGGCGTGCGGCTGTCGGTATAATCGAACTTGTAGCCCTGCGCGTCGCGATCGTCGAACACGACCGTCGTCTCGACCGGGATATCCGCCTCGGACTTCGAGAAGCCGCCCAGAACGGTGAAGCGGAACCGGTCCGTCACGTCCTGATCCCAGCTGCCGCCGAGCTGATAGAATTCGGTCTGCGAGCGGCGCAGGTAATGTTCGGTCCGCACCCAGGCATCGTTGAGCGTGCCGGACACCAGGTTCTTGTTCGCGTCGTAGACCGGGTTGATCAGGTCGATCGAACGTTCGTTGGAGCGCAGCAGCACCTCCGCCCATTTCTCTTCGCGCTTTTCCTTGAAGCGCGAATACAGGCCGTCGATCGACACCTTGGTCGCGTCGCTCGGCGCCCATTGCACGCTACCGGTCACGCCGAGCCGCTCGCGGCCGTGGAAGACCTCGCCGTAGCGCGGGATGCGGGGATGAAAGGCGAGCGCGGCGGTGTCGCAGGCGGTGCCGGGGCGATAGAAGCCGCCAGCGTTTGCCATCGGTGTCGTCCCGGTGTTGCTGTTGTAGAAGCACGGCGTGCCGTTGACCGAATCGAACCGCGCCTGCGCCCACCGGACGGTATTGTTGCCGAGTTCGAGATTGTCGGTCTTCTGATAGGCCGCCGACACCGCCGCGCCGAACGTGCCGTCGGGCGACTTGTACGATACCAGCCCGGCAAGGCGGGGCCGTGTGTTCTCGCTGAGGTCGTTATAGCTCGCCTGCGCGGACAGCACGCCGGTGAAGCCGGTCTTGCCGCCGAGCGGATTGCCGGTGTTGAGGTCGACGACCGCGCCCAGCGACCCTTCGTCGAGACTGGCCTCCGCCGTCTTGTGGACGACGATCGAGTTGAACAGCTCGGATGCGAAGACGTTGAAATCGAACGCGCGGTCGCGATTCGACGAGGCGCCGTCGGTCGAGGTCGCGACCGTCTCCAGCCCGTTGACGCGGACGCGGGTGAATTGCGCGCCGAGGCCGCGGACGGTGATCGCACGGCCTTCGCCGGCGTCGCGCTGGATCGAGATGCCCGGGATGCGCTGCAGTGATTCGGCGAGGTTCTGGTCGGGGAACTTCGCGATATCCTCCGCGACGATCGCGTCGACCGACGATACCGAATCGCGCTTCACGTTGAGTGCGGCGTCGAGGCTGCGACGGAAGCCGGTGACGACGATGTCCGCGCCACTCTCGGCGCCGTCGGGTGCGGTGGTCTGCGGCTGGACGTCCGCTCCGCTATCCTCCGCACCGCCGGCGGGGACGACCGCGGTCTGCGCCGGAGCCGGATCGGTGTGCGGCGGGCTGCCGGGCTGCGCCGGCGTCGCCGGAATGGTGGCGGCCTGCGCAAAGGCGGCGGCCGGCAACAGCATGCCGAGCACCAGCGCGCCGGTCGACACGCCGTGGCGGGCAAAAGTCGAACGTCCAGTCATTGCAATCACTCCCCATGCGGCCATACGCGGCCATCGTTCCTCGTTGACGCCGACCGATCGGTCCTCGTCGTCATGTCGTCGGGGAGTATGGTGCCGTGGCAGTCACTTACCTGCCCATCCTCCCCAGGACGGCCATCTGTTGATGGTCGCGTCACCGATCCCTTGCCTTGCATAGGTAACCGGTGTCACAAACATGCTGCGCAGACGGGCGCGTGTCAACATCCCGCAAAGCGCAAAGATGGAGACGGTAATGACAATGATCCTCGCCACCGCCGTGCTGGCAGCCCTGCAAGCCGGCCCCGCACCCGCCACCACGCCTGTCGAACGGCCGATGGTCGTGGTCGACGAGGCGGCGGTCAAACGCGACGAACCGACGCCGCACGGCAAGATCGGGATGAGCACCGCCTACCGAATCAGCGACGCGGTGCCCGGTCGGACGATGGAATTCCGCAAGCGGGTGCTCCACGTCGGCGCCGCGATCGGCCTGCACCCGCTGGCGCACGACGAGGTCTATTACGTCCTGTCGGGAGAGGGGATCGTGTCGTCCGGCAAGGATACCAGGGCGCTGAAGCCCGGTATGGCGGCGTATCTGTATTCCGGCGCGACGGTGGGTATCCGTCAGGTCGGCAAGACGCCGCTGACGCTGATCGTCAGCTATCCGGTGGTGAAGGCGGCCGACTGACCGGGTTTGCGGGCGACGCCGACCGTTCGTCGCCCCGCCCCGCCCCGCCACCGCCACCGCCACCGCCACCGCCACCGCCACCGCCAGACGACCCGACGTGTTGCGCCGCAACACGCAACCCGTCACAGCGCGGGGATGGTCGATACCGCTCATCCGCGCGCCGGGCTGTTCTACGGCATCGGCGCCTACACGCTGTGGGGCGTGCTGCCGCTCTATCTACACCTGCTGAAGGACGTGCCGCCGTTGCAGGTGCTGTCGCACCGCATACTCTGGTCGCTGTTGCTGCTGGCGGCGGTGATCCTCGCGACGAAACGCCTGCGGCCGCTGCTTGCCGTGGCGCGCGGCCGCGTATTGCTGATGCTGACCGGCAGTGCGGCGTTGATCGCGGTGAACTGGTTCGTCTACATCTGGGCGATCGCCAACGCGCATCTGGTCGAGGCGAGCCTCGGCTATTTCATCAACCCGCTCATCAACGTCGCGCTCGGCATGCTGCTGCTCGGCGAACGGCTCGACCGGCTACAGGGCGGCGCTATCGGCTTAGCGGGGGTCGGCGTCGTATTGCTGGCGGTCAGCGGCGGTGGTGCGATCTGGATCTCGCTCGCCCTCGCGCTGAGTTTCGGCTTCTACGGCCTGATCCGCAAGATAGCGGCGATCGACGCGCTCGGCGGACTGACGATCGAAACGGCGATCCTCGCCCCGGTCGCACTGGCCGTGCTGCTGTACGCCAGCAGCACCGGCTCGGCCGAATTCGGTCGCGACGGCACGATGGACCTGCTGCTGATCCTCGCCGGCCCGGTCACCGCGGCGCCGTTGCTGATGTTCGCGGCGGGCGCGAAGCGGCTTCGCTATACGACGATGGGGCTTCTTCAGTTCATCGCGCCGACCTTGCAATTTCTCGAGGCGGTGCTGCTGTATCGCGAGCCCGTCCGCCCGGCACAACTGGCGACCTTCGCGCTGATCTGGCTCGGGTGCGGATTGTACGCGTGGAGCAGCATCGCCGCATCGCGCCGGATGACAGCGGCGTGACCAGGCCTTTCCCTTGAGGACCGTCAGGTAAACCGCGTCCCGTGCGGCTTGGATCAAGCGGGAAGCCTGATCGGCCTGATGCCGGGTTGGGGGACGTCTCACCGGAACCGGCGCTTGGCGTCTCCTCCACCGCAACCCATCCCCTGAAGAGGAGGGCTCTTACGTTCCCGGCTGGATGTACGGCACGCGGGCGAACAGTTCGCGTTCCCAGCCGCGCGGGTCGTTCTCCACCCGCGCGCGCGCGTCGAAGATCATCGTCGCGCGCGTATCCAGGCCGTATTTTGGCCAGCGCGGCAGGCCGGCGTGGTTGGGATCGCCCGTCCGCGCGAAAGCGACGAAGCTGTCCTGCATCGCCTTGCTCGCCGACTGCGCATCCGCTCCGGTGCCCGTTTCGGAACCCCTGGCGCCCAGCGTGCCGAACACCAGCGGGATGTCCATCGTGTGGAACGCACCGCGCCGCGGCTCGACGCGCGATCCATAGTCGACCTGATAGACGAAACCGGGGGCGTCGGCCCTTGCGCGCTCCTCCGCCTCGATCACCTGCCCGCGCCAGCTACGCCCGGCGGTGGTCGCACCGTAGAAGACGTCGAGCGGGCTCCATGTCGGAAAGTGCGCGCGATATTGCGCGACGACCCATTCGGGCAGGATGTCGATACGCAGTTCGGGCGCCATACGTTCGGCGACATTGTCCCACGTAAGCCCCTGCACCTTCGCCGAATTCAGGCCGATGAACGCCCGCGTCTCGTCATGGGTGTTGCCGAGGATCATCGGGATGCGCAGCCCCTGCGGCGCGGCATCGGGCCAGAACGGATGGCGGGTGAGCCACGTCATATCGAGCACCGGCCCGAAATAGACCCCGCCACCGAGGATCGGGTCGATCGCTTCGAGCGCCTCGACCAGTTTTCCGGTCGGCAGCGTCGTCACATCTCCGCCCAGCTTCGCCAGATACGCCTTCGCCCGCGCGGTGGCGTTCAGCGGGCCGGACGCGGTGACCTGTTGCCCGCTCATCGTCGCAGCGCGGTGGAACAGCCCCTTCGCCGCCGGCATGGCCATCATCGTCGCGATCTTGGCACCGCCGCCCGATTGGCCGAACACCATGACCCGGTTCGGATCGCCGCCGAATGCCGCGATGTTGTCGCGCACCCATCGGAGCGCGAGGATCAGGTCGAGCTGCCCCGCATTGCCGCTGTCGGGAAAACGCGGGTCGAGCCGCGCGAGATACAGATAGCCGAACGCGTTGAGCCGGTGATTGACCGTCACCACGACCACGTCGCCGCGCGCCGCCAGCGCCTGCCCGTCGTTGAGCGGATCGGTGACGCTGCCGTTCGAATAGGCGCCGCCGTGGATGTAGAGCATTACCGGCTTGTTCCCGCTCCGGCGCGGGTCGGCGCTCCAGATATTGAGGAACAGGCAGTCTTCGGATTGCGGGCCGTACGATCCCTTTTGCGGGCAGACCGGGCCATAGGCCTGCGCACGCACGATCTGCCCGGGCTGCGCGACCGGCACCGGCGCGCGAAAACGCTCCGCCCGACCGTAGCGGATACCGCGGAACGCGTGAACGCCGCCCTCGATCGTGCCGACGAAATCGCCGGCGGGCGCGCGCACCGCGGCGGGTGCCTGTCCGCGCGCTCCGGTGGCGAGCAGCGTCGCCGCACCCGCCCCGATCGCGGCGCGGCGGCTCAGGCCATCCCCGTTCCGGCTAGCGCCGGACATCCAGCCCACCCGCGAGATAGGCGTCGATATCCGCCTGCCGGAACAGCGAGGCATCGCCCGGCAGCGAATGCTTGAGCGCAGTGAGCGCAAGGCCCGTCGCCGCCGCCGCGCCGATATCACCACCGGTGCGAAGCGCGTGGAGCACGCCGCTGGCGAAGGCGTCGCCGCCGCCGATCCGGTCGACGATGCCGGCGAGCACGACCTCCTCGGTCTGCGCATGACCGTCACGCGTGTCGATGCGGGCGGAGACGCGGTGCAGGTCGACGTTCTCGACATGACGCGCGGTCGAGGCGATCGTCTTCAGCTTGGGGAAAGCGGCGAAGGCGGCGTCCGCGGCGTCGCGGCGGCGGTCCTCGCCATCATGGCCGCCGAAATCCTTGTCGAGCAGCAGCGCGATGTCGCGGTGATTGCCGAACATCAGATCGGCGTGTTCCACCAATTGCATCAGCAGCGCGCGAGGGTTGCTGTCCCAGCGCTCCCACAGTTTCGCGCGGTAATTGCCGTCGAACGAGATCGGAATATCGCGGGCGGCGGCGGCCTTGACCGCGGCGATCGCGCTCTCCGCCGGCACCGGACCGAGCGCCGGGGTGATGCCGGACAGATGGAACCAGTCGACGCCGTCGAACAGCGTGTCCCAATCCCATGCGTCCACCGGTGCGTTGGCGAACGAGGAGTGCGCGCGGTCGTAGATGACTTCGGTAGCGCGCATGCCGGCGCCGGACGTGACGAAATACAGCCCCATGCGATCGCCGCCGAGCTGGATCGCGGCGGTATCGACGCCGTGGCCGCGGAGCGTGGAGATCGCCGAACGACCGAGGTCGTTATCGGGCACCATGCTGGCAAAACCGACGTCATGGCCCAGTTTGGCGAGTGCGGTGGCGACGTTCGCCTCCGCCCCGGCGACCCACACGTCGAACTTGGGAGTCTGGAGCAGCAGCTCACGCCCCGGCGGCGACAACCGCAACATGATCTCGCCGAACGCCAGGAACTTGGCCACGTCTCTCTCCCTTATGTCCTGCCCTCACCCATCGCCGCCTTCGGCGTCTCTCCCTCTCCCGATGGGAGAGGGAAGGGCCCCGCTCGGCGCAGCCGAGTGGGAAGGGTGAGGCCAGTTGCTATTCTATCAACGCGCCAGCCAACCACCGTCGACGGCAAGGATATGCCCCTGTACGTAATCCGCCGCACGGCTCGCCAGGAACACCGCCGCACCGCCGAGGTCGTCCGCATCGCCCCACTTGCCCGCCGGAATGCGGTCGAGGATCGACTTGTTGCGCGCCTCGTCCGCCTGCAACGCGGCGGTGTTGTTGGTGGCGATATAGCCCGGCGCGATCGCGTTGACGTTGATGCTCTTGCTCGCCCATTCGTTGGCGAGCAGCTTGGTCAGGCCGCCGATCCCGCTCTTCGACGCGGTATAGCTCGGCACGCGGATGCCGCCCTGAAACGTCAGCATCGACGCGATATTGATGATCTTGCCGCCACCGTTGGCGATCATGTGCCTGCCCGCAGCCTGGCACAGGAAGAACACCGATTTCAGGTTGGTGTCGACGACCGCGTCCCAATCCTCTTCGGTGAAGTCGACCGCATCGGCGCGGCGGATGATGCCGGCGTTGTTGACGAGGATGTCGAGCCCGCCGAGCTTGCTGACGGTCTCGTCGACGACGCGGCCGACCGGTTCGATCGACGACAGGTCGGCGGACACGATCTCCGCCTTCCGCCCGAGGTCGCGGATGCGCGCGACGGTGTCTTCGGCGGGCGTGCGGCCGACGCAGGCGACATCGGCGCCGGCGTTGGCGAGGGCGACGGCGATCGCCTGCCCGATGCCGGTGTTGGCACCGGTGACGACAGCGACTTTGCCTGAAAGGTCGAAGGGATTCATTCTAATCTTCTCCTCCCCTCCCTCTTGAGGGAGGATCACTCGGGTCGAAATGCCCCCCGGGCATTTCTGGATCATGCCGGGGGCATGATCCACCCGGTGATGGGGGTGGGTTCAGTCCGGCGGTACGGCGGCCCAAAGTGCCCGCGTCACAATAGCGCGAGCACGCCACCCACCCCCAACCCCTCCCTTGAAGGGAGGGGAGCTAAGCGGCGTTACGCCAGCTGGCAGATATCCAGCACGTTCATGTCGGTATAATCCTGGTTCTCGCCCGCCATCGCCCAGATGAAGGCATAGGCCTTGGTGCCCGAACCCATATGGATCGACCACGGCGGCGAGATCACCGATTCCTCGTTGGCGACGACGATGTGTCGCATCGCTTCGCCTTCGCCCATGAAGTGCATGACGCGATCGTTCGGGCCGTCCAGCTCGAAGTAAAAATAGATCTCACTACGACGCTCATGAATGTGCGGCGGCATGGTGTTCCACACCGAACCCGGCTTCAGCACGGTCAGGCCCATCACCAACTGTGCGCTGTCGCACACGCCCGGGATGACGAGCTGGAAGATCGTGCGCTCGTTGGATTCTTCCAGCGAACCGCGCTCCAGCGCATTGGCGTCTGCGATCGATAGCTTGCGCGTCTGGAACGCCTTGTGCGCCGGGCAGGACGCCAGATAGAAACGCGCGCCGTCGCCCGAGAACTGGACGTCCTTCGCGCCCATCGTGACGTACAGGCAGTCCTTGTTGCCGAGCGTGAAGCTCTCGCCGTCGACGGTCACGGTGCCTTCGACATTGCTGACGTTGACGATCGCCAGCTCGCGACGCTCAAGGAACGGGTGCCCCTTGGCCGACGCCGGCTCTTCCTGCGCGGGCAGCGCGACCGAGCCGGACTCGACATGGACGCCGCCGATCACGAAGCGATCGGCATGCGTGTAGTTGAGCACGCATTCACCGGCGCGGAACAGGCCCTGGATCAGATAGCGGTCGCGCAGTTCGTCGTTGGAGACGCACTCCATCATGTCGGGATGGGTGGCGTAATAGGTGCGGTCGAACATGAAGGCTCCTTAAGCGGCGACGCTGTCGTAAATAGTGGAACGGCTTCCCACGCCTGTATCAGCACCGTCGTCGATGCGATAGGCACGGCGGACGAGGCCGCTGGTCAATTCCTGCGCCAGTTCGGCCGCTTCCCAATCCTCCAGCCGGTGTTCGGCGACGAGGCGGGCGAGATAGCCGCAGTCGATCCGCCGCGCGACGTCGTGCCGCGCGGGGATCGACAGGAAGGCACGCGTGTCGTCGTTGAAGCCGACCGTGTTGTAGAAGCCGGCGGTTTCCGTCGTCATCTCGCGGAAGCGGCGCATGCCCTCCGGCGAATCGTGGAACCACCAGCTCGGTCCCAGCTTCAGGCACGGATAATGCCCGGCGAGCGGCGCGAGTTCGCGGGCGTAGACGCTCTCGTCCAGCGTGAAGAGGATGATCGACAGGTCAGTCGAGGTGCCGAACCGGTCGAGCAGCGGCTTCAGGCCATGGACGTAATCGGTACGGCCGGGGATGTCCGCACCCTTGTCGCGGCCATGGCTGGCGAACAGGCCGGCATTGTGGTTGCGCACGCTGCCGGGGTGGATCTGCATCACCATCCCGTCCTCGACGCTCATGCCGGCCATTTCCGTCAGCATCTGCGCGCGGAACAGCTCGGCGTCGGCAGGCGTCCAGGCGCTGCCGTTGATGCGCGCGAACAGCGCCTCGCATTCGGGCGTCGACAGGTTCGCGGTCGCCGCAGTCGGGTGGCCGTGGTCGGTTGCGGTGGCGCCGGCGGCGCGGAAATCAGCACGGCGCTTGCGATGCGCGGCCAGATACCCCTGCCAGCTATAGACGTCCTCCCCGGTCAGCTCGGCGAAGCGACGCATCGCGCCGGCGAATTGCTCATGCTCGACGTCGATCACGCCATCGGGGCGATAAGTTGTGACGACACGGCCGTTCCAGCCGCTCTCCCGAATACGCTGATGCGCGTCGAGGCTGTCGTGTGCGCCCTCGGTCGTCGCGAGGAAATCGATGCGGAAGCGATCGAACAGCGCGCGCGGGCGGAACGCCTCGGTCGCCAGCTTCTCGCCGATCGCATCGAAATACAGGTCGGCCGTTGCGGGTTCGAAAGCGACATCAAGGCCGAATACCTCGCTGAACACATGATCGAGCCACATCCGGGACGGCGTGCCGCGGAACAGATGGTAATGATCCGCCAGTACGCGCCACGCTGCACGGGTATCAGTCGCCGGCACGCCATCGCGACGCGGGATCGCCAGCGCATCCAGGTTGACACCCTGACTATAGAGCATCCGGTAGAGATAATGATCGGGCGCCAGGAGCAACGTCGTCGCGTCGGTCCAGTTCGCATTTTCCGCGAACCACGTCGGATCGGTATGGCCGTGCGGGCTAACGATCGGCAGGTCGGCGACCTCGGCGTACAGCGTCCGTGCGATGTCGCGCGTCGCCGGATCGGCAGGGAACAGCCGGTCGGGGTGCAGTTCGAGACGCCGGGTCACAGCCGTTTTCCTCTCCGTCGGTCTTCGCGATCACCGATCTGGTAACCGGTGTCAGATTGTCGTGCAACCATTGCCGTCACTTTCGTCGGTTCGGATATTCACGCGACGACTGCGGCATGGTCATATTCCATATCAACCGGCCGCGGGCGGCGACGCCACCGAGCCCCGGCGGATCAGCGTCGAGAGGAACAGCGAAGGCTCCTCGACCTCCGCCTCGCCTTCCTGTTCGCCGGCGATCAACTTAAGCGCGGCGGAGCGCGCCATAGAGGCGATCGGCCAGCGTACCGTCGTCAGCGGCGGCCAGACATGCGCGGCAATCGGCGTGTCGTCGAAGCCGATGATCGACAGGTCGCGCGGAATCTCCAGCCCGCGTTGGCGGGCGGCGTGGATGACGCCCGCCGCCATCTCGTCGTTGCTGGAAAATATGGCGGTCGGGCGCGGGATGACGTCTAGCAGGCGCTCCGCCGCGATCAGCCCCGAATCGAACGTGTAATTGCCGTCGGCTATCATGCTGCGCGGCAAGGCGATCCCGGCTGCGACAAGCGCATCCTCGAACCCCGCACGGCGCTCGCGCGCCGAACGGAAGCCGTGCGGGCCGCCGACGAAGCCGATCCTTTTGTGGCCCTGTGCGATCAGATAATCGGTCGCCGCGCGTACGGCCTCGCGATCGTTGGAGGCGACCATCCGCGTCGGCACGTCGAGCACCGCCGATCCCATGCGGACATAGCGGCAGCCGATATCGTCGCACAGCTTCGCGACACTGTCATTCTCGCTGATCGGCGGCATCAGCAGCACGCCGAACAGTCGCTGCCGTTCGAGGAAATGGCGCAGATCCTCTAGCATCGTCGCCGATCCCCGATCCAGCGGGCGCACCACCATTTCGAACTCGGTATCGTGCAGCGCCTCCAGCATCCCCTGCTGGACGTTCATCACCGTCTGCGCGTTGGGATTGTCGTGGACCAGACCGATCAGGAAGTTGCGGCGCAGGGCGAGCGCGCGGGCCTGCGGGTTGGGGATATAGCCCAGATCGGCGATTACGGTCTCGACGCGCTTGCGGGTATCGTCGTTGAGCAGCGGCGACCGGTTGATGACGCGACTGACCGTCTTCTTGGAAACCCCCGCGATCCGGGCCACGTCGTTGATGGTGGGCTGACCGGATTTGCGCATGTCGGCCACGATAGCCGCGCGATCGCAACCCCGCCAGCCCGCCCCGCCTTGCACCCGAACACTATCTGCGCGATAAAAAGACACCGGTGTCCCGGCGAGAGAGAGGATCCATGACCAAGGCGCTGACCATCGCCCCGGGCGACAGCGTGGCGACGCTGCTGGAGGACGCACACGCCGGCGATATCGTCGCGGACGTGCGGCTGACCGCCGACATACCCCGCGGCCACAAGGTCGCGCTGTCGCCGATTGCCGCCAATGCGCCGGTGCTCAAATACGGCTTTCCGATCGGCCGCGCCCGCCGCGCGATCGCGCCGGGCGAGCATGTCCACAGCGACAATCTGGCGACCGGCCTGTCCGGCACCGGCAGCTACACCTACGATCCCAAGGCGTCGCCGACGCCCGAGGCACGGACCGGCGCGACCTTCCAGGGCTACGTCCGTGCCGACGGCCGGGTCGGAACCCGCAACGAGATCTGGATCTTGCCCACCGTCGGCTGCGTCGCCCGCACCGCCGAACGGATCGCGAAACAGGCGGGTGCGCAGGTCGATGGCCAGGTTGATGGTGTCCACGCCTTCACCCATCCCCACGGCTGTTCGCAGCTGGGGCAGGACCTCGCCGGCGTTCGCGCGATCCTCGCCAGCCTCGCCTGCCATCCCAATGCCGGCGGCGTGCTGCTCGTCGGGCTGGGCTGCGAGGAAAATCAGGTCAAGGAGTTGCTCGCCGCGATCCCGCCCGAACGGCATGGCGCCATCCGTTATCTCACCGCGCAGTTCAGCGCCGACGAGGTCGAGGAAGGCTGCGCATTGGTCGCCGAACTGGCGCAGCAGGCGGCGATGCCGCGGCAGACGGTCGGCCTCGATCGGCTGGTGCTGGGCGTCAAATGCGGCGGATCGGACGGACTGTCGGGCCTCACCGCCAATCCGTTGGTCGGCCAGATCAGCGACCGCGTGACGGAAGCGGGCGGGCGCGTCGTCTTCACCGAAATCCCGGAAATATTCGGCGCCGAACAGATGCTGATGGACCGCGCCGCCAGCACCGACGTGTTCGACCGGATGGTTGGCGTCATCAACGGGTTCCGACAATATTTCATCGACCACGGTGAACCCATCAGCGAGAATCCCTCCCCCGGTAACGTCGTCGGCGGCATCACCACGCTGGAGGAGAAATCGCTCGGCGCAGTCCAAAAGGCGGGGCGCGCGACCATCACCGACGTCATCGACTACGGTGAGCGGGTCCGGGCCGATGGACTGACCCTGCTGGAGGCGCCGGGCAACGACGCGGTGTCGTCGACCGCACTGGCGGCGGCGGGCGCGACCGCGATCCTGTTCACCACCGGCCGCGGCACGCCGCTCGGCTTTCCGGTGCCGACGGTCAAGATCGCCTCCAATTCCGATCTCGCGACACGCAAGCCTGGCTGGATCGACTTCGACGCGGGCGCCGTGCTCGACCGCGGCTTCGCGGCGGCGGAGGCGATGCTGCTGGAGCGTATCTGCGCGATCGCATCGGGGGCGCCGACCGCGGCCGAGAACAACGACGAACGCGAGATCGCGATCTGGAAACGGGGTGTGACGCTGTGAACCGATTGACCGCCGCGACGCTCGACCAACTTGCCCCTGCCATGCAAAGTCCGCGCGGGCGGCCCGAGCCGAGCGTCGGCATCGTCCATTTCGGCCCCGGCGCGTTCCACCGCGCGCACCAGGCCGCTTATGTCGACACCGTGCTCCAGCATGATCCACGTTGGGGAATCGCCGCCGTGTCGATGCGCTCGCGCGGCACGGTCGAGGCGCTGGAGCAGCAGGACGGCCTCTACACGCTGGCAATCCGCGATGCCGAATCGGACATGCGCGTGATCGGCGCCCATCGCCGCTTCCTGGCGCCGGATGCCGCCGCCGAGACGCGCGCCTTGCTTGCCGACCCCGCGGTCGGGCTGGTCACCACCACCGTCACCGAAAAGGGCTATTGCCTGAGCGGCGACGGCACGGTCGACATGGAGCATCCCGATATCCTCCACGATCTGGCGGGCACCGCAGTCCCGGCGAGCGTCGTCGGCTGGATCGTTGCAGGTCTTGCCTCGCGTCGGTCGGCGGGCGTGCGGCCCTTCATCCCGCTGCCGTGCGACAATCTCGCAAGCAACGGCGCCAAGCTGCACGCCGCGCTGGTCGCCTTCGCCCGTGCGACCGATCCGGACCTCGCCGACTGGATCGCCGGGGAAGTGCGGGTGCCCTCGACCATGGTCGATTCGATCACCCCCGCCTCCGACGCCGACCTCTACGCCAAGGTCGCCGAGGGCATCGGCCTGGAGGATCGCGCCGCCGTGCAGCGCGAACGCTTCACGCAATGGGTGATCCAGGATGTCGGCGTACCGCTCGGCCCCGATCTGGCGAGCGCGGGCGCGACCGTCACCAGCGACGTCGCCGCGTATGAAAAGGCGAAGCTGCGCATCCTCAACGGCGCGCATTCGACGCTCGCCTATCTCGGCCTGCTGCGCGGCCATATCAGCGTCGCGGACGCGATGGCCGATGCCGATCTGGCGCGCTTCGTCGATACGATGATCCGCACTGACATCATCCCGATGCTACCCGCGGTCCCCGGTTTCGACCTCGACGAGTATCGCGAGGCCGTGCTCGCCCGCTTCCGCAACCCGGCGATCGTCCACCGACTCGATCAGATCGCGATTGATGGGTCGCAGAAGCTGCCGTATCGCCTCGGCGACACGCTCGCCGCCAATCGTGCCGCCGGGCGGATGCCCGCACATGTCGTCGCGGCGCTGGGAGGCTGGGTCGCCTTCCTGATCGTGCGCAGCCGCGCCGGGATGACGATCGCCGACCCCGCCGGCGATCGGCTTGCGGCCGCGGCACAGGACGGCGATCCGGTTGCGCTCGTCCGCCGCCTTACCGAAGCGGGACTGGGCTTGCCGCCGCAGGTCGCGGGCGATGCACCTTTGCTCGCCGCTATCAAGGCGGCCGCAAGCGCGGCACACGAAAAGCGTTGGGATATGTTGCTGCGCTGAACCGGCGCTTGTCATTGACACCGGTTTCCCATACCCATCGACCAACGATCAGAACATTATGAGAGGGGGGCGGACAGCCCGATCCGATGCCACAGACCGATACCGCATCCGTTCACGACATTGCCCGCGCCTTCGTCGAAGCACGCCGCGACGGCCACGCCCTGCCTGATTATCCGGGTGCGATCCCCGCCGACCTCACCACGGCGTATCGCGTACAGGATGCCGCGCTCGATCTGGCGGAGGGCGAGGTCGTCGGCTGGAAGGTCGGGCGCATCAACCCCGCGATCGACGGCATCGACCGGCTGAGCGGCCCGATCTTCGCCGATACCGTGTTCGACGCGACCGACGGCGATCTTGCGATGCCGATCTTCGCCGACGGTTTCGGCGCGGCGGAGGCGGAATTCCTGATCCGCATCGGCACCGCCCCCGATCCCGCCAAGACCCACTATACGATGGATGAAGCGCGCGACCTGATCGACGCGGTCCACGTCGGGATCGAGATCGCGAGTTCACCCTTCCCCGGCATCAACACGCATGGCCCCACCGTCACCATCTCCGATTTCGGCAACAACAACGGACTGGTGATCGGCGCGGCCATCCCCGGCTGGCGCGACATCGATCTCAACCAATGGCCGGTCACGCTCGACATCAACGGGGAACGGATCGGCGCGGCGACCGCGGCGGCGATGCTGGACGGGCCGATCGGCGCCGCCCGCTTCCTGTTCGAACATATGGCGGCGCGTGGCATCCAGCTCCAGCCCGGCCAATGGATATCGAGCGGCGCGGTGACCGGAGTCCATGAAGTCGCGGTCGGCGACCGGGTGGATGCCGGCTTCGACGGCCGCTACACCGTCAGTTGCACGATCACAGCCCGCTAAGAGGCTTCGCTACCGGAGAGAGATGATGGCGACGACAAAGGCTACGGGCACCGGGGGCACGGGTTTCGGGGGGGCGCAGAGCGAGGCACAGATCGCCGCCGCCGCCTCCACCATCGGCCGCTACCGCTGGGTGATCTGCGCATTGCTGTTCGCGGCGACCGCGATCAACTATGTCGACCGGCAGATGATCGGGGTACTGAAGCCGACGATCTCGAAGGATCTCGGCTGGTCGGAAACGACCTATGCCGACGTGATCTTCTGGTTCCAGGCCGCCTATGCGCTAGGGTATCTCAGCTTCGGCAAGATCGTCGACGTGGTCGGCGCGCGGATCGGCTATTCGATCGCATTCGTGATCTGGACCGCGGGCCACATCCTGTGCGGTTTCGTCAACACCGCCTTCCAGTTCAGCCTCGCCCGGGCGCTGCTCGGCATCGGTGAAAGCGGCAACTTCCCGGCCGGCATCAAGGCGGTGACCGAGTGGTTCCCCGCCAAGGAGCGTGCGCTGGCGACCGGCGTGTTCAACGCCGGCGCGAACATCGGCGCTGTGGTGACTCCGCTGGTGGTGCCGTGGATCGTGATCGACATGGGGCTCGGCTGGCGGATGGCGTTCGTCATCACCGGCCTGTTCAGCTTCATCTGGCTGTTCGCCTGGATCGCCATCTATCGCCGCCCGCGCGAACAGCCGCGGCTTTCGGCGGACGAACTCGCCTATATCGAGAGCGACCCCGCCGATCCGGTCAAGCCGATCGCGTGGAGCAAGCTGATCCGCTATCGCGAGACCTGGGCGTTCGCGCTCGGCAAGTTCCTGATCGATCCGATCTGGTGGCTGTTCCTGTTCTGGACGCCCGATTTCCTCGGCAAGACCTACAACCTCGACCTCAAGAGCTTCGGGCCGCCGCTGATCGTGATCTACCTGATCTCCGATCTCGGTTCGGTGGCGGGCGGCTGGTCGTCGTCGCGGCTGATGAAGCGCGGCTTCACCGCCAATGCGGCGCGCAAGCTGACCATGCTGGTCTGCGCGATCCTGGTGATGCCGATCTTCTTCGCGCAATATGCCAGCAGCGTCTGGCTGGCGGTGGCGATCGTCGGGCTGGCGACCGCGGCGCACCAGGCGTTCTCGGCCAACCTCTACACGCTGCCGTCGGACATGTTCCCGCGCGCGGCGGTGGGGTCGGTGATCGGCATAGGCGGCACCGTCGGCGCGATCGGCGGCATGCTGATGGCGAAGTTCACCGGGTACATCCTGGAGACGACGGGCAGCTACACGCCGATCTTCGCGGTCGCCGGATCGACCTACCTGATCGCGGTGATCGTGATCCACCTGCTCAGCCCGCGGCTGGCGCGGGTGGACGCCGCCTGACCTGACATAACAAGAACGCTGGCCTCACCCTTCGCCGGCTACGCCGTCTCTCCCTCTCCCGTCGGGAGAGGGAAGGGGCCCGCGGCGAAGCCGTGGGAAGGGTGAAGGCAGCCTGCCTTTGGAGAGGCTGCATGAAACTCACCTCCACGCTCGCGCTCGCCGCCGCCCTGCTCGCCACCCCGGCGGTGGCGCAGGACGGCCTGCTGTTCCGCGTCTCCGCCGACAAGGACCTGACCGCGGACAAGGCCGGCGGCGATCCCGTCCCCAATTTCCGCAGCGCGGTCACCGTCACCCCGGACGGCGCGATCGGCGGGGCGGCGCGCTGGGCGGACGAGGGCTATGTCGCGTGGAAGGCGCCGGGCAACATGGTCGCGCAGCGCGGCACGCTCGCCTTCTTCTGGCGCGCCCGCGATCCCGTCACCGAAGCGCCGTTTGTCATCTTCCGTGCGGGGTTCGCCGATCACACCAGCTGGGACATGGCGTTCCTGCGCATCGACTGGAACGGCCACGGCTTCGACGCCTTCGTCACCGATGCCAATCTGTCGCGGCTGCGCGTGTCGTGGCGCATCCCGACCCCGCCCACACCCGAGCAATGGGAGCATATCGCCTTCGCCTGGGACGAGACGGCGGGCGTCCGGCTGTTCGTCGACGGCAAGGAAGTCGCGCGACTCGACCAGAAATCCGACCTCGATTCCGGGCTCGATCAGTTCGGCATGGCGGGACGCGTCATCTCGCCGCATCAGGTGCAGAGCCGCTACAGCTTCATGCGCGGCAGCGACCTCGACGAGATCCGCGTCTACGACCGCATGCTGGGCGCGACGGACGTCGCCGCGCTCGCCGCCAAGCGGGAGCCTGCCGCAAGCCCGCCCGTAGACACCGCCGCACAGCGCACCGCCTGGCTGCACCGCTACGGCTGGGACAAAGGCGCGCCACCGGTCCTGGCCGATCCCGTCACCAGCGTCCGCCGCATCGAGTTCGCCGATGCCAAGGACCTGAAGGAATGGATGTACAAGGGCGTCGACGGCATCGCCGAAACGACGTGGCCCGGCGTCTACAACCGGTCGAAGCTGCCCGGCCGCGACGATTATTTCGAGCTGCCCGACTGGAACACCTATGTCGAGGGCGGCAAGCGCTACGACCTGACGGTGCCGGAGGGGCAGAGCTTCAACCGCGTCGAGCTGCGGGGCGCGGCCTACGGCACGCTGAGCTGGAACGGCACCCGCCTCGCCACCCGCGCCAAGGGCGTCGTGCGCAGCGTCGATGCGGTGACGCCGCATACCGGCGGCGTGCTGAGCTTCACCAACGTCATGCAGGAACAGCCGATCCAGGAGATCTGGGCTTATGACGTCGGCGCTGCGCCCGAGCCTGCCGGCAGCTTCAAGCTGAGTTACACGATCGATGCCGCCGCTTCACCGAAGATGGCGGTGCTCGACGGGCTCAACACCTTTATCGCCGGCCGCTACCCGGCCGACGAGCGCGCGACCGTGCTGGCGATGCCGTCGTCGGGCATGAAGGTCGCGGTCGGGGCCGGTGCGGCGGGAGCAGGCGGCGCGGCCGTACAGCGCGCGCCCGGCAAGCCGATCGTCCACGTCCTGATCCCGGCGAGCTTCGGCGATGCCTATGCCGACAAGCCGCTGGCGCGCGCTTGGGATTACGGCTGGCAGAACATCCACGACGGGCTGGACGGGATCGCGATCGACCTGCCCGCATTGGAGGGTGCGACAGGCGCGGCCATCCCGCTCAACATCCGCATCGCCGATCCGATCTGGCCCGGCCGCGCGATGATCGACCTGTCGGTATCGGTCCGCCCCGGCGAGGCGCGGACGCTGTGGCTGGACCTGCGCGACCGCATCCTCTCCAACGACAGCCTGTACCTGACGATCGCCTCGGGCGCGGAAAGCTTCGACGCGCAGAGCCTGAACGGGGCGAAGATTCGCCTCGTCTTCAAGCCACGCAATCAGGCGAAGGCGGAGCATGTCGCGGACCGTTTCAATCAGGTCCGCGACAATTGGGGTTTTCTGGTCGAGGAACACACCGCCTCGAAGCGCGCGGGGCTGTACCAGCGGGTCTTCGCCGATATTTCCGACCTGCTGCGCGTCGATCCCGATCACGTGCAGGGCCGCGCTTATTGGGCGGACATCAACTACCGACCGGAGAATATGCCCCCGGTCGCGCTGCCACCGGTGCCTGCGGGGGTGCCGGAATGGGCGGCACGACAGCTCGACGACCTGAAGATCACGCGCGATTTCGTGACGTGGTGGATCGATCATCGGCAGGTGCCCTATGGCGATTTCGGCGGCGGTATCTCCGACGACACCGATTTGACGCAGCAATGGCCCGGCCTCGCGCTGATGGGAGTCGAGCCGGACAAGGTGAACGCCTCGCTGCGCGCGGTATCCGACGCGGTGTTCAGGAACGGCATGCGGGTGAACGGCCTCGGCTATATCACCACCGACGAACTGCATGCCTATGAGGAGGGGCTGAACTCCGACGCGCAGCGACTCTACCTCAACTGGGGCGAACCCAGGGCGGTCGAGCGGATCATGGAGACGACCCGCGCGCTGCAGGGTGTGATCCTGAAGAACCCCGCCGGCCATATGCACTTCGCCAGCAACTGGTACGGCGGCCGCAAGATGTACCGCGAGGGCGCGTTCGCGTGGCAGAAGCCGTACAGCTTCACGGTGCTGCACGGCCCCATCCTGCTGGGCCTCTACAACGGCAGCCCGGCCGCGCGGGGGCTGGTGACCGGCGTGATCGACGGCTGGATGGCCCATGGCAAGCAAGCCGCCGACGAGACCTGGAGTTATCCCAACGAAATCAACTGGGACACGGACGCGACGCGCGTCGGCGACGGTGGCGGCGTATCGACGCCGTTACAGGGCGCGTGGGCCGCGTGGCGCTTCACCGGCGACGACACGTATCTGCGCCCGATCATGGCGCGGGTGGGCAAGTCGGGCAGTGGCCTGGCCGAATTCAACGAGAACGCATTCGACCTGATGCCGGGGGGCACGGCATTGCGCGCGAAGATCGCGAAGGTGGCGGGCAACGATCCGTTCGCGCGATATACCGCGTGGACCGCCACCGGCGACACCGCGACGCTGGCCACGCTGCATGCGGACGCATGGACCGACAAGGCGCAGCACCAATATATGTATACCGAGGGCCATTGGTGGTCCGATCGGGTCGACCAGCCGAACGAGATCCTGCAACGCGAGCGACTTGGCGGGATCGCGCTGCGCCGTAACCAGACCTGGCCGGGCAATACCGTCAGCTGGCGCTTCGCGACGTCGGGCGCGGCGGAGCAGGTCGCGATCCTGGTTCCCGGCGCGACACGGGATGCGTTCCGGGTCATCGCCTACAACACCAGCGACGTGCCCCAGCGTGCGACGATGACGACGTGGAACGTCACCGCAGGGTCGTGGCAGGTGCGGACGAGCACCAGCACGGACGAAGGCAAGACGCCGGTTGCGGGGGGTGTGCAATCGACGGTGCCGCTGGAACGCAGCGTCGGAATGGACGTGACCTTCGCCCCCCGCACGACGACGGTGATCGAGGCAAAGCTGATGCAGCCGACGACGCCGGTCGAAACGCGGCCGGATATCGGCATCGGATCGGACGATGTGACGGTGAGGGGACGGCGCGTGACGCTGACCGTACATGGTCTGGGGTCGACGCCATCGGGTACGGGTATCGCGACGCTGGTGGCGGCGGATGGCCGCGTCGTCGCGACCGCACCGATCCCGGCTATGGAGGCGCCGAACGACCTGAAGCCACGGACGGTGACGGTCCAGCTGATGGCCCCGGGCGCCACCACCGGGCTAACCGCCCGCGTGGCACTGGCGGGCGACGCGCCGGAGGTGACGCGGCTGAACAACACCGTACCTGTGGTGGGGCGGTGATGCCCGGTATCGGGACGGCGACCGTCCGCCGATTGCGCCCTCGTGTTCCCGTGAACGCACGAAACCGGGGCCGGGGCCGGGCAGCATGACGCAGCGTAACGCCTGCGACCCCGGACTGCCGCCGGTGCAAAAGCACGGGCATATGCCTGCTGCGACTGGACCGCACCGGCGGTCCGTGATCGTCGGGATGGGTGCGACGATGCTGTCCGCCTGCGTCCGCGATCGCGGTGGCGACCATAGCCCCGACGACACCCTGCGTCTTGCTCTGGACGAGGCGGCGGGATCGCCGCCGGCGCAGGCGCTTTCGCGGCTCGCCGGATTCGAGGCACGGACATTGCCGGCGTCGCAGCGGCTCGACCTCGTCACGGCCCGTGCCGGGCTGGCGATCGACGAGCGTCTGGCTGCCATCCCCGCGACGCGTGGCGCCAAGGGCGGCTACCGTCCGCTCGCGGACGCCGGGCCGATCGCGGCGGACCATTATGCGCTGCTGCTGGCCCGGCCGCTGGGGCCGGTCACGCCGCAGGCGGCACAGGCGCGGCTGACACGCGAGCTGGACGGCCTGCATGCCCGTGCCGCAGCGGCGTTCTCCACGATCGGCATCACCGGCGGCAGTATCGGGGATCGCTACAGCCGGCTGTGGCGCGACGAACGCTTCCTGTACCCCGACGCCGCTGCGGCCGTCGCCGATATGACGAGGATGCTGGAAGCCGCCCGTGCCCGCGTTCCGGCGACGATCGGACCGGTTCCCGCCTGGTGCACCGACGTCGGTGTCCGCACGCTGTCCGCGGAGGAAATCGCGGCAGGCAGGAACGGCTATCGCGCAGTACCGACGCCGACGCAGCCGGGTGCCTATATCGTCGACCTGAAGCAGCTTGGCCGCCGGCCGAGCTGGACGCTGCCCAGCGTCGTCGCGCACGAATTGCTGCCCGGGCATATGATCCAGCTCGGGCTGGAGGGCATCGCACCGCCGCATCCGCTGCGGATCACCTATGCCGGCAGCTTCGTCGAAGGGTGGGGCATTCATGCCGAGGCGGTTGCGGCGGAGGACGGCGCCTTCGCCGATCCGCGCACGATGCTCGGCCATCTCCATTGGCTGATCTTTCGGGTCGCCCGCGCGCTTGCGGATCTGGGTATCCATCTCGACCGCTGGAGCCTCGACGCGGCGCGGGCGCGGCTGATCGAATGGCAGGGCGAACCGGGCTATTTCGCGCCCTACGACACCGAGCTGCCACGGATCGTGCAGGAACCGGCGCAGCGCGTCGGCGAGGCGATGGCGTGGCTGGCGATCGCCGATGCCGCGCGCGGCCGGCGCGGAGCCGCCAGGATCGCCTTACGTCGGCGATTGCTCGACCACGGGCGGATGCGGAGCGACGCGGTCGGCAATATTTCCTAACGCAAATCAGGGATCGGGGCGGACCCGCCGATACGTTCATGCGTCTGACGATCGATGCATCGGGCCGGTCGGCCCGTCCGCCCCGGAGACTGTACCTTGGCCGCTTCCTTCGTTCGCCACCTCGATCCGACCCTGTTGCCCGATCCCAAGCGAACGGTGATCCGGCCGTTCCTGCCCGGCGATCCCGACCCCTTTCGCGTCGAGGGCAAACCGCGCGGCGACCGGATCGTCGAGCGGACGCTGGCGATGTCGGACGACGAGGTCCAGCAACTGGTCGATATCATCATCGAAGGGCTCGGCGTCCGTCACCGCGAGGTGCCCGCGCTGCTGATGCGGCGCTTCGACGAGGTGGCGCCCCAGCTGAAGCTCGACACCACCGTGTCCGACAAGCGCAAGATGCTGATCGGCGGCTATTTCAGCGCGGAATATTCGTTCGAGGCGGCGGCGCTGTTCAACCCCAGCATCGTGCCGCATCCGGATCAGGACGAGTGCCCGGATGGTGCGATCCGGTTCGTCCTGTCATTGCGGGGTATCGGCGAAGGGCATCTGTCGTCGGTGACGTTCCGCACCGGTATCTGGGGTCCGGGGGACGACACGCTGGTGCTCGATCCACCAAGCCAGCAGGGCGTGCCGCCATTGCTGGAGGAGCCCGACCCCGACCTCGTCCGCCAGATCGGGGCGAAGGCGCTGATCCAGCTGAACTGTCGCGAATCGCGCGAGCCGTCCGAAACCGTGCTGTTCCCGGTGATCGAATCGCAGAACCGGGGAATCGAGGATCTGCGGCTGGTGCAATTCCGCGAGGACGACGGCAACCAGACCTATATCGGCAGCTACACCGCGGTCAGCGACAAGGGGGCGCGGCAGGAGGTGCTGCAGACCGACGATTTCCGGCTGTTCCACATGCACCCGGTCGACGGGCCGGTGGCGCCCGGCAAGGGCATGGCGCTGTTCCCGCGGCGGATCGGCGGCAAGTTCGCCGCGCTGTTCCGGCACGACAACGAGAACCTGTGGTACGGGACCAGCGACACGCCGCTGGAATGGCAGGATCCGGTGCGGATCATGACGCCCGAATATCCGTGGGAGTTCGTGCAGATCGGCAATTGCGGATCGCCGATCGAGATCGACGAGGGCTGGCTGGTCATCACGCATGGCGTCGGCATCGTCCGCAGCTATTGCATCGGCGCGGCGCTGCTCGATCGGGACGATCCGACCAGGGTGCTGAAGCGACTGGCCGAACCGTTGATCGCGCCGGACGGCGAGACGTGGGACGGTTACGTGCCCAACGTCGTCTACACCTGCGGCGCGCTGGTGCGGGGACGGACGCTGCTGCTGCCCTATGCGCTGGCGGACGACATGACGACCTTCGCGACGGTGCCGCTGGACGATCTGATCGCCGCGATGCGGTGATCCTCAGCCGTCCCGCCGCGCCCATTCCGTCAGCAGGGTGTGGGCGATCGCGTAGGATGGCGGGGCGACGAACGGGCCCGGTTCGCCCGCCAGTACCGCACGAACGAGGTCGCGCGGCACCCACATCGCATCCTCGAGCTCGGTGGTGTCGAGTGTGATCGCGTCGTCCTCCGCTTCGCCGATGCAGGCGATCATCAGCGACGACGGGAACGGCCATGGCTGGCTGGAGACATAGCGGACGCCGGTGACGCGGACGCCGGCTTCCTCGTGGATCTCGCGCGCCACCGCTTCCTCGATCGATTCGCCGGGTTCCAGGAAGCCGGCGAGCGCGGAATAGCGCCCCTCCGGCCAGCCCTTGCCGCGGCCGAGCAGCGCGCGGCCATCGTGTTCGGCGATCATGATGACGACGGGATCGACGCGCGGGAAATGCTCTGTGTAGCAGGCGTCGCATTGCCGCCCCCAGCCGGCGCGGAACAGGTGGGTGGTCGACCCGCAACGGGCGCAGAACCGGTGGCGGGCATGCCAGTCGAGCAGGCTGCGCGCCGCCGCATAGGTTGCCGCCTCCCCCGCCTCCAGCGCGCCGAGCACCGCCATCAGCGCGGGCGAGCGCATCGCCGGTGTCGTCCCCTCCCCACTCGCGGGCAGCAGCGCCGCGACATGCGCACGGTCCTGCGCATCGAGGCCGAGCAGCACGATCTCCGCATCGTCGGGCAGGTCGGCGAGGCTGGTCCACGCCAGCCGTCCGTCCTCGATCTGCGGCATCAGCCCGTCGAGTTTGAGCAGTCGGGCGCGCCAGTCGAGCTTCGCCGACAGCGCGGCGGGATCGTGGCGCAGCGCGTCGGCCCGGTCGAGCAGGCCGCCGGTGAAGCCAGGGACGAGGGTCATCGCCGCAACCGCGACAGGTCGGTGGCGAGCGCGCGGACCGCCTCCTGCCGCACCGGCCAGCGATCGGCGGGGAAATAGTTGACCATGATCGTGCCGCGGACCCGCTTGACGGGATCGACGAAGGCGACGGTTCCGGCCGCGCCGCCCCAGCCATAGGTCCCCTTCGACGGCATGCCGCCCGGTCCATCCGCGAGATAGACCGAACCGCCGGCACCGAAGCCCATCGGTATCGCGTTGGCGGAGGCGCCGCCGGTCGCGCCGCCGACGCCGCCGAACGTGACACCGGCGGGCAGCAGGTTCGACATGGCGAGCCGCACCGTCTCGGGCTTCATGATCCGCACGCCGTCCAGGCTACCGCCATCGGCGAGCATGTGGAGGAAGCGGTCGTAATCGCGCGCGGACATCACCAGCCCGGCGCCGCCATAGGGGAAGCTGGGCGGTCGCAGGTAGACCGAGGTGGCGGCGGGATCGAGCGGGGCGAGCAGTTCGCCCGTCCACGCATAGTTGGTCGCGAGCCGGCCCGCTTCGGACTGCGGCACGGTCCAGTAGCTCGACGTCATCCCAAGCGGCGCGAAGATGCGGGTGTTTACGAAGGTATCGAACGGCTGGCCCGAGGCGACCTCGATCACGCGGCCCATCACGTCGAGGCCGACCGAGTAGTTCCACGCGGTGCCGGGCTGCGCGATCAGCGGGGCCTTGGCGACCTGATCGGCGAAGGCGGCGAGCGTCGCCGGACGGGCGCGGCGCATGCCCGGCTCGATCGCGGCATTGACCGCGGCGGGCAGGATGCCGAGCCGCTCATACTCCTTGAGCAGCGCACCCTTGGCGATGATGTTGTAGGTAAGGCCGGAGGTGTGGGTCAGCAGCATGCGGATCGTGATCGGCGTCTTCGCCGGCACGCTGGCGAGGCTGGTTTCGGGCGCGGTGGCGACCTTCATCGACCGGAACGCCGGGATGTATTTCGACACCGGATCGTCGAGGCCGATCCTGCCCTGTTCGATCAGGATCATCGCCGCCATCGCCGTGACCGGCTTGGTCATCGAATAGACGCGCCACAGGCTGTCCTGCGTCGCCAGCGGCGCGGCAGGATCGGTGGCGAGCCGGCCCGAGGATACGAACAGCGTCGGACGATCACCGATGCCGAACGCGGCGACGATGCCGGGCATTTTGCCATCGCGAACATAGCCGTCGAACAGTGCCTGGGTGGTCGGCAGGAAGGACTTCCGCAGACCCTGCGAGACGATCTCCGCAGAACGAGGCGCATCCTGTCGCACTGCCTGCCCATTGACCGCCGCGGCAGCGACCAGCGCCACCAGTGCGAGTCCGCCGATCCCGTACACCCGCTTCATCCGTCCCTCCTCAGCACCGCCGACGCGGCTTTTGCGAACAGCGTCGGCAATCCGGCGCGGTCGAGATCCACGATCGGCCACCACATGGCATCATCACCGAATTGATGCGCTTCCGTCAGCGCCACGGCAAGCGACAGTTCGATGTCGAAATGGGTAAATCCGTGCGAAACCGTCACATTTCGCAATTCCCAGCCGGCCGCAGCGGGCGCGTCGGCGAGGCCGGGCGAGGCATCGGTCCATGGGCCGGTCGGCAGCGCACGCATGCCGCCGAGCAAGCCCTTGTCGGGGCGGCGGACCAATAGCACGTCATCGCCCCGCTGTAGCCAGAAGATGGTGCCGTACCGCTGCGGCTTCGGCTTCTTCGCGGCCTTCACCGGCAGGCGTTCGGGTGCGCCCCGACGCACCGCAACACAATCATGCTGCAACGGACAGAGCAGGCAGGATGGTTTCTTCGGCGTGCAGATCGCAGAGCCGAGGTCCATCATCGCCTGGGCGAAATCGCCGGCACGGGTATCGGGGGTCACCCGATCCGCAGCCGCGCGGATCGGCACCCGCGCACCCGGCAGCGGCGTATCGATCGCGAACAATCGCGCGACGACGCGTTCGACGTTGGCGTCGACCACGACCGCGCGCTGCCCGAAGGCGATCGCCGCGACCGCGGCCGCAGTATAGGCACCGAGGCCGGGCAGCGTGCGCAGCGTCGCCTCATCGTGCGGGAACGCACCGCCGTGGTCCGCCACCACGACTTTCGCCGCCGCGACCAGATTACGCGCGCGCGCGTAATAGCCGAGGCCCGCCCAGGCCGCCATCACCTCCGCCTCGTCCGCCGCCGCCAGCGACGCGAAGTCGGGCCAGCGCGCCACCCATGCCGCGAACCGCGGACGCACCGCCGCGACGGTCGTCTGTTGCAGCATCACCTCCGACAGCCATATTCGATAGGGGTCCGCCGCCTCGCCCGGCAGCGCCCGCCACGGCAGCGCGCGGCGATGGGTATCGTACCAGCCGAGCAGCGCGGGGGCGATGCGCGTCGGATCGATCGATGATCGTGTAGCGTCCACGCGCCGGCTATGGCATGGGTCCGCCAATGAGCAAGCGCGCCGGCGCCCCCACATCCGAAGCCCCTCGCCAGAATCGCGCCCGCGCGGTCAGCGAATTGCTGCCCGCGATCCATGGCGCCGCATTCAAGCGATTCGGCTTCGTACAGAGTGCGCTGGTCACCCGCTGGCCGGAGATCGTCGGTGCGCGCTGGGCGGCCGCATCCAACCCCGAATCGCTGCGCTTTCCGCCGGGAAAGCGTGCGGACGGCGTCCTGACCATCGTCGTGCGCGGGGCGCATGCGCCGATGATGCAGCATATCGCGCCCGAGATCATCGAGCGGGTCAATCGCTTCTTCGGCTATGTCGCGGTCGCGCGGCTGACGATTCGGCAGGGCGAGGTGGCGAAGCCGATGCCGCGCAGCGCACCGCCGTCGTTGAAGCCCGCCCCGGCCGAAGTCGGAGAGGGACTGAAGGTGATCGCCGATCCCGAATTGCGCGCCGTACTCGAATCGCTCGCCGCCGGCGTCCACGCCACCCGCGGTCTTCCCAAGGTTGGATGATGATGCGCCTGCTTGCTCCCTTCCCCATCGCGTTCGCCCTGATCGCCGCCGCGCCCGCCACCGACTGGAGTCAGGTCGCGCGGCCAACGGCCAAGGGCGCCTATGTCTTCGGCAACCCCGCGGCACCGGTGAAGCTGGTCGAATATGGCAGCTACACCTGTTCGCATTGTGCCGATTTCGCCAACGAGAGCGCGCCGGTGCTGAAGGGGCAGATGATCAAGGCCGGCAAGGTCAGCCTGGAATATCGCCACCTGATCCGCGATCCCGCCGATCTGGGCGCGGCGATCCTCGCGCGCTGCGCGGGGCCGCGCGGCTTCGGCGCGGCGCATGCGATGGTGTTCGCGACCCAGGCGACATGGTTGCCCAAGGTCGCGGCGTATCAGCAGGTCAACCCATCGATCGACCAGCAACCGCTGGTGAAGCAGGCGCGCCTCTATGCCGATGCCGGCGGATTGACCGCGGCGATGCGCACGCGCGGGCTGACGCCGCGCCAGATCAACGCCTGTTTCGCCGACAAAGCGGGCATCGACCGGATCACGGCGATGACCAGCGACGCACCGGTAGAGGTGCGCAGCACGCCGACCTTTTATCTCGATGGCGAACTCCAGCAGCCGATGGGCTGGAGCCAGTTCGAACCCGTCCTGCGCGCCAAGAGCGCCAAGTAATGGAGCGTAATCGCATGAAGTTGCTCGCGTCCCTGCTGATCCTGCCGCTGGCGATCGCCGGCTGTTCCAGCGAAACCGGCACGCCGTCCGCCCCCGCCAGCCCGGTCGCCGCCGTTACCGCGCCCGCCGGCCAGAACTGGACCGACACCGTATCGCGAACCGCCGAGGGCACGATCGTCGGCAATCCCGACGCGCCGATCAAGCTGGTCGAATATGGCTCGCGCCTGTGCCCGACCTGTGGCGCACTGGCACGCGAGAGCTTCGGGCCGCTGATGAACATTTATGTCAAATCGGGCAAGGTGAGCTTCGAGTACCGCGAATTCCTGGTCCATGGCGCGCCCGACCTGCCGCCGGCCCTGCTCGGCAATTGCACCGATCCCGCGGCGTTCTTCCCGATCCTCGACCAGATGTATCAGGCGCAGGACGGCTTCAACACCAAGCTGCAGGCGACGCCGCAGCCGGTGCAGGCGCAGTTGCAGACCGCCAAGCCGGTCGAGGCGATTCGCATCATGGCCGAACAGATGGGGTTGATCGACTTTGCCAAGCAGCGCGGTATTCCGGAGGCGAAGGCGCGCCAATGCCTCGGCGACATGGCGCAGATCGATCGCTGGACCAAGCAGACGCAGGACAAGAGCGCCGACGGCACCGTCGCGGGCACGCCGACGCTGTTGATCAACGGCAAGAAGGCGGAAGCGGTGAGCTGGGGTCAGCTGGAGCCGTTGCTGAAGGCGGCGGGGGCGTAAGGCGTTCGTTCAAGCCACGAGTGTCGTAGCCCACCTCCCCCTCCGTCACCGCTAACGCGGGGGGACCGTTCGGCGATAGCCGAATGGTGGAGGGGGTGTTTCCACAAGCGACCGGGTTCGGAGCTTACCTCCCCCTCCGTCACGCCTTCGCCGCGCCACCTCCCCCTTGCGGGGGAGGGTTTGGTCCTTCCTGTTCCTCCCTCGCTTTAGCGGGGGAGGGTTTGGTCCTTCCTGTTCCTCCCTCGCTTTAGCGGGGGAGGGGGACCGTTCGGCGATAGCCGAATGGTGGAGGGGGCGTTTCCGCGAGCGACCGGGTTCGTAGTTTACCTCCCCCTCCGTCATGGCTTCGCCGCGCCACCTCCCCCTTGCGGGGGAGGATTTGGTCCTTCCTGTTCCTCCCTTGCTTGAGCTGGGGAGGGGGACCGTTCGGCGATAGCCGAATGGTGGAGGGGGTATTTCCGCGAGCGACCGGGTTCGTAGCTTAACTTCCCCCTCCGTCACGGCTTCGCCGCGCCACCTCCCCCTTGCGGGGGAGGATCTTGTTAGCCGGTCACTTCCTTGAACAGCTGGCGCGCGGTGTCGGCCAGCACGCGGCCGGCGCCACGGTCGCCCTTCGCCATCAAGGTCATGAACGCCTTCGCCTGCGCCATCGTCAGGTGCGGTGGCAGCGGGGCGACTTCGGGGTCGGTCTTCACCTCGAGGATCACCGGACGGTCCGATGTGAGCGCGGCATCCCACGCCGCGCCCAGATCCTCCGGACGGTCGACAAAGATGCCCTTCAGCCCGATCAGCTCGGCGAACTTCGCATAGGGGACATCGGGAAGGTCCTGCGTCGTCGGAAAACGCGGATTGCCCTCCATGACGCGCTGTTCCCACGTCACCTCGTTCAGATCCTCGTTATTGAACACGCAGACGATGAATCGTGGATCCGACCAGCGCTGCCAGTATTTCTGTACCGTGATCATCTCTGCAAGGTTGTTCATCTGCATCGCGCCGTCGCCGACCAGCGCCACCACGGACGATCGGGATAGGCGAACTTCGCGGCGATCGCATAGGGCACCGCCGCCCCCATCGAGGCGAGGCCGCCCGACAGCGAGCAGCGCTGACCCTGCTTCACCTTGAAATCGCGCGCGAACCAGTTGCAGCACGAGCCGCTGTCCGACGTGACGATCGCGTTCGACGGCAGGCGCGGCGACATCTCCCACACCACGCGCTGCGGGTTGACGGGTTTCGCCTCCGCCAGCGCGCGTGCTTCCAGCGTCCGCCACCATTCGGCGACACCAGCCTCGATATCCTCGCGCCAGCTGCGGTCGGTCTTGCGTTCGATCAACGGTATCAGCGCTTCCAGCGTCTCCTGCGCGCCGCCATGCAGATTGACCTCGGTCGGATAGCGCAGGCCGAGCATCCCGGCGTCGACGTCGATCTGCACCGCGCGGACCTTGCCGTCGGCGGGCAGGAACTCCGCCCAGGGGAAACCGGTGCCGATCATCAGCAACGTATCCGCGCCCTGCATCAGGTCCCACGACGGCCTGGTCCCGAGCAGCCCGATCGCACCGGTGACGAAGGGCAGTTCGTCGGACAGGACATCCTTGCCGAGCAGGGCCTTGGCGATGCCCGCACCGAGCAGGTCGGCGATCCGCACGACCTCGTCGGCACCCGCGCGTGCGCCCGCGCCGATCAGGATCGCGACCTTTTCCCCCGCATTGAGCACCTCGGCCGCGCGCGCCAGATCGGCCGGTTGCGGCACGATGCGCGGGCGGGTGTAGCCGACGCCCGATCGGGTGTAGCCGTGCTGGACCTTCGGCTCTTCATAGGGTTCGTCCTGCACGTCCTTGGGCAGCACGATCACGCCGACGCCGTTGCCCGCCATTGCGATGCGGATCGAGCGATCGGTGACGTGGCGGACCTGTGCCGGTGCCGTCGCCTCCTGCACGTAATCGGCGACATCGGCGAAGATGCGGTCGAGGTTGAGTTCCTGCTGATAGCTCGCGCCGCGCACCGTTGTCTCCGCCTGCCCCGCGATCGCGAAAACGGGCACGTGGTCGAGCTTGGCGTCGTACAGCCCGGTCAGCAAATGCGTTGCGCCGGGACCTCCGGTGGACAAACAAACGCCGATCTCGCCGGTGAACTTGGCGTGCGCGGTCGCCATGAAGGCGGCCATCTCCTCGTGCCGGACCTGGATGAACTCGATGCCCTCCCCAGCCCTTTCGGCGCGCTGCAAGGCGCCGAGCACGCCGTTGATGCCGTCGCCGGAATAGCCGTAGATGCGGGTCACGCCCCATGCTTTCAGCCGGTCCACGAAGAAGTCGCTGGTCATCGCCGCCATGTCGTCCTCGTCCTGTTCGGGTGCAGGAGCGTAAACGGCGCTGCGCAGCAATGTTGCGTGCTGCGGTTCGGCTCGCGGTTGCTGCGCTTCATCGCAGCGCTTGCAACGACCGGTTCCCGCGCGGGAATCCGTCGATAAGGATCGCCGATGTTGCGAAGCGGGGCCCCAGCCACACCTATGACAGCCTATGGCCGTTCGGCCCGATCCATTGTTGTTATCGGCCTGTGTGCGCTGGTCTCCAGCTGCGGCTCGACCTCGCGGCCGAGCGCTGGCGCGCAGGCGCCGGGCGTGTCGGCTCCGGTGGAAGTGTCGATCCCGATCCCCGCAGCCGCGCCGCCCGCGCGCAAGGTCGCGCCGGCGCAACTGACCAGCGCGATCGACGCTATCGCGCGTAATTTCGACGGGAAGTTCGGTATCGCGATCCGTGCGGTCGACGAAGGCTGGACGGTCGCCTCGCCCGGCGCGCGGCTGCGGCTGCCGCAGCAGTCGGTCAGCAAATTGTGGGTCGCGATGACGCTGATGGACCTGCGCGATCAGGGCAAGGCACGGCTGGACGACGCGGTGCTGGTACGGCCGGAGGATCTGACGCTGTTCCACCAGCCGATCGCGATGCTGGTGAAGGGGGCGGGCTATCAGACCACGGTCGGCGAGTTGCTGACGCGTGCGCTGACGCATAGCGACAATACCGCCAACGACCGGCTGCTGACCTATGTCGGCGGGCCGATCGCGGTGCGGGCGATGATCGAACGCAAGCAGCTGGGCGACATTCGCTTCGGCCCCGGCGAGCGCCTGCTGCAATCGCAGACCGCAGGGCTGAACTGGGACCAGTCGATGGCGAAGGGCAACAGTTTCGAGCTGGCGCGGTCGCGGCTGTCACCCGAGGTGCGGGCGGCGGCGCTGGATACCTATGTCAACGATCCGCCGGACGGTGCGGCGCCGCTGGCGATCGCCGATGCGATCTCGCGCCTCGCGCGGGGCGAATTGTTCACCGAGACGTCGACGCGGATCCTGCTCGATACGATGGGCGCGTCGGTGACCGGGCGCGCACGGCTGCGCGCGGCGCTGCCCGCGGGGTGGAAGATCGCGCACAAGACCGGCACCGGACAGGATCTGGGCCAGCGTAACGCGGGCTTCAACGACGTCGGCCTGCTGACCGCGCCGGATGGCCGCCGCTATGCGATCGCGGTGATGATCGGCGATTCACGCCGCCCGATCCGCGAACGGCAGCAGTTGATCCAGTCGGTCGCGGCGGCGGTGGCGGGGTATGTCGGCGGCGGGCTGAACTGACCGTTCATCCTGTTACCGGGAAGCCACACTCCCCTCACCCGCCACGCCATCGCCAAGGATCGTTTGGCCCGCACCCGCCGATCGGGTAAACGCCGGCCACGATGCCCCATCTCTATCTCGTCGACGGCTCGGGCTATATCTTCCGCGCCTATCACCGGCTGCCGCCGCTCACCAACAAGCATGGCGAGCCGGTCGGCGCCGTCTATGGCTATACCACGATGCTGTGGCGGCTGGCGGACGAGGTCCACGCGGCCGAAGGTCCGACGCATATGGCGGTGATCCTCGACAAATCGTCGAAGACGTTCCGCAACGAGCTGTACGACCAGTACAAGGCGCACCGGCCGCCGCCGCCCGAAGACCTCGTCCCGCAATTCCCGATGATCCGCGACGCTACCCGCGCCTTCTCGCTGCCGTGCATCGAGACCGAGGGGCTGGAGGCGGACGACATCATCGCCTGCTATGCCAAGGCCGCGCTGGCGCAGGGCTGGCTGGTGACGATCGTCAGTTCCGACAAGGATCTGATGCAGCTGATCGAACCCGGCCTCGACCTGTACGACACGATGAACAACCGCCGGCTCGGTGCGGAGCATGTCGCGGAGAAGTTCTTCGGCATCGCCCCGACGCAATTGGGCGACGTGCTCGCGCTGATGGGCGACAGCGTCGACAACGTGCCCGGCGTTCCCGGTGTCGGCCCCAAGACGGCGGCCAAGCTGATCCTGGAGCATGGCGACCTCGAATCCGTCCTCGCCGCGGCCGAGGGGATGAAGAAGGGCAAGCTGCGCGACAATCTGATCGAGCATGCGCCGATGGCGCGGCTGAGCCGCGAACTGGTGTCGCTGCGCTGCGACGTCGCGCTACCCGAACCGCTGGAAGACCTCGAACTCAAGGGCATTCCCGACGCACCGCTGCGCGCATTCCTGGAGCATCACGGCTTTCGGTCGCTGCTGACCAAGCTGGGTCAGGTCGCCGATGCGCCGGTCGCCGCGCCCGCCGACGTGCCGATGGAGGAGGACCCGCCCTGTAATCTCGACGACTATGAGACGGTGCAGGATCTCGACGCACTCGACCGGTGGATCACGCTTGCGCGGCATCAGGGCTGGATCGCGGTGGATACCGAGACCAGCTCGACCGACGCGACGCAGGCCGAGCTGGTCGGCGTCAGCCTCGCGCTGCACCCCAATATCGCCTGCTATATTCCGCTGGGGCATGGCGGCACCGACCTGCTGGCCGAAGTGCCGGTGCAGATCGACGTCGAGGCGGCGCTCGCACGGCTGAAGGACCTGATGGAGGACCCCTCGGTCCTCAAGATCGGCCATAACCTGAAGTTCGACATGATCGTGCTGGGAATGCGTAAGGAGGTGGGCGGGATCACCATCGCGCCGCACGACGACACGATCGTGATGAGCTTCGACCTCGACGCCGGGCTGCACGGCCACGGCATGGACGAGCTCGCCGCCACGCACCTGTCGCACAGCTGCATCGCGTTCAAGGACGTCGTCGGCACCGGCAAGTCGCAGCGCGGCTTCCACGAAATCGATCTGAAGGCGGCGACCCGCTACGCCGCCGAGGACGCCGACGTGACATACCGCCTGTGGAAGCGGTTCAAGGCGCGGCTGCCGGCGGAGGGCTCGACGCGCGTCTACGAGATGGTCGATCGGCCGCTGGTGCCGGTGATCGCGCGGATGGAGATGCGCGGGATCAAGGTGGATCGCGAGAAGCTGTCCGCTTTGTCCGCCGAGTTCAGCGGGCAGATCGCCGGACTGGAGACGGTGATCCACGGCCTCGCCGGCGCACCGTTCACGATCGGCAGCCCCAAGCAGCTGGGCGACGTGTTGTTCGAAAAGATGGGCATCAAGGGCGGCCGCAAGGGCAAGTCCGGCGTCTATTCGACCGACGTCACCGAACTGGAGCGGATCGCCGCCGACAAGGATTCGCCCGGCGCGGAGATCGCCGCGCGGGTGCTCGACTGGCGGCAATTGTCGAAGCTGAAGAACACCTACACCGACGCGTTGCAGGCGCAGATCAATCCGCGCACCGGCCGCGTCCACACCAGCTATTCGCTGACCGGCGCGCAGACCGGGCGGCTGTCGTCGACCGAACCCAACCTGCAGAACATCCCGATCCGTACCGAGGTCGGCCGGCAGATCCGCGATGCGTTCGTCGCGGAGCCGGGCAACGTCATCCTCGCGGCCGATTACTCACAGATCGAGCTGCGGCTGACGGCGCACATGGCCGACGTGCCGGCGCTGCGCGAGGCGTTCGCCAATGGCGACGACATCCACAGCCTGACCGCGATGGAGCTGTTCGGCGAGGTCAACCGCGACACCCGCGGGCGGGCGAAGACGATCAACTTCGCGATCCTGTACGGCATCAGCCGCTGGGGTCTCGCGGGGCGGCTCGACGTCAGCGCGGACGAGGCGCAGGCAATGATCGACCGCTATTTCGAACGTTTTCCGGGCATCAATAACTACATCGCCGAGACCACGCAGACGGTGCGCGAGCGTGGCTTCACCACGACGTTGTTCGGGCGCAAGACGCATTTCCCGCGGATCAAGAGCAAGGTGCAGCACGAGCGGCAGGGCGCCGAACGCGCCGCGATCAACGCGCCGATCCAGGGAACGTGCGCGGATATCATCAAGCGTGCGATGGTGCGGATGGAGCCGGCGCTGGCCGAGGCGGGGCTGTCCCACGTGCAGATGCTGTTGCAGGTGCACGACGAACTGGTGTTCGAGCTGCCCGAGAGCGACGTCGAGGCGGCCAAGCCGGTGATCGAGCGGGTGATGGCAGAGGCGGCGGCCCCCGCGGTGACGCTGTCGGTGCCGCTCGGAATCGAGATCGGCACCGGCGCGAGCTGGGGAGCGGCGCATTGATCGTTGGCGTGTCGCTCCTGCCCTCACCCTTCCGCGCGTGCCGCGCTCCCTCCCTCTCCCGACGGGAGAGGGAAAAGACGGCGCAGCCGGCGAAGGGTGAGGACATCTGCCTCGCAATTTTGCCGTGACCGACACCAAGGACATCGACGCGCTCGCCAAGGGCGGCCGGACCAACATCGCCGGCTTCGTCCTGCGCCTCGCCGCGCGCATCCCGTTCCTGTTCATCGCCGGGCGATTGTACGGACCGGACCTCGTCGGCCGGTTTGCGCTGGCGGTCGTGGTCGTCGAGCTGGCGGCGCTGGTCGCGACGCTCGGCCTCAAGCGCGGCCTCGCGCAGGCGCTGTCGTCCTCCGATCAGCCGCATGTCTGCGTCGTATGGGACGCGCTGGCGCTCGCCTTCGTGTTGTCGATCGCAGCGAGCGGCGTGCTGATCGCGTTTCCCGAGGTCATGTACGCCAACACGCAGGTGACCGGGCTCGACCGGTTCCTGCCGTGCATCATCGTCGCGGTCGCATGGTCGGACGTCAGCCTCGCCGCGCTCGCCTATCGCCACAACGTGAAAGCCGCGGTTACCGCGCGCGCCGTCGTCGAGCCGTGGACGATATCGATCGCGGCATGGGCGTTTTCGTTCTTCACGATCAAGGACGGGCTGGTGCTGTCCTATGTCGCGTCGATGATCGCGGCGCTGATCGCCAGCATGGTGCCGTTCCTGCACAGCTATGGCCTGCCGCGCGGATGGTCGCCCAATCTGGGCCAGTTGTTCGCGCTCGCCCGCGCCAATGCGCCACTCGCCGGCGCGGATGCGCTGGAATGGGGCAGCCGCAACGTCGACCGTTTCATCCTCGGCGTGATGTTCGAACCCAAGGTGGTCGGCATCTATTACATGGCACAACAGGTCGCCTCGCTGCCGCAGAAACTGAAGACCAGCTTCGATCCGATTCTGGGGCCGGTCATCACCCGAAGTCTCGCCGTCAACGATCGCGCCGCGATCGCCAATCAGGTGCGGCAGGTCGCGTTCTGGATCATGGCGGCGCAGGCCGGGCTGGCGCTGATGGGATCGATACCGGCAGAGGCGGTGATGGGCGTCGTCGGGCCGCAATTCGTCGCGGGCAGCGCCGCGCTGGGGTTCCTGCTGGTCGCGGAGGTGCTCGCCTCGACCGGCGCGGTGTGCGAATCGGCGCTGGTCTACACCGCGCGGCATCGTAACCTGATGATCTCGATCGTGATGCTGGGCGTGCAGATCGCGCTGAGCTTCGCGCTGATCGGGGCGATGCGTGCGGCAGGGTGGCCGACGACCTGGCAGGCGGCGGGACCGGCGGTGGCGCTGATGGTGAGCGTCGGGCTGACGTCGGTGATCAAGGCGACGCTGCTCGGGCGCATCCTCGCCGCGCCGGTGTCGCCGTGGCGCTGGCCGCTGCTGTGGGCGGCGGTGGCGGCGACGGTCGTCGGCGGCGTCTTTACGATGCTGCCGCCGCGGCTCGAGTGGCTGGAGTTGGCCGGAGGCGAACCCGCGATCGCCGCGACCTATCTGTTCGTGCTGTGGAAATGGGCGTTCGGCCCGGCGGATCGCGCTCTGTTCGGCAAGATGCCGAAGGCGGAAGAGGCGACGTTGCCGAATGTGGGGTCGCCGGTGCGGTGATCCGCCTGGGGGTGGGGTGCGATCGACCGGTTTCGTCGCTTACCTCCCCCTCCCGTCAGCGCTGCGCGCTGCCACCTCCCCCTCGCGGGGGAGGAATAAAAAGAAAGTCCTCCCCCGCAAGGGGGAGGTGGCGCCGCGTTAGCGGCGACGGAGGGGGAGGTGCCGGATGAACTCCGTGGCGTCGAGACCCGCCGCCGCCAAGGCCATCAGTGGCGGAAGTGGCGCATGCCGGTGAAGACCATCGCCAAGCCCGCTGCATCCGCCGCCGCGATGACCTCCTCGTCACGGATCGAACCGCCGGGCTGGATGACCGCCGTCGCCCCCGCCTCGACTGCGGCGAGCAGGCCGTCGGCGAAGGGGAAGAAGGCGTCCGATGCCACCGCCGAGCCGATCGTCCGCGGCGTGTCCCAGCCCGCCTTGTCAGCAGCGTCCTTCGCCTTCCACGCGGCGATGCGCGCGGATTCGAGGCGGTTCATCTGGCCCGCGCCGACGCCTGCGGTCGCACCATCCTTGGCATAGACGATCGCGTTCGACTTGACGTGCTTGGCGATCGTCCAGGCGAAGCGGCAGTCGGCCAGCTCCTGCTCCGTCGGCGCGCGCTTGGTCACCACCGTCAGCTCGCCCGGCGTGCCGGCGTCACGATCCTGCACCAACCAGCCGCCGGCGATCGACTTGGCGAACAGGCCGGCACGTGCGGCGTCGGGCAGGTCGCCGGTCAGCAGCAGGCGCAGGTTCTTCTTCGCGGCGAACAGCGCCAGCGCCGCGTCGTCCGCATCGGGGGCGACGACGACCTCGGTGAAGATGCCGGTGATCGCCTTGGCCGTCGCCGCGTCGAGCGGGCGGTTGACCGCGATGATGCCGCCGAACGCCGACACGGTGTCGCAGGCGAACGCCTGGGCATAGGCCTGTTCGAGCGTGGCCGCGGTGGCGACGCCGCAGGGGTTGGCGTGCTTGACGATGACGCAGGTCGGCTCCGCATCGCGGAATTCGGCGATCAGTTCCAGCGCGGCGTCGGCATCGTTGAGGTTGTTGTACGAGAGCGCCTTGCCCTGCACCTGTCGCGCCTGACCGATGCCGCGGACGCCGTCGTTGGCGGTGTAGAAGGCGGCGGACTGGTGCGGGTTCTCGCCGTAGCGAAGAGATGCGGCGCGGGTCATCGTCACCGGCAGCACAGCGGGGAACGCCTCCGCCTGATCGACGGTGCCGAACCAGCGGGCGATCGCGCCGTCGTAGCTGGCGGTGGCGGCAAAGGCCTTGGCGGCGAACAGCTTGCGCTCGTCGAGCGTCGTCTCGCCCGCCGCAACGATCGCGTAATCGGCAGGATCGGTGACGATCGCGACGAACGTGTGGTTCTTGGCCGCCGAGCGCACCATGCTGGGGCCGCCGATGTCGATATTCTCGATCACCGTGTCGCGATCCGCGCCGCGCGCCACGGTCGCCTCGAACGGGTAGAGGTTGACCACCACCAGATCGATCGCGCCGATACCGTGCTCGGTCATCGCGGCGGCGTGCTCGGGATCGTCGCGCACCGCGAGCAACCCGCCGTGGACCATCGGATGCAGCGTTTTCACACGGCCGTCCATCATCTCCGGAAAGCCGGTGAGGTCCGACACGTCGCGCACGTCGAGTCCGGCGTCACGCAACGCCTTTGCGGTGCCGCCGGTGGATACCAGTTCCACGCCCTTGGCGGCGAGCGCACGGGCGAGATCGACCACCCCGGTCTTGTCGGACACGGACAGGAGGGCACGGCGGATGATGATCGTCGACATGGGGATTCCTTCGGGCGTTCGCGCGCGTCCCCTAGCGGGGGATGCCGTGCGAGGGAACACGGCAATCCTTCCCGGCGCAGGGGGAATCTAGAGCGCGCGCTTCAATGCCCAGCTGACGTTGGCGCCCCCCGCGGGCGCTTCGCCACCGACGACGAGCTGTTGCGTCGCGATCGGGCGGCCTTCGCCGTCGATCCACAGCGAATCCTCGATCGTCAGCGCGCCGCCGCGGCAGCGGAACTGCCAGAGCGCGCCACCGGGCAGGCGGAGCAGTGCGGCGAGGCCGTCGGCAGTGGGCGACGCCTGTACTCCCTCGCCGAGGTGGAAGCGGACCGCAAAGGGAACGACGCCGACCTTGCGCCGCCGACCCTGTGGCAACAGCGCATCCTCGCCGCGCAATTCCTTGCCGTCGCCGGTCAACATCAACTGCCGCCGGTGGACGAAACCCCAGCGGCGGACGTAGCCGTCGTGGCTCGCCTCGATCCGGCTGGCGACGTCCGATTCCTGCCGCGACAGTTCGACCTCGGCGACGCCGCGGCCGAGCGTGCCGTCGGCGTGGATCGCGGTCGAGTTGGAGTCGCCCACGACCAATGTCGAATGCGCCGCGGTGGTGCGCAGCCCTTCGGCGAAGGTGGCGGGCAATTGCGCCACCGCCGCCCGCGCGCCGCCACAATTGACGATCAGCCGCGCATCGCCATCGGAAAACTCGAACGCGAGCGTCGACGCGCAGCCGCCCTCGACCAGCTTGGCGATCGGCGGCGGGGCGGCGTCGACGATCAGGACCGCGGCGCCGGCGGCGAGGCGCTGATAGCCCCAGTCGCGCGCCTGTCGCAGCGGACGGGTGCGGATGCCGCTCGCCTCGATCACCGCGGCGATTGCATCCGGCGTGGCGGGTCCGCCGCCCTGCCAGCTCGACAGCATGCGGTCGCCGTGCATCGTGCCGAGCAGCGCGGGGACGGCGCGAGCCAGCGCGCTCTGGGCGAAGGCGGGCAAATCCTCACGCCGGGCGGCATACGTTTCGCGCAGCATCGCCAGCAGCATGATCGTATCGAGCAGCATCGCAGGGCTGCGCGAGACCGAACCGCCATCTTCGCTGAGGCCGGACGCCAGTGCCCGGGCCAGCCCCGCCTCGCCGAAGCTGCGTCGTGGATCGCCGCCGGGGATCAGCAGCCCCGCCGCGACCACGCCGCACCACGATGCGATCCGCTGCGCGCCGGGTGCCGACTTGTCGGCGCCGCGATCGAGGTGCCGCGCGCCGCGGGCGAGCGTATTGAGCACACTGGAGCGGTAGACGAGGTCGGTCGACGACAGGATCAGCGGCGCATGCGCGGTCCAGTAGAGCAGGCGGCGGCCCCACAGGTCGGTCCGCCACGCCAGCGCGTCGACCTTTTCGGCATAATCGTCGAGCCAGCGCGCCATCAGCTTTTCGGCGACCGGCGCACCCTGTGCCCGTGTCGCCACGGTGGACAGGTCGCGCAGCCATGCGAAGCTGTGGACGTATTCGGCGAACGGCTTGCCCCATTCGCCCCGCTTGAAGGCGAGCGTATCGACCGGATGGGTTTCGCCGCGGAAGCTGAGTTCGCCCTTCAACAAGGCGCGCCCACGCTGGATATCGCCGATGACCGGATCGTCCGGCACCGCGATCAGCTTCAACGGGTGGCGGCCGTTGAGGCGCATCGTGTGAATCGGGGTGCGCCACGTCAGCTTGTGGAATCGTTCGGACAGGCGCTCGGCAAGGCTCAGCCCCTTGTCGCCGCCGACGCGCATCAGGCGCTTGCCCTCCTCGATACCGTCGGGCTGCTGATCGGGCGACATGTCGTTCATCAGGCGGCCGGCAGTCCGCGAAGGGCGGCGATATTCGCGGCATAGGCGTCCGGTCCGCCCCGGAAAGCCGCGGTGCCGGCAACAAGCGCGTCCGCACCGGCGGCGATACAGCGCGCGGCGTGTACGGCATCGACGCCGCCATCGACCTCCAGATCGATCGCGCGGCCGGAGGCATCGATCATCTTGCGGATCGCGGCGATCTTCTTGAGCTGGCTGTCGATGAAGCTCTGCCCGCCGAACCCGGGATTGACGCTCATCACCAGCACCAGGTCAACCATGTCGATCAGGTAATCGAGCATCTTGGCCGGCGTGCCGGGGTTGAGCACGACGCCGGCGCGCTTGCCCAGTCCCTTGATGTGCTGGATCGTCCGGTGGATGTGCGGCCCCGCCTCCGGATGCACGGTGATGCAATCCGCGCCCGCTTCGGCGAAGGCGTCGAGGTAGAGGTCGACCGGCGAGATCATCAGATGGACGTCGAACGGCTTGGCCGTATGCGGGCGCAGCGCCTTCACCACGGCCGGCCCGATCGTGATGTTGGGGACGAAATGGCCGTCCATCACATCGATGTGAATCCAGTCCGCTCCCGCGGCGTCGATGGCACGCACTTCCTCGCCCAGTTTGGCGAAATCCGCGGAGAGAATGGACGGGGCGATACGGACCGGCTGCATGACCGGTCTCTGTAACCGCGTATGTCTCTATTACAATGCGCTTGACGTCAGCCGGTGCGCCGCAGCCGGGCGATGAAGAAGCCGTCGCAGCCGCCTTGATCGGCGAGCATGCCGGGCAGTGTGCGGACGTAGCCGTCGGTATGGACGGGCACACCCGGCGGCAGCAGCGCTGCGTCGGGCGCATCGATCGCGTAATCCTTGCGGTCCGACAGGAACCGCGACAGCTGCGCTTCGCCCTCCTGCGGTTCGAGGCTGCACGTCGCGAACACCAGCGTGCCGCCCGGCTTCACCCAGTCGGCGGCGCGGGCGAACAGCCGCGCCTGCAACAGCGCCATCTCTTCGATGATCGCCGGGTGGACGCGGTGAAGCACGTCGGGATGGCGGCGGAAGATGCCGGTGGCGCTGCACGGCGCGTCGATCAGGAGCGCGTCCGCCGGCTCGGCAGGCGCCCATTTCAGCACATCGGCGGCGATCACCTCCGCCTTGAGCCGGGTGCGGAACAGGTTTTCGCGCAGCCGCTTGATGCGCGCGCTGGAAACGTCGATCGCCGCGACGGTCAGCCCCGCGGCGGAGAGTTGCAGCGTCTTGCCGCCGGGCGCGGCGCACAGGTCGATCGCCGTGCCGGAAGCCCGGTCGGCGAGCAGGCGTGCAGGGATCGATGCGGCGATATCCTGCACCCACCAGCGCCCCTCGGCGAAGCCGGGCAGTTCGGTGACGGGCGCGGCGTCCACGATGCGGACATGGCCGGGCATCAGGCTGGTGCCGCCGAGTTCCGCGACCCAATGGTCCGTCTCGCCCGGATCGGCGAGCGTCAGGTCGAGCGGCGGCGGCGCGGCGATGGCAAGCCGCGCACCCTCTGCCATGTCGGCACCCCAGATGGCCTCCCACCGGGTCTCGACCTTCGGCGGCAAGGCGGGAAGTTCGGGCAGCAGCACGCCCGAACGCGTGATCGCGCCGAAGACGCCATGCACGAGCTTGCGCGGGCCACCCTCTACCAGCGGCAGCACCGTGGCGATCGCGGCATGGTGCGGGGTGCCGAGCACCAGCGCCTGCACCAGCGCGATGCGCAGCGCCATCCGCGCCTTGGCATCGTCGGGCAGCGGCCGTTCGGTGACCGAATCGATCAGCGCGTCGAGATCCGGCAGCCGTCGCAGCACCTCCGCCGCGATCGCATGCGCGAGGCCGCGGTCGGGGCCGTAGACGTGGCGGGTGGCGGCGACCAACGCCTGTTCCAGCGGCTCGCCACGGCGAAGGACGGCGTCGAGCAGGCGCAGCGCGGCGCGACGCGACGGGGTGCCGAGAGCATCTGGCGAATCGGGATCGGAACGGGAGGGGGAACGGGTCAAACTTGTCTAACCTGCAGTGGAGGACGATATGATCGTCTCCCCTTAGACCGGAGAGACGCGATGGGCCAACGTCCCGCACATGTGAAGCCGCCCGCCTATCTGACCGAAAGCCCGCCGGTGCCGGTGCCGGACGATACGAGCTCGCAACAGGAGGACCCGCTGGGCCTCGACCCGACGCGCTATGGCGACTGGGAGTTGAAGGGCATCGCCGTCGATTTCTGACCGTTCCGGAACGAAACGGGAGCATGCGCGTCGAGCGGCGATGACATTCCGGCCGCGCGTCAGCAGGCGCATCTTCCTGCTGTCCCTGGCGGCAGGCGTTCCGCTGATCGTGCTGCTGGCGATCGCGGCGTTTCCGTTCGGAATATTGAAGGACGTCGTCGCCGATCGGCTGAGCAAGCGGTTCGGGCGGCCGGTGACGATCGCCGGTATGGAGCGGATCGGCGCATTCGGGTTTACGCCGACGATCGCCGTAAAGGGTGTGACGATCCCGCAAGCGGACTGGGCAGGCAGCGGCGATTTCCTGCGGCTGCGTGAGGCGCGGGTGAGCTTTCCGGTGTGGCCGCTGCTGACGGGCACATTCAGGCCGCGCGATATCGAGGCGGACGGACTGCAACTGGCGCTGGTGCGCGATGCGAGTGGGCGCACCAACTGGTCGCGGCCGGGCGAGCCGGAGAGCGGCGGGTCGTCCAACGACCTGAAAGGGCTCGTCATCCGTGACAGCGTGATTCGCTATCGCGACGCCCGGCGTGGGCGGAACGCGGTGATGGCGGTGACATCCGATGCGCAGGGGCTGAGGGCAACCGGCACGGGGTCGATCCGCAGCACGCCGGTTCGGATCGCCTTCGCCGGTGCATCGGTGGCACAGCCGACGCCGGGACCATGGCCCTTCCGCGCCGCGATCAACGGTGCGGGGCTGCGGATGCGCGCAACCGGGCGGATGGACAGACCCCTCGACACCGATGCGATGACGCTGGACGTAGAGGCCAGTGCCGCCGACCTGCGGCTGATCGATGCGGTCATCGAGGCGGGGCTGTTCGGCACCCGGCCCGTCGCGTTGACCGCCCATGTTCGCCATGACGCGCCGAAATGGGTCGTCACCGACCTGAAGGGAACGATCGGCAAGTCCGACCTGTCGGGTCACGTCACCGTGGACAAGCGGGACGGTCGCACCCGACTGGATGGCGCGGTGTCGTCGCAGCGGTTCGATTTCGACGATCTGTCGTCGGACGAGGGGCTGGCCAAAGGCGCGGCGCTGGAACACGCAATCGGGCCGCGGGTGGTGCCTAACACGCGGATCGACCTGTCGAACATCGATACGACCGATGGCCGTATCGCGGTGAAGGTAGCGCGGGTGTTCAGCCGTGGCGGCAGCACATCGGTAACCGGCGTACAGGGTGTGCTCGTGCTCGATCGTCAGCGGTTGCGGGTCGAGCCGCTGACGATCCGCCTTGCCGGTGGCACCGCACGCGGAGTGGCGACGGTAGACCAGCGCAACGGAGCGACATCACCGACGCTGACGATCGATCTGCGGCTGACGGGCACGCGGGTCGAGGCGCTGGCCGGCACCGGCGGCGCCTTCACCGGACAGGTGACGGCACGTGCCCGGCTGACCGGGCGTGGCGAGACGATCCGCGCGGCGATCGGGCGGTCGACAGGCCGGATCGGCTTCGTCGTGCGCGATGGCGCGTTGCCGGCGCGCTATGCCGCAGCGCTGGGCTTCGATGCCGGGCGCACGTTGCTGGCCGATGGTGACGATCGTGCGGGGCTGCGGTGCGTCGTACTCGGACTGGCGGTGAAGAACGGCCGCGGTGCTGCATCGCCGCTGGTGGTCGACACCACATCCAGCCAGTTGCGCGGTACGGGAACGGTGAGCTTCCCGGCCGAGCGGATCGATTTCCGCCTGACCGGCGCGCCGAAAGGCAAGAGCCTGCTGCGTCTGCCGGGGTCCGCGTTCATGACAGGGACGCTGAGCGATCCGGTGCTGACGGTTCCGCCCGAGGTGAAGTCGGCGGGCAACATCTTCAAGGCGATCGGTCGTGCGATCACCGGCCGGCAGGGACCGACCGCCAGCGATGCCGATTGCGGCGGGCTGGCGACACGTGCGCTACGCTGACCTCGATCGGCCGCGCGTTCAGCTCTCCTTGCGCAGCGGCCGGGCCAGCAAGGTCCCGATGACATCGGTGACCGGCGCGCCTTCAAGCAAACGGCAGACGGCGGCGGTGACCGGCATGTCCACGCCGGCCTCCACGGCCGCCTCGCGCAGGACGGGTGCGGTGAAGGCGCCTTCCGCGACGGTGCGGCGATCGGCGAGCAGATCGGCCGCGGCCCTGCCCTGCCCCAGCCCCAGACCCAGCGAGAAGTTGCGGCTGCTGGTCGAACTGCAGGTCAGTACCAGGTCGCCGAGGCCGGACAGGCCGGCGAGCGTTTCGGCACGGGCGCCCCGTGCCAGCCCGAAGCGCGTCATCTCGGCGAAACCGCGCGCGATCAGCGCGGCGCGTGCGTTCTGGCCGAGGCCGGCGCCATCGACGACGCCGCAGGCGATGGCGAGGACGTTTTTCACCGCGCCGCCGATTTCCGCACCGACGACGTCGTTGCTGGCATAGGGCCGGAAATGCGGTGCGGCGAGGCGTTCGGACAGGGCCTGCCCCAGCGCCTCGTCCGCAACGGCAAGCGTGACCGCCGTGGGCAGGCCGGCGGCGACCTCGTGCGCGAAGGTGGGGCCGGACAGGACGGCGACCGGCGCCTGCGGATGCACCTCGCGCGCGACCTCGCCGACGAGGCGGCGGGTGCCGGCCTCGATCCCCTTGGCGCACAGGATCAGCGGGCGCCTGCCGACATCGACCTGCGACAGGACGGCGCGCACATGCTGCGCGGGCGCGACGACGAGCAGCGCATCGCTGTCAATCAGATCGGCATAATCGCCGGTCGCGCGGATCGATGGCGACAGCGGCACGCCAGCGAGGAACAGACGGTTTTCGTGCGCGGTGTTGATCCCCTCCACCACCTCCGGCTCGCGCGCCCAGAGCGTGACAGGTTCGCCGCGATACGCCGCGACCTGTGCCAGCGCCGTTCCCCACGCACCGCCGCCGATGACGCCGATCTTCATGCCTTCACGCTCCTCAAGGTCGGGCTCATGCCTTCACGCCGGCCCCACGCACCGCCTCGGCATCGGGATCGAGCGGCCAGCGGGCGCGGGCAGGCGTGTCGAGCGGGTCGGTGAGCCCGGCGGCGAAGCGTTCCGCACCGGCCCAGGCGATCATCGCGGCATTGTCCGTACACAGCCACATGGGCGGCGCGACGAAGCGCAGGCCGTGGTCGGTGGCGAGCTGCTGCAACGCACTGCGCACCGCGGTGTTGGCGGCGACTCCGCCTGCGATGACCAACGCGGTCGCGTCTATTCCGGCGATGCCGCGGCTGGTGCGGTCGATCAGGCAATCGACGACCGCGGCCTGGAACGAGGCGGCGATATCCTCCGGCGCATGCTGACCGACGGCGCGGAACACGGCGCTCTTCAGCCCGGCGAACGAGAAATGCGGTTCGGGCGAGCCCTTGAGCGGGCGCGGCAGCGGCACGATCGGACGGCCGAGCGCTGCGGCCCTCTCGACATTGGGTCCCCCGGGGAAGCCGAGGCCGAGCAGCTTGGCGGTCTTGTCGAACGCCTCGCCCGCGGCATCGTCGATCGTCGTCGCGAGGCGGCGGTAGCGGGCGACACCCTCGACCAGCAGCAGCTGGCAATGGCCGCCGGACACAAGCAACAGCAGATAGGGGAATTGCAGATCGGGATCGGACAACCGGGGGCTGAGCGCGTGACCCTCCAGATGGTTGACCGCGATCAACGGCTTGCCGGCCGCATGGGCGAGCGCCTTTCCCGTGACCAGCCCGACCATGACGCCGCCGATCAGGCCCGGGCCGGCGGTTGCGGCGATCGCATCGACCTGATCCAGCCGCAAACCGGCATCGGCCAGCGCATCGCGGATCAGCGGTTCGAGTGCCTCGACATGCGCACGCGCCGCGATTTCCGGGACGACGCCGCCGAACGGGGCATGCTCCGCTTCCTGTCCCGCAAGCCGGTGGCTGAGCACCTGACGGTCGCTGGTCACCAATGCTGCAGCGGTTTCGTCGCAGGAGGATTCAAGGCCGAGAATGATCCGAGGAGCCATGCGCGCTTCACTAGCGGGATGCGCAGAGGTTGTCGAAGGGTAGGGGTTTCGGCATGAGCGAGGATCGAAGAGGAGCAGGCGGTTGGCGATCAGGTTCAGGCTCGGCACGCGGGGATCGCCGCTGGCGCTGACGCAGGCGGGAATGGTGCGCGATGCGCTGTGTGCGGCGCATGGCTGGCGCGAGGACGAGGTGACCCTGGTCGTGATCCGCACCACCGGCGACCGCGTACAGGACCGCCCGCTCGCCGAGATCGGCGGCAAGGCATTGTGGACCAAGGAGCTCGATCGCGCCTTGCTCGACCGCGAGATCGACGCGGCGGTGCATTCGATGAAGGATGTCGAGACGATCCGTCCCGCCGCGATCCGCATCGCCGCGATGCTGCCGCGTGCCGATGTGCGCGACCGGCTGATCGGTGCCGAGAGCATAGGCGAATTGCGCGAGGGCGCGACGGTGGGGACCAGTTCGCCGCGGCGGCGGGCGCAATTGCTGCGCCTGCGCCCCGATCTCGACGTCGTGATGTTCCGCGGCAACGTCGATACGCGCCTCGCCAGGCTGGCGGCAGGCGAGGCGGATGCGACGTTGCTGGCGGCGGCCGGGCTCGACCGGCTGGGCCGCGACGGTATCGGCCGGGCGATCGCGACCGACACGATGCTGCCCGCGCCGGCGCAGGGTGCGGTGGGGATCGAAGTGCGGACCGAGGATGAGGGCGCGGCGAGGGTCGTCGCGGCTATCGACGATCCGGCGACCAGCATCTGCGTGCTGGCCGAACGCGCGTTCCTTGCAGCACTCGGCGCGGATTGCCATTCGCCGGTGGCGGCGCTCGCCGGCCTGTCGGGCGAGATGCTGACGCTGCGCGGCGAGCTGATCGCCGAGGATGGCAGTGCGTGTGTCGAGGGGGCGGGCGAGGGCACCGATGGTGGCGTAGTGGCGGCGGAACTCGCCGCGGATCTGCTCGCCCGTGCGCCCGAGGACGTACGCCGCCTGTTCCAGCCGTGAGGCCGGGCCTCGCGGTCGTCCGGCCCGAACCAGGCCTGTCGCGCACCGTCGCACGGCTGCGATCGGACGGCGCCGACGTGATCGCCTTGCCGTTGTTCGTGGCCGCACCGGTGGCGTGGTCCGTGCCGGATGCGACCGCATACGACGCGCTGCTGGTGACGAGCGCGAATGCGGTGCGGCTGGCGGGGTCGGGGCTTGCCACGCTCGCCCGCCTGCCGGTGATCGCGGTGGGGGCGGAAAGCGCCGCCGTCGCGCGGGCGGCAGGCCTGAGCGTCGTGGTGACCGGCAGTGGCGGTGTCGTCGAGGCTCTGTCGGCGGCGGGTGACGTCGGGCTGGAGCGACCGCTGCATCTGGCCGGGCGCGAGCACATCGACAGCGGTCATCCGACGGTGATCGTCTACGCCAGCGCCGATGTCGCGGCCGACGCCGCCACGTTCGCCGACGCGGTCAGCGGCCGGATCGTGCTGCTCCACTCCGTCCGCGCCGCCGAACGCGTCGCCGCCCTGCTCGACGAGCAGCGCGAAGCGACGGGGATCGTTGCATTGAGTGCCAAGGTTCTGGCCGCCGCCGGCACCGGCTGGGCGGGCGCCGCCGCCGCCGCCGTGCCGACCGACGCCGCGTTATGCGCGCTCGCAATCGAACGGGCGATTGACCCTGCGGCAGGGGCCGGGGATAAGAGGCCATGACCGACTATGTGCCGATCGATGCGACGCGGACACGCGGGCCGCGAACCGGCGTGTTCCTGGCGATCATCGCGCTCGCCTTCGTCGCGGGCGTGGTGCTTACCGGCTATCTGATGAAGCACGTGTCGTGGCTGGGCGGGACATCGTCGGTGCAGCAGGCCGCGGTCGCCAGGCCGGCCCAGCCCGACGCCAGCAACTTCAATCCCGCACAACCGCTCAACGCGAGCGGCGAGGCGGTGACCGCGCTCGATCCTGCCGCGCTCGCCTCCCGCGAAGCCACGCTCGCGGGGCAGTTGACCGCACTCGAGGCGCGTACCGCCGCGGTGACCAGCGATGCGGCGATGGCAGCGGCACAGGCCGGTCGCGCCGAAGGGCTGATGGTCGCGTTCGCCGCGCGACGCGCGCTCGATCGCGGGGTCGGCCTCGGCTATCTGGAAGAGCAGTTGCGCAACCGATTCGGCAGCGTACAGCCGCGCGCGGTGGCATCGGTGATCGAAGCCTCGCGCCAGCCGGTGACGCTGGAGGACCTGCGCCAGGGGCTCGACGCGATCGCACCGGATATCTCGACGGTCAGCAGTGATGGCTGGTGGACCAGCCTGCGCCGCGAGATGGCCGGACTGGTCGTCCTGCGTCAGGCGGGAACCCCTTCGCCGCGGCCGGCGGACCGGCTGGCCCGCGCACGTCACCTGCTCGAGGGTGGACAGGTCGAGGCGGCGCGCGCCGAGGTCGTTCGCCTGCCGGGTGCGGGCGATGCCGGAAACTGGATCCAGGCGGCGGATCGCTACGTCACCGCGCGCCACGCGCTCGACCAGATCGAAAGCGCCGCGATCATGGGACAGGCCAGCAAGCCGACCGTGGCTTCGGCAACCCCGGCACCCGAAGCCGAACTGCCCGCGATGCCCGAGGCGTCGAACGCGGACGAGACGACATCCGTGGGGATGTAGCCGTCAAACCTTCAGGCGGTCGATCAGCGCGATCGCACCGTGCGGCGCCCTGATCTTCGCGCCGTTGATGAAGAACACGAATGTATCCCGCTGCGCCTTCGCGGGGGTCTCGGCCATCACATAGGGCAGCCCTTCCGGGCGCCCGCCCGCCTGCCAAGTCCGTGCTGCCCTGGCCCAGTCGTCCAGCGCGGCATCGGTATAGCCCGCGGGGTTCCGTTCCTCCGCCGCCTCCAGCCGGGCATAGACGAAGTCGGCGGTGACATCGGCGATCGCGGGGTAATCCACCGAATCCGCGTAGACGATCGCGACATTGGCGACGCGTGCCATCGCGACGAACGCCGGATCGGCGAAGCTGTCGTGCCGCACCTGCACCGCATGACGCAACGGCACGCCGGCATGCGACGTGGGCAGCAGCTTCAGGAACGCGGCCATGTCGTCCGCGTCGAACCTTTTCGTCGCCATGAACTGCCACAGGATCGGACCCAGCTTGTCGCCAAGTTCGACGATCCCCTGCCCCACGAACCGCTCGATCGACTCACCCGCCTCCGCCAGCACTTTACGGTTGGTGCAATAGCGTGACGCCTTGACGCTGAAGACGAAACCGTCGGGTGCCGCCGCGGCCCAGTTGGCGAAGCTGGCGGGTTTGAAGCTGGAATAATAGGTGCCGTTGATCTCGATCGCCGACAGTTGCGACGCGGCATATTCCAGCTCGCGCTTCTGCGGCCATTTGGCGGGGTAGAAGCTCCCGCGCCACGGCTCGTACGTCCAGCCGCCGATCCCGATCCGTATCGTCATGACGCGATCATCTCCTTCAGCGGGATGCCGGTATCGGCCAACCTGTTGGGGTCGATCACCGCCCCGGCCATCACCAGTGCGCGGCCCTGCACATAATCCTTCGTCGCATTGACGCAGTCCAGCGCGATCACGCGGTCCGCGCGCAGATAGACCAGCGAGAAACTGCGGCTGGCAATGTCGCCGCGCACCGCCAGCGCGTCGTGGCCGATAGACAGGCCAACGGTCTGCAGGCGAAGATCATACTGGTTCGACCAGAACCACGGCACCGCGTGATAGGCGACCGACGTACCGGTGATCGTCTTCGCGACCACCGTCGCCTGATCGTTGGCGTTCTGCACGGATTCCAGCCGGATACGCGCACCGTCCGCGAAGGCGTTGGCATGGGCGGCGCAGTCGCCGATCGCGAACACGTCGGACAGGCTGGTGCGACATTGCGCATCGATATCGACGCCGTTGCCGCCGGTCGCGCCAGCGTCGAGCAAGGGTTGCACGGCGGGGACGATGCCGATGCCAACGATCACCATGTCGGCCGGGACGGTTTCGCCATCGGCCAGCGTGACGCCGATCGCCCTGCCGTCGCGTTCCGCGATACATGCGACCTCGACGTTCAGGCGGACATCGACGCCGTGTGCGCGATGCTCCGCTTCGTAGAAACGCGACAGCGGCTCACCGGCAACGCGGGCGAGGACGCGCGGCAGCGTCTCGAGGACCGTCACCTGCTTGCCGAACCTGGCGAGCACGGCGGCAGCTTCGAGGCCGATGTAGCCGCCGCCGATCACCACGACGCGGGCGACCGCGGGCAGTTCGTCCATCATCCGGTCGACATCGGCGCGAGTGCGAACGCCATGAACCCCGATCAGATCATGGCCCGAGCAGGTCAGCCGGCGGGGTACGCCGCCGGTGGCCCAGATCAGCTTACCGTAGCCGATGATCGTGCCATCGTCGGCGGTGACGGCATGCGCGACGGGATCGACCGCGACGACGCGGCGACCGAGCAGCATCGCGACCTCGCGTTCGTTCCAGAAGGCAGGCGGACGGATCAGGATGCGCTCGAACGGCTTGTCGCCGGCCAGGTAATCCTTGGACAGCGGTGGGCGTTCGTAGGGGTATTCGGGTTCGTCGCCGACGATGGCGATGCTACCGGCGAACTTGGCCGCGCGCAGCGCGATCGCGGCCTGCGCGCCGCCATGCCCGGCACCGACGATCAGGATGTCGTAGTTCATCGCAGTCGGTATCCCATTTCACACCGTCACCCCGTGTTCCGGGATCCACCCAGCCGTCAGGCGTTAGACAACAGGCTCAAGTCCTTTCTTTGCCGCGCGGTGGACCCCGGAACAAGTCCGGGGTGACGGGGGATCAATCGAAGGCGTAGGGCACGATCGTGCGGCGATCCGGATCGATCAACAGCTCGCGTCCCGCCGGTGGAAACGCGCGCTGGTCGCAATCGCGGCGCGGGCAGATGCGGCACGACGGGCCGATCGGCGTCGCGCTGTCCGCGCCGGCCACGTCCAATCCATCACCATAGATAAAATCGCCGGCATGTTCGACCTCGCACCCCAGCACCACCGCATAGCGGCGCGGCATGCGTCGATAGCTCGCGGTCGCCTTCACCAGCCCCTTCGCCATCGACACATAGCGCGCGCCGTCGGGCATCTCGGCGACCTGCACCAGGATACGGTCGGAGATCGCGACCGCCTCATGCGCCACCCACAACGGGCAGGCCCCGCCATATTGCGCGAATTGCAGCCGGGTGGCGGAATGGCGCTTGGTGATGTTGCCCGCCATGTCGATGCGGCAAAAGAAGAACGGCACGCCGGGCGCACCGGGTCGCTGCAACGTCGACAGGCGATGGCACACTTGTTCGAAGCTGACGCCGAACCGCTGACGCAGCGCATCGACATCATGCCGCCGTGCCCGCGCCTCGGCACGAAAGCGGGCATAGGGCATCAGCAGCGCCCCCGCGCCGTAATTGGCGAGGCCGACGCGCAGCAATTCGCGCGCAGCATCCGACCGCAGCGGTGCATCGGCGACGATCCCTTCGATCAACGCATCCGCCTCCAGCCGGATCAACTGGTGCGCGAGCTGAAAGTGTCGCGTCTCGATCGACTGCGCACCGTCGATCCGCAGCGTCGCCGCGGCGGCGTCATAGGCCCGCAACGCGCCGCCATCCTCGACCAACGCGATCCCGTGCGCGTCGCGCAGCCGCTCGGTCAGCAGTGTCACGGTCGATCGCGTGCCGGGCAGTGCCTCCGCCAGTCCTTCCGCGAAGCGATCGAGCGGGTCGATGTAATTGCCGCTGCCCTGAAACCAGTCGCGCACCTCTTCCCACGGCAGCAGCGTCGGCTGGCTGGCGTCGACCCGGTCGTCGAGCACGCGCAACTGCTCCTGCGACCGGCGCAGCGCAGCGTGCAGCGCGGTCATCCGCCGCGTCACCAGCGGCTGCTGCTTCAGCCCGCGCAGGATAGCGTCCTCATCCATCAGCGCCGCGGGCACGGAGGGATCAGTCCCCGCCTCCAGCGCCGCCACCAGCGCAGCGCTGTCGTCCTCCGGCGCGACATCGACCCAGTCGAGCGGAAAGCTGCGCGCAAGCGCGCCCAGCACGCCGCCGGTGATTGGCCGATCACCACTCTCGATCTGCGACAGGTAGCTGGTCGAAATGCCGAGCCGCCGGCTGAGCATGGTCTGGCTGAGCGATAGCCGCGCGCGCAACGCCCGCACGCGGTCGCCGGCGAAGATGCGGGGGCGGGGAGCTTCGGCCATCGTGCAACGTTAGTTTGCAAACCCCGCCGTTGCAATTTTGCAAAACCACAGTTGCCGCATCGGGCTACACAGGGCGAGAGAGACGAGCAGGAGCCTGTATGTCATCCACGCTGAACGAACTCGAACGCCGTCGCGCCGCTGCCAGAGCCGGAGGCGGCGAGAAACGCGTCGCCGCGCAGCATGCCAAGGGCAAGCTGACCGCGCGCGAACGCCTCGACATCCTGCTCGACGAAGGATCGTTCGAAGAGATCGACATGTACGTCGAGCACAATTGCGTCGATTTCGGCATGTCCGACCAGATCATCCCCGGCGACGGCGTCGTCACCGGATCGGGCACGATCAACGGCCGGCTGGTCTATGTCTTCAGCCAGGATTTCACCGTCTTCGGCGGCTCGCTGTCCGAACGCCATGCGCAGAAGATCTGCAAGGTGATGGACACCGCGCTGAAGGTGGGCGCACCCGTCATCGGCCTCAACGACAGCGGCGGTGCGCGCATCCAGGAGGGCGTCGCGAGCCTCGGCGGCTATGCCGAGGTGTTCCAGCGCAACGTGCTCGCCTCGGGCGTAGTGCCGCAGCTGTCGCTCATCATGGGGCCATGCGCGGGCGGTGCAGTCTATTCGCCGGCGATGACCGACTTCATCTTCATGGTGAAGGATTCGAGCTATATGTTCGTTACCGGCCCTGACGTGGTGAAGACGGTGACCAACGAGATGGTGACGCAGGAGGCGCTGGGCGGCGCGGTGACGCACACCACCAAGACTTCAGTCGCCGACAACGCCTTCGAAAACGACATCGAAGTCCTGCTGGCGGCGCGCGACTTCATCGACTTCCTGCCCGCCTCGAACCGCGAGCCCGTGCCCGAACGCCCGACCGCCGATGCGTGGGACCGGCTCGAGCCGAGCCTCGACACCCTGGTGCCGGCGAGCGCCAATCAGCCCTACGACATGCACGAATTGATCCGAAAAACGGTCGACGAAGGCGACTTTTTCGAGACGCAACCGGCGCATGCGGGCAACATCATCACCGGCTTCGGCCGGGTCGAGGGGCGCACCGTCGGCTTCGTCGCCAACCAGCCGATGGTGCTGGCGGGCGTGCTCGACATCAATTCGTCGAAGAAGGCGGCGCGGTTCGTCCGCTTCTGCGATGCGTTCGACATCCCGATCGTGACCTTCGTCGACGTGCCGGGCTTCTTGCCGGGCACCGCACAGGAACACAACGGCATCATCAAACACGGCGCTAAGCTATTGTTCGCGTACGCCGAAGCGACCGTGCCGAAGATCACCGTCATCACCCGCAAGGCGTACGGCGGCGCATACGACGTGATGGCGTCGAAGCACCTGCGCGGCGACCTCAACTACGCTTGGCCCACCGCCGAAATCGCCGTGATGGGCGCAAAGGGCGCTGTCGAAATCATCTTCCGCGGCCGCACCCCGGAAGAGATCGCCGAGCGCACGGCGGAGTATGAGGCGCGCTTCGCCAACCCCTTCGTCGCGGCGAGCAAGGGCTTCATCGACGAGGTCATCCAGCCGCATTCCACCCGCCGCCGCATCGCACTCGGCCTGCGCAAGCTGAAGGGCAAGGCGCTGGAAAACCCGTGGAAAAAGCATGACAATATCCCGCTCTAGCCCCTTGGATGGGCGGCGGCGCGGGCGGCGCTGGCTCGGCTACGCCGTCATTATTTTCATAGCACTTGCAGGTGCAGCACGTTTCCTGATGCTGAGGGCGTTCGACAGCGGCCCTCTTCAGCCCGCGCTAACAACGATCTCGCGCTTGCCGGTAACCCTGCCGGATGGCCATCCTGCACTGCTTGGCGACACCATCAAGCCGGGCGTGCCGACCGTCATAACGCTTTGGGCGAGCTGGTGCGGACCATGCCGCAGCGAAGCACCGAAAATCGCCGAACTTCGCCGCCGTTTCAGCAGTGACACGTTAAATCTTGTCTATCTTAATGTTCGGGATGCGGCCGCCAGCCGTGAGGATTTGGCGAGCTATATGGCAAAGTATGGCATGGCACCCGATGGGTATGCAGTGCTTGCGGACGAGCGGATCGCAGCGCTGACCAATGCATCGGACATATACATTCCTCGAACGCTGATATTCGACCGCAGCGGAAAGGCGGTGGCGAAGATCACTGGCTATAAGCCGTTTGCGCTTGATCGGATTAAGGGACTGGTCACATCATGACCCTCGGCCGCCTCAACCACGTCGGCATCGCGACGCCGTCGATCGCCAGGTCGATCGAAACCTACCGCACGCTGCTCGGGGCGACCGTCATCGGCCAGCCGTTCGACCTGCCTGCGCAGGGCGTCAAAGTGTGCTTCATCGACACGCCCAATACGCAGATCGAGCTGATCGAGCTGATCGAGCCTTATGACGACAGCTCGCCGATCGCCGGCTTCCTGCGAAAGAATCCGGCGGGCGGGCAGCATCATGTCTGTTTCGAGGTGCCGGATATCCACGCCGCCGTCGCCGATCTTAAAGCGAAGGGCGCGACGATCCTTGGGGAACCGCGGATCGGCGCACACGGTACGCCGATCGTGTTCGTGCATCCCAAGGATATGGGCGGCGTACTCGTCGAACTGATGGAGACGCCCAGTGGCGATCATTGAGACCAACACCGGCGAGGACAGTGGCGCGGCCCCCGCACTGCCCGCTGCACCCGAACCGACGCCGCAGCCGAGCCTCGCCGACTGGCAAGCCGCCGCCGCGAAGGAGGTGAAGGGCAAGGACCTGACCTGGCGCACGCCGGAAGGGATCGACGTCAAGCCGCTCTATACCGCGGCGGATGCGCCGGTGGACCCCGGCCTGCCCGGCTTCGCGCCGTTCACCCGCGGCGTGCGCGCGTCGATGTATGCGGGGCGGCCGTGGACGGTGCGGCAGTACGCCGGTTTCTCGACCGCGGAGGAATCGAACGCCTTCTATCGCCGCAACCTCGCCGCCGGGCAGAAGGGGCTGAGCGTCGCGTTCGATCTCGCCACACACCGCGGCTACGACAGCGACCATCCGCGCGTCACCGGCGACGTCGGCAAGGCCGGGGTGGCGATCGATTCCGTCGAGGACATGAAGATCCTGTTCGACGGTATTCCGCTCGACCAGATGTCGGTCAGCATGACGATGAATGGCGCGGTGATCCCGATCCTCGCCTTCTTCATCGTCGCGGGCGAGGAACAGGGCGTCGAACGCAAATTGCTCGACGGGACCATCCAGAACGACATCCTCAAGGAGTTCATGGTCCGCAACACCTACATCTACCCGCCCGAACCGAGCATGCGGATCATCAGCGACATCTTCGGCTACACGTCGCGTGAGATGCCCAAGTTCAACAGCATTTCGATCAGCGGCTATCACATGCAGGAGGCGGGGGCGACGCAGCTTCACGAGCTCGCCTTCACCATCGCCGACGGCATGGAATATGTGAAATACGGTGTCGCCAGCGGGCTCGACATCGACAAGTTCGCCGGACGCCTGTCGTTCTTCTTCGCGATCGGCATGAACTTCTTCATGGAAATTGCCAAGCTGCGCGCCGCCCGCGTGCTGTGGCACCGCGCGATGACGCAATTGGGCGCGCAGGACGAGCGGTCGAAGATGCTGCGCACGCACTGCCAGACGTCGGGCGTGTCGCTGACCGAGCAGGACCCGTACAACAACGTTATGCGCACGACGATCGAGGCGATGGCGGCGATGCTGGGCGGCACCCAGTCGCTGCACACCAACGCGCTCGACGAGGCGATCGCACTGCCCACCGACTTCTCCGCCCGGATCGCGCGCAACACGCAGATAGTGATCCAGGAAGAGACGGCGATGACGAAGGTCGTCGATCCGCTGGGCGGCAGCTATTACGTCGAGAGCCTGACGCAGTCGCTGGTCGATGGCGCGTGGGAGATCATCGAGCGGGTGCAGGCCGAGGGCGGCATGGCCAAGGCGGTCGCGGCGGGCTGGCCCAAGGCGATGATCGAGGAAGCCTCCGCCGCCCGCGCCGCGCGCGTCGATCGCGGCGAGGATGTGATCGTCGGCGTCAATAAATACCGCAAGGCCGACGAGGACCCGATCGACATCCTCGACGTTGACAATGTCGCGGTGCGCGAGGCGCAGATCCGACGGATCGAGCGGGTCAAGGCGACGCGCGACGACGCCGCCTGCCGCGCCGCGCTCGACGCATTGCGCGAGGGCGCACGGGGCAAGGAGAATTTGCTCGCGCTTGCCGTCGATGCGGCGCGCGCACGGGCAACGCTGGGCGAGATCAGCAACGCCATGGAGGATGTGTTCGGCCGCTTCGGCACGCAGCCGACGCCGGTGAAGGGCATCTACGGCGGTGCCTATGCCGACGACGTGCGCTGGGAGCGGCTGGCCGATGGCGTCGCCGCGACCGAGCGGCGGCTCGGCCGCAAGCCGCGCATGCTCGTCGCCAAGATGGGGCAGGACGGCCACGATCGTGGCGCCAACCTCGTCAGCAGCATGTTCGGTGATCTGGGGTTCGAGGTCGTCCCCGGCCCGCTGTTCCAGACGCCCAAGGAAGCCGCGATCCTCGCGCTGGAAAGCGACGTCGATATCGTCGGCGCTTCCAGCCTCGCCGCCGGGCACAAGACGTTGATCCCCGAACTCATCGGCCATCTGCGCGATGCCGGCCGCGCCGATATCAAGGTGATCGCAGGCGGCGTCATTCCGGCGCAGGACTATCAGGCGTTGCGCGATGCCGGCGTACAGGCGATCTTCGGCCCCGGCACCAACCTGATCAAGGCGGCCGAGGACGTGCTACGGCTGCTCGGCCACAACATGCCGCCGCAAGAGGAAGCCGCCGAATGATCCGTTACCCCGCACTCATCGCGCTGCTGCTCGCCACCCCGGCGATCGCGCAGACGGAGGCGCAGATGAACCAGACCGCCGGTCGCCAGTATCAGGCCGCCGATGCGGCGATGACGCGCCAGTGGCAGCGCACCTATGCCTATATGAAGGGCCGCGATGCGCAGGACCGCTCGCGCGGCGGCGGCTTCGGCTATGCCGCGGCGACGCTCGCCAGCCAGCGTGCGTGGCTCCAGTTCCGCGACACACAATGCGTCATCGAAGGCGGTGAGTTCGCCGGCGGATCGATGCAACCGATGGCGCAGGCGCAGTGCAAGACCCGATTGACCCGCGAGCGCACGTCGCAGCTCGCCAAGCTTCTGTGGACGAACCGATGACCCGTACCGACTGGACTCGCGCAGAGATCGCGACGCTGTTCGACCTGCCGTTCGACGAGCTGGTGTACCAGGCGCAGACCGTCCACCGCGCGCATCACGCGGCGGGCGAGGTGCAGCTCTGCACATTGCTGTCGATCAAGACCGGCGGTTGCGCGGAAGACTGCGGCTATTGCTCGCAGTCCGCCTCCGCCGAGAGCGGGGTGAAGGCGACCAAGCTGATGGACCCGCGCGCGGTGTTGCAGGCGGCGGCGCAGGCGAAGGATTCCGGCAGCCGGCGCTTCTGCATGGGCGCGGCATGGCGCAACCCCAAGGACCGCGACATGCCCGCGATCATCGAGATGGTGAAGGGCGTGCGCCAGATGGGCATGGAAACCTGCATGACGTTGGGCATGCTGACGCCGGCGCAGGCGGACATGCTCGCCGATGCGGGCCTCGATTACTACAACCACAATATCGACACCTCGCCCGAACGCTACGATCAGGTCATCACCACGCGGACGTTCGCCGAGCGGCTCGACACGCTGGAGCATGTGCGTGAGGCCGGGATCAACGTCTGCTGCGGCGGCATCGTCGGCATGGGCGAGACGCGCGACGACCGCGTCGGCTTCATCCATGCGCTGGCGACCCTGCCCCGCCATCCCGAGAGCGTGCCGGTCAATGCGCTGGTACCGGTGAAGGGCACAGTGCTGGGCGACATGCTGGCGGATACGCCGCTCGCCAAGATCGACGACATCGAATTCGTCCGCACCGTTGCGGTCGCACGGATCACGATGCCGTTGTCGATGGTGCGGCTGTCCGCCGGGCGCGAGAGCATGGGCGAGGCGACGCAGGCTTTGTGCTTCATGGCCGGCGCGAACTCGATCTTCACCGGCGACAAATTGCTGACCGCGGGCAACGCCGGCGACGACAAGGACGCCGCGCTGATGGCAAAGCTGGGGCTGGTGCCGATGGTCGCCGACGAACCGATGCGGGTCGCGGCGGAGTAATGCCGACGTTGCTGCGGATCGGCGCGTTCCGTTTCTATTTCTATAGTCCCGAACCGAACGATCCGCCGCACGTTCACGTCGATCGCGGCGAGGCAACGATCAAGGTCTGGCTGACCCCGGTAGAAGTCGCGGAAAGCCGCGGGTTTCGCGCGCATGAGATCAATGACATCCTGACCATGGTGGCGGAACACCGGGCGATGCTGGTGGAGAGATGGCATGAATATTTCGGCTAGGATCACCGACGAACGGGTGCTCGACGTCCGCTTCGACGACGCGAGCCTGATCGTCGATTTGATGGATGGGCGGACCATATCGGCACCGCTCGCGTGGTATCCGCGCCTGCTGCACGCCACGCCCGATCAGCGCGCGACGTGGGAAAAGGCGGGGGCGGGTTATGGCATCCACTGGCCCGCTATCGATGAAGATCTCAGCACCGATGGACTGCTGCGCGGCGCTCCTGCCGTGACACGTGCCGGCTGACGACGAGGAAAAACCGATGTTCAAGAAAATCCTGGTCGCCAACCGTGGCGAGATCGCGTGCCGGGTCATGCGCACCGCCAAGCGGATGGGGATCGCCACCGTCGCGGTCTATTCGGATGCCGACGCGCGTTCCCCGCATGTGCTGATGGCGGACGAGAGCGTGCGGCTGGGGCCGGCACCCGCCGCCGAAAGCTACCTGAAGGCGGAACTGATCCTGCTCGCGGCCAAGGAGACGGGCGCGGACTGCATCCATCCCGGCTACGGCTTCCTGTCAGAACGCGAGAGCTTCGCACGGGCGTGTGCCGAGGCGGGGATCGCGTTCGTCGGGCCGCCGCCCAAGGCCATTGCGGCGATGGGCGACAAGATCGAATCGAAGAAGCTCGCCAAGGCGGCGGGCGTCAATGTGGTCCCCGGTTTCCTCGGGGAGATCGCCGACACCGATGAGGCGGTGCGCATCGCATCCGACATCGGCTATCCGGTGATGATGAAGGCCTCGGCCGGCGGCGGCGGCAAGGGCATGCGTCTGGCGTATAGCGAGCAGGACGTGCGCGAAGGGTTCGAGGCGACCAAGCGCGAAGGTCTCGCCAGCTTCGGCGACGACCGCGTGTTCATCGAGAAGTTCATCGAGTCGCCGCGTCACATCGAAATCCAGGTGCTCGGCGACCAGCACGGCAACATCCTCTACCTCAATGAACGCGAATGCTCGATCCAGCGTCGTCACCAGAAAGTGGTCGAGGAGGCCCCCTCCCCCTTCGTCACGCCGGCGATGCGCAAGGCGATGGGCGAGCAGGCGGTCGCACTGGCGCGGGCGGTCGGCTATTATTCCGCTGGTACGGTCGAATTGATCGTATCGGGCGCGGATACCACCGGTCAGGGCTTCTACTTCCTCGAGATGAACACCCGGCTGCAGGTCGAGCATCCGGTGACCGAAGAGATTACCGGCCTTGATCTCGTAGAGCAGATGATCCGAGTCGCGGCGGGTGAGCCGTTATCGATCACACAGGATCAGGTCGGCATCAACGGCTGGTCGATCGAGAACCGCGTCTATGCCGAAGACCCGTATCGCGGCTTCCTGCCGAGCATCGGGCGACTGATGCGCTACAATCCACCGGTCGCCGCAAACGGTGACCACGCCCGCATCCGCGTCGACGACGGCGTCGTCGAGGGTGGCGAGGTCAGCATGTTCTACGACCCGATGGTCGCCAAGCTGATCACCTGGGCACCGACGCGCGAGGCGGCGATCGATGCGCAGATCGCGGCGCTGGACGCGTTCGAGATCGAGGGACCGGCCAACAACATCGACTTCCTGTCGGCGCTGATGCAGCATCCGCGCTTCCGCGACGGCGCCATCACAACCGGCTTCATCGCGGAAGAATATCCCGACGGCTTCCACGGCGCGCCGGCTGACACGGACCTCAAGCGCACGCTGGCCGCGATCGCCGCCTTTGCCGCTACCGCGCATGCGGATCGCGCGCGGCGCGTCGATGGCCAGCTCGGCCGCCGCCTTCCGCCGCCGAGCCATTGGGGAGTGCGGATCGACGGGACGGATCATGTGGTGGAGGTGTCCACCGATGGCCTGATCGTGGATGGTGCGGCGCTGGACCTCGCGCTCGAATATACGCCCGGCGACCGGATGGTGGAGGCGGAGATCGGTGATCACCATCACCTCAACGTTCGTATCGCGCCGGTGCGCAGCGGCTTTCGCCTGACGACGCGCGGTGCCAGCCATATCGTACGCGTGCTGCCGGCGCATGTGGCGCCCTATACGCAGCACCTGATCGAAAAGGTGCCGCCCGATCTGTCGAAATTCCTGATCGCGCCGATGCCTGGCCTGCTCGTCCGGCTAGACGTCTCCGCCGGCGACAATGTCGAGGCGGGCCAGCCACTTGCTGTCGTCGAAGCCATGAAGATGGAGAATATACTAAGGGCGGAAAAGACGGGGCGGGTGAAATCGGTGTCCGCCGTCACCGGTGACAGTCTGGCGGTCGATCAGGTCATTCTCGAACTGGAATGACGGCGCTTTAACTGTCGATACGGCGGGATCGACATGCCGGTATGCGCCTCCTTGGCGGGAGCGGGAGCGGCGCGACTTTCCGCAACTGCAACATGCTGCAATAGTATACGATATTCGGCGGCACGCGGGACAACGGCTTATGCGGATCACCATCGTCGGCGGCGGCATCATCGGCCTGTGCGCCGCCGTCGCACTGCTTGCCGACGGGCATGCCGTAACGCTGGTCGACGCCGATCACACGCGTTCCGCGGCGTCATGGGGGAACGCGGGCCACCTCGCAACCGAACAGGTCGCGCCACTGGCATCGATGGCAGCCATACGCAGCGCGTGGCATCGCCGCTTCGCGAACGGCGGCGCGCTCGACCTGCCCCTGGCGCAGGTGCGGACGTGGCTTCCCTTCGTCCCCCGCTATGTGGCGGCGAGTGGCGCGGCGCGCTTTACGGCAGGTCGGCACATGCTGGCCGCTCTGCTGGAGGATGCGCTGGCCGGCTGGCAGCGGATGGCGGCGGACATCGGCGATCCCGGACTGGTGAGATCGGATGGCCATTATGTCGTGTGGGAAAGCCCCGCCACGGCGCGGTCCGGCGAAGCTGCATGGGCCGCTGCGGATACGGGCGCCGCCACCCTTCGCCACGCGACCCTCGACGATGTGAAGCGGGTGGCCGCAATGATGGCGCACATGCCCGCCGGCATGATCCGTTTCGAGGGATCGGGCCAGATCGCCAATCCCGCTCGGCTCGCTATCGCCCTGGAAAGCGCGATCCGGACACGAGGCGGTATCATCGTCCGCGCTACCGCAGATCTGCGTATCGAACGTGGCGAAGCGTTCGTACCCGGCTTTCCCGCCGATCTTGTCCTGCTTGCCGCCGGGGTTGGCAGCGGATCGCTGATCGCGGGTGCGGGACATCGCGCGCCGTTGATCGCGGAGCGCGGCTATCACATCCGCGCCGCCGCCGATGACTGGCCCGAAGACATGCCGCCGATCGTGTTCGAGGATCGCTCGATGATCGTCACACGCTACGCCGATTGCGTACAGGCGGCGAGTTTCGTGGAATTTTCCGCGATCGATGCACCTCCCGATCGACGGAAATGGGAGCGGCTGGAGCGTCATGTCCGGGAACTCGGCCTGCCCCTCGCCGGACCGTTTACGCGGTGGATGGGCGCCCGGCCGACATTGCCGGATTACCTGCCGGCGATCGGCCGATCACGCCGTATCGACAATCTGCTCTACGCGTTCGGTCACCAGCATCTCGGATTGACGCTCGCTCCCGTCACCGCCGGCATCGTCGCCGCGCTTGCGAGGGGGGATATGCCGGCTATCGATATCGCGCCGCTGGCGATCGAACGGTTCGGCCGGGGATGATCCCGATAGTCGGGATCGCCTTGCGGCATTTTTCGCTATGTGCTGAAAACTGGAGCGGGCGAAGGGATTCGAACCCTCGACCCCAACCTTGGCAAGGTTGTGCTCTACCCCTGAGCTACGCCCGCTCTGGCGCCTGTCCGACCGGCTGGTCGGTGGGTGAGCGGCGCTATTAGCCGCGTGTCTTGAGGGGTGCAACCCCCATCCCGAAAATACAGCAACACGATTCAGGCTTGGCGACTCGATATTTAGAACATTACAAGAACATACATGAGCGACTCGACCGCCCTGATCGCCCGACTGCGGCGCATTGCCGCCGGCACGGGGACTGCGCAAGCCGTCGCGGCGCCGGTCGATGCATGGCTGTTGCAGGGGCTGGCACGCGCGCAACTGCATGAAATCTATGCGGTCGACGACGAAGATGGACCGAGCGGCGCCGGCTTTGGCATCGCCATGGCGCTGGCTGCGGGCGCGCTGCCACTGCTGTGGCTGCGGACCGAATCGTGCGAACGGCAGCAGGGGCGGCTGCATGCCGGGGGCCTTGCCGAACTGGGTCTGTCGGCTGAATCGATCGTGCTGGGCATCGTCGCCGACGAGCCGGCGCTGCTGCGCGCCGCCGCGGATGCCGCACGCTGCCCAGGTCTGGGAGCGGTACTGGTCGAGAGCATCGGACGGGCACCGGGTTTCGACCTGACCGCGACCCGACGATTGATGCTGGCGGCCGAATCGTCCGGCGTGACCGTGGTGTCGTTGCGGGTGGGTGCGGCTCCGGTGGCCAGTGCGGCGGCGACTCGCTGGGGCGTAGCGGCCGTGCCATCGACCGTGCTGGAAGCCGATGCACCCGGCTTCCCCGCCTTCGACGTCGAATGTCTGCGCCGGCGTGGGGGCCCCGCGGGGCAGCGCTGGCGCGTGGAGTGGGATCGTGATGCCAAGAGTTTCCGTGGAGCGTCGCTATCTGGCGCTGGTCTTTCCATGGCTGCCGATCGAGCGGCTGCGGGCCACCCGGCCGCATCTGTTCGTGCGACAGGGTGAGACGCCGGTCGCCTTTACCGAGACGGTCGGCAATGCGGTGCGGCTGACCGCGACCGACCTGACCGCGGCGCGCGCGGGGCTGAAGGTGGGGCTGACCCTTGCCGATGCGCGCGCGCGCGTGCCGGAGCTCGAGGTGTTTCCCGCCGATCCGCATGCCGACATGGACTGGCTGGAGCGGCTGGCGGACGGTTGCGCGCGCTACAGCCCGACGGTGGCGCTGATGCCGCCCGATGGCGTGGTGCTCGACATCGCCGGCTGTTCGCACGCCTTCGATGGGGAACGGCCGCTGGCGGCGGATGTCGAGGCGCGGATGGCGCGGCGTGGCATTCTGGCGCGCCATGCCTTCGGCGATACGCCCGAGATCGCACGCGCGCTGGCCCGCTTTGCCGGTGCCCCCGCCCCCGATGAAAAGGGTGCGGTGAAGCGGTTGCCGGTGGCGGCACTGGAACTGGATGACGACGCGACGACGGCGCTGACCCGTGCGGGTTTGAAAACCGTCGGCGATATCATGGCGCGACCATTGGCGGGAATCGCCGCACGCTTCGGCGAGGAAGCGGCGACCGCGGTGCGGCGGCTGGCGGGCGATCACAGGGCTCCCGTGAAGGCGCGCATGCGAATCGCGCCGATCGCGGTCGAACGCCGCTTCGCCGAGCCGATAGCACGCACCGATTACGCGCTGGAGGTGCTGGAAGACCTGACGGCAGAGGCATCCGGCACACTCGCGGAACGCCATCAGGGCGGACGACGCTGGGAGGCACGACTGTTCCGTGCCGATGGCCACGTCCAGTCGCTACGGATCGAGACCGGTCAGCCGACGCGCGACGTTCCATTGTTGATGCGGCTGTTCGCCGAGCGGATCGACAGCCTCGCCGATCCGCTCAATCCCGGATTCGGCTATGATCTGGTGCGGCTGGACGTGACGCTCGCCGAGAGGCTCGATGCGGCACAATTGCGGCTGGAGGGGGGTGCGGCGAAGCAGGGCCAGATGGATCAACTGGTCGATCAGCTTTCGACGCGATTGGGACGCAACCGCATACGCCGCTTCGCACCGCGTGACAGCCATATCCCCGAACAGGCCGAACTGATGTTGCCCGCCACTGCGGACGTTCCGACCGCCGCATGGCCGGACACCGAGGCCGGCGAACCGCCGCTGCGCCCGATCTACCTGTTCGATCCGCCGCAACCGATCGAAAGCGTCATGGCCGAGGTGCCGGACGGCCCGCCACACCGTTTCCGCTGGCGCCGCCGCGTGCACGAGGTCGCGCGGTCGGAAGGGCCGGAACGGATCGCCGGCGAATGGTGGCGGCGGCATGACGCGGCCATTCCCACGCGCGATTACTACCGGGTGGAGGACCGGCGGGGACGGCGGTTCTGGATCTTCCGACACGGCCTGCACAGCGAACAGGAGCATCCGCGCTGGTATCTCCACGGACTGTTCGCGTGATCGCCCGCGTCCAATGCTCCTGCGTGCGAAGGAACACGGCATTTGACGATTGTGGCGTACCCCCGCCATGACCGCCTTTGCGGAATGCGTCGCTGCGACCAATTACTCGTTCCTGCATGGCGCAAGCCATCCGCTTGACATGGTGGCGCGAGCGGTGGAGCTGGACCTCGCCGGCATCGGCATCGCCGACCGCAACACTGTTGCCGGCGTCGTGCGTGCCCACGACGCCATGCAACGCGCGGAAAAGGCTCTGGTCGGCGCAAAGCTGCCGCCATCGGGCTTCAAGCTGATCGTCGGCGCGCGACTGGTCTTCGCCGACGGCACACCGGACATCGTCGCCTATCCCGCGACTCGGCATGGCTGGGGGCGGCTGACCCGCCTGCTGACGCTCGGCAACCGGCGCGCGGTAAAGGGCGGCTGCATCCTCGGGCTGGGCGATCTCGCCCGTCACAGCGAGGACCTGCTGCTGATCGCGCTGCCCGACAGCAGCGCCGTTCCCGCGACGCCGATGGCCAACGTCATGCTGCCGCCGATGCGCAGCGATGCCGGGCTTGCCACCACCCTGCCCCTGCTCGCCAACATGGCGCCGGGCCGCGTCTGGCTCGGCGTGACGATGCCGCGCAGCGGGCGCGACCGCCGCCGCCTCGTCGCCCTGTCGCGGATCGCCGCGCGCTGTGCCGTGCCGCTGCTCGCCACCACCGATGCGCTCTACGCCCATGCCGATGTCCGCCCGCTGCACGACGTCGTCACCTGCATCCGCGAAGGCAAGACGGTGCAGCGCGCCGGTCGCCTGCTCGCCGCCAACGCCGAACGCCATCTGAAACCGCCGCAGGAGATCGCGCGCCTGTTCGTCGACTGGCCCGATGCCGTCGCCGAAAGCATCCGGCTGATCGACCGGATCGACTTTACCCTCGACCAGCTGAAATACGAATATCCCCACGAGCCCGTACCGGAAGGTTGGACGGCCCAGAACTGGTTGGAACATCTCGCGTGGCAGCACGCGATCGACCGCTACGATGGTTATGTGCCGCAGAAGCTGCTCGGTCTGCTGCACGAGGAGTTCGCACTGATCGAGGAGCGCCAATACGCGCATTACTTTCTGACCGTGCACGACATCGTCGCTTTCGCCCGCAACTGCGATCCGCCGATCCTGTGCCAGGGCCGCGGGTCCGCCGCCAATTCGGCGGTGTGCTTCGTCCTCGGCATCACCTCGGTCGATCCAATGCGCTACGACCTGCTGTTCTCGCGCTTCGTCTCCGCCGAACGCGATGAACCGCCCGACATCGACGTCGATTTCGAACATGAGCGACGCGAGGAGGTGATGCAGTACATCTACCGCCGTTACGGTCGCCATCGCGCGGCGGTCGCCGCCACCGTCATCCATTATCGCCCGCGCAGCTCGGTACGCGAGGCGGGTAAGGCGCTCGGCCTGTCGGAGGATGTGACGCAGCGGCTGACCAGCACGATCTGGGGCAGCTTCGCCAATCGGCTGGAGGATCAACGCCTCGCCGAAACCGGTTTCGACATCGCCAATCCACAGATCGCGCGGCTGCGGGGCCTCGTCGGACAACTCCTCGAGTTTCCGCGCCACCTGTCACAGCATGTCGGCGGCTACGTGCTGACCCAGAACCGCCTCGACGAGACGGTGCCGATCCATAATGGCGCGATGGAGAACCGCACCTTCATCGAATGGGATAAGGACGACATCGACTGCCTCGGCCTGATGAAGGTCGATATCCTCGCACTCGGCATGCTGACTTGCATCCGCAAGGCGTTCGACCTGATGCGCGACCATGACCTCGGCGATCACCAGCTCGAAACCATCGCCAACGACGAACATCCCGCTGTCTACGACATGCTGTGCAAGGGCGACAGCATCGGCGTGTTCCAGGTGGAAAGCCGCGCGCAGATCAACATGCTGCCGCGCCTGCGCCCGCGACGCCTGTACGACCTCGTTGTACAGGTCGCGATCGTGCGGCCGGGGCCGATCGAGGGTGACATGGTCCACCCTTATCTGCGCCGCCGCAGCGGGCGCGAGACGGTGGACTTCCCTTCCCCCGATCCCCGCCACGGCCCGCCCGACGAACTGCGCACCCTGCTCCGCGAGACCTATGGCGTGCCGCTGTTCCAGGAACAGGCGATGAAGCTCGCCATCGTCGCGGCGGGCTTCACGCCGGGCGAGGCGAACCAGTTGCGCCGCGCGATGGCGACGTTCCGTAAGGTCGGCGGGATGGACAATTTCGAGGAAAAGCTGATCGGCGGCATGACGCGACGCGGCTACGAACGCGATTTCGCCGAACGTTGCTATAAGCAGATCGAGGGGTTCGGCAGCTACGGCTTTCCCGAAAGCCACGCACTGTCGTTCGCGCGGCTGGTGTACGTGTCGTCGTGGATCAAATGCTTCCAGCCGGCGGTGTTCGGCTGCGCGATCCTCAACTCGCAGCCGATGGGTTTCTACGCGCCAGCGCAACTGGTGCAGGATGCGCGCGAACATGGCGTCGTCGTGCGGCCGATCGACGTCAATGCCAGCGTCTGGGACAATGCGCTGGAGCGGCTGGACGACGGCAGCCTCGCGATCCGGCTCGGTTTTCGCCAGGTCGACGGTTTTCGCAGGGATTGGGCAACCGCGCTGGTCGATGCACGTGGTGACGTGCCGTTCGCCGGGATCGAGGCGGTGGCGGCCCGCGCCGGCCTGCCGACGCGCGGACTCAACCTGCTCGCCGACGCCGATGCGTTCGGCTCGATCGCGATGGGCCGCCGCGATGCCCTGTGGGAGGTGCGACGCACGCCGCCGAAACAGCTTGCACTGTTCGCCGCCGCCGATGCGCCCGAACTGGGTGTGGAGGCCGATGCACGGCTACCCGCGATGCCGCCCGGCGAACAGGTCGCGGCGGATTATCAGACGACGCGGCTGTCGCTGAAGGACCACCCGATGCGGTTCCTGCGCCCCCTCTTCGCTGCCGAAGGCATCATCTCCAGCGCACAGGCATCGCGGACGAAGGACGGACGCCGCGCGAGGATCGCGGGCGTGGTGCTGGTCCGCCAGCGGCCGGGCAAGGGCAATGCTATCTTCGTGACGATCGAGGACGAGACGGGGATCACCAACGCTTTGCTATGGGCGCGCGATTTCGAGGCGAACCGGCGTGCGGTGATGGCAGCACGGCTGATCGTGCTGGAAGGGGTCATCCAGCGCAGCGAAGAAGGCGTGATCCACCTGATGACGGTGAAGGCCTATGATCGGAGCGAGGAACTGCGCCGGCTGTCGTCCGACTATAACGCCGAAACCCCACTGTTGCCGGTCGACGAGGTGATCCGCCCCCGGCCGATCATGAGCCAGGACCCCCGCGGCCGCCATCCGCGCGACGTACGGGTGATGCCGCCGTCGCGGGATTTCCACTGACGGCGCCGATAATTCCTCCCCCGCCAAAACGAGGGAGGGATCAAGTTGAGCCACCACCGTCATACCCATCCAAAACCCCTCCCTTCTCCCACCAACCGCAGTAAAAACCTTGGCGTCGGCGCCCTGCTGCCCCACATGGGCTGCAACCGATTATGAAGGAGCATGACTTGGCCACGCTGGGAATGGCGCCCGCCGAAAAGCAGGCAGTCGAGGATTTCCGCCGCGACGTCGTCGAACCGTCGATGACCAAGCTGGTGATCATCGATTTCTGGGCGGAATGGTGCGGGCCGTGCAAGGCGCTGGGACCGACGCTGGAAAAGATCGCCGCCGCTTACGCCGACAAGGGCGTAGTGCTGGCCAAGATCGACACCGACAAGAATCAGTTCATCGCCGCGCAATTCCAGATCAAGTCGATCCCGACCGTCTATGCGATGTTCCAGGGCCAGCTGGTCGCCGACCTGACCAGCGCCCGCACCGAATCGCAGCTGCGGGTCATTCTAGACCAGTTGCTCAAGCAATTGCCGATCCAGTCGGAAGAGGCGGATGCCGCTGCCGAGATCGAGCCGCTGATCGCGATGGGCGAGGATGTGCTGGCGAGCGGCGATAGCGAACGCGCGCTGTCGATCTTCGACCAGCTGTTCGAGATGGCGCCGGACAATCCGGCCGTGCTGTCCGGCCGCATCCGCGCGCTGGTCGCCGCCGGCCGGACCGACGACGCGCAGGCCGCGATCGACGCGCTGCCCGCCGACATCAAGGACGCTGGCATCGACCGCGCCAGGGCGGCGATCGAGCTGGCACAGAGCGCACAGCCGGTCGACGATTTCGCCGGTTTGCAAGCAGAGGTCACCAGCAACCCCGACGACCACGACCGCCGCTTCGCGCTGGCGAACGCCCAGATGGCGGCGGGCGACCGTGACGGTGCGGCGGACAATCTGCTCCATATCGTCGCCGCCGACCGCGCCTGGAACGAAGGCGCTGCGCGACAGCAGTTGCTCAAGCTGTTCGAGGTCGTGGGGCTGGAGGATCCCTGGGTATCGGCGCAGCGTCGCCGCCTGTCGGCGATCCTGTTCGGATGACCCAGCCCACTCGCCTGTCGATCTTCCCGCTGCCCGGCGCGCTGCTGTTTCCCGGCATGCACCTGCCGCTACATATCTTCGAGCCGCGTTACCGGGCGATGATCAGCGATTCGATGGCGCGGGATCGACGGATCGGCATGATCCAGCCCTTGCACAAACCGGCGACGGGCGGGGACAATCCGGGTCTGTACGACATCGGCTGCGTCGGCAAGATCGCAGAGGTCGAGGCACTCGACGACGGCCGCTACAACGTCGTGCTGGAGGGCGTCGCGCTGTTCCGCGTGTTGCGCGAACTCGACGTGGCGACGCCGTTCCGACAGATCGAGGCGGAGTTGTTGCCCATCGATGGCAACGATGCGCTGTCGCTCGGCCGCCGCTCGTCGCTGGAGCTCGAATCGCGCCGCTTCGCCGATAGCCAGGGCTATGCGGTCGATTGGGAAGCGGTCGGTCGGCTGGACGACGAAAGTCTCGTCAACGGCATCGCCCAGATCGCGCCGTTCGACACCGCCGCCAAACAGGCGCTGCTGGAGGCGCCGGATATCGAGACGCGTGCGGAACTGATCATCCAGCTGATGCAATTCTTCGGCCGGCATGACGGTGAGGACAAGGTGACGCTGCAATGAGCCTCGACCCATGGCTGCTCGAACGCCTCGTCTGCCCGGTGACGCGCCAGCCGCTGCGGTACGACGAGGCGGCGCAGGAACTGGTGTCGGACGCGGCAGGACTGGCCTATCCGGTCCGCGACGGCGTGCCGGTGATGTTGCCCGACGAAGCAAGGCGGCTGGGCGCGGCCTGATCCGTGGTCCTGCGGCCGCAGGAATGCGGGTGCTATTCCACCAAGGCCACCGCCGCCATCAACAGCGCCGCGATGCTGGGATAGAAGGTCAACGCAAAGCCCAGCGACCGCGCTTCCGCCCCGTCGCGATAGCCGGTCCAGAACAACAGCCGCCCCGCCGAGAAGCACGCCACGAATAGCGCCACCGGCACCCGCGCATGGTCGCTCAGCAGCGTGAGCGCGGTATAGGCCAGTCCAGCCAGCAACGCCTGCTCCACCGTGTTGCGCAAAACCGCATTGGCGATGTCGACACGCGCATCCACCCGGTCGCCGCCACCGATCGCGCTTTCCGATGCGAACCGCCGCCACGCGACATCGCCGATTGCCGCCGCCACCCATAGGCCAAGCACCAGTGCCGCGATCCCCAGTGTTGCGGACCGGCTCTCCAGCGTCGCCGCCGAACTGCGGCTATAGCCGATGATCGCCGCTGCGATCGTCAGCCCCAGTCCGATGCCGATCCCCCGCGCCACGCCGTTCTGCTTGCGACGCAGCGGCACCGCCGGCTCGATCACACCATCAACCCCTGTAGCAGCCTGGGCAGCGTGCCCGTTTCGCCACGCGCCTCGGCCATGAAGCGGTTCTTCAGCGGCGGCAGCCTGTCGACCGCGCCGATCCCGAACCGCCGTACCGCACTGGCGGTCTTGCCGGGGATGCCAAACAGCCGGGTCAGCGTGTCGGTGGCGGCGGCGACCATGAACGTGTCGAGTCCCCGCCAGCGCTGATACCGCTCCTGCAGCGCCGGATCGCCCAGATCGAGCCCCAGTCGCTTGCCGTCGACCAGCACCTCGGCCAGCGTCGCCGCATCGCGTAGGCCCAGGTTCAGCCCCTGCCCCGCGATCGGGTGGATGCCGTGGGCTGCGTCGCCGACCAGCACCAGCCGTTCCGCGGTGATCCGCGCGGCGTGGTGGAAGCCCAGCGGATAGCTCGCGCGCGGGCTGGCGGCGCTGAGTTCACCAAGAAACCCGCCCATCCGCTTCGTCGCTTCTGCCAGAAACGCGCGATCGCCCAGCTTCATCATCGCCGGTCCGTCTGCACCCTTCACCGACCAGACGATCGCCGAACGATGGCCGATGTCGTCGTCGGGCAACGGCAGCAACGCGAATGGCCCCGACGGGTAGAAGATCTCGTATGCGATATCCTCGTGCGGAAACTCGTGGTGGAACGCGCCGACGATCGCCGCATGATTGTATTGCCAGCGCGCCACCGTGATCCCCGCCGCCTCGCGAGTCGGCGAATTGCGCCCCTCCGCCGCGATCAGCAGCGGTGCGCGCACGGTCGTACCGTCGTCCAGCGTCGCGACGACGCCGGCGGGGCCACGCACCACGTCTGTCGCCCGCGTTTGCATGCGCAGGTCGACGTTCTTCGCCGCGGTCGCAGCATCGAACAGCGCACGTCGCAGCAGCTTGTTCTCGTACATCGTGCCGAGCGCGCCATCACCCTCATCCGGTTTGAAGTCGAGCTTGCCCGGCTCCAGTCCGTCGCTCACCCGGATATGCCGGATCGCACAGCCCTGTCCTGCCAGCGCGGCGCCGATCCCGATCGCATCGAGCATCCGACCGGTCGCACTCGCGATGGCGGAAGCGCGCCCGTCGAAGCCCGGTGCCAGCATCACCGCCGGATCGGCCGGGTCGATGACGATGCTCCTGACGCCATGCACGTCGAGCGCGAGCGCGAGGGTGGCGCCGACCAGGCCACCGCCCAGAATGATGACGTCTGTGTCCATATCGCCTCCCTACGCGCGCAAAGCGGACGTGCCAACGGTCGGCCCGCCCGCGATTGGCCGCACCTGCCTTGACGTAACGCACGCTTCGCCCGATGATTCCGCGATATTCGTACATTGAAGGGATCGGGCGATGGCGAGCCGTGCGCAGCCAGGCTTGTTGCGTGAAACGGTGAAGGCGGGGGCGGTGCGCGGCGGAGCGCTGATCGCGTCGATCGTGCTGTTCCTTGTCACGCTGCTGATGGTGCTCGCGCTGGCGAGCTATCGCGCCAGCGACGCAGCGCTCAACACCGCATCGGGCGGACCGGTCCAGAACCTCGCCGGCCCGCCCGGCGCCTGGTTCGCCGATCTGGCGCTGACGCTGTTCGGCCCCGTGGTCGCGCTGCTGCTGCCGGTCGCGCCGATCGTCGCCGCCCGGCTGTGGCGCGACCAGCCGCCGGGGCGCTGGCTGGCGATGCTGCGCAATGCGGCGATCGGCGTCGCACTGATGGCGTCCGCACTCGCCTTCGTATCCGATGCATCGGTTCTCGCGCTTCCTGCCGGCTGGGGCGGCGTGGTCGGCTTGTCGGTCGCGCACCTCGTCGAATGGGGGCTCGCCTTCATCGGCCAGCCCGGTGCGGAACGCTGGGCGGCACGCGGCGTCGGCCTGATCCTCGGTGTCGCCGGCATCATCATCTGGGCGAAGAGCCTCGAAATCGACCTTGGCGATCGCCGCTTTCGTCTGCGCCGCGTGCGTACCGGGGGTGACGATGTCGCCGACGTCTATGACGACATCGACGACGGGGACGAGGAGCCGCTTCAGCTTGCGCGCAAGGTCATCGAACCGCGCGCCGTCGCCGAACCCGACCCCCGCCCCGCTCCGGTTATCGCCGACCGCAATCTCGCGCCCTCCGCAGCCAAGCAGAAGCCGCGCCAGCAGAGCCTCGATCTCGGCCATACCTATGCGTTGCCGGGCCTCGACCTGCTGACTCCCGCGCCGCCCGCGCCCAAGGGCCAGATCGACAAGGCCGCGCTGGAGCGCAACGCCCGCCTGCTTGAAAACGTCCTCGACGATTTCAAGGTACACGGCGTCATCAACGAAGTGCGCCCGGGTCCCGTCGTCACGATGTACGAACTGGAGCCTGCGCCCGGCATCAAGGCGAGCCGTGTCATCGCGCTCGCCGACGATATCGCGCGCAATATGTCGGCGGTGTCGGCGCGCGTCGCGGTGATTCCCGGCCGCAACGTCATCGGCATCGAGCTGCCCAATGCCAAGCGCGAATCGGTCAGCTTGCACGAACTCGTCGGCAGCCAGACGTTCGAGGATCAGGCCGCGCAATTGCCGATCATCCTCGGCAAGAACATCGCCGGCGATCCGGTGATCGCCGACCTCGCGCCGATGCCGCACCTGCTCGTCGCCGGCACCACCGGTTCGGGCAAGTCGGTCGGCCTCAACTGCATGATCCTGTCGCTGCTCTACCGGCTGACACCGGACCAGTGCCGCATGATCATGATCGATCCCAAGATGCTCGAACTGAGCATGTACGACGATATCCCGCACCTGCTGTCGCCGGTGGTCACCGATCCCGCCAAGGCCGTTCGCGCGCTGAAATGGGCGGTCGAGACGATGGAGGACCGCTATCGCCAGATGTCCTCGGTCGGCGTCCGCAGCCTGGCGGGCTTCAACGACAAGGTGCGGGGCGCGAAGGCGAAGGGCCAGCGGCTCGGCCGCCGCGTCCAGACCGGCTACCACCCCGAAACGGGCCAGCCGGTGTACGAGGAAGAGCAGCTCGACTACGAACCGCTGCCGCAGATCGTCGTCATCGTCGACGAGCTCGCCGACCTGATGATGACCGCGGGCAAGGAGGTCGAATTCCTGATCCAGCGCCTCGCGCAGAAGGCGCGCGCGGCGGGCATCCACCTCATCATGGCGACGCAGCGCCCCTCGGTCGACGTCATCACCGGGGTCATCAAGGCCAATCTGCCGACCCGCATCAGCTTCCACGTCACGTCGAAGATCGATTCGCGCACCATCCTCGGCGAACAGGGGGCCGAACAGCTGCTCGGCAAGGGCGACATGCTCTATATGCCCGGCGGCAAGGGCATCGTGCGTGTCCACGGCCCGTTCGTCAGCGACGACGAGGTGCGCGCCATCGCCGATCACTGGCGTTCGCAGGGCCAGCCCGACTACATCACCTCGGTCACCGAAGAACCCGAGGACGGCTTCGCGCTGGAAGGCGCGCCGGAGGGCGAGGATTCGGCCGAGGACCAGCAATATCGCAACGCGATCCAGCTGGTGTGCGAATCGCAGAAGGCATCGACCAGCTGGCTCCAGCGCCAGCTGCGGATCGGCTACAATTCGGCCGCGCGGCTGATCGAAAAGATGGAGAAGGACGGCATCGTCAGCCGTCCCGACCATGTCGGTCGCCGCGAGGTGCTGCGCGATACCGAAGGCCATGCGATCTGACGTCTCGCCCCTGCCCTCATCCGTCCCACCGCTGACGCGGCGGGGCCCTTCCCTCTCCCGCCGGAAGGGGGAAAAGACGCCGAGCGCGGCGAAAGGATTAGGGCAGGCGCGGAACGCTCACGGTTCAGCAGGCATTCAATGCGCCCAACCCACAGGACAATCATGATCCGATATGCCCTCGCCCTCGCTGCCGTCGTCGCGCCCACCGTCCTGCCCGCACAGGCGACTGGCGACCTCGCGGCGGTGCAGCGCCACCTCCAGACGGTCGAGACGATGACCGCCAACTTCACCCAGACTGATCGCAACGGCAAGGTGCTGACCGGCACGTTCACGCTCAAGAAGCCCGGCAAGCTGCGCTTTCAGTATGAAAAGGGCGTGCCGATATTGATCGTTGCCGAGGGCGGCGCGTTGACCTTTATCGATTATTCGGTGCGGCAGGTGCAGCGCTGGCCGATCAAGAACTCACCGCTGGGCGTGTTGCTGGACCCGACCCGCGATATCACCCGCTACGCGCGGCTTGTGCAGACCGGCAACGACCGCGTCGTATCGGTCGAAGCGAACGATCCCAAGCATCCGGAATATGGCAAGATCACGCTGATCTTCGCGCGTCAGGGCAACGCACCGTCAGGCCTCGCCCTGCAAGGTTGGGTGGCGCTCGACAGCCAGAACAACCGGACGACGATTCGGCTCGACAACCAGCGCTTCGGCGTGCCGGTGAGCGACGGAACGTTCAAATGGAACGATCCACGGCGTCCCAACATACGGTAATCGTTCGTCCATTCATCCACGCGACAGGTTAGGGAGCCTAGAAGGGTCCTCGCGGATGTGGGGCGTTCGGGATTTTTCCCCCTGTTGCCCGGATGATAAATTCCACTTCCCGCCTGCGTGACGAACGCTAGGTCGGCCCTCGCTCCATGCCCCCGGAGCGGGGGCCTTTCTGCGTAGGCAGCCTATCGGCTGCTGAGCACGGCCGACGGACGAAGCCCGATCGACGTCAGGGGCTTTGCCCATGACCGCCCAGCCCCCAAACCTTGCTCACCTCCCAAGCCCCCCCTAGATGCGCTCTCGTGAAGATCGTCTCCTGGAACATCAATTCGGTCCGCTTCCGGATCGCCATCGTCGAGCAGTTCCTGCGCGAGGTCGAACCCGATATCCTGTGCCTTCAGGAAACCAAGGTGATCGACGCCGACTTTCCCTTCGATACCTTCCATGCGCTCGGCTACGAACACATCGTCATCCACGGCCAGCGCATGCATCACGGCGTCGCGATCCTGTCGCGAGTGCCGATCGTCGCGGACGACCGGTTCGACTGGCAGGCCAATCGCGAAGCGCGCCATGTGGGCGTCCGCCTGCCCAACGGTGTCCGGCTCGAGAACGTCTACGTCCCTGCCGGCGGCGATGTGCCGGACCGCGAGGTGAACCCGAAATTCGGTCAGAAGCTCGATTTCGTCCAGCGCATGACGAATTGGTCCGATGGCCTCGACGTGCCGACGATCCTCACTGGCGACTTCAACATCGCCCCCCTGCCCAGCGATGTGTGGAGCCACAAGGCGCTGCTGAAGGTCGTCAGCCATACGCCCATCGAGGTCGAGGCGCTCGACCGGTTGAAGGCATCGAACGACTGGGTCGATCTTGGCAGACATTTCCACCCAGCCCCAGCGCGCCTGCACACGTGGTGGAGCTATCGCTCGCCCGACTGGACCAGGAACGATCGCGGCCGGCGGCTCGATCACATGTGGGCGACCGGACAGGTCGCGAGCATTGCGACGGGCCATACGGTGTTCGAACATTGCCGCGCATGGCTCAAGCCATCGGATCATGTGCCGATCATGACCGAGTTCGCCTTTTGACCGACACGCGCGACGTGTCGCGGGCAATCGATGCGCTCCGCCGCGGCTGGCCGATCGCGATCCATGCGCCGGGCGAGGATGCCTTGACGCTGCTCGCGGTGGAAACCGCCGACGCGCGCTCGCTCGACGCGTTCTCTCCGGCCGGTGCCTATCCGCTGCTGATCTCGAACGGGCGTGCGGCGACCCTCAAGCTGACCAACCAGCGCGCGGCGGCCGATCCCGATACGCCGGTGGTCATCGAACCCGCGCCGTGGCTGGATTTTGATACGGCGATCGCGCTGTCCGATCCGCAGTTCGATCTTGCGACCCCGCTGAAGGGTCCTTTTCGCACCGAAGAGGTGGATCGCCCGCTCGCCAGTCTCGCCGCGATCCGGCTGGCGCGCATCGCCGGGCTGCTGCCCGCCTTCTTCATCGACGGGATCGATCCGGAGGTGACGATCGTTCCTGACGCGATCGACCGCCATCAGCATGCATGGTCGCTGCGCCTCGCGACCCGTGCACGCCTCCCGGTCGATGGCGCGGAAGATGCGGAGATCGTCGCTTTTCGCGCACCCGATTCCAGCGACGAGCATGTTGCGCTGCTGATCGGCCAGCCCAACGGCGCCGCGCCCCTGGTGCGCCTGCATAGCGAATGCCTGACGGGCGATGTGCTGGGTAGCCTGAAATGCGACTGCGGCCCGCAACTGCGCGCGGCCATCGCAGCGATCCGTGCGAACGGTTGGGGTATCCTGCTGTACCTGCGTCAGGAAGGGCGCGGCATCGGTCTGGTCAACAAGCTTCGTGCTTACGCCTTGCAGGACCAGGGATTCGACACCGTCGATGCCAACACCCGGCTGGGTTTTGCGGTAGACGCTCGCGATTTCGGCGTCGCCGCGCGGATGCTGGAGCTGCTCGGGCAACGGGAGGTGCGGCTGCTGACCAACAATCCGGCCAAGGTGGCGGGGCTGGAGGCCGCTGGCATGCGCGTGATCGAGCGAGTGGCGCACGCATTGCCGCCCAACCCGCATAACGAGCGATATCTGGCGACCAAACGCGACCGTACCGGGCATCAACTATAGCTACGGTACGCTCATCCTCACCCTGTCTTCACCATCTGTTCTCTCGCCTGATACGAAAGTAAGGCACTTGGCGCCGGAAGGGGGAGGACGATCAGGCCGATAACGTCAGCGCTTCCGGATCGATCATTCCAGTCAGTCGCCGCGCAGCCCGTCGGGCGAACGCCAGCGTGCACCGCTTTCGTACGTGAGCCGGCAGCGGCAGGCTATGCGCCTCTCGCACGATCGCCGCATCGTACCGGTCGGCGACGATCACGCCCGTCCGTTCGGGCAGGAACGCGTGGCCATCGAGCGGCGTCGTGTCGAACCCGGCCGGCACCGCCCAGTAATAGCGATCGCAATGGGCGAGGTAATCGGGCCATTTGCCGTCGCCCATCAGGTCGGCACGGGATACCTTGATCTCGACGATCACCAGCTGCCCGCGCGCATCGATCGCCATCAGGTCGGCGCGACGGCCGCCCTCCAGAGGAACTTCGGGAATGGTGGTCAGGTCGTGACGGAGCAGCATCCGCGTGACGCCGCGCGCAACATCGGCGGCGCATATCGCAGGATCGCCGCCATCCAGACACGAAGCAGGGGCCATGTCGAGCATGACCCCCGCTTAGGAACATTCAGCGAACGGAGCAAGCCCCGCCGATATCAGCGATAGAAGACGTGGTTGCCGATCATCGCGATCCTGGTCAGGTTGCCGCCGGGACGACGATCGGCGGTGTTGAAGAACAACGCCTTGGGAGCGGGACTATCCCATGCCGCCTCGAGCGCGATCCTGGCGACGGCGAGGGCGGTACGCCACGCTGCGCGGCCTTCGTCGATCGACGGGATTTCACCACCACGCACGAAGCTGAATTGTCCGCGCTGCTTCACCACCGAACAGATGTCGGCGGGAAAACGGCCCGACTTCGACCGGTTGATGATGACGTTGGCGACGGCAAGCTGACCGCTCAGCGGTTCACCCTTGGATTCGAAGTAGATAGCGCCGGCAAGGCAGCGCTGCGTCGCATCGACCTGCGCGCTGTCCTGCGCTGCAACGGCTTCGGCGAGGCTGTTGTAATCGTCGTCGTCCGACTCGTCTTCGGTCGGGACCGACTGAATCATCTGGAGCGGGTTCTGCGTAGTCGCCGAGGATACGGGGACCCGGGGCGTGTCGCTAACCGGAACCGAAACCGGGGTCACCGGGTTATTGATCTGAATCACCGGGATGGAAGCCGAAATCGCACCGCGATTGAGGTCCGAGGCCCGGACTGGCGAACTGTGGCTGATGAGGCCCGCCAGAGAGAAAGTCATCACCGCGATAGCCGCGGCGCGTTGCATGATCGTCATTAACGTATTCGATATGCGGTTGGACCACGGACCCGATCGGCGAACCGATCGTCCGGGCATCCCCCCGACTGCGTCACCGACCCGGATCGCACCCAGGCGCGGCACAACGCGCTTTCAACGTGCGCGGAGCACTCGTCACACCGGTGTCATGTGTCAATTCGTCAGGATCGTTTCAGCGGCGAACCGTTCGGCTTCCGGGACGTCCAGTTCCACGACCCATAGATCGGGGTCGCTGCTCCGACGACGGCGCCAATAGGATTCCGCCCCGTCGGACGGGGCCGAATCGGTTAGTGACGCTACCCCGTCGAAGCCGATCGTGCGTTCCAGCACCCGTGTCGGCCCCGTTCGATCCTCTATCAGGACCATGATAGCGCCGCCGTTTGCATCCCCCCTTGCCCGTACCACGCCGATGCCGCCGGCGTCGTTGACCCGGCGGAGAAGGGCGCCGACGATCAGATGGGTCGGCAGCCGGTCGGTCATGCCGGGCGATAGCCGGGAAGGCCGGACAGCGGAATTTGCGATCGCATGAAGGTGCCGGTGCCCCGCGCCGCTTCTTCGCCATCCGCATCGATCAGGCGTGCGTCGGCGACGTAGACGCGTCGTTTGCCGCTGATCCATCGGCCCTCGGCGACGACGGGCCCGGCCTTCAGCGGACGGGTGAGCAGCAGGTTGAACGCAGTGGTCAGCAGGAAACGATCGGTGACCAGACTGTTCGCCGCATAGAAAGCGGCGTCGTCGAGCATCTTGAAATAGCTGGTGCCATGCACCGCAGCGGCAGCATGATAATGCCGTTCGTCGAGGCGGAAATGGATACGGGCGACGCCGGCCTCGACGATCTCCAGCCGCGATTCGAACAGGCGGTTGATCGGAGCGGCGGCGTAGAGCGATTCCAGACTGCGGAAATGCGCTGCGGCGCCGGCGTCAGGCGGCATCGCGCGCGGCATCCGCAGTGAACAGCGCATACAGGGCATCGGGCGAACCGGCGCCGCGAAGCTTGCCGAGGAACGTGCGGTCGCGCAGGCGCCGCGATACCCGCGCCAGCGCCTTCAGATGCTCCGCCCCCGCATCGACAGGCGACAACAGCATGAAGACGAGGTCGACGGGCAGATCGTCGACGGCGACGAATTCGATCGGTTGTGCGAGTCGCATGAACACGCCGGTCACCACCGTCAGCTCGGGCAAGCGGGCATGGGGTATCGCCACGCCGCCGCCGAAACCGGTCGATCCCAGCTTTTCACGGAGGTTGAGTCGTTCGGCGGTCAGCCTGCCATCAAGGCCCAGCGCGTCGGCGGCATTGGCAAGCTGGACGAACAGCGCCTTCTTGTGAGCGACCGCGACGTCCTTGTAGACCGCATCGGGGCGCAGCAGATCGCTGAAGTCGTTCATCGCAGACTCGAATAAAGCAAAGGGCCCCGCCGGGCCCTAACGAGTCCGGCGGGGAAGGGGAAGGTCAGCCGGCGGCGGGCTGCTGCGCCTGGGTCTGGCGCTGCGGCTCGACCCAACCGATCGTGCCGTCGCCGCGGCGATAGACCATGTTGTACGCACCCGTCCCGGCATTGCGGAACAGCAGCGCCGCGGTATCGCGCAAATCGAGCATCATCACCGCGTCCGACACGCTGGCGTCCGGGATGTCGACGCGCGTCTCGGCGATGATCAGCGGCGCGTCGCCGACATCCTCTTCGGTCGATGCGGCTTCCTGGAACAGGGTATAGCCGGCGTTGTCATAGCCCATGTCCTCCTGGATCGCCGCCGCTTCGCCGGCATGGCGGTCCTTCAGGCGGCGCATGTAGCGGCGCAGCTGCGTCTCGATCTTGGCGGCAGCGCCATCGAAGGCGGGATGCGCGTCGTGCGCCTCATGCCGCCCCTTCAGCACGAGACCCTTCATGACATGGACGACGATGTCACACTTGAAGCCGACGTCGTGCGGCCCCTTGCCGAAGGTTACCTCGGCCGAGATGGCGCGGGCGAAATACTTCGTGGCGATACCCTGAAGCCGGTCGCTCACATGATCCTTGAGCGCGTCGCCGGTTGCGACCTGATGACCAGAGATCCGGATATCCATTGTCTTCTCCATTGATGTGGGCTGGCCTGTTGGCCTTCACCCGGTTGGCGTTATTCGAACGCCGCGACCCCCCAGATCGGATCCTGCAATTTGGAAACAAATGCTGCGTGCGCTGCAAGTTCCGCGTCGGACGGACGAAACGCGCGCGGCGGGCGGACGGTGACGGCACGGCGCACGGCGACCTGTGTGGCTTGCACGACGGGCGCATCGCTGACCAGCCCCAGCCCGATCTGCCGCCCGCCGAGCAGTTCGACATAGACCTGCGCGAGCAATTGCGCATCGAGCAGCGCGCCGTGCAGCACGCGGTGCGACCGGTCGACGCCGAACCGCGAACACAATGCATCCAGCGTATGCTTGGCACCGGGATGGCGGCTGCGCGCGATCTGCAGCGTATCGACCATCCGTTTGACGTGGATGATCGGACGACCGCATCGGGTCAGCTCGCCATTGAGGAAGGAAAAATCGAACCCGGCGTTGTGCGCGACCAGCGGCGCGTCGCCAAGGAATTCGATCAGGTCCCCGCACGCATCGGCAAATTTCGGCTTGTCGCTGAGGAATGCTTCCGAAATGCCATGCACCGCCTGCGCCTCCGCCGGCATATTGCGTTCCGGATGATAATACGCGTGGAAGGTGCGGCCGGTCTCGACCCGGTTGATCATCTCGACGCAGCCGATCTCGACGAGCCGGTCGCCACCGGCGAAGCTCAATCCCGTGGTTTCGGTGTCGAAGACGATCTCGCGCATGTCACCTCTATCAGCCTGTGGCGGACGCCATGCAAGCGATCACATGACGGACGGCCTCCCGTGTCACGTCGAGCGACACGTCGGTGGGAATGACGTGATCGGCCCGCGCCCGCTTGGCGGCATCGGGATATTGGCGGGCGAGGATCGCCGCGAATTTTTCCGGGGTCATACCCGGGCGGGCGAGGGTGCGCGCGCGCTGCACGTCGGGTGCGGCGGAGACGACGACGATCCGGTCGACCGCACGATCGCCGCCGGTCTCGAACAATAGCGGAATGTCGAACACGACCATCGATGCGGCGGCATGTTGCGCGAGGAAAGCAGCACGCTCCACTGCCACGGCCGGGTGTACGATCGCTTCCAGCCGCTTCATCGCGGCATCCCCGCCCAGCACAGCCGCGGCGAGCCGCTGGCGGTCAACACCGTGCGGACCAGTCGTGCCGGGAAACGCCGCCTCGATCGCGCCTACGCAGGCGCCATCGGGGCCCTGCAGCCCATGCACAGTCGCATCGGCGTCGAACACCGGAATTCCTTCGTCAGCGAACATCGCCGCCACCGTCGACTTGCCCATGCCGATCGATCCGGTGAGGCCGACGACGATCATGCTATCAACAGGTCTCGCAACGTATCGTCCCGGTCGCGCGGCGGCTCGGCCCCGAAGAACAGTTCGAAGGCGAGGGCGGCCTGACCAATCAGCATTTCGAGCCCGTCGACCGTTTCCAGCCCGCGCGCGCGCGCAGCGGTCAGCAGCGGTGTTTCGAGTGGCGCATAGACGATGTCGTAGACGACGGCATCATCCTGTATCGGGTCGATGTCGATCTTTAGCGGCGGCTGACCTGCCATGCCCAGCGTGCTCGCGTTGACCAGCAGCGCCGTGTCGGGCGAGATAGCCGACGACAGCGGCAATGCCTGCCCCTTGAGACCGAACGACGACAACAACACGCCGGCCTTCAGCACATTGCGGTTGAGCAGCGTCACCGGACCGACCTGCATCCGGGCCAGCGCGAACAGGATCGCACGCGCTGCGCCGCCCGCACCGACGACGGTGACGGGCTTGCCGGTGAAGTCGAACCCCGCCAGCGGGGCGTAGAAGCCGCCCGCATCGGTGTTGGTGCCGACCGGCGTGCCATCCTCGGCACGAAAGACGGTGTTGATCGCGCCGATACCATTGCGCACGTCTCCGCGGTCGTCGACATGGTCGAGCGCGGCGAGCTTGTGCGGCATCGTGATGTTGCACCCGCGCCAGTCCGGATCTCCGCGGCGTTGCGCGAAATAGGCGGGCAGGTCGTCGGCGGTCACCAGCGTCTTGCGATATTCGGCATCGAGCCCGAGCTGATCGAGCCAGAAACCGTGGATGACCGGGGATTTGGACTGGACGATCGGATCGCCGATGACCTCGGCATACGGACGGCTCATGCTGGGATCACTCCGCGGATTCTGAGGTAGTCGAGGACGTTGAGCAGGGGCAGGCCGAGCACGGTGAACTGGCTGCCATCGATGCGGCCGAACAGCTGCGCGCCGGGGCCTTCGATCCGGTAGCAGCCGACGCAACCCGATATCGCGGGCCATTCCTGATCGAGATAGGCCTCGATAAACACGGTGGATAGCGGACGGACGTGCATCCGCGCCGCCTCGACATGCCGCCAGACCGGACGGCCGGCTTCGGCGATCACCGCGGCGCTCCACAGTTCGTGACGGGTGCCGGACATCCGGGCGAGATGGTCCGCCGCCTGTTCGCGGCTCTCCGGCTTGTCGAGCAGGGTGCCATCGGCGAGCGCGACGACGCTGTCGCTGCCGAGGACGAGGCGATCGGGATGCCGCAGGCTCACCTTGGTGGCCTTCAGTTCGGCGAGCGCATCGGCGAGGTCGCGGGGCTTGCTGCCGGCGAGCGACGCCTTGGCGGCGTCCTCGTCAACGCCGGCCGCGGTCGCGTCGAACGGCACACCGGCCGCGGTCAGCATCGCGCGGCGGGAGGCGCTTTGCGAAGCAAGGAGGAGGGGGGTCATAATGCTCTTTCGTCATCCCCGCGCGGACGGGGATCCTTGATGGCAGACGTGAGTGATGGAGCCGCTTGCTCGGCAACCATGAATGACCGCCTGCGCGGGGATGACGAACGTGGACGAACGCACCATCGTCACACCACACCCGCCTTGCGCTGGTTGGCCAGCGCGATGATCGCGGCGGCGGTTTCCTCGATCGACCGGCGGGTGACGTCGATCACCGGCCAGCCGTTGTCGGCGAACATGCGGCGGGCATAAGCGATCTCGCGCGTTACCGCTTCCTCCTCCACATAGGGCGTGTCGGGCATCTGGTTGAGCGACAGCAGCCGGTTACGACGGATCTGGATCAGCCGGTCGGCACTGGTGGTGAGACCCACGACGAGCGGGTTCTTGAGGTCGAACAGGATGCGCGGCGGCGGGCTTTCGACGACGATCGGGATGTTCGCCGTCTTCCAGCCGCGGTTGGCAAGATAGATCGACGTCGGCGTCTTCGACGAGCGCGAGACGCCGGCCAGCACGATCTCCGCCTCCTCCCAATCCTCCGACGCGATGCCGTCGTCGTGGGCGATCGTCCACTGGATCGCATCGACGCGCGCAAAATAGGCGGCGTCGAGCGCATGCTGGCGACCGGGCCGCGCCTTGGCCTGCTGGCCCAACAAGCCGGACAGCGCATCGTTGACCGGATCGAGCGGCGCGACCGCGGGCAGGCCGAGGGCGAGGCAACGCTGTTCGAGGATGCGGCGGGTGGCGACGTTCACCAACGTGAAGATCACCAGCCCCGGATTCTGCGCGATCTCCTGCAGGATGCGCTCCAGATGCGCCTCGGTGCGCACCATCGGCCAGAAATGGCGGACTGTCTCGACGTCGTCGTACTGCGCGAGCGCCGCCTTGGCGATGTTCTCCAGCGTCTCGCCAGTCGAGTCCGACAGCAGGTGGAGGTGGAGGCGCATCATAGCCGACGCGCTCCCGCACGTGGGACCGTGGCAGCGGGCAGCCACCACATTGAGATATCGCGCTTCCGCGATGCCTCCGCCAACGACAGGCACGGATCTGTGGATAACATGGGCGCAATGGATAGGATAAGTCGGCACCCTCGCCAACCCGCCCCCGCCCCGTGGACAACCCGCATTTTGTCCACATTTGCGCACACAGGGCATGGTTTTATCCACAGGCTGTGGATGATGGGGACGGGCTTCACCGAATCCCCGCGGAATCGCCGATCCTTGCCGGTCAACCTGTGGGTGGTTAGGGCATGAATGCGGTTATCCCGTTATCCACGTGCCAACCACTTCATCATCCTTATCTAAGATTCTTTTATAGGAAGAAGGTTCTGTCCGATCCTGTGAACAAGCCCCTGCTCGCGACGTTACGCGGTGCGAAACCGTCGGTGCCGCCGATGTGGCTCATGCGGCAGGCGGGACGATACCTTCCCGAGTATCGCGCGCTGCGAGCGGAGAAGGGCGGCTTCCTGGCGCTCGCCACCGACCCGGCGGCGGCGGCGGAGGTGACGTTGCAACCGATCCGGCGGTTCGGTTTCGATGGCGCCATCCTGTTCTCCGACATCCTGATGGTCCCTTGGGCCCTGGGACAGGACCTGACCTTTGGGCCCGGCGAAGGGCCACGCCTGTCGCCGCCGCTGGTGGATGCGGCCCTGAACGCCTTGCAACGGGTGCCTGAGCGACTGGAGCCGGTCTATGGCACCTGCGAACGGGTCGCCGCCGCCTTGCCGCCTGAGACGACGTTTCTGGGCTTTGCCGGATCGCCGTGGACGGTGGCGACGTACATGGTCGCGGGCGCAGGGTCGAAGGACCAGCATGAGACTCGCGGCTTCGCCTACACGGACGAGGGCGCGTTCCAGGCGATCGTCGATGCGATCGTCGCGATGACGATCGAATATCTGGCACGGCAGATCGCGGCGGGGGTCGAGGCGGTGCAGCTGTTCGACAGCTGGGCAGGATCGCTGTCGCCGGCGCAGTTCGAACGCTGGGTCATCGCACCCAATGCGGCGATCGTCGCCGGCTTGCGCGCACGCTGCCCGGACGCGATCATCATCGGCTTTCCGAAGGGGGCAGGGGGCAAGCTGCCCGCCTATGCCCGTGAGACCGGGGTGGATGCGATCGGGCTGGACGAGACGGTCGATCCGGTCTGGGCGAACGACGTTCTGCCTGCCGGGTTGCCGGTACAGGGCAACCTCGACCCGTTGGCGCTACTCGCCGGCGGGCGGGTACTGGAGGACGGTATCGACCGCGTCCTGAGCGCTTTCGTCGACCGGCCGCACGTCTTCAATCTGGGCCATGGCATCGGCCAGTTCACGCCGATCGCGCATGTCGAGCGACTGGTCTTACGCGTACGGGGGAAAGGCTGATGGAGTATCTGGCGGGCGCATATCTGTGGATCGTCGCGGCGCATGTGATCTTCGTGATCTTCTGGATGGCCGGCCTGTTCATGCTGCCGCGCTATCTGGTCTATCATCAGGAGGCGCTCGCGGCCGGCCGTAAGGACGAGGCGACGACGTGGGTGGAGCGGGAGACCAAGCTGCGGTCGATCATCCTGACCCCGGCGATGCTGGCCGTGTGGGTCCTGGGACTGACGCTCGCGACCGTCGGGCAGCATTGGGGCGAGGGGTGGCTGCATGCCAAATTCGCCTTCGTGCTGCTGCTATCGGGTTATCATGGCTGGGCGGTCGGCTATGCGAGGAAGCTCGCCCGGGGCGTGATGCGGTTCGAGGGGCGGACGCTGCGCATGCTGAACGAGGTGCCTGCACTGGCGGCGACGGTCATCGTTGTGCTGGTATTCGTGAAGCCGTTCTGACCGGTCGGTCGCCGGCTCAGGCCGCCAGCCGGGTCTGGTTACGGCCGCCGGCCTTTGCCGCGTAGAGCATCGTATCGGCGCGCTCGAGCCATGCGGCCACGGACGTATCCGCCGCCAGCGCGGCGACGCCGAAGCTGGCGGTGATCCGCAGATCCTGCCCATCGGCAAGACGGATGACGTTTGCGGCGATCGCCATCCGCAATCGCTCGGCGGCGATGACCGCGTCGTCCCCGCCGGTTTCGGGCAACAACAGCGCGAATTCCTCGCCGCCCAGTCGGCCGAACACATCGCTGGGCCGCAGCGTCAGTGTCGCCAGTTCCGCCAGTTGATGCAGCACCTGATCCCCGGCAGCGTGGCCGTAGGTGTCGTTGACCGATTTGAAGTGATCCACGTCCAGCATCACGATCGTGCTCGGCCGATGATACCGCGCCGCACGGGCGATTTCGCGCTCCGCCTGCTCGACGAACGCACGTCGGGTCAGCGCTCCGGTCAGGAAATCGACCTGCGCAACCATTCGCAGTTCCAGCTCGTCGCTGACGATATGGGCGCAGTTGGTCAGAATGGCGATGTCGGCAGGGGTAAAGGCACGCGCCTTCGTATCCATCGCACAGAGCGATCCCACGTTATAGCCATCGGGCGTCCGCAGCGGGATGCCGGCATAGGCACGGATATGCGGCGCGCCCGTGACCAGCGGGTTGTCCGCGAAACGCGGGTCGCCGTGCGTATCCTCGATGATCAACGCTTCGCGTTGCTGGATGGTGTGGGTGCACAGCGAAATGCTGCGCGGCGTTTCGGCGACGTCGATCCCGCGGCGCGCCTTGAACCACTGACGGTCGCGGTCGACCAGCGTCACCGTCGCCATGGGCACGCCGAGCACGGTACGGACCAGCGTCACGATCTTCTCGAACGGCTCCTCGACTGCCGAATCCAGTACATCGAGACGGCGCAAGGCGGCCAGCCGCGCGTCGTCGTCGTGCAGTTTGACGTCATGCATGATCCGGCGCCTTCGACATGGTACGGATCGCGGCGGTCAGTTCCGCGGCATAGCTGTCGACGAGCGAGCGGACGCTGGTATCGATCATAGCTTCCTGCAAACCCGCGGCGCGCAGGCTCTCGACGAGCCGGGCGAGGTGCGTCTGGTGCCGGGACACGCTGTCGAGAAGCTCGGCAGGAATCTCGATCGGCGCGGCATCCCTGGGCGTGGGGGTAAGCTGATCGATACGCATCACTGTGTCCTGTAGGATCCTGTGGAGGGTTTAGCGGTGTGCGGTTAACAACAGCTGATCCCATCTTAACATATGTTTCGGCCGGGAGTATCCGGCACGATTCCATGCATGGGGCCTATGCATGGGGCCTATGTGTGGGGATCGTCGCTTGACGAACATCCTCGCTCCTCTTACCTCCTCAAAGCGCGTAGAGCCTCCGTCCGGTGGTTCCGCGTTTCTCCTCCTGGCCATCGTCGCTGCGGTTCCTTCGCCGACCTGGGCCATCTCCCCGACTACGCATTCGGATTTTTCCATGCATCTCAAAGACCTAAAGAAGAAAACACCCGCCGAGCTGGTCAGCATGGCCGAAGAGCTGGGGGTCGAGGGCGCCTCGACGTTGCGCAAGCAGGACCTGCTGTTCGCGATCCTGAAGGTGCAGGCCGAGAACGGCGACCAGATCATGGGCCTCGGCACGATCGAGGTCCTGCAGGACGGCTTCGGCTTCCTGCGCTCGCCGGAAGCCAACTATCTGGCCGGCCCCGACGATATCTACATCTCGCCCAATCAGGTGCGCAAACACGGTCTGCGCACTGGCGACACGGTCGAGGGCGAGATCCGCGCGCCCAAGGACGGCGAGCGCTATTTTGCGCTGGTAAAGCTGACCAGCGTCAATTTCGACGATCCCGACGCGGTCCGTCATCGCGTCAACTTCGACAACCTGACGCCGCTATATCCGGAATCGAAGCTGACGCTCGATCCTGCGGACCCGACGCAGAAGGACAAGTCGGCGCGGGTCATCGACATCGTCAGCCCTCAGGGCAAGGGCCAGCGCACGCTGATCGTCGCGCCGCCCCGTGTCGGCAAGACGGTGATGCTCCAGAACATCGCCCGCGCGATTTCGGACAATCACCCCGAGGTGTTCCTGATCGTGCTGCTGATCGACGAGCGGCCCGAGGAAGTCACCGATATGCAGCGTTCGGTGAAGGGCGAGGTCGTCTCCTCCACGTTCGACGAGCCGGCGCAGCGCCACGTCCAGGTCGCCGAGATGGTGATCGAGAAGGCCAAGCGCCTCGTCGAGCACAAGAAGGATGTCGTGATCCTGCTCGACAGCATCACCCGTCTGGGGCGCGCCTACAACACCGTCGTGCCGTCCTCGGGCAAGGTGCTGACCGGCGGTGTCGACGCCAATGCGTTGCAGCGCCCCAAGCGCTTCTTCGGTGCGGCGCGCAACATTGAGGAGGGCGGTTCGCTTTCGATCATAGCTACCGCGCTGATCGACACCGGCAGCCGCATGGACGAGGTGATCTTCGAAGAGTTCAAGGGCACGGGTAACTCGGAAATCGTGCTCGACCGCAAGGTCGCCGACAAGCGCGTCTTCCCGGCACTGGACGTCGGCAAGTCGGGCACCCGCAAGGAAGAGCTGCTGGTGGATGCCAGCAAACTCAGCAAGCAGTGGGTGCTGCGCCGCATCCTGATGCAGATGGGCACGATCGACGCGATGGAGTTCCTGCTCGACAAGATGAAGAATTCGAAGACCAACGAGGATTTCTTCGACAGCATGAATCAATAGCCGGCTGCGGCCTGCCGCACGCTGCGGCAGGACTCGCACCGGCCCGGCCGGCGGGCGGCAGCGCCGACCCGTCCGACGCGGGCTTTGCCCGTGTCCGCCACAAGCGACGAAGAACCAACAACGCGCGGGAGCCCATGGCTTTCGCGCGTTGCTGCGTTATGGACCTAACCATCAACCGGGAGTGTAGAACGTGTCCATCATCGCCATGCTGAGCGCCGCTGCCGCCAGCGGGCCGGGGTCTCCGGCCGAGATCTGGCAGCATATCGTCAACGATTTCGCCAATATCGGCAGTCCCGCCGCCTTGTCGGCGTTCCTTCAGGTGCTGATGATCGACGTCGTGCTGGCCGGCGACAATGCGATCGTCGTCGGCGCGCTCGCTGCGGGCCTGCCGATCGACCAGCGCAAGAAAGTCATCCTGATCGGCATCGTCGCCGCGCTGGTGCTGCGGATCATCTTCGCACTCGCCGTCAGCTGGCTGCTCGGCGTGATCGGGCTGATCTTCGCTGGTGGCGTCCTGCTGATCTGGGTCGCGTGGAAGATGTGGCGCGAGCTGCGCGAAGGCCACAATGCCGGATCGCCCGAAGTCGACGGTGACGAAACCTCGGGACTGAAGCCCGCCAAGAGCTTCGCCGCGGCCGCCTGGGCCGTCGCCGTCGCCGACGTCTCGATGAGCCTCGATAACGTGCTCGCTGTGGCGGGTGCGGCCCGCGACCATCCGGGCATCCTGATCATCGGCCTGCTGTTGTCGGTCGCCCTGATGGGGATCGCGGCGAACCTGATCGCCAAGTACATCGAGCGCTACCGCTGGATCGCCTATATCGGCCTGCTGGTGATCGTCTACGTCGCCGGCAAGATGATCTACGAAGGGGTCGTCGACCCGAACGTCGGGGTCCTCAAGCTGTTCGCATGAGGGAAGGGGGGCCATCGAGCCCCCCTTTTCATATCAGCCGAGATGTTCGGCGAAGAAGGCGGCGGTGCGGCTGTCCGCCTGCTCCGCCGCGGCATCGGAGCGGCGATCGCCGAATTCGGTGGCGAAGCCGTGATCCTCACCCGGATAGTCGTAGAGCGTCACCTTGGGGTGATCGTCCAGTCCGGTGTGCATCGCGGCCTGCGCGTCCTTATCGACGAAATGATCCTCCTGCGGAATGTGAAGCAGGAGCGGTTTCGCGATGGCATGCGTCTCGCCGAGCAGGCCGTCGATCCCGACGCCATAGTAGCCAACTGACGCATCGACGTCGGTCCGTGCCGCGGTCATGAAGGCGAGCCGGCCGCCGAGGCAATAGCCGACCACCCCGACCTTGCCGCCGTCATCCAGCATGGCGCGCGCGGCGCGGATCGTCGCCTCGATATCGCGGATACCAGCGTCCTGATTGAACTTGCCCATCAATCCCAGCGCCCGATCCATCTGCTCCGGCACGTCCGGGTCGAGCTGGATATTCGGTGCGATCGGCCAGAACAGGTCGGGCGCGATCGCCAGATAGCCGTCCACCGCCAGCCGGTCGCATTTGCTGCGGATGCCCGCATTGACCCCGAAAATCTCCTGGATCACGATGATCGCCGCTTTGGGATGTGCTGCGGGTTCCGCGACATAGGCGTCGAAACGGGCGTTGCCGTCGAGTGTCTCGATCTGGATGGTCTTGCTCATGGGGTCCTCTCGCGCGCGTGATCGTGCTGGGCTATGCCATGCCACAAGGCTGTTCATGGGGCGACGTGCAATGAAGGTAACGGTAGACATCGATCTGACCCCCGAGGAGGCGCGCCGCGCGATGGGGTTGCCCGACCTGACGCCGCTGCACGATCGCTATGTCGCATCGCTGCTGGAGACGATGTCCGGACAGGTGCGGCCGGAACTGCTTGAGAACATGATGAAGAGTTGGGCACCGATGAACGAGGCGGGGTTCGCGATGTGGCGGCAGATGTTCGAACAGGCGACGAAGTCGGGTAGCTGATGGATACGATCTTCGCGCTGTCGAGCGGCGCGGCGCCGGCGGGGATCGGTGTGATCCGGATCAGCGGTCCACAGGCCTTCGCGGCAGTCGAATATCTGGCGGGTACGTTGCCGCCACCGCGTACGGCCCGGTTGCGGGCATTGCGGGGTGATGATGGTGCCCTGCTGGATCGTGCGTTGGTGCTGGCATTTCCCGCACCGGCCACGGCGACCGGGGAGGATCTTGCCGAGTTTCACTGTCACGGTGGACGCGCGGTGATCGCCGCGGTGCTCGGTGCCTTGGGAGCCGTGCCGGGGCTGCGGCCGGCGGGCGCTGGCGAATTTACCCGGCGAGCGCTGGCCAACGGGCGGATCGATCTGGCGGAGGCGTCCGGACTGGCCGATCTGCTGTCGGCCGAAACGGAACGGCAGCGGGTCGCTGCCCTCGCAGCGGCGGAAGGGATCGTCAGTCAGCGGGTCCGCGGCTGGCTCGATCGACTGGCGATGCTGTCGGCGCTGACCGAGGCGCAACTCGATTTTGCCGACGAGGACGATGTCGGCGGCTCGGGGCATGGCTTGTCGGCCATTCGCGAGGGTACAGCGGCGCTGGCGGCAGACCTGCGCATGGTGCTCGACAGCCCGCCGGTCGAACGGTTGCGCGACGGCGTCCATGTTACGTTGGCCGGGCCGCCGAACAGCGGGAAGTCGACACTGATCAACCTGCTAAGCCAGCGTGAATTGGCGATCGTCTCGCCGATCGCAGGCACCACCCGCGACCGGATAGAGGCGACGGTCACACGGGCCGGGCTGGTCTATGTCTTGACCGACACGGCCGGGTTGACCGCGAGCGATGATCCGATCGAGCGGATCGGCGTGGATCGCGCACAGGCCTCGATCGCCCGGGCAGACATCGTATTGTGGCTGGGTGACACGATGCCGCCCCGCGACGGAGCGATATGGGTGCGCGCCCGCGCGGACGAACCCGGCCGTATCGCCTTGGCCGGCGCGCACATCGACGTATCGCAGAATGACGATGCCTCTATCGAAATGCTCTGGCGGACGGTTGCGGATCGCGCAGAGCGGCTCGTACCGCAGGGTGACGCTATTGCGTTCCGGGAGAGCGAAAGACAGGCATGTCAGGGCGCGCTGGACCAACTGACTGGCAGACATGACGATCTGCTGATCATCGGCGAACAACTCCGTCTCGCGATGCGGTCCCTGGGATCGATACTCGGTATCGATGCGACCGAGACGATGCTGGACGCGTTGTTCGGGCGCTTCTGCATCGGAAAGTGATGTTCCACGTGGAACAGTTTTGACGTCTCACACCTCGGGGTCTAGGCGCATCGTATGTATGACGTGATCGTCGTCGGCGGCGGCCATGCCGGTACCGAAGCCGCCGCTGCCGCTGCCCGCCGTGGCGCAAACACAATTTTGATAAGTCATGACCGCCGGCATATCGGAGCGATGTCGTGCAATCCCGCAATCGGCGGCCTCGGAAAAGGCCATATCGTGCGGGAGGTGGATGCCTTCGATGGCCTGATCGCCCGGGCGGCTGATCAGGCCGCCATCCATTATCGCATGCTCAATCGAAGCAAAGGAGCTGCGGTTCAGGGTCCGCGCGTGCAAGCAGACCGCAGGCGCTATGCCGCCGCGATCCAGACGATGCTGCACGCATTGCCGATGCTGACCATTGCTGAGGGTGATGTCGACGCGTTGATGCTCGACGGCGGCCGGACGCGCGGCGTGGTCCTGAGCGACGGCAGCCATGTTGAAGGCCGCACGGTGGTACTGGCGACGGGTACGTTCCTCGGCGGGAAGATGTTCCGGGGTGACGAGCGGCACGAGGGCGGGCGCATCGGCGAGCGTCCTGCGCGCAAACTCGCCGAGCAGTTGCGAGCGCTATCCCTGCCTCTGGAACGCCTCAAGACCGGGACGCCGCCGCGCATCGACGGCCGCACGATCGACTGGGGCCGACTGGAGGAGCAGCGCTCCGACACCGATCCGTGGACGATGTCGCCCATGACGTCCCATCGTCCGCTTCCACAGGTTGCCTGCGCAATCACCCGGACCAACGATCGGACGCATGCGGCTATCCGGCATGGCCTCGATCGATCCCCACTGTTTGGTGGCGCAATCGAAGGGCAAGGTCCGCGCTATTGTCCCTCCATCGAGGACAAGGTGCATCGCTTCGGTGATCGCGATGGACATCAGGTCTTTCTGGAACCGGAGGGACTCGACGATCACATCGTCTATCCGAATGGCCTGTCGACCTCGCTCCCCACGGATGTGCAGGAGGTCATGATCCGCAGCATTGCGGGACTGGAGCGGGCATCGATCACAACCCCGGGTTACGCCGTCGAATACGATTATCTTGATCCTCGCGCACTGGATGCGACACTGGCGCTTGCTGCCATTCCCGGCGTGTATTGCGCGGGGCAGCTGAATGGTACAACCGGGTATGAGGAGGCGGCGGGGCAGGGGCTGATCGCCGGGCTGAATGCAGCAGCGACCGCCTGTGATCTGGTACCTTGCATTCTTGATCGCGCCTCGAGCTACATTGGCGTGATGATCGACGATCTGGTTCTGCAGGGCGTCACCGAACCCTATCGCATGCTGACGGCAAGGGCAGAGTATCGCTTGTCTCTGCGTGCCGACAATGCGGAAACCCGGCTGGGCGGCATCGCGGCTTCGATGAATTGTCTGGGCGATGAGCGGCAGGAGCATCAGCGTCATAGAATGCAGGAGCGAAGCCGTGTTCGCGATGCTCTGTCGCAATCGATAACGGCGTCGGAACTGTCGGGAATGGGTGTCCGCGTTGCGCAGGACGGAAGCCGTCGCAGCCTGTACGAGTGGCTGAGAATCCCCGACGTCGATCTTCGGCATGTGTCGCCTGAACTTCACGACAGTATGTCGGCGCCGATCCTTGGCGAGGTGATCGAAGATGCACGCTACGCGCCCTATCTCGAACGTCAGGCGGAAGAGGTGGCGCTGATGCGGCGAGAGGAGGCGGTCCCGCTGCCAGCCACGCTTTGCTATGCCGCCGTTCCGGGGTTGTCGAACGAGATGATCGACCGTCTCGATCGGGCGCGGCCGGCGTCCTTGGGTGCGGCGGCGCGTGTTCGTGGCGTAACGCCGGCGGCAGTGTCCGCAATTTACCTGTACGCGCAGCGTGGTTTGGCATGACGGAAGACGAGGCAAGGAACCAGCTGGTCGAGCGGTTCGGTATGAATGATGTCGATCGCGTCGCTGCTTTTCTGACGATGGTGAGCACCGAGAACAGCTCTCAGAATCTCGTGGCGCCATCGACGCTGGCAACAATCTGGACGCGCCACGCGCTGGATTCCGCTCAGCTATTGTTTCACGTGGAACAATCGTCCGGACGTTGGCTTGATATCGGGACGGGAGGGGGATTTCCGGGCATCGTCGTTGCCTTGCTGTCGGATCATGCCGTCACGATGGTCGAGCCGCGCAAGCGACGCGCGGAGTTTCTGCAAGCCTGCGTCGACCGATTGAACGTTGCGAATGCAACGGTGCTCACCGCAAAGGTCGAGGCGGTTGCAGGTCGCTTTGCAACGATTTCGGCCCGTGCGGTGGCATCGGTCGAAAAGCTTTTGCAAGCGGCGGCGCATTGCGCCACATCCGATACGCGCTGGATCTTGCCCCGCGGTCGCATGGGCAGCGGCGAACTGGCCGCATTGCAACGCGATCAACGCCGAGTGTTTCACGTGGAACAAAGCATCACGGATCCCGAATCGTCGATCCTGATCGTAAATACCAAAGAAGGACGCGCGTGATGACGACGATTGCGGTGGCCAATCAAAAGGGCGGCGTTGGTAAGACGACGAGCGCGATCAACCTGGCCACGGCGCTGTCGGCGACCGGCAAAAGCGTTTTGCTGATCGACCTGGATCCACAAGGTAATGCCTCGACGGGTCTGGGCGTTGGTCATGCCCAGCGCGGTCGATCAAGCTATCATGTGCTGTTGGGCGAAGCGGAGATTGCGGATGCCGTCATCACCACGCGCGTGCCACGGCTCGATCTGGTGCCTGCGACACAGGATCTGTCCGGCGCTGAAATAGAGCTGGTCGAATTCGAGCACCGGACGCACCGCCTCGATCGTGCGCTCGCCAAGGCTCAGGGTCGCTGGGACATCGTCCTGATAGACTGCCCGCCATCCTTGGGACTGCTGACGATCAATGCCATGGTGGCCGCCGACAAATTGCTCGTTCCGCTGCAATGCGAGTTCTTTGCGCTCGAAGGACTGTCGCAATTGCTGACGACGGTCGAACGCATCCGGGAACGCTTCAATCCCGGACTGGCCATTCTGGGTGTAGCGCTGACGATGTACGATCGTCGCAATCGACTGACCGAACAGGTTTCCGCCGATGTCCGTGCCGTGCTCGGCCGTGTCGTGTTCGACACGGTCATCCCGCGGAACGTCCGCCTGTCGGAGGCGCCGAGCCACGGGCTACCCGCCCTGATCTACGATCATCGGTGTTCCGGATCGCAGGCGTATATCGATCTGGCACGTGAACTGATCGCCCGCTTGCCGCAAGTAACGGCAGTCGCCGCATGAGCGATGCGGCGAAGCGGGGGCGACCCGGAGGTCTGGGTCGCGGACTGAGCGCATTGCTCGGTGAGATGGCCAGTGAGGCCCCCGTCGCACCGGGGTCCAAGGGCAACGTACCGAGTGGTGTTCGGATGTTGCCGGTCAGCGCGCTGACGCCGCATCCCGATCAGCCGCGGCGACATTTCGACGATGCGCTTCTCGATGAACTGGCGGCGTCGATCGCATCGCGCGGCCTGATCCAGCCGATCGTCGTTCGGCCGCATGGTCACGATTATCAGATCGTCGCCGGCGAGCGGCGATGGCGTGCTGCACAGCGTGCCCGGCTGCACGAGGTTCCAGTCGTCGTTCGCGACTTCGACGATGCGCAGACGCTCGAGATCGCGCTGATCGAGAATATCCAGCGTCAGGACCTGAATGCGATCGAAGAAGCGCAGGCATATCAGCGGCTTGCTGGCGAATATGGTCATACGCAGGAAGCGCTGGCGAAGATCGTTCATAAATCGCGTAGCCACGTAGCCAACCTGTTGCGATTGCTGGAACTTCCCGAGGCGGTACAGGATCGGGTCACGGACGGGTCGCTGACCATGGGACATGCACGCGCATTGCTCGGATCGCGGGACGTGGAAACGCTGGCCGAACAGGTCGTGGCACGCGGATTGTCGGTGCGCGAAACGGAAAAGCTGGCGAGGGGCGCCAAGCCGGAACGTGGGGGTGGAAGCACCCGCGAGCGCGCACCTGCGGCGGCACCCGACGCCGATATCGCGGCGTTGGAACGTCAGCTGTCCGACCTGCTCGGTCTTCATGTCCGGGTCGCGCATAGTGAGAAGGGCGGCACGTTGACGCTGACCTATTCGACGCTCGATCAACTCGACATGGTGTGCCAGCGGCTGACCGGCGATACGATCTGATGATCCTGTCGTCCGACACATTCGACGATCTGCCCGCCGATGACGGTACGATGCGAGTGCACTGGTTTCGGCCCGTTGCCGAAGGGCGATATCCGGGACTGATCCTGTATTCGGAGATTTATCAGGTTACAACGCCGATCAGGCGGCTTGCGGCATTCCTTGCGGGGCATGGCTATGTCGTGGCGGTGCCGGAGGTCTATCACGAATATGAAGCGCCCGGGACGGTCCTCGGCTATGATACGGCAGGGACGGAACGCGGCAACACCCTGAAGTTCGCGAAGCCGGTGGCCGCGTTCGATGCGGATGCGGTGTCGGTGCTCGATGCGCTGGCGGCACATCCGGCCTGTAGCGGGCGCCTGGGAACGGTCGGTGTGTGTCTCGGTGGACATCTGGCATATCGCGCGGCGCTCGACCCGCGGGTATCGGCTGCGGCCATGTTCTACCCCACGGACATTCACTCGGCTACGCTCGGTGCAGGACGGTCCGACGACAGCCTGGCGCGCATGGCGGAGCTGAACGCGGAGACGCTGTTCGTCTTCGGTCGGCAGGACCCGCATGTTCCGTTCGCCGGGCGGGAAACGATACGTCGGCGACTGGAACAGACAGGTGCCACGTACGAATGGCACGAGGTCAATGCGCAGCATGCGTTTTTGCGTGACGAAGGCCCGCGTTACGATCCGGCGCTGTTCGTCGCGGCGACGGGCTGGGCCCTGTCGTTGTTCAACCGGGTCCTTCGGTAGACGTCGGCCTGATAATCGGCTTCGTCATTCCCTTCAGCCCCGACGTTCGACGCCTCGCGTGAGCTCGATCAGGGCATGCTCCGCCAGGACACTGCCGGCATTGCCACTCGACATCACCGCGCGTTCGGCATTGCGGACACGGGTAAGGGCGGTCGACAGCATCGCCGGGTTCCAGCGGCGTATCGCCTGTGCGGTGTTCGCCTCTTCACGGAAGAAGATGCGATGGCGCTTGAAGACGGTGTCCTGCGTCGCACCCGCGTCGATTTCGGCCTTCATCTCGGCAAGCGTCATCAGACGGCGGGCAAGCAGCCGGAGCCAGGGAATGGGCGAGGTGCCCGCCTCCGTCAGTCGGGCAAGCTCGGCACCCAGAACGGCGGTGTGGCCGGTGACCACCGCATCGACGACGTGACCCATCTCCGCCTCGCCCAGATCGGCACCGATCGCGTCGAGCGCGGCATCGTCGAGGTCGTGCGGCCGATCGGGTGCGGCGTCGAGGAACAGCGCCAGTTTCTCGATCTCCCGGGCCAGCACGGCACGGTCGCCGCCGCACGATGCCGCCAGGCGCGCCGCGGTGGTCCCGCCAGAGCGCAGGCCGTGATCGCGTGCCATCGCTGCGGCAAGACGCTCCAGATCGGCCGCGCTCGGCTCGTACGCCGCGAAAGCCATCGCTCGTCGGGAATCGATCGCCAGCTTGACGATCTTCGCGGTCGATTTGACCGTGGGAGCGAGCGCAACCACGGGGTTGCCGGCATGATCCGCCTCCAGCAGCGAGGTGAACGCCTCCAGACATTCTTCGCCGGCGGGGGAGACCCGGATATGGCGCGCACCGCCGAACAGCGACATGGACGCCGCTTCGTCGGACAGGCGCGCCGGATCGGAGCGTAGTGTCGCGCCGTCGAGGTCGACGCGCTCCGCATCCGGTCCCATCGCCCTGGCGAGCACATTCGCCAGCTCTGCGGTCGCCGAACCATCGGGACCGTGGAGCAGATAGAGGCGGATGTCGGGGGAGGGGCGTTCGAGCGCGGACTTTATGTCGCGCGCGTTAGCCTTCACCGGTGGTCTTCATGGCGTCGGGCGGCGCTGCGCGTAGAGCGCGATGCGGGCAACGATCTGATCCGCGACGATGCCGGACAGGCGCTCCAGCGCGGTGTTCTCCGCCGCGATCGTCGCATATTCCGACTGGACGACATCGATGCCTGCATCGGATCCGGCGGTGGCATCGATCAGCACGCTGCCGTCCGTCAGATTCACCAGCTGATATCGCGCGCGAAGGGTGCGACGTTCGCGGGTAACGCTGTCATCGCGGCGCACGCCGAAGCCCGCGATGGAATCATCGAGCCGCACGTCCAGTCGATACTGCGGGGTACCGTCGGCAGCCAGGCGATCGCGGAGCGCGTTGGTCATCAGCCAGCCCGACTTGCCGTCGATCGGCGCCACCTCGACATTCGACAGCGTGGCGGCAACGCTGCCGCCCGAGCCGCCACTGTAAAGGGGCTTCAGGCCGCAGCCGGCGAGCAGCAGCGCGAACGGTGCGAGAAGCAGGGCGTGCCTCATATAACGATATTCACCAGACGTCCCGGCACGACGATCACCTTTTTGGGGGGCTTGCCGTCGAGGGCGCGAACGATCTTGTCGGATGCCAACGCCAGCGTCTCAAGCGTTTCACGCGGCAGGTCCTTTGGCACCGTCAGCGTATCGCGCAGCTTGCCGTTGACCTGGATCGCGATCGTCGCCTCGTCCTCCACCAACAGCTTCGGATCGACTTCGGGCCAGGCGGCGTCGGCGATCAGACCGTCGAAGCCCTTCGCCGCCCATGCCTCTTCCGCTACGTGCGGGACCATCGGGGCGACCAGCAGCATGAGCGTATGGATCGCATTGCTACGCGACTGCGACCGTGCGGCACGTTCGATCGCGGTGCACAATTCGTAGATCTTCGCGACCGCCTTGTTGAAGGCCAGCGCCTCGATATCCTGTTCGATGCCGAGGATGGTCTGGTGCAGCTTGCGGTCGAGCGCGACGTCGCCGCCCTCTCCCGGTTCCGGGGTGTTGCCATCGAACAGCCGCCAGAGACGCTGGACGAACCGCCATGCACCTTCGATGCCCGATTCGCTCCACGGCAGGTCGCGCTCGGGCGGCGAGTCGGACAGCATGAACCAGCGCGTCGCGTCGGCACCATATTGATCGACGATCGGTTCGGGATCGACGGTGTTCTTCTTCGACTTCGACATCTTCTCGACGCGGCCGATGGTGATCGCATCACCGGTCGCGATCTCGATGCCGTCACGAACGTCGTCGGGGGACAGCCAGCGGTTATCCGACGACTTGTACGTCTCGTGCGTCACCATCCCCTGCGTGAACAGGCCGGTGAACGGTTCCGCGATATCGATCAGGTCGAGGTGCTTCAACGCACGCGTCCAGAAGCGCGCATACAGCAGGTGGAGGATCGCATGCTCCACCCCGCCGATATATTGCCCCACCGGCAGCCAGCTTTCCGCGATCTCACGATCGAACGGCCTGTCCTTGGGCTGGCTGGCGAAGCGGATGAAATACCACGACGAATCCGCGAACGTGTCGAGCGTATCGGTTTCGCGCACGGCCGGCTTGCCGCAGGATGGGCAATCGACATGCTTCCACGTCGGATGACGATCGAGCGGGTTGCCGGGGATCGCGAACGACACGTCGTCGGGCAGGACGACCGGCAACTGATCCTTGGGAACCGCGACCGCACCGCAATCGCCGCAATGTATGATCGGGATCGGCGTGCCCCAGTAACGCTGGCGACTGACGCCCCAGTCGCGCAGGCGAAACACGGTCGAGCCCTTGCCCCAGCCCCCGGCCTCCGCGCGGCGGATGACCTCGCGCTTGGCGTCCTCGACATCCATGCCATCGAGGAAATGCGAATTCACCAGTGCACCGGGGCCGGTATAGGCTTCGGTGCCCTCGAATACCGGGGCGATCGTGTCGCCGTCCGAGACGACACGCTGCACATCGAGATGATATTTGCGCGCGAAGTCGAGATCGCGCTGGTCATGCGCCGGCACGCCCATGACCGCGCCGGTGCCGTAATCCATCAGCACGAAATTCGCGATGTAGATCGGTAGCTTGCGCGTGGCGTCGAACGGATGCGCGGCGGTAAGCCCGGTGTCGAACCCCAGCTTTTCCTGCGTCTCCATTTCGGCCACGGTGGTGCCGCCCTGCTTGCAGAGCGCGATGAACGCGGCGACTTCCGGGCGATCGGCGATGGCTTGCGCGATCGGGTGATCGGCGGCGACCGCCACGAAGCTGGCGCCGAAGATCGTGTCCGGGCGGGTGGAGAACACCTCGACCTTGCCCCCATCCGACACGTCGAACCCGAACGTCAGCCCCTGGCTCTTGCCGATCCAGTTCTCCTGCATCAACTTGACCTTGTCGGGCCAATGTTCGAGCGCGCCGAGACCTTCGATCAATTCATCGGCGAAGTCGGTGATCTTCAGGAACCACTGGCTCAGCTTGCGCTTCTCGACCAGCGCACCCGATCGCCAGCCGCGGCCATCGATCACCTGTTCGTTGGCGAGCACGGTCATGTCGACGGGGTCCCAGTTGACCGCCGATTCCTTGCGATAGACCAGCCCCGCGGCGAACATGTCGAGGAACAGCGCCTGCTCGTGCCCGTAATAATCGGGCTTGCACGTCGCCAGTTCACGCGACCAGTCGAGCGCGAAGCCCAGCCGCTTCAGCTGCGCCTTCATCGTCTCGATATTGGCGAGCGTCCAGGTGCCGGGGTGCACGCCCTTTTCCATCGCCGCATTCTCGGCCGGCATGCCGAACGCGTCCCAGCCCATCGGGTGGAGCACTTCATAGCCGCGCATCCGGCGGAACCGCGCCAGCACGTCGCCCATCGTATAATTGCGGACGTGGCCCATGTGGATGCGCCCCGACGGATAGGGGAACATCTCCAGCACGTAGCTCTGCGGTTTGCCGCTGTTATCCTTGGCAGCAAACGTCTGCCGGTCGTCCCAGACCTTCTGCCAGGTCCGGTCCGCCGTCAGCGCGTTGAAACGCGTCACCATGTCGTGATTTATCCGGCGATCGAGGCGCGGCGCAGATCGCGGGCGCGGGTGAGGATGACGTCCTCCAGCTTCTGCGTGGTGGCGGCGGTGACGGGCGCGGACACCCACTGGCCACCACGGTTGACCTCACGCAGCGCTGCGACACGGACCGCGTCGGCACGCAGGTCCTGATCGAGAATCGACACCGTGACCTTCATCCGCTCGGACGGGACCTGCGGGTTGACGTACCAGTCGGTCACGATGACGCCGCCATTGGAATCGGTCTGCAGCAGCGGCATGAACGACAGGGTGTCGAGGCTGGCGCGCCACAGATAGGCGTTGACCCCGATCGTCGTGACCTTGGATGCGGCGAGGTCGGTCTTGGCGACGGCATTGCCACCACGTCCGCCACAGGCGGCGAGCGGCAGGGCGATGGCGGCGACCATGAGGGCGGTGCGCAACGAGCGGATCATGGGCGGAACTGTCCTGCGATATAAAGGGCGCCTTCGCTCTATAGATGCACGGGTGCACCCGCAAGCGACGCGTCGAAGCGACTGCAATGGCACGCCCGTCCCGGAATCTGTGTGCCTATTGCAACAGTCGGACAAAATGATGCTTCGGGCAGCGACTCTGCCATATTGGCGCGCGACGGAATCGTGTTAGGCGCGTTGCAGCGGGAGTCGAGGGGACTGCTAGTGTTTGCGAAGCGTGCCATGGGGCGTGCGATGGCTGGAATGATGGCGGGAGCGTTGATCGCTGCCGGTGTCATTGTCGCGCCCGCCTTCGGTGCCGCGGAGCGAGCACGTCCGGCCAAGCGCATCGCGTCGCCGACGTCGCGCCTTGCCGGGTCGTTCACACCGGCGGCGGCCGATCCCCGGCTTGCCGCAGTGATCGCCCGCGGCGGCCTGAACGGCGCCGAATTCCGCTTCACGCCCGCCGAAAGTCGTCCCGATCAGCGCGCCGTCACCGTGGCCGTCCGGGCGCGTTCGAACCGCAATGCGCTGACCGACGCGAGCCGTGCCGCCGCCGTGCAGGCACCGACCGTCGGTATTCAGCCGATCGCCTACAATCTGGGTGTGTCCGTCGGGTGGAAGCGTTTCGCCGTATCGGGTGCCGTCAGCCGTATCGATCTTGGTCCGCAGCCGGGTAGCCGCGAATCGACCGATGTCGCGCTGACGTATCGTGCCGGCCGCGCGAGCAGCCGCGTGATCGCCGTGGCGGATCGCCCGCTGGCGAACACGCCGAAGCTGACGCAGGAGATGCCGAGCTATTCGGTCGACGTCAGCAGCTCCTATTCGCTGACCCGCAATCTCGATGTGACGGCGGGCATGCGCTATCGTTCCGACCGCGAGCGGCTGGCACGACTGGACGATGAGCGGCGTGACAGCCAATCGGTGTACGTGGGCACCGCCTTCCGGTTCTGATCCCGATCGGATGAGCCGGCTATGGCCGGCCGGCAGACGACGATATCAGGCCATCGATCGCCGCCCACCCGTCGAAGCCATAGTTCCGCAGCGATAACCAGCGGTCGGCGGTCATGCCGCCCAGCGCGATCTGCCGCACCCCTAGCCCTCGCGCCACCGGCGCGGCGCGCCGGACGCCGAGCGACCCTGCACCGGCATGCGATCGCGTCGAAAACACGGGGGAGACGAACAGCCATGTCGCCCCTGCGCGGCGACCGGCCACCGCCTCGCGTCGATCGTGCGCCGCGAAGGTCAGCGCGCGCCGGCCGCCATGGGCACCGGCACCCGGCATTCCCTTCGCGGCACTGATCCGCAATCTCCGCGCCTGCGCGAGCCGGCGTATCCGGAGGAACAGGCGATGACGCTCGCTGCGGGACAGGCCGTAATGACGGAACACCACTCCGGCGCCCGGCGGCAGCGCCCGTAGCGTCGGGAACAATGCGTCGCCGATCCGTTCGTCGGTCATCAGCCAGGCATGGCGGCGCGGATCGCAATTGCGGTTCAGATTGGCCACCGTCCCGCTATAGCGGCGCGCATGATCGCTGCCACTCCCTCGCCGCTCGACGCCATCACCACCGGCATCGCGCACGCCGCACGAACAGCCGGGCGGAAGCCCGACGACATCACGCTGATTGCCGTGTCGAAGACGCACCCGGTCGAGGCGATCCGGCCGCTGCTGAACGCCGGCCATCGGGCATTTGGCGAAAATCGCGTGCAGGAGGCGGCGGCGAAATGGCCGGTGCTGCGCAGCGAGCATCCCGACGTCGCGCTGCACCTGATCGGGCAGCTGCAATCGAACAAGGCCGAAGAGGCGGTGGCACTGTTCGACGCGATCCATGCGGTCGATCGTCCTTCTCTGGTCGATGCGCTGGGCAAGGCGATGGCGAAGACCGGGCGGCGTCCCGACTGCTTCGTGCAGGTCAACATCGGTGCCGAGGAACAGAAGGGCGGCTGTCCGATCGCCGACCTGCCGGCGCTGTTGCAACAGGCGCGGGACGCCGGGCTGCCCGTCGCCGGACTCATGTGCATCCCGCCGGCGGAGATCGAGCCGGCGCCCTATTTCGCGCTTCTCGCCAAACTGGCGCGTGACATGGACCTGACCGGCCTCAGCATGGGTATGTCGTCGGATTACGAGACGGCGGTGACGCTGGGCGCAACGCACGTTCGCGTCGGCAGTGCGCTGTTCGGTGCGCGCGGCAGTGCGACGGCATGAGGTTCGGTGGACTGCTGTTCGATTTCGACGGCGTGCTGATCGAGAGCGAATATGCCGGCAATCGCCAGATCGCGGAATGGCTGACCGGGGCCGGTCATCCGACCACGCCGGAGGACTCGATGGCGAATTTCATGGGACTGGCCGGCGCCGATTTCCGCAGCGCGATCGAACGCTGGATCGGCGGGCCGCTGCCCGACAGCTTCCGGGCGGCGCGCGAGGCGGAGGATGCGCGGGCGATGGCGGCGGGAATCGATGCGGTGGCGGGGGCGGTGGCGTTCGTCCGGTCGCTGCCCGACGATCTTCCCCGCGCGGTGGTGTCGTCCAGCCCGACACGCTGGATCCGGCGACACCTGCAGCATATCGGGCTGTCCGACGCGTTCGGCGAGCATATCTACAGCGGCCGCGAGCATGTCGCGAAGGGGAAACCCGCCCCGGATCTCTACTGGCATGGCGCGGCGGCGATCGGCGTGGATATCGCCAATTGCGCGATCATCGAGGATTCGCCGGTCGGTGCGACCGGCGCGGTGGCATCTGGCGGTTACGTGATCGGGCTATGCGCGGGAACGCATTGCGGCATCGGCCATGACGCGCGCCTGCTGGAGATCGGCGTCGATGCGGTGGCGGCCGACTTCGCCGATGTCGCCCGGCTGGTCGGCCTTACCCGGTCCTGATTCAGAACTTCGGGCCTGCGACCTGCGCGCGTACCTTCTTGGGAGCGTCCTTGAACAGCGCCACCATCGCCGGGTTGCGCGAATCGCGCAGTGCATAGTCGCGGGCCGACAGACCGGCCATGTTGTCGGTCTGGTCGGGATCGGCGCCCTTCGCGATCAGGGTGCGCGCGATCGCCTCGTTCCGTCCGTTCACCGCGAGGATCAGCGCGCTCTGACCCGACGAATTGACGAGGTTCGGATTCGCCTTGTAGGTCAGCAGCAGGTCGACGAGGTCCTCGCGACCGGCCAGCGCGGCGAGCATCAGCGGGGTGTTGCCCTTGGCATCGCGAATGTTCGGATCGGCTTTGTGCTGGAGCAGATACTGGACGTACATGCTGCCCGAATGGCTGACGAGGATGTGCAGCGCGCCCTTGCCGGTCGTCACCGCCTTGGTGTTGATGATCGTGCTGCCGGGCGTCTCGATCATCGTGGTGACGGCCTTGCCATCCTCCTTTTCGATCGCCGACAGGAATTTATAACTTTCCGACTGCTGCTGCGCCGTCGCCGGCACCGCGATGGTGGCGAGAGTAGCGACCAGGAGAACGTGCGGGCGGATCATGGATGGTCCCTCAAAGACGAAAGCTTGCGGGTCCGCCGGTAACAGATCACAGCTGGCGTGGTCATGAACATTCTGCGCCTCGCCCCGCTCGTCGCTATCGCTCTGGCCGCCTGTCAGCCGGCCGCCACCTCGCAGGAGACCGCGCCGCTGGCGGGCGCGAAGATCGGCGGGCCCTTCACGCTGACGGATCAGGACGGCAAGCGGGTGAGCGATACCGAATTCGCCGGACGCTACCGCATCATGTATTTCGGCTATACCTTTTGCCCCGATGTCTGCCCGACCGACGCGGCGGCGATCGGCAAGGGGCTGGCGATGATCGAGCAGGACGATCCGTCGCTGGCGAAGCGGATCGTACCGGTTTTCGTCAGCGTCGATCCGTCGCGCGACACGCCGGCGGTGCTCAAGAGCTTCGTTGCGAACTTCCATCCGCGCATGGTCGGGCTGACCGGCACGCAGGCGGAGATCGACGCCGTGGCGAAATCCTGGGCGGTGTTCGCGGGCAAGGGCGATGCACAGCCCGGCGGCGGCTATCTGGTGAACCACAGCCGCACGACCTATCTGATGGACCCGGCGGGCAAGCCGCTTGCGCTGCTGCCGTCCGACAAGGGGCCGCAAGCCGTGGCCGACGAGATCAGGCGCTGGGCGAAATGACCGAACATCATGGCTAGATTCTGGGAGCTGCCGATCGAGCAGCTCGACCGCGGACAATGGGAAGCCCTGTGCGACGGCTGCGGCAAATGCTGCATCCACAAGTTGGAGGACGACGAGACGGGCGAGGTGGTGCCGACCAACGTCGCCTGTCGCCTGCTCGACCGGCGCAGCGGCTTCTGTTCCGACTACAAGCATCGCCGTGCCTATGTGCCCGAATGCGTACGGCTGACCGCGGGCAACGTGCGCGGGATCGACTGGCTGCCCTCGACCTGCGCCTATCGTCTGCGCGCGGCGGGCGAGCCGTTGCGCGACTGGCATTACCTGATCAGCGGTGATCGCGAATCGGTCCATACCGCCGGCATTTCGGTGCGCGGCTGGACGGTGAGCGAGGACGATGTCGGCGATCTGGAAAACCATATCGTCGATCGGGAATTGTGAGCGAATCGTTCGAAGTGGTGCGCCACCCCACGGCGCGGCGCATCCGCCTGTCGCTCGATCCGGCGAGCGGTGTCGCACGGCTGGTGGTGCCGAAACGCGCGGCGCTGAAGCCGGCGCTGGCATGGGCGCAGGGGAAGGCGGACTGGATCGCGGCGCAACGCGCGCGCCTGCCGCAGCCGCGGCCCTATGCGCCGGGCACGATGCTCACCGTCGCCGACGCACCACTGACGATCGTCTGGGAAGCGGGCAGCCGGCGGCGCGTCGAGGTCGTCGGCGATAGTCTATCGCTGTCCGGCCCGATCGAAACGCTGCCCCGCCGGGTCGAGACGTGGCTGAAGCGGCAGGCACTCGATCTGCTGGCTGCGGAGACCGCCGAATATGCCGCGCGTGCCGGCGTGACCGTCAGCAAGGTCGCGATCGGCGATGCCCGCGGGCGTTGGGGCAGTTGCGCCCATGATGGCACGATCCGCTACAGCTGGCGGCTGATCCTCGCGCCCGGACACGTCCGGCGGGCGACGGTGGCGCATGAGGTCGCGCATCGCGTCCACATGAATCACGGGCCCGCGTTCCACGCGCTGGTCGAACGGCTATACGGCTGCGACCCGAGCCCGGCACGCGCCTGGTTGCGCGCACACGGCGCAGGGCTTCACTGGATCGGGCGGTCGTCCTGAAGCGGGCGCTGCAACGGCTGGCGCGTGGCGGGTGCGAAGTCGCGGCGGTCCTCCCGCGGTAACGGCTGGCGGCCGGGTGTCAGCGCCGGGTCGCGCCGTTCATCGCGCCGTTCATCGCGCCGTTCATCTCTGGGCTGATCGCGGCCGGTAACGCGGTCGATCAGATCGTCGAGCTGCTGTTGCGGCTGCGTCGTCGCCGGCGGCGGCGGGATGGTGCCGTCGACCGGCTCGTCGCCATCGCGCGGCGGTTGCTGGATCGGATTGCCGTCCTCATCGACCATCGGCCCGGCCGTCTCGGCATCGGGCTGGCCGAAATAGGTTTCCTCGTCCGGCTCCAGTTGCCATTCGGGCAACGTCACCTGCGTCTCGAACTGTTCGATCGGGCGGCTGGCCGTCGCGGGCTTCATATACGCCGCCCAGGCCCGCGCCGGCGCAGTGCCGCCGTGCAGCCCCTTGATCGGACGGGCATCGTCGCGACCCATCCACACGCCGGTGGTGAGCCCGCTGGAAAAGCCCATGAACCAGCCGTCCTTGGACGAACTGGTCGTCCCGGTCTTGCCCGCGACGGGACGGCCGATCTGCGCGGCGCGGCCGGTGCCGGTGTTGACCGCAGTCTGGAGCAGATCGGTCATCTGCGCCGCCACGTACGGCGCGACGAGCACGCGGCTGCGATCGACCTCGTGCGTGTAGATCGTCTGGCCATTCGCCGTCACCTTGGTGATCCCGTACGGTGTCACCGCGACGCCTTTGTTGGCGACGCTGGCGAAGGCGCGGGTCATGTCGAGCAGGCGGACGTCGGAGGTGCCGAGCACCATCGAGGGATGCGTGTTGACGGGCGTGGTAATGCCGAACCGGCGCGCCATGTCCGCGACGGTGGCAAAGCCCACCTCCTGCCCCAGCTTCGCCGCGACGGTGTTGAGCGAATAGGCGAAGGCGGTGCGCAACGTCACCGACCCCGAATTGCGTCGCGAATCGTTGCGCGGGCTCCAGCCATCGATCGTGACGGGCTCGTCGACGACCTGATCCTCCGGCTTGTGCCCTGCTTCAAGCGCGGCGAGATAGACGAACAGCTTGAACGCCGATCCCGGCTGACGCTGCGCCTGCGTCGCGCGATTGTAGATCGAGCTGACGTAATCCTTGCCGCCGACCATCGCCTTCACCGCGCCGTCGCGATCGAGGCTGACGAGCGCACCCTGCGCACCGGCGGGAGCATTGGCGCGCACCGCCGCATCCGCGTCGCGCTGCATGCCGAGGTCGAGCGTCGTCCACACGTCGAGCGGCGCCTCCGTCTCGTCGATCAGCGTGTCGAGCTGCGGCAGCGCCCAGTCGGTGAAATAGCGCGCGCTGTTCTGGCGTGGTTCGGGGGCGAGCGCGAGCTGTTTGGGGTTGGCGTCGTCCGCCTGCGACTGCGTGATCGCACCGTAGCGGACCATCGAATCGAGCACGACACCGGCGCGGCCGACTGCGGCCTGCGCGTCGGCGGTCGGGGAATAGTTGGATGGCGCCTTGACCAGACCGGCGATCACCGCCGCCTCGGCAAGGCTGAGCCGTTCGGCACCGTGGCCGAAGAACTTGCGGCTCGCCGCGTCGATGCCGTAGGCGCCGCCGCCGTAATAGACCTTGTTCAGGTACAGCTCGAGCACCTGTTCCTTGCCGAACTTGCGTTCGAGCGCGAGCGCCAGGATCCATTCGCGGAACTTGCGACCGAACTTCTTCTGGTTGTTCAGGAAGACGTTGCGCGCCAGCTGCTGCGTGATCGTCGAGCCGCCCTGGATCCAGCGACCGCGTTCGTAGCGGACCATCACCGATCGCGCGATGCCGAGCGGGTCGACGCCGGGATGACTGTAGAAGCGGCGATCCTCGACCGCGATCGTGGCGTCGCGCATCACGGCAGGGATGCTGCCGTAGGAGAGCCATTCGCCATAGCTCGGCCCCATCGACACGATCACGCTGCCGTCGGCGGCATGGACGCGGATCATCTGGCCGTTGGGCGAGGATTTCAGTTCGTCGAAGCTCGGCAGCTGCGACTTGGCGACATAGACCGCGATGACCAGGGCCCCCAGCGCCAGTATCGCAAGGCCGATCAGGATCTGGAGGGTGACGACGATCCGCCGACGCCAGGGCGAACGGCGGACGGGAGCGGAGCGGGGGGTACGCGCACGGGCCATGAAGACCGCTGCGATTACCGGTTAACGCAGCCCCCTACAAGCCGCCCCGCATCACTTGCGGGCGCGGAACTCCAGCGCGATCGAATTCATGCAATAGCGCAGGCCCGTCGGCGGCGGTCCGTCGGGGAAGACGTGGCCCATATGGCTGTCGCAACGGGCGCAGCGCGTCTCCGTCCGGGTCATGCCGTGACTGGTGTCGCTATGGTCCGCCACCCGGTCTGGTTCGATCGGCTGGGTGAAGCTTGGCCAGCCCGATCCGCTGTCGTATTTGTCGGCGCTGTCGAACAGGTCGAGGTGGCATGCGGCACAGCAATAGATGCCGTCCGCCTTGTTGTCGGTGAGCGCGCCGGCAAAGGCGCGTTCGGTGCCCGCTTCGCGCAGGACGTGATATTGCGCCGGCGTAAGCCGCTTGCGCCACTCGGTTTCCGAAAGGTTGAGCTGATCCATGGGGCCAATCTCGTGAGGGGAAGGGGCGGCGTCAACCATCATGGGGCCATTCTGGTCGCATGGGCCATGACCTGGATCAGTCCCGGCGGCATCATCGCGATCGCCACGGCGGACCAGCGGCTTTCGGCGATGCGGCGGACGGTGCCGGCAACCGCCATCGGGCGGGCGAGCCGGCGGGCGAACGCCTCCTGCCACGCCGCGGCACCGGCGGGGCCGCCCTCCAGCCATGCATCGGCCGCCGAGATGCCGCTGGCGAACGCGATACCCATGCCCTCGCCCGCGAGGCTGGGGATGACCCCCGCCTGATCGCCAAGCCGGAACAGACCGGGCGCGCCGCGGCGCTGGCGCCAGCCATAGGGCACGTTGGCGATGGCATCGATCGCGGCGTCGCTCGGCAGTGCCTCCAGTCGTTCGCCGAGACGGGGGCATTCACGGCCCAGTGCGCCGAGCAGGTCCGCGGGACTGCCGGCGGCGTGCAGTCGCGATCGGTGCACCGCCATGCAGACGTTGGCGCTGCCATCCTCCTGCAGGGCGATGCCGGCATAGCCGCGCTCGAACAGATGCAGCTCGATCCGCCCGGCGAGCGCGCGGGTCAGCGCAGGAGCCGGCGACAGGCGAACGCGGATGCCGAGCGTCGGATCGTCACCCCGCGCCGCCGCTGGTCGGGCGAGGCCGCGCAGGTCGTGCTTGCCGGTGGCGAGGAACAGCGCATCGGCGGCGAGAGTCGCGCCGTCCGCCAGATGCGCGGTCAGGCCATCGACCTGGCGGACGGTGACGCCGGTTTCCACCGCAGCACCGCTGCGGATGGCGGCGGCGCGCAGCAGGGTGTCGAGGCGGTGGCGGGATACGCCGATCGCTGCCCGGGGCAGGGTGGCTTCGCGCACCCGGCCGCCGGCAAAGATCGTGACGTGCGTCAGCCGATCGCGATTGAGCGCGTCGGGATCGACACCCAGGCTGGCGATCCGGTCGATCGTCCGCCAGCTGACGAAACCGCCGCACAGGGCATCGCCATCCGGATGGCGTTCGATCAGCAGCGGGCGTGCGCCGCCGCTCGCCAGCCGGATCGCCGCGGCGGAACCGGCGGGACCGCCGCCGACGATCAGCGCAGCCGTTCGACGCATAGCCGGAAGGGGAAGGCGCGAAAGACGCGGGCATCGGAAATGCCGGCCCGTTCGAGGAGCGGCGGCCATTCGCCGGGACGGTACGATCGCGCGATCGACAGCGTGCCGTCGTGGCGGACGATCGGATGCCAGCGAGCGAGGCGGGCGAGCAGTGGAAATCCGGCATGTGCGAACCGATGGCGGTGCAGGTCGTTGACCAGCCAGCCACACGACGCCTCGCGCTCCATGAAACGGAGGAACGCGACCAGCTGGTCGACGCTCATGTGATGCGCGACGAGGCTGGACAGGATGACGTCCCAGCCGTCACCGGCAAGGTCCTCGTAATCGCCGGTGCGCCAGACGATCGGCAGACCGGCGGGAGTATGCGCCCGCGCGGCGGCTTCGCTGCGTGGGTTGAGGTCGATCCCGACCAGCTCGACGGTAACCCCGCGCCTGCTCGCCCAGCGTGCGATCCGGCGGAGCATGTCGCCATCGCCGAAGCCGACGTCGAGCATCCTGAGGTGATTTCGCCCACGCATGGCTCGATCGAGAAAGGCCAATGTCGGACGTGCCGCCATCGTCACGGTGTTGACGCGGGCGAGGTCGGCAACGACCGCGGCATAGGTGTCGGCGGACAGATCGTCCGCGTCCATCAGCTCCTCCGCCTGCGCGCGGACGGCGAGGGTCATGCGACGCGCCGCAACGCCAGGCCTTCGGCAGCGAGGCCGGGACCGAAGGCGAGCGCGACGCCATCGCGATGCGCCGACGGGGCGGCGAGCAGGCGGGCGAGGACGAACATCAGCGTCGCCGACGACATATTGCCATTGTCGGACAACACGCCGCGCGATGCCGCGAGCGCATCGCCCGGCAAATCCAGCGCGGATTGCACCGCATCCAGGATCGATCGTCCACCCGCATGCACCGCCCAGAACAGATCGCCGGGCGCGGAGCCGGCCGTCACCGTGTCGATGAAGGCGCGGTCGGCGAGCGCCTGTCCGATCCGGCCGGGTACTGCCCCGTCCAGATGCATCGCAAACCCGGTGTCGGTGATCGTCCAGCGGATCAGGTCGGCACTGTCGGGCAAGGTCGCGGCAAAGGGCTGTCCGAGCTCGATTCCGGCGGGGTCCGCGGTGACCAGCGCTGCCGCCGCGCCATCGCCGAACTGCAGCATCGCCAGCAAGGGTTCGACCGCGTCCTCGGCCTGAAGATGCAGCGACGATAGTTCGACCGTGACGACCAGCACGCGCGCATCCGGGCAGGACCGGACGATGTGCCGCGCCGTCCGCAACGCGACGACGGCGGCATAACAGCCCATGAAGCCGATCAGCAGCCGTTCGACGTCGGCCGGCAGGTTCAGCCGACGCGCGATGATCTGGTCGATGCCGGGCGCAACGAAACCGGTGCAACTCGCCACCACCAGATGGGTGATCCCGTCGAGCGCGACCTGTTCGCCGAGCGATCCGATCGCGGCGAGGGCGAGGGCGGGGGCTTCCGCGGCATAGATCGCCATGCGCGCCGCCGTGCCCGGCATGGCGGCGGCGTAGAACCCGCCGGCGTCGACCGCGCTCGCGCCGTCCACGCCCGGTAGCACCGACCACCGATGTGCGATGCCGGCGCGCTGCGCCATGCGCGCGAACAGCGGCTTCGCCCGATCGTCGACGCGCGTACCGGCCCATGCGATGAAGGCGCCGTGGACGTCGTGAGGCGGCACGGCGGTGCCGACGGCATGAAGGTAAGCGGGCACCCTGATCCTTTGTCGCACGCAATCGGTCCGGTCGAGCATCAGCAACGCGCGGATCGGCGGCAAGGATGCATCGCCATGCTTCGGGCGGGCACGCGGCGACCCATCACGTGCGTCGACCCCGCGGTCGATCGGACCAATTTGGCCATATACCCGAATTACTTGTCTTTTTCTGCAACCAGATGGTACGATTTGGAATAGTCAACGACGCTTGGGGAATGCGACGTGCCTGATGAGTCCATCGCCGGTCTGGTAAAGGACCTGACGACTCAACTCTCTGCAATCGCTGCTGAATTCGGGACGCGGGCCGATCGACTCGTCGGCGATGACGGTCCTGTCGCCATACTCGGGGACACCCCCCCGGATATGCGGGACATGGCCAAGCAGTTGCTGGCGCAGCGGCTCGCACGGTTCGATCACTTCCCGGCCGAGCTGTTCCACGAACCCGCATGGGACATGCTGCTGGCTTTGTTCGTCGCGCATGAGGAGCGTCGGACGATGAACGTCAAGACGCTGGTCGCCAGCGCCCACGCTCCGGTGACCACGTCCCAGCGGTGGATCGATCATCTTCACAAGCTGAAGCTGATCGACCGGGTGATCGATCCCATCGATCGCCGCCGCATCGAACTCTCCCTGAGCGATTCGGGCTACACCGCCGTCACCGCCTATCTGAAGCGGCTCGGCGCCGCCTGACGGACTGCGGCGCGAACCGGAATGACGGGAATACACCCGGTCGCACAATAGGACAGAATCCATGCATCGTCTGCGCATTGCCATGAAAACGACGATTACGACCGCTGCACCCTGACCCTTCGTCGAGTGGGTCCGTATTCCGGCATCGTCGTCAAAACGGGGCAATAGAAACAATCGACTACCGATTTGGTTCCGTAGGTTTTGTTTAAGCAGAACAACTGATTTTCGACCCCGGGCATAACATCGGGGCGACAATTGGGGAATTTCGGGGCCATCGGCGGGACACGGGTATCCGGGGCATGGCTATCGGCCATCGCCACGCTGCTGCTGCTGCTCGTTCTGTCGTCGATCGACAGCCCGGTCTCTGCCCAGAACCGCGTCGCCGCGGACCCGGCGATCCCCGAAACCCGCGCCGGTACGGCGATCCCGAATGTCGCGACCCTGTCCCTGCGTGACGAGCAGGGCGAATCGACGCTGCGCTCCAACACCGTGACGTTGCTGGTCGCAGAGCGCCTCGACGTGGCGCTGGAGCGGCGCGACACCGCGCCGATCCTCGTCGTGCCCGGCGGCACCGCGGTGCCGCTGACGCTGGCCAATCGCGGTAACGGACGCGAGGCCTTTTCCCTGAGCAGCGCGCTATCCGACGCCAGCGCGAAGGTTCGCCTCATCGCGATCGACCGCGACGGGGACGGGCGGTTCGACGCGGCGATCGATACCATCCTGTCCGATGCACGCACGCCACTGCTCGAGCCGGGCGAGGTCCTGCCGTTGCTCGTGCTGGTCGATCCCGCCGCGGCGAACGTCACGGCGGTTTCGCTCACCGTCGTCGCGCGTGCCTCCACGGGTGACGGCCTGACGGGAACGATGTTCGCGACCAGGGGCGATGGCGGCGCCGATGCGGTGACGGGGAAGACCAACGCCATCGCCGAGGTCGTCGTACCGGTCGGTACCGGTGCCGATGCCGCGCCGTCGCTGCTTAAGTCGCAGAGCGTGCGCGCACCCGACGGGTCGAGCACGCCCGTCGCCGGGGCCGTCGTCACCTACCGGCTCGAAGCCCGCTTTCCCGGACCGGCCCCGCAGGTCCGCGTCGACGATCCCATCCCGCAGGGCACGGCTTACGTGCCCGGCAGCCTGACGCTCGACGCGGTCCGGCTGAGCGACGGTGCCGACGACGATGCGGGCAGCGCCGATGCGAATGCCGTCGCGGTGACGCTGGGCGACATCGCCGGCGCCACGATCCGCACCATCCAGTTCCAGGTCATCATCCAGTGAGGAACCCGTCCATGAAATTTCGTTCGCTCGTCACGGCCGCGCTGGTCGTCGCCGCTGCCGCGCCTGCCTTCGCCGCAGGACCCCTGACCATGACGACCCGCATGATGGTCGAAAAGCGCGTTGCCGCCGCCGACGGATCGACCACGACGTCGCTGGTGCCGGCGGTCAGCGTGGCGCCCGGCGACCGGATCACCGTGGTGCTCGCCTATCGCAACACCGGCACGGCGGCGCTGGGCGACCTCGTCCTCGCCAACCCGGTTCCGAAGAACGTCGCCTATCGCGGCGCGGCGACCACCGCCGCCCCCGAAGTATCGGTCGACGGCAAGACCTTTGGCACCCTGGCCGCCCTGCGCGTGACGACGCCCGCAGGCACGATGCGGCCGGCCACTGCCGACGATGTCACCCACGTTCGGTGGCGCCTCTCCAGCCCAGTATCGGCCGGGCAGGGGGGCGAACTCGCGTTCAAGGCCGTCCTCAAATGATCTCTCCCCCCGTCAATCATCACCATCAAGGAGCAACACGCATGTCCGCAACAGGGGCGCGGCGTTTGTTGTTGGCCGGCACGGCCGCAATAGCGTCGATCGGGACCGCGCACGCGCAGTCCACCACCGGTACCGTCGCCGGTACCACCATCACCAACACCGCCAGCGCGACCTATACGGTCAACGGCACCGCCGGCACGGCGACGTCGAACACGGCCAGCTTCGTGGTCGACCGCAAGGTCAACCTGACGGTCATCGCCACGCAGGCCAAGACGCAGGTCAATCTGGGCCAGACCGGTGCGGTCACCACCTTTCAGGTGACCAACAACACCAATGGCACGCAGGATTTCTTGCTGGAATCGAGCCAGCTGATCCCGACCGGTTTCCTGACCGGCACCGACAATTACGATATCGGCGACCTGAAGATCTACGTCGATAGCAACAACAACGGCATCTACGATGCGGGCGTCGACACCGCATCGTTCATCGACGAATTGCCCGCCGACGGCCGCGCCACGGTGTTCATCGTCGGCGACATCCCGACATCGGTGCTGACGTCGATGGCGCAGGTCGGGCTGAAGGCGACGGCGGCGGTCGGCGGCGCTCAGGGCACGACTGGTCTCGCGCTGACGCCGTCGGCGGTCAACGGCAAGGACGACATCGACGTCGTGTTCGCCGATGACGACAACGACGGTCTGCTCGGCTTCGACGCGCTGCGCAACGGCGCCGGCTGGGCCTATGCCACCTATGAAGTCGGCATCCGCAGCGTCAACCTGACGGTCAACAAGACGGCGACGGTCATCTCCGACGACATCAGCGTGCTCAACCCCAAGGCTTTGCCGGGGGCGATCGTCCAATATTGCCTGACCGCGACCAACGCCACGCTGTTGACGCCGGCATCGGACGTCAAGCTGACCGACGTCATCCCGGCCAACACCACCTACGTTCCGGGCACGCTGACGATCGGTGGCCTCGGCGTTGGCGGCGAATGCCTGCTCAGCGGCTTCGTCCAGAACGACGACGGCACGCAGGTGCTCGGTCCCTACAACGGATCGTACAATGCCACCACCAAGACCGTGACGGCGACGATCCCGACCCTTCTCGGCGGCACGTCCGTGGCCGCGAGCTTCCGCGTCAAGATCAACTAACCTCCGCCAGCCAGAAAAGGAGTTTCCGAATCCCGGCGCGGCCCCTCCCGCGCCGGGACACGGTCCCCTCATGCCTATCGTCCGGCCTTTCCTCCGTATGCTCGCGCTCGTCGCAGGTCTTGGCAGCATCCTGCCGGCCGCCGCACAGACGCACGTCGAGAATATCGCCACGCTGACCTACCGGGACGGCGGCGCGGAACAGGTCGTGCGCTCGAACGCCGTCGGGCTGGACGTCATCCGCCTGAAACGGCCCACCAGTTTCACCTTCCACCTTCTACCCAATGGCTACGTCCCCACGGGTATGCGGTGCGACGGTACGCCGCCGACGTTCACGCCTGCACCGATCGATGCGGCGACGCTCGCCGCCGCACCGGAGCTGGCGTCGGTCGACATCACCTCGCCGTTGATCATGGCGATCGACGCAGAGGGTAACAATCGCGATCCGAAGCTGCGCGAGACGATCTTTGTCCAGTTCGATACGGGCAAGATCACCGGCAAGCTGCCACTGCTGGAAACCGGTGAGGATACCGGCGTGTTCGCCGGCGCCGTGCCGGCGGCGAACGACCGCAGCAATGCCGCTCTGGCCGCCTGTTCGCTCGATCTGAAGCGCGGCGACCGCCTGCGCCTGACCTTCACCGAGGATCAGCACAGCTACGGCTCGACGATCGACCTGCTGATCGATCCCGCCGGCTATGTCTTCGATTCGCGCACCGGCCAGATCGTGGACGGCGCGGAGGTGACGTTGCTGGATGAAGCCGGGCAGCCGGCGATCGTCTTCGGCGACGACGGCGTCAGCCGCTATCCCGCGACCGTCGTCAGCGGTGCGGCCGTCACCGATGCGTCAGGACGCAAGTACGAGCCGCTGCCGGGCCGGTTCCGATTCCCGTTCGCGCGTCCGGGACGCTATTCGCTGAAGATCGTGCCGCCCGGCGACTATACCGCGCCCTCCGTCGTCGGTCCGGCGACACTGGCGGCGCTGAAGGACCCCGCGGGCGATCCGTTCATCATCGTCGATGCCAGCTATGGCGGATATCTGACGCTGGTCGATCGGGATCCGGTCTATGTCGACGTGCCGCTCGACCGGCCCGGTGACGGCAAGCTGCTGCTGACCAAGACCGCGTCGGTGCGCGAGGCGTCGCCGGGCGACTTCATCCAGTACCGCATCCTCGTCAACAATCGCGATTCGGTGGCGGCGTCGGGGCTGACGCTGGCCGATTACCTGCCGCAGGGGCTGCGCTACGAACGGGGATCGACGCGCGGCGGCGCCGAACCGACGATCTCCGCTGATGGACGCAACCTCAGCTTCGCGATTCCATCGATCCCTGCCAGTGGTACTGCGGATATCCGCTACGTCGTCACCGTCGCGCCCGGCGCGCCGTCGGGCGAGGCGCTCAACCGCGCGCAGGTGTCGGGCGATGCTCGCGTCACCAGCAACCCGGCGGCGGCTTCGGTCCGGTTGCGCCCGCTGCTGTTCACCGATGCGATGACGCTGATCGGGCGCGTGACCGAGGGCGATTGCGGCGACCCCGTCGACAAGCGCAAGGGGTTGGCCGGCATCCGCCTGATGCTGGAGGATGGCACCTTCGTCGTCACCGATCGCGACGGCCTGTATCATATCGAGGGGATCCGTCCGGGCCGGCATGTCGTCCAGATCGACACGGCCAGCGTGCCCGCCAGCCATCAACCCGTCGCCTGTGACATCGACACGCGGCAGGCGCGCAGCGCGATCTCGCGCTTCGTCGAGGCCGAAGGCGGCGTGTTGAAGCGCGTCGATTTCCAGCTGCGTCCGACCGGCAAGGCCGCGGTCGCGATCGACGCGCTGCCGATCTCGGTCGCAGGCGATGCCGAGGCGGCGGGTAACCGCAACTGGCTGAAGGGGCAGGCGCCCGGCATCGACTGGCTGTTCCCGGCGGTGGATCACAACCCGCGCGCACCGGTGTTGCGGGTCGCCATCCTGCACGCCCCCGGCCAGCGCGTCGCCCTGACCGTCAACGGGCATGGCACCGATCCGCTCGCCTTCGACGGTGTCGACAGCGACGGTGCCGCCGCCGTCTCGACCTGGACCGGGCTGCCGCTGCAGGCGGGCGACAACCGGCTGGTGGCGCGCGTGCTGGATGCCGGGGGCGCGGTCGTGCAGACGCTGGAGCGCAGTGTCCATTACGCCGGCGTACCCGTCCGGGCCGTGATCGATCCGGCCAAAAGCCGCCTGCTGGCCGATGGCCTGCACCGCCCGCTGATCGCGGTTCGCGTCACCGACACGGATGGCCGTCCGGTTCGCGCGGGCACGCTGGTGCCCTTCCGCGTCGATCAACCCTATCAGGCAGCGATCGAGGCGGAACTGCAGCAGGGTCGCCAGCTCGCCGGCCGCGACAGTGCCGCAACCACCGCACGCGTCGTCGGCGACGACGGCTATGCCTTCATCGCGCTCCAGCCGACGACGCAGGCCGGTGCGGTGCATGCCGTGGTGACGCTTACCGACGACAAGCAGGTTCGCAGCAGCGAAATCCGGGCCTGGCTGGACGCGGCGCAGCAGGACTGGACCGTCGTCGGCTTCGGCGCCGGCAGCGTCGGCTACGACATGCTCAGCAAACATGGCCGCTCGCTGCCCCGCTCGCAGCGCAACGCCGTCGTCACCGACGGGCAGCTCGCCTTCTACGCCAAGGGCCGGATCAAGGGATCGTGGCTGATGACGATCGCCTATGACAGCGACCGAGCCTATGATCCGACACGCGGCCTGCTCGGCACGATCGATCCCAACCGCTATTACACGGTCTACGGCGACGGCAGCGCGCAGGGCTATGACGCGGCGACCCGGCGCAAGCTGTACCTCCGGCTGGAACGGCGCGAATTCTATGCCCTGTTCGGCGATTTCGAGAGCGGCTTCACCGACACGCAGCTGACCCGCTACAGCCGCACGCTCAATGGTGTGAAGGCGGCCTATCAGGGGCGCACCGTCGCCGTGCAGGGCTTCGCCGCAAAGACCGATACGCTGTACGCGCGCGACGAGATCCAGGGTAACGGCCTGAGCGGTCCGTACCGGTTGCGCGCCCGCCGCATCGTCCCCAACAGCGACAAATTGCGGATCGAGGTGCGGGATCGCTTCCGCTCGGAACTGATCGTCTCGACCACCCAGCTGACCCGGCACATCGATTACGATATCGACGTCGATCTCGGCACGGTCCGTTTCCGCGAACCGGTGTTGAGCCGCGACATCAGCCAGAATCCGGTCTTCATCGTCGCCGACTACGAGGTCGAGGGCGGCCGCACCGAAAAGCTCGCCGCCGCCGCCCGCGCCTCTGCCAGGGTCGGCAAGGTCGAGATCGGCGCCAGCGTTATCCGCGACGAGACCGCGGGCAATGCCACCGTCGCTGGCGCCGACATCAAGGCGCGGATCGGCACCGCGACCGAATTGCGCGGCGAGTTCGCGACCGGCGGCAAGGGTGGGCCGGACGATGCCTTCGGCCATGCCATCGCCTTCCTCGCCGAAGCGGAGCATCATGGCGGCGGGGTCGACCTGCTCGGCTACATCCGCCAGCAGGATGCCGGCTTTGGCCTCGGCCAGCAGAATCTGGTGGAGGCGGGCACGCGCAAGGTCGGCCTCGACGGCCGCGTCGCGCTGACCGACCGGCTGAGCATCACCGGCACCGCCTGGTATCAGGACATGCTGGTCAGCGCCGCCCGGCGTACCGCGGGCGAGGCCCGTCTGGAATATCGCCGCGATGCCGGCACGATCTTCGTCGGCGGCCAGTTCGCATCCGATCGCGGGCTGGATGGCGGCGACCGCGATTCGCGACTGCTCACGCTGGGCGGCAGCCAGTCGCTGTTCGGCGGCAAGCTGACGCTGGCCGGCCAGACGCAGGTCGCGCCGGGCGGCGACAAGGCGTCGGTGGACTTCCCCGTCCGGCATCAGCTGACCGCGGCATGGCGGATCAAGCCTGGCATTCGCCTGCTCACCGGCTACGAAATCGCCAGCGGCAAGGATTATACCGCGCATACCGCCCAGGTCGGCTTCGACGTCGCGCCGTGGACGGGTGCGAAGCTGATGAGCACGCTCAACCAGCAGGCCATCGGTGAGAATGGCAGCCGTACCTATGCGCAATACGGGCTCAGCCAGTCGCTGCCGCTCGGCAAGCGCTGGTCGGTCGATGCGACATGGGACGCGACCAGCACGGTGCGCGGACGCATTCCGCAGGGCGCGGTCATCAACGCATTCCAGCCGGTCGCGTCGGGCGGCATCGTCGGCAGCAGCAGCAGCGGCGGCTTGGGAGGCGGGACGGTCGTTGGTTCGGGCGACGGCGATTTCACCGCAGCGACGCTCGGCGCCACCTATCGTGCGCGGCAATGGTCGTGGACCGGGCGGATCGAATATCGCGACGGCCAGAACGAGGATCGCTTCGGGATCGTCACCAGCCTGCTGCGGCGGCTGGGCGAGGGCAAGACGATCGCGTCCAGCCTGCGCGCGTTCCGGGTCCGCGACGCATCGGGTGCGCTCGCGATGCAGGCGAGCGCGGACCTGGCACTGGCATGGCGTCCGCTCGACAGCCGCTGGTCGCTGCTCGAACGCCTCGAATTCCGTCACGAGAGTGCCGATGGCGCATTCGACGACGGCAACGTGCTCGGCGTGCCTGCTTATGGTGCGGGCGATCAGGTCACGACGCGCGTGATCAACAATCTGGAGCTCAACTATCGCAGCGGTCCCGAAGGGCTCGGCCACGGTTTCGAGGGTACGCTGTACTATGGCGCGAAATATGTCGCCGGCCGCTACGCCGACGACCGGTTCGACGGCTTTATCGACGTCGCCGGATTCGATCTGCGGCAGGATGTCGGCACCCGTTTCGATATCGGCGTGACCGGATCGGTGCAGCACGCCTGGGATCGCGGCGTGTGGTCGTGGAGCGGCGGACCGTCGGTCGGTATCTCGCCCGCGGCGAACCTGTGGATCAGCGCCGGCTACAATCTGGCGGGTTATCGCGACCGCGATTTCGAGGACGATCGTTACACCCGTCAGGGTCCGTACGTGACGATGCGGCTGAAGTTCGACCAACTCTCCCTTGGTGGCGCCACCCGCGCGCTGTTTGGAAAATAGATCATGCCCGCTCAATCCGCCCTGCCGCCGCTGCCACATCTGCCCCAAAGACTGGAGGTCACCGCCCGCCGCTTCGCCGCCATGCCGCGCGAGGATGCGGAAAGCGCCATCGATCTGCAGGTCGCCGTCGCGATCCGCGAATGGCGGGTGTCCGATGCGACGTTCTGGCAACGCGTCAAATTCCGGTCGCGGATGATCCGAACCGCGACCAGCCATCGATCCAGCACCGCACGGAAGGAATGACGCGATGTGTCAGGGCCCCATCACGCCGTCGCACGATCCGGTGCCGACGCATCCCGACCAGCGTCGCGGAGGCAAGCGGCACGCGACCGTGCTGCTCATCGGCCGGATCCGGCACACCGGCGGCGAATCGGCCTGCCTCGTCCATGACATATCCAGTCACGGACTGATGGCACGCTTCACGTCGGCACCGCTGGTCGGCGACCGCATGCTGATCGAAGTGCGCGGCATGTCGGAAACCGCGGTGACCGTCCGCTGGGTGAACGGGTTCAAGGCCGGCGTCGAATTCGACGCGGCACAGGATATCTCCGCCGTGTTCTGCCTGCGCGACGATCACGGGCATATCGCCCGGACGCCACGCTTTGCGATGCAGGCAAGCGCCATCATGCGCGTCGGCGATGCCCGGATAGCGGTCGATATCCTCGACATCTCGCCCGGCGGGGTAAAATTACTTAGCCACACCCCAATCCACGTCAGTCAAGCGGGCAGTGTACTGCTGCCGGAGATCAACGTCGCGACCTTCGGATCGGTGTGCTGGACCCGCGAGGACCGCTTTGGCTTCCGGTTCTGTGCACCGTTGCCGCTCACCAGCCTGTCGCGCGTGCTCGGCTGCGGGTGAGGGGACCTGAGGGCATCTCGCTGTTCGGGAAGGATGAAAGAAGTGGTGCGGCCGAGAAGACTCGAACTTCCACGGGCTTTCGCCCACAACGACCTCAACGTTGCGCGTCTACCAATTCCGCCACGGCCGCACGTGTGAGAACGCCGGGCTGAGCCGGCATCTGGCAGGCGCAGGCCCCTAGCAAAGCGTTTCCCACTCCGCAACGTACCTTTTCATGATCATCGTGCTTTTCGGATAGGGGAGGAGCGGGTAGCGCCCGCGGCATGGCGCACGCAGCCCCCGTTCTGACGACGCGCGCCGAGACCCGGCTGCTGCTCGCGCTGGCGTGGCCGGTGGTGCTGACCAGCCTCAACTGGACGTTGTTGCAGGTCACCGACGTGATGGTCGTCGGCCTCGTCTCGACCGAAGAAGTCGCCGCACTGGGCGCGAGCCGGGCGCTCGGCTTCGTGGGGATCGTTACCGGTCTGTCGTGGCTGTCGGGCGTGTTGGTGATGGCGGCGCGCGCGGATGGCGCCGGCGACCTGCCACGCACTGGCGCAGTGCTCCGCGAGGGATTGCTGCTCGGTCTGGTGCTGGGACTGGCGATCGCCGGCATATTCCTCACCTTCGCCGAGCCGTTGCTCACCCTGATCGGGGTCGCGTCGGACCGGGTGGACGAAAGCGCGCGTGTCGTTCGGGCATTCGCGATCGCCTATCCGTTCCAGCTGGTGAATGTCGCTGCCGCCTTCTTTCTCGAAGGGGTCAGCCGCCCGCGCAGGGTTACCGTCGTCAACCTGTCGGTGCTGCCGATCAACGCCGTACTCGCCTGGGCGCTATCTGCAGGGCATTTGGGATTGCCGGCGATGGGTGCGGTGGGAGCGGCGCTCGCGACCAGTATCGCATCGATGTTCGGCGCGGTCGGCATGATCGCGAGCGTGTTAACCCTGCCGCGCGCACGCGCGCGCGAGGTGTTGCGCTTAGACCGATTCGCCTGGGCGGCGGTGCCACGCGGCGCGTGGTCGCTGGCGGCGTTCGGGATCGTGCCGGCGGTGGCATCGGGGCTTGAACTGGCCGGGTTTTCGATCCTGATCGCGTTATCGACGCAGCTTGGCGATGCGGCGGCACATGCATTCCAGATCGTGTTCTCGATGCACAACGTCACCTTTGCCGTCGCCCTCGGGCTGGGATCGGCGGCGGGCGTGCGCGCAGGCAATGCGGTGGGTGAGGGGCAGCCGACCGCGGCAGTGCGACGCACGTCGATCGCACTGGGACTGGCGTGCGTCGCGCTGGGGATCGGAGCGACTCTGCTGGCGCTGGCTGCGCCGATGATCGTCGTGTTGTTCCCGGCAACGGCGGAAGTCCACGCGATCGCCGTGACGATGTTGCCGCGCTGGGCACCGTTCATCGTGTTCGACGGGATTCAGGTGGTGCTGGTCTATGCCCTGCGCAGTCTGGGCGATCAGGTGGTGGCTGGCGTCAACAGCATCCTCGCCTATTTCATCCTCACCGGCGGCGCCGGTTGGTGGCTGGTGCATCACGGGGTCGGGCCGGTCGCTTTGGTCTGGGCGTCCGGCGTCGGTATGCTTGCCGCCGCGCTGCTGCACGGCGGTCGATTCGCGCAGGTCAGTTCGCGGCTTCGCCGGCGAAACTAAGCTCTAGTCGTTTGGAGTTCGATGGCACGTCGAGCTTGGCGGAATTGAAGTCGATCGATCCGCCGGGATTGAGCGTGCGCTGCTGCGGCGTGATCGTCCAGCTGTAGACGATGCGGCCCTGCGCATCGCGCAACTCGGCACGAATATCGGGCACGCGCTGGCGCTCGCTCGACGGATTGGTGACCTGTCCGCTCACCGCGAACAGCTCCGACCCATTCTCCAGCTCACGACGCTCGATCGGATTATCCTTCAAGCGCAAAGGCGAATCAGTCGCGCCGACGGGCAGGCCGATGCGCGCCAGCAGGCCGGGCGCGCCGAGATAGAGGATGGCGCCCACCCCGGCGATCATCAGCAGGCCGGCGACCACCGCGATCACGGTCCACCGCTTCGACGTATTGCGGCGGGGGTGGAACGGCGGGCGATGCGCGAAGGCATCGTAATCGGGCGCGGTGACGATCGGTTCCAGCACCGGTACCGGGCGGGCGGACGGGATCGCCGCGGGCTCCAGGAACGGCGGGACGGTATCGTCGTCCGCTTCGGCAATGGCCGTTGGCTCGGACTGTATCCGTTCGACCGGGGATGCAGGTAGCGGCGGCGCTTCGGGTTCCGGCGGGTCCTGAAACCAGCTATGCCGGCAATTGGCGCAACGCACGGTGCGACCCTCGGCCCCGATCGCGCTGTCGGGCACCAGATAGCGGGTGCTGCATTCGGGACATTCGAGGATCATGCGCAACGCTTTACGGACGTGCCGCGGAACGAGAACCGCGACGATGGCGATTGTAAGCACGACCCCCGCCCGCGTGGCAAGCTTGAAGCCGCACGCCGGCCATGCGAAGGCACGGGTTCGGGGCCGGATATCATCGGCTGCCACCTCGATGGAGCGGTTGCGGCCAGGCGCATGGCAAATATCGTGCAGTTCGAAAATGTTGGGCTGCGATATGGCACGGGCCAGGAAACCCTGTCGGATATCAGCTTTACGCTGGGCAGCGGCGCCTTCTACTTCCTGACCGGGGCCAGCGGCGCAGGCAAGACGTCGCTGTTGAAACTCCTGTATCTGGCGCAAAGGCCAAGTCGGGGGATCATCCGCCTGTTTGGTGAGGATGCGGTGACGATGCCGCGCAGCCGCCTGCCCGGATTTCGCCGGCGCATCGGGGTGGTGTTTCAGGATTTCCGGCTCGTGCCGCACCTGTCGGCATGGGACAATATCGCGCTGCCGCTGCGCGTTGCCGGTATGCCGGACGAGAATATCGAGCAGCCGGTACGCGAGATGCTGGCTTGGGTCGGGCTGGGCGAACGAGCGCAGGCGCGGCCCGCCACGCTGTCGGGCGGCGAGCAGCAGCGCGTCGCCATCGCCCGGGCTGTGATCGGCCGGCCCGAAGTGCTGGTCGCGGACGAGCCGACCGGCAACGTCGATCCCGAGATGGCGGACCGGCTGATCCATTTGTTCGAATCGCTCAACAAGCTCGGTACTACCGTCGTCGTCGCCACGCATGATTTTCAGCTGCTGAGCCGTGTACAGGGTGCGCAGATGATGCGGCTGGACAAAGGACGACTGCTCGATCCGACGGGCGCGCTCCGCTATCCGCCGCCGCCGCGGGGGCAGGCGTGATCCCCGGCCGGGCCAGTAGCGGCAGCGAACGGCGGGTGCTCGACGAAGCGGGGGGCCTGCGCGCGATGACGTGGGTCATGGCGATCATGCTGTTCCTGACACTGCTCGCCGCGGCGCTGGGGCTGGGGACGCGGCAATCAGCGGCGGTGCTGGAGCGGCAGCTGGCCGGCCGCCTGACGGTGCAGGTGGTCGAGGGCAGCCCGGTCGCGCGCGACGCGCTGGCGGCGCGAACGCTGACAGTATTGCAGGCGTTGCCGGAGGTGCGCCGGGTGCGTGCGGTGGATCGCGCCGAGCTGGCGCGCCTGCTCGAACCCTGGCTGGGCGATGCTGCAGAGGATGCCGATCTGCCGGTGCCAGTGATGATCGATGTGGATCTGGCGAGCGGAGCCGATCCCGAACGCGTGATCGCGGCGGTGCGCCGGGTGAGTGCGTCGAGCCGCGTCGATCGCCACCAGCGCTGGATGTCGCCGGTCAGCGGCTTCCTCGACACGCTGACGTGGCTGGCGCTGGCGCTGGTCGTGCTGATGCTGGTTGCGACCGGTGCGGTAGTGGTGCTCGCAGCACGGGCCGGACTGGAGACACATCGCGCGACGATCGAGGTAATGCATATGCTGGGCTCGACCGACGTGCAGGTCGCCCGTCTCTTTCAACGCCGCGTCGCGCTGGATGCGGCGATCGGCGGGGTGGCCGGCGGGCTGGCGGCGCTGGTCGTTCTGGTGTTCCTCGGCACACGGCTGGCAGCGTTGGGATCGCAACTGCTCGGCGGCATCACGTTGGGCGCGGGCGACTGGACGCTGCTGGTGCTGTTACCGCTCGCCTTCGTGTTGCTGGCGACGGTGGCGGCGCGGATCACCGTCATCGGCGCGCTGCGGCGGTCGCTGTGATCGTCCGTTTCCTCGGATTGGTGGGGCTGTCGTGGTGCTTGGGGTTTGCGGCATTCATGTTGCTGCTGCCGGTGCCGCTGGCGGCGAATACGACCGATGCGATCGTCGTGCCGACCGGTGGCGCCGGGCGAATCGACCGCGGCATCGCCGTGTTGCAAGCGAAGCAGGCGCGGCGAATGCTGGTGACGGGGGTTGCACCGGGGGTGCGGGCGGTTGATCTGGCTCGCGAATATCGCACGCCGCAGTCGCTGTTCGCCTGTTGCATCGACCTGGGCGCGGATGCGGTGGATACCCGGTCGAACGCCGAGGAGACGGCAGCCTGGGTCAAGACGCATGGCTATCGCACGGTGCGGCTCGTGACCTCCGACTGGCACGTTCCCCGTGCGCGGATGGAGCTGTCGGCGGCAATGGGGCCGGGCGTGCTGGTGCTGGGGGACGGGGTGCCGAGCACCCCGCGATTGGGTACTTTGGTCAACGAATACAACAAACTGATCCTGCGGCGCGTGGCGCTGTGGCTGGGAGTGGGTGGGTGAATCGGCTGCGGACCTTGCTCTTCTCGATCCTGTTCTACGGATTGTCGGTGCCGATCGTATTGAGCGTGCCAGTGTCGGCGCTGTTCGGGCGCGCGGCCGTCGTGCGCCATGCGCATGTCTGGGCGCTCATGCATCGGATGCTGTACCGCCGTGTCATGGGCATTCGGGTGCGGGTGGAAGGCGTGGTGCCTCCCGGCACCTATTTCTTCGCGGCGAAGCATCAGGCGATGTTCGAGACGCTGGAATTGCAATTGCTGCTTGGTGGCCCCGCGATGGTCATCAAGCGCGAACTCAGCAAGCTGCCGTTCTGGGGCTGGGCGGCGATGCAGTATGGCGGGATCGTCGCCGACCGGGAGGCATCGGCGGGTGCGTTGCGGTCGATGATGCGGGAGGCGAAGGCGCTGAAGGCGGAAGGGCGATCGATCCTGATCTATCCCGAGGGGACCCGCGTCTCGCCGGGCGAGCAGCCGCCGCTGCAATCGGGTTTTGCCGGATTATACCGGGCATTGGGGATGCCGGTGATCCCGGTCGCGCTGGATACCGGAATCGTCTGGCCGAAGCAGGGTGCGAAGCGTCCCGGAGTGGTGACGATCCGGCTGGGCGAGGTGATTCCCGCAGGTCTGCCGCGCGAGCATATCGAGGCGCGGGTGCATGCCGCAATCAACACGCTGGATCGCGGCTGACGCGTCAGTGGCTGCGGCCAAAGTCCGGCTTGGCGTCGTCCTGCCCTTGCTCAATGATCGAGCGGCGGATCGCGCGGGTGCGGGTAAACAGGTCGAATAACTGGTCGCCATCGCCCCAGCGGATTGCGCGTTGGAGCATGGTGACGTCTTCGGTTAGGCGCTGGAGTATTTCTAGGACCGCCTCGCGGTTGTTGAGGAAGACGTCGCGCCACATCACGGGATCGGACGCGGCGATGCGGGTAAAATCGCGGAAACCGCCGGCGGAGAATTTGATGACCTCGCCCTGCGTCACCTCTTCCAGATCGCTGGCGGTGCCGACGATCGAATAGGCGATGAGATGGGGGACGTGACTGGTCACCGCCAGCACCAGATCGTGATGCTTCGGCGTCATGACCTCGACCTGCGCGCCGAGCGTTTCCCAGAAGGTGCGGAGCCGGACGACCGGTGCCTCGGCCATGCCGTCCTCGGGCGTCAGGATACACCAGCGGCCGCGGAACAGCGTCGCGAAGCCCGCCTCCGGCCCGCTGTGTTCGGTGCCGGCCACCGGATGGCCGGGCACGATCGTCGCGTGCGGCAACACCGCGCGCAGGGCGGCGAGCACGCTTTCCTTCGACCCACCCACGTCGCTGACGATCGCATCGGCGGGCAGGTCGTCGACGAACTCCGCCGCCACCGCGCCCATCGCCCCGACGGGGACGCAGAGCATGACGAGATCGGCGTCGATGACCGCCGCCCCGGCGCTGTCGGCGATGTCGTCGGCGAGATCGATCCGGTCGGCGACGGCGCGCACCTGCGGATCGGCGTCATAACCGGTGATCCGTACCGTCGGCATCGTCGCCCGCACCGCCCGCGCCACCGACGAGCCGATCAGCCCCAGCCCGATGATCGTGACGCGCGCGAAAGGGAGCATCAGCCGGCGTTCCCGACCTCTGTCCGGAGCACGTCGACGACATCGCGCATCTCGCTATCCGTGCCGATCGTGATGCGCAGGCCATGCGGCAGGCCTTGCCCCGGCAGCCAGCGGGTCGCGTAGCCTGCGGCCATCAACGCCTTGTATGCGACCTCTGCCGTAAGCGCCCCTTCGAACAGGACGAGGACGAAATTGGCCTTGCTCGGCACCGCGCGCAAACCGGGCAGCACATCGATCTGCCGGCTGAACCACGCCCGCCATTCACGGTTGTGACTGCGGCTGCGTTCCACGAAGCCGGCATCGCCCAGCGCGGCGATCGCGGCAGCCTGTGCGCCGATGCTGAACGCGAACGGCGCGCGGATACGGTGCATCGCATCGATGATGCCGGGCGAGGCATAGCCCCAGCCCACCCGCTCCGACGCCAGCCCGAAGATCTTGGAGAAGGTGCGCGTCACCAGCACGTTGGAGGCGGTGCGGGCGAGTTCCAGCCCGCCGTCGTCGTCCTCCGGCTCGAGATATTCGGTGTACGCCTGATCGAGCACCAGCAGCACCGAAGACGGCAGCCCGGCATGCAGGCGGGCGATCTCTTCGCGAGTGGAATAGGTGCCGGTCGGGTTGTTCGGATTGGCGACGAACACGACCTTGGTCCGCTCGGTCACCGCCGCCAGGATCGCATCGACGTCGGTCGCATAGTCGCGGTCGGCGACCACCACCGGCGTCGCGCCGACGCGCCGCGTCGCGATCTCGTACACCGCGAAGCCGTAGCGGACGTGGATGATCTCGTCCCCCGGCCCGGCGAAGGTGCCGGCGGCAAGGTGCAACACTTCGTCCGATCCGGTGCCGTAGATCAGCCGATCGGCCTCTACCCCGTAATGCGCCGCCAGTGCGCTGCGCAGATCGACCGCAGCGGCGTCCGGATAGCGCTCCAGATGCATCGCGGCATCGCGGTACGCGGCACGGGCGGCATCGGGGGTGCCGAACGGATTCTCGTTCGACGACAGCTTGGCGACCTTGCGGCCGTCCTCGCTGGTGGCGCGGCCGGGGACATAGGGCGCGATGCCCATGATCCAGGGCTTGGGGGCGGGTGCAGACATGATGGGGCCTTAGCGGCCCGGTGCGCGCGTTGACAACTTGCTTCGCGGGGAAGAGCGCCGTAGCGAACCCGGCATGTCAGACCATGACCGCTTCGGCCTGTCCCGTCAGGTGACGTTGCCGGGGCCGCTGCGCCTCGATGGCGGTGTGCTGCTGTCACCGGTCGAGATCGCATACGAAACCTATGGCACGCTTGCCCCCGACGGCGGCAACGCGATCCTGATCTGCCATGCGCTGACCGGTGACCAGCACGTCGCCTCCGCCCACCCCCGCACCGGCAAGCCCGGCTGGTGGGCGCGGATGATCGGACCCGGCAAGCCGATCGATCCGGCACGCGATTTCGTGATCTGCAGCAACGTCCTGGGCAGCTGCATGGGGTCGTCTGGGCCGGCAAGCGTCAATCCGGCGACCGGCCGGCCATGGGGCATGGCGTTTCCCGTCATTACGATCCGCGACATGGTGCGGGCACAGGCGATGCTGCTCGATCATCTCGGCGTCGATCGTCTGAAGGCCGTCGTCGGCGGATCGATGGGGGGGATGCAGGCGCTCAGCTGGCCCGCGACCTTCCCCGACCGTGTCGATGCGGTGGTGGTGATCGCATCGACGGCACGTCATACCGCACAGAACATCGCCTTCCACGAGGTCGGACGACAGGCGATCATGGCCGACCCGAAATGGCGGGACGGCGACTATTACGGCGAGGAACCACCGGCCGCGGGGCTGGCGGTGGCGCGGATGGCGGCGCACATCACCTATCTGTCCGAGGCCGGATTGACGGAGAAATTCGGCCGCAGGTTGCAGGCGCGGCCGGGGAAAGAGGATGGCGCCAAGAGCTTCGGCTTCGACGCCGATTTTCAGGTCGAAAGCTATCTGCGGCATCAGGGATTGAGCTTCGTCGATCGCTTCGACGCCAACAGCTATCTCTACATCACGCGGGCGATGGACTATTTCGATCTGGCGGAGGAGCATGGCGGGTTGCTTGCCAATGCGTTCCGCGCGACCGGCGCGCGGTTCTGCCTCGTCAGTTTCGACACCGACTGGCTGTATCCCACCGCCGAATCGCGCAGCATCGTTCAGGCGCTGAATGCGGCCGGGGCGCCGGTCAGCTTCGTCGAACTCTCCAGTCCTTACGGGCATGACGCCTTCCTGCTGGACGCGCCGGAGATGAACCGCGTGGTCGACGGTTTCCTGAAGGGCGGACGATGATCGACCTCGACGACGACAGCGCGCGGCTGGACGTGGCGCGTGTGCACGGCTGGCTGGCGTCGAGCTATTGGTCGCCGGATATCGACCGGTCGCTGGTCGAACGGGCCATCGCCGGCTCGCACTGTCTTGGCGCCTATCGCGATGGCGAACAGATCGGTTACGCGCGGGCCATCACCGACCATGCGACCTTCGCCTGGATCGCCGACGTGTGGATCGATGCGCCGGCGCGCGGGCAGGGGCTGGGCCGGCGGATGGTGCAATGGTTCGTCGATCACCCGCGTTTTGCCGGGATACGCCGTATCGCGCTCGTGACGGCCGATGCGCACGGCGTGTACGCGACGCTCGGGTTTCACCCGCCGCTGCGACCCGATCGGTACATGGAGCGATTGTCGGTGGAGGCGGCGGCGATGCTGCGGGCTGCGCCATGAGCCTGCGCCCCGACCTGTCCGTGATCGCCGATCACGTCGCGCCGGGATCGCGCGTGCTCGATGTAGGGTGCGGCGACGGCGCGCTGATGGCGGCGTTGCGCGACCGCCGCGGTTGCGATGCGCGCGGGCTGGAGATCGATGCGGGCAACGTCGCCGCCGCGGTTTCGCGCGGGCTATCGGTGATTCAGGGGGACGCCGATGTCGACCTCGCCGGTTATCCCGATCAGAGCTTCGACTATGCGATCCTCAGCCAGACGTTGCAGACGGCGCGTGCCCCCGACGTGGTGCTCGACCATCTGCTGCGGATCGGACGACAGGCGTTCGTCAGTTTCCCCAATTTCGCGCAATGGCGGGTGCGGCTGTCGTTGCTGTGGGGCGGACGGATGCCGGTGACGCCGCAATTGCCCGAACAATGGTTCGATACGCCCAACATCCATCACGTCACGATCGACGATTTCCGCGCCTTTCTGAAGTCGCGGCACGTGGTCGTCGGGGGCGCGTGGTTCCTGTCCGGCGATCGGCAGCGCAGCGCGGCGGCGGCGAACCTGCTTGCCCAGCATGCCGTGTTCCTGTTGCGACGATGATGCCGAAAAATGTCTGAACTGGACGATTGTCAGGAAAACCGTGGAACTAAAGGGGTTAACCTGTGTTTGGCTATGCCAGGCCGGGAAGTATGATGACCAAGACAGCATTGATCGTCGAAGATGAGATTTTCGTAGCCCTCGATCTTGAGCGTATCCTGATCGATGCCGGTTACACCGTCGCGGCGATCGCGGCGGACAGCGTATCGGCGATCGAGGCGGCACCGGGTTGCGGGTTCGCCTTCGTCGACGTCAATCTTCGCGATGGCCCTACCGGTCCGGGTATCGCACAGCGCATGGCGCGCGATTTCGGTGTGAAGGTGGTGTTCGTCACGGCCAATCCGTCGCAAATCGACTGCGACGGTGACTGCGCCCTCGGTTACATCCGCAAGCCGTTCAGCGAGGCCGCGATTCTGGCAGCGGCGGCGATGGCGACGGGCGCCGGCGAGACACCGGCCAATGACGACATCGTCGTCTATCGCCCGACCGGAAGCTGACGAAACCCGGCGCGGCCGGCGACGTCAGGCCCGGCTGAACGCCGCCAGCGGCACCGTGACAGTTACCACCAGCCCATCGACACGCCAGTCGCGGTCCACCGTGCCGCCCAGCTGACGTACGGCCGACAATTCGATCAACTGGCTGCCGAACCCCTGCGGGCCGGTGGGCACGACCACGGCCGGTCCGTTGCGCTCGACCCAGCATAGCGCGACATGGTCGTCGAAGCGCCGGATCGACAGGTCGATAACGCCGTCCTCGGTCGACAAAGCGCCATATTTGGTCGCGTTGGTCGCAAGCTCGTGAAACAGCAGCGCGAGCGGCGTTGCCGAGCGATCGTCGATCGCGATCTCGTCGCCGGTGATGACGATCGGCTGGCGATCGCTGCGGCGGTAGGGTTCGAACAATTCGCCCAGCAGGCCGTGCAGGCTGTCCTGCTGCATCGACGGACGCGAGCTGGGGCTGTGCGGGCGGACGAAGTCGTGCGCACGGCCGAGCGCGGTGATGCGGAGTCGCAGGTCGGCCGCGACGGTGGCGAAGTCCGGCCGGCTGCGCGCGGCGAACGAGATCAGGCCGGAAATCACCGAGAAGATGTTCTTGATCCGGTGCGACAGTTCCTGACTGATCACCTCGCGCTCGTGCAGCGCCAGTTTCTGTTCGTGGATGTCGGTGCAGGTGCCGAACCAGCGCGTGATCGTGCCGGCATCGTCACGGATCGGCAGTGCGCGGCCGAGCACCCAGCGATAAGTGCCGTCGAAATGGCGCAGGCGATATTCGATCTGATAGGGTTCGCCGGTGGTCAGCGAATGCCGCCAGACGCTCCAGGCACGCTCCTGATCCTCCGGATGGAAGACGTCGTTCCAGCCTTCGCCATCGGTCGATCCGGGCGGCGTGCCGGTAAATTCGTACCAGCGGGCGTTGTAATAATCGTGATAGCCATCGGGCAGCGTCGACCACACCATCTGCGGCATGGTGTCGGCGAGCGTACGGAACCGGTCCTCGCTGTCGGACAGCAGGCGGCGGGTGTCGCGCTCGGCGGCGCGCCACGCGGCCGCATCGCGACTGTCGCGCAGCCGCGCCAGGACATTGTCGGCCAGCGTCGCCAGCCCCTGCAATTGCAGGGGGGTAAGCCCTTCGCGTGGTTCGGTGTCGATGACGCAGAGCGAACCGAGCGGAATGCCGTCGTCCGACACCAGCGGCGCGCCGGCGTAGAAGCGGATGTGCATGTCGCCGGTGACCAGCGCATTGTCGACGAACCGGGGGTCGCGCGTCGCGTCGGGGACGACCATGATCTGGTCCTCCAGCATCGCATGCGCGCAGAACGACGTCTCGCGCGACGTCTCCGTCACGTCGATGCCGGTCCGCGAAATGAACGTCTGTCGCGTTTCCTCGACGAGGCTGATCAACGCGACCGGGGTATCGCAAAGCGCCGCGGCGAAATCGGTGATCCGCTTCAGCGCCGCACTGTTGCGCAGCGATTCGAGGTTATAGGTCTGCAGGGCGGCCGTGCGCGCCGCCTCGTCGACCTGCCAGCCGCGTGCGACCGGCGACGGGGTCGCCGCGATCGCGCCGCTGCACAGCAGATCGGGATCGAGCATGTCGAAGGGTCGCGACGCGTTCAGAACGGCACGTCGTCGTCGAGATCGTCGGCGAAGCCTCCGCCCTGACCGAAGCCGCCGCGCGCACCACCCGACGGCGCGCTGCCACCGCGGCTGCCGCCGCCGCCGCCATAGCCGCCACCCGACGATCCGCCGCCGAAGTCGTCGCTGCCGCCACCGAAATCGCCGCCGCCACGACCACCGCCACCGCCGCCGCCGCCGCCGCCGCCCTGGCCGCCGTTCGGGCCGTCGAGCATCGTCAGCACGCTGTTGAAGCCCTGCAACACCACCTCGGTCGAATAGCGGTCCTGACCCTGCTGGTCCTGCCACTTACGGGTGGTGAGGGCGCCCTCGATATAGACCTTCGACCCCTTGCGCAGGAAGCGTTCGGCGACGTTGGCAAGGCCTTCGTTGAAGACCTTCACCGTGTGCCATTCGGTCTTTTCCTTGCGCTCGCCGCTCGACTTGTCCTTCCACGATTCGGACGTGGCGATGCGCAGTTCGACGACCTTGCCGCCGTTCTGGAACGATCGCGATTCGGGGTCGCGCCCCAGGTTGCCGACCAGAATGACCTTGTTGACGCTGCCCGCCATGAAATGCCCCGAAAATGTCTAGAGGCCGGCGAAGATGGCCAGCCAGTAAGTGATCCCGGCCATGATGTAGGCGGCGGCGAACAAATAGCCAACCATGAACAGCGGCCACTTCCACCCGTTGGTCTCACGCCGGGTCACCGCGATGGTCGAAATGCACTGCGGCGCGAAGACGAACCACATCAGGAAGGCGAGCGCGGTCGGCAGCGTCCAGCGGCCACGGATCTGGTCGGTGATGCGGTCCGCGCCGCTGCCCTCGGCATCGTCAATGGCATAGACGGTGCCGATCGCCGACACCGCGACCTCGCGCGCCGCCATCGCCGGTAGCAGGGCGAGCGCGATGTCGCGGTTGAAGCCAATCGGCTTGACTACGTATTCGATGCCGTGGCCGATGCGGCCGCCGACCGAATAATCGACCGGGCTGATGCCGCTGCCCTCGGGCGGCTTGGGGAAGCTCAGCAGCAGCCAGAGGACGACGGTGGTTGCGGCGATGATGGTGCCAGCGCGCTTGAGGAAGATCACCGCGCGCTGCCACAGGCCGAGCAGCACGTCGCGAATGCGCGGGACCTGATATTTCGGCATCTCCATCATGAAGCCCGAGGATTCGCCCTTGGTGACGGTGCGGCGGAGGATCAGCGCGGCGACGTACGCGCCGGCGATGCCGATCACGAGCAGGCCGAACATCACCACGCCCTGCAACCGCACGAACGGCGCCAGCTGGGTGTTGGGGATCATCGCGCCGATGATGAGCGTGTAGACCGGCCAGCGCGCGCTGCACGTCATCAGCGGGGCGATCAGGATCGTGGTCAGCCGGTCCTTCTCGTCGTCGATCGTGCGGGTCGCCATGATGCCGGGGACGGCGCAGGCGAAGCTCGACAGCAGCGGGATGAACGCGCGGCCGGACAGGCCGACGGTCGCCATCAGCCGGTCCATCAGGAACGCCGCGCGGACCATGTAGCCCGACGATTCGAGCACCAGGATGAAGAGGAACAGGATCAGGATCTGCGGCAGGAACACGATCACCGCACCGACGCCGGCGATCAGCCCGTCGGTCAGCAGCGACCGGACGAAGCCGTCGGGCATCGCGGTCTTGATCGCATCCTGCAGCCAGCCGAAGCCGGCATCGATCGCATCGGCGGGTACGCTCGCCCAGGTGAACACCGCCTGGAACATCACGAACAGGATCGTGACGAGCAGCAGCGGCCCCGCCACCGGGTGCAACGCGACCGAATCGAGCATGTGCGCCCAGCGGCGCCCGGCGGTTTCGGACACGGTCGCCGCGGTGGCGATCTGGCGGGCACGGCGTTGCAGATGGACGATATCGTCCTGCGTGCCCGCACCGACATCGGGCTTGCGGCTGCCGCCGCCGACGATTTCGCCGAGCGCGCCGCGCAAGGCATCGAGGCCGCGCTTGCGGACCGCGACGGTCGGGATCACCGGCACACCCAGTTCGCGTTCGAGGATTGCCGCATCGAGCGTCAGTCCGTCCCGCTCGGCAAGGTCGACCATGTTGAGCGCGACCACCACCGGCAATCCGAGCGCGATCAGCTGCAACGTGAAGCGCAGATGGTTGTCGAGATTGGCGGCATCGACCACGACGATCAGCGCGTCGGGCAGACGTTCGAGGCTGCTGGTCCCCGTCACGACGTCGCGGGTGACGCGTTCGTCGGGGCTGGAGGGTTCGAGGCTATAGGCCCCGGGCAGGTCGATCAGTTCGATCGGGCGGCCGTCGTCCATGACCAGCCGGCCCGAATGCCGCTCGACCGTGACGCCGGGATAGTTGCCGACCTTTTGCCGCGCGCCGGTCAGCGCGTTGAACAGCGCGCTTTTGCCGGCATTGGGATTGCCGACCAGCGCGACCAGCGGAGACGCGTGCACCGTTTATTCGGCTGGAAGCGCCGGAGCGACATGGATAGCGCCGGCCACCGCGCGACGCAGTGCCACGGTCATCCGGCCGATACGACACGCGATCGGTCCGCCACCCAGCGAAGCACGGTGCAGCACCTCTACCGGCACGCCTTCGTCGAAACCGAGTTCGCGCAGCCGCCGCGCTTCGGGCAGCGCCAGCCGCGTCCAGTCGATGCCCGATACGGTCGCGGGCTGGCGACGGGGAAGCGACACGAGATCGAGGGCGGGCACGACGGTACGCGACATATCCATGATGCGACTGATTATCATTTACCGTGGGGGGAGTAAAGCGGTGCGCTTGCCGTTCGCCGCGGAAATGTCGGGTTCGGGCGATAGCCCTATCTACTTCGTCACCCCGGACTTGTTCCGGGGTCCACGGTGCCGCGAGGGAATATTCAGAGGCTCCAGCTTTTCCTGTGGCTGCACGGTGCACCCCGGAACAAGTCCGGGGTGACGATGCCCTCTGGGCGATCCCGCCCATCCGGCATGCGCCGGCAGTCCCACTTCCGCCGCGTCCCTACACCACCGGGTAGCGCAACCGGCCGACGAAGCGCGACAGGCTGGGGCGGTGTTCGTAACGCTTCACGAAGCCTGCCTTCGCCTTTTCGAAGCGCATGATCCCGTCGATCCGGCGGGACAGGAAGGCGCTGGTGTCGGCATGACCTTCGCTGTCGTCGTCGAGGAAGACGGTGATCGTGGCGCCGTAGACGCCGAGCAGGATCGTGCGCTTGGTGTAATGATTGTAGTCGGTCGCGGTATCGCCGGCCATGCGCCACATCAGATCGACGGTGCGCCAGCCGAGTCGTGCGGCGCGGACGACGTTCTGCGGGAGGGCGAGGATCGTCAACGCACGGCGCAGCGATTCGCGGTTGATCGCGACCGCATCCAGCCGCGCCTCGACCAGCGCGGAGATCCGTGCGCGGATTTTCATCGCTGCCAGCGCATCGGACGGCAGAGCCGCGGCCATCTGCCGGTCGATCGCGGCGAACCAGGCGTCGATCATGTCGACCGCACCGTCCGGGAAGGCGAGTCGCGCGACGTCGCGATCGATCCCGGCGCCATCCGCAGCCATGTCGCGCGCATCGTCGCTCCAGCCGTCGAACGCCGCATTGTCGGCAATCCCGGGGGCAAGGCGATCGCGGATTTCGTCGAGTGTCAGATCCTGCGTCATGCCGCTTCCTCCTGCGCCGCCGCGCGCTTCGGTGCAACCTCGGCGCGCCGCACCAGCACCAATGCGAGCGCCACCAACGCGACGCCGACCCAATCCGGTCCCTGCAACCGCTCGCCATATTCGATCCAGCCGACGGCGCCGGCGACGATCGGCTGGATCAGCAGCGCGATGCCGACGACCAGCGGCGACAATTGGCCGAGCGCGTAGATCATGCAGCCTTGCCCCACCACCTGACTGACGAGCGCGAGGGCCAGCAACGGCGTCCAGTGCTGCGGCATGACCTGTTCGTGGAGCAGCAGCGCGAACAGCAGCAGCGGCAGCGCGGTGGCGGTGCTCGACAACGCCAGCGCCGGCAGCGGCCGCATCGTGCCCCGCACCCGCGCCATCAGCACGATATAGACGGTGTAGAGGATGCCCGCGAGGATGCAGAGGAGGTCGCCGGCGAGATTGCGCGGATCGAGCTGGTACGATCGCCCCAGCAACAGCGCCGCGCCCGCCGCCGCCAGCAGCAGCGCGAATCCCTGCATCCGCGTCGGCCATGCCCTCGCGACGAGGAAGCCGTAGATCGGATAGATCAGGATCGCCGAATTGCCGAACAGCGTCGCATTGGCCATTGTCGTACGGACGATGCCGAGGTGCCAGCTGCCGAGGTCGGCGGCGAAGGCGATGCCGCCGATGCCGAGCATGATCCACAGCAATGGCGGCAAGCGGACAGGGCGCGCTCCGCTCGCCAGCGCCAGGCTACCGAGGAACGGCACCGCGATCGCGATCCGCCAGAACCCCGCCGCGACCGGTCCGACATCGGCGAGCCGGACGAACCACGGCCCGAAGGCCAGTGCGATATTGGCGACGACCAGCGCGACGAAGGCCAGACCGGCGGATGCCGTAGCGTCACCCGAGACAATTGCGGCCGGGACAGTTTTTCTTGGGGGCCGCGCCTGATGCATGCCGCCCTGTAGCCGCCTATTTGTCGTTCGTCAGGCCACTTACGGAGCATCCATGCCGAGCCTTTTCGATCCCATCCAGCTGGGCGACATTTCCGCCGCCAACCGTATCCTCATGTCGCCGCTGACCCGCGGCCGTTCGACCGACGATCATGTCCCGACCGACATCATGGTCGATTATTACCGGCAGCGCGCCGGTGCCGGGCTGATCATCAGCGAGGGTACCGGCATCAGCCGTCAGGGACTGGGCTGGCCGAACGCACCGGGCCTGTGGACCGATGCGCAGGTGGAAGCGTGGAAGCCGGTGACCGAGGCGGTGCATCAGGCGGGCGGCAAGATCGTCGCGCAGATCTGGCACATGGGACGGCTGTCGCGTCCCGACGTGATTGGCATGGCGCCGCTGTCGTCGTCGGCGACGCGCGCGCCCTATCACAAGCCGGAAAATCCCTATGGCGAGGCGCAGGCGGCGACGCTGGACGACATCGCCCGCGCGCAGGACGATTACGCCACCGCCGCCACCAACGCGGTGCGCGCCGGGTTCGACGGCGTGCAGCTGCATGGCGCCAATGGCTATCTGATCGACCAGTTCCTGCGCGACGGCACCAACTTCCGCGACGACGATTACGGCGGCAGCCCGGAGAACCGCATCCGATTCATGCGCGAAGCGGTGGCGCGGGTGGTGGACGCGATCGGCGCGGGCCGGACGAGCATCCGCCTGTCGCCCAACGGCGAGACGCAGGGTGCCGATGACAGCGATCCCGCGAGCGTCTTCATTCCGGCCGCGGCGGCACTGGACGCGCTGGGTATCGGTTTCCTCGAGCTGCGCGAAATCGCGCCGGACGGCACCTTCGGCAGCACCGACGTGCCGAAGCTGTCACCCGAGATTCGCAAGGTATTCAAGGGGCCGCTGATCCTGAACCAGGACTATTCGCAGGAACAGGCACAGGCCGATCTCGATTCCGGTCTGGCGGACGGCATCGCGTTCGGACGCAAGTTCATCGCCAACCCCGATCTGGTCGAACGCTTCCGCCGGGGTGCGCCACTCAACCAGGACGATATGGCGACATGGTATTCGAAGGGGCCGGAGGGATACATCGACTATCCGGCGCTGGAAGACGAAGCCGCCTGATCCCCCCACGGTTGGCCGCGCCGCCTGCTACGCATCGGCGCGGCCGTGCCGTGCTTGGACCGGCACTGATCCCGAAAGGGGGAAGGGATCAGTGGCCGCAACGCGCCAGATTCCGATTGGTTCTAGGCGGACGTAATTTCGTCGCCATCATTCCGGTTGATCCGTTCAGCGGATCGTGAACATCACCTGGTCGACGATGCGCCCGGCAAGATCGACCAGCCGCAGCCGGTGTGCTCCGGGCCCCGGCAGGATCAGCGGCGCGCGATCGGCCGGACCGAGATCGCGACGGTCGAGCACGATGCGATGGGCCGCCGCGGCGCCGCTGATGCCGATGCTCAGTCGTTGCCGATCGATCGGAATGTCCGGATCGAGCGCGTAGACGCTCCCCGCGACCGGGTTGGTAAAACGCGGGCGGCGCGCGGCGGCGGGCGCGGCGGCGATAAGGCTCTGCGCGGTGCCGCGCAGGAAATATTCGCGGCGTTGCTCTTCCGTCCCATCGGCGAAGGCGATGCGGGAGGCCTCCACCTGTGGCGGCGCTGGCGGCTCCCGACCGGGGATGCGCGTGTGCAGCGCCAGCATGATGTCGCGCCATACCGGCGCCGCGCCGCTGGTGCCGGAGACGGCACGCATCGGATCGCCTTCGGCATTGCCGACCCATACGGCGACGGTGAAGCGGTCGGAATAGCCGACGCACCAATTGTCGCGCATCGCCTTGGACGTCCCCGTCTTCACCGCCGCCCAGAACGGCAGGCGCAGCGCCGAATCGAGGCCGAATGTGGCGGCGCGGGCGTTGGGATCGGCGATCATGTCGCCGACGATCCATGCGGCGGCGGGGGAGACGATCCCGCGCGGTGGCGTGGCGGGCTGGTCGAGCGTCAGGCGCAGCGGATTCCACCGGCCGCCCTGTGCGAGTGCGCGATAGGCGGCGGCCTGTTCGAGCAGCGTCACCTCCGCCGACCCCAGCGCGAGCGAAAAGCCGTAATAGGCGCCGTCCTCGACGAGTCCGCGATAACCGAGGTCCCACAGCCGGTCGCGGAACGGTTCCACCCCGACCAGCAATAGCGTGCGGACCGCGGGGACGTTGAGCGATCCGGCAAGCGCGGTGCGGGCGGACACCGGCCCCTTGAAACCGCGATCGTAGTTCTGGGGGACGTAGAGGCCTGTTGCGGTGTCGAGCTGTACCGGCGAATCGTCGAGGATCGAGGCGGAGGTGAGATAGCGACGCTCGATCGCCTGGGCATACAGGAACGGCTTCAGCGTCGATCCCGCCTGACGATAGCTGTTGGCGTTATCCACCGCGGCGGCGGTCGAGGCGCCACCGATGCCGCCGATATAGGCAAGGACGTCGCCGCTCGCATTGTCGATCACCACCGCGGCACCGTCGCGGGCGCGGGTGCCGCCGAGGCCGAGCAACTGGCGGCGCAGCGCGGCGGCGGCGAGGCGTTGCAGGCCGGCGTCGAGCGTGGTGGTGATGCGCAGGCCTGGCCGGGTCAGCAGGCGATCGGACAGATGCGGGGCGAGGCCGGGATCGAGCGCGAGGCTGCGTGCCGGGCCGAGCATCGCGGCGACGGCGGCGGGAAAGCGGGGGCAGTCCTTGCCGTCGGCAAGGGCGCAGGCGCGGCGGGCGATCGTGACGGCGTCGGCGCGCGGATCGGGCAGCAGCGCGGCGAGCAGGAGGGCATCGTCGCGCGACAGGCTGGCCGGCGTCTTGCCGAACAGGCCGAGCGCGGCGGCGCCGATCCCCTGCGCCTCGCCGCGGTAACCCGCGAGGTTGAGATAGGCTTCGAGGATTTGGTCCTTGCTCCAGCGATCCTCGAGCGCGCGGCCTGCGCGGATCTGGCGGAGCTTGTCGAGCCAGCCGCGTGCGCCGGGGCGGGCGAGGGCGGGGGAGAGGAAGGCGGCGAGCTGCATCGACAGCGTCGATGCGCCGCGCGGGCGGTTGCGCTCGATCCGGTCGCGGGCGGCGCCGCCGAGCGCGAGCCAGTCGACGCCGGCGTGGGCGAGGAAGCGGTGGTCCTCGGCGGCGACGATCGTGTCGCGCGCGGTGGGCGCGATCGCCGCGAGCGGTGTCCAGGCGAGGCGGCGTACGGCGAAATCGACGCGGGCGCTGTCGATGAGAACGCCGTGGCGATCGTAGAGCCAGGCTTCCGAGGGATGCCATGCCCCGCGGACCTGCGCATAGTCGGGGAGTGCGGGCGGGCGGGTGGTGTAATCGAGCGTGCCGAGCGTCACGGCGGCGGTGGCGACGAGCGCCATGACGGCGCGGGGCGTGGCGAGTCGGGAGCGGAGCGACATGGGCGTTACGTCCGTCGTCACGCCGGATTCGTTCCGGGATCCACCGAGCGGCGAGGGGAAAGGGCGGCACGTCCTGCCCTGCCTCCAGCGGCGCAGTGGAGGCAGGGCGCGACGGTGCGCGACACGATCATCGCTGCGCCACCACCATCGGCGCATTCGGCACCTGCGCACGGATGGCGGGGGAATACATCGCCTCGACGCGGGTCGGCGGCAGGCTGAAGCGGCCGGCGCCGTTCAGCCGTACCGCGTAGCTCACCGTGAAGCGCCCGCGTGGCACCCAGGCGAAGAAGCCGCGCCAGCTGTCGTTGCCGCGCTCGACATAGGACGGCTGCACGCCCTCACTTGCGCCACCCTCGGCCAGCATCTGCGACTGGTTCGCCATGTCGCCGATGATCGTCGCGCCGGCCGGGATCGGGTCGTTGACCACCACCCAGTTGCGCTCGGCGGTGGCGTCGACGGTGATCGTCACGCGCAGGACGTCACCGCGGGTCAGCTGCCCGGCGTTCCGCACCTGCACCGGCGTGACGCTGCGGGTGGCGCGATAGCCGGCGAACAGCGGCGCCTTCAGCGGCACCGCGGCGCGGACGGCGACCATCGCCCATGGGCCGGCGCCGCCGCTCTGACGTAACATCAGCGGCGTGGCGGCGGCGGGCAGCGGCAGGCTGAGCGAGCGGGCCTCGGCGGCGAGCGGCCATGCGCGCGATACGCTCGTCGCGCCTAGCTGTATCGTCGTCGTGCCGGCGATCGCCTGTGCCGGGTAGAGGCCGGCGAACTTGCGCACCGCGACCGCACCCCAGGCGTTGGCGGTGGTCGTGTCCCAATGACCGCGCGACTGGCGCAGGGCGACGCCGACCATCATCTTAGCCGCCTCGTCCTGCCAGCCGGGACGGCCGAGCGTCACCAGCAGCGTCTTGATCGACGCTTCGTCGGCAGAGGACATCAGCCACCACGGCGCCGCCGATGCGTCCGACATGTCGAGCCGCGTGCCTTCGTAGACGAGGCGGCTGCGCAGCACGCCCTCCGCCTGCGCCTTCAGCGCTGCGGCGTTGGCGAGCGGTGCGCGGTCGAGCGCGGCGATATAGTCGCTCAGCAGCGACGTCGGCATATCCTGCGCCGCGAGGCCGACCTGCCCGAGCATCGCCGGTGTTGCCTCTCCGGCACGGGCCAGCGCGGCGAAGGCGACCAGCCGCTGCTGGCGCGGATCGCCGTAGCTTTCGTGACGCACCCGCCCGTCGAGCACCGCCTTCAGCCCCTCGACCATCCGCGCGCGCGGGGCGGGAGGCAGCGGCAGCCCGGCCTCGCTGGTCAGCGACAGGACATAAGCGGTGAGCGCCTCCGATCCCTCCAGCGATTCGCTCGGCCAGTAGCGGAGCAGGCCGTCGGGCGCCTGATACGTCGGGATCGCCCCCGCCAGCGCGGCCCATTTCGTCGGATCGCCGAGCACGACGATCCGGCTCAACTGCTGTTCGAAGCAATTGTAGGGATAATCGCTCATGTAGCGCCGGACGCCGGTCAGCGGCGGGGCAAGCGTGTCGGTGAGTTGCACGTCGACTGATCCGCGGTCCGGCAGCGCGCCGGCGGGCGGGGCGATCGGCAGCGTCGTGTCACCGACGCGGGTGAGCGCCGCTGCCCATGTCTCCACCGGCACGGCCGGGACGACGTCCTGGGTGACGGTCAGGCGATCGGTGGCCTTGCCGTCCTTCGACCGGGCAGTGACCTGCCAACGCAGCGTGCCGCTCGACGGCGGAGCGGTGAGGTTCCACGCCACCGGCGCGGCGCCGCCCGCCGGGATCGTTACGGTCAGCGGCCGCCCTTGCGCGATCCGGGGGAAGACGTCGACGGTCGCGGTAACGGTCATCGGCTTGTCGCTGCCGTTGCGCAGCGTGAAGCCCGCCGCGTACCAGTCGCCGCTACGCACCAGCGGCGGCAGGCCCGCGTAGAGCGACAAGTCCTGCGCGGTGCGGATCGCGGTACTGCCGGTGCCGAACAGGCCGTCGCCATCGGTGGCGATCGCGACCAGTTTGAACGAGGACAGCGCATCCGACAGCGGCACTGCCACCTGCGCGCGGCCCTGCGCATCGAGCGCGACGCGGCCCTTCCACAGCAACACCGGCTGGAAGTTCTCGCGGTTGAGCGCCGCCGCGGCATCGCCGCCGCCGCCTCCGGCCTCCACCGCCTTGCGGCCGTAATGGCGCTTGCCGACGACCTGCATCTGCGCGGTCGCGGTCAGCACCGACAGCGGCCGGTCGCCCATCATCGCCGTCAGGACATCCCAGCTGTCGTTCGGCGCGAGCTGCAACAGCGCCTCGTCCACCGCAGCGAAGGCGACATCGGCGCTGGCCGCGGGCCTGCCGTCGGGCCGTCGGACCTGCAAGGCGACGCTGGCGGTGCCGCGCGGCGAGAAGCGCTCGCGGTCGGCCTTCACGGTCACGCCGAGGGTATGGCCTTCCCACCCGACCTTTACCTTGGCGATGCCGAGGCGGTAGGCGGGCTTCGACAGGTCGACCAGCGCGGTCGGTTCGGGCGCGGGTTCCGGCTTCACCAGCCCGAGGCTCTGGCCGATCCCGCGCAGCCAACTGGTCCAGCCGCTTTCGATGCGGCCGCGCACGGCCATCACCGAGACATAGACGTCGGGCGCGTAGCTGGCCGGCATCGGCACCTCGACGACGGGATCGGTGCCGGAGAGTTCGGTGACGAAGCTCGACAACACGCCCTCGCGCTCGACCGTCACCAGCGCGGTGGCGGAACGGAACGGCATGCGGACCTGAAAGCGCGCCGTCTCGCCCGCCTGGTAGGCATTGCGCTCCGGCACGACGTCCATGCGATCGCCATTGTCGCCGCCGAACCACCACGCATCGTCGCCCGCCAGCCACACCGAGCGCACCGCACGTGCGACATTGCCGTCCGCATCCGCGCTGGTCGCGACGACATAGACCTCGCCCGATACGCCGGGATCAACCGTGCATTGCGCGAAGCCCTGATCGTCCGTCGTCGCGGTGCAGGATGCGTCGAGCTTCGTCGTACGCATCTGGTTGTCGTAGGCGTAGAAGCCGCCGATCAGCCGTCGCCGCGCCGTCAGTATCTGGCGGCTGTAGAGCGCGACCGACACCGTCTGGTTCCTGAGCGGCTTGCCGCCGGTATCGAGCGCGACGAAGCGCAGGCGCAGGTCGTCCTGTTTCATCAGCCAGCCGTCGGTCTTCACCCCCAGTTGCACCGCGGAGGCGTAGATCGGCACATTGCGGCTGGCGGTCAGCACCTCGCCATTGGCGTCCTGATAATCCATCTCGACGCGCATGTCGGCGAGGCCGTCCAGTGCCGGCACGTCGACGCTGGTGCGCGCGGTGCCGCCGGCGTTCAGCGTCACCGGCAGCGTCTGCGTCGGTGGCAGCGGCGTCTGCTGATCGTCGCCATCGCCGTTCATCGGCTTGACGCCTTCCTCCACCTTCGCCCCGCCGAAGGTATAGCCGTCATAGCCCTCCGGCGTGGCGGAATGCGCGAACCAGCCGACGCGGACGTCGACCGGCAACCCGCCTGCACCGCCGCCGGACAGATATCCGACGTACAGGTCAAGCGGCAGCGACTTCGGTCGCACCGCTGCCGCCTTCGGCCCGGTGACGCTCGCACGCATCGTCGGCAGCTTGTATTCGTCGACCTTGAACGACTGGCTGGTGAAGGTGACGTCGTCGCCGCGAACGATGCGCAGGTCGTAATCGCCCATCGGTGCGCCCTGCGGCGCGGTCCAAGTCGTCTCGCCGATACCCCTTGCATCGATCGTCAGCGGCAGGTCGAATTGCGTGTCCGAGCCGCGATGCGCCAGCCGCAGCGTACCGGAAAAGCCCGCCGGTATCGCGAAGCCGTTGCCGCTGGGACGGCGGACGATGTGCTTCATGTGGATCGTCTCGCCCTGCCGGACGAGTGCACGGTCGAAGACGGTGTGGAACGTTTCCGAGGGTGCGGAATAGCCATAGGGCAGTTCGAAATCGTAGGGCCGGATGCCATCGCCCCAGCTGGTCAGCGCGAAGCTGAAATCGTCACCGCTGCGCGCGGAAATCATCAGCGGATGCGCCGACGATCCGTCCTGACAGCCACCATAGGTTTCGGGTTCGGGCAAGCCGGCGGGGATCATCAGCCCGCCGCTGCGATCGGTCGCGCCGCGCGCGAGCAGTTTGCCCGAACAGCTGTCGCTGACCTGCACGCTCGCGTTGGCGACCGGCTTGCCGGTGTCGAGCGATGTCACCCACACGAGGCTGCGCTCGCGGCCCCATTTGAAATGCACCGCCATGTTGGTGACCAGCGCAGCGGTCGCAACGTAGCGCGGTGCGTTGCGGCCGAGCAGCGCACGGCCTAGCGCCGGACTGGCCAGTTCGACGACGTAGAAGCCGGGTTTGCCGAGCGGAATGCCGACGACCTCGAAATCGCGGCCCTTGCCGGGCAGGCCGATCGTCATGCCGGCGCCCTGGTTGCCGAGGATCGATCGGTCGCCGGTGTGATTGATCCGGCGGATCACCTCGTCGCCGCGCTTGACCTCCTCGACATCGTCGTCGTCCGCGTCGTCGACCGTGCGCAGCCATTCGGCGACCGCGGCATCGCTGTCGCCCACCTTCAGCGTGCGCCCGCCGATCGGCAGGCTCTTGCCCTGCAGCGCAGGTTCGACGTTGCGGACGGTGACCGGCAGCACGCCGCCCTGTGCCGCTTCGAGGATGCCGAACGGCGCGGCGAACTTCACCAGCGGCGGTGCGGCGTCGAACTTCACGTCGAGCGGAAAGCGTTCGGCGTTGGACAGGGTGCGACCGCTCTCGTCCTTCAGTCCGGCAGGCAGCGTCAGCTTCGCCGCTGTCTCGTACGGCAACGGCGCCTTGAACGTGACGTCGCTGATCGTCGCCTTTTTCTTGTCGTCGTCATCGAACGCGGGCGCGATCTGCTTGCCGTCGGGCAGCGTCAGGCGGATCGCCGCAGCCTGGCTCATCGGCACCGGCGCGGTGAAGCGCACGTACGCCGGCTGTACCGGGCTGCACCCGGCCTGCGGGTTGGTACGGCTGCATTCGAAACGCGCGGCGAACGGCTTGCGCACGGTATAGTCGAAGCGCTGATCGCTGCCGGCAAGGCGACCGGAGGCCGACGCGATACCTTGCGGCCAGACGAGCGCCATGTCGCGACCCGGCGGCAGCGCGCGCCGGCATTTCAGCGCCGTGACACCGGAATAGAGGGCCTGCCGCTCGGCCGGCTTTTCCGGAACCGCTTCGGGCAGGCCGGCGCTGTCGAGGAAGCTGCGGACGGACCAGTTCTGCGTCCCCATCTCGCCGATCAGTTTCGCCGGCAGATCGGCGGGCAGCACGTCTACCGGGATCTTTTCGCCGATGCCGTCGACCGCGCAATAGGCATTGGCGGCGACCGAGGCGCGGGTCGGCATCTGCGTCGCGGCGACCAGAAAGACCTGATCCTCCTCGATCTCGTCGCCGTCGCCCGATGGCAGCACCGCGCGGGCGGACGGGCCGCCCGCATCGACGCTGTAGGTGGCGCGGCCGTTCAGCGCATAGCCGGCGACGCTCTTCAGCCCCTTGGCGGCGTCGAAGCTGCATTTGGCGTCGCCGCTCAACGCCGCGGCGAAATCGAAGACCCAGGTCTGCTGGTCGACCCAGCGGCCGGTTCCCTGACAGGCGGTGGTGAAGGGTGCGGGCGCGCGGGGATCGCCGAGCGGCACCATCGGCTGGCTGAAGCGGATCGTATAGCGTTCGACCGCCCCCGCCGCACCGCCGATACCGGGCTGGGCGAGCACCACCTGGGGGCTGTTGTCGCCGAACGCCGCCACTGGAGCGAGCGCCAAGGCCAGCACCGCCCACCGCATCGCTCCATGCATCCGCCATCTCCCCCGCAACGCCGGGACGCTAGGCGTGTCGGGAAGGCGAATCCAGCGTGAAGATATCGGTGCCTGTCCGGAGGCCAGTGAGCCGGAATCGCAGCCGATTCGGAGGCATGGCTACCCGCCGACCATGCTGCCGCGTCCGGTAAAGACGTTCAAGGCAAGTCACTTGGGCGAAATACCTTGCGTCATATCTGTCCACAATGAACCTTGTGCATGGCATTCGAGCGGGGTTTCATGGATCTAGTCACGCTGATCCTGGATGCGGCGGCACGCGAAACCATGCTGTTCGCCGCGGCAGGCCTGCTGATCGGCGGTATCGACGACCTGATCGTCGACCTTTGCTTTATCGTCCGTCGCCTGTCGCAACGGCAGGCCGACAGGTTGAGCCTTGATGCATTGCCGCACAGCGCGGCGCCCGCCCCGTTCGCGATATTCGTCGCCGCATGGGATGAGGCGGCAGTGATCGGCGGGATGCTGACCGCCGCGGTACGACGGTTCGACTATCCCGACTACCGGATCTACGTCGGAACCTATCCGAACGATCCGGCAACGATCGCCGCGGCCCGGGCCGTCGCCGCGCTGGACCCGCGTGTCCGCGTGATCGTCGGCGAGCGCGACGGGCCGACCACCAAGGCGGATTGTCTCAATACCGTGTGGCACGCGTTGATGCGGGACGAGGCGGCGGGGCGCATCACCAGAGCGGTGGTGCTGCACGATGCGGAGGATGTCGTGCATCCGGCCGAACTCACCGTGTTCGACGCGCTGATCGACGATCATGCGCTGGTGCAGCTGCCGGTGCTGCCGCTGGTGCGTCGCGGATCGCTGATATCGGGGCATTACGCCGATGAATTTGCCTATGCTCACAGCGTCCAGCAACCGGTGCGGGCGATGCTGGGGGCGGCTATGCCGCTGGCGGGCACCGGTTGTGCGATCGCAACCGGCATGTTGCGGGCGATCGCCGCGGAACGGGGCGACGCACCGTTCGACGCCAGCAGCCTGACCGAGGACTACGAACTGGGCCTGCACGTCGCCGATCGCGGCGGCACCAGCCGTTTCGCCCGGGTACGCGATTCCCGCGACGGCAGCCTCGTCGCGGTGCGCGCGTATTTTCCCGATACCTTGCCAGCCGCCACGCGGCAGAAAGCGCGCTGGATGACCGGCATAGCCCTTGCCGGATGGGATCGCACCGGCTGGGGACGGCCGCGTGCGATCGCCGATCACTGGATGCGGATGCGGGACCGGCGTGCGCTGGTGTCGGTGCTGGTGCTGGCGGTCGCCTATGCCGCGGTGCTGTTGTGGCCGGTCGCGGCGGGGCTCCGCTGGCTGCGGTCGATGCCGGCGGCCGACGACCGGCTGGCGAACTGGCTGCTGCTGACCACGTCGCTGCTGCTCGGCTGGCGATTGCTGATCCGCGTCACCTGTACCGGCCGGGCCTATGGCTGGCGCGAGGCGTGCTGGTCGTTGCCGCGGTTCTTCGTCGGTAATCTCGTATCGTTGGTCGCTGCACCACGGGCGCTGCACCGCTACCTGGGGCTGTTGCGCGGCGAAGCGCTGGTCTGGGAGAAAACCGCGCACGTCTTTCCGGATTATGCCCTCGGCCCGCCGACGTCGCCGACATGAACGGGGGCCGTCCGCTCCGTTTCCTCGCCATCCTGCTCAGCGGATGGGCGACGGCGCGCGGGATCGACATCTATAACGGAGATGGTCCCGAACTGCCGGCATGGGTGGCGCCGGTGGCACGCGCGGTGGCGTCACTGGTGACGAGCCCTGCCGCGGCGACGCCGTTGGCCGGGCCTCATCCGGCGACGCGCCGTACCGTCGCGGCGGTGCCGAGCCGCGATACCGCGGATCGCAGGACGATATCGGCTGCGCGCCTGCGCGCATTTGCGTCGCCACGGGTGGCGACGGCGAGCGACGGGGAAGAAGCGTCGCCGCAACGGCCTGTCGCACCGCTGCTCTCGCCGGCTGTCCTGCCGCCGACGATCGCCCATGCCGGCTCGCGGCTGGCGGGCAGCGCTTGGCTGATCGCCCGGAACGGTTCGGCGCCCGGCGTGTCGGGCAGCCAGCTGGGCGCATCGCAAGCCGGCGCACGGATCACCTATGCGCTGGGCGGCAGCCGGCGCGTGGCGCTGGCCGCGCGGATTTCGGCACCCCTGTCAGGCAGGGGCGTGGAAGCGGCGGTCGGACTCGACTGGCAGCCGTTCCGCGCGCCGATCCATGTCATCGCCGAGCACCGCATCGCACTGGATGGCGGGCGCGGCGGTGCGATGATCGGCGTGGTGGGCGGGTTCGGTCCGGTTGCGGTCCTGCGCGGCGTGCGGCTGGAGGGCTATGGCCAGGCGGGGGTGATCGCGCGCGACGGCGGCGAAGGGTTTGCCGACGGGGCGTTGCGGGCATCGCATCCTTTGCCCGCCATCGGTCGGCTCCACATCGATATCGGGGCTGGCATCTGGGGCGGCGCGCAGCGCGGTGCCGCGCGACTCGACATCGGTCCGTCGGTGGGAGTCGTCGTACCGGTAGGACGCGGATCGGTGCGCCTGACCGCCGACTGGCGCGAACGGATCGCGGGGGATTCGCGCCCCGATTCCGGCCCGGCCCTGTCGATCGGAACGAACTTCTGACCCTGCCGCCATGGTGCGAACCGCTCTGGTCCGCAGGCGCCAGCAGCCTATAACGCGATCCCGTGGACCTGTACCTTCCCATCGCCAACCTGTCGGTCAACGCACTGTTCATCGTGCTGCTCGGTGGCGGCGTCGGGCTGTTGTCGGGAATGTTCGGCGTCGGCGGGGGATTCCTGACGACGCCGCTGCTGATCATCTACGGCATTCCGCCGACCGTGGCGGCCGCGTCGTCGGCCAGTCAGGTGACGGGGGCCAGCGTATCGGGCGTCTTCGCGCATTTCCACCGTGGCGGCGTCGATACCAAGATGGGCGGCGTGCTGGTCGCCGGCGGCATCCTCGGCAGTTTCGCCGGCGCGTGGATATTCCGCCTGCTCCAGGCGAGTGGCCAGATCGATACGGTGATCGGTGTTGTCTACGTACTGATGCTCGGCTCGATCGGGTCGATGATGGCGCGCGAATCGATCGGCGCGATCGGCGTCGCCAAGGGCCGGCGCCCGGTGAAGCCGCGCAAGCGCCGTCACCACCCCTTCGTCGCCGCACTGCCGCTGCGCACGCGCTTCTACGCATCCGGCCTCTACATCTCGCCGTTCGCGCCGCTGTTGCTCGGGTTCTTCACCGGCATCCTGACGATCCTGCTCGGTATCGGCGGCGGCTTTATCCTGGTGCCGGCGATGATCTACCTGCTCGGCATGGCGACCAGCGTCGTCGTCGGCACCTCGTTGTTCCAGACGTTGTTCGTGACCGCGGTGGCGACGATGGTCCACGCGACCACCACCAAGGCGGTCGACATCGTGCTCGCTGGCCTGCTGCTGATCGGATCGGTCACCGGCGCGCAGCTGGGCGCGCGATTCGCGACCAGGGTGAAGCCCGAATATCTGCGCCTTGCGCTCGCAGTGATGGTGCTGCTCGTCGGTCTGCGCATCCTGCTGGGTCTGGTCTGGCGACCGGAAGAGATCTTCACGGTCGAACTGACGTGAGGCGTGGGCTCGCCCTGCTGCTCGCGCTGCCGTTGATGGGGCAGGCGTCGCCCCCCGCGGGAACAAACACGGGCAAGCCCGTGCTGGTGCCCGACGTATCGCAGCGGAACATCGAGATCGCGTACAGCTTCACCGGTGCCGAACTGCTGCTGTTCGGCGCGATCCTGTACCCCGGCGGGCGGCTGCCCCGCGGCGAGGCGCCGACCGACATCGTCGTCGTCGTGAAGGGGCCGACCCAGCCGGTGCTGGTGCGCGAGAAGCAGAAGGTCGCCGGAATCTGGATCAACGCCGAGCACCAGCGCTACAGTTCGGTGCCCAGTTTCTATGCGCTGGCGGCATCGCGGCCGATCGACCGGATCGTCGACGAACGCACCCGCGCGATCTATGAGCTGGGTCTCGGCAGCCTGCAATTGTCGCCGGGATCGAATGCGGTGAGCACGGTGGAGCAGCGGTTCCAGCGCGGTCTGGTCGACCTGAAGCGGCGTGCCGGTTTGTATGTCGAGGCGCCCCGCGCGGTCGAGATCACCGACGGCGTGCTGTACCGGGCGCGACTGACCATCCCGGCACGCGTACCCGTCGGCCGCTTCACCGCGGAGACGTTCCTGATTCGCGATGGACGTGTTCTGGCCGCCGCGGTGCGCGACATCGATATCCGTAAATCCGGCTTCGAGCGATTCGTGGCGAGAGCCGCGGATCGTGATTCGGTGTTGTACGGATTGGTCGCCGTTGCGCTTTCGGTGGCGCTGGGATGGGCCGCGGGGTGGCTGGCGAGACGTGTTTAACGCCATCATCACGGTATCTTAACCGCTACGCTCCATGGTGCGTCCGATATGGACGGGGATGCAGCGTGATGACCGAGATGCCGGGACCAGGCGCCTTTGCCGGTGCGGTGCCAATGAACGCGATGCCGCTGGGCGGGATGACCGCCGGGCTGTTGCCGATCGGCTGCGTTCAGGCGATCGCCGGCAGCAGCAGCCGTGTCCTGTTCGATCGCGCGTCGCTGGACCTGATCGCGCAGGATACCGATCCGGTGGTGGCGGCCGCGGGTCAGGTCGGCGGCCAGATCAAGATGCGGGTCGGCGGATCGTGGCTGGTCGCCAACGTCCGTAGCCTCGCGCTCGAGGAGATCGGCAACGACTGGGTCGCCGCCGAGATCGATTTTCTGGGCGAGGGCGACGAGGAGCGGCTGACCGGCAAGCTCTATCGCTTCCGCCGCGGCGTCACCCGTTACCCGATCCCCGGGTGCGAGGTGTTTCCGGTATCGACGCTGGACCTGCGCCAGATCTATTCCGCGGCGGACCAGCCGCACATCCAGATCGGCACCGTCTATCCGACACGCGACGTCCGGGCGTCGCTGTACGTCGATGCGATGCTCGGCAAGCATTTCGCGCTGGTCGGGTCGACCGGCACCGGCAAGTCGACCAGCGCCGCGCTGATCCTGCACCGTATCTGCGAACTGGCGCCGCAGGGGCATGTCGTGATGATCGATCCGCACGGCGAATATGCCGCCGCCTTCCGCGGCAACGGCGCGATCTATGACGTCAACAATCTGCAGATGCCGTATTGGCTGATGAACTTCGAGGAACATTGCGAGGTGTTCGTCACCAGCAGTGGATCCGATCGCCAGATCGATGCGGACATTCTGGCCAAATGCCTGCTGATGGCACGCGCCAAGAATCGGCTGGGGCAGGAGATCGCCAAACTGACGGTCGATGCGCCGATCCCGTATCTGCTGAGCGACCTGACCAATCTCATCAACCTGGAAATGGGCAAGATGGACCGGGCGGGGGATACCGCGCCCTATCTGCGGCTGAAGACCAAGATCGACGAGATCAAGGCCGACCCGCGCTACGGCTTCATGTTTTCGGGCATGCTGGTCGCCGACACGATGGCGGATTTCCTTGCCCGTATATTCCGCATGCCGGGCGACGGGCGGCCGATCTCGATCGTCGACGTGTCCGGCGTACCGTCGGACATCACGTCGGTCGTCGTCGCAGTGCTCAGCCGGATGACGTTCGACTTCGCGATCTGGTCGCGCAACGAGCCGCAGCGCCCGATCCTGCTCGTCTGCGAAGAGGCGCACCGGTACATCCCGAGCAGCGCCAAGTCGGAAGGGCGCAGTGCCTCGGTCGGGCGCATCCTCGGGCGCATCGCCAAGGAAGGGCGAAAATACGGGGTCAGCCTGGGCCTTATCACGCAGCGTCCGTCCGACCTCGAGGAAGGCGTGCTGTCGCAATGCGGTACGATCATCGCCATGCGCCTCAACAACGAACGCGATCAGGCCTTCGTTCGTGCGGCGATGCCGGAAGGGGCACGCGGTTTCCTCGATTCGATCCCGGCCCTGCGCAATCGCGAATGCATCATCTGCGGCGAGGGCGTCGCAGTGCCGATCCGCGTCAGCTTCGACGGGCTGGACGAGGCGAGACGGCCTGCGTCGGGCGATCCATTATTCTCGGAATTGTGGCGCGACGCCGGCGGCGAAGACGGCATCATCCAGCGGACGATCATGCGCTGGCGCGCGCAGGGACGGTGACCTCTTGTCTATTCCTTTCCCGCAGGGGGGAGGGAAACCGTTCGGCGTCGGCCGAATGATGGAGTTAGGTGAGCGATGAATGCTGTTGTGGAGGGCGTCGCTTACTTTCCCCTCCGTCGCAGCTAAGGTGCGCCACCTCCTTCTCGCGGGGGAGAAATTGCGGAGGGCTAGCTTCCCGTCCCCACCTTGACCGCCAGCAATCCCGCGACCTGCGCCTTGAAGCGGCGCAGATTCTCGCCCGACAACGCCGCAATGCTGGCAAAGCTGATCGAACTCGGATTGATCGTCTGGCCGTTGCGCCACACCTCCCAGTGCAGATGCGGTCCGGTCGACATGCCGGTCGAGCCGACATAACCGATCACCTCGCCCTGCCGGACGTGCTGCCCGCGCGATACCGCGATCCGGCTCATATGGCCGTAGCCGCTGGCGAGGCCGCCGCCGTGGACGAGCTTGACGAAATTGCCGTAGCCGCCCGAGCGCCCTGCGCCCTGCACGACGCCATCGAGCGCGGCATAGATCGGCGAGCCATAGGGCGCGCCGATGTCGAGGCCTTTGTGCATCTTGAGGTAGCCGAGCAGTGGATGCATGCGATAGCCGAAGGACGATGTGATGCGCCCGGCCACCGGCATACCCATGAAGCCGCGACGTTCGCTCTGCCCTTTGGCGTCGAACCACCCCGGTTTGTCACCATCGTTCCAGCGAACCAGCTGCACCTTGCGCCGGCCCTGATCGATCCCGGCGAACAGCAGGTCGCCGAGCCGTACTTCGCCGGTCGCGGCGCGTTCCTGTTCGACGATCAGGTCGAAGCTGTCCGCGGCGGTGATGTCGCGGCCGATCGACAGGCGGGTGGCGAGCGCCTTGATATAATGTTCGACGACGCGGGCGGGTGCCCCGGCGGCGCGGGCCGAGCGGTAGAGGCTCGATCCGACAAGGCCCTGAATGCGCAGCGGCGTCGTGTCGATGGCGATCGGCTGTCGCGTCATGACCAGCCCGTTGCCGACCCGGTCGAGGCTGACCGCAAGGTCGAAGCGCGCGCGCAGAGCCAGCTTGTCGAGCGGGCGCGCCATCGTCCGGGCCGGACGCCGGCCGAGCGTCAGCGCGATCCGCGTACCGGGCCGGATGTCGCCCAGCGTCGCCGCCTGCGCCACCAGTCGTGCGGCCGCGGCGGCATCGCTGCGGCCGACGCCGGCGCGAGTCAGCACGCGAAGGAAGTCGTCGCCTTCGCCCAGTGTCGCACTGAGGTCGACGGTCGGGCGTTCGGGGGCCTCGGCAAGCGGTGCGACGAGATCGTTCGCGGCCATACGATGGCCCGTGTCCGCACCCCAGGCGAGCGGTGCGATCGCCTGTGCGCGGGCATTCTCCCATACCGGCCCGGCGAGCGGCGCAGGGGCGACTCCGGCGAGCGGTTCGAATCCCGGCGCGAGCATCCAGGTTGCGCCACACAAGGCAGTGAAGGTGGCGAGGCCGCGCCACCAGTCGCGGCTGCCGATCTGCGCGCCGAGATCGGGCGCCCAGTCGACCCGGACGGCATCGTCGCGCAGGCGGGCGATGGTGCCGAGTGGCCGTGCGACCGCGGCGGCGCGGCCGAACGGGCGCGCAAGCCCGCGCGCGGTCGTGCCACCTGCCAGTTCGAAACCCTGATCGTTGCGCAGGAACACGCGGACGGCGCCTCATCATCGATCGCCGAATTCCCCCCGGCGCTGGGATCAGGGGGTGTGGGCGCAAATGTTGAAAGTCAAATTAACCGCGGGCACGGTCGATCGGTCACGCGACGAGCCGTTTTGCCGGTGCGGCGGTCGGTGCAGTCGACACGTAAGGCGCCGCGCAGGTGCCGCTCGCAGGGATTATCCCGGCGGCATCGGCCCGGCGACGAGTATCGGATCGAGGCGGGCGTCGTGCCAGCGCAGGCTCCAGTGGAGGTGCGGGCCGGTGGCGCGTCCGCTGGCACCGATGGCGCCGATCGGCTCGCCCTGACGCACATGGTCGCCGACCTTCACGTCGATGCGCGAGAGGTGGAGGAACGCGCTGTTGAGGCTGTGACCGTGGTCGAGCATCAGCAGGTGCCCTTCCAGCGTGAAGGGCCGATCGGCGGCCAGGATGACGACGCCGTCGGCGGGAGCGATCACGGGCGTTCCGGTGGGCCGGGCGATGTCGGTACCGGAATGGTACGAGCCCGGCTCGCCGCGATAGATGCGTTGCGCGCCGAACAGGCCGGAGATGCGACCGGTCGCGGGCCAGCGGAACGACTGACGCCAGCCACCAGCATCGGTGACCATCGCACGGGCGGTGGCGATCTGTGCGAGTTCGCCGGGGCGGATCCGGGCCATCACCGGATCGGGCGCGGGGAAGCGGGGCAGGGTGTTCAGCCGCTCGATCCGCCATGCGCGCGGCGCGATGGCAAGCGGCTGCGTGATGCTGCGGCCATCGGCAAGCGTTGCGGCGAGCAGTGCCTGCGGACCTGCGTCACGATCGAATCCGGCGATGAAGCGGCCTTGCTCCATGTCCAGCCGATGGCCGTCGAGCGTCACGGCGACGCTGCCGGTGGGGGCGGTGCCGGCGATCAGCCCGCCCTGCATCGGCGTACCGGTCCAACGGAAGGCCGGGTTCGAAACCTGCGCCGGTGCGGCGACCGCGATACAGGCGGTCAGCAGCAGGCCGGCGGATCCCTTCATCGCGGCGCCAGCGCTTCGCTGGCGAGGTGCGCGCTGGCGAAAGCTTCCTGTCGCGCGACGCTCCAGTAGCGCAGCAGCTCGAGCGGGATGCGCGCGCCGCTGATGCCGCAGACGACATGATCGCCCGGGCTGAGCACGCGGAAACCATTGGCCATGTAGTGCAGCCGTGCGGGACGGTCGGAATTGGAAACGAGCATCGGGCGGGTCCGTATCAGAGCAGGGTCGGCTGGTCGGGCTTGGGCGCGGCATAGGCGCGCGGCGGCTTGCGCTCAACCTTCGGTGCCGGGGGCGGAGAGGGCGACGTGGTGCCGTCGTCGACGATCGCATCGACGCTGCCGTCGCGGAAGCGCAGCGTCAGCGCGCCCGCCTCGCGGGCGGCGGTGGCGGAGGACAGGGTCGCCCCGCCCCGCGCCGTCACCCGTGCATAGCCCCGGTCGAGCACGGCATCGGGGTTGAGCGACTGCACCAGCCGCCATGTCGCCGCCAGCCGGTCGCGGTTGCGCGTCACCTGTTGCTGCAACACTGCCGGTCGCAGCGCACCACTCGACCGGTCCAGCTGGCCGCGTGCCAGCGTGATGCGGCGTTCCAGTCCACGATCCAGCCGCTGACCGGCATCGTCGGCACGCTGCCGCTGCGGCCCCAACAGGGCGTCGCGTTTGGGCAGCAGGCGGGCGAGCGCGGTCAGCTGTTCGCGACCACGCTCCAGATAGCGGTTGGCGCAGCGCTGCGTCCGCAGGCCGTGGCTCTGGATGGTGTGGCGCAGGTCGGCGAGCACCGGCACCGCCAGTTCCGCCGCCGCGGTCGGGGTCGGTGCGCGCAGGTCGGCGGTGAAGTCGCAGAGCGTGGTGTCGGTCTCGTGGCCGACCGCGGAGATGATCGGGATCGAACATCCGGCAACGGCACGGACCACGGCCTCCTCGTTGAACGCCCACAGATCCTCGATCGAGCCGCCGCCGCGCGCGACGATGACGAGATCGGGGCGCGGGGTGGGGCCATCGGCGGGCATCGCGTCGAATCCACGGATCGCGGCTGCGACCTCCTCGGCGGCGCCGTGCCCCTGCACCTTCACGGGCCAGACGAGGACGTGGGTGGGACAGCGATCCTCCAGCCGATGGAGGATATCGCGGATCACCGCGCCCGTGGGGGAGGTGACGACGCCGATCGTCTTCGGCAGATAGGGCAGGCGCTGCTTGCGCGCGGCATCGAACAGCCCTTCGCCCGCCAGCTTCGCCTTCAGCTTTTCGAACAGCGCCATCAGTGCGCCGGCACCGGCCAGCTCCATCCGGTCGATGACGATCTGGTATTTGGAACGGCCGGGATAGGTGGTCAGCTTGCCGGTCGCGATGACCTCGATCCCGTCCTGCGCGGCGAAGGCGAGGCCGTTCGCCGCGCCCTTCCACATCACGCCGTCGATCACCGCGCTGTCGTCCTTCAACGCAAGATAGACGTGGCCGGAGGTCGCGCGCTTGTAGCCCGAAATCTCGCCGCGGATGCGGACGTGGCCGAATTCGCCCTCGACCATCCGCTTCAGCTTGAAGCTCAGTTCGCCGACCGACATCGCGAGTGCGTTGTCGCCGGGGCGCTGCTCGGCTAGCAGCGGCGCGTCATCGGTATCGGATCGGAATTCGGGCATGAACGTCCTGCTGTTGGGCTCAGGCGGCCGCGAGCACGCACTCGGCTGGAAACTGGCGCAATCGGCCCTCCTGGATACGCTCTACGCCGCGCCTGGCAACCCCGGCATCGCCGCGCATGCGACGCTCGTCGGGCTGGATGCGACGGATCATGCCGCAGTGCTGGATTTCGTGGCGGGGCATGACGTCGGGCTGGTCGTGATCGGACCGGAAGCGCCGTTGGTGGACGGGCTGGGCGATGCCCTGCGCGCCGCGGGCGTACCGGTGTTCGGGCCGAACAAGGCGGCGGCGCAGCTGGAAGGGTCCAAAGGCTTCACCAAGGATCTGTGCCGTCGCGCCGACATTCCCACCGCGGGCTATGTCCGCGTCAACAGCCGTACCGAGGCGGAAGCGGCGCTGGCGACTACGTTCAGCTATCCGCTGGTCATCAAGGCGGATGGACTGGCGGCCGGCAAGGGCGTGGTGATCGCCACCAGCGAGGCCGAAGCGGCGGCTGCGTTCGATGCGATGTTCAATTCCGGCGATGCGCCTGTGGTGCTGGAGGAATTCCTCGACGGCGAAGAGGCGAGCCTGTTCGTGCTGACCGACGGCGTGACGCTGATGCCGTTCGGCAGCGCGCAGGATCACAAGCGGGTCGGTGAGGGCGACACCGGGCCGAACACCGGCGGAATGGGGGCGTACAGCCCGGCGCCGGTGCTGACCGCCGAACTGGAGCGGCAGGCGATCGAACGCATCGTCGCACCCACCGTCAAGGCGATGGCTGACGAGGGCACGCCATTCAGCGGCGTGCTGTACGCCGGGTTGATGCTGACATCGGCGGGACCGAAGCTGATCGAATATAACGCTCGGTTCGGCGACCCCGAATGTCAGGTGCTGATGCCGCGTTTCGAGGGCGATCTGATCACGTTGATGCTGGCGGTGGCCAAGGGGCGGCTGGCCGAGATCGGGGCGCCGGCCTTTACCGATGCCACGGCGATGACCGTGGTGCTTGCCGCCGCGGGTTATCCCGGCGTGCCCACGACGGGGGGCGCGATCCGAGGGGTCGCGGAGGCCGAGGCGACGGGAGGAATCGTGTTTCAGGCCGGAACGCGGCAGGACGGCGATGATCTGGTCGCAGCGGGCGGGCGCGTGTTAGCGGTTACCGGTTTGGGAAGCGATCTGGTGAGCGCGCGCGATGCCGCCTATCGGGGCGTGGACGCCATCGATTTTGCCGACGGCTTCTGCCGGCGCGATATCGGCTGGCGCGAATTGTCGCGCTGAACGTCAGCGGCTGAGCGCGTCGACGTGGACGCGCGCCGCCTCCGGGATCAGTGCCTCCAGTACCGTCCAGTAACCGGCGACGGCATCCTGACCGGCATAGGAATAGGCCTTGGCCATCTTGTCGCGCTGTTCTTCGTACAAGGCGGCTTCCAGCGCGGCTCCGGTGGTGGTGAGGCGGAGCAGGCGATGGCGGCGATCGTGATCGCCGTGCCGCATCTGCACCAGGTCGCGGTCGACGAGATCCTTCATCACCCGGCCGAGCGACTGTTTGGTGACGCCGAGCAGCGCCAGCAGGTCGCCCACCGTCACGTCGGGCTTTCGACCGATGAAATACATGGCCCGGTGGTGGGCACGGCCGAGACCCATTTCCGCCAGCTTTTCGTCGGCGCTCCGCACGAAACGCGATTGGGCGAACAGCATCAATTCCATGCCACGGCGAATCGCTGCATCGTGCAGAAACAGCGCGGGGGAAAGCTTCGGTCCGTCCATAACGGACCAGCTAGCCTAACATAGGATAAAAGGAAAGCCGCGACCCAGTAGTTCTGTGATCGATAGTGTCGCAGATCGGTGCAGTTTCGATCAATCCTTCCACGCCCAGTACAGCTGCGCAGGTGGAACGTTCCACCATTCCATATCGTGATCGATCGTGTCGAAATGGGGGGTGAGGAAGTGCTTCACCTTGGGCGAGAATTGATAGACCAGAAAGGCACCGCCTGTGCGGATGACCCGGTGCGTTGCCGACGCGATGGCCGGACCCACGCCGTCCGGCAACGTCGAGAAGGGAAGGCCGGACAGGACGTAGTCCGCATGATCGTGCCCGTGTTCGCGCACGATGCGCTCGACGTCCGCCGCCGACCCCTCGACCGCGACGAAGCGCGAATCGGTGATGGTGTGGTCGAGATAGCGGATGAAATCGGCATTGGTGTCGATCGCGATCAGCATGGCGTCCGGCGCCATCCGTTCCAGGATCGGGCGGCAGAAGGTGCCGACGCCGGGCCCATATTCGACGAACAGCTTGCACGCGCCCCAGTCGACCGGACCCAGCATCTTGCGGATCAGCTTGTCCGAAGAGGGGATGATCGAACCGACCATCACGGGGTGTTTCAGAAAACCCTGGAAGAACATCGCGACCGGACTCGGCACGCCGGCGGTACGGGTATTGCGCCGGGCGGCGGTGGTCGGACTGGGCATCGGAATCCTGTCGTTCTCGCGTGATCGTCCCGCGCGAACACGCGGATGACACCCCGTGCCACGTTTCCCGAACGCGTTTCAAGACTGGGGGTTGCGTAAAGCGATGCGGTTTGCCGCAGGATCGCGATGCTTGCCCTGTCGCCGGTACGGCGTAGGAGGGGCGGACAACGGGGGATGGATGTGGAGCAGCGGCGGGTCGGCGAAGTGGCGGTGATCTTCACCTCGACGCGCAACGACGTGGATCACGCGAGCTATGACGTCGCCGCTATCGCGATGGATGCGCTCGCCGCGCAGCAGCCGGGGTATCGCGGAGTGGAGAGTGCGCGGGGACCGGACGGCGTCGGTCTGACGATCAGCTATTGGGCGGACGAGGCGGCGGCGATCGCGTGGCGCGACCATCCCGATCACGCCGCGATTCGCAATATCGGGCGGGCTCGCTGGTACGATTCCTATCGCGTCACCGTCTGCGCGGTCACCCGCAGCTATGACTGGGTGCGTTCATGACGCGGGACAGGACGATGGACCGACGGTTCGCGCTGATGTTCCTCGTGATGCTGACGATCGCGGCGGGCAATACCGCATTGCAATCGATCCTGCCGGCGCTGGGCCGATCGCTGGGCGTCGCCGATCGCGCGGTGGCGGCGGCATTTTCACTATCGGCATTGTTGTGGGTGCTGGCCGCACCGTTCTGGGCGAACCGGTCCGACCGGCAGGGGCGGCGGGCGATGATCCTGCTCGGGGTAGGTGGCTTTTCGGTGTCGCTCAGCCTGTGCGGCGTGTTTCTGGCGGCGGGGATCAACGGCTGGATCGGCGGTACCGCGGCGTTCGGGCTCTTCATCGCCGGGCGGCTGATCTACGGCACCTTCGGCTCGGCCGCGCCGCCGGCGGTGCAGGCGCTGGTTGCCGGCGAGACCAGTCGCGAGGAGCGGACCAAGGCGCTGACCCTGCTGGCGAGCGCGTTCGGCCTCGGCACCATATTGGGGCCGGCGGTGGCGCCCTACCTGTTGCTGGGCAGCGTCGGCGGCGTTGAAATCGGGCTGGCGGGGCCGGCGTTCGTGTTCGCCGTCTTCGGCGTCGGCGTGTGGATCACGGTGCGGGTGATGCTGTCCGACGATCGCGCGCAGCCACATGCGGAACATGGTGCATCATCGGCCTATCCCTCGATCGGCGGCGCTCCCACCGGCGCCAGCGTGACCGCGGCGACGCAGCCGCATGTCGAGCATGTCGGCTATCTCGACATCCGGGTGCGCGGCTGGATGATCGCCGGACTGGTGATGGGTCACGCGCAGGCCATGACCAGCCAGGCGATCGGTTTTCTGGTGATCGACCGGCTGGCAATCGCGCCGGCGCTGGCACTGGAACCGACCGGCATCGTGCTGATGATGGGAGCGGGCGCGGCGCTGCTGGTGCAATGGGGCGTGATCCCGCTGCTCGGCCTCAGCCCGCGGCGGCTGGTGCTGGTCGGGCTGGTGCTCGCGGCAGCGGGCGTGGCGCTGACCGGGGTGGCGACCTCGCTGTATGGAATCGCGACCGCCTATGCGCTGGCGAACCTGGGATTCGGCTTCACCCGGCCGGGCTTCACCGCGGGGGCGAGCCTGGCGGTGGGGCCGGCGGCGCAAGGCTCGGTCGCGGGCAAGGTGACCAGCGTCAACGGCGCCAGCTTCGTACTGGGCCCGTCGATCGGCGTAGGGCTGTACGAGATTGCGCGACCGCTGCCGTATCTGGCAGCGGCGGCCGGACTGGTGCTGCTGTTCGTCTACGCATGGGCCACATTGCGCGACCGCTAATCCGCCCGCCGCAGTGTGATGCGGGTGAGTTCGGACGGCCGCCCCAGCCGCAGGGCGAAGCCGGGCCACAGCGCGGTGCCGTTGTTGACGTACAGCGTCATGCCATCGATGCGATAGCGGCCCGACACGAAGCCTGCGTTCGGCCCGGCGACCAGCCGATCGAGGCCGGCGATCATCCCACCATGCGTATGCCCCGACAGTTGCAGCGCGACGCCGCGTGCAGCGGCGTTGCGGGCGTTCTTCGGCTGGTGATCGAGCAGCACGACCGGCACGTCCGCCGGCGCTCCCGCCAGCGCGGCGGCCAGGTCGGGCCCGGGCCTTCCGGTCGCCGGCGCGGATGCATCGGTGACGCCGGCCAGCACCAGAGCCGCGCCGTCGCGGGTCAGGACGCCATGTCGATTGGCGAGGATCGTCATCCCCATGCCGGCGAAGTGGCGCATATAGTCTTCGTAACCGAAGAAATATTCGTGATTGCCCGGAATCGCCCAGACACCGTCGCGGGCACGCAGATCGCGGAGCGGTTCGACATCGACGCGGCGGGCATCGAGCGTGCCATCGATGAAATCACCGGTGATGACGATCAGGTCGGCATCGAGGCCGTTGGTGCGATCCACCATCGCCCGCGTCCAGCGCGCCGGGAACAGCCGGCTGATGTGCATGTCGGTCAACTGGACCAGGCGATAGCCGTCGAACCGCCGTGGCAACCCGGCAATGGCGACCGTGATGTCCTTCACCGGCGGCACCCGGATCGCATTGGCGACACCGATCGCGGCGAGCAAGGCCGCGACCCCCGCCGTCGCATAGCGCACCTCGTCCGGCACGACCGGCCAGTGGCCCAGCACGGGTCTGCCGAGCAGCAGGATCGCGTCGGTGACCAGCACGAGCATCGCGAGCAACAGGATCGCACCGAACGCCCAGTTGAACGCGATGACGAACGGCCGGGGAAATTCGGGCGAGAACACCGATCCCGACGATAGGCGGTTCCAGAGGTGATATTGCGAGGCCGCGATCAGCAGCACTGCGATGATCGCCTTGATCCCCAGCGGCAGCGTGAGGGGCCAGACGAAGCGCGCGAGGACGAGCAAGGCCGGCAAGCTGAAGATCAGGTGGAAGATTGTGACTCTCCGAATACGGGGATGACGAGCACGCGATAGCCGGGTGAGCGGGCGTTGGAGGATGGGACAGGGCGAGGCGACATTCAGGGACGCTGATGCATGGTTGTCATTCCCGCGCAGGCGGGAATCCATAAGCCCTGCCGTTTCGGCTCTGCTCGCAGCGTCAGCCTGTATGGACTCCCGCCTGCGCGGGAGTGACGACCATGCGTTGTGATGACCCATCCGGGCCATCGATGCCGAAATACCGATCGTCCCTAGACGTCCGCCTTGCTACCCCGGCTTCGCAATTGTCCGGGTGAGATGAAACCCAGCGGCTGGATCGCGGCGGCGTCCTGCTTCAATCGCGCGGCGATCTGTTCGTAATCCTTCTCCATCTCCGGCGTCACGCTCGCCCGCGATTGGGTGAGCGCCTCCTCGAAATCGGCCATCGTCACCTCTGCCGACTGGAGCGACCGGCGGAGCGCGGTCAGACCGGCACGGCGGACGACGTCCTCAAGATCGGCACCGGTGAAGCGGTCCGTTTGCCTTGCGACCTCGTCAAGATCGACATCGCTCGCCAGCGGCATCTTCTGCGTCTGGATCGCGAGGATGCGCCGCCGCCCCTCGGCATTCGGCACGCCGACATAGACCAGTTCGTCGAACCGCCCCGGCCGGAGCAGCGCCGGGTCGATCAGATTGGGCCGGTTGGTCGCACCGATCACGACGACCGACTGCAATTCCTCCAGCCCGTCCATCTCGGCGAGGATGGTGTTGACCACCCGCTCCGTCACCTGCGGCTCGCCTGCACCGGAGCCACGCGCCGGCACCAGCGAATCGAGTTCGTCGATGAAGATCACGCACGGCGCGACCTGACGCGCGCGCTGGAACAGGCGCGTGATCTGCTGTTCGCTCTCGCCATACCATTTGCTCAGCAGGTCGGACGATTTGGTGGCGATGAAATTCGCCTCCGCCTCGCGCGCCACCGCCTTGGCCAGCAGCGTCTTGCCGGTGCCGGGCGGGCCGTACAGCAGGAAGCCCTTGGCTGGCCGGATGCCGAGCCGGCGGAAGGCATCAGGGTCCTTCAGCGGCAGTTCGACGCCTTCCTTCAGCCGGTTCTGCGCCGCGTCGAGCCCGCCGACATCCTCCCAGCGCACACGCGGGGCCTCGACCATCACTTCGCGCATCGCGCTCGGCTGAACGCGCTTCAGCGCCTCGAGGAAATCCTCGCGCGTCACCGAGAGGTCGTCGAGCACCTCGGGCGGCACGGTGCGTTCCTCGAGGTTTAGGCGCGGCATGATCCGCCGCACCGCCTCGATCGCCGCCTCGCGGGTCAGCGCGGCGAGGTCTGCGCCGACGAAGCCATAGGTGGTGCGCGCCAGTTCGGCGAGGTCGACCTTGTCGCCCAGCGGCATGCCGCGGGTGTGGATGCCTAGAATCTCGCGCCGGCCACGCTCGTCCGGTACGCCGACGACGATCTCGCGATCGAAGCGGCCGGGCCGGCGCAGCGCCTCGTCGATCGCCTCGGGCCGGTTGGTCGCCGCGATCACCACGAGGTTGGCCCGCGATTCAAGGCCGTCCATCAGCGTTAGCAACTGTGCGACGACGCGCTTCTCCGCCTCGCCCTGCACGTTGCCGCGCTTGGGGGCGATCGAATCGATCTCGTCGATGAAGACGATCGACGGCGCGGACTTGGCCGCTTCCTCGAATATCTCGCGCAGGCGGCCTTCCGATTCGCCATAAGCCGACCCCATGATCTCGGGGCCGTTGATCAGGAAGAAGCTCGCGTCCGATTCGTTCGCGACGGCGCGGGCAAGGCGCGTCTTGCCGGTGCCGGGAGGGCCATAGAGCAGCAACCCCTTGGGCGGATCGACGCCGAGGCGCTGGAACAGCTCGGGATAGCGCAGCGGCAACTCGACCATCTCGCGCAACTGGTCGATCGTCTGCGCCATGCCGCCGATGTCGTCATAGGTGACGTCGGCACGGCGCTGCGTCGGTTCCTCATATTCGGGGCGCAGCTCGATCTCGGTATTCTCGTCGATATGGACGACACCCTTGGGGCTCGCCGACACCACCGCCAGCCGGATCTCCTGCAAGGCGTAGGCCGGCGCGTTCATGAACTGCTGGATGCCCGGCGGCATGTTGCCGACGCGCTGGTGCCCCGCGGTCGCAACCACGTCGCCCTGACACAAGGGCCGCCCGAAGAAGGTGCGCTTCAACGCCTGCGGCTGGCCCTGCAAGCGCAAATTCGCCTGCGCCGGCGCGAAGACCACACGCGTCGCGGGCTTCGACTCCACCGCACGCACTTCGACGAAGTCACCCGCGCCGACGCCGGCATTGGCGCGTTGCAGGCCGTCGATGCGCAGCACCTCGATCCCCTCGTCCTCGGGATAGGGGCCGACCGCGCGCGCGGGGGTGGATTGCTTGCCGACGATCTCGATCACGTCACCTTCGCCCACGCCCAGCGCGGCCATCAGGCTGCGCGGCAGGTGCGCGAGGCCGCGCCCGGAATCCTCCGGACGGCTGTTCGCCACCTGGATCTTGCGGGTGGGGGTATCGGTGTCGGCCATCAAACTCGTTCCTCGAAGGTCCTTCGAAGCGCGCAAGATAGGAAGGCGGTTCCGCCTGTGCGAGGGTATCCCCCGAACGGGAGAGGACAAAAAAAGGGCCGGCGCATGAAGCGCCAGCCCGTGAAAGTTTTAGGAGAGGATGCCTGAAAGGCACGTCCTTTTTGTCGCCGGCAGCTTTATGTTGCAAGTGCGAAAAGATGCGATACGATTGCACAAGTTGCATTCGTTAAACCAGATGAAGGGCAGGAGGACAAGCGATGCGCAGGCTGCCGCCGTTGGGCGCGATCGAAGCCTTCGTACAGGTCGCAAGACTGGGGTCGGTCAAGGCCGCCGCGACCGAACTCGCGCTGTCCGCACCCGCGCTCAGCCGCCGTGTCCAGTCGCTGGAACGCTTCATCGACCGGCCGTTGTTCGAACGCCGGCATCAGGCGATGGTGCTCAACAGCGACGGCGAGCGGCTGCTCGCGCAGATCGCACCGGTGCTCGACAGCCTGTCCGACGCGGTCGAGGCGATGACCGGGACGATCGACGTGCTGCGCCTGCGGCTCGGCATCCTGCCGCTGTTCGCCTCGCAGCGGCTGTTCCCGCGGCTGGGCGAGTTGCGCAGCGCGCATCCCGAACTGCACCTCGACATTGATACCGCCGGGCATGGCGTCGCGCGGCTGGGCGAAGGGCTGGACGCGGTGATCGCCTTGTCGCGCGAGATCGAACCGACGCTCTACGCCAAGCGGCTCGACCGCAATCAGGTGTACGTCATCGGTGCGAAGACCCTGCTGGAGGGACCGGACCCGGTGACGCGGCCGGAACAGCTCGCCGGTCTGACCGCACTGATCCATCGCGAGATGCCCGAGACGTTTTCTGCCTGGCGCGAATCGGCGGGGGTCGACGATATCGAGCCGCTCGCGATCGACTATTTCGATTCGGGCGCGCTGATGCTGGAGGCGGCGGCGCAGGGGCTGGGCGTCGCGTTTATGCACGAGAGCCATTTTCAGGACGCGCGCGACCCGCGGCTGGTGCGGCTGTTCGATATCGTGGTGGAGAGCCCGTACAGCTACTGGTTCGTGTGCCGCCCCCGCGCGTTGCAACAGCGGCCGGTGCGGATGTTCCACGATTGGCTGATCCGGACCCTGGGCGAGGTCTGACGATCCGGTCCACCTGCTTCAATTGCCCCGCCCAAACGTTCCGTCATCCCGGCGAACGCCGGGACCCATGGATACGCTCGATCAGCGGTGGAACATGCCATCAGCCGCTTGCTACCATGGGTCCCGGCGTTCGCGGGGATGACGGATTTGGCGGTGGATGAGGGGGGCAGTGAACGCCCCCCCCCCCGGTCACATCACTCAGCGCGAGCCTTGACGATCTTGCCCGGCGCACGCGGCGGCTCGCCCTTTGGCAGCGCGTCGATCAGTTCCATGCCGGACGTCACTTCGCCCCACACGGTGTACTGGTTGTCGAGGAAGCGCGCGTCGTCGAAGACGATGAAGAACTGGCTGTTCGCCGAGTTCGGATCGCTGGTCCGCGCCATCGAACAGATACCGCGGACGTGCGGCTCCTTCGAGAATTCCTGCTTCAGGTTCGCCTTGCTCGATCCGCCGGTGCCGTCGCCGCGGCCGCCGTCGCCGCCCTGCGCCATGAAGCCGGGGATCACGCGGTGGAAGGGGACGCCGTCGTAGAAGCCCTCGTTGGCCAGCTCGGCAATGCGCGCGACATGGTTCGGCGCGAGGTCGGAGCGGAACTTGATGACGACATCGCCGTCATCGAGCGTCAGGGTCAGGGTTTCGAAGGTATCGGCCATATTCTATCCTCTTGTGGTTGACGGGCAGGTAGTGTCGCAAGTGCCGGAGGGCAAATGCGCGAGGGTGGCCATTCGTGCCGCAGCGCGGTAGACGCGCCCGAAGCAGGCCAGATCGGGGCACGCCCCACCGGGAAGGAGCAGCGATGAGCGAGACCGAACTTCCCGACGCCCCTACCAACGAGCAGGACGAGCTGGACGAAGACGACCGCCTCCGGCCGGAATTCGTCCGTGCGGTGCTCGACGCGGTCGAGGACGGCGACGACGAGGCGGCGCGCGCGCTCGTCGAACCCCTGCACCCGGCAGACATCGCCGATCTGTTCGAGCTGACCCCGCACGAGGACCGCGGGCCGCTGGCGAAGGCGCTGAAGGACCTGCTCGACGGCGACGTGTTCGCCGAGATGAACGATTACGTTCGTGAAGACCTGATCGATGCGCTGACCCCGACGCAGGTCGCCGACCTCGCCAGTGAACTCGATACCGACGACGCCGTCGCGATCATCGAGGACATGGAAGAAGCGGATCAGCGCGCGGTGCTGCGCGCGCTCGATCCCGACGATCGTGCCGCGATCGAGGAGGCGCTGTCCTACCCCGAGGAATCCGCCGGCCGCCTGATGCAGCGTGAGCTGATCGCGGTGCCGGATCACTGGACCGTCGGCGATGCGATCGACTTCCTGCGGCACCACGAGGAACTGACGACCGATTTCTGGGAAATCTTCGTGGTCGATGCCGGCCACCATCCGGTCGGCACGTGCCAGCTGTCCTGGATTCTCCGCACCCCGCGCGGCATCGCGATCGGCGATGTGATGAAGCGCGAACAGACTCTGATCCCGGTCGACATGGACCAGGAGGAGGTTGCGCTCCGCTTCCAGAAATACGCGCTGATCAGTGCCGCGGTCGTGGATTCGGCCAATCGGCTGGTCGGCATGATCACCGTCGACGACATCGTCCACATCATCCAGCAGGAGGCGGGCGAGGACGTGCTGCGCCTGTCCGGCGCGGGCGAGGGCGACATCAACGAACCGATCCGGCTGACGGTGCGCACGCGCCTGTCGTGGCTGGTGGTGAATCTCGGCACCGCCATGCTCGCCGCGTCGGTGGTGGGCGCGTTCGAGGGGACGATCGCGCGCTTCGCGCTGCTTGCCGTGCTGATGCCGATCGTGTCGGGGATGGGCGGCAATGCCGGCACGCAGACGCTCGCCGTCGTCGTGCGCGCACTCGCTACCAACCAGCTGACCAGTTCGAACACGGCGCGGATGATCCTGCGCGAATTCCGCATCGCGACCGCCAACGGCCTCAGCCTCGCGGTGCTGATCGGGCTCGGCACCTATCTGTTCTATCACAATGCCGAACTGTCGCTGGTCATCGCGATGGCGATGGTGACCAACAATCTCGTCGCAGGGCTGGCGGGCGTGCTGGTGCCGGTGACGCTCGACCGGTTCAACATCGATCCTGCCGTGTCCTCCGCGGTGTTCGTGACGACGATGACCGACGTAATGGGCTTCTTCTCGTTCCTCGGCCTTGCGACCCTCGCAGGGCTGGGCGGCTAGCGTCGGTCACGGCGCGTCTTGCGGGTGATGCGCTGCTAACCCACATCGCAAGTTCATGTTGCACCTGACGAAAGTGGCCTTCGGCGCGGCGAGCGTCGATCATCTTGCCGAGCGGCTGACGCTACGCGCCGCCGATGGCCCGGTGTTCCTGACCACGCGCTATCTGCCCAAGCGGCATGAGGAGGTGGCGGGACAGGGATCGCTGTTCTGGATCCTCAAGCATCAGCTGGTGGCGCGCTCGCCGATCCTCGGCTTCGGCGAGGCGGAGGGTGGGCGCGTCGCGATCCATATCGATCCGGTCCTGGTGCTGGTGCAGGCCCGTCCCAAGCGCGCGCATCAGGGCTGGCGCTATCTGGAGGCGGCGGATGCCCCCGTCGATCTCGGCGGCGAGGCGGATGGCCTTGCCGCGATGCCGCCCGCGCTGGTCGGAAAGCTTGCGGAACTGGCCCTGATCTGATCCTTGCTGCGATCCGCGCTCAGTTCGCAGTGCCGCACGTCACCGGCGCGCCGGCACTGGCGGTGACGCGGCATTTCGGACGGCCGGCGACGGTAATCGTCCCCAGTCCGGTGCTCGACACCTGCGCGGTATAGCGCGCACGGGCGCTGATCGTGCCGAGCCCGTCCAGGTGCACGCCGAGATCGCCGGCATCCAGTCCGGCTGCATCGATCGTGCCCGACCCGTTGGCGAGCAGCCGCGCATTGGCGACGCGTCCGGCGACGCTGACCTTGCCCTCGCCGATCAGCTGGACGTTGAGCTGGTCTCCCTCGACCGAACCGGCGGCGATGGCACCGTTGCCCGTCGCCGCCAGATCGATGCGCGTGCCCTTCAGCTTCGATACCGTCACCCGGCTACCGCCGACCACCGTGAGGCCGATCAATCTCGGCGTGGTCACCATGATCCTGACCGGCGCGGTTGCCGTCGCCTGCGTCTGTTCGCTCCAGCGCCCCATCGTGCTGCGGCGGATGGTCAACGTCGTTCCTTCGGCATGGAGGTCGATGTCGCCGATCACGCCGCGATCGGCGATCACCGTCGCACCCGGTGCACCGCCGGTGGTGACGGTGACATCGAACGCGCCGTTGACCCGCATTTTTTCGAAGCTGCCGAGATCGATGCGGCGCTCGTCGGCCGAGGCGACGGCGGGGACCAGCAGCGGGAGCGCGATGAGGATGCGGAACATGGGCCCGAACGTCGCATTGCCGCGCGGCCGGGGCAAGTCCCGCGCAGCCCCTATCGTGCGCAGCGAACCGAGCCGGATCCCATCTTGGACACCTTGCAGATCGCCTGCGGGCCAAGGTCCACGTCGCCGGATCCCAGCATGCTGATCTGTGCAGGGCCATTCACCGCCGCGCGAACGTCGCCCGATCCGGCGATCGACACCTCCGCCTCTCCGGCGCGCAGACCGGCGGCGTCGAGGCTTCCCGATCCGGCGATATTCGCTTCCAGCCGCCGGATCGTGCCGCCGGCGCGGACGTTGCCCGATCCCGCGATCGAGACCTCCGCCCGGTCGACGCGCAGCGCCGCGACGTTGAGGTCGCCCGATCCGGCAACGTTCGCCGCGAACCGGTCGCCCTCGATCCGATCGACTGCCATCGTGCCCGATCCCGCGATGTTCGCCTCGCCCAGACGGGGCAGGGTGACGTAGACCTTGACCTTGTCCCTGCTGCCCCAGCCGAACAGGCGGTTATGGCGTCCGATCGATAGCGTGCTGCCGTCCCGGGCGATCCGCAACGTGTCGAGCTCGTCGGACGGACCTTCGGCGCGGACGGAGAAGGCGGGGCCAGCCCGGACGTCGACATCGTCGCTGCCGTTCAGGGCGATCGTGTCGAACGCTTCGGCGGCGTAGGCGCGGGTCGTGCCGCCGCCGGTCGGCGCGATGCCCGGGCCGTCGTCGTTACCGATGGAACATCCGGCCAGCGAAACCGCCGCCAGCATCACGATCGCTCCGTTGCGCATCACCCGTTCCTCCCGATGTGTATTGTCTGTATAATACACATCGGGAGGATAGGCAAGCTGGCGATCAACGCCCGCAGCGTACCGTGCCGCTACCGATCTTGCTCACTTCGCAGCGCGCCTGCGGCCCCAGATCGACGGTGCCGCTGCCAGCCATCGATACCTCGGCTGGACCGGCGACGAGGGCACGAACGCTGCCCGATCCACCGACCGACACCTCGGCACTGGTAGCGCGCAGACCGGGAGCGACGATCCGGCCCGAACCGCCGACGTTCGCCTCAAGCGCACGGACGTTGCCTGCCGCCGCGATCTCGCCCGATCCGCCGATGCTCAATTCGGCCTTCTGTGCATCGAGCCGTGCGATGCGCAGCGACCCCGATCCACCGACCGCACCCGCAAAGCGTGCGCCGCCGGCGCGGTCGGCGGCGATGCTGCCCGAACCGCCGACGCTGGCCCCGGCGAGCGCAGGCAGCGTGACGTGGACGACGATACGGTCTTCCAGCTTGTACTGGCTGCGGCCTTCGTAGCGGCGGCCGACTTCCAGCGTCCGATCCTTCACCGCGACGCGAAAGTTGGCGAATGCGCCCGCCGGCCCCTCGGCCCGGACGAAGAAGGCGGGGCCGGTATGGACCAGCACGCGGGCGGCGCCGCCGAGACTGACGGTGTCGAAGCCGCGCGCGGCATAGACCAGTGCATTGCCGTCGCGCTGTCCCGGCAGACCCGGTCCCTTATCGCGTTCCGCGGCGAACGCGCCGGCGGCGGCGAGGGGGATCAGGGCGAGTGCGAGATACTTCATCGAACGGCATCCTCAGCTGTTATAGCCAAGCGATACAGTGGATCGTCTACGGTTGTAAACGGTGAATATGGGGTAGGTTATGTGGATTGGAGACGCGTGACGCTCTCGCCTGCGAATTCGCGTGTTCATGCGCATCGGCGCCCGCTCCAAGGGCCGGGCCCAGCCCCCACAACGAAAAAGGCGGCCCTTCGCAGGACCGCCTCTTGATAAGCTCTGGCGAAAGCCCCGGCGTTATGCCGGCACCTTCTCCTTGTTGTAGATCGCGGCCGCGGCGCGGAGGATTTCGAGGATCTTTTCCTGCGCCTTGGGCTCGTCGACCTCTTCCATCGCGGCGAGTTCGCGGGCGAGGCGGCTGCATGCCGCTTCGAAGATCTGGCGCTCGGAATAGCTCTGCTCGGGCTGGTCGTCGGCGCGGAACAGGTCGCGGACCACTTCGGCGATCGACGCCAGGTCGCCCGAGTTGATCTTGGCCTCATATTCCTGCGCGCGGCGCGACCACATCGTGCGCTTGACCTTGGGCTTGCCCTTCAGCGTTTCCATCGCCTCGCGCATCGTCTTGTCCGACGACAGCTTGCGCATGCCGACCGACTCGGCCTTGTTGGTGGGGACGCGGAGCGTCATGCGCTCCTTTTCGAAGCGGAGCACATACAGCTCCAGGCTGGTCCCGGCGATCTCCTGCTTTTGCAGCTCGATCACACGGCCGACGCCATGCTTCGGGTAAACAACGTAATCACCGACATCGAAGGACAATGCCTTGGCAGCCATGAACGGGCCTTTCTGGATCGCATCGCTCGTCGTGGACGGCCCGTGGCGGCAAACCGCTGTCGGACCGACGAGGATGGTTGGTACGAGTGTCTCCTGAGCAGGCATGACTCGTCATGCCCGTCATGGACCCTTTTAACATACTCGCAATAAAATTACCAGCGCGGATCAGTCAGCGACGCTGCCTCATGCCCGCGAAATTCGCGACTTAATCGCCCGTGCCCGGTTCCGGCGAGAAGAACTGGTCGTACTTATTCTCGACGCCCTTCATCGTATCCGCATCGGGCGGCGTCTGGTCCAGCTTGCGCGTCACGTTGGGCCATTGCGCGGAGAAGGTCGTGTTAAGCTCCAGCCATTGCTCCAGCCCGGATTCGGTATCCGGCAGGATCGCCTCGGCCGGGCATTCCGGTTCGCAGACGCCGCAGTCGATGCACTCGCTGGGATTGATGACGAGCATGTTCTCGCCCTCGTAGAAGCAGTCGACCGGACATACCTCGACGCAGTCCATATACTTGCAGCGGATGCAGGCATCGGTGACGACGTAGGTCATGGGCGTTCCTTGCGGCCTTGATAATTTGCTCCCTGCGGAGCGGGGTAACGGGCTCCACGCGAAGCCGGATATGAACGCGAGGCTGCTATGCCCCGTTCCCCCTCACGTCAATCGATAGGGGACGGTTGCGATACGTTTGCAACCAGCTCCTGATAACAGGCCTGCGCCTCGGGCGCGGGGCCACGTCGTGTCGGCAGCGCCTCGACCCGCAACACGCGCACGCGATCACCGGATGCAAAGGTCAGGATATTGCCGATGCGCACCGGTGCGGCGCTGCGATCCACGACCCGTCCGTCGATCCGCATGCGGCCATCGCAGGCGATCTCCTGCGCACGCTGCCGCGTCTTGGCGATCCGCACGAACCACAGAAAGCGGTCGAGGCGCATGCTCGCTTCAGCCATGGCGCCAGCTCGCCAGTGCCGCGAACGCACCCGTCGGCGGTGGTGCGGGTCGCTCCTCGCGTTTGGGCGGGCGCCGGCCGTGCCACACCCATGCCGGGACGTCCTGCCCGTCCCTGCGAACGGTGCGGAAACCCAGTTCGGCCATCAGCCGCTCGAACGTCGCTGGTTCCACGCCCATCGATGTCGCCAGCGCCGGATCGGGCGCGAACGGCTTGCGGCCCTGCCGCGCGTCGTGCGCGGCGCGCGCGATCCGCTCGACCAGATCGACGCGTACCGCCTGTGCGGCGAGCGGGCGGAACCCGGTAGCGAGCGTCGCGCCCGGCGCACCTCGAGGCAGCACACTCGCGCCCTCCCGCGGCGAGGCCGGTACCGTTCCGCGGACCGCGAGCAGCGCCAGACGCCAACGTGCCGCCGCGGGCTTCAGCAGCCGGGGATCGAAAAGATCGAGTGCGCCGATGGTGATGCCGATCTTGCGCAACCGCTTGCGCTCGTCCTGGTCGAGCGCGTCCAGCGGTTCGCGCAAACCCAGTCTCGGGAACAGCCCTCCCGTCGCTTCCAGTTCGCCCGCGACGACACGCAGCGCCGGGGTGGCCTCGGGGTCGCGTGCGGCTTCGGACAGCGCGGGCAGGACGGGCAGATGCTTCGCCATCATAGCGGCCAGCCAGCGGGTCAGCCGCGTCTGCACCGCCTCGCGCTGTGGTTTTGTCAGGCAGTCGAGGTCGCGATCCAGCCTGATCTGCGGCCGGGCCAGCGACGGCCCGGGCGTCAGTTGCGCCACGGTATGGCCACCCCATCTGATCGCAGGGCCATCCAGCATGAAGGCGGCGTCCTCGGCGCCGACCAATGCTTCACCACGGCGCGTGCGCTCGCCCGCCAGCCGCTTCTCCGCGGCGGCCAGTAACAGACGGCGATCGCCTGCCCGGGCGGCGGGATCGACGGTGAAACGAAAGCCGTCGAGCCGGCCGATCGGATGATCCTCGACCAGCACCTCGCCCTCCGGCCCGATCACCACCGGCAGCAGGCTGGCATCGGCACCGATCTGGCGGATCAGTGCCGTGGTGCGCTTGTCGACGAACCGCTGGGTCAGGCTGGCGTGCAGCCCATCGGACAGCCGCTCCTCGATCTGGCGGGTGCGCTCGGCGCCGTATGCGGGATCGGCCAGCCAGTCGGGGCGCTGGGCGATGTAGGCCCAGCTGCGGATCGCTGCGATCCGCCCGGCGATCGTCTCGACATCCCCTGCGATCGTATCGAGCCGGGTCACCTCGTCGGCGAACCATTGGTTGGGGATGACGCCGCGCCCCTCGGACAGATAGCCGAAGACACGGCTGACGAAGCGGGCGTGCGGATCGATGCCGAGCTTGCGGAAATCGGGCAGGCCGCACGCCGCCCACAATCGCTTGACCATCGCCGGCGATCGCGACCGGTCGCGGACCCACGGTTCGTCGGCGAGCCGCTTCAGCACGGCGAGATCGGTCGACCGTGGCGACGGCAGCAGCACGCCCGGCTCCGGCCTTCGCTCCAGACTGGCGATCAGCGCGTCGACGCTGGAGAAGTCGGGTTCGCCGTTGCGCCAATACAGATGCTCGATCCGCGGAAAGCGATGCTCCTCGATCGCGAACACCTCTTCGGGCAGGAATGCGCCGGGTCCCTCCTCGACGACGCCGCCGAAGGTGCCGTCGCGCTGGTGGCGTCCGGCCCGGCCGGCGATCTGCGCCATTTCTGCCACGGTCAGTCGGCGGTTGCGGCGCCCGTCGAACTTGTGCAGCCCGGCGAAGGCGACATGCGCGACGTCCATGTTCAGGCCCATGCCGATCGCATCCGTCGCGACCAGATAATCGACTTCGCCAGCCTGAAACATTGCAACCTGCGCGTTGCGGGTACGCGGTGACAGCGCGCCCATCACCACCGCTGCGCCACCGCGTAGCCGGCGCAGCATCTCGGCGACGGCATAGACCTCCTCCGCGCTGAACGCGACGATCGCCGAGCGCTTAGGCAGGCGACTGATCTTCTTCGCGCCCGCGTACGTCAGCTTCGAAAAGCGCGGCCGTCCGACGATCTCGGCATCCGGCACCAGATCGCGGATCATCGGGCGCAGCGCCTCAGATCCCAGGATCATCGTTTCCTCCCGCCCGCGACGCCGCAGCAGCCGGTCGGTGAAAACATGTCCCCGCTCCGCATCGGTCCCCAGCTGCGCCTCGTCCAGCGCGACGAAGGCGGCGTCGTGTTCGGGCATCGATTCGACCGTGCACAGGTGCCAGCGCGCGTTGGGTGGCGCGATCTTCTCCTCGCCGGTGACCAGCGCGACCTGATCCGCGCCCTTCAGCTTGACGACCCGGTCGTACACCTCGCGCGCCAGCAATCGCAGGGGAAACCCCATGATGCCGCTGGAATGCGCGCACATCCGCTCGACCGCGAGATGCGTCTTGCCGGTGTTGGTGGGTCCCAGGACCGCGGTGACCGCCGCTTTCATGATGGGCAATGTCGGGTGTCTTTCGGCGCGGCGCAATGACTTGGGCGCACAGCATCGATCGAGCCGCCCGGCATCGCCGATCGTCGACCGACCGATGACCATCCGGATCGGCGGAAGGTCGGAAAGGCCAACGACCGTGCTTCAATTTTTGGCAGATTCATCCGGTAATCGGCGGCTCCGCATAATCTTTGTGCAGTGCGGCAATCTGGTATGACAATAATTGTGTCTTTTTCGCTACACTGCACGTTAAAGGCGCCTCTAAGATGAATGGCGTCTTTACAGCTAATTAGTCCGGCCTCATTCCTTCTTCCCATGGCCCTTGGGAGCCGCTCGCGCGGCTGAAAGGGGGCTAGGCACTGCCCGAAACCGGCACCGTCACAGCGGGTCGCGACCATTTCGGGTCAAGCGAGGGAAAAACATGATCAACACACTTAACTTCGCGCGGAAGTCGTTGCGCGGCAGCACGGCGCTCCAGGCGCTGGCGCTGGTTGGCGCCGGCCTCGGCGCGTTCGCCGTGGCCGCACCGGCGGCCGCACAGGATTACAGCCAGGTCAACGCGACGGGTCGCATCCAGAGCACCAGCGGCCAGCCGATCGCCGGCGCGACCGTGACCGTCACGTCGAACGACCAGGGCTTCACCCGCACCGTCACCACCGGCAACGACGGCACGTTCCGCGTGCCCGCACTGCCGCAGGGCAATTACACCTTCACGATCGAGGCATCGGGCTTCGACAGCTTCACCGACAACAACGTCGGCCTGAACCAGGCTGGCGCCGCCAACCAGTTCACGCTGTCGCCGGCCGGTTCGGCCAGCACCTCCGCCGATGGCGGGGACATCGTCGTGACCGCCGGTCGCGTCCAGACCGTCGACTTCAACCGCAACACCACCGGCGCCGTGATCAACCTCGGCGAGCTGGCGACGCGCGTTCCCGTGGCGCGCGACATCACCTCGGTCATCCTGCTCGCACCGGGCACGCAGACGGGCGATCCCACCTTCGGCAACGTGCCGTCGATCGCAGGGTCGTCGGTGTCGGAAAACACGTTCTACATCAACGGCCTGAACATCACCAACTTCACCACCGGTATCGGTGCGAACACGGTGCCGTTCGACTTCTACCAGTCGGTCGAAGTGAAGACGGGCGGCATCCCCGCTGAATTCGGCCGTTTCACCGGCGGTTTCGTCAATGCGACGACCAAGTCGGGCTCGAACGAATTCCATGGCGGCGTGACGTTCAACTGGGAGCCGGACGACCTGCGCGCCAAGTCGCCCAACACCTATGCGACGGACAATGATTCACGCTTCAACGAGCGCAAGGAATTCATCGCGCAGCTGTCGGGTCCGATCATCAAGGACCATCTGTTCTTCTACGGTATCTACAACAGCCGTAACATCGTGTCGGGTGTCGGTTCGACCGGTGCCGTCACGGCCGCTGCTACCGGCGTCAACGGCTGCTCGACCTATCCGACGCTCTGCGCTGCCTATCCGGGTCCGGCGACGGCCGGCCTCGCGCTCGCGGGTACCGGTTTCACGCGTTCGACGACCAACAGCCCGTTCTACGGTGGCAAGATCGACGCCGTGATCGTCGACGGCCAGCGTCTCGAGTTCACGTACTTCAATACCGAGAGCACGACGCGGAGCGACACGTTCGGCAACGGCACCTACTCGCTCGCCAGTGGCGGCCGGTACAACCCGAACACGAACCAGCTCGGTCGTTATGCGGCCTCGTCAGTCTCCCGCGTCGGCGGCGAGAACTACGTGGCTCGCTACACCGGCACGTTCACCGACTGGTTCACCCTGTCGGGTGCATATGGACGCTCCTATCAGGGTGGCGATACCACGTCCTCCACGCCGAACTTCCCGGTGATCACCGACCAGCGCAGCGGTGCCAGCGTCGCCATCGGCAATCCGACGACCAACTCGACGTTCGAGGAAGCCCGTCGCGAATTCTATCGCGCTGATGCCGATCTGTACTTCAACCTGCTCGGCAGCCACCACATCCGTGGCGGCTACGATCGCGAAAACTTGCGCGATCAGTCGACCACGCAGCGCAACGGCAACTACAATCTGGTCTATGCCAATTCGGGTCCGGGCGGCACCGGAACCGTCACGACGCCCAACACCCAGTATGTCACGCGTCGCTTCTTCCGTAACGGTGGCTTGTTCACCACGAAGGGCGAAGCCTATTACCTGCAGGACAACTGGATCCTGTTCAGCAACCGTCTGAACATCACGGCCGGCGTTCGCAACGATCGCTTCACCAACAAGAACGCCGACGGTGAGACGTTCTTCGAATCCGGCGACAACTGGGCGCCGCGCATCAGCGCCAGCTTCGATCCGGTGGGTGATGGCCGCACCAAGGTATTCGGTTCGTTCAACCGTTACTTCCTGCCGGTGGCCACCAACACGAACGTCCGCCTTGCCGGTCCGGAACTGGACTATACGCAATATTACGTTCTGGCTGGCGTGAACGCCGACAATACGCCGATCTACGGCGCACCGATCGCAATCAGCGGCGGCGCGGCGACGGCGTGTCCGGCAGCGGCGCTCGAGCCTACGCCCGGCAACGTGCGGAACTGCACCGTCAATAGCGACGGCACTTCGCCGCCGTTCAACACGCTGGTCAGTTCGAACCTGAAGGCGCAGTCGACCGACGAATATCAGATCGGCTTCGAACAGCGGGTCGGCGCGCGCATGAAGTTCAGCGCGTTTTACACCCAGCGTGATCTGGGCGTGTCGCTGGAGGACGCGTACATCGACGCCGGCGTGCAGGGCTATTGCCGCCGCACGCAGACGGGGACTGTGCTCGCTTCCTGTCTCGCCACGTTCAGCGGCGCTCACCAGTATGCGCTGCTCAACCCGGGCAACGACGTGACCGTGGTGCTCGACGGCAGCGCGCTAGACGGTCGTGAAGTAACGCTGACGGCTGCCGACCTCGGTCTGCCCAAGGCGAAGCGTAGCTACAAGGCGATGACCTTCACGTTCGACCGTGAATTCGATGGTGTGTGGAGCCTGTCGGCGAACTACACCTACTCGAAGAACGTGGGTAACATCGAAGGTGGTGTCCGTTCGGACAACGGCCAGACAGACTCCGGCCTGACCACCAACTTCGACTATCCGGCGCTGGTCAACGGCGCATACGGCTATCTGCCCACGCACAACGCCCACAACATCAAGCTGTACGGCAGCTATCAGATCAACGATCTGATCAATGTGGGCCTCAACGTGCAGGCGACCTCGCCGCGCAAGTATGGTTGCATCGGTACCGTGCCGAACAATGTCGATGGCGGTAACTCCAGTGCGTATGGCGCAGCTGGCTTCTACTGCGTCACCGATACGGCGGGTAGCATCCTGACGCAGGGGCCATACAACGTGAACACCAACGTCGGTGGTATCACGGGCCGCCTGACCCCGCGCGGCAGCGTGACCGAGAACGACTGGCAGACGACGGTGAACCTCGACGTCGGGTTCAAGATCCCGACCGATGCCTTCGACGCGCAGCTGCGTCTGTCGATCTTCAACGTCCTGAACGACAAGGCAGTGTTCGATCTTCAGGAAGTCGGCACCACCGATGCCGGCGCTCCGTCGCCGAACTACGGTCTGCCGCTCACCTACCAGACGCCGCGTTTCGTTCGCGTCCAGTTCGGTGTGAACTTCTAAGCGCTCGGACGCCTGGAATAAAAGAAAGGAGCGGCTGCAAGGCCGCTCCTTTTTTGTTGTCCGCGATCGATGTGAAACGCCGGCCTCACTCGACCTGAAGCGCCAGTTTCCCGTCCCCCTCGTCCACCCGTACGACTGCGCCATCCTTCACGTCGCCGCGCAGGATCAGGTCGGCCAGCGGATCCTGCAGATAGCGCTGCACCGCGCGCTTCAGCGGCCGAGCGCCGTAGACCGGGTCGTAGCCGACGCGGCCCAGCCACGCCCGTGCCGCATCGGTCAGGTCCAGCGTCACCTTGCGATCGGAGAGCAACCTGCCGACGCGCGCCACCTGGATGTCAACGATCGGCGCCATGTGCGTCTGCCCCAAGCGGTGGAACAAGATCACCTCGTCCAGCCGGTTGAGGAATTCCGGACGGAAGTGCGCCCGGACGATCTCCATCACCTGCGGCTCGACCGTCTCGACGTCCTGCCCCTCCTCAAGGCTGGCAAGATATTGCGAACCGAGGTTGGAAGTGAGGATGATCAGCGTGTTGCTGAAATCCACCGTGCGGCCCTGACCATCGGTCAGCCGCCCGTCGTCGAGCACCTGCAACAGCACGTTGAACACGTCGCCGTGTGCCTTTTCGACCTCGTCGAACAGCACCACCTGATATGGCCGCCGTCGCACCGCTTCGGTCAGCACGCCGCCCTCTTCATAGCCGACATAGCCGGGAGGTGCGCCGATCAGCCGCGACACCGCATGCTTCTCCATGAACTCGCTCATGTCGATACGGACCATCGCGTTGGGGTCGTCGAACAGGAACTCGGCCAGCGCCTTGGTCAGTTCGGTCTTGCCGACTCCCGTCGGGCCGAGAAACAGGAAGCTCCCCAGCGGGCGGTTAGGGTCCTGCAACCCCGCCCTTGCACGGCGTACCGCGGTCGAGACGGCGCGTACCGCGTCGGCCTGGCCGATCACGCGCTTGCCGATCACCTCTTCCATGCGCAGCAGCTTGTCGCGTTCGCCGGCCAGCATCCGCTCGACGGGGATACCCGTCCAGCGGCTGACGACACCGGCGATGTCGTCGGCGGTGACCTCTTCGCGCAGCATTGCGCCCTTGGTGACGTTCTGTGCCTCGGCCAGCTGCTTCTCGAGCGCGGGAATACGGCCGTAGGAGAGCTCGCCCGCCTTCGCCAGATCACCGGCGCGCTGCGCCTGTTCCAGCTCCAGCCGCGCAGCGTCGAGCTGCTCCTTCAGCTTCGCCTCGCCGGCGATCTTGTCCTTCTCCGCCTGCCAACGCTGCGTCAGCTCGGCCGATTGCTGCTCGAAGTTCGCGAGTTCCTCCTCCAGCGTTTCGAACCGGTCGCGCGACGCCTCGTCGGTTTCGCGTCGCAATCCCTCGCGCTCGATCTTCAGGCGGAGGATGCGGCGATCGAGCGTCTCTATCTCTTCGGGCTTGCTCTCCACCTCCATGCGGATGCGGCTCGCGGCCTCGTCCATCAGATCGATCGCCTTGTCGGGCAGGAACCGGTCGGTGATGTAACGGTTCGACAGCGTCGCCGCCGACACCAGCGCACCGTCGGTGATCCGCACGCCGTGGTGAAGCTCGTATTTCTCCTTCAGCCCGCGCAGGATACTGATCGTATCCTCGACCGTCGGTTCGCCGACGAACACCGGCTGGAAGCGGCGCTGCAACGCCGGGTCCTTCTCGACGTACTTGCGATATTCGTCGAGCGTGGTCGCACCGACGCAATGCAGTTCGCCGCGTGCCAGCGCCGGCTTCAGCAGATTGCCCGCGTCCATTGCGCCCTCGGACTTACCGGCGCCGATCAGCTGGTGCATCTCGTCGATGAACAGGACGATGTCGCCTTCTGCGGCCTTCACTTCGTCGAGCACGCCCTTCAGCCGCTCCTCGAACTCGCCGCGATATTTCGCACCGGCGATCAGCGCGCCCATGTCGAGCGACATCAACGTCCGACCCTTCAGCGTGTCGGGTACGTCGCCATTGGCTATGCGCAGGGCGAGCCCCTCGGCGATCGCGGTCTTGCCGACGCCGGGTTCGCCGATGAGGGCGGGGTTGTTCTTGGTGCGGCGCGCGAGGATCTGGATCGTACGGCGAATCTCCTCGTCGCGGCCGATCACCGGGTCGAGCTTGCCGTCGCGCGCCGCCTGCGTCAGGTCGCGGGCGAACTTTTTCAGCGCATCGTAGCGGTCCTCCGCCGATGCGGTGTCCGCGGTCCGGCCGCCGCGCAGCGCGTTGATCGCGCCGTTCAGGCCCTCCGCCGTCGCACCCGCAGCCTGCAGCGCCCGGCCTGCATTCGTCGTCTGCGCAAGCGCGAGCGCCAGCAGCAGCCGTTCGACGGTGACGTAGCTGTCGCCAGCCTTCTGGGCGACCTGTTCGGCAGAATCGAGGACCCGCACGGTGTCGTTGTCGAGCCCCGGCGTCGTCTGTGCTCCCGAACCGGACACCGCCGGAATCTTGCCGAGTGCGGTGTCGACCTCCGCGACGGCGCGCTTCGCGTCGCCACCGGCAGCCTGGATCAGCCCGGCCGCCATGCCCTGATCGTCCTCCAGCAGCGCCTTGAGGATATGGTCCGGCGTGATCCGCTGATGGTTCATGCGGATCGCGACGGTCTGCGCCGACTGGAGGAAACCCTTCGCGCGATCGGTGAATTTCTCGAGGTTCATATCAGCCCTGCTCCAACCTCATCTCAGTATTGCCCGAATGTAGTGTTGCCATTGTGCAACACAAGTGTGGCGGATCGTCGGAATCGCCGAAAACAAAATCCGTGTCGGTCGCTTGCCAGCGGTACCGTCACCGTTATGCTCCACCAGCACAGTCGTTCAAGACATACCGGGGATCCTGCACCATGACGAAGCTTCTCGCGCTTGCCGGCGTCGCATCGATCGCGCTCGTCGCGCCGCTGCACGCCCAGACCGCGGCCGCCATCAAAGCCGCGCCGGTATCGGCGCTCGTCAAGTCGGTGGACATCCCTTACCAGCAGTTCACGCTGAAGAACGGCCTGCGCGTCATCGTCCATACCGATCGCAAGGCGCCCGTCGTCGCGGTCAGCGTATGGTACGACGTCGGCGCGAAGCACGAGCCGAAGGGGTCGACCGGCTTCGCGCATCTGTTCGAACATCTGATGTTCAACGGGTCGGAGAATGCGCCCGACGACTTCTTCGAACCGCTGAAGCAGGTCGGCGCGACCGACTTCAACGGCACCACCAACCTCGACCGCACCAATTATTTCGAGACGGTGCCGACCGGGGCGCTCGACCGGGCGCTGTTCCTGGAAAGCGACCGCATGGGCTATCTGCTCGGCGCGATCACGCAGGCGAAACTCGACGAGCAGCGCGGCGTCGTCCAGAACGAGAAGCGGCAGGGCGACAACCAGCCCTATGGCCTGGTTCGCTACAAGGTGACCGAGGGGCTGTTTCCCGCCGATCACCCTTATGGTCATGACACGATCGGGTCGATGGCCGATCTGGATGCGGCGTCGCTGCAGACCGTGAAGAACTGGTTCACGGCCAATTACGGCCCGAACAACGCGGTGCTGGTGCTCGCCGGCGATGTCGATGTCGCCACCGCACGGCCGCTGGTCGAAAAGTATTTCGGCGCGATCAAGGCGGGCCCGAAGAGCGTCAAGCGCCCCGCACCGGTACCCACGCTCGCCGCGCCCAAGGCGGAGACGATCAAGGATCGCGTCGCCGCGGTGATGGTGTCGCGCAACTGGGCGATCCCCGGCGGCAACGCGCCCGATGCCGCGGCACTCGACGTAGCGGCGACGGTGCTCGGCGGCCTTGCCTCCAGCCGGCTCGACAACATCCTCGTCAAGCAGGAGAAGCTGGCGGTCAACGTGTCGGCCTATGCCGGTGGCGGAGCCGAGGTCAGCAACTTCGGCATCCGCGCGATCGTCAAGCCGGGCGTCGACCCCAAACTGGTCGAGGCGCGTATCGACGCGATCCTCGCGGACTTCCTGAAGAACGGCCCGACGCAGGACGAGGTCAGCCGCGTAGTGACCACACGCGTCGCCGGCACGATCGGCGGGTTGGAATCGGTCGGCGGTTTCGGCGGCAAGGCGGTCGCGCTGGCGCAAGGTGCGTTGTTCTACAACGATCCCGGCTTCTACAAGACCCGTCTCGCCCGCCTCGCTGCGCAGACACCCGCCACGGTCAAGGCCGCCGCCGACAAGTGGCTCGGTCGTCCGGCCTATGCGCTGACCGTCGAACAGGGTGCGCGCGAAGCCTATGCGGAGGCGACCGTGCCACCACCAGTCGCGGTAAAGGCTGCGCCCGAGACGCCGGTGAAGGGCACGCGCGGGCCGCTGCCCGCCGTCGGTGCGCTCACCGGGCTGACCTTCCCGGCGGTGCAGCGTACCCGGCTGAACAACGGGATCGAGGTCGTCTACGCGCAGCGCACCGCGGTGCCGGTGACGCAGGCGGTCTTGAGCTTCGATGCCGGTACCGCCGCCGACGTCGCGGGCAAGCTCGGCACACAGGGGCTGACGCTGGCGATGCTCGATGAAGGGACGACCAGCCTGAACTCGATCCAGCTGGCCGAGGCGAAGGAAAGGCTGGGCGCGGAGATCGGCACCGGCAGCAGTCTCGATCGTACGACGATGTTGATGCAGGTCCCGAGCGCCAATCTGATGCCGGCCCTGACGCTGTTCGCGGACATCGCCCGCAATCCCGCGTTCGACGAAGCGGAGCTGGCCCGCGTCAAGACGCAGACGCTTGCCGGCATCCAGCAGGAATTGACCAATCCGATGGGCCTGATCGGCCGCGTCGTGCCGCAGGTCACCTACGGCCCCGACTTCCCCTATGCCAAGGCGCAGGGTGGCGGCGACCCGCGTGCAGTGGCGGCGCTGACCCGTGCCGACCTGATCGCCTATCGGCAGGCCTGGCTGCGGCCGGACAAGGCAAAGCTGTTCGTCACCAGCGATCGCCCCCTCGCCGAGGTGACCGCGGCGCTGAACGCGGCGCTCGGCGACTGGACGGCGACCGGCACGGCCGGCACCAAGAACTTCGCCGTCGCCCAGCGTCCGGCCGTGCCCGCGATCAAGCTGATCGATCGGCCCGACAGCCCGCAGTCGGTGATCGTCGGTGTGATCCCGACCACCCTCAAGGGCACGCAGGACCTGCTGCCGGTCGCCACCGCCAACGACGCGCTGGGCGGCAGCTTCCTCGGCCGGCTGAATATGGACCTGCGCGAGAACAAGCATTGGTCCTATGGCGCCAATGGCCGCTTCCAGACCGCGGAATATGCCGCGCCGTTCATCCTGTCCGCGCCGGTGCAGGCGGACAAGACCGGCCCCTCGCTCGCCTCGGCACGCGACGATGTCGTGGCGTTCCTCGGCAAGGAGCCGATGACTCAGGTGGAATTCACCCGCGCAATCAACGGCGCGATCAACGCGCTGCCCGGCACCTACGAAACGTCGGACGCGGTGCTGGCGGCGATGCAGAGCAACGACCTCTACAAGCGGCCCGACGATTACCAGACAACGCTGACCGCGCGCTATCGTGGCTACACGCTGCCGCAGCTGAACTCCGCGATCCAGAGTGCGTTGGATGCCAAGCGGATAACCTGGGTCGTCGTCGGTGACGCGGCCAAGGTGAAGCCGCAGCTTGACACCCTTGGCCTGCCGGTCGAGGTCGTGCCGGCAAGTGCGGTGGCCGGCGGTTCTGCCGGTGCCGTGACCGCAGCGAAGTAAGGAGAGTGGCAATGGCCGATGTCGATGGCAGCTGGGACTGCACCGTTAAATCGCCGCTGGGCGACCAGAACCTGACCCTGACCGTGAACAGCGACGGGTCGACCTTCACCGGCACCGCATCGGGTGCGATGGGCTCGAGCGACGTGACCGGCGAAGTCTCGGGCAACACGATCACCTGGAAGCAGCAGATGACCGTGCCGATGCCGATGACGCTCGATTGCGAAGCGACGGCGGAGGGCGACACGCTGACCGGCACGGTCGGCGCCGGCGCGTTCGGCAGCTTCCCGCTGTCGGGCAAGCGCACGGGTTGATCCGATCGGCAACCGCCGATCGTAGCGCATGCGCGGCCCGTCTCCTGACGAGGAGGCGGGCCGTGACGGTTTCCGGGGCGCCGCTTCGCGGCCGATCGATCGCTGGCATCGGAATGGAGGATGCCCGATGCGCGTCGCAGGGTCATGTTCGACGCGCGGGCCTCGACCTGTCATGCTACATGACGAGGCAGTGGTATCGGGATGTATGACGCTTAGGTACATCGTAAGGGCGGCAGGCGTTGTAACGCTGGGCGTGACCGCAGCGGCTGGTGCACAGGTGCCGACAACCCCGGGCGCCGTATCCGGAACGCCGACACCGCCCACCGACGATATCGTGGTGAATGGGTTGCGGGATCTCGATCTCAACGATCCCGAGGCACCGGTGACGCATCGGACCATGGGCACCAATCGGACCGGTTACAGCGCCAATGCCAGCAACGGCATCTTCGCGATGTCGGAGCGGTTTGCACGATGCGCGGTCACGCCGGAACTCAACGCGAAGCCCGCGGCGCGCGACGCGCTGCGCCGGGCACTGGATGGCCCCATCAACGGCGCCGGGCAGCGCTTCTGGCAAGGTCGTTTCGTCGGCCTGCGTTCGACCTGCGCGCAGGACCCGCAACTCGCGCGGCTGCACGGCCTCGCCGCGATCGACGGCAAGCATTACGATCCAAGTTATTATGATCGCGGCGCAATGTACCTTCGCGCTCTCCAGATTTTCGCGCCGGGGCTGACTATGACCAGGGCGCAAACGGCTGATCCGGTCGTGCAACGGCGGTTCGATGCACGCGAGATCCCGCTCGCGCGTTATCGCTTACCGGTCGACCGCCGGTATTTCGAGATCGCCGTATGTCTGGTCCGGATGCAGCCCGAACTATCGTTGCGTCTGGTGCGGACCCAACGCGCCGACCTGATCGGCAAGCTGGAAGCATCGATCGTCGGCGGTGGGCTCGTCTGTGTCGGTCGTGCGAAAAAGGTCTATTTCGATCCGGCGCAATTTCGCATGTACGTCGCTGATGCGGTATATCGCTGGGCAGTCGCGATCAAAGGAACCGATTCGCTCGTTCCCGCGCCCTGAGTAACGGTGCGCGACATGCGTGCTACCGCACGATGCGGGTGATGTGTCCCATCTTGCGTCCGGGGCGCGCCGTGCCCTTGCCGTAAAGATGCAGATGCGCGCCCGGCTCGCGCAGTACCGGCTGCCACGAATCCGCGCCGATCAGGTTTTCGAGCGCGACGGTTCGCCCGGTCAGCGCGGTGCTGCCGAGCGGGAGGCCACAGATCGCGCGGATGTGGTTTTCGAATTGCGAGGTTTCCGCGCCCTCGATCGTCCAATGCCCCGAATTGTGGACGCGCGGCGCCATTTCGTTGAACACGGGGCCGCCGGCGGTCGCAAAGAACTCGCATGCCAGCACGCCCACGTAGTCCAGCTCGGCGGCGATGCGACAGGCGAGCGCGGTCGCTTCTTCCGCCTGATCCAGGATGTCGCGCGGAGCGGGCACGGTCGAGGTGCGCAGGATGGCGTCGACGTGGACGTTATGCGGCGGGTCGTAGCGTACCGTCGCGCCATCCTGCCCGCGCGCGATCAGGATCGAGAATTCGTGGCTGAATGTGACGAACGCCTCCAGCACCGCCGGACCGCCGATCGCCTCCCACGCCGCATCCGCATCGGCAGGTGTGTGCAACCGCACCTGTCCCTTGCCGTCATAACCGAAGCGTGCGGTCTTCAGCACCGCGGGCGTGCCGACATGGGCCAGCGCCACCTCCAGCGATTCGCGGCTGTCGACCGCGGCCCAGCGCGCCGGGCGGCCGCCGACGTGCTCGACGAAGCGCTTTTCGGCGATCCGCTCCTGCGCCGCCGCCAGCGCGCGCGGGTGGGGGTGGACCGGCACGCGTTCTGCCAGCCATTCGACCGGCGCCAGCGCGATATTCTCGAATTCGTAGGTGACGACGTCGCACGACGCGGCGAAATCGGCGAGGACGATGCGGTTGTGATAATCCGCCCGCGTCATGCTGGATGCGGTCTGGGCCGCGACGCTCTCGCGGTCGGGCGCGAGCACGTGCGTGCGATAGCCGAGCTGCGCCGCCGCCACGCCGAGCATACGGCCCAATTGCCCGCCGCCGAGAATGCCGATCGTGCTGCCGGGCTTCAGCATCATGCCGGTTCGGTGGCGACCGCGTCGGTCTGCTTCTGCCGCCACGCCTGCAGCCGCTGCGACAGCGCTTCGTCGCTGGTGGCGAGAATCGCCGCAGCGAGCAGTCCGGCATTGATCGCGCCGGCCTTGCCGATCGCGAGGCAGCCGACCGGAATGCCCGCGGGCATCTGCACGATCGACAGCAGCGAATCCTGCCCCTTCAACGCCTTGCTCTGCACCGGCACGCCCAGCACCGGCAAATGCGTCATCGCCGCCGCCATGCCCGGCAGGTGCGCCGCGCCGCCGGCACCTGCGATCACCACTTTCAGCCCACGATCCGCCGCGGTCTTCGTATAATCGTATAGCCGGTCGGGGGTACGATGCGCCGAGACGACCCTGGTCTCATGCGGCACGCCAAGTTCGGCCAGCACGTCCGCCGCGCCCTGCATCGTCTCCCAGTCGGACGTCGAGCCCATGATGATGCCGACCAGCGGATATTCCATCGCGCGCACCTAGCGGGGGAGGAAGGGGAGGGCAACTTGAGTTGCCCGGTGGGTGAAGCTCAGCGTTCGCTCAGATAATAGCGATCCGTCGCCACAAGCGAACCGTCCAGTTCGTAGACGATCGGCTGACCGGTCGGAATCTCCAGTCCGGTGATTTCATCGTCGGGAATGTTCGACAGGTGCTTCACCAATGCACGCAACGAATTGCCGTGCGCCGAGATCAGCACCCGCTGCCCTTCGCGCAGCAGCGGTGCGATCCGCTCCTCGTAATAGGGCAGGACGCGGTCGATCGTGTCCTTCAGGCTCTCTGTCGACGGAATGGCGATGCCGGCATAGCGGCGATCCTGCGACAGATCATATTCGCTGCCCGCCTCCAGTACCGGCGGCGGAATGTCGAAGCTGCGGCGCCAGATATGTACCTGTTCGTCGCCATGCTTCGCCGCGGTCTCCGCCTTGTCGAGCCCGGTCAGGCCGCCGTAATGCCGCTCATTCAGGCGCCAGTCCTTTTCGGTCGGCAGCCACAGCCGGCCCATCGCTTCCAGCGCCAGATTGAGCGTCTTGATCGCGCGCGTCTGCAACGACGTGAACGTCATGTCGAAATCGAGGCCCTTCGCCGCCATCAGCTCGCCCGCCGCGCGGGCCTCCGCCGCACCCTTTTCGGTGACATCGACGTCCCACCAGCCGGTGAAGCGGTTTTCGAGGTTCCAGCTGGACTGGCCGTGGCGGATCAGGACGAGGCGAGGCATCAGGACTCCCGAAGAGAAAGGGTGAGGAACTGGTTGTGCGGACTGGGGCGATAGTCCGCGAAGGCATTCGTGTCGATGAAGCCGGCACTGCGGTATAGCGCGACGGCGGGCGCGTGCAGATCGGCCGTGCCGGTTTCCAGACTCAACCGGCAGTAGCCGCGCGCCTGCGCCTCCTCGATGACATGGGTGAGCAGCGCGCGGCCGACGCCTGTGCCGCGCGCCTCCGGGGCGGCCCGCATCGACTTCAGCTCGCCGTGATCAAAATCGAGCTGTTTCAGCGCGACGAAACCGACCAGCGTTTCGCCGCGCCATGCCGTCCAGAACGTCACCTCCGGCGCCGCCAGCCCGGTCGCGTCGAGGGCGAAGGCGAACTCCGCCATATTCCCGCGCAATTCGGTCAGGTGATGCGCCAGCAAAGCCGCGACGTAGGGCGCTGCCGGATCGTCGCGGCGGATATGCATCAGATCTCGTCGATCATCGTCGCCAGCACCTCGAGGCACGACACGCCGAGTCGCTTGCTGCGTTCGCCCGACCAGCCGAATTCCGCGTCGGGATTGGGGTCGTGATCCTTGAACGGCATCTCCAGCGTCACCGACACCGCGCCGAACCGCTGCGCCAGTTGATTGGTCGACATCGACAGGTTCGCATTGCCGGCGCTCGACTTCTCATATCCTTTGCCGACCTGAAAATCGGGCGTGTGTGCCGCCAGCCGATCGCCGAACGCATAGAATTTCGCGCCGTGATCGTCGGTCCAGTTGGGAATACCCTCGTAGCCCGCGATGAAGTTCGCCGGGATCGCCTCGTCGCCATGCACGTCGATCGCGAAGGCGACGCCGGTCTCGTCCATCGCATTGCGCACGCACAACACCTCGGGGCTGCGCTCTGCCGAAGGTGCATGCCATTCGCGATTGAGGTTCACGCCTGCCGCATTGGTGCGCAGATGCCCCCGTCGCGTGCCGTCCGGGTTCATGTTCGGGACGACATGCACCGTCGCCTTGGCCAGCAGCGGTGCCGCGGCGTCGCTGGTCAACCATTCCAGCGCGCCCTCCATCCACCATTCGGCCATCGATTCGCCGGGATGCTGACGCGCGTACAGCCACACCGGCCTGGGACCATTGCCGATCCGGAAATAGTCGATTGCCTGCCCGTCGAGCGACACGCCCAGTTCGCGATGCGTAACCCCCGGCTTTGCGGCGATCCGGGCGACCAGATCGTCGTGCATCTCCATCGTGTAGGGCGCGAAATAGGCAAACCACGCCAACTCGCCCTCGACCGTGTAATCGAAGGAGAGCACGCCGTCGTCGTAGGTCGTGTCGATCATCCGCCACGCCCGCCGATCGCCGCTGGCGCGTGTCTTGTATCCCGGCCAACCGAAGGGGTAGGCGGACGTGCCGGCATTGATGATGCGGAAGGTCAGCCGCCGCCCGTGCGCCCCGGCCACGCGAAAGTAGAACCACTGGAAGAAGTCCGAGGCGTGATCCTGCACGATCTCCAGATCGACGCGATCGCCATCGATGCCGACGAGACGGATATTGCCGCCGTCGAAGGCGGCGTTGATGCTGATGGTCATGAAAACGCCCGATTATTTGACGGTGATGGTACGGCCGGACTGACCGGGGAAGCCGGTGAACAGCGCCCGCGCGAGCTTGCCCGCCTGCTCGTCGGCACCCTTGATGTCGCTGACGCCCTGCGCGCGGCCTTCCCATACCGGCGACTGGTCGGCCCGCCGCTTGATCGTCACCGACAGCTCCGCGACCAGCAACTGCGTTGACCCGCCGCCGCCGATCGGAAAGCCGACGCCACCGCCCAGTCCGACGCCGCCACCACTCCGGCCGCCGCTGAAGCCGCCGCCACCGATGCCGATGCTGATCGGCGATCGGCGTGGCGGTCCCTCCTGGCTGGTGCGCGTGAAGCCGACGGTGGCGATGAAATCGGGCGTCACGCCCTGCGCCGGGACGCTATAGCCGGCCTTCAGCAATTCGCCCTGAACCGCGGCGGCATAGGTCTTGAACTCCAGACTGGCCGGCGCGCCGCCCGACAGCGGCTCGACCGCCACGGTGCCGCGCGCGATCGGCTCGCCGAGGTGATAACGGATGACCTCCGTCGGCGGCAGCGGCGCGGTGGTCGCACAACCGGCAAGCGTCGCGGCACCGATGCCGATGGCCAGAAGGGAACGGATGGTCATGACGGGAGCTACCTTTGCGATACGTTGCGCTGCTGAAACGCTCTAACGCGCCCTGCGTTGCTTGACTATTGCGACCCCGGCCCTTAGGCGCTCGCGCTTTCACCGACACCGTCAATTTCTAAAAAGAAGCGAATCGATCATGAAGATCCGCAATAGCCTGAAGTCGCTCAAGGACCGTCATCGCGACAACCGCGTGATCCGTCGTCGCGGCCGCACCTATGTCATCAACAAGACCAACCGTCGCTTCAAGGCGCGTCAGGGCTAAGCCATTTTGGCGACGCCTGCGGCCGACGTCATACCGGCGGCCGTTGTTCCAACGGCGGTCATCTTCGACGTCGGCCGGGTCCTGTACGACTGGGATCCGCGTATCCTTTACGGGCGCCTGATCGACGACGATCGGGCGCTCGATGCGTTCCTGCGCGACGTCGTCACGCACGAATGGCATTTCCAGCATGATGCCGGACGCGACTTCGCCGACACCTCGGCGGAGCTTGCCGCGCTGTACCCGCAGCATGCCGAACTGATCGCCGTGTGGGGCCCGCGTTTTCTGGAAAGCATCGGCGATCCGATCGCGGGCATGCGCGCCCTGGTCGACGAACTGGAAGCGGCGAATGTGCCGCTCTACGCGATCACCAATTTCAGCCACGAATTCTGGCCACCGTTCCGCGCGCGCGAAGCCGCGATGTTCGACCGCTTTCGCGACGTGGTCGTGTCGGGCGTCGAGAAGATGGTGAAGCCCGATCCCGCGATCTATCGCCTCGCGCTGGACCGGTTCGGACTGCGCGCGGAAAGCACCGTCTTTATCGACGACAATGCGACAAATATCGAAGGCGCGCTGAGCGTCGGCCTGATCGCGCTGCACTTCACCGACGAACCGACCCTGCGCAGCGACATGCGCACACTGGGCCTGCTCAGGTAAGAGCGGGCCTGCTCACATAACAGCGCAGCATTCCTGCGCACGCAGGAACCCGGAGCGACGGCACAGCCGTGGCTCCGGGGCACCCTTTCGAGCTTAGACGTAGTCCTTCAACTCATCGCCAATGATCCGCACCACGTGCAACACGTTGGTCGATCCCGGCGTGCGGAAGGGGACGCCCGCCATCACGATCACGCGGTCGCCCGCCTTGGCGATGCCGGTGCGCAACGCCATGCGCTTGGCCTTGCCGACCATGTCCTCGAACGATTCGACGTCGCGGGTGTGGACGGCATGCGTTCCCCACAACAGGCCGAGGCGGCGCGCGGTGTCCTTGCTCGGCGTCAGCACCAGGATCGGCACTGATGGCCGCTCGCGCGCGATGCGGCGCGCGGTGGAGCCCGACGTGGTGAAGCAGATGATCGCCGTCGCCGACGTCGTCTTGGCGATCTGCTTGGCGGCTTCCGCCAGCGCGTCGGCGGTCGTCGGATCGGGCCGCATCACGGTGAAATGGACGCGATCGCCGTGCATCGGGTCGCCTTCGACCGAGATGCCGATCGAGTTCATCATGGCGACCGATTCAACCGGCCACGCACCCGCCGCGCTTTCGGCGGACAGCATGATCGCATCCGCACCGTCGTAGATCGCGGTGGCGACGTCGGACACTTCCGCGCGGGTCGGGGAGGGACTCTGGATCATCGATTCGAGCATCTGCGTCGCGACCACGACCGGTCGTCCCAGCCGACGCGACGTCTCGACGATGCGCTTCTGCAATGGCGGCACCGTTTGCGGCGGCAATTCGACGCCCAGGTCGCCGCGCGCAACCATCACGCCGTCGCACATCTCGACGATCTCCTCGAGGCGATCGATCGCGGCCGGCTTCTCGATCTTGGCGAGCAGCGCCGCCTTGCCGCCGATCAGCTTGCGCGCCTCGGCCAGATCCTCGGGCCGCTGCACGAACGACAGCGCGATCCAGTCGACGCCCTGTTCGACCGCGAAGGCGAGGTCGCTGCGATCCTTCTCGGTCAGCGCCGCCATCGGCAGCACCACGTCGGGAACGTTCAGCCCCTTGTTGTTCGACAGCGCGCCGCCGACCTCGACCTGCGTCTCGATCCGGTCGGGACCGTGATCGGTGACGCGCAGCACCAGCTTGCCGTCGTCGAGCAACAAGCGTGCGCCGGGCTCGATCGCGGCGAAGATTTCCTTGTGCGGCAGCTCGACGCGGGTGGCGTCACCCGGGGTCTTGTCGCGGTCGAGAACGAAGGTGCTGCCGCTTTCGAGCATGGTCCTGCCGCCCTCGAACTTGCCGACGCGCAGCTTGGGCCCTTGCAGATCGGCGAGGATCGTCGTCGGCCGCTGGAACTCCTTCTCGAGCCCGCGGATCGCCTGGATCACCGCGATCTTGGACTGCTGGTCGCCGTGGCTCATGTTGATGCGGAACGCGTCTGCGCCCGCCTGGAACAGCGTAGCGATCATCTCGGGTGTGTTGCTCGCCGGACCAAGGGTCGCGAGCACGCGCACTTTCCGCGAACGGGGCGCAATGGCTGTGGTCATAGAAAGGCTCCTGGGGAATGGCCGCGCCCCCCTCTAGACCCTATCTAGTCGCGATCAACCTTCGGAAAGACCCGTATGACCGACAAACTCGACGCCCTGCCCGATGCGGTGGCCGCGCAAGCCTTCCGCCGCCTCGTCCGCCACCTGCGCCACCGCACCGATGCGCAGAACGTCGACCTGATGGGCCTGTCCGGATTCTGCCGCAACTGCCTGTCCGACTGGATCGAGGAGGCGGGAGATATGCCCAAGGCCGATGCGCGCGAGACGATATACGGCATGCCGCAATCGGAATGGAAGGCGCGCTATCAGACCGAGGCGACCCCGGAGCAACTCGCCCGCATGGACGAGAGCCTCAAGCTGAACGCGCAGGATGACGCGCTCGACGAAGCGCTGGACGAAAGCTTCCCGGCCAGCGATCCGCCGGCGATGACCGAACCCGGCCGGGGTTGAGCCGAACAGGGTAAACGCCTAGACGCCCGCCCCTACCGGTCGCGACCGGTATCCTTTCAGCGAATCATATGAGGGCCGCGGGACGCTCGCGGCGGGGTGGGACAATGGCGGACGAACGGCAAGAAGGCATGGGCGGCGGACAGGTCGCAGCGGACGAACTGCGCCTGCTGATCGAGCGCGCCGAGCGCCTCGAAGAAGAGAAGAAGGGCATCTCGGACGACATCAAGGACGTGATGGCCGAGGCCAAGGGTCGCGGCTACGATCCCAAGGCGATCCGCAAGATCCTGTCGATCCGCAAGAAGAAGAAGGAAGAGTACCAAGAGGAGGAGGCGATCCTCGAGGTGTACATGCAGGCGCTCGGCATGATCTGATCCGACGGCGGCTTGACGCTGCGGGCTCGGCTGTATTACTTGCATAACTCACCTGTGCGAGGATGCTGCCGATGCGCTATCGTTTTGCCGCCGCCCTGTTTTCGACGATCGCGGCGTCCGCCACGGCGGCGGGCACATCCGATATCGCTTCGGTGGAGCGCGTGGTCGACCGGTTCAACGCGGCCCGCGCCGCATTCGACGAGGCGGCGCTCGGCAACACGCTCGCACCCGATTATCAGGAAATCTCGCCGGTCGGCGACGTCGACGATCGGGCGAAGGTGCTCGGTTTCTATCGCGCCGACCAGCGGCGGGCGGGACCGGCGATCGAGCGTGCCGATCGTCGCACCAGCCTGCACGGGACGTTCGCGATCGAGACGGAGCGGCTCTCCTTCACCATGACGCGGCCGGACGGCGTCGCGGCGACACGATCGATGCGTGTTCGCTATGTCGCCGTGCGCGGTGGTGGCGTCTGGCGATTGCTGTCGGCGCAATATACCCCAATGCCGCCCGCGAAATGACGACGGGCGGGGCAATGCTTTCGTAAGCGGCGTTGACGATGATGCCGTCATGACCTTCATCGCACCGCTGATCGTCCTGATCGCGATCAACCTGCTGACCGTGTTGACCTTCGCCCACGACAAGGCGCGGGCGGCGTCAGGGGGCTGGCGCGTTCGCGAATCGACGTTGCTGAGCCTGGCCTTTATCGGCGGGTCGCCGGGTGCTCTGTGGGCGCGACGGCGGTTCCGCCACAAGACCCGCAAACAGCCGTTCGCGACCTACCTCGACCTGATTGCGATGGTGCACGCCGGCGTGCTTATCGGACTGGCGACGCTGGCGATCTGGTAATCGCCGGTCGGATCGGAGTTACGCCGCCTCGCTTGCCGCCGTCGTCCAGCCCAGACGCGGGATCGTGATCGAGCGCTTGCCCGACAGGTCGACCCGCGCGACGAACAGCTCGCGGCTTTCGATATATCCGATCAGCCGCCGTACCCGCCCCAGCGAGCTGGTGCCGTAGGTCTCCGCCATCGCCGCGTCCGAGGGGCACGGCTCGCCGCCCTTCGCCGCCCGCGCGACCAGCAGGAACGCGCCGATCATGTCGTCGGGCAGCGAATAGGCCAGCTCCATCGCCTCCGCCCATTGCGGGTCGGTGACGTCGAAGATGCCAGCGCGCGCCGCCGACAGCCGCCGGGTGAAGCCGGGCAGGTCGAGCGGCGGTTTCGCCAGCCCCGCCATCCGGCAGCGGACCTGGAAATCCTGGAACAGCACCGATGGCGGGCGCAGCGCCGAATCGCGGTCCGCGACGATCGCCTCCAGCACGGCGGCGTAGATCGCCTCGACCTCGCCATCCGACTTGTAGGGCAGCGGCGCCAGCGTCGTCTGCTGCGACACCGGGCGTTCGATCGTGTCGAGCAATTCGTCGGCCGGCACCCGGCGCGGGCGCGACTCGAAGCTCATCGGCAGCTGCGGCGCTTCTTCGGGTGGGGGCGCGAAGATGAGTTGCTGCAAATTCTCCGCCGGCGAGGCTGGTAGCGGCGTCAGCTTGGGGCTGCCGCTGCGCGCCGAGGTCGCGACCTGACCAATCTTCACCGTGATCGGCCGCCGCGACACCGCCGGCCCGAGCGCCAGGAACGTGCCGCGCGCCAGGTCGCGGATCGATTCCGCCTGCCGTCGTTCCATGCCGAGCAGGTCGGCGGCGCGTGCCATGTCGATGTCGAGGAAGGTGCGGCCCATCAGGAAGTTCGACGCTTCCGCCGCGACGTTCTTGGCGAGCTTCGCCAGCCGCTGCGTCGCGATCACGCCGGCAAGCCCGCGCTTGCGCCCGCGGCACATCAGATTGGTCATCGCCGACAGCGACGCGCGCCGCACCTCTTCGGCGACCTCGCCGCCGGTGGTGGGCGCGAACAACTGCGCCTCGTCCACCACCACCAGCGCCGGATACCAATGTTCGCGTGGGGCATCGAACAGCGCCGACAGGAACGCGGCGGCGCAGCGCATCTGCCCCTCTGCCTCCAGCCCCTCGAGACTCAGCACGACGGAGGCGCGGTGCTCGCGCAGCCGGGTGGCGATCCGCGCGATCTCCGGTACCGAATAATCCGCCGCCTCGATCACGACGTGACCGTACGGCCCGGCGAGCGTGACGAAGTCGCCCTCCGGATCGATCACCACCTGCTGCACCTGACCCGCCGATCCTTCGAGCAGGCGGCGCAGCAAATGCGACTTGCCCGACCCCGAATTGCCCTGGACGAGCAATCGGGTGGCGAGCAGTTCTTCGAGGTCCATGGTCACGGGCGCGCCGCGATCGTCGCTGCCCATGTCTACGCTGACGGTCATTGCTCCCGCGTTTGGCGTATCGCGGGGGTGCGGGGCAAGGGGCGTGTGGCTCGGTCTGGCGAAAACCGCCTCACCGGCCTAAAGGCCATGCGATTATCGGTTAGAGGCAGTCATGGCAGGCCATTCCAAGTTCAAGAACATCATGCACCGCAAGGGCGCGCAGGATAAGAAGCGCTCGGGCATGTTCTCCAAGCTGTCCCGCGAAATCACGGTGGCGGCGAAGATGGGGCTCCCCGACCCCGACATGAACCCGCGCCTGCGCGCCGCGGTCAACGCCGCCAAGGCGCAGTCGGTCCCCAAGGACAACATCCAGCGCGCGATCGACAAGGCGTCGAAGGGCGACACCGAGAATTACGAGGAAATCCGCTACGAGGGCTTCGGCCCCGGCGGCGTCAGCCTCATCATCGAGGCGCTGAGCGACAATCGCAACCGCACCGCCACCAACGTCCGCACCGCGGTCGCCAAGAACGGCGGCAATCTCGGCGCGAGCGGATCGGTCAGCCACGCCTTCGACCGGATGGGCCTGATCTCCTACCCGGCAAGCGCGGGTGACGCCGAAACGGTGTTCGAGGCGGCGCTGGAAGCCGGCGCCGAGGACGTCACCTCGTCCGAGGATGGCCACGAGATCTGGACGGCGGTCGGCGACCTGCACGAAGTCGCCAGGGCGCTGGAGTCGGTGCTGGGCGAGTTCGAGGGTGCGAAGCTCGCGTGGCGCCCGCAGGTGATGGTGTCGGTCGATGAGGGCGACGCCGCGACGCTGTTCAAGCTGATCGACACGCTCGACGACGATGACGACGTCCAGACGGTATGGGGCAATTACGAAGTGTCCGACGAGGTGATGGAAAAGCTGGGCTGAGATGTAGGGTTTCGGTGAGACCTGCTCCACCCCAACCCCTTCCCCTAAACGGGATTGGCTGAGCAGCAGAAAAGCCCCTCCTCTTCAGAGGAGGGGTTGGGGTGGAGGATACGTGGAGATGAGTGACAACGCCCGCCAAAACCGCCGTAACCCGACCGAGCCGGAACTCCGCCTGTGGCGCCACCTGTCCAACTCGCAACTCGGCGACTTCAAGTTCCGCCGTCAGCACGCGATCGGCAACCGCATCCTCGACGTCTTCTGCCCTTCGATCGCTCTCGGGATCGAAATCGATGGCCAGACCCACGATCCCGACGACGATCGCCGTCGGGATGCGCTTCTCAAGCATCAGCATGGCATCACCGTCCTGCGTTTTACCAACACCGACGTCATGACCAACATGGAGGGCGTACTCCTGACCATCCTCGGCCACGCCCGCCACATGCCGTCCCGCTGGATAACGAAGGGTGTCCTCCACCCCAACCCCTCCTCTGAAGAGGAGGGGCTTTCCCGATGATCATCCTCGGCCTCGACCCCGGCCTCGGCACCACCGGCTGGGGCGTCATCCATGCCGACGGCAACCGATTGCGGCATATCGCCAACGGACAGATCAAGACCGATCCGTCGATGGCACTCCCCCGCCGGCTGTCCAACCTGCACGCCGCGCTGATCGACGTCATCCTTGCGGAGCGTCCCGACGGCGCGGCGGTCGAGGAGGTGCTCGGCAACACCAATGCGCAATCCACCCTCAAGCTGGGTCAGGCGCGCGGCGTCGTGCTGCTCGCCGCTGCCTCCAGCGGGTTGCACATCGGCGAATACCATCCCTCGACCGTCAAAAAGGCGGTCGTCGGCACCGGCGGCGCGGAAAAACGGCAGATTCAGGCGATGATGGCGGTGCTGTTGCCCGGCGCGAAGCTGTCCGGCCCGGACGCCGCCGATGCGCTCGCGGTGGCGATCACGCATGCGCATCATCTCGCCTCTGCCCAAGGCATGGCCCGTCGTGCCAGAGTGACCGCATGATCGCACACCTGAAAGGCCGCCTCGATTCGACGGGCGTGGATTACGCGGTGATCGACGTCGGCGGCGTCGGCTACCTCATTGGCGCCTCCGCTCGCACGCTCGCTGCGATCGGCCCGGTGGGGGAGGCGGCGATGCTCCACACCGAGATGCTGGTGGCCGAGGATTCGATCCGCCTCGTCGGCTTCGCCCGCGCCGAGGAGCGCGACTGGTATCGGTTGCTGACGAGTGTTCAGGGGGTAGGATCGCGCGTCGCGCTCGCGATTCTGTCGGCACTCGACACGCAGGAGATCGCCCGCGCGGTGTCCGCGCAGGACAAGGCGATTGTCGCCCGCGCCAATGGCGTCGGCCCGAAGCTCGCCGAACGCATCGTCCGCGAATTGAAGGACAAGGTCGGCACGGTGGCCCTCGGTCCGGCGGCGGCGGCGCAGGTCATGCCCGTCGGCGCCGCTGCGGATGCGGTGTCGGCGCTGCTCAACCTTGGCTTCCGTCCCGCCGAAGCGGCGAATGCGGTCGGTGCGGCAGAGGAAGACCTCGGCCCTGCGGCGACGCTGGATGCCCTGGTTCGCCTCGCGCTGCGCAAGGCCGCAAAAAGCTAAGCGCCTTCCGCGGTGATGCCGCTGCTTCCCTCTCCCGCCGGGAGAGGGAAAAGACGCCGAAGGCGGCGAAAGGGTGAGGGCAGGCGCGACGCACTAACCACCTCGAGAACCCCACAGTCCCGCCCCGATCGCCAGCGCCGCACAGGCCATCACGATCGCCGCGATCATCAGTGCGCCGTCGCGCACCAGCAGTGCCAGCCCGAACGCCGCGATCGCCAGCATCGGCGCCGAACTGGCGAACGGCAGCAGTTCCAGCGGCGGTACGGTCAGCGCCAGCACGATGCACCCCACTGCCGTGATCCGCACGAACGGTCCCTTGGTCAGCGCCGGCAGCCGGCCGTGGAACCAGCGATCCATGAACCGCGCCAGCCCGCGCAGCTTGTTGGTCGCCTTGCACAATGCGTCCGCCGACACGCTCCGCCGCTCGACGAAGCCCGGCAGCCACAGATGCTTGCGACCGAACACCATCTGCCCGGCGATCAGGATGATGATCGCCGCGATCGCGGTCGGTACGCCCGGGATGCCGCCGATCGGCGACAGCTCGATCAACGGCAACAACACCAGGAACGGGCCATAGCTGCGATTGCCGAACGCCTGAATCGCATCGCCCAGCGACACGCGCTCGTCCTTGCCGGCAAGCTCTTCCAACGTATCGAGAATATCGCCGATGCTCTGCGGTTCGTCTGCCATCACCGACAAACGAGAGCACGTGCGGCGCGTTCCGGTTTGCCCGCTGCGACACGCTTCGCTACGGAACGAAGCGTGACCGACAGCGACCGCCTTCTCTCCGCCAGCCGCCGTCCCGAGGATGTCGACGCGGCGCTGCGCCCGCGCAGCCTCGACGAATTCGTCGGCCAGCAGGCGGCGCGCGAGAACCTGCGCGTGTTCATCGAGGCGGCACGCGGGCGCGGCGACGCGCTCGACCACGTGCTGTTCTTCGGCCCCCCCGGTCTCGGCAAGACGACGCTGGCGCAGATCATCGCGCGCGAGATGGGTGTCGGTTTCCGCGCGACCTCCGGCCCGGTCATCGCCAAGTCGGGCGACCTCGCCGCGCTGCTCACCAACCTCGAGGACGGCGACGTGCTGTTCATCGACGAGATTCACCGCCTGCAACCCGCGGTCGAGGAGGTGCTCTACCCGGCGATGGAGGACCGCGCGCTCGACCTGATGATCGGCGAGGGGCCATCGGCGCGCAGCGTCCGCATCGATCTGCCCAAATTCACGCTGGTCGGCGCGACGACGCGGCAGGGTCTGCTCACTACGCCGCTGCGCGATCGCTTCGGCATACCCGTCCGCCTGCAATTCTACACGGTCGAGGAACTGACGCGGGTGGTGACGCGCGCCGCCGGGCTGCTCGACCTCGGCATCGCCCCCGATGGCGCGAGCGAAATCGCCCGCCGCGCCCGCGGCACGCCGCGCATCGCCGGCCGCCTGCTGCGCCGGGTGCGCGATTTTGCCAACGTCGCCGGCACGCCGACCGTCGATCGCGCCGCCGCCGACCGCGCGCTCAACCGGCTGGAAGTCGATTCGCTCGGGCTGGACGCGATGGACCGCCGCTACCTCCACATGATCGCCGACATCTATCGCGGCGGCCCGGTCGGCGTGGAGACGCTCGCCGCTGGCCTGTCCGAACCGCGCGACACGATCGAGGAGGTGATCGAGCCGTATCTGATCCAGCTCGGGCTGGTAGCACGGACGGCACGTGGACGCGTCCTGAATGCGGGGGGCTGGAAGCACCTCGGCCTCAACCCGCCCGCCGGATCGCAGGACGGACTGTTCGACTGACGCTCGCCGTCGCCGCTTTGCGCTGACGGACCGGATGTGATCTATCGTCCGGATCGATCATCATCCGGAGCCGATCCATGCCGTCCACCACGAAGTCCACCGGTATCCTGGCGATGGCGGCGATCCTATCGGCAGGCTGCTGGGTGCAGACCGCCGCGGCACAGGCGGTCTTCCAGGGAGCCGGACAGGCTTCGGAAATCGATTGTGACGGGGGAGAAGCGCAGATCAACGGCGCCAGCAACACCATCACCGTCAACGGTCCCTGCACCTTGCTGTCGGTGCAGGGCGCCGGCAACATCGTGACGGTCGATCTGGCGGCGAAATCCACGATCCGCGTGGTCGGAAGCGGCAATAGGATCACGTGGCGTGCGCCGGAAAAGGCGCGACCGCGGGTCTTGAGCACGGGCGCCGACAATCGCATCCGGCGCGCCCCGTAATCGATCGATAGCGGGGCTGCGCCGCCAAGCGCCTTTTGTTGCGTGGCACTCGGGGCTGGCGTCTGATAGCTAACGCGAATGCCCGTGTCCGCCGCCGCCTCCGCCCGTGAAATCCTCACCCGCCTTCATGACGTTATGGCCGGCCGAAACCCGGCGCAGGCCAAGCTGAACGCCGTCGTCGGCATCATCGCCGAGGCGATGGATAGCGAGGTCTGCTCGATCTACCTGCTGCGCGAAGGCGTGCTGGAACTGTTCGCCACTCGCGGGCTGGATCAGGCGGCGGTGCACGTCACCAAGCTGGCGCTCGGCGAGGGCCTTGTCGGCACGATCGCCGAAGACGTCGAGGTCCTGAACCTCGACGAGGCCGCCAGCCATCCCGACTTCGCCTACAAGCCCGAGACGGGCGAGGAACGCTACCACAGCTTCGCCGGCGTCCCCATCATCCGCCGCGAGCGCGCGGTGGGCGTGCTCGCGGTGCAGCACAGCGAACAGCGCAAATATCAGGACGTCGAGATCGAGGCGTTGCAGACCGTCGCGATGGTGCTGTCCGAACTGATCGCCAATGCGGGGCTGATCGACACCGCCGGCACCGGCAACAACCGGCCCCAGTCGACCGCCGCCGTGCGCCTGCCCGGGCAGAAGCTGGTCGAGGGCATGGGGTCGGGCTATGCCGTCTTCCACCAGCCGCGCATCGTCGTCGAACATACCGTCGCCGAGGATACCGACGCCGAACGCCACCGCGTCTACGCCGCCTTCGACAAGATGCGCGAACAGATCGACCGGATGACGCGCGAGGCGGAATTCGGCGTCGGCGGCGAGCATGAGGAGGTCCTCCAGACCTACAAGATGTTCGCCTATGACGAAGGCTGGTCGCGCCGGATCAACGAGGCGATCGACAGCGGCCTGACCGCCGAGGCGGCGATCGAGCGCGTCCAGCAGCGCACCCGCCAGCGCATGCGCCAGATCGACGATCCGCTCCTCGCCGACCGCATGCACGATCTCGAGGATCTGGCGAACCGCCTGCTCCGCATCGTGTCGGGCCAGATGGGCACCGCGGCGCAGATGGGACTGCGGCAGGATACCATCCTGATCGCGCGCAACCTCGGCCCCGCCGAACTGCTCGAATACGACAAGCGCCGGCTGAAGGGCGTGATCCTCGAGGAAGGATCGCTGACCGCGCACGTCACCATCGTCGCGCGGGCGATGGGCGTGCCGGTGCTGGGCCGCGTGCGCGACGTGCGGCGCCTGATCGCCGAGGGCGACCTGTTGCTGCTCGATTCGGTCGCCGGCAACGTCTTCGTCCGTCCGTCGTCGGCGATGGACGAGGCGTTCGAATCCAAGCTGGCGCTCCGTCAGAAGCGGAAGGCCGCGTTTGCCGCGCTGCGCGACGTGCCGCCGGAAACGAAGGACGGCCATCGCATCACGCTGATGGTCAATGCCGGTTTGCGCGACGACGTGGCGGCACTCGACATCACCGGCGCGGACGGCATCGGCCTGTTCCGCACCGAATTCCAGTTCCTCGTTTCCGCGACGCTGCCACAGCGCGAGCGTCAGCAGCGCCTGTACAAGGAGGTGCTGGATGCCGCCGGCGATCGTCCCGTCATCTTCCGCACCGTCGACATCGGCGGCGACAAGGCCTTGCCCTACCTCAACAAGGAGCATGCGGACGAGGAGAACCCCGCGATGGGCTGGCGCGCGCTGCGTCTGGCGCTCCATCGCGATGGCCTGATGAAGGTGCAGGCGCGCGCGTTGATCGAGGCGGCGTCGGGCCGCACGCTCAACGTCATGTTCCCGATGGTGTCGGAGGCCTGGGAGTTCGCCGAGGCCAAGGCGCTGTTCGAGGCGCAGCGGGCGTGGATCGGTGCACGGGGCCGCCGCCTGCCGGTGGAGATCCGCTATGGCGCGATGCTCGAAGTGCCTGCGCTCGCCGACCAGCTCGATCTGCTGCTGCCGGACATCGATTTCCTGTCGGTCGGCACCAACGATCTGACGCAATTCCTGTTCGCCGCCGATCGCGCCAATCCGCGGCTGGCGGAGCGGTACGACTGGCTCAGCCCGTCGATCCTTCGCTTCCTCAGCCGTGTCGTCGCGCCGTGTAGGGAAGCCGGCGTGGCGCTGGCGGTGTGCGGCGAAATGGGCGGCAGGCCGCTGGAAGCGATGGCTTTGATCGGTCTGGGTATCGATCGGCTGTCGATCACGCCGGCGGCGATCGGCCCGATCAAGGCGATGGTCCGCAGCCTCGATTCCGCCGCCCTGCGCCGCTTCGTCGCCGAACTGATCGCACGTCCGCCCCGCGACATGCGCGGCGCTTTGACCGACTGGGCGACCCAAAGCGGCGTCGATCTGGCCTAAACCACGGGCGAACCGGGCGTCGCTCACGTTGACTTGCAGCAAGGCATCGGGGAATGTCGCCCGGTCAGCAATCCGCAGCCCTCCCTTGGAGACACGAATGGACGAGGTCGATTCCGGCCAGCCCTCACCGAACCCTGTTCCGCCGGCACGTCCGGGGGAGAGGTTGCGTGTCGCGCGGGAAAGCCGGGGCCTGAGCCTCGCGGAAGTGGCTGCGCGCACCCGTGTGCCGCAACGGCATCTGGAGGCGCTCGAAGCGGGCGATTATAGTGCCTTGCCGTCGCCGACCTACGCGATGGGCTTTTCCAAGGCCTATGCCCGCGCCGTCGATGCGGACGAGGTCGCGATCGGCCAGGCCATTCGCGCGGAACTCGACCGGCTCGGGCCACGCCGTCCGGAATATGTCCCCTATGAAACCGCCGATCCCGCTCGCGTGCCGTCGCGGGGTATCGCGATCGCCGGTGTCGGCATCGCGCTCGCGGTGCTCATTCTGGTCGGGCTGTGGTACGGCACCAACCTGTTCCAGCCGGGCAACCGGACCCCGGGAACCAGCGAGGCGGTCGTCGCGCAAACGATCGCGCCGACGCCGAACGCCGCTGCCCGGCCTGTGGCCGCGACCGGTGGCCAGGTGGTGCTGACCGCCAGCGACGACGTGTGGCTGCGCGTCTACGATGCGGACAACAAGACGCTGTACCTCGGCACGATGAAGCCGGGCGAGCGGTTCGAGGTGCCGGCGAACGCGAACAATCCGATGATCAACGTCGGCCGTCCGGACAAGTTGGCGGTGACGCTCAACGGCTCTGCGATTCCACCGCTCGGCGATGGATCACGCGCCATCAAGGACGTCCGCGTCAGTGGCGAGGCGATCGCTGCGCGCCTGTCCGGCCAGCCGGCGGCCGCCGCCACGTCGAGCCCCGGCGTGGCGGGTGATACCGGCGTCGATCGCTCGACCGGCGGGAGCAGCGGCGCGCGCACCAGCCGGCGCGACACGCGTCCCGCATTGACCGGGACGCAGCGTGCCAACCTCCAGTCGTCGCAAGAACCGGCGGCTACGGTAAATTCTTCCGCGCCTTAAGGCTGGCGACAGGTGGCCGGATGCAGCTATGACGGCGTGCCATTAACCAACCACGCGCCGGGGGGTGCCTTGACCATGCGTACGATCATTTGGGCGCTCGCCGCCGCAACCGCTCTCGTTCCGGCCGCTGCGCTGGCGCAGAGCAACGTCGAGGGCCGCGTCGGCAAGCTCGAAAGCGAAATGCGCGCGGTGCAGCGCAAGGTGTTCCCGGGAGGCGGCGGCCAATATCTTCAGCCCGAGATCACCCGTCCCGATGCGCCGCAGCAGGCCGGCGGCATTCCCGCGACCAGCGCGGTCGCCGATGTCACCAGCCGCGTCACCGCGCTGGAACAGCAGATGGCCGGCATGACCGACCAGATCGAACAAACCGGCTACAAGCTTCGCCAGTTGCAGGACCAGTTCGACGCGTACAAGCGCGGCACCGATGCGAAGCTCGCCGGCCTCGCTGCGACGCCCGCGCTGGCGACGACCACGCCGTCGACACCGCTCGGCGACGATGCGGCCGCAAGCGGCGCGACGGCCAGCACCACCGGTCGCCCCCCGCGCACGACGACGTCCCGGCCCACGGCGACCGCGTCGCGGCCCGCCGCCGAGGATGTTGCGGCTGCCCCGGTTGCGGTCGCTGGCGTCGAAAAGCCCGCCACAGGTGACACGCCCGAGGATGAATATACCTATGGCTACCGCCTGTGGGCGGCGAAGCAATATCCGCAGGCCGAGGCGCAGTTGAAGAAGATGGTCGCGGCCTATCCCAAGCACCGCCGCGCCAGCTTCGCGCAGAATCTGCTGGGTCGCGCCTATCTGGATGAAGGCAAGCCGAGCCTCGCCTCGATGGCGTTCTACGACAATTACAAGAAGATGCCGGACGGGGAGCGGGCGCCGGACAGCCTGTATTATCTCGCGCAATCGCTGATGAAGCTCAACAAGCCTGCCGACGCCTGCAAGGTGTACGGCGAGCTGACCGATGTCTATGCCACCAAGATCTCCGGACAGATGAAGGCCGATGTCGAAAAGGGCCGCACCGCCGCCAAATGCCAGTGAACCGTTCGCCCGACAGGCGGAACGTTTCCATCAGGACCTGATCCGGACGCTGGGGCACGAGCCCCGTGGACCGACGCTGTTCGCCGTATCCGGCGGGCCGGACAGCATGGCGATGCTGACGCTCGCCGCCGCGACGTTCGCGGGGCGGGTTCAGGCGGTGACGGTCGATCATCGCCTGCGCGAGGCTGCGGCGGACGAGGCGGCGATGGTTGCCGCGCATTGCGCGATGCTGCGCGTGCCGCATGCGATTCTAACCCCCGCCGAACCGATCGCCGGTGCCAGCATTCAGGCGGCGGCGCGGACCGCCCGATACGCTTTGCTCGCCGCGCATGCGTGCGAGACGGGTGCGGAGGTGCTGGCCACGGCGCATCACGTCGACGATCAGGCCGAAACCTTCCTGATGCGTGCCGCCCGCGGGTCGGGCATCGCGGGGCTGGCGGGCGTGCGACCGCGCGCGACGATCGACGGCGTCACGGTCATCCGGCCGCTGCTTGAATGGCGTCGTGCCGAATTGCGGGCGATCGTCCGGCGCGCGGAGGTGCCGTTCGTCGACGACCCGTCGAACCAGGATCCCGCACACGATCGCACCCGTTTCCGCCGCCTGCTCGATGCCAACGAATGGCTCGGTCCGCCGCAACTGGCACGGTCGGCCGCGGCGCTGGCGGAGGCGGACGGCGATGTCCGGGCGATCGTCGCATGGCTGTGGTCGAGCCGCGCGTCCGCCAGGGGCAACGTCGTGCGGATCGATGTGGACGGCCTGCCGCGGGAACTGACGCGGCGCCTCGCCCGCCGCGCGATCGGGCTGGTGATCGACACCGCCGGCCTCGTCGCACCGCGGTGGAACGATTCGGTGAATATCGAGGCGCTGCTGGACGCGCTCGCCGTCGGCAAGCGTGCGACGCAGGCGGGTGTGATGGTCAATCCGCAAGGTACGGAGTGGCGCTTCCGCCCTGCGCCGGCGCGGCGATCGAGCTGATACGCCCCGCGCATTGGTCGGTCGATCGGGGTTTTGAAACTTTTATAAAGCGGCGGGTGGGCGATCCGCCCGGAATCATCGTCGGACGTCACGAATACGCGCTGCCGTTCCATTGCCATTAACCTGAGTACGCTTATCTTGAGCGGATGAACGACAACGACAAGCAGTCCCCCAACAACGGCGGGAATGACGGCGGCAACAATGGTGGCAGCCCCTGGATGAAAAGCCTGCTCATATGGGTGGGTATCCTGCTGGCGCTCGCCTTGTTCGTGCAGTTGTTCAACGGGCCGACGAGCGCGGGCGCGAGCAATACCGTCGCCTATTCGAAGTTTCTCGATTCGGTCGACGAAGGCACCGTGAAGGATGTCGCGATCAGTCGCGACGTCATCACCGGCACCTACTCGAGCGGTGAAAAATTCCGGACCTATCCGATCCAGGACGCGACGCTGGTCCCGCACCTGCGTGCCAAGAACGTGACGATCGCGGCCAAGCCCGACGAGGGCACGTCGATGTGGATGGTGCTGCTCTATCAGTCGCTGCCCTTCCTGCTGTTTCTCGGCATCGCCTTCTTCGTTCTGAAGCAGATGCAGAAGAACACCGGCGGCGGCGCGATGGGCTTCGGCAAGAGCCGCGCGCGGATGCTGACGCAGAAGGAAGGCAAGGTCACGTTCGACGATGTCGCCGGCATCGACGAAGCGCGATCGGAATTGACCGAGATCGTCGACTTCCTGAAGGACCCGACCAAGTTCGCGCGCCTCGGCGGCAAGATCCCCAAGGGCGCCCTGCTTGTCGGTTCGCCCGGCACCGGCAAGACGCTGCTCGCCCGCGCGATCGCAGGTGAAGCGGGCGTGCCGTTCTTCACCATTTCGGGCTCCGACTTCGTCGAGATGTTCGTCGGTGTCGGCGCATCCCGTGTCCGCGATATGTTCGAACAGGCCAAGAAGAGCGCGCCGTGCATCGTCTTTATCGACGAGATCGACGCGGTCGGTCGCCATCGCGGTGCCGGCCTCGGCAACGGCAACGACGAACGCGAACAGACGCTCAACCAGCTGCTCGTCGAGATGGACGGGTTCGAGGCGAACGAGGGCATCATCATCGTCGCCGCGACCAACCGTCCCGACGTGCTGGATCCTGCGCTGCTGCGTCCCGGCCGTTTCGACCGTCAGGTCGTCGTTCCACGCCCGGATATCGAAGGCCGGATAAAAATACTCGAAGTACACATGAAGAAGGTGCCACTGGCGCCCGACGTCGACGCCCGCGTCATTGCGCGCGGTACGCCGGGCTTCTCGGGTGCGGACCTCGCCAACCTCGTCAACGAAGCCGCGCTCACCGGCGCGCGCAAGGGCAAGCGCCTCGTGGCGATGGCCGAGTTTGAAGAGGCCAAGGACAAGGTCATGATGGGCGCCGAGCGCCGCTCGATGGTCATGACCGAGGATGAGAAGCGGATGACCGCCTATCACGAGGCCGGCCACGCGATCGTATCGATCCACGAACAGGCGTCGGACCCGATCCACAAGGCGACGATCATCCCGCGCGGCCGCGCGCTGGGTATGGTGATGCGCCTGCCGGAACGCGATTCGTACAGCTATCATCGCGACAAGATGTACGCGAACCTCGCGGTGGCGATGGGCGGCCGCGTCGCAGAGGAGATCATCTTCGGCTACGACAAGGTATCGTCGGGCGCGTCGGGCGACATTCAGTACGCTACCGGCCTCGCCCGCGACATGGTCACCAAATGGGGCATGTCGGACAAGGTCGGCCCGGTCGAATACGCCCAGCCGGAGGGCGAATCGTTCCTCGGCTATTCGTCTTCGCAGCCGGTCCGCATGTCGAATGCGACGGCCCAGCTGATCGATGACGAAATCAAGGGCATCGTCGAAGGCGGCCTGACCCGTGCCAAGCAGTTGCTGACCGAGCATGTCGATCAGCTTCACTTGCTAGCCGGTGCATTGCTCGAATATGAGACGCTTTCGGGGGACGAGATCAAGAAGCTGATCGCCGGTGAGGAAATCGGTCGTCCTGATCCGGCGGGTCCCAAGTCCAGCGTGCCGCGCGCCGGAACTTCGATTCCGAAAACGCGCCGTCCGGGCGGACCGTTCGGGACTCCGGCTCCGTTGGGCGCGTGATCCGGTATCGCGGGGTGTTCATCGCCCCGTCAGCAATATCCGACTAATTCGGCGGCATTCCCTAGGAGTGCCGCCGATGTCGTTTAAAGTTCTGATAGCCCCCGCGATCATCTTAAGTGCGGTGTCACTCGGCCTTGCCGCTCCCGCATCCGCAGCAATGACCGTCGGCACGTTCCTGGCGAAGGCGGCCCCACTACGCGCCAATCCCTTCACTGCCCTGACCAACCCGGACTATCAGGTGCTGAAGGCGGAAGCCGACGCCGCGACGCGCCAACTCCGCGCGGAATCGGCTGCACGCAAGGTTGGCAAGAAAAAGCCGATCGCCTGCGTGCCAGACGGTGAGAAGATCGGCATTCTCCAGATGCTCGTCGGCCTCGATGCGTTGCCTGCGTCCGATCGGAAGCTGCCGCTCAAGGATGGCTACGCCAAGGTTCTGGCCCGAACCTATCCCTGCTGATCCTTCCGGCACGGACTGCGCGGACGGGCAATCACGAAACGGGCAGTTCCGAACGACACGGAACCGGAGTTCGATTAGTCCGTCAGTCCGTGCAAGGTCAGCAACACCAGGAACATCGACAGCGCGGTCCAGGCAAAGACCAGCAGCACAGCCGTCCGCCACAATGCCGACCGCTTGCGCAGCGAATAGGCGCCACGCAACTGCCGGAACATATGGACCGGCGGCAGCAACAGCACCACCAGCGACATCCATCCGCCGCTCAGGCCGGCAACGCTCAGCAGCATCAGCGCAATCACCATCAGCATCATGAACGCGAGGCTGTACGTGACGAAGATCGCATGGTCGTACAGCCCGAACCGCCGCCGCCACAGGAACAGGAGGGCGACGAGCGGCGTCGAGATCGGGATCAGCAACCAGCTATATTTATAGGTGCTGGTCTGGAGCTTGTAGAGTGCCAGCCCTGGATTCTTGTTCGCCTTTTCCAGGCCATGGTCCAGCGCCACCCAGCCAGTCTTCGCTTCGGCCAGCTTGAATTCGGTATCGCTCGTTCCGCCGGCCTGCGTCTTCTTCAGTGCTGCTATTGTGGTGCGTAACGCGGTGATCTCACGATCGACCTCCTGCGTCGGTTTGCCCTCCGCAGCCAGCGTGACACGTTGCCCCTCGGCTTTCTCGAGCGCCTTCTGCGCCTTTTCCGCGCCGCGGGCGAAGCCCACCACGTTGCGGCTCATGGTTTCGGGTGAAACCGCCTCGGCAATATCGCCGCCCAGCGCGCTGATCGTCGCGAACATCAGGAATACGGTGAACAGGAACAGCGCCAGCGGAGATACGAACCGTGCCCGCTCACCCGCGACATAGCGGCGGGTCAGGTCACCAGGACGCAACAGCAGCATGGGAAGGGTGCGCCAGATCTTGCCTTCGAAATGAAAGACGCCGTGCGCGATCTCATGCCCGATCGCGCCGACCGTTCGATGGACGTGTGCCGATTGCCCGCAGGCGTGGCAATGCGCGCCGATCAGCCTCGTCCCGCAATTGAGACACAAGTCACCATGACCCTGATGCGCGCCTTCTCCGGCGTGCGGCTCCACCGACCGGGCGGCGAGCGCACCCGTGATGAAATCCCCTGCTGCTGCGATATCCCCCGACATATGCGATGCCTAGCAAGCTCTCGATCGTGGCGCGAGGGGCCTTGTCATGATAACGATCGGTATGACCGACATAGCGCATCTGACAGAATTGATCGCGGAAATGGGTCGGCGCGCTCGGGTCGCCGCCCGAGCGATCGCGGGCCTGCCGACGCCGGCAAAGGCCACCGGCCTGCGGGCTGCCGCCGCCCGTCTGCGCGATGCGGAGCCTGTGATCCTCGCCGCCAATGCCCGGGACATGGCGACGGCAGCCGGACGGGGGCTGTCCGATGCGCTGCTCGACCGGTTGAGACTTGATCCCGACCGCATTGCAGGAATGGTCGCGGGTGTGGAGGCGGTGGCGGCGCTGGACGATCCGGTCGGCCGGACGATCGACCGCAGCGAAAGGCCTAATGGCCTTGCGCTCACGCGCGTCCGCGTGCCCATCGGCGTGATCGGCATCGTCTACGAATCGCGCCCCAACGTCACTGCGGACGCTGCGGCACTTTGCGTCATGGCGGGCAATGCGGCGATCCTGCGCGGCGGTTCCGAAGCCGTCCACAGCAACCGCGCGATCCATGCTGCGCTGATCACGGGCTTCGCCGACACCGGTCTATCCGTCGATGCGGTGCAACTGGTGCCGACCACCGACCGCGCCGCCGTCGGCGCGATGCTGGCTGCGGACGGCGCGATAGATCTCATCGTGCCGCGCGGCGGCAAGAGCCTCGTCGCCCGTGTCCAGGCCGAGGCGCGCGTGCCGGTGCTCGCGCATCTCGACGGTATCAATCACGTCTATGTCCACGCCTCTGCGGATTCGGCGATGGCGCGGGACATCGTCGTCAATGCCAAGATGCGCCGCACGGGGGTGTGCGGATCGATGGAAACGCTGCTGATCGATCGTGGCTATCCGCAGCCTGCAGCGCTGGTGACGGCGCTTGCAGAAGCAGGCTGCGTGGTTCGCGGTGACGATGCGATCGTTGCCCTGACTGGCGCGGCACCCGCGGATGCTGCCGATTGGGATACCGAATATCTCGACGCCATCGCCTCGGTCGCGCAAGTTGACGGCGTCGAGGACGCGATGGCGCATATCGCCCGCCACGGCTCGCATCACACCGATGCGATCGTCGCCGCGGACACGACGGTCGCCGAACGCTTCCTGGCTGGCGTCGACAGCGCGATCGTCTTGTGGAACGCGTCGACCCAGTTTGCCGACGGTGGGGAATTCGGGCTCGGCGCGGAGATCGGCATCGCTACCGGCCGTTTGCATGCGCGTGGTCCGGTCGCACTGGAGGGGCTGACGACGTATAAATGGGTAGGACGCGGGACGGGGCAGGTGCGCCGATAAGTTGAGATGGCGGGACAAGCGGTCTATATCGGTCTTATGGCCAATCGTCAGCCGCTTCAAACCGAGAGGATGGCGCTCTTCGATCGTATCGCACAACGGCGGGGCATAAGCAGTCAGGCGATCCGTCGGGCGACGGAAAGCAATGACGGTTTGGACGCGTTCATTCAGGTCTGTGTCGATGTGCTCGACCGGAGTGACGGCATACCGCATGAGCCGGCGATGGCGGGGCTCGATGCGATGATCGCCAAGCGCCGGCTTGACGCGGATAATCCGGTCGCCGTTGGCGCTGGATGACATCCGCGACATCGATGACTGCCGATGCGGAAGGCGCTGTCAGACGTCGCCCCGTGGCGTTGAGGGCAGCGCGAGATAATAGCCAGTTTTTCGGCAATGTCGCGCAGGGTGATTGTCTGATCGTCGACGATCATCGCATCCTTCGCGGTAATGATACGCCTCACCTGATCCGCGACCGTATTATTGATACGGCCGTAGAGATCATCTGCGTTCGAGAGTGCGAGAATTGGCTGTTTGGTCGTTGAGGACAACCGGCCTGCTCGGCGGATCGTTCAATCCGGCGCACCGCGGGCATCGCGGGATCACGCTCGCCGCGATCCGCGCGCTGGACCTCGACGAGGCGTGGTGGCTGGTGTCGCCCGGCAACCCGCTGAAGGCCGGCGCGCGCGACATGGCGCCGCTTGCTGCGCGGCTCGCGTCTGCTCGAAGCATGGCGCGGCGTGCGCCGATCCGGGCGACCGACATCGAGACGCGGCTGCACACGCGCTACACGCTCGATACCCTGCGCAAGCTCGAGCGTCGGTACCCCAAGCGACGGTTCATCTGGCTGATGGGGGCGGACAATCTGGCGCAGTTCCATCGCTGGCGGGGATGGCGTGAGATCGCCCGTACGATGCCGATTGCGGTGATCGCGCGTCCGGGGTATGACGATGACGCCCTCGCGAGTGTCGCGATGGGTTGGCTGCGACGCTTCCAACGGCCCGCACGCCAGGCGAAGCATTGGACGACGTGGAGATTGCCGGCACTCGTGCTGTTGCGCTTCCGCCCCGACCCTACCTCCGCGACCGCGGCCCGAGCGGCCGATCCCGACTGGCACCGGCGCCACCCGGCCCAGCAACCCAGGAGTACCCTTGGCGAGTAACCCCCATGCCGTGCGGCCAGCCGACCCGGCCGAAGTCGAAGCTTTGCATCGGCTGATCATGGCGTCGCTTGACGACGATCAGGCGGAAGAGGTCATCACGATCCCGCTCGCCGGCAAATCGTCGATCGCCGATCACATGGTGATCGCCAGCGGTCGGTCGACGCGCCAGGTCGCATCGATGGCGCACAAGCTCGCCGAGAAGATCAAGGCGGAATTCGGCCGCAGCGTGCGGATCGAAGGATTGCAGACCGCCGACTGGGTGTTGATCGACGCGAACGACGTCATCATCCACCTGTTCCGGCCGGAGGTGCGCACCTTCTACAACTTGGAGCGGATGTGGCAGTTCGGCGATACCGTGTCGTCGTCGCTGAAGCCGCTGCCGCCGGAAGTCACCAACCCGACCACCGAGGTCTGACATCCTTCTTCACGTGGTCGCACGCGGGCGGATCGGGCGCTCGCCCGAGGCCGAACTGGTCGACCGCTATCTGAAGCGGATCGTCTGGCCGACGCGCGTCACCGAGCTGCCCGACACCGGCGGCAAGCTGCCGACGTTGGCGACGCAGACGATCCGCGTCCTGCTGGACGAGAAGGGCGAGGTGCTGGGCTCGATCGATTTCGCGCGCCGGCTGGAGCGTTGGCGCGACAGCGGTACGCGTGAGGTCCGCTTCATGATCGGCGCGGCGGACGGCTTCGGCGACGCCGAGCGCGCCGAGGCGGACCTGCTGCTGTCGTTCGGTCGCGCGACGTGGCCGCACATGCTGGCGCGGGCGATGCTGGCGGAGCAATTGTTTCGCGCGACGGCGATCCTGGCGGGTCATCCGTATCATCGGGAGGGGTAAAGCGATGGCGGTGCTGCTGTCCTCACCCTTCCGCACCTGCGGTGCCCTCTCGCTAAGAGAGGGGGGCAAGAGAGCGAGGGGGCGGGGCAACAAGCATGTCGCGCTGGTGGCCCTAGCCCTTCTTTCGCTCGTCATTCCCGCGCAAGGACAGACGTTACCCGATCAGCGCCAGCGGCTCGCGGCGGCCAAGCGCGATGCCGCCGTTGCCACGCGCAAGGCAGAAGATCTCGCCGCCCGCGCCTCCGCCGAGCGAAACGCGGCCGACAAGGCGCGTGCCGAGGAAGCCGCACTCGCCGCGCGCGTCACCGCTGCCGAGGCTACGCTTACCGCGGCCCAGGCGCGGCAGGCGATCGTCACCCGGCTGCTTGCAAACCAGCAGGCGACGCTCGGTACGGCACAGGCCCCCGTTGCGCGACTGCTCGCCGCACTGACCGCGCTGGCCCGGCGGCCGACGATGGTCGCTATCGCGCAGCCCGGATCGGTCGACGACCTCGTCCATGTTCGCGCGGTATTGGGTGGGGCACTGCCGATCGTGCAGGCGAAAACGCAATCGGTCCGCCGGCAGATCGCGCGCACTCGCGCGCTTCAGCATGACGCGATCGTCGCTGCTGCTGCCCTTCGCACCGGACGTGCCGAACTGGAAGCGAGTCGTGTCGAGCTGGCGCGGCTGGAGGCGAATCATCGACAGCGCAGTCGAATGCTGGTCCGCGGCGCGATGAGCGAATCGGACCGTGCGCTGGCACTCGGTGAGCGTGCACGCGATCTTGTCGATTCTCTCGACGAGGGCGATGTCGCTCAGGCGACGGCGGTTGATCTCGCCGGGCTGGTCGGGCCATTGCCGCGTCCGCTGGCACCCGGCGCAGTCCTGCCCGTGCCGCTGGCAGGCGCCTATCGCTTGCCGGTGCGCGGGCGGCTCGTCACCGGGTTCGACGAGATATCCGCAGCCGGCGTCCGTTCGCGCGGGCTGACCTTTGCCGTGTCGTCCGGCGCGCAGGTCGTCGCACCGGCGGCAGGCGTGGTGCGTTACGCCCGGCCGTTCCGGGGTTACGGTACGATCGTCATCGTCGATCATGGCGACGGCTGGACCAGTCTTATCACGGGATTGGCCAGTGCCGGGGTCGTGGTCGGCCAGCGCCTGCCTACCGGAGCGCCGCTGGGTATCGCCAGCCGGAGCGAGGAGCCGCGGATCACCGTCGAATTGCGCCGTCGCGGCCGGCCGATGGACATCGCTGCGCTGCTCGGCTGAAGCCCCCGGACTCGTTGGGTCAAAGTCAGCCCGCATTCAGCGTCGCTGCGCTTTGCTAGTGTTCGAGAAAAAGGCTAAACGCGTACAGTTTTCCCGCCTTCAGGATGTTCGATGGCCCGTCCGCTGCTTACCGCGACCGCAATCCTCGGCTCGCTCTGCCTGATCCCGCTCGCAACGCAGGCGATGGCGGCGGTCGATACCGACACCTACCGCGAATTCGACCAGTTCCTCGACGTGTTCAACCGGATCAAGGCGGATTACGTCGACAAGGTCGACGATAAGAAGCTGATCAAGGGCGCGATCCAGGGCATGCTGACCAGTCTCGATCCGCATTCGAGCTATGTCGATGCGCTCGACTACGACAATCTGCGTATCCAGACCGAAGGCAATTACGGCGGCCTCGGCCTTACCGTCCAGATGGAGGACGGCGCGGTCAAGGTGGTGGCGCCTCAGGAGGATACGCCGGCGTTCCGCGCGGGTGTAAAGTCGGGCGACTATATCACCCATATCGACGGCAAGCTGATCTATGGCGAGACGCTGGACGAGGCGATCGGCCTGATGCGGGGCAAGCCCGGGACCAAGATCAGCCTGACGCTGGTCCGACCTGGGCAGGACAAGCCGGTCGAGGTGACGATGAACCGTGAGGTCATCATCCAGAAGCCGGTAAAATGGGAAGTCCGCGGTCAGGTCGGCTACATCAACATCAACACGTTTTCCGAAAGCACTGGAGCCGATACCCGCGCCGCGATCATGGCGATCGACAAGAGCCTCGGCCATCGACCGCTCGGCTATGTCGTCGATCTGCGCGACAATGGCGGCGGGCTGCTGACGCAGGCGATCGCGGTGAGTGATGCGTTTCTTGAGCGTGGTGAGATCGTTTCACAGCGCGGGCGTGAAAAGGCGGACATCGAGCGTTATTTCGCGAAATCGGGGGATGATGCACACGGTTTGCCGGTCGTCGTGCTGACCAATCCCGGCACCGCATCGGCATCCGAGATCGTCGCGGGCGCGCTGCAGGATCATCACCGCGGGCTGGTAATGGGCGAGCGCAGCTTCGGTAAGGGATCGGTGCAGACGCTGCTGCAACTCGGGCCGCAGACCGCCCTGCGCCTGACCACCGCGCGCTATTACACGCCGTCCGGTCGCAGCGTGCAGGAGGGCGGGATCGAGCCCGACATCCGCGTGCCGCAGATCAGCGACCCCGATTTCAAGACGCGTCCCGTATTCCGCGAGGCCGACCTGCGCCGCCACCTGATCAACGAGGTGAAGGCGGACAACAAGGTGCTGGAGGAGGACGTCAAGGACGATCCCCGCTTTGCGATGACCGCGGACCAGCTCAAGAAGCAGGGCATCGAGGACTTCCAGCTCTATTATGCGCTGAAGACGGTCGCGCGACTGGGCGGGCCGACGCAGGTGGCGGCGGCGACCAGGCCGAAGGCCAAGTGAGCCGCCCGCTGACCCACGCCGAGCGGCAGGCGCGCTGGATCGCCCTGCTGTTGCCGGCCGCCTTGCTGGCGGGGGCATGGGGATCGCAGCTGATCGGCCACCTGTATCCGTGCGAGATGTGTCACTGGCAGCGCTGGCCGCACTATGCCGCGCTGCCGTTCGCGGTGCTGGCATTCGTCGTGCCGCAGCGAAGCATCGCCAAGGCATTCGTGATCCTCGCCGCGCTGCTGATCGCGGTGTCGGGGGCGATCGGCGTCGCGCATGCCGGGGTGGAATATCATTGGTGGAACGGCTTCACCGCCTGCACCCAGACGGTCGATCTGCGCGGGCTGGGGCCGGAGGCGCGGCTGGAGGCGTTGATGAAGGCGCCGGTGGTGCGCTGCGACGTCGCGCAATGGTCGGTGGCGGGCATTTCGCTCGCCGGGTTCAACGCGATCCTGTCATTGGGCGGCGCGGCCCTTATCTTGTGGCTGATGAGGAGATCGCGATGAGCCGCTGGAAGCCCGGGGACCGGCGCGAGCCGACCGATGCGATGATCCGCGTCGATCAGGCGGGCGAATACGGCGCGACGCGCATCTATGCGGGGCAGCTCGCGGTGTTGGGCGACCGGCATCCAGCCTCGCGCGCGATCCACCATATGGCGGTGCAGGAGGAGCGGCATCGCGCCTTTTTCGACGATCTGATCGCGCGGCGCGGCGTGCGGCCGACACTGTTCCAGCCGTTCTGGGACAAGGCGGGCTTTGCGCTGGGCGCGATCACCGCGGCGATCGGCCCCAATGCCGCGATGGCCTGCACCGCGGCGGTGGAGACCGAGATCGACCAGCATTATCAGGAACAGCTGGACGCGTTGGGAACCAGCGACCCCGAACTGTCCGACGCGATCGCCGATTTTCAGGCGGAAGAGCTGGAGCATCGTGACCATGCGCTTGCCAACGGTGCCGAACAGGCGGTGGGCTATCCAGTGCTGAGCGGATTCATCCGGCTGGGCTGCAAAGTCGCGATCGCGGCGGCGAAGAGGATTTGAGAGGAATGTCGATGCGTACGATCGTCGCAACCGCACTGATGCTGGTCGCCAGCCCGGCGCTGGCCCAACAGGCCGCGCAGGTCACGCCAACGCCCGCGTTGCCCGGAGCATCCAGGCCGACCGTAATCAATACGCCGGGAGAGGTCGCCAAGCGCGCACCGGTGAACGGCGTGCTGGTGCTGTATGGCAACGAGCGGTGCCCGACCAATACGGATGGCGACGAGATCGTCGTTTGCGAACGCCGGAGCGCGCGCGAGCAGTATCGCGTTCCCAAGGAACTGCGCGATTTCCAGGTGACGCCGCAAAATGAAAGCTGGGCGGCGCGCGCGCAGGGTACGCTCGACACCGGCGTCGGCGTCAGCACGTTGGGGAGCTGTTCGGCGGTGGGTGCGGCAGGCCAGACCGGCTGCTTCGTCCAGAATGCCCGTGCCGTCCGCAAGGAGAACCAGGCACGCAAGGTCGAGGAAGCCCGCGTTCCCTGACGGGGGCGCTCGACGATCCGGGGGGACACGACATGGCGACGATCATCGAACGACGCACCGTGCCACTGAAGGCCGATGCATTCGAGCGCATCCTGAGCGCATTCGCCGTCGTCCTGATCGCCGCGGTCGCGGCGGCCCTCGCCCGCGGACAGGCGCAATGGCATGCGGTGCCGGGTATGGTGTGGGCGCATATCGCGACGATCCTCGTTGCGTTGACCCTGACTCCCGTCATCCTGCTGGGCCGAAGGGGCGATACGCGCCATCGGCAACTCGGACGGATCTGGGTCGCCGCCATGCTGCTGACGGCGGCATTGTCGTTCGGTATCCGCTTCGCCGATCCCGGCGGCTTCAGCCTGATCCACATCCTGTCGATATGGGTGCTGATCCAGGCACCGTTGCTGTGGCATACCGCGCGGACGCATCAGGTCGCGCGCCACCGGCGCAGCGTTCGCGGGCTGGTCACCGGCGCGTTGCTCATCGCCGGGTTCTTCACCTTTCCGTTCGACAGAATGCTCGGCCACTGGTTGTTCGGCTGACGCATGCGCGACATACGCATCGTCCTGTTCGCGTTGGTGTGGTTCAGTTGCGCGTGGTTCGGATCTTGGGAGCTCAACGCGAACAATGCCACGCGCATGTTCGCCGCGGTCAGCCTGGTCGAGGACGGCGATGCGACGATCGACGAGTTCGCAGCGCTGACGATCGACAAGGCGGCGTTCGCGGGTCACGCCTATCTCGACAAGCCACCGGGCATGACGCTGATGGCGCTGCCCGCCGTGTGGCTGGCGGGCAAGGCGACGGGGGAAACGAGCGCGACGTTCGGGGCGGCGCCGGCAGGCCCGGGGTTCGAGCGATATCTGCGGCTGCGAACCCGGCTGGCGACCGCGAGCGGACCGGCGATGCTGACGGCGCTGGCAGCCGTATTGCTGTTCGATCTGGCGGTCGGGATCACCGGCAGTGCGGCAGCGGGGCTGTTCGCGGCAATCGGTTATGCGCTCGGTACGCCGGTATGGGGCTGGTCGACGACGGTGCTGGGGCATGCCGTCGTTGCCGATTGCTACGTCGTCGCCTTGTGGGCGATCATGCGCGGGACCCGTCATTCGTCGGGCGGGATCGGCTATGCAATGATCGCCGGCGCGAGCCTGGGGTGGGCCGTGGTGGTGGAGCATCAGGCGGTGCTCGCCGGGCTGGCGATCGCCGGATGGGCCGCGTGGCGAATATGGCCGCGTCCCGACCGGTGGCGGCTGATCGGCGCGGCGACGGCAGCGGGCGTCATCGCGCTCGTGCCGCTCGGCCTCTACAATCTGGTGGCGTTCGGCACGCCGTTTCGCGTGGGCTATTCCGGCGTCGTCGGGTGGGAGGGCATGCATCAGGGGCTGTTCGGGCTCGGCATGCCGCGGTTGCGCGTGGTGCAATCGATCCTGTTCAGCTTTCGACTGGGTTTGATCTGGGTGGCGCCTGTGCTGGTGCTCGCTCCGCTCGGCCTGTGGTTCTGGGCGCGTCGGCGGTCCACCCGCGACGTGGCGATCGTCGCGGTGGCCGTGGCGGCCATCGTGCTGCTGGTCAACGCCGCCTATGTCTATTGGGACGGCGGCAATGCGACCGGGCCCCGGTTCGCGATCCCCGTGGTCGCCCCGCTGGCGCTGGGTCTTGCGGCGGAGTGGATGCGGTCGAACAGCCGCGGCGAGCGGACCGCGATGACGCTGGTGCTGGCGCTCTCGATCGCCATCAATGCGGCGATCGCCTCGGCGGATATCTTCGCGCCGCCACTGACTGCGTTTCCCGTGTGGCAATGGGTGATCGCGGGCAATTTCGCCAACGGATACCTGCGCACCGTGCCGAGCGAGTGGTTCGGCTGGAGCGCATGGGCGGGATTCTATTGGTGGGCAGCGCTGGCGATACCGATGATGGGATGGCTTGCGTGGCGGGTGCACCGGGCGGACTTGCGACGGACACAGGCTTCGGCCTCGCTGGAAGGAAACTGCCCGTGACCGAGCCGCTTCGCGTTGCCTTTCTGCTGTTTCCGAACGTCACCCAGCTCGACCTTACCGGGCCGGTGCAGGTGCTCTCGCGACTCGGTGACGCCCGGCTCGATCTGGTCTGGAAGACGCTGGAGCCGGTGCCGACCGATGCCGGTTTCTCCATCCTGCCCACCGCGACACTGGCGGAGATACCGCGCGCCGACATCCTGTGCGTGCCGGGCGGGTTCGGGGTGAACGGCGTCATCGCCGACGATGCGGTGATGGACTGGGTGGGGGCAATCGGGCGCGAGGCGGCGTGGGTAACCAGCGTGTGCACCGGATCGCTGATCCTCGGTGCGGCCGGTTTGCTGGATGGCTATCGCGCCGGGTGCCACTGGTCGCAGCGACACATGCTGCCGCTGTTCGGGGCGGAACCGGTCGCCGAGCGCGTCGTGATCGATCGCAACCGGGTGACCGGCGGCGGGGTGACGGCGGGGATCGATTTCGCATTGAGGCTGACCGCGATCCTGCGCGGTGAGGACCATGCCAGATCGGTGCAGCTCAGCTTCGAATACGATCCGCAGCCGCCGTTCGACAGCGGCTCACCGGAGCGCGCGGGTCCCGATATCGTCGCCGCGGTCCAGCGTCGTACGCGGGCGCTGGTGCCGACCCGCGACGACGATTTGCGCGCGCTCGCGAAACGGCGCGGTTACGGCTGAGGCTGGCGCTTCAGGCCGCGGACGCGGTGCCAGATGTAGAAGGCGACGAGCGCGACGAGGACGATACCGATCAGCAGGTCGGCACGGTGGAAGGCGGCCTTGACGCGCGGATCGCTGTTCCACTTGTCGCCGAGCTTCAGCCCGACCCAGGCGAGGCCGAAGCACCACGGCCAGCTGCCGATGAAGGTGTAGACGTGGAACGGCACCAGCCGCATGCGGGCGACGCCGGCGGGAAAGGCGATGAAGCTGCGGATGACGGGCAGCAGGCGACCGATCAGCACCGCGGCCGACCCCCAGCGCGCGAAGAAGCGGTCGGCGGCGTCGAGCTCGCCCGGCCCGATCAGCACATAGCGACCCCAGCGTTCCGCCATCGGCCGGCCGCCGCGCTTGCCGACTTCATAGGCGACGATCGAGCCGAGGTTGCAGCCGATCGCGCCGGCGGTCGCGGCGAGATAGAGGTCGAAGCGGCCGGTGGAGACCAGATAGCCCGCGAAGGGCATGATGATCTCGGACGGGAGCGGGATGCATGCGCTCTCGATCGCCATCAGGATCGCGATGCCGACGTAGCCGCCGCTGGAGATCACCCAGATGGTGAAGGTGGCGAGGACGCCCAGGATCTTTTCGAACATGGGCGTGGGGCTTGGCGGATCGCGCGCGCGAAGGGAAGGGGGAACCGCGTGGGGGCATCGGGCGCTTGTGCGACCATGACCGATCTCACCTTCAACGACAGCCGCACCATGCCCCAGCTGGGGCTCGGCACCTGGAAACTTCCCGATGCGCAGGCGCCGATGGTGGTGCGGCGCGCGCTCGATACGGGCTATCGCCTGATCGACACCGCCGCGATCTATGGCAACGAGCGTGGTGTCGGCGATGGCGTTCGGGGTAGCGAGGCGTTCGTCACGACCAAGCTGTGGAACGATCGGCAGCGCGACCCGGCGGCGGCGCTGGACGAGAGCCTGTCGCTGCTGGGGCTGGACGCGGTCGACCTGTATCTGATCCATTGGCCGGCACCGGGGCAGGGCCTGTACGTCGATGCGTGGAAGGCGCTGGTGGAGCTGCGCGTGGCAGGCAAGACGCGATCGATCGGCGTATCGAACTTCCTGCCCGAACATCTGGATGCGATCATCGAGGCGACGGGCGTGACGCCCGTGCTCAACCAGATCGAACTCCACCCGCGCTATCAGCGGCGCGAGGAGCGGGCGTATCACGAGGCGCACGGCATCGTGACGCAATCGTGGAGCCCGCTGGGGCAGGGCGGCGACCTGTTGCGCGATCCGGCGATCGTGGCGGTGGCGGAGAAGCATCAGCGCTCGGCCGCGCAGGTGGTGATCGCCTGGCATCTGGCGCACGGGTTTTCGGTGATCCCGAAGGCCGCGGACCCGGAGCATATGAGCGACAATTTCGCGGCGCTGGATCTGACGCTCGACGACGGGGATCTGGCGGCGATCGATGCGTTGGAGCGGGGCGAGCGGATGGGGGAGGATGCTCGCGCGATGTGATCTGGCCCGTGGGTAAGGCGTGTCGCGGTTGAAGACGCTAGCCCAACGCCGCCTTCGCCAGCTTCAGGTCTTCCACGAAACGTGCGTATTCGTCCTGCTTTTGCGCCTCGTCGGGCAGGCGGAGGAGGTAGCTGGGGTGGACGGTGATCCATGCTTCGCCGCCGTCGGGTAGCTGCACCGGGCGACCGCGTTCCTTGCCGATCGTGACGGTGCGACCCAGCAGCGAGCGGGCGGCGGTGGCGCCCAGCGCGACAGTCACCTGCGGGCGGATGAGCATGCGTTCCTGTTCGATCCACCAGCGGCAGGCGGTAATCTCGCCGGTGTCGGGCTTGGCATGGATACGGCGTTTGCCGCGCTGTTCGTATTTGAAATGCTTGACCGCGTTGGTGACGTAGACGCGCGAGCGGTCGATGTCGGCGGCGGCGACGGCGCGGTTGAATACCTGCCCGGCTGGACCCACGAACGGCGTGCCGGCGAGGTCCTCCTGATCGCCGGGCTGTTCGCCGACGAACATCATTGCCGCATCGACCGGACCTTCGCCGAACACCGTTTGCGTCGCGTGCTTGTAGAGGTGGCAGCGGGTGCAGGTCGCCGCCTCGTCGCGCAGTGCCTCCCACGCCGCCTGTGCATTGCCGCCGATGGCTGTTCTGGCGGTTTCGATCATGCCGCTCTCCCGTGCCTGCGCGCCTGCGATCAATTGGCCGACCAACGCGGTTTCGGGCATGTTTTTCCAGTATTTGCGCGGCATTTCCTTCAGCATCGCGCCGATCTTCACGCGGGCGGGGTTGAAGATGCTGGCGTAATAGGTCTTCCACACCTCTTCGGTCGGATCGCCGTCGGGGGCGTCTGCCTTGCTGGCGCCGGGGCCTTCCGACAGCGCCTTGCCGTCCCAGTGGAGCGACACTTCGGGCGTCAGGATCGACCAGCGCATGCTGGCGAAGCGGTTGACGAAGAAGGCAGCGTTGGCGCGGACGATATGGTGTTCGGGCTCGAACCACGCGACGTAGCGACTGGTGCCGTCGTCGTCCTGCACCTCGCGGAAGCGGAGGAAAGCGCGCATCTTGTGGATGTCGCGGCGGACGTTCTTGGCGATGACCTCCAGCTTGCGGATCAGCGGGTCGGCCTGATCCTCCATCAGCTTGGGTTCGCGGCGCAGGCGGCTGAGCGCGGTGTAGAGGAGGGCGAAGCGTTCGGGTTCGTCGGCCATGACGACGCTGCGGGCGAGGTCGATGAAGGCGCGGGGGACGGAGAAGGGGCTGGGCGCCTGCGCTGGTGCGGCGTCTTCGGGGGTGGTGGCGAACAGGTCTTCGGGCGTGTCGCCGACCTGCCAGACGACGTCGTCTGGCGGCACCTGTTGTGCGGCGAGCGCGCGGGCGGTGTCACGCCAGGCATCGAAATCGTCGGGCGCGGGCAGTACGGCTATACGCATTGGGTATTCACCTCGTCACCCCGGAACACGTCCGGGGTGACGGTAGGTTTGCAGGGATGGGCGTCCGCCTCACGTAATCAGTCGCGTTCGTCGCCACCGGGGGGATTGGCCTTCGCCAGCTCCAGCTCCTCGGGCTTGCGCTCCTCGTAGATCGTCGCGAGTTCGGCTTCGGTCTTGTCGTCGAGTTCCTCGGCGGCGGCGGGGAACATCTCTTCCTCTTCCTCGGTGATGTGGTGTTCGTAGCGGCGGCGCATGTGGAAGAACTTTTCGCTCCACGCATCGGAGCCGAATTCCACGTCGGCCATCTCGCCGAGCAGGTCGTCGACCTCCTTGTGTTCGCTGACCGAATGGCGGGCGTCGTCGCGCAGTTCGGGATCGCGCAGCATCGTCGCGTAGAGCGACTCCTCCTCGGCGGCGGCGTGGCTCTGGATTTCGAGGCGGAAGGCCTCGAACAGCCGCTGCCGCTCCTCGCCGGCACCCTGCATGTCGGCAAGCTGCTTCAGCATGTCGCGTTGCTTGTCGTGATCCCGCTTCAGGTCCGCGTAGATTTGTGCCAGCGCCATCATGATCTCCTTCGGCTCACCCAACCGGCGAGCGTCCGGGTCGTTTCACTTGTGAGTCATTCTCACGCGGCGAAAAGCTCCAGCTGCTGCTTCTTCGGTGCGATGAGCGTTTTCAGTTCGGCGCGATCGGTGAGTGCGACCGGGCGCCAGTCCTCGGCAATGAGGAACGGGCGCATCTTGGCGATGCTGACGGTCAACCTCGCGACATCATCGAGGCGGAGGCGGCGCCAGCGGCGCGTGGCGATGATCCGGTCGACCGCCTTTACGCCGAGGCCCGGCACGCGGAGCAACATCTCGCGCGGGGCGCGGTTGACGTCGACCGGAAAGCTTTCGCGGAATTTCAGCGCCCAGGCGAGCTTGGGATCGATGTCGAGCGGCAGCATGCCGGTGGCATCGTCCGCCGCCGCGACGACCTCGTGCGGCTTGTAATCGTAGAAGCGCATCAGCCAGTCGGACTGGTAGAGCCGGTGTTCGCGCATCAGCGGCGGGCGTTGCAGAGGCAACACCGTGCTGGCGTCGGGGATCGGGCTGAACGCGCTGTAATAGACGCGGCGCAGGCCGAAGCGATCGTAAAGCGTCGAGGCGCGGGTGACGATCTCGCCATCGGTCGCGGCGTCGGCGCCGACGATCATCTGCGTCGACTGGCCGGCGGGGGCGAAGCGCGGCGCGGATTTGTACTTCTTGCGGGCGTCGCCGTTGTCGGCGATCGAGGTCTTCACGTCCTTCATCGCGCCCTCGATCCGCGCGCCGTCCTTTTCCGGCGCGAGGCGCTTCAGCCCGCTGACCGTCGGCAGCTCGACGTTGATCGAGACGCGGTCGGCGTACAGCCCGGCCTGATGGACCAGTTCGGGATCGGCATCGGGGATGGTCTTGAGATGGATGTAGCCGCGGAAATGGTGATCCTCGCGCAACGACCGCGCGACCTCGACCATCTGTTCCATCGTGTAGTTAGACGATTTGATGATGCCGGACGAGAGGAACAGCCCCTCGATATAATTGCGCTTGTAGAAGGCGATGGTCAGATTGACGACCTCCTGCGCGGTGAAGCGCGCGCGGCGGACGTTGCTGCTCTTGCGGTTGATGCAATAATGGCAGTCGAAGATGCAGCTGTTGGTCAGCAGGATCTTGAGCAGGCTGATGCAGCGGCCATCGGGAGCGTAGGCGTGGCAGATGCCCATGCCCTCAGTCGAGCCCAGCCCCTTGCCGTCGCGGCTGTTGCGCTTTTCGGTGCCCGACGACGCGCAGGAGGCATCGTATTTGGCGGCATCGGCGAGGATCGCGAGCTTTTCACGGGTGTCGAGCTGCGCCATCCGTTCGATATACGTTCCGCGACAGCGAGCGACAAGGGCGATGGCTGCAATAGGATATTGATCGACCGCAACATCATTCCGCCGCGAGCAATGTCGTCGCGCCGCCTAGATCAACTGACACGAGCCGGCTGACGCCGCGTTCGACCATGGTGACGCCGAACAGGCGGTGCATCCGGCTCATCGTCACCGCATTGTGGGTGACGATCAGATAGCGCGTGTCGGTCTCCTGCGTCATTCGGTCGAGCAGGTCGCAGAAGCGTTCGATATTGGCGTCGTCGAGCGGTGCGTCGACCTCGTCGAGCACGCAGATCGGCGCGGGGTTGGTGAGGAAGAGCGCGAAGATCAGCGCGACGGCGGTCAGCGCCTGTTCGCCGCCGGACAGGAGGGTGAGCGATTGCAGCCGCTTGCCGGGCGGTTGCGCCATGATCTCAAGCCCCGCCTCGAGTGGATCGTCCGAATCGATCAGTTCGAGATGCGCGGCGCCGCCGTCGAATAACGTGGTGAACAGGCGGCGGAAATGTCCGTCGACCGCCTCGAACGCGGCGAGCAGGCGCTGGCGCCCTTCGCGGTTGAGCGTGCCGATCGAGCCGCGCAGGCGGTTGACGGCCTGCCCGAGTTCATCGCGTTCGGCGGCGTTGCTCTGGCCTGCGGCTTCGAGCTCGGCCAGTTCGGTCGCGGCGACGAGGTTGACCGGGCCGATGCGTTCGCGATCGGCGGACAGACGTTCGTGGATAGCGGCTTCCTCCGCAGGCGTGCGGACATCGGCGACGGCGAAATGCAGCCGTTCGGGAAGGACCGGCGCGGGGCATTCGAAGCGTTCGCCGGACAGGCGACCCATCTCGACGCGGCGCAGGTCCTGGTTTTCGAGGCGGGCGGCGGTGCCGGCGCGGGCTTCGCGCGCCTGCGACAGCGCTTCGACGGCGCGGCGGTGGGCGTCGTCGGCGTGGGCCAGCGTGGTAGCGGCGGTGCGCTCGGCGGCAGCTTGTGCGTCGGCCTCGACACGGGCGGCGGCATGGTCGGCCTCTTGCGCGGCGATCGCGACGTCGAGGGCGGCGGGGCGATCGGCGACGTCGGCGGCTTCGGTGGCGAGCGCGGCATCGCGCTTGTCCATGTCGGCGATCCGTTTCGCGGCCTCGCCAGCGCGCGCGCGCCAGCTGCGGGTGTCGGCCTGTGCGGCGGCGAGGCGTTCGCGGTTGCTCTGGACGGCGCGGTCGAGGGTGGCGCGGCGTTCGCGGGCGGTGGCAACTGCGGTGCGGTGGTGGTTCGCGGCCTGCGTCAGTGCGGCGACGGCGGCGGCGCTCTCTCGTCCGTCCGGCAGCGCATCGCGGGCCGTGCGGGCGGCGGCGAGGTCGGCCTGCGCTTCGGCCTGTTCGGCGGCGATGCGGGCGGCACGGGTGTCGAGGTCGGCGCGCTGGCCGGCGAGCCGTTCGAGTGCGGCGGCGGCGCGATCCTCGGCGCGTTCGGCGTCACGGGCGGTGGCTTCGGACTGGTTGAGCGTGGCGCGGGCGGTCTGGGCGGCGGCGCGCGCGGTGGCGATGGCGCGGTCGATCGCGGCGCGGGCGTCGTCGGCTTCGGCAAGGGCTGTGGCGGCGACGGGGCGGGCGGCTTGCAACGCCTTCAGCCGGTTGAGGCGTTCGAGCCGTTCGGCCGCCGCCGCGCCGTTACCGGTGGCGACGAAGCCGTCCCAGCGGCGCAAGGTGCCGTCGCGGGTGACGAGGCGCTGGCCGACCGCGAGCGGCTGGCCGGTGTCTTCGGCGACGAAGATCTGGGCGAGGCGACGGGCAAGCGGGGCGGGGGCCTCGACATGGGTGGCGAGCGGTTCTGCGCCAGCGGGTGGCGCGGGGTCCGATGGGTGCGGGGCGGCACCGGTCCATGCGGCGAGGCCTGCCTCCAGATCGTCGCCCAATGCGGCGCCGAGGGCGCGTTCATAGCCGGCGGCGGGGGTGAGATGGTCGAGCAGGCGGTCGCGGCCGGTGCGCTGCGTCGCCCTGGTGAGCGCGGCGGCTTCGCTGTCGAGGGCGGCAAGATCGGCACGGGCGGTGGCGCGCGCGGTTTCGGCGGCGTCGCGGCCGGCGAGCGCGGTGCGTTCGGCGGCTTCGGCTTCGGCGAGCGCGGCGCGGGCGGACTCGATCGTGGCGGCGGCGGTGCGGCGGCGCTGGGCGGCGTCTTCGCGGGTGGTGGTGAGCGGGGCGGCTCTGCCCAGGGCGGCGATGGCCTGGGCGATAGCGGCGGCCTCGCGAGCGGCGCGGTCGGCGCGGGTTTGCGCCGCGGCGAGGGCGGCGGTGGCGACACGGGTTTCGGCGGCTTCGCTAGCCTGTCGGGTGAGGCCCTGTGCGAGCGCGACCTCGGCATCGCGGGCGTGGCGTTCGGCCTCGGCAAGCGCGGCGTCGAGGCGGGGAGCGTCGTCTGCGGCGGACAGGATCGCGCGGTCGAGCGCCTTCACCTCGTCTGACAGGCTGGCGAGCGCGGCGGCGGCATCGGCGGCGAGCGTACCTTCGCGGGTTCGGTCTTCGGCGATGCGGCGACGGGAGTCGGCGAGGTCGGCGACGCGACGGGCGGCGGCGGTGCGTTCGGTGCGGAGCGTGGCGAGCTGGTGGCCCGCTTCGCTGGCGCGGTCGCGGGCGGCAAGGGCGGCGGCGCGGGTGGTCGCTAGCGCTTCGGCGGCGGCGTGCCGGGCTTTGGCGGCGGTGTGTTCGGCGGTGGTGGCGTCGGTAACGCGCGCTTCGGCGGCCTGCGCGTCGGCTCGGGCGGCATCGGCGGCGGCGACGGCGTCGCGCCAGCGGGCGAAGATCATGCGGGCTTCGGCGACGCGGATCTGTTCGGAGAGCGCGCGGTAGCGTTCGGCGGCGCGGGCCTGTCGGCGGAGCGCGGCGGCGCGGGTGTCCTGTTCGGCGATCAGTTCATCGAGACGGACGAGGTTGGCTTCGGTGGCGCGGAGTTTCTGTTCGGCGTCCTTGCGGCGGACATGCAGGCCCGCGATCCCGGCGGCTTCCTCGAGCATCGCGCGGCGTTCGGCGGGCTTGGCGGCGATGACCGCGCCGATGCGGTTCTGGCTGACCAGCGCCGGACTGTGGGCGCCGGTGGCGGCGTCGGCGAACAGCAGGCCGACATCCTTGGCGCGGACGTCGCGGCCGTCGATGCGATAGGCGCTGCCGGCGCCGCGTTCGATGCGGCGGACGACCTCGCGCTCGTCGCCGTGGCTGGCGTCGAGCAGGATCGACACCTCGGCGAAATCGCGCGGCGGGCGGGTGGCGGTGCCGGCGAAGATGACATCGTCCATGCCGGCGCCACGCAGCGATTTCGCGCTGTTCTCGCCCATCGTCCAGCGGAGCGCTTCGAGCAGGTTGGATTTGCCGCAGCCGTTGGGGCCGACGACACCGGTCAGCCCGCGCTCGATACGAAGATCGGCGGGGTCGACGAAGCTTTTGAAGCCGGCGATGCGGAGCCGTTTGATCTGCACGGGATCGCTCAGTCCTCCCCCGCGAGGGGGAGGGGGACCGTTGGGCGGAGCCGAATGATGGTGGGAGAGGTGGGCGAGGTGCTACGTGATGACGTTCGAAGCTTGCCTCCCCCTCCGTCACGGCTTCGCCGCGCCACCTCCCCCTTGCGGGGGAGGAATGATCGGGGCGTCATGGCACCAGGACGGTGTCGACCGCCTCCGGCAGCGTTTCGGGATAGTCGAGCGTGTAGTGGAGGCCGCGGCTTTCGTGGCGGTGGAGGGCGGAGCGGACGATCAGGTCGGCGGTCTGGAGCAGGTTGCGCAGCTCGATCAGGTCGGGGGTGACGCGGAAGTGGCCATAATGTTCGGCGACCTCGTCGGTCAGCATCTCGATCCGGCGTTTGGCGCGTTCGAGGCGCTTGGTGGTGCGGACGATGCCGACGTAATTCCACATGAAGCGGCGGATTTCGGTCCAGTTCTGCTTGATGACGACCTCTTCGTCCGAATCGGTCACGCGGCTTTCGTCCCACGGGCGGATCACCGGCACCGGGGGCAGCGCGTCCCAGTGCGCGGCGATATGATCGGCGCACGCCTCGCCGAAGACGAAGCATTCGAGCAGGGAGTTGGAGGCGAGGCGGTTGGCGCCGTGCAGGCCGCTTTCGGTGCATTCGCCCGCCGCATAGAGTCCGGGCAGGTCGGTGCGGCCGTCGCGATCGACGACGATGCCGCCGCAGGTGTAATGCTGTGCCGGCACGACGGGGATCGGCTGCGTCGTCATGTCGATGCCGAGACCGAGCAGCTTTTCGTGGATGTTGGGGAAGTGGCCGCGGACGAAGTCGGCGGGCATGTGGCTGATGTCGAGGTGGACATAGTCGAGGCCGTAGCGCTTGATCTCGGCGTCGATCGCGCGCGCCACCACGTCGCGGGGGGCGAGTTCCATGCGTTCGGCGTCGTAATAGGACATGAAGCGCTTGCCGGTGGCGGGGTTGATCAGTCGCCCGCCCTCGCCGCGCACCGCCTCGGTGATCAGGAAGTTCTTGACCTCGAGATTGTAGAGGCAGGTCGGGTGGAACTGCATCATCTCCATGTTGGAGACGCGCGCACCCGCCCGCCATGCCATCGCGATGCCGTCGCCGGTCGCGCCGCGCGGGGCGGTGGAGAACAAATAGGTGCGGCCCGCGCCGCCGGTGGCGAGGATCGTCGCCTTCGCCGTGTAGAGCGCGACGTGGCCGGTGTTGCGGTCGACCGCATAGACGCCCCAGACGTTGCCGGCGCCCGAATAGCGCTGTTCATGGCGGCTGGTGGCGAGGTCGATCGCGACCTGATCGGGGACGAGGGTGATGTTGGGATGCGCCTCGGCGGCGCGTTGCAGCGCCTCCTGCACCGCCCAGCCGGTGGCGTCGGCGACGTGGACGATGCGGCGATGCGAATGGCCGCCTTCGCGGGTGAGGTGGAGGGCGTTTCCCTCGGTGGCGAAGGGGACGCCGAGTTTGGTCAGCCGTTCGATCGCGGCGGGGGCGCCCTCGACGACGAACTCCACGATATCGCGGTCGTTGAGGCCTGCGCCGGCGACCATCGTATCCTCGACATGGTTGTCGAACGTGTCGCCGGGTTCGAGGACGGCGGCGATCCCGCCCTGCGCCCAGGCGGTCGACCCTTCGTTGAGCGCGCCCTTGGCGAGGACGGTGACCTTGAACCGGTCCGCGAGATTGAGCGCCGCGGTGAGGCCGGCCGCGCCGGAGCCGACGATGAGGACATCGCTGGTGTGGGCCGAGTCGGTCATCGGCGAGGTCCGCGGAAGTTGCCGAAGTTGACGGTACGTGCCGGTCGGAAACACTCCTCGCGAGATGACGTGTGCGGAGGGGTGGCGAGGGTCTGGAGCCGGTGCATAGGGATGCTGTGGCACAGATGGCAGTGTGTAGGACAGGTGGTTGTTGTGGGGGGGGGGCTAGACGTTGGAGGCGCGGGTCAGGCTCAGGAATACGTCCTCCAGGTCCGGCTCCTTCGTCGTCACGTCGACGATGCCGAAGCCGTCGTGCTGGACTGCCGCCAACACTTCGCCGGCGTTGACGCGATCTTTGGCGTAGGTGATTTCCAGCGTGCGCGCGCCCTTGAGCACGATCTTGCCGAAGCAGGCGTTGTCGGGGAGCGTCGCGACGTCGCGATCGACGGTCACTGCGACGACCTTTTCCTGTGCCTTGCCGACGAGTTCGCGGGTCGGTTCGTTGGCGATCAGCTTGCCGTGGTTGATGATCGCGATGCGGTCGCAGAGTTCTTCCGCTTCTTCGAGATAGTGCGTCGTGAGGACCACGGTGACGCCGGCCTGGTTCAGTTCGCGGACGTAGGCCCAGAGTTGCTGGCGCAGTTCGATGTCGACGCCGGCGGTCGGTTCGTCGAGGACGAGGACGGGGGGCGAGTGGACCATTGCCTTGGCCACCATCAGCCGTCGCTTCATGCCCCCCGACAGGGTGCGGGCGTAGGCGTTGGCCTTGTCCTCCAGATGCACCGCGCGGAGCAACTCCATCGAGCGGCGTTCGGCCTTGGGGACGCCGTACAGGCCGGCCTGGATGTTGAGCGTCTCGATGGGCGTGAAGAACGGGTCGAACAGGATCTCCTGATTGACGATGCCGATCGACGCCTTGGCGTTGCGCGGGTGGGCGTCGATGTCGAAGCCCCAGATTTCGGCGTTGCCGTCGGTCTTGTTGACCAGCCCCGCCAGGATGTTGATCAGCGTCGACTTGCCCGCGCCGTTGGGGCCGAGCAGGCCGAAAATCTGGCCTCTCGGCACGTCGAAGCTGACCCCGTCGAGCGCGCGCTTGCCGCCCTGATAGGTCTTGCAGAGGTTCTGGATGCGGATCGCGGCCTCGGTCATGGCCTGCGGAATACGCCTATCATTAGGCGGCGCAAGTGGCGGCACCACCAATGACGAAGAAGGTGTGAGTGGGAAGGATTGAAGAGGGTGCCGCGCCTTGCTATCCGCACGGCCATGATCCCGCCGCCCGAAACCGTCCGCGTATCCCAGCGCCGTGTCGCCTGCGACGGCGCCACCGACATTCCCGGCGGGGCCGCGCTCGGCCATCCGCGGGTGTTTTTGCAGATCGACGAAGAGGGCTATGTCGATTGCGGCTATTGCGATCGGCGCTTCGTGCTGATCGGTGGCCCCGCCGATGGAGCGGATCAATCGAAACTGCCCGATCATCCGGATGGCGCGAGCGTTTAACGCGCCTATATTGGCGGCATGACCCCACAGTCCCTTGGCGCTGCCGATCCCCGCTCGTTCCTGTACCGCGACGCCCTGTCGCCGGACGCCGCCCTCCGCCTGACCGCCGATGCGCTCGGTAAAGCCGACGACGGCGAATTGTACCTGCAATATCGCCGGGCGGAGGCGTTCGGCTTCGACGATGGCCGGTTGAAGACGGCGAGCTACGACACCAATGCGGGCTTCGGCCTGCGCGCGGTGTCGGGCGAGATGACCGCATTTGCGCATGCCAACGAATTGTCGGAAGCCGCGATCAAGCGCGCGGGCGAGACGATGGCGCTGATTGATCCGACGACGAGCGCCAAGGCACCACCGCCGCAGGGCAACAACCGGCATCTGTACACCGACGCCGATCCGCTCGATCTGGTGCCGTTCGCCGACAAGGTGAATTTGTGCCAGACGATCGACGCGGCGGCGCGCGCGCGCGATCCGCGGGTGGCGCAGGTTTCGGTCGGGCTGTCGGGTACGTGGAGCGTGGTCGAGGTGGTGCGGCCCGATGGCTTCGTCGCGACCGACGTGCGGCCGCTGGTGCGGCTCAACATCCAGATCGTCGTCGAGCAGAACGGCCGGCGCGAGACGGGGACGTTCGGAATCGGCGGGCGCTATCTGTACGACCGGTTGTTCGATGCGGCGATCTGGAACCGCGGGATCGACGAGGCGCTGGCGCAGGCGCTGGTCAATCTCGATTCGGTTGCGGCGCCGGCGGGCGAGATGACCGTGCTGCTCGGGCCGGGCTGGCCGGGCGTGATCCTGCACGAGGCGATCGGCCATGGGCTGGAGGGCGATTTCAACCGCAAGGGGACGAGCGCCTTCTCGGGGCGGATCGGCGAGCGCGTTGCCGCGCCGGGCGTGACGGTGGTGGACGACGGGTCGATCCAGGACCGGCGCGGGTCGCTGTCGATCGACGACGAGGGTACGCCGACGTCTGAGACGGTGTTGATCGAGGACGGCATCCTGAAGGGCTATATGCAGGATCGGCTGAATGCGCGGCTGATGGGTGTCGCGCCGACGGGGAATGGCCGGCGCGAGAGCTTCGCGCACGCGCCGATGCCGCGGATGACGAATACGTTCATGAAGGGCGGCAACGACGATCCGGGCGAACTGCTGTCGCGCGTCAAGCGGGGTATCTTCGCCAAGAGCTTCGGCGGCGGGCAGGTGGATATCGTGTCGGGCAAGTTCGTGTTCTCGTGCACCGAGGCGTATCTGATCGAGAACGGCAGGATCGGCGCGCCGATCAAGGGCGCGACGCTGATCGGCGATGGGCCGACGGTGCTGACCAAGGTGACCGGAATCGGCAACGACTTTGCGCTCGACGAGGGCATCGGCGTCTGCGGCAAGGGCGGGCAGAGCGTGCCCGCGGGCGTGGGGCAGCCGACGTTGCTGGTCGATGGGCTGACGGTGGGCGGGACGGCGACGGGTTAGAAGCCGCCCGTCAGGAAGTCGATCGCGCCTTTGATCGCCCATTCTTCATGGGCGAGCGATGCGACGGGTGCCTTCAGCGTGCTGGCATCGACCGTCGAGGCAAAGTGGGTGGCGAGCACCCATTGTTGCCCATCGAGCGTCAATAGGGGGTTGAGCCGGCTCGTCGGGCTTGCATCCGCGTCCGGCGCGATCAAGGGTATCACGAGGCGGGTGGCGTGAACCGAGGCAAGCGGCGACTGCACGTCGACGACGTACGTCGTGTCCCGCAGCAGATAGACGTCGAATTGCGCCATCAGAACAGACGATAGGCGTCGAGCGGATGGCCGTTCTTCTCATACCATCGATTCCACCCCTCGATCGCGTCCTTATTCTCTTCCCTCCAACGCCGCTCCATCTCGACCTTTGCAGCCTGACGTATTGCCGCCTCGCTGATCTGCGAGAGATTGAGGCCATGCTCGCGGGCAACGGCGACGATCCCCGTATCCAGCGAGACATTCACAGGCTTCCGCTTGCCCGACGCGATCGGATCGTGCTTCATGCAGAGAAACTATGCGCATGAGCTGTGCGCGTCAATGGAGAGCCGTATGAGCCTCGTCGAACTCGGGCGGTATGACCGCAACCTTGCCAACATCATCGTCGGGCGGCTGGATGCGGAGGGGATGGATGCGATCGCGTTCGATGGCGGATCGAGCATCGCCGACGGCAGTTACCTGCTGATCCCGGTGCGGGTGATGGTGGACGAGGACGACCTGTCCGCCGCGCAGGCGATCGTCGCTGCTGCTGAAATTTAAGGCAGCGGCGGCAGGCTGCTCATTATTCTATCGTTAATGGGTCTGCTTCGGGCGCTTTGTCCCGCCTGAACCCGTCGTTTCGCAACTGGCACGATGGTTGCGATGCCGCCCTTCGGACAATCGAGGGGGCAGGGATGAAGCTGGTTATTGCGATCATCAAGCCGTTCAAACTGGACGAGGTGAGGGAAGCGCTCACCACGTTGGGCGTGGCGGGAATGACGGTTACCGAGGTCAAGGGGTTCGGCCGGCAGAAGGGCCAGACCGAAATCTATCGCGGCGCCGAATACAGCACCAACATGGTGCCCAAGATCAAGATCGAGGTGGTTTGCGCCGCGGACCTCGCCGACCGGGTGGTCGAGGCGATCCAGGCATCCGCGAACACCGGCGCGATCGGCGACGGCAAGATCTTCGTGCTCGATGTCGGACAGGCGGTGCGCATCCGCACCGGCGAAACCGACGATTCGGCGCTTTGAGGCTGTGAGGGGGGAATCGATGAAGCACGCACTTAAGATCGCGGGCGCTGCAGGGCTGACCGCCCTCGCGTTCGCCGCCATGCCCGCCTGGGCGCAGGACGCCGCATTGCAGGCGCCGCCGGCTGCCGCGCCGGTCGTGGCGACCGTCAACAAGGGTGACACCGCCTGGATGATGACCTCCACGGTCCTCGTCATGATGATGATCCTGCCCGGCCTCGCGCTGTTCTACGGCGGTCTTACCCGTTCCAAGAACATGCTGTCGACGATGACGCAGATCGGCGCGGTCGCGTGCCTCGCGATGCTGCTGTGGGTGATGTACGGCTATAGCCTGGCGTTCGGGCCGGACCTGACCAGCGGCCTGTCCAACGTGATCGGCAGCCTCGACAAGGCGTTCCTGAAGGGTGTGACGCCGGCATCGCAGGCGGCGACCTTCACCGCGGGTGTCGAGATCCCCGAATATGTCTTCATCTGTTTCCAGATGACCTTCGCTGCGATCACGATCGCGCTGGTGCTGGGTTCGGTGGTCGAGCGGATGAAGTTCTCCGCGGTGATGGCGTTCGCCGCGGTGTGGCTGACGATCGTCTATTTCCCGATCGCGCACATGGTCTGGGCCTCGTCGGGCTTCTTCTTCAAGGCGGGCGCGCTCGATTTCGCCGGTGGCACCGTGGTGCACATCAACGCCGGTGTCTCGGCGCTGGTGGCGAGCATCATGCTCGGCAAGCGCATGGGCTATCCGACGACGCCGATGCCGCCGCATTCGCTGACGCTGACCGCGGTCGGCACCGGCCTGCTGTGGGTGGGCTGGTTCGGCTTCAACGCCGGTTCCGCGCTGGAGGCCAATGGCTCGGCGGGTCTGGCGATGATCAACACCTTCGTCGCCACCGCCAGCGGTGCGCTGTTCTGGATGCTGGCCGAGCGCCTGCGCGGTCACAAGGGATCGGCGCTGGGCTTCTGTTCGGGCATCGTCGCCGGTCTGGTGGCGGTGACGCCGGCAGCGGGCAACTCGGGTCCGTTCGGCGCGATCGTGCTGGGTGCGGTCGCATCTCTGGTCTGCTTCTTCGCGGTATCCGTGCTGAAGCCGAAGCTGGGCTATGACGACGCGCTCGACGCCTTCGGTGTCCATGGCATCGGCGGCATGGTCGGCGCGATCGGCACCGGCATCGTCTACGCCCCGTCGTTCGGCGGGCCGGGGGCTGCGGATTACGCGATGGGCGCGAAGCTGCTGGTTCAGGTCGAGGCGGTGGTGGTGACCATCATCTGGGCGACGATCGGCACCGTCATCGCGATGCTCATCGCCAAGGCGATCACCGGCCTGCGTGTCGCTCCCGAAGTCGAGCAGGAAGGCCTCGACCTCGGCGAGCACGGCGAGCGCGCCTACAACTGATTTGAAGATCGGGCGCGGGGGCAGCAGATCCCCGCTCCCCACGACGTTCCTCCTGCGGACGACCTTGACCCGGTGCGGCGACGTACCGGGTCTTTTTTTGGTATGCGGAGGTGGGGGTGTTTTCGGGCAAGCGCGAGGAAGAAGGTTGGTTCGCGCGAAGGCCCGACGACGCGAAGGAAGAAGAAGGTTGGTTCGCGCGGAGACGCGGAGACGCGGAGGTGTCGCGCTTGCCTCGCCTTCGGCAGACCATTCGGCCGTCGATCCCGGTATCGCCGTTGCGCTAGGAGAGAGGCTGCGCCGCCACCCCTCTTCTTCTCCGCGTCTCCGCGTCTCCGCGCGAACCAACCTTCTCTTCGCGTCTTTGCGGCTTCGCGTGAATGATGAAGCCCGGTTACGTCAGCCCATACTCTCGCGCAAAGCCAGCATCGCCAGTGCCGCCTGAGCCGCGCCGCCGCCCTTGTCGAGCTGGCCCGGATCGGCGCGGACGATGGCTTGCGCTTCGTTTTCCGTGGTCAGGATGCCGTTGCCGATCGCGAGGCCGTCGAGCGTCAGCGCCATGATCCCGCGCGCGCTCTCGTTGGAGACGATCTCGAAATGATAGGTTTCGCCGCGGATCACGACGCCCAGTGCGACGAAGGCGTCGTAGCGGTCGCTGTCCGCCGCCAGGGCGATCGCGCCCGGCACCTCGAGCGCACCCGGCACGGTGATCGTGTCGTGGGTGTGACCCGCCGCCTCGATCGCGGCGCGGGCGCCGGCGACGAGCATGTCGTTGAGATGGTCGTAGAAGCGCGCTTCGACGATGAGGATATGCGCCATGTCAGGCTCCCGTATCTTCCGGCGTTTCGATCGCGCGTTCGCCGACGATCGACAGGCCGTAGCCGTCGAGGCCGACCAGCGTGTGGTGGGTGTTGGTAAGGAGGACCATTTCCTCGACGCCCAATTCGGTCAGGATCATCGCGCCGACGCCGTAATCGCGCAGCTCTTCCATGTCCTCCTTCGGCAGCGTGCCGGCCTTCGCCTGCAGCGCGACGGTGAACTGGTCGGGGCGGGGGCGGTTGATGACGACGATGACGCCGGCGCCTTCGTCCGCGATGATCTCCATCGAGCGGCGGAGCAGGCCGGCGCGGTCGCCGCCCTCGCCGAAGATGTCGGCGAAGGGGGACAGCGCGTGCATGCGGACGAGCGTCGGCTTGGCGGGATCGACCTTGCCCTTGACCAGCGCGATCTGTTCGCTGCCGGTCGCCTTGTTCCAATAGGTGAGCGCGGTCCATTCGCCGCCCCATTCGCTGACGAAGCGGGCTTCGGCGCGTTTTTCGACGAGATGGTCGTAGCGGCGGCGATAGGCGATCAGATCGCGGATCGTGCCGATCTTGAGATTGTGGAATTGCGCGAAGGTGACGAGGTCGTCGAGGCGCGCCATCGTGCCGTCCTCGTTCATGATCTCGCAGATCACGCCCGAGGGGTTGAGGCCGGCGAGCCGCGACACGTCGACCGCCGCTTCGGTATGGCCGGTGCGCACCAGCACGCCGCCGTCGCGCGCGACCAGCGGGAAGACGTGGCCGGGCGTCACGATCTCGTCGCGCGATTTGGACGAATCGATCGCCACCGCGACGGTGCGCGCGCGGTCGGCGGCGGAGATGCCGGTGGTGACGCCGTCGCGCGCCTCGATCGAGGTGGTGAAGGCGGTTTCGTAACGGGTGCCGTTGTTGCGGCTCATCAGCGACAGGCCGAGTTCCTCGACGCGTGACTTGGTGAGCGCGAGGCAGACCAGCCCGCGGCCGTGCTTGGCCATGAAGTTGATCTTTTCGGGCGTCGCCATTTGCGCCGGGATCACCAGGTCTCCTTCGTTCTCGCGATCCTCGTCGTCGACCAGGATGAACATCCGGCCGTTACGCGCCTCGTCGATGATCTCTTCGGGCGACGACAGGAAGGCGTGCCTCAGGCGGGCGAGTTCCGGCTTAGCGGCCACGGTAATGCTCCATGCGTTGCAGATAGCGGGCGAGGACGTCGATTTCGATATTCACTGCCTGGCCCTGTTGCAGGGTGCCGAGCGTGGTGACCGCCTGGGTGTGGGGGATCAGGTTCACGGTGAAGTGCGTCGTATCGCCGCGATCCTCGACCGTGTTGACGGTGAGCGACACGCCGTCGATCGTGATCGAGCCCTTGGGCGCGATGAAGGGCGCGAGCGCGGCGGGGACGGCGAAGCCGATCCGATGCGATTCGCCTGTAGGCACGATCGACAGCACTTCGGCGATGCCGTCGACATGGCCGGTGACGATATGGCCGCCGAGTTCGTCGCCCAGCTTCATCGCGCGTTCGAGGTTGAGCTTGCGGCCCGCGGTCCACTGGTCACGTGCGGTGCGGCTGATCGTTTCGCCCGACACCTGCACGTCGAACCATGCCGGTCCCTTGTCGACGACGGTGAGGCAGACACCCGAACAGGCGATCGACGCGCCGAGGTCGACGGTGTCGGTGTCGTAGGCGGTGGCGATGCGGATGCGGGTATCGCCACGGTGATCGACCGAGTCGATGGTGCCGATATCGCTGACTATGCCGGTGAACATGGGCTGCGCTCGTAGACCTCACATCGATCGGTGCCAAGCTGCCGCGCATCGTGCAGCCGCCAGCGTCCGTGTGCCGTGCCGAGATCGGCGAGGCCGATGGCGCCGATGGCATGCTTGCCGCCGCCGATCAGGATCGGCGCGCGGTAGAGCAGGAGGCGGTCGACGAGGTCGGCGTGGAGGAAGGCGGCGGCGGTGGCGGCGCCCCCTTCGATCAGGAGGTGATCGGCGGGGAGGGTGGCGATGTCGTTGGGGGCGGTGATCCAGAGTGCGTCGCGCTCACCCTCACCCTTCCGCGCCTCCGATGCTCCCTCCCTCTCCCGCCGGGAGAGGGATGAGGAAGGGTGAGAGGACAGGATGACCCGCATGGGGCTGCGATCTTCCAGTCCGGGCAGCCGTACGTCGAGGCTGGGCTCGTCCACCTCCCACGTGCCGCGGCCGACGAGGATCGCGTCGTGGCGGCTGCGTTCGAGATGGGCGTGGGCGCGGGCCTGTGGACCGGTGATCCAGCGGCTGGTGCCGTCCGCCAGTGCGATGCAGCCGTCGAGCGAGGTAGCGAGTTTCAGCGTCACGAACGGGCGGCCGAGGCGTTGGCGGGTGAGGAAACCCGCCATGCTGCGCGTCGCCTCCGCAGCGCGGGTGCCGATCGTCACGGCGATGCCGGCATCACGCAGGCGAGCGGCGCCGATGCGATCCGTGCGCGGGTCGGGGTCGCCGAGCGCGATCACCACGCGGGCTACGCCGGCGGCGATCAGCAGGTCGGCGCAGGCGGGACCACGGGTGGAGACATGGGCGCAGGGTTCCAGCGTCGTATAGACCGTCGCGCCGCGCGCGCGCTCGCCGGCCTGCGCCAGCGCCATGGCCTCGGCATGGGGGCGACCGCCGGGCTGGGTGGCGCCACGACCGACGACGACGCCCGCACGAACGACGACGCAGCCGACGTTGGGATTGGGACAGGTCCGCCCGCGCGTCCGCTCGCCGAGCGCGAGCGCGACACCCATCCAGCGCCCGTCGTCGGCTACAGGCCCCACTTGCTCATCGCGTCGTCGACCTGCTTGAACTGGCTGCGCAACTTCTCCTCGCGCGCCTTCTGGGCAGCGATGCGCTTGTCCTGTTCGACCTTGTCGATCTCCTGCTGCGCCTTGATCTGCGCATCCGTGCGGTCGGCGCGGTAGTTGTTGAAATAGATGATGTTCGGGGAATAGGGTTCGGGCGGAATGTCGTTGCGCATGAACGCGTAGACGAAGAAGCCGGTGACCCCCATCGCCAGCACCAGAAAGCCGAGTTCGTACGGCTGACGTCCGCTGAGGAACAGGCGCAGGTCCCTGTAGGCGCGGACCGGCGAAAAGCGGCTGAAGAACTGCATGACGGCGAATGTAGGGGGGCGGGGGCGGCTAGGCCAGTGGTCTGTGGTGGATGGATGATCGGCGCCCTGGCGCGTCGACTTCTGCCTTCATCGTTGCGGGCGGAGGCCGCAGGGCTGGTTCGGCTGACGTGGCGGTGGCGTGCCGCCCGTCCCGACCACCATCGTTGCCACCGCACCCGCGCGTTTTCCGGGGGGGGGCGTTGTTCAAGGCGGGCACGTATTGCCCGGTTACGGGGATGGGGTCTTCGGCATGTGTCGCCCGATGTGCTCCCGCTTTCGCGGGAGCACATGAGATGCGGACGGTGGCTCGGCCCCTCCTGCTCGGCGACCTTTCGCCCCTGCCTCCTCAGCCTGCCTCCTCAGCCCGCCTCCTCAGCCCGCATCCTCCATGCGGAAGGTCAGGGACATCGTCCGCCACGCCTCGACCGGAACGTCGCCGCGGGTGGCGGGCTTGAAGCGCCACGACCGGAGCGCCCGGTCCTGCGTCACCTGCCAGAAGGCGTCGCTGGTCGCGGTGACGCGCTCGATCTGCTTCACGCGGCCGTCGATGCCGACCAGCACGCGAACGGTGACGCGGCCGTCGCGGTTGGCGCGGCGCTCTGCCGGCGGATAGGTCGGCTGAAAGGCGCTGGCGTAACGGGGATCGACCTGCGGCGCGATCAGCGGGGGCAGCGGGGGCAGCGGCGCGGGTGTCGCGATGACGACCGGACCGGGATCGCTGCCGATGATCGGAGTCAGCGGCGGTGTCGGGACGATCGTCGTGGTGGTGACGAGGTCGGACGTGGATGGCGTGGGTACGATCGGGTTCGGGGCGACGATCGTTTCGGTCGGGCGGTTGGCGACGACCTCTTCCGTTCTCGGCTGCGGCGTGGGTGGTTCGGGAGGAGGCTGATCGATCGGAATGTTGGTGGTCTCGAGGATACGGACGGGATCGCCCGGCAGGATCGTCGGCCCGGCGAACATCAATGCAGCGACCAGCCCCGCGTTGATCGCGATGGCGGCGGTGAGGCCACCGGGGTTGAAACGGGTCGGCTGGGCGTGGCGGTCTGCGTACATGATCCGTCTCCTGTTCGTGTTCGACTCGATTGCGTCTCCTTGAGGAGGTGAATGGTACGTTGTAACGTTACGACGTCAAGTATCTAATCTCATGGCAATGACGATCAGGCGGACAACCGCCCCACCGTCCGCTCGCGGCCGATCAGCGGCAGCAGCGCTGCCATGTCCGGGCCGTGATCCAACCCGGTCAGGGCCTGTCGCAGCGGCAGGAACAGCGCCTTGCCCTTGCGGCCGGTCTCCTGTTTCAGCGCGTCGGTGAGCGCGTGCCAGGGGTCGCCGGCCCAGTCGATCGCTGCCGCCACTGACGCGGCCTGCGCCAGATAGGCTCGCGTGTCGTCATCGAACGCCGGGGCATCGACCGGTCCCTCGATCACGCGCCACCAGTCCGCCGCCTCTGCGATCCGCGACAGATTGGGGCGCACCGCATCCCATTCCGCACCGCCCATGCCGGTCGGCAGCCGGTCCGCGACGCGGATATGGGGCAGTTGGTGGATGATCCGGGCGTTGACCTGCGCCAGTTCCGCTTCGTCGAACCGGGCCGGTGCCCGGCCGAAGCGGGTGAAGTCGAACGCGGAGATCAGCGGCGCGGGATCGACCATCGGCTCGACCGGGTCGCTGGTGCCGATCCGGGCGAGCAGCGCGATCACCGCCTGCGGCTCGATCCCCTGTTCGCGGAAATGCTCCACGCCCAGCGAGCCGAGGCGCTTCGACAATTTGCCCTCCGCGCCGGTCAGCAATGCCTCGTGCGCGAAGCGCGGTGCGGGCACCCCCATCGCTTCGAACATCTGCAATTGCAGCGCGGTGTTGGAGACGTGATCCTCGCCGCGGACGACATGGGTGATACCGAGATCGGCGTCGTCGATCGCAGACGGGAGCATATAGAGCCAGGATCCGTCGGCGCGGCGGACGACGGGGTCGCTCATCGTCTTCGCATCGAACGCCTGGGGCCCGCGGATCAGATCGTCCCATGCGATCGGGGCGTCGTGGTCGAGCCTGAAGCGCCAGTGCGGGCGGACGCCGTCCGCCTCCAGCTGCGCACGATCGGCTTGCGACAGCGACAGTGCGGCGCGATCGTACACCGGCGGCAAGCCGCGACCGAGCAGGATCTTGCGCTTGAGATCCAGTTCCTGCGCGGTTTCATACGCAGGATAGATGCGACCGGCGGCGACCAGCGCATCGAACCGCACCTGATAGAGCGCGAATCGCTCCGACTGGCGCACCTCCAGATCGGGATCGAGGCCCAGCCAGCCGAGGTCGGCGCGGATGCCGTCGACGAACCGCTCTTCCGATCGCTCGGCATCGGTATCGTCGATGCGGAGCACGAACCGGCCGCCCTGCGCGTGCGCGAACATCCAATTGTGCAGCGCCGCCCGGATGTTGCCGACATGCAGGCTGCCGGTGGGGGAAGGGGCGAAGCGGGTGGTGACGGTCATGCCACGCGCCTAGTCAGTGGACCGCTCGCGAACAAGGTGGACCGGATGCGGACCGTGCGTGTCCGATGAAGCTTTCGGTTTTGTGACGGTGGCTCTAAGGCGCGCACCATCGATGGGGCGGAGCCAAGCGCGATGAAACTGATAACCGGCAATTCGAACCTTCCGCTGGCGCGGGAGATCGCGGCGTACCTCGAGATTCCGCTGACCGATGCGCTGGTCCGCCGCTTCGCCGACGAGGAGATCTTCGTCGAGATCCAGGAAAACGTGCGCGGCGAGGACGTGTTCGTGCTGCAGTCGACCGGCTTTCCGGCGAACGACAACCTCATGGAAATGCTCATCATCATCGATGCGCTGAAGCGGTCGTCGGCGCGCCGCATCACCGCGGTGATCCCGTACATGGGCTATGCGCGACAGGACCGGAAGCCGGGCCCGCGGACGCCGATCTCGGCCAAGCTGGTGGCCAACCTCATCACCGTCGCCGGCGCGGACCGCGTGCTGTCGGTCGATCTGCACGCGGGGCAGATCCAGGGTTTCTTCGATATCCCGACCGACAACCTCTATGCCGCGCCGGTGATGTCGGCGGACATCAACGCGCGGTTCAAGGGCAAGAACATGATGGTCGTTTCGCCCGACGTCGGCGGCGTGGTGCGCGCCCGCCAGCTGGCGAAGCGGCTCGATAACGCCCCGCTCGCGATCGTCGACAAGCGGCGTGAGCGTGCCGGCGAGTCGGAGGTGATGAACATCATCGGCGACGTCGAAGGCCGGTTCTGCATCCTGATCGACGATATCGTCGATTCGGCGGGGACATTGTGCAACGCGGCGGCGGCGTTGCGCGAGGCGGGGGCGGAGGATGTCGTCGCCTATGTGACGCATGGCGTTCTGTCGGGCGGCGCGGTGGCGCGTGTCGAGGGGTCGGCGTTGCGTGAGCTGGTGATCACCGATTCGATCGGGAATCACGAGTCGATCGGCAAGTCCGGGCGGATCCGGCATCTGCCGATCGCGCCGCTACTCGGCGAGGCGATCAAGCGGATCGCGGATGAGACGTCGGTGTCGAGCCTTTTCGACTGACGGGGGGAGGGGCTGCCACGTCCGCCCCGACGCGCGAAGCGCAGCACCCGTCACAGTCAGCGGGCGCGCCCGAGCGCGGCCCGCCTGACGGCGGCTTTGCCGGCGTCGTTGGCCATTCCCCCCACGTCATAGCTTCGCTGCGCTCGCAATGACGGGTGATTGTCGATGACGAGATCGATCAGCGACGACGGCAAAGCCGCCGTCGGACGGGTTCGGTGAGCCGACCCGCCGTCCGGTCGCAGGTTTGCGCGTGCCGCGCACCAGCGCGGACGTAGCCGCGCTTAACGCTGCGACAGCGCGATAATATGTTCGAACACCGCGGGGTGAAGCGGCTTGGCGAAGGCGCAGCCGTATTTGAACTTGTCGCGCCATGCGACCACGGCTTCCAGTCCGGCGAGGCCCGGCAGCGTCAGCCACACGACGGTGCCCGGCCACAGGGTGAAGCTCGTCTCGGCACGGAAGCCCGACAGCGACAGGTCGGTGACCTCGATCTCGAACCGGGTTTGCCCGCGGTCGCGCAAATGCGCGCGCATCTTCACCGCCTTGCGGAGTGCCTGACGCGAATCGTCGGTCAAATCGACGGGTTCGTACGGCGGGGTGAAGATCGGCTGTTCCATAGCGCGACGGATGCCACGCCAATGGTTACTTTTCTGCCAACGCCTTGCCTGGCCCCGGCCCTGTTTCCGGCGCTCGGACACCCCGTCGGCCGCGACGCTTCAATTCGGCCTTCAGATCCTCCGGGCGGGGCGCGACGAGGAAACCGAAGCTGACGTTGCCCTCGCGTGTCTCGACGACGTGATGCAGGCGATGCGCCTGGACGATGCGCTTCATATAGGCGGACTTGGGCAGGTAGCGCGTTGGAATGCGCTGATGCACGATGATGTCGTGGAATCCGAAGTAGATCGCGCCATAGGCCGCGATCCCTGCGCCGATCCACGCGAACCCCGGCCACCAGCCGAGCTGCACGCCGCCGAGCAGCAGGATGAACGACGGCACCGCGAAAATCACGGCGTACAGGTCGTTCAGCTCCCAATTGCCGTGACGCCGGGTGTGGTGGCTCGCGTGCAGAAACCAGCCCCAGCCGTGCATCACCCAACGGTGCGCGGCATAGGCGAAGCCCTCCATACCGATCACGGTCACGAGGAAGAGGAGGATGCCGTACGGCCAGGACATGCAGGTTCCGTCTAATGCGATGCGTTTGCAATAACGAATGAACCCCGGATCAGTTCAGGGTGGATTCGCCGCGCCGCCTGTGCAAAAGGCGGCTCAATCTCCTCTTTATAGCATAACGCGAGGCAGGCCATGAACATCCACGAATATCAAGCCAAGGAACTGCTCGCCAAGTTCGGCGTCCCCGTCCCCGCCGGCTTCGCCGCGATGAGCGTCGAGGAAGCCGTCGCCGCCACCGGGAAGCTGCCCGGACCGCTCTACGTCGTGAAGGCGCAGATTCACGCGGGTGGCCGCGGCAAGGGCAAGTTCAAGGAACTCGGCCCCGACGCCAAGGGCGGCGTCCGCCTCGCCAAGACCGCCGACGAGGTTCGCGCGGCGGCGACCGACATGCTCGGCAACACGCTCGTCACCATCCAGACGGGTGACGCGGGCAAGCAGGTCAACCGCCTGTACGTGACCGACGGCGTCGACATCGCCAAGGAATTCTACCTCGCGCTGCTCGTCAATCGCGCGACCGGTCGTGTGTCGATGGTCGCTTCGACCGAGGGCGGCATGGACATCGAAACGGTGGCGCACGACACACCCGAGAAGATCCTGTCGATCGACATCGACGCAGCGACGGGGTTCCAGCCGCACCACGGCCGTGCCGTCGCTGCCGCACTGGAACTGACCGGCGACCTCGCCAAGCAGGCCGCCAATGTCGCATCGAAGCTGTACGACGCGTTCCTCGGCACCGATGCCGAGCAGATCGAGATCAACCCGCTCGCCGTGACCGACGACGGCAAGCTGATGGTGCTCGACGCGAAGGTCGCCTTCGACGGCAATGCGATGTTCCGTCACAAGGACCTGATGGAGCTGCGCGACACCACCGAAGAGGACGCGATGGAGCTGGAGGCGTCGAAGTACGACCTCGCCTACATCAAGCTCGACGGCGACATCGGCTGCATGGTCAACGGTGCCGGCCTCGCGATGGCGACGATGGACATCATCAAGCTGAACGGCATGTTCCCGGCTAACTTCCTCGACGTCGGCGGCGGCGCCAACAAGGAGAAGGTGACCGCGGCGTTCAAGATCATCCTCGCCGATCCCGCGGTGAAGGGCATTCTGGTCAACATCTTCGGCGGCATCATGAAGTGCGACATCATCGCCGAGGGCATCGTCGCCGCGGCGAAGGAAGTGAATTTGTCGGTGCCGCTGGTCGTCCGTCTGGAAGGCACCAACGTGCAGGCCGGCAAGGACATCCTCGCCAACTCCGGCCTCGCGATCGTTCCCGCGAACGACCTGGGCGATGCGGCGAAGAAGATCGTCGCCGAGGTGCAGAAGGCGGCGTAACCTCTTCATTCCTCCCGCGCGAAGCGGTGGTGGAGGGGGCGTTTCCGCGAACGACCAAGTGCGTCGCTCACCTCCCCCTCCGTCACGGCTTCGCCGCGCCACCTCCCCCTCGCGGGGGAGGACTGGGAGGGCCGAATTTGCCAAGTCCTCCCTCGCTTGAGCGGGGGAGGTGGCAGCGAAGCTGACGGAGGGGGCGTTTTCGCAGGCGGCGAGGTCCGTTGGTCACGTCAACTCACCTCCCCCCCGGGGGGGAGGAAGAGATGGAAATTTTTGCGGGCTCGGGCATCATGTCCGGGCCCGATTCGTTTGAGTAAGACAGATGCCGTTACGGCAAGCGGCATTTTCCGTACCGGACTTGCGAAAACCGCGGAAAATAGCCATGTGACCCGCCGATACGACGCCGGAAAATGGCGTCGGAGGCGCAATCGGAAGGAAGCTGATGAAGGTGCTGGTGCCGGTCAAGCGCGTGCTTGACTATAACGTGAAGCCCCGCGTGAAGGCGGACGGTTCGGGCGTCGACCTGGCCAACGTCAAGATGTCGATGAACCCGTTCGACGAAATCGCGGTCGAGGAAGCCATCCGCCTGAAGGACAAGGGCGTCACCGAGATCGTCGTCATCTCGATCGGCGAGCAGAAGGCGCAGGAAACGCTGCGGACCGCGCTGGCGATGGGTGCCGATCGCGCCATTCTCGTAGTGTCGGACACCAGGGTCGAGCCGCTTGGCGTCGCCAAGATCCTCGCGAAGATCGTCGAGGAGGAACAGCCGAGTCTCGTGATCCTCGGCAAGCAGGCGATCGACGACGACAACAACCAGACCGGCCAGATGCTGGCAGGTCTGCTCGGCTGGGGACAGGGGACGTTCGCGTCCAAGGTCGAGCTCACCGACACCGATGTCACCGTGACGCGCGAAGTCGATGGCGGTCTGGAAACCGACAAGTTCAACCTGCCGGCGATCGTCACGACCGATCTGCGTCTGAACGAGCCGCGCTACGCCTCGCTGCCCAACATCATGAAGGCGAAGTCGAAGCCGATGGCGCAGAAGACCGCCGCCGATTACGGCGTCGACGTCACCGCGCGCCTGACCACGCTGAAGGTCGTCGAGCCGGGCAAGCGCCAGGCGGGCGTCAAGGTCGCCGATGTCGACGAACTCGTCATGAAGCTGCATGCGATGGGGATTGCGAAGTGAAGACGCTCGTCTGGGTCGAACACGACGGCACGTCCGTCAAGGATGCCACGCTCGCCGCGGTGACTGCCGCGTCGAAGCTGGGTGAGGTGCACCTGCTCGTCGCCGGCCAGGGCGTCGACGGCGTCGCGCAGGCGGCGGCGAAGATCGCCGGCGTAGGCAAGGTCCACGTCGCCGACGATGCGGCCTATGCGCATGCGCTCGCCGAGAACGTCGCGCCGCTGGTCGTCGAGCTGATGGGGCATCACGATGCCTTCGTCGCGCCGTCGACCACCACCGGCAAGAACGTCGCGCCGCGCGTCGCCGCATTGCTCGACGTGATGCAGATCAGCGACATCCTGTCGGTTGAAGCCGAGGATACGTTCACGCGGCCGATCTACGCCGGCAATGCGATCGCGACGGTGCAGACGTCGGACGCCAAGAAGGTCATCACCGTCCGCGGCACCGCCTTCGAAAAGGCAGCGACCGAGGGTGGCTCGGGTGAGATCGAGGCGGTCGCGTCGAAGGGCGAGACCGGCGTGTCGACCTTCGTCGGGTCGGAGATCGCCGAGAATGCGCGCCCGGAGTTGACCAGCGCGAAGATCATCGTGTCGGGCGGGCGTGCGCTCGGGTCGGGCGAGCAGTTCCACGCGCTGATCGATCCGCTCGCCGACAAGCTGGGTGCGGGTGTCGGTGCGAGCCGTGCGGCGGTCGATGCCGGCTATGCGCCGAACGATTATCAGGTCGGCCAGACCGGCAAGATCGTCGCGCCGGAAGTCTATGTCGCGGTCGGTATTTCCGGTGCGATCCAGCATCTTGCCGGCATGAAGGACAGCAAGGTCATCGTCGCGATCAACAAGGATGAGGATGCCCCGATCTTTCAGGTCGCGGACATCGGCCTGGTCGGCGACCTGTTCAAGATCGTGCCGGAACTGACGGAAAAGCTCTGATCCTGGCGGGCGTGCAACCCCGGGGTTGCACGCCCTTCGGCGTCACATGGCCGACGATCGGCGAACATGGCGTCATTCCGGCAACAGGCTATCGACCCCGCGTGTCGCCAGAGCCCAGCGATAGGCCGCATCGGCAATATAGAACCGGAATTGTACGCCGTCGAAATATACGCGCCGGGCGTTGCCGACGCAGATTTTCGCCCGATTGACGATGGCAGCCTCCAGCCGGCGAACGGTGTCGAGGGGCTTGTCGGTCAGTGCAAGTTGCATCGATAATTCGGGTTGCAGCCGTACGAAGCAAACGGCCGTTTCGAAGTAGCGCACGTCCACTGGAAGCCGGAACTTCGCAAGCGGCGTCTCCCGCGCATTGAAACGGGCTTGGACCACCGGATCGCCGGTCTGTTTTCGCGTCAACGTCAATCGTGGATCGATTCGCTTCATTACCTCGATCGTCAGGGCGCCGCGATCGTAGTAAGGATTGCCGGTTATGCGACCGCCAAGCGCGGCCTGTGGATCGGGAGCACATGCAAGGGTAAGCTGCGCCAGCCGCTGGAATGCGAAGGCTTGTTTGGTGCTGTTCGTGCGCGTGCCGAATATCTGGCGGAGATAGGCGATCCTGGTGGGGGATGCCGGTTCCGACGCGCATTTCGCCCATAATTGCGCCCGATCGAAGACCGTACGACTGCCGACCGCGCTGCCGGTGCGCGCGCTGCCCAGCGTCTGTTTGCTGACCAAGGAATCCTCCGCGTCGATATCCGGAAGAGCGGTGACGACGATATCGTTGGAAACCGGCTGCTCCTGTGGGATCGCGGCCGGCGGCGGCGCGCTTTGCACGAGCAGGGCGGCCAGCATGATGGTGATCGCGCTCATCGAATCCCCCCTAACGCCGATGCTGAAGCGAGCCGGTCGCCAAGTAAAGCGCGAAACGCCAGCGATTGTGCGTCATGAGGGCTTCCCCGCGCTCTTACGCAAAACCATAAAAAAGCGGCCCGATCCCAGCATGATCGAGCCGCCAGTCTACGCCCAGGGAGCTTAAACCCGGCGTGTCCATGAAACCGGATGATTAGAGCGCGTTGCCCTCCACGGGGGCGATCAGATTCTCCGCAGCTGCGCCATTGTCGACGATCAGGTCGTTGCCCGTTGCCTCGAACGCATCGCTGTTCGCCAAGCCGGCGTCGCCCTCCTCGTTGAGCGTCAGCGTGTCGGTGGCGGTGATGTTGTTGCCGGTGTCCGTCTTCGAACCGCAGGCGGCAAGGCTCAGGGCGGCAAGCGCGAGCGCCGGTGCCAGAATGACGATCTTCATGCAGTCCTCCGTGTTGAACCTTGGTCGCTGCCGCCCCGCAGGCCGGCACCGATCAGCGAGAAAAAGGCGCGGCTGGCGGGGGCGGTGCCGGCGTCCCATTCGGGATGCCATTGCACGCCGAGCACGTCCGCGCCGCAGGGGCGTGCCGATACCGCCTCGATCAGGCCGTCGTCCGCTGCGACCGCCTCTACCGACAGGCCGCCGCCCAGGCGGTCGATCCCCTGCTGGTGCACCGAGTTGACCCGCATCCGCGTTGCGCCGGTCGCGTCGGCCAGCCGCCCGCAGGCGCTCAGCTCGACATCGTGGCCGTGGTGGAACAGCGAATCGTAATCGCCCTCCCACGCGCCGCGATGGTGGCGCTCGGCATGTTCGGCGGCGCAGAGCGATCCGCCGAACAGCACGTTGATCTCCTGTAACCCGCGGCAGATGCCGAAGACGGGCTTGCCCGCCTCGATCATCCGCCCGGCGAGCGCGAGGGCGACCTGATCGCGCGGTTCGTCGACGATCTGCCCCTCGGGCAGCGGCGCGCCGCCGTAGCGCCAGGGCGCGACATGCGAGCGCGATCCGGTCAGCAGCAGCCCGTCGAGGATCGCCGACAGCGTCGCCACGTCGGCGGTGTCGGGCATCGCCGGCACCAGCAGCACGGTCGCGTTCGCCAGCCGGGTGAGCGGTTCGACGAAGCGGCTGGCGACGACCTGCACCGGGCGGTCCGCGACTTCGTTGCAGCAGAGGACGCCGATCACCGGCCGGCGTTCGGGATGCAGGCTCTGGCCCATCACACCACCGCCTGGACGAGCGTATCGCGCAACGCATGGCCGGCGGAGGGCGCGAGCAAATCCGCCTCCGGCTGCACCACGACGCCGCCGGGCGGCACGTCGGTCAGCAGCCAGACGTTGCCGCCGATCGTCGCGCCGGCGCCGATGTGGACGCGGCCGAGGATCGTCGCGCCGGCATAGATCACCACGTCGTCGCCGACGATCGGGTGGCGGGCGAAGCGTTCGCGCGGGGAGCGGCGGGCGGCGCCCAGGGGACTGCGCGCGCCCAAGGTGACGTGCTGGTACAGCCGCACGCCGCTGCCGACGATCGCGGTTTCGCCGATCACGACGCCCGTGCCGTGGTCGATGAAGAAGCGTTCGCCGATCGTCGCGCCGGGATGGATGTCGATGCCGGTGCGTTCGTTGGCGAGTTCGGAGATCATCCGCGCGACGATCGGCGCGCCGAGAGCGTGCAGCTGGTGGGCGATGCGATGATGCAGGCTGGCGATCGCGCCGGGGTAGCAGACGAGGATCTCGTCGGTGCTGCCCGCGGCGGGATCGCCCAGGAACGCCGCCTCGACATCGCTGTCGACCAGCCGGCGGATGTCGCCGAGCGTGCCGGCGAACAGGCGGACGATCGTCGCGGCCTGATCGGCGTCGAAGGCGGCGCGCGCCTCCGCCTGCCAATAGCCGAGTTCGTGGCCGATCTCTCGCTCCAGCTCGGTGAAGGCGGCGGCGAGCTTCGCGGCGACGAAGCGGTCCTCGTCGGCGGGGGTGACGCGCTGAAGGCCGAGCCGGCGCGGGTACAGTGCCTCGGCGAGCAGTTCGACGATGCGCTCGATCGCGCCGCGGGAGGGGAAGATGGCGGCAACGCGCGCCGATTGCTGGCGATCCCGCCAGTCGCTACGGGCGGCGCGCAACGCGTCCACGGCCTCGCCCAGCGTCGCACCGGAATGCGGTTCGTCTGCCTTGAGCGCCTGGTACGTCATCCGATACCTCCGACGATCAAGATATCCCATCATAACGGTAGGAATAGGAAGAAAAGCTATCCCGGTGCGAAGTTCGGTTGAGCCGAGCGGCGGGCTGGCGATCCGGCGGCGAACCTGCTTCACTGGCCGCATGCTGATACTTGCCCTGCTGCTCGCTGCCCAATTGTCCGATGTCGCGGTGGCGGCGCGAGTCGAGCGGGTGCTGGCGCGCACCCCCGTGATCGACGGTCATAACGATCTGGCGTGGGAGCTGCGCGAGGCGGTGCCGGCGCCCGATCTGTCGCGCGATACCGCGGTCCTGCCGCATCCGTTGCAGACCGACATCCCGCGGCTGCGCAAGGGGCGGGTCGGCGCGCAATTCTGGTAGGTGTGGATTCCGGCCGATACGATCGGCCCGCGCGCGGTCGAGATGACGCTGGAGGAGATCGACGTGGTCCGCCGCTTCGTCGCGGCACATCCGCGCGACCTGGAGATGGCGACCAGCGCCGCCGACGTGCGCCGGGTCGAGCGCGCCGGGCGGATCGCCTCGCTGATCGGGGTCGAGGGCGGGCATCAGATCGACGGGCGGCTGGCGGTGCTGCGCCAGTATAAGGCGCTCGGCGTCGGCTATATGACGCTGACGCATGGCAAGAGCCTGGAATGGGCGGACAGTTCCACTGATGCGCCGCGCGCAGGCGGGCTGAACCCATTCGGTCGGCAGGTGGTGGCGGAGATGAACCGGATCGGCATGATCGTCGACGTCAGCCATGTCGCCGACACGACCATGCGCGACGTGCTGGCGGTGTCGCGCGCGCCGGCGATCGCGTCGCATTCCGGCGCGCGCGCGGTGACCGACGCGCCGCGCAACATCCCCGACGACCTGCTCACCGCGATCGGGGCGAAGGGCGGGGTGGTGATGGTCAACTTCTATCCTGCCTTCCTGTCGAATGCGTGGCGGGCGTGGGACAGGGAGCGGACCGCTTATGCCAGGTCGGTCGGCGTGGCGGCGGATGTCTATGGTCCCAAGTCCCCGGCGCCGCTGGTCGCGTGGGACGCCGCGCATCCGCAGCCGCGCGTGGGGGTGAAGGAGGTCGCCGATCACGTCGAGCATGTCGCGCGCGTGGCGGGGCATGATGCGGTCGGGCTCGGCGGCGATTACGACGGGATCAACGGCACCGCGCCGCAGGGGATGACGGGTGTCGATGGCTATCCGCTGCTGTTCGCCGAGCTGGTGCGGCGGGGGTGGAGCGATGCCGATCTCGCCAAGCTGTCGGGTGGCAACGTGCTGCGGGTGATGGAGGCGGTCGAGGCGGTGGCGACGCGTTCGGCGGGCCAGCCGCCGGTGGAGGCGACGGCGCGGTAATCGTCCTCACCCTCACCCTCACCCTCACCCTCACCCTGCGCCGCCTTCGGCGTCTTTTCCCTCTCCCAATGGGAGAGGAGGGAGCGGCGCAGCCGCGAAAGGGTGAGGGTGAGCGCGACTAAGGTTCGACAGGCCCCGTGCTCGGCCCCTCCGGCACGGCGAGCGGCGGGACGCGTGCCAGCAGCACGCCGAGCGCCAGCGCCATCACGCCCAGCACCAGACAGAACGCCGCGACCCCCGGCCAGCCCGCGTGCGTCCAGGCAACGCCGCCCGCCGACCCGAGCACGCTCGACCCCAGATAATAGAAGAACAGGTACAGCGCCGCACCTTGGCCGCGATTGCCGAGCGCGCGCCGTCCGACCCAGGCGCTCGCGATCGAATGCGCGCCGAAGAAGCCGACCGTCACCAGCGCGATGCCGAGGATCACCACCGCGAGCGAGCGCGCCTCGGTCGCCGCGACGCCGCCGAGCAGCAGCACGATCGGCAGCCAGAACACCCGCCGCCGCCCGACCCGGCCGGCGAACGAGCCGAACAGCGCCGAACTCGCCGAGCCGAGGATGTAGAGCAGGAACACGCCGCCCACCGCCGCCTGGCTCAATCCATAGGGCGGCGCGAGCAGGCGGAAGCCGGCATAATTGTAGATGGTGACGAACCCCCCCATCAGCAGGAACGCCTCGGCATAGAGCAGCGGCAAGGCCCGGTCGCGGAACAGCGAGGCGATCCCGGCGAGCGGATTGCGGCCCACGCCGGGGACGAAGCCGCGCGACGCCGGCGCCAACCGTCGGAACGCCTCCGCCATCACCACGCCCGCCAGCCCGACGCTGCCCAACGCCCAGCGCCAGCCGGCGACATCGGCGACGAGGCTCGCGACCAGTCGCCCGCCCATGCCGCCGATCGCGCTGCCGGCGATATACAGCCCCATCGCCGCGCCGATCGAGGCGACGTCGACCTCTTCGGCGACATAGGCCATCGCCACCGCCGGCACGCCCGCCAGCGCGACGCCGGTCAGCAGTCGCAACGCGAGCAGCGCGCTCCACCCCGGCACCAGCGCGGCGGCGAGCGTCAGCGCGCCCGCGACGAACATCGCCCACACCATCAGCGGTCGCCGCCCGATGCGGTCCGACAGGACGCCGGCGAACAGGATGCCGATCGCCAGCGGCCCGGTCGCGAGCGACACCGCCAGCGACGCGCCCTCCGCGCTCAACCCGTAATCCGCCGCGAACAGCGGCAGCAGCGGCTGCACCGAGTACAGCAGTGAAAAGGTCGAGAAGCCCGCGAACAGCATCGCCAGCGTCAGCGCGCGATAGGCGGGCGTCCCCTGCCGCAGGGGCCAGTCGGGTGCGTCAGAAGCCGGCAAGGAAGCTGGCGACGTTGGCACCGAGCGCGTCGACCGCATAGCCGCCCTCCATCACGATCACCGTCGGCCAGCCGCAGCCGGCGATCTCGGCCGCGAGCATGCGGTAGCTCGGCGTGGTAAGCGCGAAGCGGGAGATCGGGTCGCCCTCCCACGTATCCGCACCGAAGCTGACGACCAGCAGTCCCGGCGCGAAGCGGGCGATCGCCGCCAGCGCGGTCGCCTGCGCGTGGCGGAACGCGTCGAGCGTGGTGCCGTGCGGCAATGGCAGGTTGAGCGTCGCGCCTTCACCCGTACCGCCGCCGATCTCGTCGGCATGACCCCAGTAGAAGGGGAAGTCGGTCGCCGGATCGGCGTGGACCGAGGCGTAGAACACGTCGCCACGCTCCCAGAAGATATCCTGCGTCCCGTTGCCGTGATGATAATCGATGTCGAGGATCGCGACACGCTCGACACCCGCATCGCGCGCCGCCTGCGCCGCGACCGCGGCATGGTTGAGGTGGCAGTATCCGCCGCAATAATCGCGTCCGGCATGATGCCCCGGCGGCCGGGCGAGGGCGAAGGCGGCGCGATCGCCGCCGAGCACCGCCGCGGTGGCGGACAACGCCGCCTGGCTGCTCCAATAGCTCGCCGCCCAGCTATCCTCGGTCAGCGGCGTCACCGTGTCCATCGCATGCGCGCCGAGCAGCGCATCGACCCGCGACAGGCTTAGCGAACGCCGCTGCACCACCGGAAAGGCGTAGGGGATCGCATCCCCCGGCCGCCCCGCCTCGCGCCACAGCCGCGGTACGTCCTGCAGCGCCTGGCAATAGGCCGCGTCATGCACCGCGAGGATCGGCGCCATACCCGCGTCCATCGGCGCCTCGACCGGCCCGAGCGCGCGCAGCATGATCTGCAGCCGCGCCGGCACGTCGGCATAGGGCGTCATACCGCCGTTGTGGAACTCATTCGACGGCCGGTGCGCGGCCTGGAGCGGGTGACTGAAGATCCTCATGGCGCATGCTTTTTCCCGCACGACGCCAACACCGCAACCCCCGCAAGCGCCGAGAGGATCGATCCCGCCAGTACGCCGATCTTGACCCGCTCGATCAGCGCCGGATCGCCGAACGCCAGCCCGCCGATGAACAGGCTCATCGTAAAGCCGATGCCGGCGACCAGTGCCATGCCGTAGAGCTGCATCCAGCTGACGCCGGCCGGTCGTCTCGCGATCCCCAGCCGGTCCGCGCCCCAGATCGCGCCGAAGATGCCGAACTGCTTGCCCAGGAACAGGCCCAGCGCGATGCCGAGCACCAAAGGCTCGGCGAGCGTCGACAGGCTTGCTCCGGCCAGCGACACACCGGCATTGGCGAATCCGAACAGCGGCACGATCGCAAAGGCCACCCAGGGGTGCAACGCATGCTCCAGCCGATGCAGCGGCGATGTCGCGTCGTCGGGTGCTGCGGGGGACTTGCGGATCGGGATCAGCATCGCGGTCAGCACGCCCGCGATCGTCGCATGAATGCCCGATTGCAGCACGAACAGCCACAGGCCCGCACCGACCAGAAGATACGGCCACAATGCCATCACCTGCCGCCGGTTGAGCACGTAGAGCACGACCAGCGCCGCTCCCGCACCGGCGAGGCTCAGCACCTGGATCGTCTCGGTATAGGCCACCGCGATGATCGCCACCGCGCCCATGTCGTCGACGATCGCCACGGTCGTCAGCAGCAGCTTGACCGCCGACGGCACCCGGCTGCCGAGCAACGCCAGCACGCCGATCGCAAAGGCGATGTCGGTCGCGGCGGGGATCGCCCAGCCGGGCTGCAACCCCGGTTCCGCGCCGGCGACGATCAGGAAGACGAGCGCCGGCGCCGCCATGCCCGCGACGGCGGCGATGAAGGGCAGGCGGCGGCGATCGGCGCTGGCGAGCCGCCCGTCGACGAACTCGCGCTTGATCTCCAGCCCGACGAGCAGGAAGAACAGCGCCATCAGCCCGTCGTTGATCCACAGATGCACGCTCATCGGCCCCAGCGCGCGCGCCAGCACCGGGCCGGTCCGGTGGTGCAGCAGCGCTTCGTAGCCGTGGGCGGTGGCCGGCAGGTTGGCGACGATCATCGCGCAAACCGCCGCGGCGATCAGGACGATACCGCCCGCCGCCTCGCTGTGCAGGAAATCGCGGAGCGCGCTGTGGCTGCCGCGGCGGGAAACCTTGGTCGTCATCCGTTCCCGCGTAACGCTTGCGCCCCGCGAGACAAGCCGAACCCGCCGCGCTGCACCGCCAGCGACACTGCCCAGATCGCCAGCCCGCCGAGCGCCAGCGCGCAGCCGACGATGCCGGTCGAGGTCCAGCCGAGCCCGCCGGCGATCGCCAGCCCGCCCAGCCACGGCCCGATCGCATTGGCGGTGTTGAACGCCGAATGGTTCATCGCCGCCGCCAGCGCCTGCGCGTCGCCGGCAACGTCCATCAGCCGCGTCTGCAACACCGTGCCGAGCGCGCCGCCCAGCCCGATCGCGAACACGTCGAGCGTCATCGTCGTCACATTGCCCGCCGCCAGCGGATACAGCGCCAGCGCCCCCGCCGACCACAGCAGCAGCGCGCCGGCGGTCGGCATCAGCGCCTTGTCGGCGAAGCGCGGCACGACGAGGTTGCCGATCGTCATGCCCACGCCGAACACCGCCAGCACCACCGGCACCATCCGCGGCGACACGCCGGTGACGTCCATCAGCGTCGAGGCGAGATAGGTATAGACCGCGAACATCCCGCCGAACCCGATCGCCCCGGTGGCGAGCGTCAGCCACACCTGCTTGCGCTTGAGGGCGCCGAGTTCGCGCAACGGGCTGGCGTTGCGGTCGGGCGCGTCGATCGGCGCGAGCAACGCCACCAATGTCGCGGTCGTCAGCGCCAGCACGCCGACCAGCGCGAACACCCAGCGCCAGCTCGCGATCTGGCCCAGCAGCGTCGCGAACGGCACGCCGACGATCGTCGCCACCGTCAGCCCCAGCATGACCCGCCCGACCGCCTGCGTCCGCCGGTCGGCCGGCACCAGCGAGGCGGCGACCAGCGACGCGATCCCGAAATACGCCCCATGCGGCAGTCCGGCGAGGAACCGGAACGCCAGCATCCAGCCATAGCTCGGCGCCAGCGCAGACAGCGTATTACCGATCGCGAACAGCGCCATCAGCCCGATCAGCAACGTCCGCCGCGACATCCGCGCCGACAGCACAGCGATCGTTGGCGCACCGACGACCACCCCCAGCGCGTAAGCTGAAATGACATGCCCGACCGTCGGCGCATCGATGCCCAGCCCGCGCGCAAGGTCGGGCTCCAGGCTCATCGCCGCGAATTCGGTGGTCCCGATCGCGAACCCGCCCATCGCCAGCGCAAGGTGGACGAGGCCGGGATGCGCCTCTGCGGTCTGTCGTAATGTCATAAAATCTGCCCTAACCGGCTTTGCTGCAACGCAGCAAGCGTAACGGGAGGGCAGGGGCGTGGTTCCGGTAGCGAAGTCGGTGGTGCGCGCGGAGGCGCACAGGGCGCAGAGAATCTAGTCCGCGGCAGCTTCAATTCGTAACCGAGAGCGGCAGAGCTGAAACACCGGCGTCAATCACATCTTCTCTGCGTCCTCCGCGCCTCTGCGCGCAAAAAAGAAAGTTGGATTCACGCGGAGATGCGGAGGCGCGGAGATTGCGCTCGCGGCAGCTTTAACCTTCCCTCTCGGGCGACGCTCAAGCTGCAACGAAGATGAGGAAAGCCGCGGTCGCGGCAGGCACTGTATCTCCGCGCCTCCGCGTTTCCGCGTGCACCAACCGTCTTCAGACCTTCGCCAAAGCCTCGCCGATCAACCGACGGCTGTTCGCCACGCCATACAAAGCGATGAAGCTTCCCATCCGCGGCCCCTGCTCCGACCCCAGCAGCGTCTCGTACAAAGCCTTGAACCAGTCACGTAGATTCTCGAACCCGCCCGTCTTGCCGATCTCGTAGACGACGTTCTGGATATCCTCTGCGCTCGCATCCTCGGGCAGTGCCGCCAGATCGGCATCCAGCCGCCGCAGGGCGTCCACCTCGACACCCTCCGGCGCGCGCCGCTGCAACGTCGGTGCGACGAAATCGCGCGCATAGGCCAGCGCATAGTCGATCAGGCGGTCGAGCTCGGGATCGCGCTCCGGCGTCGCATCCGGGACGTAATTGCGCAGATAGCCCCAGACCTGCTCCTTGCTCGCCTCGCCCATCACGCCCACTAGGTTGAGCAACAGCCCGAACGTCACCGGCAGCGTCGCCTCCGGCACCTTGCCGTCGTGGATGTGATGCACCGGGTTGCCCAGCCGCTGCTTGATATCCTGCGTCGGGTAATTGCCGCGGAACTGCCAGTAGTCGTCGACCGCGCGCGGGATCACGCCGAAATGCAGCGACTTCGCCTTCTTGGGCTCGCGATAGGCGAAGAACGCCAGGCTTTCCTCCGGGCCATAGGTCAGCCACTGGTCCAGCGACAGGCCGTTGCCCTTGGACTTGGAGATCTTCTCGCCCTTCTCGTCGAGGAACATCTCGTAATTGAACCCCTCCGGCGGACGACCACCCAAGACGCGCGCGATCTTCGACGATTGCGTCACCGAATCGATCAGGTCCTTGCCCGCCATCTCGTAATCGACGCCCAGCGCGACCCAGCGCATCGCCCAGTCGACCTTCCATTGCAGCTTGGAAAGGCCGCCCAGCGCCGACTGCACGATCCGCTCGCCGCTCTCGTCGGTGAAAGCGATCGTACCGGCCTCCGCATCGACGACCTCGACCGGCACCTGCAACACCACGCCCGTCACCGGGCTGACGGGGAGCACCGGCGAGTACGTCTCGCGCCGCTCGGCACGCAGCGTCGGCAGCATGACATCGAGGATGCCCTGGTAATGCCGCAGCACCCCCTTGATGGCATCGTCGAACCGTCCGCCCTCGTAATATTCCGTCGACGAGGCGAATTCGTAATCGAACCCGAACCGGTCGAGGAATTGCCGCAGCATCGCATTGTTGTGCGCAGCAAAGCTGTCGAACTTGCCGAACGGATCGGGGATGCGCGTCAATGGCTTGCCGAGATGTTCGCGCAGCATGTCGCCGTTCGGCACGTTGTCCGGCACCTTGCGCAGGCCGTCCATGTCGTCGCTGAACGCGATCAACCGCGTGGGCTGGTCCGACAGCGCATGGAAGGCGTTGCGCACCATCGTCGTACGCAGCACTTCGTTGAACGTACCGATATGCGGCAGCCCCGAAGGCCCATAGCCCGTCTCGAACAGGATCGCCTCGCCGCTGGGCTTCCCATCCGGATAGCGCTTCAACAGCTTGCGCGCCTCCTCATACGGCCAGGCCTTGGAGTCGAGGGCAGCGGAGCGCAAATCGGTATCGGTCATAGTGCTCGCGCATCTGCCGCTTCGCGCGCCGAAGCGCAAATGCTATAGGTCGGTCCATGAACATGCTGGCGCCCGAAGACCTGCGGCCGTTCAAGCTGCGAATCGAGGATTACGAACTGCTCGACGGGGCAGGCGCGTTCGCGCTGCAGCGGGTCGAACTGATCGAGGGGGTCGTGGTCACCGTGAATTCCGAACGCGTGCCGCACGGTCGACTGAAGTCCGAACTGATGTTCCGGTTGCGGCTCGCGTTGCGCGACATCGGCTCTGAATTCGATGCCTATGCCGATGTCAGCCTGTCGCTGCCGCCCCACAATATGCCGGAGCCGGATGTGTTGGTGGCGCGCGCGGATGCAGCGGGCGATTACTGGGCGGCGGCCGATACGGGAATCGTGATCGAGGTCGCGGCATCGACGGTGCGCTCCGACCTCGGCGTCAAGAGGCACCTCTACGCCGAACACGGCATCCCCGAATATTGGGTGGTCGACGTGGAACGTCGGCAGGTTCATCAATTCTGGACACCGGCCGACGGCGACTACCGCGAAACGCGCATCGTACCGCTGGCGGGCGACATCCACAGCATCACGCTGCCCGATCTGATCGTAAGCGGCGCGGGAATCCTGTAATCTCGCTCTGGTGTTTTCGGTTCGTTCCGCGGTAAGAGCGGCCCCGTGATCCCCTATCCCGCCATCCACGCCAGCCACGGCGGTATCTGGATCGCCAATGCAGAGGGAACGCGGCCGATCGGGCGTGGCGAGGCGATCCGCATCGCCGCGGATACGCCGGTGCTGCTCCTCAATGCACCGCTGGTCGGGTTGCGGCTCGGCTATCCCGAGTTGTCGGGGCTCGACCTGCTCGAATTGTTCGCCTTCCTCCACCCCGCACGCTTCGCGGTGCCGACGCCGAAGGGGCTCGCGCGCGCGGTCGATCTGTCGCCGCCGGACAAGGACGAGGATGTCGCCGCCTTCCTCCGCGAAGCCGCCGCCGCGCTGCTCGCGGTGCCGCAGGGCGACTGGCCCGAGCGCGAGGGTGCGTGGACCGCGGCGCAGTCGCTCACCCGCCTGCGCTGGCCATGGGCGCCCGCGATCGGGCCTTTACTCGCCAAGCCTCAGGTCAACGAACGCTGGCTGTTCGCCAAGCTGCCCGAATGGGAGGAACAGGCGCCGCGCCCCGCACCGCTGACCGCAACGATCCCGCCCGCCGATGCCGAGGCGCGGCTCGCCGACCTGACCGGCCATGGCGCGGAGGAACGGCTGGGCCAACGCGCCTTCGCCGCCGCGGCGACCGACGCCTTCGCGCCGCGGGCGATGCGCGATTCACCCAACCTCGTGCTGGCCGAAGCCGGCACCGGGATCGGCAAGACCCTGGGCTATCTCGCCCCCGCCTCGCTGTGGGCGGAGCGTGCCGGCGGTGCGGTGTGGATCAGCACCTATACCAAGGCGCTGCAACGCCAGCTCTCCAAGGAAACCGAGCGCGTCTACCCGGACGCCGCGATCCGCCGGCAAAAGGTGGTGACGCGCAAGGGCCGCGAAAATTACCTCTGCCTCCTCAACCTCGAAGATGCGTTGCAGGGCGGGTTCGCCGGGCGCGCCGCGATCCTCGCGCAACTGGTCGCACGCTGGGCGGCATATAGCGGCGACGGCGACATGGTCGGTGGCGACCTGCCGGGCTGGCTGCCGACCCTGTTCCGCCGCAACGGCCCCGCCGCGCTGACCGACCGGCGCGGCGAATGCGTCTACGCCGGCTGCCCGCATTACCGGAAATGCTTCATCGAGCGTGCCGCCCGCGCCTCCGCCGAAGCCGATGTGGTGATCGCCAACCACGCGTTGGTCATGGTCAACGCCGCCCGCGGTCGCGAAACCTCGACCCGCCCGACCCGCTACGTCTTCGACGAGGGCCATCACCTGTTCGAAGCCGCCGATTCGATGTTCGCCACCGCGCTGACGGGCCAGGAGACGATCGAACTGCGCCGCTGGATACTCGGCCCGGAAAGCGGCGGTCGCGGCCGGCGTCGTGGGTTGCAGGCGCGGTTGTCCGACGTCGCGAGCTACGACGAACAGGGCGGCATCGCGATCCAGGACGCGGTCGGGGCGGCGCGCCACCTCGCTGCCGACGGCTGGCTCGGCCGCATCGCGGAGGGCGCGCCGTTCGGGCCGATCGAGCATCTGCTCGCCGCCGTCCGCGGCCTCACCTACGCACGCGCCGAACAGCCGGGCGATGCCGGCTACGGCCTCGAGACCGAACTCGCCGAACCGACGCCCGAACTGATCGAGGCCGCCGCCCCCGCCGCCGCCGCGCTCGACGCTTTGGTCCGCCCGCTGGTGACGCTCGGCCGCCGGCTGGAGGCGGTGCTCGCCGAAGCGCCCGACTGGATGGACGCACCGGCGCGCGCCCGCGTCGAGGGCGCGATCGCCTCGATCGGCTGGCGCGCCGAGACGGTCGCGGCGTGGCTGTCGCTGCTCGCCCGCGTCGGCGGCCCGGTCGACCCGGCGCATGTCGACTGGCTCGCGGTCGATCGCGTAGAGGGGCGGGAGTATGACATCGGCCTTCACCGCCACTGGCTCGACCCCACCAAGCCCTTCGCCGAGATCGTCCTCAAACCCGCCCACGGCGCGCTCGTCACTTCCGCGACGCTGACCGGCGGCGGCGATTGGGAAACGGCGGAGGCGCGGGTCGGCGCGCCGCATCTCGCCCGCGCCCCGTCGCGGTTCGAGGCGAAGAGCCCGTTCGACTATCCCGCGCATGCCGAGGTGCTGATCGTCACCGACGTCAAGCGCGGCGACCTGCCCGCGCTCGCCAACGCCTACGCCCGGCTGATCCTCGCGGCGGGCGGCGGCACGCTCGGGCTGTTCACCGCGATCCGGCGGCTGCGCGGCGTGCATGGCCGCATCGCCGACCGGCTGGCGCGCGAGGGGCTGCCGCTCCACGCGCAGCATGTCGATCCGATCGACACGGGGACTTTGGTCGACATCTTCCGCGATGACCCGCACGCCTCGCTGCTCGGCACCGATGCCCTGCGCGACGGCGTCGACGTGCCCGGATCGTCGCTGCGGCTGGTGGTGATGGAGGGCGTGCCATGGCCCAAGCCGAGCGTGCTCCATGCGGCGCGGCGGCTGGCCGGCGGCGGATCGGCGTATGACGACCGCATCGTCCGGGCGCGGTTGGCGCAGGCGTTCGGTCGCCTGATCCGCCGCGCCGACGATCGTGGTGCCTTCGTGATGCTGTCGGCGGCGATGCCGTCGCGGTTGCTGTCGGCGTTTCCCGCCGGCGTCGGGATCACGCGGGTCACGCTTGATGAAGCGGTGGAACGCGTGCGGGTGCGGCTTTCCTTGAGCACTGACATAGGGCAAGAGGCGGCTCCCGCGATCGAGCACGGAGAGACCGGTTGAAGACGCTGACGCTGCTGCGCCACGCCAAGTCCGGCTGGGACGATCCGGTCACCCGCGATTTCGACCGTCCGCTCAACGCCAAGGGCAAGCGCGCCGCGCAGACCGTCGGACGCAACCTGCGCGATCTGGGGCTGGAGTTCGACCACATCGTCGCCTCTCCCGCGATCCGCGTCGGCGAAACGCTGGACGCGGTGGTGGCGGGCTATGGCCGCAAGCTGGCGCCGGTATGGGAACGGCGCATCTATCTCGCCTCCGCCGCGACGTTGCTCGATGTCGTCCACGAACTGCCCGCCGATGCCGATCGAGTGCTGCTGGTCGGGCACAATCCCGGTCTCGAAGACCTGGTGCTGATGCTGGTGCCCGAAGCGGCGGACGGCCTGCGCACGCTGGTGGAGGAGAAATACCCGACTGCGACGATGGCGGAGATGACGCTGGCGATCACCGGCTGGGACGACGCGGCGGCCGGCCGCGCGACGCTGACCCGCTACATCCGCCCGCGCGATCTGGATGCGACCCTAGGGCCGGACGAGGATTGAACGCGCCTGAACAGGGCGCTGAGTAATCTACGCCTGACGCTCGCCCCCCATCCGTCATTCCGGCGAACGCCGGGACCAATGGTTTCGAACGGTTGGTAGTTGCGCATGCCAGCAGCGGTGCGAGGCCATGGGTCCCGGCGTCCGCCGGGATGACGGGTGAAAGGTGAGCCCCTTACATTCGGGAATACCGCGGCAAGGCGCCAGTTCATCGCCGCCCTCTCGACCCGCCTCACCCATAACGGACCCGAAACGGCGCTAAAGTGTTCAGCCAAGACGCATGCATGCGCAAGGGGGACACAGGTGATCGATAGACGACGGCTCGAATCGGGCGGGCTTATCCTGTTCCTGGCGATTATCACGCTCGGGCTGATGCTGGTCGTATCCTCGTTCGCCGGCGCACTGCTGTGGGCGGTCCTGGCAGCGATCCTGTTCCAGTCGCTGTTCCAGTGGCTGCTGACGCGCTGGCCCGGCCGACGCAACCTCGCCGCCGCGGCGACGCTGCTCATCATCTTTATCGCCGTCATCATACCGGCGCTCGCGATCACCGGGATGGTCGTCGACCAGTCCGCCGGCGTCTATGCCAAGATTCAGACCGGCCAGATCGACTTCGCGACCTATTTCAAACAGGTGCATGACGGGCTGCCGCAGTGGGTGCAGCGCCCGCTCGACCGGGCCGGGCTCGGCAGCTTCGACCGTGCGCAGGCTCGTATCGCACAGGGCTTCCGCAGCAGTTTCCAGTCGATCGCTGCTCAGGCGCTATCGATCGGACGCAATGCGGCGGCCTTCCTGCTGGCGTTCGGCGTGGGTCTTTACGTCACCTATTTCCTGTTGCGTGACGGCGAGCGCCTCGCCCCCGCGATCCGCGACGCGCTGCCGTTGCAGCGCGATGTGGCCGACCGGTTGCTCGGCAAGTTCGTGTCCGTCGTCCGCGCCACGATCAAGGGGTCGGTTGTCGTCGCCCTCGTTCAGGGCGCGCTGGGCGCAATCACCTTCTGGATCGTCGGTGTGCCGGCGGCGCTGCTATGGGGCCTGTTGATGGCACTGGTCGCGCTGCTGCCCGCGGTTGGTCCGGCGCTCGTCTGGGGGCCGGTGGCTATCTATCTGCTGGCAACGGGTGCGGTGTGGCAGGGCGTGGTCGTGATCGTGTCGGGCGTAGCGGTGATCGGCCTAGCCGACAATATCCTGCGCCCGATGCTGGTCGGCCGAGACACCGGCATTCCCGACTGGCTGGTGCTGGTCACCACGCTCGGCGGTATCGAGGTCGCCGGGCTGAGCGGCATCGTCGTCGGCCCCCTGGTCGCGGCGCTGTTCATCGCCGGCTGGCAGATCCTGACCGAACAGCGCGAGGGCCGCCCGGTCGCAAACCCCGATGCGCGTGACGCGCCGCCAGCCTGAGGGTTACCGCTTTTCGAGCATCGCCTTCAGTCCGTCGAACGCGCCGAGCGGACGATGCTCATCCTCGCTGATCACCCCCGCCTCGCGCAGCGTCGCCTCCGCCCCCGGACTGCGCGGGAAGGGATCGAGCGCCAGCGCCATCGTCTCCGCCGCGGCCTCGCCGAGATCGACCGCGCCGCCTTCGATCTCCACCGTATCGAGCGCGCCCGCATCCAGTTCTACCTCGTCCTGTTCTTCGAGCGAATCGACGAACAGGAGGGCGACCGGTTCGTCGATCGTCGCGTCCAGCGGTACTCCGGTCACCGAACACGCTTGCACCACCGCCCCGGTGACACGCCCGCGCACCGCGATCCCTGCCGCCTCCTGACGCACCGTCAGCACCGCCTCCAGCCGCTCTACCGACAGCACGCCGAACCGCGTCGCCAGCTTCGCACGCTCGGTGGCATCGGCCGCGATCCGCACCTCGCGCTCGCCCGCGCCGATCGCGTCGAGCCGTTCGGGACGGCTGAATTCGGGGGTCATGCCAGCTCTCCTGCGGTCAGTCGATCGAGCGGCGCCGTCGCCAGCGCCACGTGCATCGCGGTCAGCGCATCCGCTACGTGCGCCACCGCGGCGGGCGCCGGCGTCGCGCCGCGATACAGGTTGCGGACCAGTGCCGGCGTCAGATCGCCCGCCGCCAGCCCGTCGCGATAGGCGCCCAGCCGTCCGCCCAGCATGCTCATCATCTTGCCGATATGCTTGCCGACGACGATGTCGCCGATCCCCATCTGACGCAGCTGGCCGTCCATGTCGTCGACGAAGCGTTCGGTCAGGTGTGCCTGCAGCGCCGCGGCGTCCGGCTCCGCCTCCAGCCGCAACAACACCATCGTCAACACCGCGGCGATCATGTCGAACCGCCCGTCGACGGTGTCGGGAACCCCGCCCGCGACATACCAATGTTCGGCGCGACCCTGCGTCACCACCGCATTATACAGCGGTAGCGCCGCATCGCGTCGTTCGCCGAACAACCGTCCCCACCAGCTCACATCGCGTCCTTGTCGTTGCGCGCCTGCCACCCGGCGCTTGAAGCTCATCCGTTCCTCGCATATCGAGGCGATTGGCGGGCGATGCAATCGACCATGCGCGCCCTGCCGCTGGAGATAGTGATGAGCGTATCCTTTGCCCGTACCGGCCTGATCATGGGTCTCGGGCTGACCGTCGCGGCGGGGGCGTGCGCGCCGCTGCGTTCGCATCAGGGCTATATCGTCGACGTCGACCTGGTGAATTCGGTCCAGCCCGGCGTCGATACGCGTCAGTCGGTGGCGACGGTGCTGGGTCGCCCGACGATCGCGAGCCAGTTCGGTGCGGAGGACTGGTATTACGTCGCGCGCGACAGCCGCAACCTCAATTTCCAGAAGCCCAAGGCCAAGGACCAGATCACGCTGAAGATCAGCTTCGATCCCAACGGTACGGTGAAGTCGATCACGCGCACCGGCGTCGATCAGGTCGCCAGCATCGATCCGTATGGCAAGACCACGCCGACGCTGGGCAGGAAGCGTGGCTTCTTCGAGGATCTGTTCGGTAACATCGGCACCGTCGGCGCGGCGGGCACCGGTGGACCGGGCGGCGGCGGTGGCGGTGGCGGCGGTCGCGACACGCCGTAAGGGTTCGTCCGGTCGCGCGCTCAGTTTCGCGCGAATTCCGGTACCAGCCGTTTGAGGTCCGTCGGCGCGAGCCGGCGGACGTCGAGGGCATCGACGCCGGCGACCAGCACCTCGCCCAACTGGCGCTCGCCGGTATCGATCAGGATGCCATCGACGGTCGATCGCAGCGCGCTCCACGCCACTTCCCGCACCGCAATGCCCTTGCCGTCGCGCGTCATCACCGCCACCCGGCCGGCGCGATCGATTGCCAAGGCACCGCCGCCGTCGGCACCGACGACCGCACCCTGCGTATCGAAGCCGGCGAGTGCCTGCTCGGCGGCGTCCGCCGCTTCCTCGGGACTGGCGATGCGTGCCGTTCGCTTCCGACGCAGCAATGTGACGATACCGACGATCAGCAGCAACAGCGCTATGCCGCCGACGATCGCCATGCCCAGCGTCGAATCGTCGATGCGGGCCATCACTGGCCGCCGGCGAGTGCGTCCAGCGTCGGCCGCATACCCGACAGATCATAGCCCGCGGCGCGTGCCTGGCCGACCAGCAGCTCGGGATCGCGACCGGCCTTTGCCGCAGCGAGTGCCCACAGGTTGCAGCTGCGTGTGCCCGACCGGCAATATGCGAGCACCGGTCCGTCGGTGGTGACCAGCACCTGCGTCATCGCGTCGATCTGCGGGTGCGAAAAGCCGGCGTGCGTGATCGGGATCGCGGCATAGCTCAGCCCTGCCGCCTCTGCCACGGTGCGGATCGCGTCGCCCTCCGGCTGACCGCCTTCCTCGTCGTCGGGGCGATTGTTGACGATCGCCTTGAAGCCCGCCGCCTTGATCGCGGCGATGTCGTCCGGCGTGATCTGCGGAGCGACGCTGATGGATTCGTTGATGGTGCGGATGTCGGCCATCCGGTGCCGATACGCGATCAACCGTGACGCGTCAGCTGTTTTGGTCAGGCATCGGCAATTTCCAGATCCTCCCTCGCTTCGGCGGGGAAGGGATCGTCCACGCAGTGAATGGCGGAGGGGGCGTTTGCGCAAGCCGTCAAATGCGACGCGTACCTCCCCCTCGCGGGGAAGGACCTGAAGGTCATCCCATCCCCCGGATGACATCCAGAAACGCGTCGCCATACGCGTCGAGCTTGCGCGCGCCGATACCGGACAGGTGCATCAACTCTGCCCGACTGGCTGGCCGTTGCGCCGCCATGTCACGCAGCACCGAATCGTGGAAGATCACGTATGGCGGCACGCCCGCCTCCTTGGCGAGATCACGACGGCAGGTGCGCAACGCCTCGAACAGCGGATTGTCCGCGGGATTGGCCGCCGCGCCCGCATCGCGCTTCTTCGATCGGGTGCGCTTGGGCGGCAGCACCAGCGTCACCCGTGCGCCCTCCTTCAGGATCGGTCGCGCCCCCGGCCCGAACTCCAGTCCGCCATGCGCGTTCGTCCGCAGGGCGTCGCGCAGCAGCAACGCACGTGCCACCGGCTTGATCAGCGCCGCTTCCTCGCCTTCGACGATGCCCCAGACCGACAGCGCTTCATGCCCGCGATCGACGCTGCGCTCGGTCGACTGGCCCAGCAGCACCTGCTCGACATAGCCGACGCCGAACAACTGCCCGGTCCGGAAGACGGCCGACAGAAACTTCATCGCGGTCTGCGTCGCGTCGATCGCATCGGGGGACCCCAGGCAATTGTCGCAATTGCCGCAATCCTCCAGCCGATCCTCGCCGAAATGCTTCAGCAGGATGCGGCGGCGACACCCTGCGGTTTCGACCAGTGCCCCCAGCGCCGCCAGCCGCGTCCGTTCCCCCGCCTGCCGCTCCGACTCGACCTCGCCGATCCTCTGACGCGCGCGGGCGAAATCCTCCGCGCCCCAGAACAGATGCGCCACCGCCGGGTCGCCGTCGCGGCCCGCGCGCCCGGTCTCCTGATAATAGGCCTCGATCGATTTCGGCAGCCCGGCATGGGCGACGAACCGGACGTCGGGCTTGTCGATCCCCATCCCGAACGCCACCGTCGCGCAGATCACCATATCCTCCGACGCGACGAAATCGGCCTGGTTCTTCTGGCGGATGTGCGGGTCGAGGCCTGCATGATACGCCCGCGTCGGCCGTCCGGTCCGGCCCAGCGCCTCGGCCAGCTTTTCGGTCGCGGCGCGGGTCTGGGCATAGACGATGCCGGGGCCGGGCGTCGCGGCGATCACGTCGGCGATCTGCTTGGTCGTGTTCGCCTTCGGGCTGATCCCATAGCGGATGTTGGGCCGGTCGAAGCCGGAGACGATCAGGCCGTCCTGAGGAATGCCCAGCTGTTGCAGGATGTCGCTGCGGGTATGCGCATCCGCGGTCGCGGTCAGCGCCAGTCGTGGCACGTCCGGAAACGCGTCCATCAGCGGCGCGAGCAGCCGGTAATCGGGGCGGAAGTCGTGCCCCCATTCGCTGACGCAATGTGCTTCGTCGATCGCGAACAGGCTGAGCTTCGCGCTGCCGAGCAATTCGCGGAAATGCCCGGTCGAGGCGCGTTCGGGCGCGATATACAGCAGGTCGAGCTCGCCCGCCCTGAACCGCGCAATCGATTCCGCGCGGTTCTGGTCGGCGCTGGTCAGCGTCGCGGCACGGATGCCGACCGCCTCGGCGGCGCGCAGCTGGTCGTGCATCAGCGCGATCAGCGGGCTGACCACCACACAGGTGCCGTCGAGCATCACAGAGGGTAGCTGGTAACAGAGCGATTTGCCCGCTCCGGTCGGCATGACGCCCAAGGTCCGCTCACCCGCCAGCACCCGCTCGACGACATCCGCCTGCACGCCGCGAAAACCGGGAAAACCAAAAACGCGTGACAATGTCGGAAGGGGATCGGGGATCATTGCCGCCCATGTAGGCGCGCAACCGTCGAGCGTCGAGATGATCTTGTTAGGATTGACGCTAATTAGCCGCAGTGCTAAATTACCGGGATGGACAAGGTGTTCGATGCCCTGGCGCACCCGACGCGTCGCCGCATACTTGAACTGCTCAAGCGTGGCGGCATGACGGCTGGCGAACTCGCCGATGCCTTCGACGTATCGAAGCCGACGATGTCCGGCCATTTCGCGCGGCTGCGCGACGCCGGACTGATCCAGGGCGAAAGTCGGGGGACGAGCACGCTTTACACCCTCAACCTCTCTGCGCTCGAAGAGGTGATGATGGCGTTCATGGGCCGGCTGAAGGTCGGTGCCGATGCGGACGACGATGTGGATGGCGATACGGGCGAACAGGGGAAGACGACATGACGTACCGACGGATCACGTTCGTTTCGGCCATCGTGGTGGCGGCGATGGGACTGGTGGCTGCGCTGGCGGTGCAGCGGTTGCCGCCGGGGACGCGCTTGCCGATCCACTGGAACGCGGCGGGTCAGGCGGACGGCTTCGCGGAGGCGTCGCGCGCCTTGTTCATGCCGGTTGCGATCGCCGGGGTCGTCAGCCTGTTGCTCGCCATCCTGCCGCGGATCGAGCCGATGCAGCACCGGCTGGAGCAAAGCGCGCCGCTGTATCGCACCGCCTGGGCCGGGGTCCTCGCCATGCTGGTGCTGGTGGAGATCGTCATCGCCGCACCCGCGTTCGGGTTGTGGCTTCCCGCGGCGCTGCCGCTGGCGGCCGGGGGCGTGCTCCTGATCGTGATCGGCAATGCGCTGCCCAAATCGCGGCCCGGCTTCTTCGTCGGCATTCGCACGCCATGGACGCTGACGGATCCGGAAAACTGGATCGCGACGCACCGGTTCGGGGCGCGCACCATGATCCTGGGCGGCGCGATGCTGGTCGGTGCGGCGCTGTTGCCGATCGAACCGGCGGCACGGCAGGCGTTCGTCCTCGGCGGCATCGCCGTCGCCGTCATCCCGCCACTCATCTTCTCCTGGTGGTTCTGGCATCGCCGTAAAGCGCGCATGTGACATGATTGCGCCACCGAAACGACACGATCCGCCGCTCTGCTGACGCGCAAGGGAGAACAACGATGCGCGCGACGATCATGGCGATGACGGCCCTGCTACTCGTCGGCGCCGCCAGGGCACCGCAGGAACGCCTGGTCACCGGGGACGGTGTGATCGCGGCGCAGATCGCCGGGCTGCCCGCCCGCACCCGCATCGATCCCGCCGCGCCGGCAATGCCGTTGATCGATTTCGCGCTCGCCGAACGGGCGAAGCTGAAGCTGGAGGGCAGCTGGGGCATCGGAATCGCCTATTCGGTCGGTGGCACCCGCGTCTCGACACGAACGCAGGGCGTGCCGGTCGATTTCGGCGGTGGCGCTGCGAAGCGCCGCGTCGGCTGGGCCGAACGACCGTTTGCGCCCGGTTTCGATGCCAGTGTCGGACCTGCTGCCATGCCGGAACCGATCGTCCGTTTTCAGCTCCGTGCACCCGGGCCGGGCGAAACCACCGTTACGCTCCCGGCGGCGCATGACACCGCCGCCTTCGGCCTGTTCGGCAATTTCAGCACCACGTTTGCGCGGATTGACGTCGGCGGTGTGCCGATGCGGGTTCGCTTCGACCCCTATCACGCGCGGTCGCTGGCAACCGCCGGTGCCGCCGTGCGGCTGGCGGCGGCACATGACGGCGTCGTATCGGGTGCCGCCGTGCCCACCGAAATCTTCTTCGGTGTCGAAAGGCCGGTGCGTGACCTCATTCTACGCAAGCCGCTGCGCGTCGGCGCGCTCGCGATCGGGGCATTGGGCGTTCGCACCAGTGATTTCGGCAATGCTGCAGCGATCCGCGAAGCGGATGCCCCGGCGGCCGACCCGGACGAGATCGTCGTCGTCGCCAAGGGCAAGAAGCGCGACACGCGCCGCGACACCATCTCGCTCGGCGCGGATCAGTTGCGGCACTGCTCGTCGATCGTGTTCGATCGTACCGCCGACGTGATCCGTCTCACCTGCGGGGGATGACGCGGATCACTCCGCTGCCAGTGCACCCTCGCTCGCGCCCGGCACATCGTCGTCGCGCTCCTGCGCCTGCCGTGCCCACATCTCGGCATACAGCCCGCCCAGCCGCAGCAGCTCGCCATGGGTGCCGCGCTCGGCCACCACGCCGCCGTCGAGCACGACGATCTGGTCCGCATGCACCACCGTCGACAGCCGGTGCGCGATGACGATCGTCGTCCGCCCCTGCTCGATCGCTTGCAGCGTCGCGAGGATATCCGCCTCCGTCCGGCTGTCGAGCGCGCTCGTCGCCTCGTCGAGGATCAGGATCGGCGGGTTCTTGAGCAGCGTCCGCGCGATCGCTACGCGCTGTTTCTCGCCGCCCGACAGCTTCAGGCCGCGTTCGCCGACGCGGGTGTCGTAGCCATCCGGCTGGCGTTCGATAAACCCGGCGATCGCCGCGCCCTGCGCCGCACCCTCGATCTCGGCGCGGCCCGCACCCTCGCGGCCGTAGGCGATGTTGTAACCGATCGTGTCGTTGAACAGCACGGTGTCCTGCGGCACGATGCCGATCACCGCGCGCAACGACGCCTGCTGCACGTCGCGGATGTCCTGCCCGTCGATCGTGATCCGCCCCGCGCCGACGTCGTAGAAGCGGTACATCAGCCGCGCGAGCGTCGACTTGCCCGCCCCCGACGGCCCGACCACCGCGACGGTATTGCCGGCGGGAATATCCAGATCGAGCCCGTGCAAGATTTCCCGCTCCGGATCATAGCCGAACCGCACGCCCTCGAACCGCACGTGACCCCGCGCCACCGCCAGCGGTGCTGCGCCCGGCGCGTCGGTCACCTCGGCCGGTGTATCGATCAACGCGAACATGCTCGCCATGTCGATCACGCCCTGCCGGATGGTGCGATAGACCATGCCAAGCAGGTCGAGCGGCCGGAACAACTGCGCCAGCAGCGTCGACACGAACACCACGTCGCCAGCGGAGAACCGGCCCTGGCTCCATCCCCACGCGACATAGGCCATACCGCCGCCTAGCATCAGGTTGGTGATCAGCGCCTGCCCGACGTTGAGCCACGCCAGGCTGTTCTCCGACTTGGTCGCGGCGGCGGCATAAGCGGAAATGGCGTCGTCGTAGCGCTTCGCCTCGCGCTCCTCGGCGCCGAAATACTTCACCGTCTCGAAATTCAGCAGCGAATCGACGGCATGCGCGACCGCCCCGGTGTCGAGGTCGTTCATCCGCGCGCGCAGCGCGTTGCGCCAGTCGGTCACCTTTTGCGTGAACAGGATATAGACCGCGACCATCGCCACCGTCGCCGCGACCAGCGGCCAGCCGAAGCTGTGCCAGAAGATGCCGAGGACCAGCGCCAGTTCGAGCACTGTCGGCGCGATGTTGAACAGCAGGAAATACAGCATCGTGTCGATGCTCTTGGTGCCGCGCTCGACGACCTTGGTCACCGCGCCCGTGCGCCGTTCGAGGTGAAAGCGCAGGCTCAGCCCGTGCAGGTGGCGAAAGACGTTCGCTGCCAGACGCCGCGTCGCATCCTGCCCCACCCGCTCGAACACCGCGTTGCGGGCATTGTCGAACAGCGTCGTCGAAAACCGGGACGCGGCATAACCGAGCACCAGCAGGATCACGATCGTGGCAACGCCGCGGTCGCCGACGCTCATCCGGTCGACGGCATATTTCAGCGTGTAGGCAGCGCCGAACACCTGCACGAGCTTGCTCAGCACAACGAAGCCCATCGCAACGACGATGCGCACCTTCAGGCCGGTCTGACCCGCGGGCCAGAGGTAGGGGAGAAAGCGGCGAAGGGTCGGCAGCAGCGGCTGGTCGGCGCGCGTCTGCTGGGTGGGATCGGCGGGAGGCATTGCCGCCTTATGTAGGGGCGCGGGACGGCCCCGGAAAGCGACCGACGGAACATAATGCCACCTCCACGGATTTTAACCTGTGAGAGTGGAGGTGCCGTATGGAACCGTTGTTCTACGTCATGGCGATCATGGGCTGCGCGGACGGCAACGTCCAGTGCACGGAAGCGCGGGTCGTACCGACGCGCTATGAGTCGATGGCGCAATGCCGTGCGGCACTGCCGGACCAACTCGCCCGCAACACCGACGTGCCGTTTCCGATGATCGGCGCGGCCTGCCGTACATCCGGTGCACAGATCGCCAGAACGGAAGGAAAGGTCAGCAAGCTCTGACCTCGGTCGTCTTCCGCTTGGCGGAAAAGGAGAAGCCGTTCCGCCAGGCTACGACCGTGCTGTCACCCCTGACCCCGGCGAAGGAGCAGTCAACGCCCGGGCCGCCGCCATAACTCCGCACTCCTCGCCGACTCCATCAGCTCGGCCCGCCTTCGCGCATGCCCCCGCGCCCGCATGATGAACAGCAACTTATCCCACTTCGACGTCGTCACCCGCGCGTCCCACGCATGCTCGCCCCGCGCCGCGACCTTGCGCCCGATCGCGCCATAGATCTCTGCTGCCGCCAGCACCGCCCATGCCGAACGTAACGAGAGCGCCCGCGTACCCATCCGCGCGCTCGCCTCGAACTGCGCCGCCCGATCCGTCAGCCGTCGCGCCAGCAGTGCCAGTTTCGCCCGGTTCGCCATCACCGCGTCGGGGGAGATACCCAGTTCGTCCAGCCAGTCGGTTGGCAGATAACAGCGGCCCGCCGCCGCATCCTCCTCGATATCGCGCGCGATATTCGCCAGCTGGAACGCCAGCCCCAGATCGCAGGCGCGATCGAGTACCGCCTCGTCGTCCGGCGCAACTCCCATGATGACCGCCATCATGCATCCGACGACACCGGCGACGTGATAGCAATAGGTGAGCAAATCGTCTTCGGTCCGCGGCCGCCACTCCTCCGCGTCCAGCCGGAATCCCTGGATCAGGTCGTGCGCATACCGGGCAGGCAGGCTCGTCTCCGCGGCGACGATCCGCAGCGCGTCGAACGCCGGCAGCCCGATGACATGCCCGTCGAGAGCGGCATCGGTCAGCGTCGCCATCGCCGCGATCCGCTGCGGCGCATCCTCGACCACGGACATCGTGTGGCCATGATCCTGCCCGTCGGCGATATCGTCGCACGCGCGGCACCAGGCATAGAGCAGCCACGCCCGTTCCCGCGTCGCACGATCGAACAACAGACTCGCGGCGGCGAAGCTCTTGGACCCCCGCGCGATCGACTCATGCGCCGTCGCGACGATCGCGTCGCGCGTGGGGGCGGCGCTAGAGGTCAGCAGCCTTCATCCGCACGATCGGCTGCGTCGGCACATGAGCGGCCATCCTGGTGAGCAGCCCGTCGAGCGTGTCGTCGACGATCAGCAGGTCGCGGTGCTGCGGGCGCAGGAAACCCACCTCTGCCGACTTTTCCCAGAAGGCGATCAGGTGATCGTAATAGCCCGCGACGTTGAGCAATCCGACCGGATCGGCATGATATCCCAATTGTGCCCAGCTCAGCGCCTCCCACAATTCATCCATCGTGCCGGTGCCACCGGGGATGGTGACGAAGCCGTCGGCCAGATCGGTGAACGCCGCTTTCCGCGCGTGCATCCCCTCGACGACGTGCAATTCGGTGAGGCCGCGATGCGCGACCTCGGCATCGACCAGCGCCTGCGGAATGACGCCGATCACCTCTCCGCCGGCCGCGAGGGCACTGTCGGCGATCGCACCCATCAAGCCGAGCCGTCCGCCGCCATAGACGACGCCGATGCCCCGTTCGGCCAGCGTGCGCCCGATCTCGCGCGCGGATTCGATATAGACGGGATCGGCGGGCGTGGCGGAGCCGCAATAGATCGCAAGGCGTTTCATGGCCCCGCCGCTACGCCGATGCGCCGATGCGGGCAAGATCGTCGCCGATCATCGCGTGCTGTTCTGCCAACGATAGCGCAGCGCGGCGAGGTCGGCCGGCGATGCATCGGCTCGGGTCGCCGCTGCCTTGCCGTCCCGCAACCGCGCCCGGTCACGCTCCGGCGGATCGACCCGCCGCACTCGCACGCCCGCCGTTCCCACTACGCGAATGCCGAGTAGTGCCGCCGCACCACGCGACAGATCGACGATCCGCCCGCGAGCAAACGGCCCGCGATCGTTGATGCGGACCAGGATCGTGCGGCCGGTCTCCAGCGAGGTCACCTCGACATAGCTTGGCAAAGGCAGGGTGGTATGCGCGCCGGTGATCGCCTTGGTCCGGAACTTCTCGCCGTTAGCGGTCTGATTGCCGGACTCATTGCCGTACCAGCCGGCGAGCCCGACCTCGTCATAGGTCGGTGCGGCGGCGGGCGTGTAGGTGATGCCGCGGACGGTATAGGGGCGCCCGATCTTGACGGGAAAGTCGCTCACCGGCCGGTAACGTCCCCCGCATGCGGCGAGTGCGAGCATGAGGGGGGCGAGTGTGATGAGCCGTCGGGCGCCGCGCCAATCACTCAGATCGTCATGCATCATCGCGCCCCTCCCGTCATCCCGGCGAACGCCGGGACCCATGGACGCACGCGGTAGCCGACGCGCGCACCGCTAAGTCACCGCATCCACGGGTCCCGGCGTTCGCCGGGATGACGGAGAAGATGGCGTGAAGTAGCCGATCTCACCTTCCTCCCCCCAGCATCAACGCCGCGGTCGCCTTCGCACTCCCCACCACGCCGGGAATTCCCGCGCCCGGATGCGTCCCCGCACCGACGAAATACAGGTTGGGGATCGCATCGTCGCGATTGTGCACGCGGAAATACGCACTCTGCGTCAGCACCGGCTCCAAGCTGAACGCGCTGCCCAGATGCGCCTTCAGGTCGGTGGCGAAATCGTTCGGCGCATAGCTGAACTTCGTCACGATCCGCTCGTGGATATCGGGGATCAGCCGCCGCCCGACCTCGTCGAGGATACGCTTTTCCAGGATCGGCCCGACCTCGTCCCAGTTCACCGGGAACTTGCCCATGTGCGGCACGGGCGCCAGCGCGTAGAAGGTCGAATGCCCCTCCGGCGCCATCGACGGATCGGTGACGGTCGGGTGGTGCAGGTACAGCGAGAAATCCTCGCTCAACACGCCATGGTCGTAGATGTCCTCCAGCAGCCCTTTGTAGCGCGGTCCGAACAGGATCATGTGGTGCGGAATGCCCGGCCACGCGCCCTTGATCCCGAAATGCACGACGAACAGCGACGGCGAATAGCTCTTGCGCTCCAGCCGCGTCTTGGTCCGCTGCGCGCTGCGCGACGTCGACAGCAGGTCGCGATAGGTGTGCATGATGTCGCTGTTCGCCGCGACCGCATCCGCTTCCGCGGCCCAGCCGCTTTCGCAGCGGACGCCGGTGACGCGGTCGCCCAGCGTCTCGATCGCGGCGACGGGATCGCCCAGCCGCAACGTGCCGCCGATCCGCTGGAACTGCGCGACCATGCCCGCGACCAGCCGGTTGGTGCCGCCCTTGGCGAACCACACGCCGCCGTCGCGCTCCAGCTTGTGGATCAGCGCATAGATCGCGCTGGTCGTCATCGGATTGCCGCCGACCAGCAACGTGTGGAAGCTCAGCGCCTCGCGCAGCTTCTCGTTCTGCACGTATTTGGACACGATCGAATAGACCGAGCGCCACGCCTGGTACTTGGCCAGCGCCGGCGCCGCCTTGATCATCGATGCGAAGTCGAGGAACGCGACATGGCCGAGCTTTTCGTATCCCTCGCGGTACACGCCCTCGGCATATTCCAGGAACTTGTTGTAGCCGGCGATATCGGCCGGGTTCAGCTTGCCGATCTCGCGATGCAGCATCGCCTCGTCATTGGTGTAGTCGAAGTTGGTGCCATCGGGCCAGTTGAGCCGGTAGAACGGCGTCACCGGTTCCAGCTGCACGTCCTCGGCCATGTCGCGCCCGGTCAGCGTCCATAGCTCCTGCAAACAGGCGGGATCGGTGATGACCGTCGGACCGGCGTCGAAGGTGAAGCCGTCCCGCTCCCAGTAATAGGCGCGGCCACCCGGTTTATCGCGCGATTCGACGATGGTGGTGGCCACACCGGCCGATTGCAGCCGGATCGCCAGCGCCAATCCGCCGAACCCCGCTCCGATGACGATCGCCGACTTCATATTCGTTTCCATTCCTGCCGGTGGCTCACCGCCACGCCGTCGTCCGCAACACCTTGATCGCACGCCCCACCGGCACCGGTGGTTTGCCCGTCAAAATCCGCGCCTTGTCCTTGAAGCTGGATCGCCCGGCATAGAAGCGGGTGATCAGCATCGGGTCGAGGCGGTAGAAGCGCTCGATGATACGCCAACGTTCCGCCGGATCGCCCGCGCGGAACATCATCGCGTTGAGCATGCGATAAAATCCGCCGCGCTTCCATGCCGCCCGCGCATAATCGTGCGTGAACCGCGCCAGCGCCGCGCCCGACAGGTCGCCCTCGCCGGCCAGCCTGATCGCGAGCCGCACCGCATCGGGCAGCGAATAGCCGGTCGCGGGCTGGAACAGCCCCGCGCGCATCCCCGCCTTGGCGACATTGGCGCCGGTCGAGCGCCAATAGGCCTCGAAATCGCCGCCCAGCGTGATCGGCAGCACGCCCGCCTCGCCGCGCACGACGTCGTCGACCTGCCAGCCCCGCGACTTGGCATAGTCCGCGATCCGCACGCCGATCGCCGCGCCGTCCAGGTCCGGCGTGTCGCTGTAATAGGTATCCTCGACGAACATGCTGCGCTCGGTGAAGGGCAGGCAATAGACGAAGCGATAGCCGTCGATCTGTTCGACCGTCGCATCCATCACCCGCGGCCCGGTTTCGCCATGCGGCTCGGCCAGCGCCAGCTCCTGCCCGACGAATTTCTGCCAGCCGAGTTCGAGCACGGCGAGGTCGCCGGGCCCGCGGCAGTCGATGACACCCTTCGCCTCGATCCTGTCGCCATCCGCCAGCACCACAGCAGTCGCCGACGTGGCCAGCACCTTGCGGCCGAGCATCGCTGCGCCGTCCGGCAGCGCGGCGCGCACCACCGCATCCATCCGCTCGCTGGTCAGCGAATAATAGGTCGCATCGATCTGCCGGCCGAGGTTCGGAAAGGCGACGTCGTAGCCGCGCCACGCATGGACCACCAGCGGCGCGATCAGCCAGCGGTTGCCTTGCGAGACATCGCTGCCGAAGAACGACCAGACGTGATCGCCGCCCAGCGTCTCCGCCGCATCGACGATCCGCAGATCGAGGTCCGGGTGTTTCGATCGCAACGCGAGCGCGATCAGGCCGCCGGCAAGCCCGCCGCCGACGATCGCCACATCGCAAGGGATCGTCCTGCCCATGGTGCTGCGCCTAGCCGAAAGCCCGTGCGGCGAGAACTGGTTTCGCGTGGACAAATTGTCTCACCGTGCTTGTCCCACCGCGCCACGATCTGGCCTATGGCCCGGGCCATGACCGCACCCACGCTTACGACCGACCGGCTGATCCTCCGCGCGCACGGACCGGACGATCTCGATGCCCTGACCGCGATGTGGAACGAGCCCGCCGTCTACCGCATGATCGGCGGCGAACCCCGTTCGCGCGAAGAGGTCTGGATCCGCCTGCTCCGCTCCATCGGGCAATGGCAGGCGTTCGGCTATGGCAGCTGGGTGGTGTGCGATGGCCCGGCCGTCATCGGCGAGATCGGCCTGATCGAGGCTCGGCGTGCGATCGACGCGCCGCTGACGCTGCCGGAAGTCGGCTGGACCTTGGCCCCCGACGCGCACGGCAAAGGCTACGCCTACGAAGCCCTGACCGCTGCCCTCGCTTGGGCGGACCGGCAGGGCATCACCCGCACGACATGCATCATCGACCCGGCCAACGCCGCATCGCGAAAGCTGGCAGCGAAGATCGGCTACACGCACGTCCGGGATACGACGTACAAAGGTCACCCGGTCCACGTACTGGAGCGATAACCGTAATTCCTCCTTCGCTTCAGCGGGTGGTGTAGGGGGCGTTTCCGCAAGCGACGCGGTTCATAGCGTACCTCCCCCTCCGTCACGGCTTCGCCGCGCCACCTCCCCCTCGCGGGGGAGGAATGAACGGACGGCCACCCAATCCGCTACCAACAGCAGCGGAACCGTCAATTCCTCCCTCGCGCGGAGGAGGAACGACGAGCAGACCACCCCATATCCTCCGCACCCACAATCCGCTAAAGCCGCGGTCATGCTGCTCGCCGTCACCCTGTCCGCGCTGGCAATGACGCTCATCGTCGGCGTGCGGTACCTGATCGTATCGGGCGCGTTCGCCGCAGCGACGCGAGTCAGGCACCCCGGTCTCTACACGGGCCTCGACGCGCAGATGCGGCGCGAGGTCGCGTGGAGCCTCGCATCGGCCGCGATCTATGGCATCCCCGCCGGCGTGCTGGCGTGGGGGTGGCGGGCGCATGGCTGGACACGGGTGTATACGGACCTGCACGACTGGCCGCTCTGGTATCTGCCGGTGTCGGTCGCGCTCTACCTCATCCTGCACGATACGTGGTTCTACTGGACTCACCGCTGGATGCATCGGCCGGCGGTATTCAAGGCGGCGCATGCGGTCCACCACGCCAGCCGCCCGCCGACCGCATGGGCGGCCATGGCGTTCCATCCGCTGGAGGCAGTGACCGGCGCTGTGGCAATTCCGCTACTGGTGCTGGCAATTCCGATCCATGTCGGCGCTCTGGGCTTCGTGCTGACGGTCATGACGGTTATGGGCGTCACCAATCACATGGGTTGGGAGGTTTTCCCAAGGTTCATGTGGCGGGGGCCATTGGGGGGATGGTTGATCACCGCCAGCCACCATCAACGCCATCATGAACAATATGGGTGCAATTATGGGCTCTACTTCCGTTTCTGGGATCGCCTGTGCGGCACCGATCGCGGCATCGGCGACTTCGCCCGGTCGCATGCCAAAGTGGCGGCTGCCCGTACGGATCGCGGCCCTGTTGCCCGTCGCGATGCTGGCGCTGGGCGCGGCGCCGATCGCGCGGCTTGATGTAGGCGTCGATCACATGCGCTCGGCCAAGGGGCTGCTGCGCGTCTGCCTGACCGCCGATCCGGACAATTTCCCCGCCTGCGTCGACGATGCCGATGCGATCACCCGCACGGTTCCGGCGCGTGCACATGCGATGCGGTTCGAAGGCCTGCCGCTCGGCACCTATGCAGTCGCGGTGATCCACGATGAAAACAGCAATGCCAAACTCGATACCTTTGCGGGAATTCCAAAGGAAGGCTTTGGTTTTTCGCGCAATCCCGTGATCCGCTTTGGCGCGCCGCGCTTCGCCGCTGCCCGGTTCGCCGTCTCCGGTGATGCAAATCAGCAACAGATCACGATGCGTTACATCTTCTGATCGATCGGACCGGATAATATCGGACCGAACCGCGTTACGGCCACGTAACAGGTTTGGAGCCTCTTCTTTGTCCGCCAAGATCCTCATGTCGCTGGCATTCGCCACGGCTGCCATCACCGCCACCCCCGCGATCGCGCAGGATGCGGGTGCGCCGCCCGCTTCCGGCGCAATTGACCGGTTCGACGTCAATGCCGATTCGATCACGATCGGCGGCGGTGGTGTGTACCTGACCGACTACGAAGGCTCGAACGACTATCGCTGGACGCCCGCGCCGGCCGCGATCGGATCGGTCAAGGGCTTCGGCTTCACGCTCGCCGGCAACCGGCTGAGCGTCGATCTGATCCCCAACGATCCGAATTCGACGATCGATATCCAGGCTGGCCCGATCGGCGTGGTCAATTTCAATCGCAACAATATCGACAATATCGAGGACCGTCGCGTCCGCGCGCTGGGCGAGATCAAGACCGCGATCGAACTCGGCGGCTATATCGGCATCGGCAAGACCGGCGTCATCACCAGTCCGTACGACAAGCTGTCGGCCACGATCAGCTATCGCCACGATGTCTCCAATGCGCACGACAGCGGCATCTGGCAGCCCAGCGTCAACTATCTGACCCCGCTCAGCACCAAGGCGGCGGTCGCTCTGTTCGCGACCGCGGAGCGCGCCGGGCGCGGCTATGGCACGACCTATTTCTCGGTATCGCCGACGCAATCGGTCGCGAGCGGCCTGCCGACCTACAGCGCACGCGGCGGGTGGAAGAACTATACGCTCGGCGGCCTCGCCACCTATTCGCTGACCGGAAACCTGCTGAAGGGATTCAAGCTCGTCGCGGGCGGCACCTATCGCCGTATGCTCAACGACTTCGCCGACAGCCCGCTGGTCAGCATCGCGGGCTCCAAGAACCAGTGGCTGGGCGCGGTGGGGCTGGCTTACACCTTCTGATCCGGCCCCCGGTCGTCCCGCTCAGCCGCTGAGTTTGCCCGCAGCGACGACAGGACCGGTCGGCGCACCGGTCGGCGAGCCGCCGGCGGGCTCGATCGAGATCGCCAGCACCGTGTCCGCTGCCATCGCCGGCCGTAAGCCCGCCGGTATGGCAAGCTCGGCGCGTGTGGCATCGGCGATCACGCCGAGCGAGCGCGGGGCTGCGGTGCCGACGATCGCCCACACCTCGGCCGAGCGGCCGGCGGGAACGTCGACCGTACCGGCGATCCGCACCGTGCCGCGCAGGGGATCGTAAGCCGCGGCGACCGGCGTGCCCGTGCCGGTCGGCGCCATGGCCGCGATCAGCGGTGCGGGGCCGGCGACGGGCACGGCGATCCGCACCGGCTCCGGCGCAGGCTGCAGCAACAGCATCGTCGTCACCGCCAGTAGCAGGCAGGCGGCAAGGCTCGCCACCAGCGCCAGCGTCCGCCAGCGCGCGTGCCAGCGCGCGTGATTGTCGTTCGCTGCAGTCATCGCGCCGCCGCCCGACGCATCCAGCGACGCCTCGATCCGTGCCGCCAGCGCCGCCGGTGCCTCGACCGCGGGCCAGTCTGCGAACAAGGCGGACAGCCAGTCGCGCCACCGCTCCACCTCCAGGGCAAAGTCGGGTTCCTCCACCAGCCGGCGCAGCGCCGCGTCGCGCTCGGCGCCGTCGAGCAGCCCCAGCGCCAGTTCGGCGGCCGTCATGTCCGGGAGGAGATCGTCAGGCGTCGACATCGAGACACCTCCGCAGCGCCAGCAATCCGCGACGGACCCAGGATTTCATCGTGCCCAGCGGCACCGCCTGCCGCTCGGCCAGTTCGGCATAGGTCAGGCCGCCGAAGAACGCGCTGCGGATCGCGCCGCGCTGGCGATCTTCGATGCCCTCCAGGCAATGATGCAGCCGGGCGTTGGCCTCGTCGGCGAGCAGGACGTCGTCCTGCGCCGGATGGCCGTCGGAGATCGCATCCGCTTCCTCGATCGCGACGCTGCGGGTCCGGCCCTGCCGTCGTCGCCAGTCGATCGCCCGGTTGCGCGCGATCGTCGCCAGCCACGAGATTGGGCTCGCGCGCCCCGGCTGATAGGCGCCCGCTCGGTTCCAGATCGTCAGATACACATCGTGCAGCACGTCCTCGGCACCCTGCCTCTCGCCGCAGATACGCAGGCAGATGCCGAAAAGCTTCGCAGAGGTCATCGTATAGACGGTGCGAAACGCGTCGCGATCGTCTTGTCCGGTACGCATCAGCGCATCGACCAATGCCGCACGGGCAGAATTGCGGCTGATTTCGTCGTCTTGCTGCACAAGTCCTTGGCTAACGACACTTCGCGCAAGCGGCAACACGACATTGCGAAAACTTCGCTTTCCCCCGCATTGCAGCACGGAAATGGCAATATTTCTTTTTGTGGCGCGGCATCCTTCCGTCTCACCGCACGTACCTGATCGAGGTTAACCGGATACGGCTGTCGACGTGACGCCGCGATGACGGAACGACCGGACAGGTGAGGGAGGTTTCCACCATGACCCAGACGGACCAGATTATCGAGGCGTTCGACGCCCGCGCGAGGCGGCGGGAAGAACGTCGCGGCTTTTTCACCAACGTGATGGGCATGGCGGCGGTGGCGACCGCAGGCGCGGCAGCGATGTCGATCGCAAACGAGGCGCAGGCGCAGACGACCGGTCCTTCGGAAGTCGACGTGTTGAACTTCGCGCTCAACCTCGAATATCTCGAGGCGCAATTCTACAGCTATGCATCGACCGGCGCGGGCCTGCCGAACAATCTGCTGACCGGCGGCGTCGGCACGCAGGGGGCGGTCGTCACCGGCACCGGCACCGGCTCGGCTCGCCGGGTCAACTTCACCGATCCCGCGATCGCCGCCTACGCACGTGAGATCACGCAGGACGAGATCGCACACGTGACGTTCCTGCGCGCCGCGATTCGCGGCACCGGCACCAGCGATGCGCTGATCGCCGCACAGCCCGCGATCAACATCTCGGGCGCAGCCGGTGGTGCGTTCGCAGCAGCGGCAGCCAGCACGACGCCGGCCCTGACCGGTTTCGATCCCTATGCCGACGACAACAGCTTCCTGCAGGCGGCCTTCATCTTCGAGGATGTCGGCGTCACCGCCTACAAGGGTGCGGCCGGCGCGCTGATCAACAACAAGACCTATCTCGAGGCGGCCGCCGGCATCCTCGCGGTCGAGGCATATCATGCCGCCATCGTCCGTACCGCGCTCTACGCCCGCGGCCTGACGATCCCGGCACTGCGCACCAACACCGAGACGATCTCGAACCTGCGCGATTCGGTCGACGGCACCACCGACCTCGACCAGGGCGTAAATCCGACGACCGTATCGGGCCAGACGGTGTCGAACATCGTGCCGCTGGATACCAATGGTCTCGCCTACAGCCGTACGCCGGCGCAGGTGCTGAACATCGTCTACCTCAATCCCCGTTCGGTGACCGCGGGCGGGTTCTTCCCGAACGGCATCAACAACGGCAACACCGCGATCCGCTCCAGCGGCGCGAATTGAGGGGAGCGATCACCATGACTCACGAAACATCGATCCTCGAGATCATCGAAAAGACGACGGCCCGCCGCAACGCGCGCCGTGCCTTCATGAAGACCGCGGTCGGCGGCGTCGCCGCAGTCGGCGGCCTGTCGATGCTCGCCGCCTGCGGTGACGACGACGCCATGTCGACGCCGTTCCCGACGCCTACACCCACGCCGGCCGCGGTCAGCACCGATGTCGCGGTCCTCAACTTTGCGCTCAACCTCGAATATCTCGAGGCGCAATTCTACAGCTACGCCGCATTTGGCATGGGCCTGCCCGCGGCATCGCTGACCGGTACCGGGACCCAGGGCGCCGTGGTGACCGGGTCGGGTGCGGGCTTCCCGCGCGCGGTGGACTTCACCGGCGATCCGCTGATCGGGCAATATGCCCGCGAGATCGCCTATGACGAGATCGCGCACGTCAACTTCCTGCGCACCGCGCTCGGGTCGGCGGCTGTGGCACAGCCTGCGATCAACATCTCGGGTACGGCGGATGGCGCCTTCTCGGCGGCGGCGCGTGCGGCGGGCGTGATCACGGGGGCGACGGCGACGTTCGATCCGTATCTCAATCCGACCAATTTCCTGCTCGGCGCGTATATCTTCGAAGACGTCGGCGTCACCGCGTACAAGGGCGCATCGCCGGTCATCTCGGCGATGTATCTCGACGCGGCAGCGGGCATTCTGGCGGCAGAGGCGTATCACGCAGGTCTCGTTCGTACGATCCTGTATGCGCGCGGCGTCACCAACCGCGATCTCATCACCGCGGCGCAGCAGATCTCGAACCTGCGCGATGCCGCCGACGGCACGGCAACGGGCACTCTGGCGGGCGGCACCACGCCGACCGCGGGCAGCGCCTCGCCGGATGGTACGACCGCGACGGCGGGCGATATCGACCAGGGGATCGGCGGCACCAACATCGGTGTGCTGGCGACTGGCGTGTCGAACATCGTACCGACCGACGTCAACGGGCTCGCCTTCAGCCGCTCGACGCAGCAGGTGCACAACATCGTGTATTTGAACGCGACCGGCGCGAACCGCACCAGCGGCGGCTTCTTCCCGGGCGGCACCAACAATCCCAACCCGGCGTTCACGGTCGGCCTCGGCTGATCTCAGGCCTTCGCCGCGCCACCCTCCGGGCGCGACGACGATCGATCCTCCTTCGATGCTTCCGGCATCGGGGGAGGATTTTTTGTGGGAGCGTCCATCGCTTCCGCCATCCGATCGACCGATTTCCGGTATGCGCGGGGTTGACGCATCGGGTCGGATGCGGAACGGCACCGCCATGATGGACGGCCCGCCAGCCGTCCGCGCGATGGGGAGAACCCGAGTTATGACCGCCCGAACCGATATCGACACTGCCGCCCTGACCGGTGTGCTCGACGCCCGCGTCGCACGCCGTGAACAGCGTCGCGACTTCTTCAAGACCGCGATCGGAGCGATGGCTGTCACCGCCGCGGGGGCTTCGGCCCTGACGATTGCGGATCGTGCGCAGGCGCAGACGACCACCGCCTTCACCGACGCGGACATCCTCAACTTCGCGCTCAACCTCGAATATCTCGAGGCGCAATTCTATGCCTATGCCACCACGGGCGCGGGCTTGCCCGCCAATCTGCTGACCGGTGCCGGCACGCCCGGCGCGGTGCGTGGCGGTGCCGCCGTCCCGTTCAGCGATCCGGTGATCGCGCGTTACGCTCGTGAAATCGCCGCCGACGAACTCGCGCACGTCGCCTTCCTGCGCAACGCACTCGGCGCCACCACCGCCGTCGCGCAGCCGGTGATCGACATCTCGGTCGGTCCAAACAGCGCCTTCTCGGCCGCCGCCGTCGCTGCGAAGATCATTACCGTCGGCCAGACCTTCAACCCTTATGCGAACGATGAAAGCTTCCTGCTCGGCGCGTTCATCTTCGAGGATGTCGGCGTCACCGCCTATAAGGGTGCGGCACCGCTGCTGACCAAAACCTACGTCGAGGCTGCGGCCGGCATTCTGGCGGTCGAAGCGTATCACGCCGCGACGATCCGCACGGAATTGTACCGCAAGGGTATCGTCGCCGGATCGACGCTGATCACGCAGGCCGGCGGTATTTCAGACGCGCGCGACAGCCTCGACGGCGGTACGGAGATCGATCAGGGCATCGCCCCCGGGGTCACCGCCGCCCCCGGTCAGGTCATCCCGGCCCCGACGCCGACCGCGACCGCCACGGCGACCCCGACGCCCACGCCCACGCCCACGCCCACGCCCACTGCGACGGCGACCCCGGTGCCGACCTTCCCGGTGTCGAACATCGTGCCGACCGACGCCAACGGCATCGCCTACACCCGCACCCCCAATCAGGTGCTCAACATCGTCTATCTCAATGCGGCGGCGACGAGCGCGGGCGGGTTCTTCCCGTCGGGGCTCAACGGCACGATCCGGGCGGCTACCGCCTCCTGATCGCGCCGCGACGTTTTCCGTGAGCCTTCTGGTTTCTTGAGTATTCTGGGGATTGACCCGATGACCGACCTTCCCACCGACACCGTCCTCGATGCGATCGCCGATCGCCGTGCCGAACGCCGCAACTTCCTGCGCTACGCCGGCGGCGCCGCGGCATCCGCCGGCGGTCTCGCGCTGCTCGCTGCCTGCGGCGGTGACAACGACGACGGCAATGCGACGCCCAGTCCGACGCCGACCGCCAGCTCCAGTGCGTCTGCGGTCGACGCCAACGTCCTGAACTTCGCGCTCAACCTCGAATATCTCGAGGCGCAATTCTACAGCTGGGCGGCATTCGGCCAGGCGCTGCCCGCCGCGCTGACCACCGGCGTCGGCGCCACCGGCACCGTCACCGGCGGCGCCGCCGTTCCCTTCTCGGACCCGATCGTCGCGCAATATGCGCGTGAGATCGCGGTCGACGAGGTGCAGCACGTCGCCTTCCTGCGCAACGTCCTGGGCGGTTCGGCCGTGGCGATGCCTGCGATCAACATCGCCGGCGATGCGACCGGCGCCTTCACCGCTGCGGCACGCGCGGCCGGCGTCGTCGGTGCGACGGGCGTGTTCAATCCCTATGCCGACGACATCAGCTTCCTGCTCGGCGCCTACCTGTTCGAGGACGTCGGCGTGTCCGCCTACAAGGGTGCAGCCTCGCTGATCACCAACAGGACGTTTCTGGAAGCGTCGGCCGGTATCCTCGCCACCGAAAGCTACCACGCCGGCCTGATCCGGTCGGTGCTGTACCGCAAGGGTATCGACGCTCCGGCGATCTTCACCAATGCGCGCCTGATCTCCGACGCGCGCGACGGGCTCGATGGCAGCGCCGACATCGATCAGGGCATCGGCGATGCGACCACCGCGAACATCGTGCCGGCCGATGCGAACGGCCTCGCCTACAGCCGTTCGACGGGACAGGTGCTCAACATCGTCTATCTCAACCGGGCGGCCGTCTCGTCAGGCGGGTTCTTCCCGGCGGGGATCGCGGGCAACATCCGCACCTCCGCCGCCAGTTGAGCCGAAACCGGCACCTCGCTCCCGTCGGGGCGGGGTGCCGCTATCCTGCACCTTGGGGTGCGCGGTCTTGCCGGTGGCGGCTGGACCATCCTCGCCGTAGAAGACCTCGGCCCGCTTCGACAGCCATTGCGCGACCCGGTCGGAAAACATGCCCGCGAGCACCCCGATCGCGCTGAACGCGCGGAAATTCGCGCTGTCGTCGGCAAAGTCGTTGTTCGTCCCCAGCACCGCGGTGCCGCCGCCCAGCACGATATACACGCACACCGCGATCAGCCCGCCGAGCAGGATGCGCTCGCCGTAATTGCCGCCGGGCCGGCTCAGCATCAACGGCGAGTTGGGATAGACCACCAGTACCAGCGTCAGCAGCAACGCGCCGAACGTGCCGGAAAAGAACGCCATCACGATTTGCAGCAGCGCAGGCGGAAACTGAACCAGCAGCGCACCCCCCAGGATCGGCCGCGTCCTCAGCATCATGATCGGCGCGAACGGGATCTCCAGATCCTGCGCGCTGTTACGGAGCGTATTCAGCCGCGTCGCCTCTGCCCGGGCGAGATCGACATCCGGCATCGTGGCCTGCATCGTGGCCCATGCCGTCAGGATCGTACGGCCAGCCATCTCCAAACTGTGGCGCGTCTCCAGTGCCGCTCTTGCCTCGGTCGTATCCGCCGCGGGCACGGCAGCGTTCACCACGCATCGATCGATCCGCGCCATGACCCGATCGATCGTGTTGGGCTGAATCGAGGTTGAGGCGGCCAGCCCGCAATATCCCGATGTGACGATCGCCTGAACCGGCTCTACAAGGCTCTCGAACGTGTTCATCGCCAGTTCTCGTTGCCGTTTCAGTGTCGCGACATCGCGTTCCAGCCTGCGCGCTTTGGCTTCCTGTCCCGCAAAGGCGGCCTTCGCCGTGTACGCCGTCTCCAGCCGGGCATAGGCACTGCTATAGTCGATCCGCGGCGTGTGATCGGCGAGGCGCGCGGTGACCAGGGATTGCGCCGCCGAACTCATCAGCACCACGACGAATGCATAGGCGAGCAGCATCGCCGCCACCAGCCGTACCGTCGCCGATACGCTCGGCCTGACGATCTCGAAAATCCGCAGCCATACGTCGCGGCTATCCACCTGTTCCATATCGCTCCCCCCCAAACGCCCCGCATGCATGCTGTCATCGCCTGCGCGAGTGGACAAGGGATCGGGTCCGATCCGGATCAGACTCGAATTGGCTTTCCCGTCAGGTGCGAAGCGCGTACAACCGCTCATCCCCGGGGGAGCGTCGATCCACGCTTGAGAGGAGGGCAGGGCCCCTATGAAAGTGATACTTTCATAGGACCCTAAAGGAGCCCTCGACCCGCTGAACCTGATCCGGTTGACACCGGCGGAGGGAGGGAGCGGTTTTCACCCAGGAACCGCCCGCTCTCCGTACCTTGGAGAGACGATATGGCCGACGTACCAGCCCGCACCGAAATCGGCGTCACCACCGGACCGATCCGCGGATCGAAGAAAGTCCATGTCGGCCCGCTCGGCGTCGCCATGCGCGAAATCCATCTCGACCCTTCGTCGGGCGAACCCCCCTTGCGCGTCTACGACCCCTCCGGTCCCTATACCGACGCCAACGCCCGCATCGACATCATGGCCGGCCTGCCGCAGCTCCGCCGCCAGTGGATCGAGGCACGCGGCGATGTCGAGGCGTACGACGGCCGCGAACTCCGCCCCGAGGACAACGGCCAGCTCGGCCCCGACCGCTCCGGCGGCGTCCCCCAATTCCCCAACCCGATCCGCCGCCCCTTGCGCGCCAAGCCCGGCATGAACCTCAGCCAGATGCATTATGCCCGCCGCGGCATCATCACGCCCGAGATGGAATACGTCGCCACCCGAGAGAATCTCGGCCGCGAGATGCTGAAGGATTACAAGCGCGACGGCGAAAGCTTCGGCGCGTCGATCCCCGACTACGTCACCCCGGAATTCGTCCGCGACGAGATCGCGAGGGGCCGCGCGATCATCCCCAACAACGTCAACCACCCCGAATCCGAACCGATGGCGATCGGCCGCAATTTCCTGGTCAAGATCAACGCCAACATCGGCAACAGCGCGGTCGCCAGCAACGTCGCGGCAGAGGTCGACAAGCTCGTCTGGTCGATCCGCTGGGGCGCGGACACGGTCATGGACCTCTCCACCGGCCGCAACATCCACGACACGCGCGAATGGATCATCCGCAACTCGCCCGTGCCGATCGGCACCGTCCCCATCTATCAGGCACTCGAAAAGGTCGGCGGCATCGCCGAGGATCTGACGTGGGAGGTGTTCCGCGACACCCTGATCGAACAGGCTGAACAGGGTGTCGATTACTTCACCATCCACGCCGGGGTCCGCCTGCCGTACATCCCGATGACCGCCAAGCGCGTCACCGGGATCGTATCGCGCGGCGGCAGCATCATGGCGAAATGGTGCCTCGCGCATCACAAGGAATCGTTCCTCTACGAACGCTTCGACGAGATCACCGAGATCATGAAGGCGTATGACATCGCCTACAGCCTCGGCGACGGCCTTCGCCCCGGCTCGATCGCCGACGCCAACGACGAAGCGCAATTCAGCGAGCTCTACACGCTCGGCGAACTCACCCACCGCGCCTGGGCGCAGGACGTGCAGGTCATGATCGAAGGCCCCGGCCACGTGCCGATGCACAAGATCAAGCAGAACATGGAAAAGCAGCTGGAAGTCTGCGGCGAAGCCCCCTTCTACACGCTCGGGCCGCTCACCACCGACATCGCGCCGGGCTACGACCACATCACCAGCGGCATCGGCGCTGCGATGATCGGTTGGTACGGCACCGCGATGCTCTGCTACGTCACGCCCAAGGAGCATCTCGGCCTGCCCGACCGCGACGACGTCAAGGTCGGCGTGGTCACCTACAAGCTCGCCGCCCACGCCGCCGACCTTGCCAAGGGCCACCCCGCCGCGCAGATGCGCGACGACGCGCTATCGCGCGCCCGCTTCGACTTCCGCTGGCGCGACCAGTTCAACCTGTCGCTCGATCCCGACACGGCGGAGGATTACCACGACCAGACCCTCCCCGCGGAAGGCGCAAAGACCGCTCACTTCTGCTCGATGTGCGGCCCCAAATTCTGCTCGATGAAGATCACCGCCGAAGTCCGCGAATTCGCCGCAAAGCAGAACGCGCCCGCCGACACCTTCCTCGCGGCGGACGACGCCGACGCCGACCGCGCCCTGTTCGCCAACGGCAAGGGTTCCGTCGCGGATGCCGAAGCCGGCATGGCGGAAATGAGCGAACGCTTTAAGGCAAAGGGAAGCGAGGTTTACCTGCCGGCGGCGGAGTAATAAGCTGATACGAACCGTCATGGTGGGGGTGGGCGATTGAATTTGCGAGAACGGGTTTTCGAATTTTTGAAGACCTACCCTGACCAGCGTTTCAAAGCTCGAGAGATCGCGGATTGGATCCATCGAACCTATCCGACGGAAACATTGGAAAAGATGGCTAGGAGCAGCTTTCTGGAAACAGAAACTGCGCTCATCAACCAGCTGGTTGCCGAGATCGGTGCCAATAGACCCGCTTGGCAAAACCGGTTCGGCAGTCTTCGAACGACCGAGGGGCGCCCTCGTCGGTACTACTGGACTGAAAAGACCGAAACTGAAGAAGTGAACGAGGCGGAAGGCGGTCAGCCTATCGCTATTGCGTTGCCGGTTGCCAGTTTGAGTGGACCACCAAAGCAACTTTTAGAGCGCGATCTCTATCCAACACTGATCGACTTTATATCGTCAGAAGTCGGAGCATCCGCCTTTCGGATCAATGAATCTTTGGCGTCGAACCGTCGGGGTCCCGGCGGCAACAAGTGGTTATACCCTGACATTGTCGCGATCGAAGCGCTTACATCGGAAATGAATAAGGAGGTTGTCGGGGCACTTCAACATAGTGGTGAGCGGCGTGCCAGATTATGGTCGTTCGAGGTTAAAAGACTGCTCAACCGATCCAATGTACGCGAGGCGTATTTTCAGGCCGTATCGAATTCATCATGGGCTAGCTTCGGATATTTGGTTGCTGCTGAGATAGAGGGCGCTGATACGTTACAAGAAATTCAGATGCTGTACTCCGTGCATGGCATCGGTCTGATCGAGCTGGACCCCCATAGCCCGACAGAAAGCATTCTCCGTATACCCGCAAGAGAGAGACTTTCTATTGAGTGGTCGATGTGTAGCAGGCTAGCGGATGAGAACCGTGATTTTTCATCGTTCATGCGCCGGCTGCGGCAGTTCTATCAAACCGGCGATCTATAACTGTCGGATCAATAATGATACCGACACTGCGCGACCTGCAACTCCTGCTCCGCGCCGCTGCCGGTCACCCGATACACCAGTCGATGCTCCTGATTGATCCGCCGCGACCACCAGCCTGACAGATTGCCGCCGAGCGGTTCGGGCTTGCCGGTCCCCTTGAACGGGTAACGCCGGCATTCCTCGATCAACGCGTGAAGCTTGTCGAACAGCTTCGGCTCGTCGGTCCGCAGGGCGACATATTCCGCCCAGGACCGCGACGAAAACCGAACGTTCACGGATGGGTCAGGTCGTGAACCTCGCCCCCGCCGGCGTCCAGTTCGGCAATGCTCTCCATCAATCGCTGCGCATTCTTGGGCGAGCGCAACAGGTACAGCGTCTCCTCGATCGACGCCCATTCGCTTTCCGAAATCAGCACCGCGCCCTCGCCGCGCTGGCGGGTAATCGCGATCGGCGCGCGATCGGCGACGACCTTGTCGATCATCGATTTCAAATTCTCGCGTGCCTCAGAATAGGTGACGGACTGCATGGCCAGAACATGGACAACAACTTGTCCAATGTCAACCAACCCGCTACCACCCCCCATGCAAATCCTCCCCTACACCGACACTCTCGCCCCCCACTTCGCCACGATCAACGCCGCCTGGATCCAGGATATGTTCGTCCTCGAGGATCACGACCGCCACGTCCTCGCCCATCCGCGCGAAGCGATCGTCGATCAGGGCGGCGTCATCCTCTTCGCCGCCACCCCCGACGACGCGATCATCGGCACCGGAGCCCTGATGCCGACCGCCCCGGGAGCGTACGAACTCACCAAGATGGGCGTTCTCGCCGCCGCGCGCGGCACCGGTGCCGGCGCAACCCTGCTCGCCGCGCTGATCGAACGCGCCCGCGAGCTGCCCGGCATCGACACGCTCTACCTGCTCACCAGCCGCAAATGCGCCGCCGCGATCCACCTCTACGAACGCGCCGGCTTCGTCCACGACGCCGACATCATGGCGCGCTTCGGCCATGCCTATGTCCGCTGCGATGTCGCGATGCGCTACCCGCTGGAGCGAACGTGGGACTAAGCGGCCGTGGATGTCGTCGCGCCACGGCAATGCCGCAGATTATCGAAGATTGACGAGCGGTCCGATACCCGATTGTTCATACGACGAACCAGCGGTATTTGCAGACGAGCTCCCAAAATGCGTTTCTTCGACTACCTTGGCCATGCGACACAGGCGCCGGGTACGACGGGGCGGGTGACCACCGGCATGAAGGCAAGCATCGGCGGCGCTCGCAGTCCATATGCCCGAAGCATCGTGATGCACGTCAACCACGAGCGCTGACTGATTACGGAGCGACCGTCACCGTGCCCGCCAGGCCGAAGCGAGCGGACGATCCATGCGTATCGAACACGATCTGTACCACATGGTCGCCCGGACCAGCGGATAGTGGGGTCACGCAGCGTTCGGTGCCGTGGCTGGACTTGGTGTGGACCAATGTGCCGTCGACCCAGATCTGTGCAGGTCCCGCCAGGGCTGCAAACACGATCCGTCCGCCATTGGCAGCGACCAGACGACGCGGCGTAAAGGACACATAGAACAGGACATAGCGCCCGTCGGGTGTGCCAATCTCCGTCGAACCCGGTTTCAGCCAGCCCCAGCTGTTCATGTCCCCCTCGCCGATGCGATGCCGAAGATCGGGTGGTGAGGCAGAGGGCGGCGCCTGACGCCATTCGGTAAGGATTTGACGTCCGTCCTGCGGGGCAACGGTGTTTTGCCTCGGCGCCGTGACCGCCAGCACCGCGCTGGCGGGGCGCAGGCCATCCGCTTCTGCCGTCAGCTGCAAACGCGCCACATCGCCCGCCTGCACCAGGACTTGCGCGAGACCGCTGAACAGACGACGGGTGGCGGTGCGTCCGCCATCGCCGGGCAGGTCGCTTTCGTGACTGTTCGGATCGCCGTTACCGACGCCCAGGATCGTGCCGCCTTCGACCTGGAAGCGGATCGCTGTGCCTGCGCCGGGTACCGCCCTGCCGCGCGCATCGACCGCATCGACCGTTACCGGGACGGTGTCGCGTCGATCGCCCGCCAGCGTCGACCGGTCTGACGTCAGGCGCAGCGCAACCGCAGGACCGGCCGTGTCGATCCGGCGATGCGCGACAGCGCGCTTGCCGCGATAGGCGATCCCTTCCAGCCGGCCGGGCGTATAGGGCAGGGTGATGCTGGCCATGGCGAAGCGGTCGTTCGGTACATCGGCGACGATACGGCCATTGAGGCGCAGCACGACACGATCGGCATTGGTGATCGCCGTCAGCGTGATCGGCTGGCCCTCATGACCCGGCCAGGTCCAGTGCGGTGACAGCTCGAGCATCGGCGGGTCGGTCCACAGGGCGCGACGGATGTGGAACGCGCTCTTGGCGAAGCCGCAGAGGTCCATCGCGCCGAACGATGCGCCGACGCTGGGCCATTCGAACGGTGTCGGCTCCCCCCGGTAATCGAACCCGGTCCAGACGAAGCCCCCCGCCATGAACGGACGCCCGGCGATCGATCGCCACGCCGCGCGATGGTTGAGACCCCAGCCGGCATGCTCGCTGTCATCATCGGCCAGCACGTGCGCAGTGCGATCGGTACGCAGCGCGCCGCGGGTCATGTAAGCCGACGTATCTTCGGAGCTCAGGAGCGGCCGGCCGGGATAGTTCGCATGATAGCGGTCGTATTGCGCGGTGCCGTAGTTGAAGCCGACGACGTCGAGTTTATCGGCGATATTCGGGGATGCGAACATCGCGCCGTTGAGCGCCGCGGTGATCGGGCGAGCGGGGTCCAGGGCGCGGACGACAGATTTCATCCGTCGAAACATCGCCACGCCCAAAGCACTCGATTGCAGCGATTCCTCGTTGCACAGCGACCACAGGATTATGCTGGGATGATTGCGATCGCGGCGAACCAGCCATGCCAGGCGCTCCAGTGTGTCTTCGGCGGCGCTCAGTTCGCGATGCTCGTCCATCACCATGATGCCGATCCGGTCGGCGGCGTCGAGCAGTTCGGAGGCGGGAGCATTGTGGGCGCAGCGCAAGGCGTTGGCCCCCATCGCCTTCAGCCGGCGCAGCCGATAGTCCCACAGACTGTCGGGCACCGCCACGCCGACACCGGCATGGTCCTGATGCGCGCACACTCCTTTTATCTTGAGTGGTTTGCCGTTGAGGAAGAAGCCTTTGGCGGCATCGAAGCGGATGGTGCGGAACCCCAGCGCGGTGTCGACGGCATCCTCGATCTGGCCGGCGCGCAGCAGCCGTGTTTCGAGCTGATACAGCGCGGGCGTGTCGGGTGACCAGAGTTGCGGATCGGCGACCGGCAGCGATAGACGCGCGACGGCGACGGCATCGGCGGCAATGACGACGTCGGTTTGCGACCGGGCGACGGCGCGGCCGGTCGGGTCGGTCAGGATCGCCTCGATCGTTACCGTTGCGGATGACAGCGCGCTATTGACCACCGTCACCGCCACCGGAACGTGCCATGCGCCGCCCTGTCCGCGGGGGTCGGCGTGGATGCCGTCGGTGGCAATGTGAGTGCTGGGCCGCTTGATCAGCCAGGCGTGGCGGTAGAGGCCCGCGCCCTCATACCACCAGCTTTCGGTCGCATCCGCGTCGACACGGATCGCAATCGTGTTGAGATCGTCACCAAACAGCGCGAAGGCGCCGAGGTCGATCGAGAAGCCGGTAAAGCCGCTAAAACTGCGATGCGCGAGCGTCCCGTTGATCCAGATCGTCGCATGCGTGGCGATGGCGCCGAATTGTAGTTCGAGGTGGCGGTCGCGATCACCGGCGTCCAGCGCGAACGTACGGCGATACCAGCCGATGCCGCGACGGCGGAAACCCTGATCGATGTTCGCCGCGCGGTCGAACGGCTGGCCAAGCGCCCAGTCGTGGGGAATCGCGACGACCGGCCAGCCGCTATCGTCGTAGTCGCTCGCCGCCGCGCCGGCTGCATTGCCTGCCTTGCCGTTGGCATAAGCGGCTTCATGATCGAGGATCGGCGGGAACGGAATGTCGCCCTCGTGGAAACGCCAGCCCTCGTCGAACGACAGCCGTTCGCGTGGCGAGTCGGCGATCGGAGGGGGCGTCGCCGTCACCCTGCTGCCCCCCGCCGCCAGTCCGCCGAACGCGGCCGATCCGGCGATGAAGCCGCGGCGCGTTGGCGGCATCATCGGCGACCCCCGTGCGGCACGTCCCGGCAGGCGGAGGGTAACATGGCGGTCACCTCAGCAATGCTGGCAGGTCGGGTCGAGCAGGTCCTGCAACAGCGCGCCGGTCGGGTCCCATTCGCCGATCGCCGGGTGGATCAGGAATGCCTTGCGCGCGGTCGGTCGTTCGCCGGTCAGCGCGGCATCGATCGCGGCGCGTTCATAGGCCTTGATGCCATGGACGAGGCCGATGGCGGGATCGGGCAGGGGCTCGATCGGCAGCGGGGTGATGGCATCGCGCTCGATCCGCGACGAGGTTTCGACGATATCGGCATGGCGCAGGTTGGGGATCGCGCCGAGATTGCGGGTGTTGACGACGATCGTCGCCGGCTTCGCGCCAGTCAGCGCGCTCATCACGTCGATCGCGATCTTGTGATAACCGCTGGCGACGCGAAACGGATCGACGTCGAACGTCGATTCGGGATCGAACGCCGATCCCGCCTCCGCCTCCAGCTTCATGTACGAACCCGACCGGCGGTTGAGATAGGCGGCATAGGCGGCGATCGCGCCCCGCCCGTCGTCGGCGCCCAGCCGGTCGCGCAGAGTCGCGATCAGCTCGACGTTGAGTGCTTCGACCTCGGTGCCGCGGCTGGAGCCGTGGCGGCTCTGGTTGGCGAGCGCGCGGCGACGTTCGTAGTAGAAGAACAGATATTCGGTGGGGATCAGCCGCAGCGCGCGGATCATCGCCTTGTCGAACACCGGCGCGGAATAGAGACGATCGAGGATGGCGTCGTCGGCGAGCACCCGGTCGAAGACGTCCTCGCCATGCAGGCGGATGCCGCGCACCCAGCCGAGATGGTTGAGGCCGACGTAATCGCACTCCACCTCGTCCAGCGTCGCGCCGAGCGCGTGGGCGATGTTGTGGAACAGCTCGGTCGGGGTATCGCAAATACCGACGATCTTCGCCTGCGTGTGGTCGGCGATCGCCTGGGTGATCAGGCCGGCAGGATTGGTGAAGTTGACGATCCACGCATCGGGGCTGAGCCGTTCGACCAGCCGCGCCTGCTGAATCGAGATCGGCACGGTGCGCAGCGCCATCGCTGCGCCGGCGGGGCCGGTGGTTTCCTGGCCCGGGAAGCCGTGCGCGATCGTGGTCCGCTCGTCGGCGGCGCGGCCGGCGATGCCGCCGACGCGGATGCTGTTCATGACGAACGACGCGCCCTCGACGGCGTCTTCGATCGACGATGCCTCGCGCACGATCAGGCTGCCGCCCTCCTGCCGAACGATCGCACGGCCCAGCGCGGCCATGATCGCGAGGCGATCGGCATCCGGGTCCCACAGCACCAGCTCGCGCGCGCCGAGCGCCTCTGCGGCATGGTTGACGCCGAAGGTGACGAGGGGCGTGCGGACGCCGCCGCCGCCGATCAGCGTCAGCTTGCGGTCAATAGGTGCGGTCATGGATGCTCCGGAGTTCGTTACGATCGGGGATGGCGGCCAGCGCGCCTGGCCTGCGCGTCGACAGCGCGCCGGTGATGCAGCCGCGTTGGAGCCGTTGGAGGGGGGAGGCGTCGTCGAGCAGCGCGTCGATGAAGCCGGCGTCGAAGGCGTCGCCCGCTCCGGTGGCGTCGACCGCGATCACGGCGGGCGGCGCGGTGGTGACGATGCGGTCGCCCTCGAGCGCCGCCGCGCCGCGTGCACCGAGCTTCAGCATCGGGTGGCGCAGGCCGATCGCGGTCGCGTGGACGAAATAGGCGACGGGGTCGGCGTGGCCGCACAGCAGCTCCGCCTCCTTCTCGTTCGGCATGAGATGGTCGATCGCGCGTAGTGTCGGCAGGTTGGCGGGGTCGGCGAGCCAGGCGGGTTGATAGCCCATGTCGAGCGAGGTTCTGATCCCTGCCGCAGCCAGCGGCGGCAGCACTGCGTCGGCGACGTCGCGCGCCAGCGGCATGGCGAAATGGACGTGGCGGGCCTGCGCGAGGATGGCCAGGCCCGCGCCTGTAGCGAGCGCGCCGACCTGCCGGTTGACGCCGACATGGGTGAAGAACGAGCGGTCGTCGGCGGTCGAGACGCTGATCGTCGTACCGGTCGCGCCGTCACCGATCGCCAGACCATCGACTGCGACTCCGTATCGTGCCAGCCCGCGGGCGAACCAGTCGTGATCGTCGGACCCGACGAGGCCGACGAGCGTCACCGCGCGACCGAGCTTCGCCAGTCCGCAGGCGGTGGCCGCCGCACCGCCGCCCATCTCTCGGACATAGGCGTCGGTGACGACCTCCTCGCCCGGCTGCGGCCAGACGGGAAAGCCGCTGAAGACGTGATCTACATAGATCTCGCCGACCACGGCGACGTCGTATCTGGGACGAATGCTCATCGTTCGAACGGCCAGCTGGCGCGGCGGCGGGCAAGGCCGAGGAACACGGCAGTCCCGAGCATCATCGCCGCGATGCCGCCAAGGATATGGATCGGGCGGCTGGTGCCGACGATGAACAGCCACCCGATCAACGTCACCACCAGCGGCAACGGATAAAGCGGCATACGAAATCCGCTGGCGGCATCGGGTCGTTTCTGGCGTCGCAGCAGTACGACCGCGAAGCATTGCGCGGTATATTGGAACAGCGTCTGTACCACGATCAACGCAGCGATCAGATTGTCGAGGCTGACGAGGCACGCCACTGCCGATGCGGCCCCCATGAACAGCAGTGCCACCGTCGGGAAACGACCACGCGGATGCAACCGGGCGAACGGCGCGAAAAACTCACCCTCGACTGCGGCGGTGAAGGGCACGCGCGAATAGCCGAGCAGCACGACGAGCGCGGACGCCCAGCTGGCGATCAGGATCAGCACCGCGACGATTACGCCGCCGGCATGGCCGTAGATCACCTGCATGAAGTCTGCGACGACGGCCTGGCTCTTCATTGCCTGTTGCCACGGCAGGACGCCGAGGATCGAAAGATTGAGGCCGACGTATAGCGTCGCGACCAGCGGGATCGAGATCAGTACAGCGCGCGGGATGGTACGGCGCGGCTCCCGCACCTCACCGCCCAGCATGCAGACGTTGTTGTAGCCGCCGTAGTCGTAGACGCCGATCAGCGTCGCCGCGCCGAGCCCCATCCAGAACGCCGAGGTCGGGCTGAACGCGCCTGCCGGGAACGAAAAGGCGCGGGCGGCATCGAAGTGGAACGCACCGCTGACGATGATCCACAAGCAGGCGCCGATCACGATCGCGCTGACCGCCACAGACAGGCGCTGCACCGATCGCACATCGCGCCACAGCAGCCCGGTGTTGAGCAGGCAGACGCCCGCCGCCAGCGCCGCGATCCCCCAGCCGGTCAGCGCCGGCCACAGGAAGGTGGCGTAATGCGCAAGGCCTACCGTTCCGGATGCGATCGACATCGGTCCGATCAGCAGCGTCTGCCACAGATAGAGGAAGCCGAAGAGCCGTCCCAGTTTTGCCGGGCCGAACGCTTCACGCAGGTAATGGAACGGGCCGCCCGATCGTGGCAGTGCCGAACCCAGTTCCGCCCAGACGAAGCCGTCGCACAGGCACAGCAATGCGCCGAGCAGCCAGCCGAGCAACGCCTGCGGTCCGCCCATCGCGGCGAGCGCGAGGGGAATGGTGATGAAGGGACCGATGCCGATCATGTTGAGCAGATTGGCCGACAGGGCGCCGGCAAGGCCGATCTGGCGGATCGTGCCGTCGGGATGCGGGCCGTCCGATCCTGGCCCGGGGAGCGCAGCCGGGACCGTCATCGCGGCGATGTCCGGTCGTCATCCATCGCCTTGCCCCCGTTTGCCGCTATACCCCGGATAGACAGATATTGCCGTATGTTTGTCAATATGGAATTTCCATTCCATAAATGTTCGTTGAATCCGAGCCGTTAATTTCTATGGTTGCGCCTGGTATGGAGATGGGAATGACGGATATGCCGGGGCCGGCACCCGCAACGGCTGCCGAATTGCGCGATGCGATCCTCGCGCGCTACGACGGCTTCAGCAAGCGCCTGCAACACGTCGCGCGCTATGTGCTGGATCATCCAGACGACATGGCGTTGCAAACGCTGACGGTGATCGCCGAGCGCTCGGGGACGCAGCCCTCGGCGATCGTGCGGTTCGCCAAGTCGCTGGGCTATACCGGCGCGGGCCCAATGCAGCGGCTGTTGCGCGAGACCCTGCTCGCGAACAATGCGTCGCTGGGGTACGGCGAGCGGGTCCACCAGTTCACCGCGACGGTCGATCATTCGGTGTCGGCGCGTGGCGTCGGCGCGCTGATCGACGAATTCACCGAAGGCGATATCCTGGCGTTGCAGAATACGCGCGCCACGATCGGGCATGACGGGCTGGCGGATGCGGTGGCGCTGATCCGCAAGGCGCAGATCGTCCACCTCGCCGGCATGCGCCGCGCATTCCCGGTGGCGGCGTATCTGGCCTATGCCATTCCGCAGGCGGGCAAGCCGACGATGCTGATCGACGGGATCGGCGGTCTGGCGTTCCAGCAGTTCCGGGCGATGTCGTCCAAGGACCTGCTGATCGCGATCAGCTATCATTCCTACGCCCCCGAGACGATCAGCGCGGTCGAGGCGGCGGCGGCGGCGGGCGCGAAGATCCTCGCGATCTCCGACAGCCTGACCAGCCCGATCGCCAAGCTGGCGACGCAGACGATGATCGTCCGCGAATCCCAGGTGCGTGGTTTCCGGTCCTTGTCGGCATCGCTGTGCGTGGCGCAGGCGCTGGTTGTCGGCCTCGCCTATGAACAGGAGCGCGGCGCACGGCGGCGGGGGCGTGCGTCGACGGCCACCGACGCCTCCTAAGGAGCAATAATGAAATGCCTCTTCCATAAAATAAACGATATAGAAAAATCAAATTGACATAAAACTGTCCGATATGTTCTCTATCGGCACGCCATCGGTCCGGAATGGACCGCTGGAATGACGCGAAGGGGGCATTGTATGCGACGTGTTGGGGTCAAGGGACGGCTTCTGTCCGGAGTGATGGGCGGAGCGATGATGTGCATCGCCGCGCCGGCGATGGCGCAGACCGTCCCGGTCGGGGCCACGGAACCCGCTGCCGAACCGGAGCAGACCGCCAGCCAGGCGCTGACCGACGACATCGTTGTAAACGGCAAGCGCCAGCGCACGGCGCTCAACGAAGAACGCGACGCCATCGCGACGATCGACATCGTCACGACCGGCGACGTCGCGATCAATTCGCAGACCAGCGTCGCCGACCTCGCCAAGGCGCTGCCGGGTGTATCGGTCAGCCGCGATCAGGGTCGCAACCAGAGCGCGACCGGCGAGGCGCAGTTCGTGTCGATCCGCGGATTTGACACCAGCTACAACGCCTACACGCTTGATGGTCTGCGCCTGCCGCAGGTCGCGGGTTCATCGCGTGCGATCTCGCTCAACTTGTTCTCGCCGTTCGCGATCGGCGGGATCGCCGCCGACAAGACGCCGGGTGCCGCGAAGGATTCGGATTCGATCGCGGGCATCATCGACCTGCGCACACCGACTGCGTTCGATTTCAGCCGCTCGTTCACCCGTGCCCGTGTGCTGGCGCAAGGCGCGCAACTGGCGCTCGATCGCAAGCAGAAGGGGCTGGGCGGCGCTGTCGGTATCGATGCCGCACGCCGGTTCGGCGGCAGTGAGCAGTTCGGCGTCTATGTCGCGGGCTATTACGAGGAACGCGCCAATGCTGGTGAATCGACCGCGGTGCAGAACGATTACAAGCTGACCAACTATAACGTCGATGCCAATGTCAGTGCCGCGCGCGTCGCGGATGCGCCACTGTCCGCAGACGGCATCCAGTGGAATTTTTACAACAACGAGATCAAGCGGTACGGCGCGACTGGATCGCTCGATTTCCGCAGCGATGCGCTCGATCTGTTCGCCCGCGTCAACTACGCGACGTATCTGAACACCAACACGATGAACCAGACAGCGTTGCGCAACGAGGTGACGACGGGGCAGGTCAATCCCAACCCGTTGCGGACGCTGACCGGTGGCAGCACGACACGCAATTACAACGCCGCGGGCGTCTTCACCCCGCAGGGCGTCAACCCGGCGAGCTATTTCCGTACCGAGGACGTCGAGCAGGAATTGTTGTCGCTCCAGTTCGGCGCGAAGGCGCATTGGAACGGCTTCACCGCCGCGATCGAGGGGGCCTATGCCGATGGCCGGTTCGACCAGCCGCGCCGGATCGAGGCTGCGTTCCGCGGGATCGCGTATAACGGTGCGCCCGGCAACACCGGCACCTCGCTGGAAGGCGTCAACGTCGATCTGTCCAACGCCCGGTCGCCGCGCCCGGTGCTGTCGTCGGGTGCGAGCGCTTTCGTCTCGACGCTCGACCGGCCGACCCAGCTCTATGTCCAGCAGGGCTACGACTTCCTGTCGGAGAACAAAAAGACCATCAAGGGCAGCATCGGCTGGGGTGGCGACGGCTTCCTGAGCGCCGTGTCGGTCGGTGGATTGTACGAGGATGCCGACCGCGAGGGGCGCAGTCTGGTGCCAGACGCGACGCGCTATCGCTTCCTGACGCCGTTGCAGGCGGGGACGGTGCAGGGGCCGACGGTCGGCCAGTATTTCGGCGACGTGCTGACCGATTTCCTCGACTACAACCCGATCCGCCCGATCAAGGTGATGTCGCGCAGCCAGTTGAATTCGCAGGTCAGCCAGTTCGTCAATCTGGCGACGGTGCCGGCCGCGACGATCAACCAGGGGCTGCTGGACGGCAACGAGAAGCGCAAGGCGATCTATGCGACCGCGACGTTGAAGCTCGGCGCGCTCGAAGTGATGCCAGGCGTTCGATATGAGGACAACAGCTTTTCCGCCCGCTATTTCCTGTCGGATGCGGACGGCGCGCGCTTCATCTCGGCGGGCCGCCGCTACGACCATGTCGATCCCAGCGTGCTGGCGGCGTGGAAGCCCGACGACCGGTTGGTCGTTCGCGCCGCCGCGCGATCGAGCTATACCCGCCCCTCGTTCGACCTGATCGCCGGTCCGACTCGGATCACCCGCGATCCGGCATCGAACGCGATCATCGCCATCGCCCAGCCGAACCCGGACCTGAGGCCGGTGTCGGCATGGAGCTACGATGCGGGCGTCGATTATTATGGCGGGGTCGGGCGCTACGTCCAGCTGGCGCTATATTATAAGGATCTGAGCAACTTCGTCGTCAACACCGCGACGCGGACGGCCGGCGAGACGATCGACGGCATCGTCTATACCCGTCCGATCAACGGCGGCGGCGGCAAGGCGAAGGGCGTCGAGGCATCGGGTCGCTTCACGCTGGGCGAGCTGGCCGGTGGTGGCCTGCTGGGCAATTTCGGCGTGGGCGGCAACATCACTTACCAGCAGACGGAGGCGACGTTCATCATTCCGGTCGGGACGAACCGAACGGTGCGGACCAGTTCGCTGCCGCAGGCGCCGGACCTGATCTACAACGCCGAGGTATTCTACGCCGGCGGCGGGTTCCGCACCAACCTGTGGTATAACTACACCGGGCGTATCCTGGCGGCGGTGCAGGACAGCCAGCCGGATATCTATGTCCAGCCGGTCGGCGAGCTGAACTTCGGCTTGGCCTATGAGGTCACGGCCAATCTGGAAGTCGGCATGTCGGCGCGCAACCTGCTCGACCAGCACACCTATTGGGCGACGGTCGGCAAGTCGGAGAAATACATCTCCAACGACCGCAACGGCGGCTACATGAAGACCGGGCGCGTGTTCCAGTTCAGCCTGACCATGAAGATGTAGGGACAATGTAGGAGCGGTTCGACATGGCGCGGTGGATATTGCTGTTATGGCTGGCGCTGTTCGAGGTGCCGGCCGCCGCCGCGCCCGATCGTGCGCCCGACGTGGTGCTGGACGGGATCGTGCGCGATGCCGACCGCGCCACGACGCGCGACCTGCCGTTCGACGTTCCCGCCGGCACCGCGCAGGTCCGCGTCGCCTTCACCTTCGAAGGGCGGGACCGCGGCACGACCATCACGCTGGGCGTCGCCGATCCGCAGCGGTTCCGTGGCTGGGGTGGCGGCACCAAATATGCCTTCACGATCGGCGAGGCCTTCGCGACGCCATCGTTCCTGCCCGGACCGGTGCCGACGGGCCGGTGGCGGCTGATGATGACGGTCCCCAGCATTCGCGTCGGCGATGCGGCGAAATGGTCGGCCCGCATCTGGTTCTCGAAGGCGTCGGACCTCGACGAGGTCGCGTTTTCGCACTGGCCGATCCGCGCCGGCGCGGGCTGGTATCGCGGCGACCTGCACAGCCATAGCGGCCAGAGCGACGCGCGCTGCCGCAGCCTTGCCGGACGCGAGGCGGGGTGTCCGCCCTTCTACACGTTTCAGGAAGCGGCGGCGCACGACCTCGATTTCGTCGCGCTGACCGATCACAACGTCACGTCTCACTTTATCGAGATGGGCTATCTCCAGCCGCATTTCGACACGCTGCTGCTGATGCCGGGGCGCGAACTGACGACGCGCGACGGGCATGCCAATCTGCTCGGCTATATGGGACCGCTCGAAACCGATATCGGTCGACCGGGTGCAGCGACCGTCAACGCGTTGATCGCGAGCGCGCATGCGACCGGCGGGTTCCTGACGATCAATCATCCTTCCCGCCCGACCGGCGAGGATTGCCTCGGCTGCGGCTGGGCGACGCCCGACACCGATTATGCCAAGGTGGACGCGATCGAGGTCGTCAACGGCGGCAGCACGATCGAGACGCCCGGCGATCGCGAGGCGGCGGTGCTGAAGCAGGTCCATTATTGGGAAGCGCTGCTCAACCGCGGCTATCGCCTCGTCGGCGTGGCGGGGTCGGACAATCACGATGCGATCCAGTATCGCGGCAATTCGCCGATCGGGGCGCAGGCGGCGATCGGCAGCCTCGCCACCGTGATCCATGCCGACGATCTGTCGCAGGGCGCGATCCTGAAGGGGCTGCGGACCGGCAGGGTCTTCGTCGATCTGGACGAGGGGCGGGGCCGGATGCTCGACCTGACCGCGCGTCGTGGCGGTGATGTCGCGGCAATGGGCGGCACCCTGCCGCGCCGTACCGGGCGGATCGCTGCGGTGGCGCATGTAGAGGGCGTGACGGGCGGACAGGTGTCGCTGGTCGTCGATGGCCGGCGACGGCGATCCGCGCCCATCGCAACCGCGACCGCCGACGTGGCGCTGGTCCTGGCGCATAGCGCCCGGCGCTGGTTTCGTGTCGATGTCCTGCGCCCGGACGGGCGGCTCTGGCTGATCGGAAATCCCATCTATGTCCGCTGATCCGACGATCGACCGCCGCAGCCTGATGGTCGGCGGCGGTGCCGCTGCACTGGCGGCGACCGTGTCCGTACCCGCAGCGGCGGCGGCCGGCGAGCAGCCCTGCGACCTAGTCGATCCGTTCATCGGCACCGGCGGCCACGGGCATACCTACCCCGGCGCGGCGCGACCGTTCGGGATGGTGCAGCTGGGGCCGGACACCGACAATGCGCGCTGGGATGCCTGTTCTGGCTATCATCACGACGACCGTTCGATCCTCGGCTTCTCGCACACGCACCTGAGCGGTACGGGCGTCGGCGATCTGCTCGATGTGCTGGTGGTGCCGCGGGTCGGGCCGGTGGTGCTGGATCCCGGTTCGCTGGCGAAGCCGGAGGGCAGCTATCGCCAGCGTTTCTCGCATGCTGACGAGCGCGCCTCGCCCGGCTATTACGCTGTGCGGTTTCCCGACAGCGAAATCGCGGCGGAGCTGACCGTCACCGAACGGGTCGGGCTGCACCGCTACGTCTTTCCGGGGCCGGGACATCTGCTGGTCGACTTCGCGCACGGCAATCGCGACGAACCGGATGCGGCCAGCATCGGCTTCGACCCGCCGCGCCCGACGCCGGTGACTGATGCGACGTTGCGGCTCGTCGGGCGCGACATGCTGGTCGGCAGTCGCCGGGTGCAGCAGTGGGCAGGCGGGCGGGTCATCCACTTCGCGATGCGGCTGTCGCGTCCGTTCGCGGAGGCGCGGCTGCACAGCAACGACCGGCCGGTAGCGGGCGGCGAGGTATCGGGTGCGGCGCTGAAGGTCGCGCTGATGTTCCCCGACGCCGGCACCGCGCCGTTGCTGGTCAAGGTCGCGCTGTCCGGCGTCGATATCGACGGGGCGATCCGCAACCTCGATACCCAATTGCCGCATTGGGATTTCGATCGCGTCCGGCGCGAGGCGCGGCAGGCCTGGACGACCGAACTGGCGCGGATGACGGTCGAGGGCGCGAGCGTAACGGACCGGCGCATCTTCTACACCGCCGCCTATCACGCGCTGCTGGCGCCGACATTGTTCTGCGACGTCGACGGGCGCTATCGCGGCATGGATACCGCGGTCCACACGGTGCCGGCGGGGTCGCGCAACTACAGCACCTATTCGCTGTGGGACACCTATCGCACGCTGCACCCGTTGCTGACGCTGGTGCAGCCCGATCGCAACGCCGACCTCGTCCGCGGGCTCGTCCGGATGGCGAACGAGAGCCCGCACGGCCCGCCGGTGTGGCCGTTGCAGGGGATCGAGACGCATTGCATGATCGGCTGGCATTCGGCGGTGGTGATTGCCGAGGCGGCGGCGAAGCGCGTACCCGGCATCGACTATGCCGCAGCCTGGCCGCGGTTTCGCGAGCTGGCGTTCGATCGCGATACCAAGGGCCTCGATCCCTATCGCCGGCTCGGCTTCATCCCCAGCGACAAGGTGGCGGAGGCGGCGAGCAAGACGCTGGAATATGCCTATGACGATTGGGCGATGGCGACGCTCGCCGACGTGGCTGAGGCGCCCGACGACGCGGCGAAGCTGCGCGAGCGGTCACGCAATTATCGCAACCTGTTCGACGCGAAGACCGGCTTCATCCGGCCGCGGCTGGCCGATGGCGGCTGGGCCGAGCCGTTCGATCCGACCGCGCTGGGCCATGACATCCGCCACTGGCGCGACTTCACCGAATGCAATGCGTGGCAGGCGACGTTCCTGAACCAGCACGATATCTACGGCCTGATCGCCTTATTCGGCGGGGATGCGGCGTTCGAGGCGAAGCTGGATGCATTGTTCGCCGCCGACAGCGCGATCGCGGGGGAGTCGGTGCCGGACATCTCGGGCATGGTCGGGCAATATGCGCATGGCAACGAACCGAGCCATCACGTCGCCTACCTCTACGCCTATTGCGGCACGCCGTGGAAGACGCAGGCGCGGGTGCGGATGCTGCTCGCCGGCCAGTATCGCGCCGCGCCCGACGGCCTGTCGGGGAACGAGGATTGCGGGCAGATGAGCGCATGGTATCTGATGAGCGCATGCGGATTGTACCCGGTCGATCCGGTCAGCGCGCTCTACGTCTTCGGCGCACCGCAATTCGCGCGGGCGACGCTGGACGTCGGTGGTGGCCGGCGCGTGACGATCGAGGCGCCGGGCGTGTCGGCGGAGGCGGTCTATATCCAGAGCGTGACGTGGAACGGCCGACCCTGGACCAAGAGCTGGATCGACCACGCTGAATTGGCGAAGGGCGGCACATTGGCGTTCACGATGGGACGGCGGCCCAACCGGGCGTTCGGTCGCGATCCGGCGGATCGTCCGCCTTCGTTCGGCCGGCTTGCGACAGCGTGAGTGGATCTCAGGGCGCTTCCATCCTGCCCGACTGGACCGAACGACTCGCCGCCAGCGCCAGCGCCAGCGCCGCGACCCCATCCGCGGGCGTCACCAGCGGCGGTGTGCCGTCGATGACGTCGGCGAAATGCGCGATCTCGCTGGCATAGGCCTGCGCATAGCGATCGAGGAAGAAATGCTGGATCGGATCGGTGGTGCCGCCGGTGTCGGTCCAGGTTTCCAGCGCGGTGGCTGCGATGTTGCCGACACGGATCATACCGCGGCTGCCGTACACCTCGATCCGCTGGTCGTAGCCATAGCCGCTACGGCGGCTCGAACTGATCGTGCAGAGTTGCCCCCGCGCCGTGGCGAGGATGGTCCGCGCCGTGTCGATGTCGCCGGCGGCCGCGACGGCCGGATCGATCAGGCAGGCACCGCGGGCGAAGACCTGGACCGGCTCCGCTGCCATCAGCCATCGAGCCATGTCGAAATCGTGGATCACCATGTCGCGGAACAGCCCGCCCGACGTGGCGAGATAGTCGATCGGCGGCGGCGCGGGATCGTGGCTGACGATGTGGATCGCCTCGATCGCTCCAATCGCTCCTTCGGCGATCCGCGCGCGCAGGGTGGCGAAATGCACGTCGAACCGCCGGTTGAAACCGATCAGCACCCGCGCGCCCATCGCGTCGAGCCGATCCGCCGCCGCCCGCGCCGTCGCGAGGTCGAGATCGAACGGCTTTTCGCACAGCACGGCCTTGCCCGCTGCAGCGGCGGCCAGCGTATAGTCGACATGGGTGTCGGTGGGGCTGGCGATCACCACGCCTGCGATGGTGGGATCGCCGAGCGCAGTAGCGACATCGACGGCATGCGCGCTGTGCGCCGCGGCGACCGCCCGCGCGGCCTCCAGCGCCGGATCGGCGACACAGGCGAGCCGCAGCCGCGGATGGGCCGCAATATGGGCGGCGTGGATGGTGCCGATACGCCCAGCCCCGATCAGCGCGATGGCATGCACGTCGTGATATCCCCGTACGATCGCCCGGTTCTTTTCACGCCTGTCGCGCACCGGCAAGCGCCGCGTTGTCGTCTGCCCGGATTGGCCATATGTCGTTGCGGGTGAGCCCGCGCGCCAACCATCCTGCCGGGATCGATTCCCGCCCGCTCGACCTGATCGCAGTCGGTCGATCCTGCGTCGACCTGTACGGCGAACAAATCGGCGGCCGGCTGGAGGATATGGCGAGCTTCGCCAAATATGTCGGCGGCAGCCCGACGAACACCGCGATCGGCGCCGCGCGGCTGGGATTGCGCAGCGCGGTGCTGACCCGCGTCGGGAACGATCACATGGGGCGCTTCGTCCGCGAACAGCTGGTCCGTGAAGGGGTGGCGACGCGCGGCGTGCTGACTGATCCCGAGCGACTGACCGCGCTGGTGCTGCTGGGTATTCGCGATCCCGATACCTTTCCGCTGATCTTCCATCGCGAGAACTGCGCCGACATGGCGTTGCGGGCGGACGACGTCGATCCGGCGTTCATCGCCTCGGCGCGCGCGGTGCTGGTCAACGGCACGCATCTGTCGCAGCCCGGCGTGCTGACCGCGAGCCTGACCGCGGCGCGGCTGATGCGCGATGGCGGCGGGCGGGTCGTGTTCGACGTGGATTTCCGCCCGGTGCTGTGGGGGCTGACCGCGCGCGACATGGGGGAAGAGCGCTTCGTCGCCGATCCCCGCGTCACCGCAACGATGCAGCAGGTGCTGCCGCTCGCCGATCTGGTGGTCGGGACCGAGCAGGAAATCCACATCCTCGGCGGGTCGCTCGACACCCATGCCGCGCTGACCGCGATCCGCCGGCTGACCACGGCGACGATCGTGCTGAAACGCGCGGCGGCGGGCTGTATCGTGTTCGCGGACGCAATCCCCACGGCACTGGCCGACGGGCTGGTGGTGACGGGGTATCCGGCGGAGGTTTTCAACGCGCTGGGCGCGGGCGATGCCTTCATGGCGGGCTTCCTGCGCGGATGGCTGCGGGACGAGCCGCTCGCGATGGCGGCGGCATGGGGCAATGCGTGCGGTGCGCTGGTCGTGTCGCGGCATGGCTGCGCGCCCGCGATGCCGGGGTGGGACGAGTTGTGCGCGTTCCTGGCGCGGAACGACTGGCCTCATCGGCTGCGTGACGATCGCGGACTGGAACAGCGGCATTGGGCGGCGCACCGCGCGCGGCGCTATGATGCGCTGACCGTGCTGGCGGTCGATCATCGCACGCAGTTCGACGACATGGTGCGGCCGCTCGGCGAGCTGGCGCGCGCACGGGTGGCGACGTTCAAGACGCTGGTGCTGCGCGCGACCGACCGGCTGGCGCAGGGCGATGCGGCGTTCGGCGTGCTGCTGGACGGCGGCGATGGCGCGCGCGCGCTGGAGGCGGCGGCCGACCTGCCTTATTGGGTCGGGCGCCCGATCGAGGTGCCGGGATCGCGGCCGCTGCGGTTTGAGGCGGGGCTGGATCCCGCGGTCACGTTGCGCGGCTGGCCGGTGACGCAGGTGGTCAAATGCCTCGTCTATTACCGTGTCGACGACCCGGATGAGCTGCGCGCCGAGCAGGATCGCCAGATGTTGCGGCTGTTCGAGGCGTGCCGGGCGACCCGTCACGAACTGCTGCTCGAGGTGATCGTCTCGGCGCACGGCGCGGTGACGGCGGGGACGACGGCGGAGGTGCTCGATCATTTCTATCGCCTCGGGATCTATCCCGACTGGTGGAAGCTGGAGCCGGCGGGCGATCATGCGACATGGGCCGCGATCGAGGGGGTGATCGCAGCGCATGATCCCGATTGTCAGGGCGTGTTGCTGCTCGGCCTGTCGGCAGCACCGGCGGTGTTGCTCGAACGGTTCGAGGTCGCGGCGGCGTATCCGATCGTCAAGGGGTTTGCGGTCGGACGGACGATCTGGAATGCGGTTGCGGCGGACTGGCTGAAGGGCGCGATCGACGAGGAGGCGGCGATCGCCGGCATCGCCGCGAACCTGCGCGAGCTGGTCGATGCCTGGCGGACCGCCCGCGCCGGCGCGCAGGCCCGCGCATGACCGGCGCGACGATCCGGCTCACCGCGGCGCAGGCGCTGGTCCGCTGGATGGCGGCGCAACGGGTCGAGGTCGACGGCACCGTCGTGCCGTATTTCGCGGGCGTGTGGGCGATCTTCGGCCATGGCAACGTCGCTGCCCTAGGCGAGGCGCTGGCGGCGGCGGGGGACGCGCTGCCGACCTATCGCGCGCACAGCGAACAGGGAATGGCGCATGCCGCGATCGCCTTTGCCAAGGCGCATCGGCGGGAACGGGCGATGGCGTGCACGAGTTCGATCGGGCCGGGCGCGACCAACATGGTGACCGCGGCGGCGCTGGCGCACGTCAACCGCCTGCCGGTGCTTTTCCTGCCCGGCGACGTCTTCGCCAGCCGCCGGCCCGATCCGGTGCTGCAACAGGTGGAGGCGTTCGCCGATGCGACGGTCAGCGCGAACGACTGCTTCCGCCCGGTATCGCGGCTGTTCGACCGGATCGTCCGGCCCGAACAGCTGATCGATGCCTTGCCGCGCGCGATGGCGGTGCTGATCGATCCCGCCGCCTGTGGTCCGGTAACGTTGTGCCTGTGTCAGGACGTGCAGGCGGAGGCGTTCGACTATCCGCTTGATTTCTTCCGTGAGCGAATGTGGAGGCGGCGGCGACCGACGCCCGACCGCGACGAATTTGCGCGGCTGGTGGCGGCAGTGCGCGGTGCGCGTGCGCCGCTGATCGTGGCGGGCGGCGGTGTATTGTATGCACGCGCCGAGGTGACGCTCGACGCACTGGCGCGCGCGACCGGCATCCCGATCGCCGAAACGCAGGCTGGCAAGGGCGCGCTGACGTGGGATCACCCGCAGATGCTGGGCGGGATCGGGGTGACCGGCACGGCGGCGGCGAATGCGGTTGCGGCGGCGGCGGACATCGTCATCGGCGTGGGTACGCGCTTGCAGGATTTTACCACCGGATCGCGGACGCTGTTCGACCCCGACGCGGCGCTGTTCCAGATCAACATCGCGTCGCACGACGTCGCGAAGCACGATGCCGAACCGGTGCTCGGCGATGCCGGCGCGACGCTGGACCTGCTCCACGAGGCACTCACGGGATGGCGAGTCGCACCGTCGTGGCGCGATACCACGCAAGCGGCAGTGGCGGCGTGGAACAGCGCGTGGCGGCAGGCGACGACGCCGGATGCGGCGATGCCGTCCGACGCACAGGTGGTTGGCGCGGTTGCGCGCCACGCCACCGCGGATACGGTCGTGGTCTGCGCTGCCGGGGGGCTACCGGGCGAACTCCACAGATTGTGGCGCGTGCTGCGGCCCGGCAGCTATCACGCCGAATACGGCTATTCGTGCATGGGTTACGAGATCGCCGGAGGGCTCGGTGTGGCGCTGGCGCTGCCGAACCGCGAGGTGGTGGTGATGGTCGGCGACGGCAGTTACCTGATGCTCAATGCCGAATTGGCGACCGCTGTGATGCTCGGCGTGAAGATGACCGTCGTGCTCGTCGACAACGGCGGCTTCGGTTGTATCGACCGGCTGCAGCGTGCGTCGGGCGGCGGCGGCTTCAACAATCTGCTGGCCGACAGTCGTCAGGTCATCGCGCCGCGGATAGACTTCGCCGCCCATGCGCGCAGTCTCGGTGCATGGGCCGAAGAGGCTGCCGATATCGCTGCGTTGGAACACGCACTCGCGCGCGCACGGCTGGCGGATGGTGCGACGGTGATCGTCATCAGGACCGACCCTACACGAGCGGCCGCCGATGGGGGGCATTGGTGGGACGTCGCCATCCCCGCAGTGTCGGAACGGCCGGAGGTAACCGATGCCCGCACCAGATACGACGCGATCCTGAACGCTTCGCGCGGGCGGGGCGGGTCATGACCTTTCGCAGAGGCGTCAGCCCAATCGGCTGGGTGAACGACGACCTGCCGTCGCTGGGAGCCGGTACGACGCTCGACACCATCCTGTCGCAAGCGCGTGCCATCGGGTTCGAGGGCATCGAGCTGGGACACCTGTTCCCGCGAGACCCCGCTGTCCTCCGCCCGATCATGGAACGGCACGGTCTGGCGGTGATCGGCGGCTGGCACGGCATGCGGCTGCTGTCGCACGACGCCGATGCCGAGATCGCGGCGATGATGCCGCATCTCGACCTGCTCGCCGGCGTCGGAGCGACGGTCGTCGTGTCCGCGGAGGTGAGCAATGCCATTCACACCCGGCGGTCGCACCCGCTCGCCGATCGGCCGCGGCTGGGGGAGCGGGATTGGCCCGAATTCGGACGGCGGCTCGACCGCGTCGCTGCCGCGGTCGCCGATCGAGGGCTCCGGTTCGCCTATCACCACCATCTCGGTACGGTGGTGGAGACGGCGGACGATCTCGACCGGCTGCTGGACGCGACCGGACCAGGCGTGGCGCTGACGCTGGACACGGGCCATGCCTGTTATGGCGGCATCGATTCCGTCTCGGTGGTGCGTGCCCACTTTTCGCGCATAGCCCATGTCCACGCCAAGGACGTCCGCTCCGCTCGGCACGCAGCACTGGTTCGCAGCGACGGCAGCTTTCTGGATGGCGTTGCGCGCGGTATCTTCACGACCCCTGGGACAGGCGAGCTCGATTTTACCCCTTTCCTCAAAACGCTGGACAACCTTGGTTACGCCGGATGGATCGTCGTCGAAGGGGAGCAGGACCCGGCCATCGCGGCGCCCGATCTCTACGCGGCGCAAGGACTGGCGACGCTGACGGGCGCTTCGGTAGCGCAATCCCGTCGCTGACCGTGCCCGGCTATGGTGCGAGCGGCAGCGCCCAATCGATCGGTTCGGTGCCATGCGCTGTCAGGAAAGCATTGGCCTGACTGAACGGCCGGCTGCCGAACCACCCCTTGTACGCCGACAGCGGCGAGGGATGGGGGGCGTTCAGCACCAGATGGCGCCCGCCCTGTTCCAGCGTCCGGACGAAGCCCGCCTTCTTCTGCGCATGCGCGCCCCATAACAGGAACACCACCGGTTCCGGCTTCGCGGCGACCGCGCGGATGACGGCGTCGGTGAATCGCTCCCACCCCCTGTCGCGGTGCGACGCGGCGCGCCCGCCCTCGACGCTCATCACCGTGTTGAGCAACAGCACGCCCTGCCGCGCCCAATGCTCGAGGAATCCGTGCCGCGCCGGTGCGATCCCCAGATCGACGTGCAGCTCCTTGAAGATGTTGACCAGGCTCGGCGGCGGCCTGACGCCGGGCCGCACCGAAAAGCTCAGGCCGTGCGCCTGACCCGGCCCATGATACGGGTCCTGCCCCAGGATCACGACGCGCACCCGGTCGAGCGGCGTCAGCTCCAGTGCCCGGAACCGGTCCTCCGCCGCCGGAAACACCTGCTTCCCCGCCGCCGCTTCGGCGTCCAGAAACGCGTGCACGGCGGGCAATCCCGCCAGCGCCTCGGCCAAGGAGGCGTCCCAGCTCGGATCGATCCGCGGCCGCATTCAGCGTTTCCGGACGAACTCGGCGCGCAGCACCAGACCCTTGATCCCGTCGAACTTGCAGTCGATCTCCTGCGCGTCGCCGGTCAGCCGGATGCTCCTGATCAGCGTACCCCGCTTCAGCGTCTGCCCCGCGCCCTTGACGGTCAGGTCCCTGATCAGCGTCACCTGATCGCCATCGCTCAATACGTTGCCGACCGCGTCGCGCACTTGGACGGCGGAATCCGAAGGGGCGAGGGCCGCCGCATCCGCCGCGCTGATCCACTCGCCACTCGCCTCGTCGTATACGAAGGCATCGTCATCCTGCATCGCAACCCCCTTGCTGGAGGCGCGCTCCTACAGCGAAACCTCGCCCTCGTCCTCCCCATCCCAATAATGCACGCGCCGGGCACGGACGTGGATCATGACGAGGCCGGGCGTGTCGATGCCGCGGTCGAACCAGCGGTCGAGGTCGGGCGACCAGCGCTCCTCGAACGCCGCCTTGTCGCGGACCAGATCGGCATGGCCCTCGACCGCCACGAAGAACGGCCGCATCCCCAGCATGCCGGATTTGCCGAGGAAGCTCAGGCTCACCTGCGGATCGCGCTCGATATCCGCGACGGTGCGGGTGTCCTGCATCGTGAAATAATAGCTGTCGCCGTCGTAATCGACCTGCTGGTTGTTGCTCATCGGGCGCGCCGCGATCGCACCGCCGTCGGTGTGGGTGGAGAGCATCGCGAAATCGATATCGCGCATCGCCTTCGACAAATCGGCCAGGGTTTTCGTCACGCATCCGCTCCTTGTGGTTGGCGGGGGAACGCGCGGAGACGCTCAGCCGATCCCGTCCCACATCAGCTTCACGCCCAGCACCACCATCAGGATGTAGACGAGCACGTAGAAGCGCTGCGGGCTCATCCTCCGGATCACCCAGACGCCCGCCAATGTGCTGAGGATCGCCAACGGCAACAAGGCCGCCGATGCGATCAGCGTGGTGCGGTCCAGGGCGCCGAGCGCCAGATAGGCCGGCACCTTCGCCCAGTTGACGATGGCGAACAAGACCGCGCCGGTGCCGACGAAGCGTTCGTGCGGCAGCTTGCGCGGCGCCACCCACATCTGGAACGGTGGGCCGCCGGCATGCGCGATCTGGCTGGCGAAGCCCATGCCGACGCCGAACAAAGTGCCGACCCAGCCCGGCGAGCGCGACGCCGCGACCGCACGACCGCCACGCTCGATCCACAATCGCCATGCGCCGAAGCCGGCGGTGATCGCGCCGAGCATCGCCATCACCGCCTGCGCCGGCAGCATTTCGGCGAACGCCCAGCCGGCAAGGATGCCGATCAGCGCGCCGGGCAGCATCCAGCGGATGATCCAGCCGTCCCACGTCCGCCGGAACGCCCAGACGCTCACCGCATCCTGCACGACGAGGATGGGGAGCAGGATCGCGGCCGCCTGCACCGGCGCGACCGCGAGCGCCAGCAGTGGCGTGCCGAGCGCGCCCAGCCCGGACAACCCGCCCTTGGCGAGCCCGACGAGGATCACCGCCGTGGCGGCGACGATCAGGAAGAGCGGATCGTGCAGCATGACGGGGGTCGGCCCGACCGGTTCAGAACAGGCCCGGCACCTCACGCTGCGCCGGCGTCATGCCAGGGCCGGACGGCAGCAGCGCCTGACGCGTCACCGCCATCGACGCGGTGGTCGCCGCGGCCTGCGTCATCGCGCTTCCTCCGGTGTCGCTGGTGGCGGCGGCCGAGGCGGTGATCCGCGTGCAGCTCTTGCCTTGCAGATAATCGAGCGCCGACCGCGTCGATGCTTCGCGCGGGTCGCCCATCGGATAGCCGAGGTCGTCCGCCGCACGGCAGGTCGCCTCGACCGTGGTGGCGAGACCGTCGTAATAGGCGCCCTGCCGCGACGCATTCTGGAGCGCGAAGGCGATCACGCGCAGGCGGTCGTCGCACGCCGCCCTGTCGAGCGCGATCTGCCCGACCGGCTTGCCGTAGGTATTCGTACCGATCAGCCCGGCGTTGGCGCGCAGATAGGGGATGAAGGCGTTGATGACGAATTCGCTCGCCGAGGCGGTACTGCCGGTGCCGATGAACGCCACCCGCGTCGGTGCGACCGATTGCGGTTGCGGGGCGAAGAACGTCGTTTCGTTCTGCGACGACTTTTCGCTGCGGAAGGTGGTGTAGCTCATCACCTCCGATGTCGCGCGATTGGCGCCGAGCAGGTTGCTCATCAGCTCGGCGACGCGAACGAGGCCGCCGCCGTTGTAGCGCAGGTCGACGATGATGTTGGTGACGCCCGCCGCCCTGAACTGCGCGAAGGCGGCACGCAGGGCAGGGTCCGCAGTGTCGATGAAGGTGCGCAGGTTGACGTAGCCATAGCGCTGGCCGGCGTCGCTGATGATCTGCGCGCCATAACGGCTGGACACCGGGGTCAGCGTGAAATCGCTCTTGGTGACCGTGACGATCCGGGTGCCCCCGGCATCGCGCAGCTGGAATGTGCGCGCCGTACCCGCCGTATTCGGACCCAAAGCGTCGCTGAGGACGCTGCCCCCTGCATTGTAGAGGCTGGAGACGGTCTTCAGATCGCTGGCCGAGGTGCCGATCGCCAGTATCTCCGCACCGCGATCGACGCCTGCCGCGAGCGCCGGGGCGCCCTCGAACGATTCGGTGACGTACAGGCGAGCGCCGCTGTCCAGTGCCAGCCGCCAGCCGAACCCGGCGCTCGATCCCGATGCGTAATAGGCGTTCTCGTCCTTTATCGACGTCAGATAGGTGAAGTAGCGATCCTTGCGTTGTGCCCGCGCGGTCGCGGTCAGCGCGTCGAGGAAGGTGTCGACGCTGGCATAAGGCGTGGGGTCGAGGCTCGCGGGAAGCGTTTCGGGGAACAGATACCATTCGCGTACCTGTGCCGCGACCCAGTCCTGCCGCTCGCGCAGCGTACAGCCGGCGACGGTCGGCGTCGGTGTCCCTCCGCCCGTCGTCGCCGTGCCGCCACCTGCCGAGGCGGTCGACGTCGATCCACCGCCCCCGCTGCCGCAGGCCGCCAACATGGCGGTGATCGCCAGAGCCGTCACCGAACGCCGTACCGCCACGCCCACTCTCCCACCCATTGCGTCGAGCCTAGTCCTCGCCGTCGTGCGCGGCAATCGGCATCGATGATCGAGCCGCTGCCGGTTCGCGCTGATCTGGATCAGGGCGTTTGGCGGCAACCCGGGCCCGCGCCACTCGTTGGCTGCGCGATACCCACCCGATTAGGAGATTTTACCATGGGGCTGTTCAGCAAGGACATCGCGACGTTCCAGGACCTGTACATCCACCAGCTCGAAGACATCTATTATGCCGAGCAGCAGATCACCAAGGCGCTGCCGAAGATGATCGACAAGGCGACCGACGTGCAGCTGCGGCAGGGTTTCGAACAGCATCTACGTGAGACCGAAGGGCAGATCGAGCGCCTGCGCCGCGTCTTCGAACTGGAGGGGATGCAGCCGAAGGGCGTCACTTGCCCGGCGATCGACGGCATCATCAAGGAAGCGAACGAGGTTGCCGGCGAGGTGAGCGACAAAGCCGTGCTCGACGCGGCGCTGACGGCGGCGGCGCAGGCGGTCGAGCACCACGAGATCAGTCGCTACGGCACGCTGATCACCTGGGCGAAGCAGCTCGGCAAGACCGAATGCGCCGCGATCCTCCAGCAGACGCTCGACGAGGAAAAGGCCACCGACGAGAAGCTGACGCAACTCGCCACCAGCAAGCTGAATGCCCGGGCCGAAATGGCGCAGGCATAATATGGTGCGTCATCCCGGCATGGTGCCGGGGTGATGCCTCACCCGAGGCTCTTCGACGCCTGCTCCAGGACATCCCTGGACAGGCCCGGCGTCGCTGCGATCCGCTCCAGTTCCGCCCGCATCAGTGCGGACCGTCCGGCGTCGAACCGACGCCAGCGTCCGAGTGGCGGCAACAGCTTCGCCGCCGTTTGCGGGTTGAGCTTGTCGAGCGCGATGAGCTGGTCGGCCAGAAGCCGGTAGCCCGAACCATCCGCGGCATTGAACGCCCGCTGGTTCGCTCCGAACGCGCCGACGAGGGATCGCGCCCGGTTGGGGTTGGCGAGAGTGAAGTCGGGATGCCGTGCCAGTTCCGCCACCAGCTGCCCGGTATCGTCACGCGACGACAGTGCCTGCGTCTGGAACCATTTGTCGATCACCAGCCCATTGCCGGCATAGCGATTGTAGAAGATGTCGAGTGCCGCCTCGCGCTCGTCGGCGTGGCTGCTGGCCAGCGTCGTCAGGGCGCCCTGACGATCGGTCATATTGTCTGCCGCCTCGAACTGACGGAACGCGATCGTCGCGGCATCGTTCGCGCCGCTGGCCGAGATATAGCCCAGCGCGACGTTGCGCAGGCGACGATGGCCCTTGGCGGCCGGGCTGTAGACATAGGGCCCGGCGGGCGCCTGTTCGTACGCCTCGCGCCACTGGTCGGCGAGGCGTACGCCCAATTCGCGCCGCAGCGCCTCGCGTGCGCGAAAGATCGCTTCCGGATCGACCAGCGCCAGCTGATCGCCGATGAAGCTTTCCGACGGCAGCAGGACCGCTTCCGCGACGAACGCCGGATCGAGCGTGCTGTCCGCAAGCGTGTTGCGCACCGCGGTGACGACCGCGGCATGGTTCGGCGTTCCTTCGATCGTCGCAGCCACCAGCGTGTCCAGCATCAGCTGCTGCATCGCCTCGTACCGCGCGAACGGATCGTCGTCGTGTGCGCTCAGGAACCCCAGTTCGGCGGCACTCCGATCGCTTTCGATGATCACCGGTGCCGAGAATCCACGGTTGATGGACAGAACCGGGCGCTCCGTCACGCCCTCGAACACGATCGTGCCCGACGCCTGATCGAGCAGCACCAGTTGCTCGTCGATCAGGGGCTTGCCCGTCTCGCCGCCGAACAGCTTGATCCTGAGTGGCAGGACCATCGGCTGCTTGTCGGGCTGGCCGGGCGTACCGGGCACGTGCTGCGCCAGTCGTAAAGTCGCGCGGCCGTCCCCTGCCTCGTGGCTCAGGCTGGCGGCGACGCGCGGCGTACCCGCCTGGCTGTACCACAGGCGGAATTGCGACAGGTTCCGGCCGCTCGCCTCTTCCATGCAGGCGACGAAGTCCTCGCAGGTCGCGGCCGTACCATCAAAGCGGGTGAAGTACAGATCGGTCGCCGCCCGGAACGCCTGCGGGCCCAGGATCGTCGCCATCATCCGGATCAGTTCCGCCCCCTTGTTGTAGATGGTGGCGGTGTAGAAGTTGCTGATCTCGATATAGCTGTCGGGGCGAACCGGATGCGCCAGCGGGCCCGCATCCTCGGGGAATTGTGCTGCGCGCAGGCCGCGTACGTCCTCGATCCGCTTTACCGCGGCCGATCCCTGATCCGCCGAAAAGCCCTGGTCGCGGTAAACGGTGAACCCTTCCTTCAGGCTCAGCTGGAACCAGTCGCGGCAGGTGATGCGGTTGCCCGACCAATTGTGGAAATATTCGTGCGCGACAACCGCGGCGATCGCGTCATAGTCGTAATCGGTTGCAGTGTCGGGATCGGCGAGGATGTAGCGGCTGTTGAAGATGTTCAGCCCCTTGTTTTCCATCGCGCCGAAGTTAAAATCGTCCACGGCGACGATGTTGAATACGTCGAGATCGTATTCCCGGCCATAGACGCGCTCGTCCCACGCCATCGACAGCTTGAGCGCATGCAAGGCGTGGTGCGTCTTGTCGATGTCGTCGCTACGCACCCAGATGCCGAGATCGACCGTGCGGCCCGATTGCGTGGTGAAGCTTCCCCGGTTGACCGCGAGGTCGCCGGCGACCAGCGCGAACAGGTAGGATGGCTTGGGGAAGGGGTCGTTCCACTCAGCCCAATGGCGTCCGCCGTCCAGATCGCCCGCATCGACCGGATCGCCGTTCGCCAGCAGCACCGGATAGCGCGCCTTGTCCGCGATCAGTCGCACCGCATAGCGGCTGAGCACGTCGGGCCGGTCGGGAAAATAGGTGATGCGGCGGAATCCCTCCGCCTCGCATTGCGTGCAGAGGATCCCGCCGCTGGCATAGAGTCCCATCAGCTGCGTGTTCCGTTCGGGTGCGACGACGACCTCGGTCTCGACGACATGCGCATCGCCGTCGAGCGGGATCACCAGCTGTTCGCCCTCGATCCGCCAGTCGTTCACCGCGGCGCCATCGACACGCACCGCGACCGGCTCCTGCCCCGCACCATCCAGCCGCAGCGGCTCGCCCGCCATGCCGTTGCGCGTGACCGACAGCGTCGCGACAATACGGGTCGCGGCGGGATCAAGGTCGAACACCAGCCGCGTGTCCGGCACCAGCCATGCGGGCGGCCGGTAGTCGTGCCGGCTGATCGATCCGTCGCTGCCCGGTGCAGGGGCGTGGGCGGGCTGGGCGATGACTTGCGAAACGTCGAGCATGGTACCTTTATAGGTACGCATACGCCCGCTGCCAGCGATTAGTCCGCCGTGTTCGCTCGGGCTTCGGCGTGTCTTGCACGCGGCCGTCGCACTGTTACGCTATCGTCATCGCGTAGTTCAGGAAATTCCCACATGATCCGCATCACCGGCGCGCTCGCCGCGCTGCTTTTCACCACGTCCCTTTCCGCCCAGACAACCCCTGCCCGGACGCCTCCGACCCGGACAATTCCAGCCCGGATTGTCCCTGCCGCTCCGACCCCGCAGGACCCCGCCGCGGCGAACGCCCTGCTCAACAAGGCGCTGCCTGCCGATCAGGCGGCGATGAAGGCACATGTCATGTTTCTGGCGTCGGACGCGATGAAGGGGCGTGAGGCCGGCAGTCCCGAATTCGATATCGCCGCGCAATATGTCGCTGCGCAATTCTACGCCGCCGGTCTGAGACCGGCGGGCGATGCGGGCGGTTATCTGCAACAGGTGCCGCTCGTCCTGTACAAGGCGGCGGACAAGGGCGAAATGCGCTGGACCGCGCCGGGGATTGCGGCGCAGGCACTGGTGTTCGGAGAAGATTTCGTTCCCTCCGCGAACCCGGCCAAGGCGGAAACCAGCGTCGCGGCACCGGTCGTCTTTGCCGGTCGCGGCGTCGTCGCGCCGCAATATGGCGTCGACGATTACGCCGGTGTCGATGTACGAGGCAAGATCGTCGCGATCTTCTCAGGATCACCGACCAGCTTCGCGGGCGAGGAGCGCTCCTATTTCGGATCGGCGGCGACCAAGGCGCAACTGGCCGCCGCGCGCGGCGCGGTCGGTATCGTCATGCTCGACGCGCCACGCGCGGGGCCACGCCAGCGGCCGTTCTCCGCGCTCGCAGCCGGGTATGCCAGTCCACGCATGACATGGGCGACGCCTGCGGGGGTCGGTACCAGCCCGGCACCTTCGACCCCGGTGCTCGGAACGCTGAGTCAGGCAGGTGCGACCAAATTGTTCGCCGGCAGCAAGACGCCATGGGCGGCGATCGTCGAACAGTCGAAGGTCGACAACGCGCGGTATACCGCGATGCCGTTGACCGGGACTCTGGCGGTGACGACCCGTACCGGCTTCACGCCGGCGGCGAGCAGCAACGTGGTCGGTATCGTTCCGGGCAGCGATCCCAAGGTCGGCAAGGAAGTGGTGATCCTGTCGGCGCATCTGGATCACATCGGGGTCAATGCGAGGGGCGAGGGTGACCGGATCAACAATGGTGCGCTCGACAATGCGATCGGCATCGCCAGCCTGATCGAGGAGGCGAAGCGCTTCACCGGTAGCGGCAAGCCGCCAAAGCGGACGGTGATGTTCCTGGCGGTGACCGGGGAGGAGAAGGGGCTGGTCGGCTCAGACTATTTCGTCAATCATCCGACCGTGCCGATCGAGACGATCGTCGCTGACGTCAACCTCGATATGCCGGTGCTGCTCTACACGTTCGAAGACATGATCGCATTCGGCGCGGATCGTTCGACGCTGGGGCCGATCGTGGCAAGGGCGGTGAACGGGGTGGGTGTCGGCCTGTCGCCCGATCCGATGCCCGAACAGGGCTTCTTCGTCCGGTCCGACCACTTCAACTTCGTTCGCAAGGGGATTCCGTCGGTGTTCCTGTGGCCCGGTATCAAGGGTGCGGGCCGGGCGCCGTTCGAGGAGTTCCTGGCCAAGCGTTACCACCGGCCGGGCGACGATCTGACCCAGCCGATCCTGTGGGATCAGGGCGTGCGCTTCGTCGCGACCAATTACGCGATTGCGCGCGGCATTGCCGACGGCGCGGAACGGCCGTTGTGGAATAAGGGCGATTATTTCGGCACAACGTACAAGGGTGCGATGGCGAAGTAGAGATGCGCGGATCCGTCAGCATGGCTGCGAGTATGCACGCACAGGATGGCGATGCGGCGCCGTCCGTGACCCTGTGTCCCTGCGTGCGCAGGAACCCGGGCGAGGCAATGCCATGCTGCTGATCTTCGGGCTCGGCTACACCGCCATCCGGGTCGCCGCCGCATGGCCCGCGCCCGTCGTCGGCACCACGCGCGACGGGCGGGAGGGGAGCCTGCGCTTCGACGATGCGTCGTCAGTATTGCCGGCGATCGCGGCGGCAACGCATATCCTGTCGTCCGTTCCGCCGGCGGACGATATCGACCCGGTTCTCGCCCTTTATGGCGAGGCGCTGGGTGGCAAGTGGCTCGGTTATCTCTCGTCAACCGGCGTCTATGGCGATGCGGGCGGCGCTTGGGTGGATGAGGGCGCGCCGACCGGTGGCGGACGTCGGGCTGCGCGTGCGGCGGCGGATGCGGCATGGCTGGAACGTGGCGCGCGCGTGTTCCGGTTGCCCGGAATCTATGGGCCCGGCCGTTCGCCGATCGACCGGGTGCGGCATGGCAAGGCGCATCGCGTCGGCGTATTGGAACAGGTGTTCAGCCGCGTCCATGTCGACGACATCGTCGCCGGGGTACTCTCTGCGACGACCGCGCCGGCAGGCGCGTACAATCTGGCCGACGACCGGCCCTGCTCGCAGGACGATGTCGTCGTCTTCGCCGCCGGGCTGATCGGCCTGCCGCCACCGCCGCTGGTCACGCTGGACACGCTGTCGCCGATGGCACGCGGTTTCTACGCGGAGAACAGGCGCGTCGCGAACGGCAAGGCCAAGCGGGTGCTCGGCTGGCGCCCGGCCTATCCCGATTACCGGTTGGGCCTGCGCGCCCTCAATGCGATGACCAGTCCGACACCGGCCAGCGCCGCGCCCGCACCAGCGAGCGGCGACCAGCGATAGCCCTCGAACAGCGTCGACAGCAGCATCGCGATTACCGGCACGATCACGCTGGAATAGGCCGCCTTCGCCGGCCCGATCTCGCGCAGCACCTTGTAATAGAGCGGGAAGGCGAAGGCCGACCCCGCAAGTCCCAGGTACAGGATGCCGGCCCAATACGCCGCACGCATCTCGACCACCGGCGGGCCGGTGAGCCACCATGCCGTCGCGCCGTCCAGCGCCGCGCCCAGCAGCATCGCCACCGCCAGCGTCGCCATCATCGGATAGCGTCTCGCGGTCGGCGTCGCCTGCAGGACATTCGCCATCGAGGCGGCGAGAATGGCACAGCCGGTGAAGCCGATCCCCGCCAGCGTTGCCGCCGATCCTGCCGGCCCGGTGCGGGCTTCATGCACGAATAGCAAGGCAATCCCCGCCATCGCCACCGCCGACCCAGCGATAAGCTGCCCGCCCATCCGCTGGCCGAGCAATATGCGTGCAAACAGGGCGTTCGGGACGAGCAGGATAGCGAACACCACCGCGACCAGCCCGGACGTGATGTAATGTTCGGCGCGGTAGACGAAATTGAAGTTCAGGCAGAATTGCAGCAGGCCTATTGCCGCCGCAAACGCCCAGCCCCGCGCATCCAGTGTGAACCGTTCGCCCTTCATCGTCGCGACGATCGCCATTGCGACGCCCGCGACGATGAAGCGATAGGTGACCGACCAGCTCGGCGGCACGACACCCAGCTGATCGCGGATCACCAGCCACGTCGATCCCCAGATCAGCGTGACCAGAGCGAAGGGGACGAGGATCGCCGCGCGCGTCGATCGTGGCGGCGGAGCGTTCTTCACAATCGCGCGATCGCCGCTGCCAGCAACGCGACATGCTCCGCCGGGCTGTCCCACGCGGTCACCAGCCGGATCTCGCCCGCCGCCCAGTCATAGAAGTCGAACCCCTGCGCCCGCAGCGTTGCCGATTCAGCGGGGGTGGCGCGCAGAAACACTTCGTTCGCCTCGACCGGATGGACCAGCCGTGGGCCGGCCGCCGTCGCCAGTTCGGCCGCGCGTGCGTTGGCGGCGCGGGCATTGGCGAGCCACAGGTCGTCCTCCAGCATCGCCAGCACCTGCGCCGCGAGATACCGGCCCTTGGAGAACAGCAGCCCCGCCCGCTTGCGCCGGTACAGCGTCGCGCCGGCCAGTTCGGGCTTGAAGAACACCAGCAGTTCGGCGCTCATCGCGCCGTTCTTGACGAAGCCGAAGCTGAGTGCGTCGACGCCCGCCTGCCACGTCACCTCGGCTGGCGCGCAGCCCAGCGTCGCCATCGCATTGGCGAAACGGGCGCCATCCATGTGCAGACCCAGCCCGCGTTCGCGCGCCAGGTCGCCGATCGCCGCGACCTCGTCCGGAGTGTAGACGCGGCCATATTCGGTCGCATTGGTGATAGATATGGCGTGGGGCTGGACGCGGTGGACGTCGTTGGCGATCGCGTCGATCACCGCACGGATCGTGTCGGGCGTCAGCTTCGCACCCTCGCCATCCGCCAGATACAGCTTGGCGCCATGGGTGTAGAATTCGGGCGCACCGCCCTCGTCGTTCTGGATATGGGCGTCGCGATGGCAGACGATGCCGCCGTGTGGGGGGCACAGGGCTGCCAGCGCAAGGCAGTTCGCGGCGGTTCCAGTTGCGACCCACAGGGCGGCAACATCCGTCCCGAACAGGTCGGACAGGCGCGCATCGAGCGCCTTCGACCGCGCGTCGCCATCATAGGCGGTATCGAGCGTATTGGCCTCGGCCAGCGCGGCCATGACCCTGGGATGCACCGGTGCGGCATTGTCGGAGAAGAAACGCATCGGTCCGCATTGCTGCGCCGCATGAACAGCGTCAACGGTGCAGGTGCGGCTCATCGCCGACCTGGGGCACGCCATGTCGATAAAACATAATGATCTCAATCAGTCATGAGGCACGAAGTGGTGCCGTCGACGTTCACGCATCGCCACTGTCCCAGCATCGGATGCGAGATGACGCAGCTTGCCGACGTTCTGAAAGCCATTGGGCCAAATGCCTCGATCGTGTTCGCTGCGTGGATTTTCATGGGGTTCCTGCAGCAGCGCTACGACAGCGCGATCGATCGCTATCGCGGTGCGGTCGGCGATTACCGGTCCGGCGATCATGATGCGGCGCGTACCGACAACCTGCGCGATCAGGTCGTCGCCTATCGCCGCCGCTGCCGGCTGATGGGGTTGGCGCTGCTGACCGGATTGTTCGCGGCGATTCTGCTGATCGCCTCATTGATGTTCGGGGCGCTCGATGTCATCGTTCCGCGGGTGTCCGCGATCGCCTGGGCGGGTACCGCAGCCGCGCTGGTCGGGTTCGGCCTGGTCATCGCAGCGGCACTGATCGTGGTGCGCGAATCCCGCCTCGTCACCCGAGAACTGGACAACGAACTGCGCGACATCCCCGATCTTGCCGAGGGGACCGGTCACCGGGCTGGCGCCGCGCCGCGTTGAGTTTTTGCACAATCCCTGCGGCTTGCTAAGCAGGCCGCAAAGGGGATCGTTGATGCGTCATCTGTTCGCGGGCCTGCTGCTCGCCACCACCAGTATCACGGGCATCGTCACGCCCGCATCAGGGCAGGCGCTGCCGCCGCCGGTCGCAATGTCCGGAGAGGGGCCGGAAGATGCCCGCCTCAAGCGCTTGTTCTACGACAGCGACGAGCGTGACCTCGCGCTCGACCCCATCAGCGCGATCCTGCGTGGCGACATGCGTTACGCGGATCGCTTCGGCGATTACCTGACGGACGTTGCGACAGCGCGCGAGAAGCGCAACCTCGAAGCCGATCTCGCCGCGCTGAAGGCTATCGACCGGGCAAAGCTGACCCGCGTCGACCAGCTCGCCTATGACGTTTTTCATAACACGTTGACGATCAATCTGCGTGGTTACGATCCGTCGATCCAGTCGGTCACGCGGTTGTTGCCGATCAACCATTTCGGTGGCTTCCAGACCTTCTACCCCGATTTCGCCAGCGGCAAGGGCGGCGCGCCGTTCAAGACGATCGCCGATTACGACAACAACCTGAAGCGCAACGCCGGCTATGCCGCGCTGTACGATCGGATCATCGCCCGCTTCCGTGAAGGCATGGCGAAGGGCGTCGTCCACCCGCGCCTCGTCGTCGAGAACATGATCGCGCAGTTCGACAATCTGATCGCGCAGGGGGTCGAGGGATCGGTCTTCTATGCGCCGGTTACGATGTTCCCCGCCGACATCTCGGCCGCCGATCGCCAGCGCCTGACCGCGGCCTACGCGGCACAGATTCGCGACGTGATCACGCCTGCACACCGCAAGATGCGCGATTTCCTCAAGACCGACTATCTGCCGAAGGCGCGCGCCACCGTCGGCCTGTCGGCGATGCCGGGCGGTGCGGCGCTATACGACTATCGGATCGAGAACAGCACGACGCTGCCGCTGAAGGGGGAGGCTGTCCACCAACTCGGCTTGTCCGAAGTCGCACGGATCACGCGCGAAATGGAGGCGCAAAAAACCGCCGCCGGCTTCAAGGGAACGCTGCCCGCCTTCTTCGACTATTTGCGCACCGAAAAGCGCTTCCAGCCAAGCAGCGCCGAAGAAGTCCGCCGTGATTACGAGGCGATCGGCAAGCGCGTCGATGCGCGCGTCCGCGAACAATTCGCGCTGATCCCGAAAACTCCGCTCGAAATCCGTCCGGTCCCCGATTACCGCGCCAAGAGCGATGCGGCCGGCAGCTATCAGGACGGCACACCCGACGGGAAGCGGCCGGGCATCTTCTACTACAACACCTACGACCTGCCGAGTCGCTACACCTGGGGCATGGAGACGCTGTACCTGCACGAGGCAGTGCCGGGACATCATTTCCAGATCGCGCTGGCGCAGGAGAACACCGCGCTCCCGGCCTTCATGCGCTTCGGCGGCAACACCGCCTACGTCGAGGGGTGGGCGCTGTATGCCGAGACACTGTGGAAGCCGCTGGGCATGGAAACCGACCCCTATCAGCGGATGGGTGGCCTCAATGACGAGATGCTGCGCGCCATGCGGCTTGTCGTTGATACCGGTATCCATGCCAAGGGCTGGAGCCGGGATCAGGCGATCGCATACATGCTGGCGAATTCGCCGATGCCGAAGACCGACGCCACTGCCGAGGTGGAGCGCTATATCGCGATTCCCGGGCAGGCGCTGGCGTACAAGATCGGCCAGTTGACCATCCTGCGCCTGAAATCCGAAGCGCAGGCGAAGCGGGGGGCGGCATTCGATCCGCGCGCCTTCCATGCCGCCGTGCTCGATAGCGGCTCGCTGCCGATGCCGGTGCTGGAAGCCAAAGTGCGTAGCTGGATCGCCGGGACGAAGTGAGACGTGCGAGGGGGCGAGCGGCGTTCGCCTCCCCCGTTCAGTCGTCGATCCGCATCAGTGCATGCGTTCGGTTAGCACGATCTCGCCCTCGACCTCGATATCCTCGTCGCCGATCGCATTGTCGTCGGGCATGTCGAATTCGGCGCTCCAATCGTAGACCTTCTCCTGCCCGCCGCCCTCGACCCAGACGCGCACCGCACCTTCGGTGATCTCTCCGCCCATCGCACCGACGAAATCGGTGACCAGCGCATCGGCGGCGCTTTCATGATCGGTGACGCCGGGAATGCTTGCTGCCTCGATCTCCTCATCCATCTCGATGATCTGCGCCCAGAAACGTTTTGCCATCGTCCGTGTCCTTTCAGGTCCTGACGTAGAACAGGTGAGATCGCACCCGCGCCACCTTCGTCAGCGAATCGCGCCAGTACGGCACCATCCAGTCCGTGTGATAATGCGTCGCCCGGCCGACATCGGCAAACACATAGCCCGACAGCGCCCGGCGCGCGGTGCGGCGGGCGGCGGTCCAGCCGGTGTAGATCGTGCGGCGGCGGATCGATCCATCGCAGGTGAACGAGAACTGGCAACCCGTGCTGCGGCTCGACCCCTGATAGACCACGCCGCAGATCGTCTTGGGGAAGCCGGATGCGCGAACCCGATTGAGCACGACCTGCATCACCGCACGCTGGCCGCGGCTGTCATCGCCCGCCTCGTACAGTGCCGCGGTGGCAAGGCAGTCGGCCGCCTGTTCGCGCGCTGCCGGACCACCGCGGAAGCGGTAGCGCGCGGCGGGCCGCCGCCGGTCGTCGTCGATCGGCACCGCCGCGTTGGAGGCGCGCGCTTCCGCCATGGTCAGCGGTTTGGCGACGTTGGGCGTGGGTGGGGTGAATGGCCACGGGTAGATTGCGCCGGCGGCGACGATGACGATCGCGACCACGCCGAGCAGCAGCAGCCAGCGTTCCGACGACAGATCGCCGGCCGTGCGGCGGCGCGTCGTAGGTCTGCGGGGAGGAGGGCGTCGTTGCGCCATTGCGATGCCGTTCGAGCGCTTGCCGTTAGAAGCCGCCGCCCTCATCACCCTCATCCTCCGCGCTGCGCCGGTCGCGCGGCGTGGGTGGCGGTGGCGGTCCGCGGTCGCGACCGCCACCCGGCGTGATGCTGATGCTGCCGTCACGGCCCATTTTCATCTGGAGCCCAAAACCGTCCAGCGCCCCTTCGACCTGCGGGATCGCCTCGCCGACCGGATCCTCGACCATGTCGCCATTGTCCATCGCATCGGGGGCGGCAGCCTCCTCCTCTACCAACACGGGTGCCGCGACGGGCGCGATATTGAGCGCGGAGACCATGAACTGGCGCCACATCTGTGCCGGGATGCCGCCGCCGTGCAGGCCGGGATTGGGCGTGCTGTCGTCGTTGCCGACCCAGACGCCAACGACCAGATCGCCTGCGAAACCGATGAACCAGGCGTCGCGATTCTGTTGCGACGTACCCGTTTTGCCATAGGCGTCCATCGTCAGCACCGCCTCTCGCCCCGTCCCGCGGATCGATGACGACAACAGATCCAGCATATTGTTACGAATGTCGTCGGGCATCTTGCGACTGCCGCCGGTCAGCGACTGATACCAGCTCTTGTTGCCGCCCTTGTCCTCCAGTCCGCGTGTCGAGACCGGGTAACTGCCGTTGGCGATCGCCGCATAGGCGGCGGTGAGTTCCAGCAGCGACACTTCCGCTGTGCCAAGGCCGATGGTTGCCTCGTTCGGTATGGGCGTCGAAATGCCCAGATCCCGCGCGGCCTTGATGACGTTCCGGACGCCGACTTCCTGGGTCAGCCGCGCGGCGACGACGTTGGACGAACGGGCAAAGGCTCGGCGCAATGGAATCTGGCCGAGATAGCGGCCGTCGTCGTTCTTGGGCTTCCACCCGGCGATCTCGACCGGATTGTCGTCGGCCATCGTATCGGGCGTCATCCCGGCGCGCATCGCGGCGAGATAGACGAACAGCTTGAAGGTCGATCCGGGCTGACGACGCGCCTGCGTCGCGCGATTGAACGGGCTCTTGCCGTAATCCTTGCCGCCGACCATCGCGACGACGCGGCCATCGCGACGCATCGCAACGATCGCCGTCTGTGCCTGCCGCAACCCCGCCTGCCGGACGACGCGTTCGGCGGCGCGTTGCAGGCGACGGTCGAGCGTGGTCTTCACCGTCGCCTCGGTCTTGATCTCGCCTGCCTGATCGCGCGCGTCGGGCAAAACCCAATCGGCGAAATAGGTGCCGCTGGGCAATGTCGTCGGTCGATTGGCGAGCACGCGCTGCGGCTGAACCGCCACGCCCTCGGCTTTGGTCAGGAACCCGGCTTCGACCATCGCGCGAACGACGAGCATCTCGCGCTTTCGCGCCCCTTCGAGGTTGCTGGTCGGTGCAAGGCGCGACGGTGCCTTGACGAGGCCCGCCAACATCGCTGCCTGACCGATGTTCATCTTCTCCGGCTCGCGACCGAAATAATGTTTCGAGGCGGCCCGAAGGCCATACACGTTGTCGCCGAAATAGACGTTCGACAGGTAGCGCGAGAGGATTTCGTCTTTCGACAGCCATGCCTCGAGCCAGAAGGCGATCATGACTTCGCGGATCTTGCGCGCGGCGGTGCGGTCCGAATCGAGGAAGGCGTTCTTCGCGAGCTGCTGCGTGATCGTGCTGCCGCCCTCGCGCACGCCGCCCGAGCCGACGTTGTGGACGAACGCACGCAGGATGCCGCGCGGGTCGATGCCCCAATGCGACTGGAAGCGGCGATCCTCGATCGCCATGAACGCCTCCGGCACATGCGCCGGCAGTTTTGCGGCATCGACCGGGGTATCGATGATCGCGCCGCGGCGGGCGATCGGTGTGCCGTCGTCGGCGGTCAGCGTTATCGACGGCGGGGTAGGGGGCTGGAGCGACTTGCTGAGCGGCGCGGTAACCGCCAGCCAGCCGATCGCCAGCACCAGCAGGACGATGCCCGCGGCGAACCCGCGCAGCACCCAACGGCCGATGTTACGTGGCCGGCGTGGCGGCGTGCCATCGTCGCCGCCTGCAACGTCATCGACGAATCCATCGAAGCGCCCCGCCAGTCGATCGTCGCGCAATCGATCGTCATGGGGGCGTTCCCATGCGGAAGCAGGTTCGTCGTCCAGCTGGTAGCGCTGGCCGATCGGTGTGCGGCGTGTGGTATCGACGGGTTCATGACGCATCGGCTCGTCCCAGCGGTCAGCCATGAGGTGTATTATAATCCTAAAACAGCTGACGCAAGAGCGAGTGTGTGCGTGATTTCGGCCGTTTTATCGTGCCCGGCGGCCGAACGCCAGCGACTGGCGTGGCCGGATACTTGACGCTATCGCCGGTGTATGGCCGCTGAACCCACTCTCGCTCCGCTCGTCGTCGGTATCGGCGGCACAATCGGAGGCGTCTCCTCGACCGAGCGAGCACTACGCATCGCACTGGAAGCCGCGGAGCGTGAAGGCTTTCGCACCCGGATGTTCGGCGGGGCCGATATGGCGCGGCTGCCGCTGTACGATCCGCGCGCGACCAGCCGGACTGCGGACGAACAGGCGTTCGTCGACGCGGTGCGGCAAGCCTCGGCAGTTATCATCGCCAGCCCCGGCTATCACGGCAGCATATCGGGAGTGGTGAAAAACGCACTCGACCTGCTGGAGGAGACCGCGAAGGATGCACGTCCCTATCTCGCGGACATGCCGGTCGGGCTGATCGCGACCGCTTATGGCTGGCAGGCGACGGGATCGACGATCGCGGCGCTGCGGTCTATCGTCCATGCCCTGCGAGGCTGGCCGACGCCGTTCGCCGCGGCGATCAATACGCAAGTAACGAAGTTCGACGACGAGGGCGGGGCGAGCGATCCCGCCGTGATCGAGCAGCTGGGGCTGATCGGGCGCCAGGTCGCGCGCTTCGCGCCGCTCGCTGCGGCATAGCTCACGTTCCGGCGAGCGCCGCCTCCGCATCCGACACGGCCGGTTCGCTCGTCAGTCCCTGCCGCTTCGCAACTATCGCTGGCACCAGCGCCTGCCCGGCGACGTTGACCGCGGTGCGGCCCATGTCGAGGATCGGGTCGATCGCCAGCAGCAGCCCCGCGCCCTCCAGCGGCAGGCCCAGCGTAGACAGCGTCAGCGTCAGCATTACGAGCGCGCCGGTCAGGCCGGCGGTCGCGGCCGAGCCGAGCACCGACACCAGCACGATCAGCACGTAATCGGTGCCGTGCAGCGGGATGTTGTAATACTGCGCGACGAACAGCGCGGCGATGGCGGGATAAATGGCAGCGCACCCGTCCATCTTGGTCGTCGCGGCGAATGGCACTGCGAAGGCGGCGTAGCTCCTCGGCACGCCCAGCCCCTTTTCGACCACCTGTTCGGTGACCGGCAGCGTCGCGATCGACGAACGCGACACGAAGCCCAGCTGGATCGCTGGCCACGCGGCGGCGAAGAAGCGCTTCGGGCTCATGCCGTTCGCCAGCAGCAGCAGCGGATAGACGACGAACAGCACCAGCGCCAAACCGATGTAGATGGCTACGGCGAAGGTGCCGAGCGCCGATAGCGACTGCCAGCCGTAACGGACGACCGCGCTGCCGAGCAGCGCGCCGGTGCCGATCGGGGTCAGGCGTACGACCCAGCGCAGGATACGGCGGAAGATCGCCAGTGCCGATGCATTGAAGGCGAGGAACGGCGCGCCTGCGTCCCCGGTGCGGACCGCGGCGACGCCGATCGCGACGGCGGTGACGATCAACTGGAGGACGTTGAACGACAGGCTGGTCTTCGCCGCGCCGTCGGCAAGCTTCGTCGACGCTTCCAGGCCGAAGATGTTGACCGGCACCAGCCCGCGCAGGAAATCGAGCCATGATCCAGCGGTATCGGGGCGGACCGCCGCGGCGGCGCTGACCCCGGCATGCGCGCCGGGTTGCAGGATCGTGCCAAGCGCCAGCCCGATCAATACTGCGATCAGGGCGGTGATGCCGAACCAGATGAACGTGCCGCCGACCAGCCGCGCGGCGTTGTTGAGGTCGCGCAACGCAGCGATCGATGCGACGATCGCGGTGAAGACGAGCGGCACAACCAGCGCCTTCAACAGCTGGACGAAGATGTCGCCGACGATCTTGAGCCCGTCGGCAAGTCCGGTGACGCCGTAACTGCGTGCGACAAAGCCGAGCGCAAGGCCGATGGCCATACCGATGAAAACCTGCACCCCGAACGAAGGGCGGGTCATGGGGTCGCGTCCGTAGTCATGGCAGGAATGTAGGCGTCCGGAGTGGGCGCGCGAGTCAAGAAATGGTGAGTGGGGGTAAAGCTCCCGCAAGAGAGAGGACTTTCGTAACGAGCCGGGGAATGGCGTGATTGTACGTGTCCGTGTAGGGCGACGCGCATGGGGCATCATTCGGATATCGATCGCACGTGGCTGAGCGAAGCGGTGCGGCGGATCGAAGCGGATTACAATCGTTCGGCGGACACGCATCTGATCCGCGTCGAGTTGCCGCGCTTTCCCGGCATCACCTTGTACCTGAAGGACGAAAGTTCTCATCCGACGGGCAGCCTCAAGCATCGGCTGGCGCGGTCGCTGTTCCTTTATGCGCTGTGCAACACCTGGATCGGCCCGGACACGGTGGTGATCGAATCGTCGTCGGGATCGACCGCGGTCAGCGAAGCGTATTTCGCGCGGATGCTGGGCCTGCGGTTCATCGCGGTGGTGCCGGCGCAGACTGCGGCGCCGAAGCTCGACGCGATCCGCTTCTATGGCGGCGAAATCCATACCGTCGACGATCCGCGAAACGTCTATGCCGCGGCGCATCGGCTCGCGACCGAAACGGGCGGGCATTATATGGACCAGTTCACCTATGCCGAGCGGGCGACGGACTGGCGTGGCAACAACAATATCGCCGAAAGCATCTTCGCGCAGATGGCGCATGAGGAGCATCCGGTGCCGAAATGGGTGGTGTGCGGTGCCGGCACCGGCGGCACGTCGGCCACGATCGGCCGCTTCATCCGCTATCAGCGCCACGCCACCCGATTGTGCGTCGCCGATCCGGTACATTCGGTGTTTCACCGTCACTTCGACGATCGTACCGTCACCGCCCTGCCGGACGGCTGCGCATCGCGTGTCGAGGGAATCGGACGACCGCGTCTGGAGCCGAGCTTCGTACCGTCGGTGATCGACCGGATGATCGCGGTGGAGGATGCCGACAGTCTGGGCGCGATGCGTGCGCTGTCGGAGGTGCTGGGCCGATCGGTCGGCGGATCGACCGGCACCAATCTGGTCGCCTGCGCGACGATCGTCGCCGAGATGGCGGCGGCGGGCGAGCATGGCAGCATCGTCACGCTTTTGTGCGACGGCGGCGATCGCTACGCCTGCACCTATTACGACGACGACTGGTGCGTGCGGCACGGCGTGGCGTGGGACAAGGCGGCGGCGGGCATGCGCGCGTTTCTGGGTTCCCCGGCTTGACCGACACGGCCACCGGCCAGCGCAGCATGGCGTTCGCGATGCTGATCCTGGCGGGTATCTGCTGGAGCCTCGGCTTCCCGCTCGGCAAGCTGGCGCTGCGCGAGATGACGGCGGCGCATATGGTCCTGTTGCGCTTCGCGGTCGCCGCGGTCGTGGCGTTGCCCTTCGCCATGGCAAGCCGGGAGGCACGGGCGCTGTTCCGGTCGCCATCGGTGCTGATCGCCGGGTTCCTGTACGGGGTCGCGTTTCTGGTGCAGTTCGAAGGGCTGGCGCGGGTCAGCGTGACGCTGGCGGCACTGCTGGTGGGAGCGATGCCGGCGCTGATCGCGGTGTCGGCACGGCTGCTCGGCGAAGCGACGAGCCGGACGACCTGGGCCGGGGTCGCCGCGGCGACGCTCGGCGCCGCCCTGATCGCGGGCGATCCGGGCGACGCGGGATCGCTGGTTGGCGTATTGCTGTCGCTCGCGTCGCTGCTGCTGTTCCTCGGCTGGTTCTACGCACTGAAGGCGGCCCCCGCCGCGCCGCAGCCGATGGCGATGCCGGCGGTGACGGTAGTGGTCGCGGCGGTGACGATCCTGCCGGTGGCGCTGGTCATGCATGGCCTGCCGCCGCTGGCGTTGAGTGGCGGAGCGTGGGCGGGCATCGCCGGACAGGGACTGCTGGCGACCGCATTGGCGACGGCGGCATGGCAATATGGCTCGTCGCGGGTGGGCAGCGCGAGTGCGGGCGTGTTCATCAACATCGAACCGCTGATGGGGGCGATGCTGGGCGTCGCGTTCTTCGGTGACCGGCTGACGATGCTGCTGGCGGCAGGCGGCGTGCTGATCCTGGTTGGCAGCCTGGCGGTGGTGCTGGGCGAGGCGCCGGGCCACGACGCGCCGCCTACGGCCGCCTAGCGACTTCATCCAGATGATTGCCGATGCGGGTGCGGAGGCTTACGACAGGCGAAACAGAGCGCAGGCGTGGTCCGCTCCTGCGCGTGGAGACACACACTGAGCACGCCCCCACCGCCCTTTCCCGTCGTCGGCATCGGCGCGTCGGCCGGTGGCGTCGAGGCGCTTCAGGCCCTGTTCGGAGACATGCCCGTCGATACGGGCGCCGCCTTCGTCGTGGTGACGCACGTCAGTCCAGACCGGATCAGCATGCTGCCCGAGATTCTAGGCCGGTCGACGACGATGCCGGTCGAGGCGGCGGCGGACGGCGTCGCGGTGCAGCCCGACCACGTCTATGTGTTACCGGCGCATGGCGTATTGGGCTTCAGCGACGGCTGCCTGCGGATGGTGCCGCCGCGACCCGGCACCCGCGAACGCAAACCGGTCGATATCTTCCTCAGCGCGCTTGCCCGGGACAAACGTGAATTTTCGGCCGGGATTATCCTGTCCGGCGGCGATTCCGACGGAACGCTGGGGGTAAAGGCGATCAAGGAACGCGGCGGGCTGACGATGGCGCAGGTCGCCGACGGCAATCCACCGCAGAACCCCGACATGCCGGATTCGGCGATCTCCACGGGCATGATCGATTTTGCCGTGCCGGCGCAGGACATGGGCGCGCGAGTGCAGGAATTCGCGCGCAGCTTTTCGGTGCTCGACGGTCTGACGGTCGCGGCGGCGAACGAGGATCACGATAGCGGCGAAGCGGAATCGCTGAGCGAGATCTATGCCCTGCTGCGCGCGCAGATGGGTCATGATTTCAGCGGCTACAAGACCAAGACCTTCCTGCGCCGCGTCCAGCGGCGGATGCAGGTGACGCGCGCCGAGACGATCGGCCTGTACGTCGAATGCCTGCGCCAGGACCCCAAGGAGGTTTCGGCGCTGTTCCGCGACCTGCTGATCAACGTCACCAATTTCTTTCGCGATGCCGATGCGTTCGAGGCGCTTAAGGCGCAGGTGATCCCCAAGCTGTTCGAGGGGCGGAGCGCCGAGGATACGGTGCGCGTCTGGGTACCGGGCTGCGCGACGGGCGAGGAGGTGTTCTCGATCGCGATGCTGATGCGGGAACATATCGATACGCTGCGCAACGTGCCGCGGGTGCAGCTGTTCGCGACGGACATCGACGATCGCGCATTGTCGGTGGCCCGTGCGGCGCGTTACCCGGAGGCGCTGCTCGACAGCGTATCGGCGGACCGGCGAAATCGGTTCTTCGTCGCGGATGGCGGCAGCTATGTCGTGACGAAGGATATCCGCGACATGTGCATATTCTCGCCGCACAGCATCCTGCGCGATCCGCCGTTCAGCCGTATCGACCTCGTCTCGTGCCGCAACCTGCTGATCTATTTCGGCAGCGATGCGCAGAATCAGGTCATTCCGACCTTCCGTTATGCGCTGCGTCCCGGCGGCTATCTGTTTCTGGGGACGTCGGAGGGGATCAGCCAGTTCGACGACCTGTTCGTGCCCCTCGACAAGAAGCACCGGCTGTTTCGCGCGCGCGACGACGGCGGGCCGCCACCGCGGCTGCCGCTGGCGGTGCCGGGGGTCCGCACTGCGCTGTTGCCGCTGTCGGGTATAACGCGGGGCAAGACGCTGCCGCTGGCACCGTTGCGGCAGGCGGTCGAGCTGCATGTCCTCGATCGCTACGCACCGCCGCACGTCGTGGTGACGGGCGAGGGGGACATCGTCTATTATTCTTCGCGGACGGGCAAGTATTTCGAGGCACCGGCGGGCGTCCCGAACCGCCAGCTGCTGGCGATGGCGCGCAAGGGTTTGCGGCTCGACCTGCGCAGCGCGTTTCGCGACGCGATCGAGACCGGGCGATCGGTAGTGTGCGAGGGTGTCGAATTCGAGAACGACGACGGCCGTATCCAGCAATTGTCGCTGGCCGTTGAGCCGCTGACCGGCGCGTCGGACGAGCGGCTCTACCTCATTGTCTTCAAGGATTACGGGCCGACGCTGACCCCCGAACAGGCGCGGCTGCGTCCGCATGGCGACGAGGCGAATTACCAGATCGAGCGCGAGCTGCGCGAGACGCGCGAGCGATTGCAATCGATGATCGAGGAATATGAGACCGCGCTGGAGGAGCTGAAATCCTCCAACGAGGAACTCGTCTCGGTCAACGAGGAATTGCAATCCACCAACGAGGAGATGGAGGCCAGCAAGGAGGAATTGCAGGCGCTGAACGAGGAGCTGAACACGGTCAATTCCGAACTCAGCCACAAGGTCGATGCGCTCGATCACGCCAACGCCGACCTCGAAAACCTGTTCGAGGTGACCGATATCGCGACGATCTTCCTTGACCGGCAGCTGGTGATCCGCATGTTCACGCCGGCCGCGACGCGTATCTTCACGATCCTGCCCGGCGATCGCGGCCGGCCGTTGACCGATCTGTCGACGCGACTGGAATTCCCCGAGCTGGTGACCGACCTGCAACAGGTGCTGGCCACCGGCCGGCCGGTCGAGCGGCAGGTCGCAGGGGTGGAGCGGACTAGCCATTATCTGGCGCGGATCATGCCGTATCGCGACGGCGACGGCGCGACCACCGGCGTCGCGGTGACGGTGATGGACGTCACCGGCCTGGCGGAGGCGGAGGCGCATCAGCGCGTGCTGATCGCCGAACTGAACCATCGGGTGAAGAACATGCTTGCGGTGGTCGCCGCGATCGCCAGCCGGACGCAGCGGAATGCTCGCGACCTCGACGAATTTTACGGCGCCTTCTCAGGGCGGCTGGGCGCGATGACGCGGGCCTACGAATTGCTGTCGCGCGATGCGTGGCGGACCGTGCAGCTGCGCGATCTGGCGACGCGGGAACTGGAACCGTTCGGGATCGATCGCGTCGCGTTTCTGGGTGACGACGTGATGCTGGGGCCGCGATCGGCGCTGTCGGTGGCGATGATCCTGCACGAGATGACCACCAACGCCGCCAAATACGGCGCATTGTCGATCGATCAGGGGCGGGTCGAGCTGTTCACCGAACGCGCCAATGCTGGTGATGAACGGGGCGGAGACGCCGTACGCCTCGACTGGCGCGAGCGCGACGGTCCCGAATGCACTGCGCCCGAACGGGAGGGTTTCGGCATGCAGCTGGTCCGTAACGAGGCGAGCTACAATCTGCGCGGCGTAGCGACGGTCGACTTCCGCCCCGAGGGGTTGGCGCTGTCGCTGCGTTTCGATGACAAGGATGGCAATACGGCGTCGCCCCGGCCGACCGGCGGACGCTGAATTTGGCGGGCGCGCCAGACGACATGGCTTCGGCCGCCGGGCCGGCGGTGCTGGTGGTCGAGGACGAATGGCTGATCGCCGACATGGTCGCGCAGGCGGTGCGGGATGCGGGCTATCGTGTGCTGGGGCCGGTCGCGAGCGTCGCTCAGGCGCAGGCGCTGCTGGCCAGGTATCGCTGCGACGCGGCGTTGCTCGACCTGAACCTCGGCGGTGACCGGGGCTATGCGCTGATCGACCAGCTGCGCGCCAGGCGGGTTCCGTGCCTCCTCGTCACCGGTTACAGCCGCGACGATCTTCCCGAACGGTATCGCGATCACGCGCTGGTCGGCAAACCAGCCGAAAGCGAAACGTTGATCAGCGCGCTGGCAGGGCTGCTGACATGCCGGCGGCTGCGGCATTCGGCGGCATAACGATCAGCCGGTCGCCCAGCCGATCGTAGAACCGGCAGATGTCGATCAACTCGTCCCGGCCCGGCGCGAGCCGCGCGCCGAGGGGATAGCGGCGGAGGTCGACCCCGGTGTTACCCGTCCACCCCGCGGTCATGACGTCGCCCCCGGCGACATCCGGACGGCGCACCCAGCCATCGCAATGGATCAGGCATGCGCTGGACCGGCCGAGCGCGCGCAGGCGCAGCTGATCGTCGCGCTCGGCTAGCGGATGCACGCCGAAATCGCGCAATTTGTTGGCGGTGTTGCGCTGATCCTCACGCACGACATGACCCGCGGACGCGCCGAGTGCATCGAGCAGCCCGTGCAGGAAGCGGTCGAGTTCGCGCAGGCAATTGGCGACGAACCTTGCCCGCACGCGAGCGTCGGGACCTTTCGGCCAGCCATCGGTGATGACCGGGCGATCGGCCAGCGCGGTGAGGAAGGTCGCACCGCGGATCAACGTCTCGTGCGCCGCCGCTGCCCCCCGCAGCGGCGTGACGCGGCTATGGATCACGCCCGGCAGGCAGCCGGGTCGGCGACCGTATCGACGGCGGGTTCGGCGAGCGCAGATGCGGCCCGGGTGGCTGCGGCGCGCTGGTCGCGCATCGCCTCGGTCCGCTCGGCGCGGGCGGCCATCGCCTCCCACGAACGGGCGGCACGCTCGCACCGATCGCGCACGTTGTCGAGGCTGGCCTCGGACGCGTTGCTGCGCTCCTGATCGGCCTGCTTGCGGAAGAATGTAGCGTCGCTGGACATCGGGCACCTCGTCAGCGGAAAAGAGAGGCAGGGAAAGGCGGACGGCGCGAGAAACACGCGCCGGGAACCGTCGATATGCGACTGTATGAATATCATAGATGGGCGCTTGCCGCCCGTTACGCAAGCGTCGCGACCGTTGAACCGAATCGGACCTGATCGTGATACAGGCCGCATCATCGGGGAAAGACGAGTCGGACGGCGAATACGCATGTCGCAAGCAGGGATTTCGAACGGGATCGTCAGTTGTCAATCCGTCCCGGATTCCAACATCGTGCCGGTTCGACAAGATAGACAAAAGTAAATGGCAAAACATTCTATCTGTAAGATCGAATACGCCATTTTAGATCAATCGCTGGGCAAGGACGGATTTACCCGGTTCCAACTATCCGCCTACGATCGCCTTCGAACAAAGAAACTATAGTTTCGAAGGAAAGCCATGGCCTGTGAGATAGAGTGTCCGGTCGTGATGACGCTGGACTTGTTGACGAGCATCCAACAAACCGGTCTAGCCCTGACGATATTGGTCGATTGTTCGCACGCGAAGAATTTTCAAACCTGGCCGCAAGGTAGTCCGGCCAATATCACGATTGCCAAGCCGATCGAACTCGACACTGCGGTATCGCTGAACGGCGCCACGGTCGCCGACGTGCGGGCAAGGCTTGAAGCCGCCGCACCGTCGAGTGCGCTAGCCGGGTTCTACGACACGCTGAAGAAGGTGAATTCCGGCCTCGGTGCGCTGACCACGCGGAACGTCAAGGTCGGCTTTGCGACGTTCGACACGACGATCGTCGATCTGGACGACCCCGCCGTCCTCGCGCGGATCGTCGGCCTTTGCAACGCGGCGACAGTCGCCACCTTCAACACTGCGAAGTCCGATCTGCGGTCGGAAATGGGCATGTACCTGCGCCAGCAAGGGCCGGGTGGCGTCACGTATAAGTTCCAGGGTCCGAAGGCGCCCATGCCGCGCGTCGCCTGACGCAGGCCGCCTGATCGCCATCATCAACGATACACAAGAGGAGAGACGCATGACGCCTGAACAGGAAACCAAGGTACTCGCCCAGCTCTACGACCGTTTGTACGACGCGGTCACCTATGCGCCACCGGGCAAGGAGTCGGCGTGGCACAGAGATACGACGTTCATCCAGATGGGCAAGAATCTGGTTCTGAACCCCGATGATTTCGACGACATGATGAGTCCGGTGAATCCCGAAGGCGATCTGGGCAGCGCCGCGGCGTTCGCCATGTTCTGCGATGCGCAACCGACGACCGGGGCGTTGTGGTCCGATTCCGGCAAGACGACGTCCGCGGCATACCGGTTGATCGTAGAGGGGGCAAACACGGCGCATAAAATGAATGAAGAGCAGAAGAAGATTTACGACGATGCGTTCGACTATCTGAACACCGAGGTCACGACGGAAGATTTTCGGCACAACAAGAAGACCGTCACCGTCCCCAGTTCACCCGTCATCGACTACGAAGCGGCACAGGCCGCTTACATCACCGCGGTCGGAGGGTATCGGGCGGCGCGGAACGGCTACGATCTAAGTGACAAGGCAGACCAGCGCGCATGGAACGCGGTGCAGCCGGGGTTGCAGCTCAACGTCGACCAGGCCTGGAACAAATGGACACGCGCCTACAAGGAAGACGTCGAGCTGGCCCAGCAGGCGCTGGCGTCGACGGTCAACGATGCGCTGACCGCGGTGATCGAACAGTCGCAAAGGCTGGTGGGTCCGCAATATTCCCTCGCGTCACCGGACGGCCTCAACACGTTCCTGCCGACCTATGCCATTCCTTCGAATTGGGCGTCGCCCGATTGCCAACCCTCGAAGCTGCATTTCGATAGTTCCAATCTGTCGCAGGAGGAAAGCAAGGAAGCATCGAGCTATTCCGTGTCCGCCGGCGGCAGCTACGGCTTGTGGTCGGCCAGCGGCGGTGCGTCGGGCAGTTCCGAAGACGAGCACACGCATATGGAAAGCGACAGCTTCGTCCTCGATGCCGAGCTGATCTTCGTCCAGATCAAGCGGCCCTGGCTCAATCCGTTGCTATTCGAAATGCGCGACTGGTTCATGTCGGGTGTCGCCGCCCATGGTGTCTCCAATGGTGCCAGCGAGGACCTGCGGGGGCTGATGCCGCTGTTGCCGACCGGGTTCGTGGTTGCCCGCAACGTGACGATCCAGGCGAACTTCGGATCCGAAGACATGAAATTCCACTCCGAACAAACGCAGACCCAGGCAAGCGGCGGATGGGGACCGTTCAGCGTCAGCGGCAGTTATTCGCACAGCTCGTCCGATCGTAAATTCACCTCGAGCCTGTCAGGCGGCAAATTGTCGTTCGAGGGGCTTCAGGTGATCGCCTGGATCAGTTCGATCATACCCGCCTCTCCCCCGCTCGCGCCGCCTGCCGCCGCCTGATCGCATACCGCTCCCGTCGGCATCGTGCCGGCGGGACCGAACGCATCACCGCACCGGGATCGTGCCTGGTGCGCCCGACCAAGGAACCATCGCCGATGAATCTCGCCGGGGCGTTCGCCCGCACGATCCCGATCGACGACATTGCACCGCAAGCGCCGTCACGCCTCCGCAACCGCATGGCCGACGACGGCTCCGTCATGCTGCACGACGATACGGCACAGCGAGCGCAGCGCACTGCCAAGCCGGTGCTGCAACTTGCCGCTCTCCCCATTCCGATCACGCCCGCCTTGTTCGCCGGCGGCAGATCGGCCAGCGATCCGGAAGGCGACCTGCGTCCATTGTTCGCGTTCAGCGATCTGGTCGATGCGGTGCCGAACTTCGAACGGTTCTACATGCCCAGCGGATCATCGGTGCAGGCCACCTATGGCGCTGTCCTGCATGGTGCGTCGGCCGACGCCGGCAGCTTCGCCAGCGAAATCATCGCGGGGGCCGAACAACGCTACGCGCAGGCTGCGATGGCGGACTTGGTCGGTACCGGCGGATCCTGGTATCCTGCCTTCGCGCAGCCGGAGGACTGGTACGACATGTCCCGGCTGGACCGGTTCGTCGATATCGATATCGACCTGCTGGGGCAGGGTGGTGCCGACAATGCCTTTACGGTGTTGGGCGGAACGGACGCGGTGCTGCTGTCGACGGGCGACGGCCAGGCCATGCAGCCGCTGTCTCCGGCGACGAAGCTGACCGGGATTACGATGAAATACATGTCGGTGCAGATCCAGCGGCCATGGCTGTCGTTCGCCCTGTTTCGCGCGCAGGGGTGGCGACTGGGCACCGAACCGCCCGGCTTCTGTTCGACGGGCGACCCGCTCGACAACGACGGCATCCTGCCGCTGATCCCGATGCAGATGCTGCTGGGTGCCGACGTGCGGGTCGACGCGCGTTTCGCCGCCGAGGACCAGGCCGCGATCAAGACCGCGACGGATGCGGGCAAGACCGTCTACGTCGGCCCATTCGGACTGAACGCACCGGCGTTGCACGTCATCGGCTTCGTCAGCGCGCTGGTGCCGCGTTCGCCCATACCCGGCGCATCCTGATGCTCCAGCAGATCGTGGTTCGTACCGTCACTCGGGGAACCCGTTATTATCGGTTGAATCGAACGCAGGAAGACCCCCACGGTCCGGTATCCGGTGGCATCGTCGATACCTGGTTCGGGTTGGCGACACATCGGCAGCTTCCGTCCGGTACTGGCCATGCACTACCTCCAGTCGCCTCCGAGGAACGGGAGGTTGCAGTTCGCCGATCTGCCGGATGGTGTCGAGCAGGCGGCTGCGCAATTGCACGGATTGGTGATCGCGATCGCGCCGGAAGATTTCGTGCCGACGGTGGAGGCCTTGCAGGTATCCGACGTCGTCATGGCCTGACGTGTGCAGGCTTGCGCCAGACCAGTGGACCCTCGGCGACGTTCGGTTTTCCAGTGTGTCTGCACAGACGTGGGGAGGACAACGTTGCTGTTTCGAGCGAGCAGGCAGAACGTCAGACGCTCGCACAGAGCCGGGCGGTGCCGGCTGAAGCAGCGACACCATTCACATCGGTACGGGTGCTGCTCAGCCCGCGGATGACCGTAGATATGCCTTTCCTGTCCGGAAAATGGCACGTTTATGGATTAGGTTGAGACGGGAAAGCCTAGCCTTCGCGCACCACGCAGCGGAAGCCGATATGGCTCGTCGACGAGTCTATCGATTGTGGATGACGCGCTGCCGGTCTGTAACGGCGGCAGTAATTTTCGGCACAGAGATGCGATCCACCCTTCAGCACTTTGCGGCCAATCGGCGTATCGGCCATGGTCATGTCGGAACGCTTCCGTTTGCTGCCACCGCGCGCGTCTGGTGCGAAACAGCAGTCTCCCTGGTTTCCGGCCTTTGCCGTCTTGTGCCGGGGCAGCGCATACCAGTCGGCTGTCCATTCCCAGACGTTCCCGATCATGTCGAACAGGCCGTAACCATTCGCGGGATAGTGACGTACGGGGGATGTCCGTTCGTAGCCGTCGAGCATCTGATTGGCGAAGGGGAACAAGCCTTGCCAATAGTTCGCCATCATCGCGCCGCCGGGCACCAGTTCGTCGCCCCACGCATAGTCCGCGTTCTCAAGTCCGCCCCGCGCAGCGTATTCCCACTCGGCTTCCGTCGGCAGCGATTTGCCAGACCAGACCGCGAAGGCCTCCGCGTCCGCGTAGGCGACATGGACCACAGGATGGTCGTCAAGCCCGTCGAGCGAACTTCCCTCGCCGAGCGGATGGCGCCAGTCGGCACCCGTTTGCACATGCCACCATTGAGACGCGTCGGAAGTGTCCACGGGAACCCGGCTCTTTTCGAACACCAGGGATCCGGGGTTGGCGTATTCGGGCAGAAGTCCGGGATAATCCTTCGGATCCGGTGCTATCTCGGCCACCGTAACGTAGCCGGTTTGCTCGACGAACCTGGCAAACCGGGCATTGGTTACAGGCGTTTCGTCGATCCAGAAGGCATCGATACGAACGCGACGGACAGGCGCTTCCTCAGGGTAGAAGCGATCGGATCCCATATTGAAGAACGCGGCGTGGAGGCGCCGCATCCCGTCCAGCAGGCCTGCCGTTCGCCCGTTCGATGTATCCTTCATACCGGCTGATGCCCTCGCCTCTGTCACGACATCCTCATCGCCTACAATGCTGCATGAATCGAGCACTTCAGCGAATGGCCGCTTTCCGGTTGGTCGACCGGGGCGCCGTCGGCCCGACTCGGTCGAGGATCGGGCGTCGTTCAAACCCGCGAATGCGCCGATGCTGTCCACCATAGGCGGCAACACGCAGGGACGCCCTATTAATCTCTCAAGACGCAGCGAAAAGTCCGCATCGGGCCATTGACATCTCCGAGCCTATGAGCTGATAAGTCATAGTGTAAAACAAAATCCCAACAAATGGGATTTTAGGGGGGATATCATGCGTCATCTTCGTCATCTTCGCCTTGCCACGACCAGCGCGACGTTCGCCATCGCGGTCGGCATCGCCTTTCCGGCAGCCGCGCAGAACACGACCGGGAACTCGCAGGATCCTCCGATCACCGCTGCGGCAGCGCAGCCGGCGCCGACGGATCAGCAAGCGCCGGTGGCCGCGACCGTCGACGCGGATGCGCAGGGTTCCGATATCGTCGTCACCGGCTTCCGCCAGAGCCTCGCCTCGGCGATCCAGATCAAGAAGCAGTCGGCCGGCGTCGTGGACGCGATCAACGCCGCCGACATCGCCGACTTCCCCGATGCGAACCTCGCCGACTCGCTACAGCGCATTCCCGGCATTTCGATCGAACGGGACGGCGGCGAGGGTCGCACCGTCACCGTGCGCGGCCTCGGCGGCGACTTCAGCCGCACCCGCTTCAACGGCATAGAAGCGATTTCGGCGACGACCGGCTCGACGCTCGGTGCCGGCATCAACCGTGGCCGTTCCTTCGACTACAGCGTCTTCGCATCCGAGCTGTTCAACTCGATCATCGTTCGCAAGACCCAGTCCGCCGAAGTCGACGAAGGCTCGCTCGGCGCAACCATCGACCTGCAAACGGGCCGGCCGTTCGACAATCCCGGCTTCCAGGCCGCGCTGTCCGGTCAGGCCGCCTATTACGATATCAACGACAAGGTCGCGCCGCGGCTCGTCGGTCTGGTCAGCAACACGTTCGCCGACGGCCGCGTCGGCATCCTGCTTTCCGCTGCGTACAACAAGCGCCTGACACAGGAAGACGCCTATTCGAACACGGCGCTCACCGACTTCAGCGACCTTAACAACGGCTTCTGCCCGGTGAACCCGGCGCAGGCGACAACGGTTCCGGTCAATCCGCTGATCGGCAGCGTGGCGCGTCCCACGCAATGTATCGCCGCGGCCGGTGCGAACCCGGGATCGACTCCGGCTGCCTACGCCACGATAAACCAGCCTGGTGTCTTCGTGCCCCGTCTGCCCGGCTACGGCCGCTTCCTCAACCGGCAGGAGCGTCTGGGCCTGACCGGCACGGTACAGGTGAAGCCGACCGATACCAGCCTGGTCACGCTCGATGTCGCCTACTCCCGCTACAAGCAGGACAAGAACGATCTGGCCACCAACCCGATCAGCCTCAACCGCGGCCTCGGCGCCGCGGCGGGCGGACTGACGGCCGCGCAGCTGGCCGGGCGCCCCAATATGAAGGTGCGCGACGCCATCGTGGAGAACGGCCAGCTCGTCTATGGCGTGTTCGACGGGACCGACTTTTCAGTCACCAACAGCCACGATGTCTCGACGACCACCTTCTACCAGGTGGATCTGCACATCGATCAGGAGATCGGTGATCGCGGCCATGCCTCGGTGCTGTACGGCCAGTCGGATTCGGTGCTGGACAATCCCTATTCGCGGCTGGTCACCTTCAGTCGCTTTGACGGCACCGGCTTTACCTTCGACGCGCGTGGCGACAAGAAGTCCACGCCCCTGCTGAACTACGGCTTCGACGCCACCAACCCCGGCAACTGGCAGTATCAGAACGGCTACGACAACATCCGTGAATTCACTTCACGGGTGACCAACCGGCTCCGCAACATCAAGGTCGACTTCAAGTACGACTTCACGGATCAGCTGACCGGCAAGATCGGCATCGCCGCAAAGCGCTTCACCTTCATCTCCGAACGGCAGCAGCGCATCGCAGGCACGACCAACATCCCGACGCTTGCATCTGCCGGTCTGTCGATCGGCGATGTCAGCCTGCCGGCGATCACGATCGGCTCGATCGGCATCCCCTCCGGCGCGTCGAACAGCTTCATCGTGCCCAACATCGACAAGATCATGTCGGCGTTCAACGTCGACTGCTATTGCGTCAATCAATATGGCGATTTCCGCATCGGCAGCGTCGGGACGGGCGCGCAGGGCGACAATCGCGCCGTCGTCGAACAGGATATCAGCCCGTATATACAGCTCGACTGGAAGGTCGACCTCTCCAACGGCATGACGGTACGCGGCGATGCGGGCCTGCGCTACGCCCATACCCATCAAAGCTCGCGCGGCTTCGTCGGCGTCGGCACGCTGGTGCGGGTGGCGCGTAACTACGACGACTATCTGCCATCGTTGAATGCGGCGCTGGACGTGACGCCCAAGCTCACCCTTCGTGCCGCGGCCGCCAAGGTCATGTCGCGCCCCTCGCTCGGCCTGCTGACGCCGGGAGGGTCGATCGGCACCGCACAGGCGCCGTTTACCGCGACGGTCGGCAACCCGCAGCTGGACCCGTATCGCGCGACCAATATCGATGCGAGCGTCGAATGGTATCTGGCGCCCGGGGCCATCCTGTCTGCCGGCTATTTCTACAAGGATATCTCCAGCTTCGTACAGAACATCACGAGCACCACGACCTATTCCGCAGCGGGCCTTCCGCTTGCCCTGCTGCTGCCGAACCAGGATCCGAATACGACCACCAACATCAGCACATCGGTCAACGGCACCGGTGGCAAGATCAAGGGTTTCGAGCTTCAGTATCAGCAGCCCTTCACCTTCCTGCCGAGTTTTCTCCGCAACTTCGGCACCATCCTGAACTACACGCACATCAAATCGAACATCAGCTACATCCTGACCGCCAACCAGGCCGGTCCGACACTCGTCGCGCCGCTGGTCAACGTCTCGCCGAATGCCGCCAACGCAACGCTCTACTATGAGGACAGCCGACTGTCGGCACGGGTGTCGCTGGCGTATCGCGACGAGTACCTGCGTCAGGTGCCGCTGCGCTCGGGGCTGGCGGACTTTACCGGTTCGTACAGCACGACCAACGTCGACGCCTCGATATCGTACAAGCTCACCGATGGACTGACGCTGTCGCTCGACGCGATCAACCTCACCAATCAGGCGACCAGCTATTGGGATGGCGACAAATTGCGTGACCAGCAGGTCTATTCCAAGACCGGTCGCCAGTTCTTCGCCGGAGCACGGTACAAGTTCTGATGCACCACGCGGCGATCCTCGCTGCGATACCCGCGACGGCGCCAGTGCCCGCGCCGTCGCGGGGCGTGTTCATCAGCGCTTGTGACCCCGGCCGCCACCCGCGAATAGAGCGGGGTTTGTTGCTGACGTACTTGTCGGGACGCCCCCACGATCCGTTCCGTGCCCGGAACATCGTGGCGGGCGCGGTACGGGGCTGATGCGTCGGGCGCTCGCCCTGCTGATGCTGCTCGGGGCATCGCAGGCGGTCGCGTTCGATCGACCGGACGAGGTGCTCAGGGTCTATCAATTCCCCGCCGACGCCATCCCGCGCATCGATGGCGACGCCAGCGACTGGGATCATGTGCCGGCCAGCTACGTCATCCGTTCCGACCAGTTCGCCGCGGATGACGGCAGCGGCTGTCGACCCGATCCGGCAAGCCTGCGCGCGACGATCAAGGTCGGCTGGGTCAAGCGCATGAACCGCCTCTATATCCTCTACGAGGCGTGGGACGACCATTGGGACTTCGCCGGCGAGGGGCTCGATCAGGATATTCTGGAGATGGTCGTCGACGGCGACCGGTCGGGCGGGCCGCTGATCGCACGGTTTCATCCCGACATCGCGCCGCCCTCGGCGCCGCGTCCCACCCTGTCCGATGGCCGAACCGTGACGGACGAGGATGCCTGGTTCGGTTTCCAGAATCGTCACGCGCAGAATTATCACATCTTCACACCCGCCCGTGACAAGGATTGGGCGATGGCCTGGGGCCCGCAGGCGCCCTGGCTCAAGCGGCTCCCCTATTCGAACATGGCATATCGCTACGCCTTTAAACCCGGTCAGGCGGGCAAGCTCGTCGCGGAGTTCTGGATCACTCCTTTCGACCTTGCGGACGGCGACGGGCCGGAGCGATCCGTCGAGACGACACTTGCCGAGAACGCGATCGTCGGGCTGGGCTTCGCGATCATCGATCGCGACGGCCCAGGCAGATCCAGCTTCTGGAACCTGTCATCGCCGAAACACACCATGTACGGCCGCGCCGACGAACTCCGCGCCTTCCGCCTGATGCCGCCCGATCCGGCGCCGGCGATCAAGGCCGACTGGTCGTTCGTCATCCTCGACCGCGCGACCCGCGTCGTCGCCTTTCGCGATGACAGTGCCGGCACCATCACCCATCGCCGCTGGGATTTCGGCGACGGCGAAACGTCGACCGACACCCATCCGACCCACCGTTACGCCAAACCCGGCAAGTATGTGGTTGTCCTGCACACCACCGGCCCGGCCGGCACCTCGACCCTGTCCAGGGTCTGGGACGTATCGTTCATCGGAGATCCGCCCAAATGAACCGCCGCGACGCGCTTGTCTTCGGACTCGCTCTGGCCAGCCTTCCGGCGACCGCCCATGCCGGGCGACAGGTGTTCGACGTTCGGGCGCATGGCGCAGTCGGCGACGGGCGCACGCCCGACACGGCGGCCATCCAGCGCGCGATCGACGCGGCGGCGAAGGTCGGCGGCCGTGTTTTGCTCGGTGGGCGGCGGCGCTATCTCATGGGTCCGGTGACGCTCGCAGGTGGCATCGACTTCCATGTCGATCGTGGCGCGACGCTGTTGGTCAGCACCGATGCCGCCCATTACGCCGACCCGCTCGCCGGCGTCCTCCACGCCAGATCGGCGCACGGTCTGACGCTCAGCGGCGGCGGCACGATCGACGGCCGCTCGCCCGAATTCATGGAACGCTACGACGCGGCCGGCGAATGGTGGGTGCCGAAATCCTTCCGGCCCCGCCTGATCGTGCTGGAGGATTGCGCCGATCTGACGATCCGCGACCTCACGATCGTTCGCGCGCCAAGCTGGACCGTCCACCTCGTCGGCTGCCGCAAGGTCCTCGTGGACGGGATCACGATCGCCAACCAGCTCGATGTGCCGAATTGCGACGGCATCGATCCCGACCATTGTCAGGACGTCCTCATCCGCAATTGCCGGATCACCTGCGGGGACGACGCGATCGTGATCAAGACCACGGCTGCTCACGTGCGATACGGCCCGTCGCGGGATATCGTCGTGCGGGACTGCATCATCGATACCCAGGATTCGGGGCTCAAGATCGGTACCGAGACGGTGCAGGATATCGAAAACGTGCTGTTCGAGCGCTGTGAAATCCGTCGCAGCTCGCGCGGGCTGTGCATCCAGCTCCGCGACGCCGGCACGGTACGGAACATCGTATTCCGCAAGATCAGGTTCGTTTCCCAATACTTTTCCGACCCCTGGTGGGGCCGCGGCGAAGCGATATCCTTCACCGCCATCCCGCGCGATGCCGCAACAAAGGTCGGCACGATCACGAACGTGCGTGTCGAGGACGTCACCGGCCGCGCGGAGAACAGCATCCGCATCGAAGGGCTGGGCGGCGCGCGCGTGTCGGACATACGGCTCGAGCGGGTAAACCTGACCCTCGACCGCTGGACCCGTTACCCCGGCGGCGTCTACGACAATCGACCGACCAGCGTCGTGCCCTTGATCGAGCCGCACGATGCGGTCGGCATCAGCGTCCGCCACGCGGATCGCGTCACCATCGCCGATTGCAGGATCATGGTCGCCCCCGCCGCCCGCGCCCGCTTCGCCGAGGACGTTCGTAGCGAGGACACGCCCTTCTTCTCGCGCAGTTGAAGACAAATCCCGCCTTCCAACAGGCCACCGACATCGTAGAAGCGAAAGTGCGGCGAACGGTAGGCCACTCGAAAGATCCAGGTGCTCCACGATGCATATTATTCGCAAGGCTTGGCTGGGGACGGCAGCCCAGATCACTGCACTGGCGCTGTCATCGACTGCGGCGGGCCAGCATGTGCCGCCGGCGAAAAGGGCGGCGCCCTTGGCCGGCGCGGCGGCGCGGCCGAACATCGTCCTGATCCTGGCCGACGACCTTGGCTATGGCGATATCGGCCCGTTCGGTCAGACGCGCATCCGCACGCCCAACCTGGATGCGCTCGCGCGCGATGGCGTGAAATTCACGCAATTCTACGCCGGCACAGCGGTCTGCGCACCCTCGCGTGCGTCCCTGCTGACCGGTCGGGACACAGGCCATACGCAAATCCGCGGCAATATACGCATGGGCGGCGACCTGAGCGATGAGCGCGAACGCGGGCAACTCCCGCTGGCCGCGGGTACGCCCACGCTGCCGGGCATGTTGCGGCAGGTCGGTTACGCGACGGCAGCGATCGGCAAATGGGGGTTGGGAGGTCCGGGCAGCGAAGGTGTGCCGACTGGGCATGGGTTCGACTATTTTTACGGCTACCTCGACCAGACGCACGCGCACAATTATTATCCCACTCACCTGTGGGAGAACGATCGGCGCGTACCGCTCGACAACCGGTTCTTCTACGTCGACCCGAAGGTCGGCAAAACGTCCAAGGCGCCCGCGGACTACCGCCTCTATCAGGGACAGGATTATTCGGCGTTCCGGATCGTCGAGGCGGCGCAGTCCTTCATCCGACGCCAGAGCCGCGCCAAACCGTTCTTCCTCTACTTCGCACCCACGCTGCCCCACGCGGCGTTGCAGCTGCCCGATCGCCTGACGGCGGCGTACCGGGGCCAATTTCCGGAACGCCCGGGCGATCCCGGCGACTATTCACCGCATCCGACCCCGCGAGCCGCGCGTGCTGCGATGATCACGGAGCTCGACCGGGAGGTGGGCGTCCTGCGTGCGGAGTTGCGCCGCGCGGGACTCGAAAAGAACACGCTGATCGTATTCTACAGTGACAATGGTCCCAGCAGCGAAGGCGGCGCGGACACGGCGTTCTTCCGTGCCACGGGCGGGCTTCGCGGCGAGAAGCGCGACCTGTACGAGGGCGGAATCCGATCACCCTTCCTGGCGCATTGGCCGGGGCATTTTGCGGGCGGCAGGACCGTCCAAACGATCTGCGCCGCCTGGGACCTGATGCCGACGTTCGCCGCGCTGGCGGGTGCCGTTCCGCCCGCACCGATCGAAGGTCATTCGCTGCTGCCCGCGTTGCAAGGCCGAAGCATGACCCAGAGCGGGCCGCTCTACTGGGAGATGAACGGCGACAACAAATCGGCACAAGCTGCGCGCGATGGCCGCTGGAAGGCGGTCCGGTGGCAACTTCGAGGGGCAGACCCGAGCCAGCCGATCGAGCTCTACGACTTGTCCAAGGACCCGCGTGAAACCACGGACGTTTCCGGGCAGCATCCGGCGATCGTCGCGCGGATGAGGGCGCAGCTCGCCCGGCGTGAGATGTCTCCGCGCGCGGAGTTCAATTTCCCTCCTGCACGGCCGTGACCGACTGAACCATCCCGGGTTTGCCGGAAGCGATGGGATGCGAGCGCGCTGTCCGCGTGATTGTACCGGCTGGTGGTGCTGATGCAGGTCCAGCGATTCCAGCAATGTATGACAACTTTTCCTTGACAGGTCCCGGCAAGCTGAAGAAGCATGCCATATGCACGACGCGATGGTCGACATGGCCACGCATCCGTGTTCCGTCGACGACGCAGTCGTAAACTACGGAGATAACAGGCAAAAGCCTGATAATTTTAGGATAGCAGGATCTTGAAGAACATCTCCGAACATGCCTCTTCGACGGTCTTTCCGAATGCGAACGAGGACAGCGTTTCGCCGGTACATACCGCCCGCATCCGCAGGGCGGATCGATTTCACCGCGTATCGGGCTTCGTCGTCTGCGGCTGCGCCGCCGCAATCGCCTTCGTCTTCTGTCCCGATGTTGCGACCGCACAGGTAGCGGCGCCATTTCGTGGGGGCGATACACCGATGAACACGGTGGTGACGCGTCAAATCCAGCCACAGGCGGAAAAGCTGCTGATCGGCCTCGCCAAGGAAGGCCGCGCCTATCGGATCGACGACGTTCCCGTGTTCAACGGCAGCGACAAGTTCCTGCCCGGCAAGATCGCGATCGGACTGGTCGACTTCATCGCCGACATTCCCGCCGACGATCCGCGCCTGCCGGGCTATCTCGCCGACTTCCGCAAGATCGCCAAGCTGACTGTCGACGACGCCAACGACAGCTGGGGCATCTTCTATTATCTGACCGCGATCGATCGGCTGCGCGAGCGCGGGCTTCTGGACAAGGCGTTCGACCGGCTGACGCTGGCCAAGCTGAAGGTGCGGCTCGACTGGCGCATGTTCGTCGATACGCAGACGTACGAACTGATCGACCATCCCAACAATTATTATTGCGTCGCCTTCGCCATCGCCCGGCTGCGGACGCAATTGGCGTGGGAACCGCGCGAAGGCAGCGACCGGCTCTACACCGCGATGGTAAAGCATTACCGGGAGTATTCGGGTGAATACGGCTTTGCCGACGAGACGGACGGGGCAGGTCGCTTCGACCGCTACAGTGTCCTGCTGGCAGGTGAGATAGCACAACGATTCCTCCAGACCGGCGAGAAACCGCCCGCCGAGGTGCTGGGCTGGTTGCGCAAGTCGGCCGACGTGATGTTGCAGCGCGTGAACCTGTCCGGCCATGGCTTCGAATATGGCCGCAGCCTGGGGCCGTATGGCGAGACGAGCATGGTCGAGGTGCTGACCGCCGCCGCCGCGACCGGCGTCCTGACCAAGGCGGAGATGGATCTCGCCTATGCCTATTCCTCCAGCGCGGCGCAGCATTACGTGTCCTTCTGGACCGATGCGCGCACGGGTTCGGTCAACCTGTGGGACAACGGCCGACGCACCGACGCCTATCGCGGCAAGTTCCGCATCCTCGGCGAGAACCTCTCGCTGGCGCACCAGTTCGTCTACACCAACGATTGGTGGAGCAAGCTCGGCTATCGCGACAAGGCGCCGACGCGCGACTTCGCAAAGCTCGCCGCCGCACTGCCGAAGCGGACGGTGACGTGGTTCGCCAAGGGCGAATACGACCGGCTGTTGGTAACGTGGCGTGATCGTGGGCGTGTCGTCAGTCTGCCGATCATCAACGGCGGCGTGTCGCAGCACGACCACAACCCCTATTTCCCGATCCCCTTCTCGCCGGGGATGCTGGAGGGCGTGGCGGATGGCGATGCACCGCTGATGGTGCCGCGCATCACGCTCACCGATGGATCGACGGTGATGCCGCTCGCCTATTTCCGCAACGCGAAGGTCGAGACGCAGGGCAAGCGGACGATCGTCACCTTCGACCAATCCGAGCTCGACCGGATGGGGAAGAGTGGACCGGAGCCCGATCGGCGGCTGCGCGTGTCGACGCGCTACGAATTCGCGCCGGGGTCGATCCGGCGGCTGGACACCTATACGCCCGTCGCACCGCTGGAGGTCGCCGGTATCACGATGGCGTTCGGCACCTTCTCGACGCAGCCCGCCGGCACCGGGGCCAACGTTCGGTTCGGCGAGGGTGCGGTACGCAGCTTCGCCACCAGCGGGCTGGACCGTTGCGAGGCATCGTCTGCCGAGCAGGACACGGACTATCACGCATCGATCGGGGCGATGCGAACCAAGGTGATCTGCACGGCCGGACCGCGGACGGTGACGGCACCGTTCACGATCGGCTGGGACCTGCGCTACCAATGACGACGCGACGCGATGTGATGCGGCAAGCGGGGGCATTGGCTGCGGTGGTCGCGCTCCCGTCGCCGGGCCGGGCCGCAGCCGGCCCTGCGCTGCTGTCCGTCGCGGATCGCAAGCGGCTCATCGCCGATGCCGATCGATACCTGTCGTTGCGCCCGCGCACGACCACGTCGGCGATCGCGCCGCGCAGCCCGGGCGGCCCGAAGGATTATTATTCCGAGGCCGATTATTGGTGGCCCGATCCGGCGAAGCCCGGTGGCCCCTATGTGCGACGCGATGGCCTGTCGAACCCGGACAAGTTCGATGCCCACCGCGACGCGATGATCGAGCTCAGTCTCGCCGTGCCCGCGCTCGTCGCGGCGTGGAAGGCGACACGGGATGCGCGATACGCTCGCCACGCGGAGACGTTCCTGCACGCCTGGTTCGTCGATCCCGCGACGGCGATGAACCCCAATCTGCAATATGCGCAGGCGATCATCGGGGTGAACACCGGGCGCGGTATCGGCGTCATCGACACGCTGCACCTGGTGGAAGTCGCGCGCGCCGTCATGGTCCTCGACGGCACCGCCGGCGGTGCGGTGCCGCCGGGATTCCGGCTGACCCACAGCGCGGCGATCCGTGGCTGGTTCGCTGCCTACCTTCAGTGGCTCACCACGTCGAAGAACGGGATGGAAGAACGCGACGAGCGCAACAATCACGGCACCTGCTGGGCGTTGCAGGCGGCAGCATTCGCGCGGCTGACCGGCGATGCGTCCGTCGTCGCCTTTTGTGCCGACCGGTTCCGGGAGCGACTGATCCCGGATCAGGTCGCACCCGACGGGTCGCAGCCGCTCGAACTCGCCCGCACCAAGCCGTTCGGCTACACGCTGTTCAATCTCGATGCGCTCGCCGCCCTCGCGCGGGTGGCCTCGACGCCCGGCGACGACCTGTGGCGGTTCGCGACCGCCGATGGCCGGTCGCTGGCCGGGGCGCTGGCGTTCATGTACCCCTTCATCCGCGACAAGCGAACGTGGCCATACGCCCATGACGTCGAATATTTCGACCAATGGCCGATCAGGCACGTCAGCCTGCTGTTCGGGGCGGAGGCGCTGCACGAGGAACGCTATCGGCAGCTCTGGCGCAGGCTGCCACCGCTTCCCGCGGTTCGCGAAGTGATCCGCAACGTGCCGCTGCGCCAGCCGACGCTCTGGATGTGAAGGTAATCCTTCCCGTCGGGCTGTGCTTCGTCGCAACCGGCACATCGGCGGTCGCAGCGAGCGTACGGGTCGAGCCGTTCGGTACGACGCAGGGCGGTGCGGCGGTGTCGCGGACCGTGATGACCAACGACCGTGGCATGCGTGTCGCGATCATCGATCGCGGTGCGACGCTGACCATGATGGAGGTGCCGGATCGACAGGGACGGCGCCGCAACGTCGTCCTTTCATTGCCGGATGTCACCGCGTTCGAACGGACGCAGCGACGGTGGGGCGGGATCGTCGGACGCTATGCGGGCCGCATCGCCGACGCGCGCTTCACGCTGGACGGGCGCGTATATTCGCTGACGCCCGGACGCAACGGCGTCACCCTGCACGGCGGTCCAGATGGCTTCGACAGCCGTATGTGGCATGCCGGGACACGCCGGGAGGCCGGCTCCTCGGCGGCGATCTTCCGATTGACCAGTCCGGCCGGCGACCAGGGCTTTCCCGGCGGCCTGTCGGTCGAGGTCACCTATCGCCTGATGGATCGTGCCAACGAATTGCGGATCGAGTACCACGCGACAACGACCGCGCCGACCGTGTTCAATCCTACCAATCACATGTTCCTGAACCTCGGCGGCGCGGACGGCGGCACGATCGATGCACACCGTCTGCGCCTGTTCGCAAGCCGCTACGTGGAGACCGATGCCCGCAAGATCCCGACCGGGCGATTGGCGCCCGTCGCAGGGACGCCCCTCGATTTCCGGCGCGCCCGACCGGTGGCAGCCAGTCGGGCGGCGTCGCATCCGCTTCTCGCGTCGTCGGGCGGGTTCGATCATGCCTATCTGTTGCGGAACAGCCCGACGGCGCGCCCTGTGCCGGTCGCTGTCGTCGAGGATCCGCAATCGGGGCGGCGGATGGCGATCGACAGCACCGAACCGGCGGTCGTTTTCAACAGCGGCAATGGTTTCGACGGCACCGAGACCGGCAGCGAGGGTGTCGCCTATGCCAGATACGCCGGGCTGGCGCTGGAGACCCAGCATCTGCCCGATGCGCCCAACCGGCCGTCCTTCGCTTCCACTGTCCTGCGGCCGGGACGTTCTTTCCGCTCGATGACGGTCTATCGCTTTTCCACGATGCAACGACGTCATATGTAATACATCTTGCTAATTCTGCGGCCTGTCATATGAGTTGTCATTCAACTACGTCCGCAAAGGGCGGGTATGGCAACCGAGGAGGGGCTGGATGAAAACGACCTATCTGTTCTGCGCATCGGCGATCGCGCTGGCCTTTCACGGGCATGCCGCCGCGCAGGTGGCAGGTAACCAGCCCACGACCGGGGAAGCGACGGCGCAATCGGCCACGCCGACGCAGGCGGACGATCCGGCCACCGCCTCCGGTGACATCATCGTCACAGGCATTCGGCGCTCGCTGGCGCAGGCGGCGGACATCAAGCGGGATTCGGCGCAGGTCCTCGACGTCATCACGGCGGAGGACGTCGGCAAGCTGCCCGATGCCAATGTGGCGGAAGCGTTGCAGCGGGTGACCGGCGTCCAGATCACGCGCGTGTTCGGCGAAGGGCAGGCGGTCAACATCCGCGGGCTGCAACAGGTCCGGGTCGAGGTCGACGGCCGGACGCTGCTCGGCTTCTCGGCGCGCGTTTCGCCGCCCGAAAACGACAATCTCGGTCGGTCGTCGGGGCTGGATTCGGTGCCATCGTCGCTGTTCGGCCGTCTCGAGGTGCGCAAATCGCCGCTCGCGAGCCAGGTCGAGGGCGGACTCGGCGGCACGGTCAATCTGGTCACGCCGAAGCCGTTCGATTTCAAGAAGACGACGCTGACCGGGCAGGTGCAGGGCACCTATTCGCAGGAGGCCGACAAGTTCGAACCGGGCGTCACCGGCCTGTTCACGACCACCTTCGCCGATGGCCGCATCGGCGTGCTCATCTCGGGCGAATACCAGAAGCGGACGTCGAACCTGCAATTGTTCGAACGCAACAACTTCTTCAACAGCCTGAACGGCGGCACGACGACGCTGACCGCGCCGCGCCTGCTGCAATATGAGAACGTCGACATCGATCGTTCGCGCTTCGGGCTCAACGGGTCGGTGCAGTTCCAGGTCAGCCCGGAATTCGTCCTGACCGCGGACGGCCTGTACTCGAAGGTCAATGCCAACCGGACCAACCAGTTCATCGCCTTCAACATGCCGACCAGCGCGACGGCAAGGATCATCACCAATCCCGTGCTGGACGGCAACGCGATCGTGGCCGGTACCGCCGTCGGCAACGTCCGCACCGGCAATCAGGTACGTCGCGATCCTGCGACGAGCTACCTCGCCGGCCTGAACGGCAAGTATGAAAGCGGCGCGTTCACGATCGAGGCGGACGGCTATTACAGCCGCGGCACCCTGCGGCAGGAAATCGAAGTCGTGACGCTGCAATCCGCGAACACCGTCGCGGGCAGCTTCGACTTTCGCAACTCGACGATCCCGTCGTTGACCCTGAACACCGCATCCGGGGCGGTGTTCGATCCGACGCTCGTCGCCAACTATCCGGCTCGCACCGACCTTCTCACGCTGCGCGCGAACAAGCTGCCGGCCAATCTGTCGGAATGGGCGGGCCGGCTCGATGCAGGCTATGACGCCGGCGACGGGGTCAAGTTGAAGGCGGGCGTGCGCTACGTCGATCTGCGCGGCGATTCCCAGGCGTTCCGCAGCCGTGCCGACGTCGGCATCGCAACGCTGCAACCGTATCTCGACAGCGGCAACGCCGGTTTCCTGTCCAGCATCCCCGGCAATTTCCCGCGCCAGTTCCTGACCGGCGTACCGGACGTGGATTTCATCCTCGATCGCGTATTGGCGGCGGAGCCGAACCAGAGCGGCGATCCGGCGGGAACGCTGCGCCGGAACGCGACACGCGACTACGACCTGCGCGAACGCACCGTCTCCGGCTATCTGATGTTCGATGCCGAGGGGCAGGTGCTGGGCATGCCGACGCGCGTCAACGCCGGCGTGCGGGTCACGCATACCGACTTCAAGGTGGATACCTTCACCCAGCGCGGCGCAGCGCTGTTGCCGCAGACCGATCGCAACAGCTACATCAACGTGCTGCCGAGCGTGAACCTGACGTTCAACGCGACCGACAAGCTGTTGCTGCGGCTGTCCGCATCGCAGACGCTGCAACGTGCAGGACTCGCCGAGCTCGCGCCGTCGACCTTCGTCGATGCGACCAACCTGACGCTGACCGGTGGCAATGCGCAGCTGACCCCGCCGATCGCGAGCAACCTCGACCTGTCGCTGGAATATTACACCAGCCGTACGTCGCTGATTTCGGCAGCGCTGTTCTACAAGGACGTGCAGGACTTCATCGCGACCAACACGACCGAGCAGGTCATTCCCGGCTTCGAGAATCTGGGCGTCGTACGGGTTATCCGGCCGGAGAACGTCGCATCGGCCAAGGTGAAGGGGTTCGAGGTGGGCGTCACCCAGTTCCTCGACTTCCTGCCATCGCCGCTCGACGGATTCGGCGTGATCGCGAACTACACCTTCGCCGACAGCAAGGACAGCAACGGCTTCCCGCTCGTCGCGACGTCCAAGCACAGCTACAATCTGGTCGGCCTGTACGAAAAGGGGCCACTGTCCGCACGCATCGCGTACAATTGGCGCGACGACGCGGTGTTCGAATTCACGCAGGGGCGTCCCGACGTCATCGCGGCACGGTCGCAGCTGGATGCGCAGATCGGGCTTGATCTCACCGACCACGTCGCCCTCTCGCTCCAGGCGCAGAACCTGATCCCCAAGGACTCGGCGACGGTCGAGATCAGCAACTTCAATCCGTTGGCGATCAACAGCTATGCGCTGTCCGAGCGGCGCTTCACCATCGGCCTGCGCGCGAAATACTGACGCCGGGAACGGGCGGCCGCAGCCGCCCGTTCTTCGGTCAAGCGAGGGCGGCGGCCACGCCGCGTTCGAGGCCGCGGAGTTCGGCAAGCCCGCGCATGCGGCCGAGCAGGGAATAGCCCGGGTTGGTCGTACGCGTCAGGTCGTCGAGGATCTGGTGGCCGTGATCCGGGCGCATCGGGATACTTCTGCCGCTTCTGTTCGACAGGCGATGGATCGCCGCGACGACCTCCACCATGCCGGCGTCACCCTCGAGATGCGGCGCCTCGTGGAACGCGCCGTGCGCTTCCCGCTGCACCGAGCGCAGGTGGAGGAAGCCGATGCGATCGCCAAGGCGATCGATCATGCCGGGCAGGTCGTTGTCCGCACGCACGCCAAGCGACCCCGTGCAGAAGCAGAGGCCGTTAGCGGGACTCGGTACGGCGGCGAAGAGTGCCGTCAGATCGGCTTCGTCGCTGACGACCCGGGGCAGTCCGAACAGCGGAAAGGGCGGATCGTCGGGGTGGACCACCAGCCTTATGCCCGCGGCTTCCGCCGTCGGACACACCGCTTCGAGGAAGGCGACATGGTTCGCGCGCAGGCGTTGCGCATCGATCCCGGCGTAGCTGCCCAACGCTTGTCGAAATGCTGCGGTATCGAAATGCTGTTCGCTACCCGGCAGGCCTGCGATGATCGTGCGTTCCAGTCGCAGACGTTCCGCTTCTGACATCGCGCGGTACCGGGTCTCTGCCGCAGTAAGCGTCGCGGCGTCATAGTCGTCCTGCGCACCCGGCCTTTTCAGCATGTGTACGTCATATGCCGCGACTGCGATGTGCTCGTATCGCAGCGCCAGCGCGCCATCCGGCAGGGCGTAGGCGAGATCGGTACGCGTCCAGTCGAGCAGGGGCATGAAATTATACGTTACGACCCGAATGCCACAGGCGGCGAGATTGACGATGCTCGCGCAATACGCATCGACCAGCGCCGACCAGTCGCCACGTCCGGTTTTGATCCCGTCGTCGACGGGCAGGCTCTCCACGACGGACCATTCCAGGCCAGCTGCCCTGATCGTCGCCTGTCGACTCTCGATCGCCTCCCGGGTCCACACGGCGCCGTTCGGAACGTCGTGAAGGGCGGTGACGACGCCGGTTGCTCCGGATTGCCGGATATCCATGAGTCTGACCGGATCCGCCGGTCCGAACCAGCGCATGGTTTGTGTCATCAGCATAGCGTGCTCACTTCGCGGTCTTCATCATGGGGCCAGCGTTCCGTTGACGTGCGTAGAATGCGGACAGGACATCGAACGCGGATTTGCGTTGCCCTGTCTCCGAGATCAGACCCTTGCGATTCCAGCCCTGCTGGAATGCGTTCTGCCTTCGCGGTGAACGAAAATCCTTAAGGATCCAGGGCGACATGCCCCGCAACGTCGGGATATTCATCGCCATGGCGAGCGTCGCACGATAATAGTCGGCCTGGAATTCCTCGGAGAACTTCTGGGGCTCGGAGCGATCGTCGTGGAAGCCAGCCTTTGCATCCGCGCCGAATTCGGAGAGGATGAGCGGCTTGTCACCGGGTAGGCGCCACTCCGACCGGCCGAGGGCCGGCAGACGATCGTCGCTGTACCAGCCGTTGTAGGTGTTGATGCTCATGACATCGAGCAGGCCGGCGAGCGGATCGTTCATCGTCATCACGGGATGATCGACGCTTTTCGCCCGATCGACGAGTAGAGCGGCACTCACGAGCCGGGTGTCGTCCAGACCGCGCACGTCCCGGATGAGGGTTCCGAGGAAAGCGTTGCGGGCCGGAGTGACGGGCGTCTCGTTCGCAACGCTCCATATCGCGATCGCGGCACGGTTGCGGTCCCGGTGGATGTTGTCGGCGATCATGCGTCGCGCGGCAGCCAGTGTCGCAGGGTCGTCCCACGCGATCAGCCAATAGACGGGCACCTCGCTCCAGACGAGCATTCCGAGCTCATCCGCCATGCGCGTGGTCAGTTCCGAATGAGGGTAATGGGCAAGCCGGACGAAATTGGCGTGCAGCCCCTGTTTGGCTTCGCTGAGCAGCGCGCGCGAGGCGGCGGGGGTGATTACACGACCGGGATACGACCCCAGCTCTTCCTCGTGGATGCTCACGCCGCGCAGGAAGATCGGCTTGCCGTTGAGGAGGATTTCGGATCCACGCACCGCGACGGTCCTGAACCCGATGCGATCGTGCCACGTATCTTCCCCGGCCTCGACATGGACGTCATACAGTCGGGGTTCGTCCGGTGACCAACGCTTCAGCGTACGCGGAGGAGAACACCGGCCCCGCCAATCACCGTTCGAATCGGTTCGCCCGTGCAGCGTCACCCTGAGAGCGTCGATCTTCAACGTGACGGCCCGATCAGCGGCCTGTGGTCCGTCGAGATGCACGTCCGCGGCGATACGACCATCCCGTGTCAGCCTGATCCAGGCATCATCGACGTAGGTATCCGCCGTATCGATCAGGCGGACGTCGCGTGTGATCCCGCCATAATTCTCCCAGTCCGTGACGGGAGGTGGAACGGTCGCTTTCGTCAGTGTCGAATCGACGCCGACGGTTATCTGATTGTCGCCGTTCCGAAGTGCCTGCGTGACCTCGAAGGCGAACGGTGTGAACCCGCCTTCGTGCTGACCGATCGACTGGCCGTTGAGGTAGACGCGCGCGGAGTAATTGGCCCCGCCGAAGCGTAGAAACACGCGCCTGCCGGGCATTTTCCTTGCCGTGAAGTGGCGCTGATACCAGACCAGTCCCTGATAGTGCCGCATCTCGGCCGCGTGGATGAGCCAGCTTCCCGGCAAGGTGGCAGTCGGTGCGCGGTCCATATCGAATTCGAACAGGCTGCGTGGTTCCTGGCGCATCGTTTCGCCGACATCGATGTCGATCCAGCGTGCCTCGCTGCGACCTGGCGCTCCACCGTGGAAGCCGGCGATGCCGGAACGATAGGGATCGACGGAATAGTGCCAGGTCCCGCCAAGGTCGATGCCCGGACGAAGATCTCCGGCAACCAGGAGCGGGGACGTGGCAATCGTGGTGGTGGTGTCCGGCTGTCGAGCCAGCACCCCGTTCGTCGATGCGAGCAGGACGACTGCGCAGAACATCGATATTGAGCGGAGCAAGTTGAACCCTTTCGACAAGTTCTTCACCGGATGACACAGGCGATCGAAGAGGCAGGTCGGAAGGCCGCTCTCCGCTTTCGCGGGGGCATCCGACCTCCCGATCATGGCCTTCTACAAGGTGGCGGTCGGGTCGCTCGTGAAAGCCCGGCCAGCGAGCGCGTCATAGCGTTCGAAGCTCTTTTGCATGTGCTGGCGCGCCGCCCTGCCCGCTTTGGCGGCATCGCCGGCGGCAATGGCCTTGTAGATGGCGAGATGGTCGCGATTGATGGTGGCGGCGTAGCCCGCATGGATCACCGGATCGTCGGCTTGCAGATAGAGCCGGCGGGAAGGAATGAAGCGAACGCCCAGGAACTCCGTGAAACGCGTATAATAGATGTTCCCGGTCGCATGGGCGATCGCCCCGTGGAAAGCCGCGTCGGCGGCGATGGAGGCATCGACGTCCTGACTCTGTCCCATCGCATCCAGCGCCATTCTCATCGCGGCGAGATCGTCATCGGAACGGCGCACGGCGGCGAGCTGTGCCATCTCGGTTTCGAATCCCATGCGCATTTCGAGCAGCTTGAGCACGTCCTCGATCGCGCTGACTTCCTGCGGCGTTACCTGAAACGCGCGGTATTGCGCGCCATCCGCGACATAGGCTCCCGATCCCCGCTTCGAAATTAGGAGTCCACGCGCCGTCAGCCGGGCGAATGCCTCCCGCACCACGGTTCGGCTGACGCCGAATTCTTCCGTCACCACCTTCTCGGTCGGGAACCTCGAACCGGGTGGCAGTTCGCCTCTCTCGATCTTCTGTTCGAACTGCTGGACCAGACTGTCGGCGAGAGAGGCGGCTTTCGTTATCGGCATTGGCTCGCTTCTGTTCTGCATCGGAATGATGGATGCGCGATTGGCGGGCACTGTTGCAGCAGAAGTCTGGTTTGTCACGGATCGCAGCATCTCAGCGATCCGCCGGGCTGAAGTGTGGCGCCCGACCGTCGCCATAGGCCTGCCCGTCGCCTCGGCCGTAGACATCGAGGCCACGATCCGATGCTGCGCCCGTGTAGGAGACGAACGGCTGTCCGGCCACGACCCGGACCGGTGCGCGCTGATCGTCGTGCTCTCCCATCCGACGTTGCGAGTTCGTGAAGGCGTCCCGGATCGCGCTGGGCGCGAACACCGCCGCCCAAACGTCTTCTCCGACTGCAGCGGCGTTCGGATGTCCGGCCAATGCGCAGCCCAGCATGAGCGGGGCGAGAAGGGTGAAGCTGGGCATCAATCGTGACATGCGGTCCCCGTTTGCGCTGGGCAGACGACGGCAAGTCCGGCGAACGATCGCGCGGCAATCAGACCATCCCCTCTGCCGTTCGGCTGGTTGTGTGACAACATTATTGACAGCTGCGGCGGAAAAGGAAAGAGGTGTCTTCAGTCGGCGTCGATCGGCGAAGAGGGAGAGCATCGTGCGGCGCGTGGTCATCGGTCTGGCAGGTATGGCATCGTGTGTCGCGGTGGCGGCCGGCGCGCAAATGAATCGAGAGATCCACCCGGAACGCTGGCCTGCCGTGGCGACATCAACGGCCGACCCGGCGGCCGAACGGCGCATCGAGGCGATGCTGGCGGCCATGTCGCTGGATCAGAAGGTCGGACAGACGATCCAGGCGGACATCGCGAGCGCAACGCCGGAGGACGTGGCCAGATATCATCTCGGATCCGTGCTGAACGGCGGCAGCTCGTCACCGGGTGGCGACGAATTCGGGCCCGCGTCAGCCTGGGTCGCGGCGGCGGACGCCTATTACGATGCGTCGATGCGGCCGAACGGCACATTGCCCCGCATCCCCGTGATCTGGGGAAGCGATGCCGTGCACGGCCATAACAACATCGTCGGTGCAACGCTTTTCCCGCACAACATCGGTCTCGGGGCAGCGCGTGATCCGGCATTGATCAGGAAGATCGGCGAGGTGACGGCCAAGGAGCTGCGGGTGACCGGCCTCGACTGGACGTTCGCGCCGACAATCGCCGTCGCTCGCGATGATCGCTGGGGCCGGACGTACGAAAGCTTCTCGGAAGATCCGGCGTTGGTCACGTCGTACGCCGGACCCTACGTGGAGGGACTGCAGGGTCGACGCGGCGATCGCGACTGGTTGAAGGGCGGTCACGTCATAGCGACCGCCAAGCATTTCCTTGCCGATGGGGGTACGCTGGATGGTCGCGATCGCGGCGACGCCAGGAGCGACGAGGCCACGTTGATCCGGTTGCACGCGCCGGCATATCGCGCGGCGCTGAGCGCGGGCGTACAGTCGGTCATGGCCAGCTTCTCGAGCTGGAACGGCGTCAAGATGCACGGCAACGCCGACCTGCTCACGGGCGTGCTGAAGCATCGCTGGGGTTTCGATGGCCTGATCGTCGGCGACTGGGATGGCCATGCCAAGGTTCCCGGCTGCTCGCCGACAGACTGTCCCGCATCGATGGCGGCGGGGCTCGACATGTACATGGCGCCGGCAAGCTGGCGCCAGCTGTATGCCACAACGCTCGCGGCGGCGCGGACGGGGACGCTGCCGATGGCGCGGCTCGACGATGCCGTGAGGCGCATCCTGCGGGTCAAGCTGCGCGCCGGGTTGTTCGAGGCCGGACGTCCGTCATCGCGTCCTTTCGCCGGACGCTACGAATTGCTCGGGTCGGCGGAACATCGCGCGATCGCGAGGCAGGCCGTTCGGGAATCGCTGGTGCTGCTCAAGAACCAGGGTGTCCTCCCGCTGAAGGCGTCTGCTCGCGTCCTCGTGTCGGGGGATGGTGCCGACGACGTCGCAAAGCAGTCGGGAGGCTGGACGCTGACGTGGCAGGGCACCGGGACCAAGCCGGAACACTTCCCCCATGCGCAGTCGATCGGTGCCGGGATTGCAGAGGCGGTGAGGCGCGGGGGCGGTCATGTCGAGATCGCGCCGGAGGGCCGCTACTCCGCCAGACCGGATGTCGCGGTGGTGGTTTTCGGCGAAGATCCCTACGCGGAATTCCAGGGGGATCGCGCCGACCTGCTGTTCGACGACACGCATGATGCACTTGCGACCATGAAGCGGCTGAAGGCGGATGGCATACCGGTGGTCGCTGTGTTCCTGTCCGGACGTCCCCTATGGATCAACCGGCACATCAACAGCGCGGATGCCTTCGTTGCCGCATGGCTGCCCGGTGGAGAAGGCGGGGGCGTCGCGGACGTGCTGTTCGGCCATTTCGACTTCCGGGGCCGGTTGCCCTTCTCGTGGCCTGCCGATGCCAAAGGCCTGCCACTGAATAGCGGTGACACCGGTTACCGGCCGTTATTCCCGTTTGGCTACGGCCTGACCCTTCGACAACGCACCTCGTGGAATGTCCTGCCGGAAGTGTCAGGCGTTCAGGAGGGTGGGGGATCGCCGGTGGGCTTTCTGTTCAGCGCCGGTCGCGCACAGGGTGGGCGCTCGCTGAAGATCGACGGAGCCAACGACAGCCCGCAGACGGTCACCGGCGTAGCGAACAACGGGTCCGTGGCAGTCCGCCTGGTGGATCGCGACCGGCAGGAGGATTCGGTCGAGGCCGCGTGGAGTGGCCGTTCGCGCGGATCGCTGCTGATAGCGGAACCGCGCGCTGCCGACTGGTCGCGATATGGTCCATTGGCGCTGACGCTCGCCATCAAGGTCGATGCCGCTCCCGCCGCGCCCGTCGCAGTCGAACTGCGTTGCGGACCAGGGTGTACGGGGAAACGCGACGTGACCCGGGCGCTGAGGGATCTGGCAGGGCAGGGCTGGCAAACGCTTCGCGTCCCTGTCGGCTGTATGGCCGGCGGCGATGCGGGTCGCGTTACCGCGCCGTTCGTCATGACGACGACGGGCGCTCTGCGGGTCACCGTGTCGGCAATCGAAGTTCAACCCATTAAGGGAAAGGTTGTGTGCCCATGATGCTGGTACCATTGGCTCTGGTCGCGGCTGTTGCCGCGCAGCCGGTTCTCCCGACCCCGGATGCGATACTCGCGTCGACCCGTCGCGTGGCCGACTGGCAATTGGCTCATAAGGACAGCATCGATCACATGCCGGCCGCACGCGCCAGTGCCCGCAATCCGCGCGACTGGCAGCAGGCGACATTCTGGGTCGCGCTGACCGAGCTCGCGGATCGTGATCCGCACTACGTCGCCCCCCTGCTGGAACTTGGCCGCGCGCAGCAATGGCGGTTGGGCGACAAGCCCTTCCATGCGGATGACCAGCTGATCGCCCAGGCGTGGGAATGGGCCTCGCGTCATGGTGGCGGGCGTACCGCGATCGCACCTGCGAAAGCGTATTTCGACAACGTCTTCAGTCACCGCCCGCAGGGAGCGTTGGCATTCGTGCCGCGAAAGCCCGGCAGTGGCGATTCGGCCTGTACGGATCGCTGGTGCTGGTGCGACGCGCTTTTCATGGCGCCGCCGACGCTGTTGCGCCTGGGGCGCACGCTGCGCGACCCGCGCTACGCGACGTTCGTGCATGACGAGTTTCGCGCGACCGCCGACTATCTCTACGATCCCGCCGAGCGCCTCTTCTTTCGGGACAGCCGTTTCTTCGATCGTCGGGATGCGGCCGGACGCAAGCTCTTCTGGAGCCGGGGCAACGGCTGGGTCATGGCCGGCTTGGCCCGTGTGATCGACACCTTGCCTCGCGGCGACCCACATCGCGCATACTACGTAAAGATGTTCCGCGACATGGCGGGTCGATTGGTGGCGCTGCAAAAGCCTGATGGTTACTGGGCACCGTCCCTGCTCGACAACGGCAGCGGGACGCCTCCGGAGTCGAGCGGAACGGGCTTCTTCACCTATGCCTTCGCGTGGGGTGTAAAGGCGGGCATTCTCGATCGGCGGATTTATCAGCCAGCGGCCATCCGCGGCTGGGAGGCGCTGAACAGGGCCGTTCAGCCTGGCGGCATGCTCGGCTGGGTGCAGCAGGTAAGCGATCGGCCGGATGCGGTCTCCGCCTCCGAGACGCAATATTACGGCACCGGCGCCTATGTGCTGGCCGGGACCGCTATGTATGATCTGGCGCAAACAGGCGTGCGCAGGTGATGCCGATCCGGGGAAGCGGTCTTAGTCGGTTCCCGTCCCGAAGCCGTCGATCCGATCGCCCTTCCGGATGATGTTGCAGCCAGCGACCGACGAAACGGTCGGCATGTGCCACCATGCCTGCCCGACCCAAGCATTGAAAATCGAGCCGGCTTCACGCGTCACGACGCTTCCAAAGCATCATGAATCAGCAAAATTTTTCGTATTGATGTACGACAACATGAGCGACAGCCGTTGACAGTGTTTTCCATAGTTGTATGACATTGAAACGACATGACACCGGTAGCAGTGAGCCATTGAGCATCACCGCACCGTCAAGGGGAGGATGGAAAGTGCTGGTACGGACATCTGCGAAGGCCAAGGGTCGCTCGGTGCTGCTGGGATCGGCGGCACTCCTGGCCATGGTGCCAGTTGCTGTCGCGGCGCAGCAGGCGCCAGTTCAAGGATCGGCTAACAGCGGCAGCGTGGCTTCGCCAAGCGTTCAGCCCAACCCCGTGCAGCCCGAAGGTGCGCCGCAGGATCCGACGCAGGCGCGGGCGGACGATGTCGCCGGACCCGTCGATCCGATCGCACAGGCCGCACGGGACGCCGGCGAACAGGCTGGCGCAGACATCGTCGTCACCGGTGCACGCGCGACGCAGCGGACCTCGATCGAGTTGAAGCGCAACGCGACCGTCGTCGTTGATGGCCTCGTCAGCGATGAAATCGGCGCGACGCCGGATAATAGCGTCGGCGATACGCTGGAGCGGATCGCGGGCGTTTCTGCGGACCGCTTCAAGGGCAATGCCAACGAACTGTCGGTGCGCGGCCTGGGGCCGACGCTCAGCTTCGCGACGTTCAACGGGCGCGAAGTCTCGACGGCAGGCGGCGACCGCTCCGTCGCGTTCCAGCAATTCCCGTCGGAGCTCGTCAACGGCGTGCTCGTCTACAAGACACAGCAGGCCGACTTCCTCGAAGGTGGCGTCGGCGGCGTCATCGAACTGCGCTCGATCAAGCCGCTCGACTACGGCAAACGCCGTCTGCAGTTCGAGATCCGTGGCGACTTCCAGCCGAAGGCAGACGACGTCTATCAGGAAGACGGCCTCGGCTATCGCGCCAACCTCTCCTACACCGACGTGTTCAAGACCGGCATCGGCGACATAGGCCTGTCGATCGGCTTCCAGCGTCAGGACACGACCGCGCCGGAAGACTATTACAACGCCAACGCCACGTTCCAGCCGTGCAACACCAGCGCGCTCAATCCGTCGCTCCTGACCGGGACGGCGGCGCAGTTGACCGCAGCCGGCGCAAGCGCGAACTGTGCGCTCGCGAACGCGCCGCGCGCCGTCACCGGCACGACCGTCGGCGAAACCCGCGGCGACGTATATTACGCCAACAGCTCGCGCAGCTTCCGCACGCAGCAGACCGCAGAGGTGCGCAACGCGCTGATCGGTGCGCTGCAATGGCGGCCCGCCCCCGATTTCGACATCACGTTCGACGGTCAATATTCGACGCGTGACAGCCTGGAAAAGCGCAACGTGCTGGGCATCACCGAAGGCCTGCGCGGCGTTCAACCGCTGGTGATCGGCACCGGCGACAACGGCTATTCGAAGGGCGCGCTGATCAGCTACCGCGGCAACAGCTTCGTCGAGGACCAGCTGGAGCGCCGCAACCGCGACGAGGACTATATCGGCGGAGGCGTAACCCTCAGCTACACGCCGGGACCGTGGCAGTTCACCGCCGACGGTTCCTATTCCAAGTCGCATCGTACCGAGACACAGAAGCAGACGCGCATGCGCTCGACCAACCGCGTCGGCTACACGCTGAGCTACCTCGACGACGATGTCGTGCCGAACGTCGTGTTCGACAACTTCGATGTCACCAACCCGGCGAACTTCCTCAACACCGCCGCCAACGCCGTCTATGCGCGCAACCGCTTCGCCACGGATCGCAAGGACGCCATCTGGGCTGGTCGGTTCGACGTAAACCGCGAGCTGGAGGGCTTCTTCAACGCTTTCAAGTTCGGTGCCCGTTACAGCAATCATCACCGTACCAACGACAATGCGCGGAATGCCGACCTCAACACGCTCGTCGCGCTGAACGGACAGACGCCGGCGCAGCTGATCACCACCGCGAACCAGAATTGTCGCGCGCCGTTCACCACCCAGTCCTACATGGCGGGGCAGGGCACGAACGTGCGGCAGTGGGCGACGTTCGACAACGACTGCCTGTTCCGCACCTTCACGGGTAGCGACGATGCGCTGCCGTATCCGGCGGACGGGCGGGATCCCAGCGACATCGACGTGCGTGAGAGCATCTACGCCGCCTATGCGATGGCGAGCTTCCGCGGCGATGCCGGCACAATTCCGTTCAGCGGCAACATCGGCGGCCGCTTCGTCGATACCAAGATCACGTCGAAGGGCTTCCGCCAAGCCTATCTGATCACGATCGATCCGGGCGCGGACACCTATACGGTGGCGGTGGATCCGACCGGGCAGCTGACGCAGAACACCGCCAAGGGACACTACCGTTACTTCCTGCCGAGCAGCAACCTGGCGTTCGAATTGAGCGATCAGCTGAAGCTGCGCCTCGCGGCCTATCGGGCGATCGCACGCTCCGGCATCGAGAGCTTCGGTGCGGGCGTGAACCTCAATCCGTCGACCGGCACCGGCACCAACAACATCATCTTCAACGCGACGACCGGCAACCCGAACCTCAAGCCGCTGCGGGCCTGGAACGCGGACGTCAGCGTCGAATTCTATGCGTCGAAGGACACGCTGTTCGCGGTTGCGGGCTATCACAAGTGGATCACCGGTGCGGTAATCGGCCGGTCGGAGCCGATCCCGACCGACATTACCGTCACCACCACGACGACGGTGCCGGGCGCACCGCGCCAGACGCAGAACTTCACGATCTCGCCGGTCGCGCCGGCCAACGATCTGGAGACGCGTCACCTGTACGGGTTCGAAGCATCGCTGAGCCACGCCTTCACCTGGCTGCCATCGCCGCTGGACAGTTTCGGCGTCAGCGGCTCGGTCGGACGTGCCTGGGCAGACTTCGAATTCCCCGAAACCTCGCCGATCCAGTCGACCACGCCGATCCTCAACGAAGTCGAACCCGCCAATCTCATCGGCCTGTCGAACTGGACCGGCAACGGATCCGTCTATTTCGAGAAATGGGGCCTCTCGCTGCGCGCCAACGGACGCTATCGGTCGAGCTACTACAAGCCCAACGGCGGCACCAATCGTTCGGTGCGTGCGGGCACCTACCTGAACCTGTCGGCGCAGTATAACATCACCAAGAACGTTCAGCTGAAGGCGCAGGCGCTGAACGTCACCGGCACCAAGGACATATTTTACAAGGGCGGTTACGACAGCATCGCCGAGGTGTCCAACAGTGGTGCGCAATACTTCTTCGGGTTTCGGGTGCGCCTGTGATCAAGCTTGGCAAGGTATCATTTCTCCCCATCGGCCTTGCCGCCACTGCCGCTGCGCTTTCGGGCGCAGCGGCGGCTTTTTCCGAGCTTGAGCCCAAATCCACGACCGTAGCGTCCTGTCGCGCAGCGGAAGGGTATTCCGCATCGTTCGACGGTCGACGGACCTTTCTCCTTCATCCCGACCAGCTTCGGATCATCAAGGCGCGGCGTCCCGACGATCCGGCGATCGACGCGGCCTATCGGCAGATGATCGCGCGTGCCGATGCCGCACGTGTTCGCGAGCCGGGATCGGTGATGGACAAAAGGATGATCCCGCCGTCCGGTGATCGCCACGACTATCTCAGCATCGCTCCGTACTGGTGGCCCTATCCCGCCAATCCGAAAGGGCCATATGTCCGCCGCGATGGAGAGGTGAATCCTGCTCGCGACGGTAACGGTTACGACAGGACCGCAATCGGTCGTATGAGCGGCGATGTTCAGGCACTCGGCCTGGCCTATTATTATACCGACGACGAGCGCTATGCCGCCGCAGCGGCACGGGCGATCCGTGCGTGGTTCCTCGATCCGGCGACGGCGATGAACCCCAACGCCAATTTCGCACAGGCCGTGCGCGGACGGGAGGATGGCCGCGCCGAAGGTGTGCTCGACACCAACGCCTTCCAGCCGGTGATCGAGACGATCGGGTTGATCGCGCCGGCGAAGGCGCTCACCCCATCGGAAATCCACGCGCTCGAGGTCTGGTTCGGCCGCTACGTCGACTGGATGCAGTCGAGCCGGAACGGCCGTGACGAACAGGCTGCAAAGAACAACCACGGCATCTGGTACGACGATCAGATCACGCACTATGCACTGTTCGCCCGCCGGTTGGATGTCGCGCGCAAGACCGTCGAGGCGTTCCCGAAGCGCCGGATCGTGGCGCAGTTCACACCGGACGGCCGGCTGCCGGCCGAGCTCGCACGAACGCGCAGTTTCCACTATTCGATCTATGCGCTGTCGCCAGCCTATGACGTTGCCGATCTTGCTGCGTGCGTCGGCAAGGATCTGTGGAACTGGCGCGACGACAAGGGGCGGGGCTTGCGCGCCGCGACCGATTTCCTTGCGCGCTATCGCGAGCAGATGGCGGCGTGGCCGTATAAGGAGATCAAGCCGGAACCGGGCGAGCTGGACCGGTTGCTCGCCCGTGCGGCCTGGGCATGGCCGGGGAGCTACGGGACCACGCCGGAGGGATATCCGATTGCGTTGACCGTTCGATCGCGGGCTGCCGTCACGCCTTAAGTACGACAAGTTGTGTTACAACTATGTTGACACAAGATCCTAAACCCGTCATTTTCCTTATCATCGAGGCGGCAGAAGCCGTCCGGGTCGAGGAGGGGATGGCATGCGCTTACATCGTGTTTCTAAGAGGCTCGCGTTCGGCACGAGCGTGATCGTGTTGGGAACGGTGCTGGCGCTTCCCGCCGCCGCCCAGACCGATCCCCAGACCTATCCACGATCGGCGACACCGCCGGTCGCGACGCAGGGGCCGCCTGCGTCGCAAGGTGCGCCGGTGGTCAACGCGCCCGGGCTCGATCCGGCGGTGACCTCCGATGCGCAGGCGGACAGCGGCGACAGCCAGACGCCGGTCAATCCCAACGTCGAGACGGAGCGGCAGGGTGACATCGTCGTGACCGGCTTCCGCAAGAGCTATGCCGACGAGATCCGCACCAAACAGTCGGCGATCGAGATCACCGACGGCATCTCGTCCGACGACCTCGGCCGCATCCCCGACCTCAACATCGGCGAAGCGTTGCAGCGCGTACCGGGCGTGCAGCTGAACCGCGAGGCGGAGGGGCGAGAGGCTACGATCAACCTGCGCGGCCTGCCCGGCGAATACGCCCGTACGACGCTGAACGGCGTGGCCTTCGCCGAACCGATCCTGCAATCGTCGACCCCGCTCGGCGCCTTCGCCTCCGACATCTTCAGCGCGGTGCGCGTCCAGAAATCGCCGATGGCCGATGCGCAGAGCGGCGGCCTGTCGGGCAACGTCGATCTCCAGATCGCGCCGGCGCTGTCGCGCAAGGACGGCGGCCGGATCAAGATCGCCGCCGACTATAACGAACTCGGCAAGCTGTGGGAGCCGAACGTCACGCTCGGCTACAACAAGCACATTACCGAGGATTTCGCCGTTTTCGCCGTCGGTGCCTACAAACGCGAGAAGTTTCGCCGCGATTCGATCCTGTTCAACAGCTATGGCGTGCTGTCGGCGACGACCACGCCGAACTTCATCGCGCGCTACGCCGACTATTACGCACCGGCGGGCACCTGCGCGACGACCTATGCTACCGTCGTCGGTTGCGTTGCCGCGGCGGGCGGCACGGGCGCCAAGGGCCAGACCGGTGTGCAATATGTTTCGCAGGGGCGGCAGTATGTCCGCCGCAACGAGGGCAACCAGCTTTCCCTGGCAAGCGGTGCGGAATGGCAGGCGACCGAAGCGCTGAAGGTGGGCGTCACCGGCCTCTACACGAACCGCAAGCAGAGCGAAACCGTCCAGAATCTGCAGGTGCTGAACTTCACCGGCACCGGCGTCGTCGTCAATCCGACCAGCGAGGTGCGCGAGGGCGCGAACGGGGCGCATTTCGTCGAGAATTTCGATTTCTCCAACATCGGCGTCATCAACGACAGCCGGCTGTTCCCGCAGACGCAGAAGGCGTGGGGTCTGAACGGCACGGTCAACTGGAAGGCGGACGACTGGCGGCTGACGACGATCGGCACATTGTCGAAGGCGACGAACAGCGCGGTCGAACTATTCGCCGAGTTCATCACCGGCCAGCAGGCGGGTCGCACCAACGGCACCAGCGGCTCCTTCGTCAGCGGCGGCGGCAATTACGACGATTACGCGCTGACGGTCGCGCCGAACCCGCTGTCCACGGGTATGCCGCGCACCGCGTGGACGTGGGCCGGACCGACGGATCAGCAAAGCTGGTACGACAGCCCCGCCGGTACGCCGGGCCGCAACCGCTTCAATCTCGCCGGTACGCAGAGCTATGCCACCAGCAAGGTGATCGCGGCGCAGCAGGAGGTGGAGCGCACGCTCGAGGGTTTCCTGACCAGCGTGCAGGCCGGCTATCGCTTCGAGCGTAACGAGTTCCGGTCGCAGGGCTATCGCACCAACGCTGCCGGTATTCAGGGGCAAAACATCAGCAGCGATTTCCTGATGGCGAACCCCGACAACGGCGATTTCTTCCAGGGATCGCTGCCGGGCTTCAACCAGAACTGGCAGGTGCTCGACATGGGCAAGGTGGTGTCGGCACTGACGCCGGTCACGCCCTATAACGGGGCAGCGCTCGCGCCGATCGGCTTCAACATCAACTACACCGACAACGGCTATGCCCTGTACAACTTTCGTAGCCGGACCGACGTCCTGTCGGGCTATGTCGAGGGCAAGTACAAGACGTCGATCTTCTCGATACCCGTCCGCGGCATCGTCGGTGTGCGCTACGAGAATGCCAACAACGTCTCGAACGCGCTCAACCGGATCAGGCCATCGTCTGCCGGGGTCGGGTCCGCCGCGGACTACGGCTATCAGCAGTTCAAGACACGTTACGGCCAATGGCTGCCGTCGGCGATCGCGGTGTTCGACGTCACCGACAACTTCCTGTTCCGCCTCGCGGGATATCGCACCTACGTCCGCCCGCATCCACGCCAGTTCACGCCCGTGACGCTGGTCGGTGCGCCGAGCACGACCAACGTCATCCCGGTGACGCTCGGCAATCCGGACCTGAAGCCTTATACCGGCACCTCGTTCGACGCGACGTTCGAATGGTACAACCGGCCGCGCGGACTGGTGGCACTCAGCCTGTTCTCCAAACGCTTCAAGGGCGTGGTGCAGCAGGTGCGCGGTGCGCGGGCGCTGTGTCCGCTCGATGGCGGCAATCTCGGGCTGGGGCCGTTGCGTATCGAGGGCGATACCTGCTTCACCAGCGCGCCCGCGGACATCAACGGCAATCTGCAGACGGTGAACATCGCCGGCTTCGTCAACAGCACGACGCCCTATACGGTCAACGGTGCCGAGCTGAACGTGCAGCAGAACCTCGACTTCCTGCCCGGTGCGCTGCGCAACCTGGGTGGCGGCTTCAACTACGCCTATACGACGATCAGCGGGACCAATTCGGACGGCACCGACGCGAGCCTGCCGGGCATCTCGAAGCACAACGTCAACCTGATCGGCTATTACGAGACGAAGCTGGTCGGCGTCCGCCTGATCTACAATTACCGCTCGAAATACGATTTGTCCTCGACCGGCACCTTCTCCGGTGCGGCGCGGCAGGTGACGGCGCGCGGCCAGTTCGACGCATCGGCGTCGCTCAACGTCACGGAGGGGGTGAGCCTGTCGGTCAACGCGTTCAACCTCACCAACTCGACGCGCAAGGAATATCAGGGGGTCGAGGCGCAGGCGCGTCGGATCGACTATGACGGGCGCACCTATCGCATCGCCCTGAACGCGAAGTTCTGATGATGAACCAGATCTTCCGAATGCTCGCCACCGGAGCGGTTGCGATCGCGACGCCGCTGTCGGGCCATGCGCTATTGCCGGCGACGGGTGCGCTGCCGGCATCGGTGGCGGCGCCCGTCCTTGCCCGCGCCAAGGCGACCCTCGAACGCCCACCGGGCGCGATACCGAAGCTTCACACCGAAGGGACGCTGCCCGGCAAGGGCATTCGCGAGATCAGCCTGAAGGCGAAGGAGGACCAGCCACTGATCCTCGCCTTCGCCATGGCCTATCGCCAGACCGGCGACCGCGCCTATCTGGCGCAGACCGAGCGTTATCTCACCGCCTGGGCGTACATCTACCAGCCGTCGTTCAACCCGATCGACGAGACCGGATTCGACAGCCTGATGCTGGCGCACGATCTGGTCGAGAATGACTTGTCGCCGGCAGCGGCCAAGACGCTCGGTCGCTTCTGGCTGCGCCTCGCCAAGGGGTATCTCGATGCGATGGACGGCACGCCGAAGAATGCGGTCACCAACTGGCAGAGCCATCGCGTAAAGCTCGCGACGCTCGCCGCCTACAGGGTCGGCGATATGGCGCTCATCGCCCGTGCGCGTGCCGCGTTCCGGCGCCAGATTGCGGCGAACGTGCGGCCGGATGGCAGCGTGTTCGACTTCCACGAACGCGACGCATTGCATTACGTGACTTACGACCTCGACCCGCTGCTGATGGCCGCGCTCGCCGCCCGGGCACATGGGGAGGATTGGTTCGCATGGCGGGCGGCGAGTGGTGCAAGCCTTGAGAAGGCCGTCGACTGGCTCGCGCCCTATGCCGATGGCCGCAAGGTCCATATCGAGTTCGCCCGTTCGAAAATCCAGTTCGACCGCGACCGTGCCGCCGCGGGTCAGTCCGAATATGCGCCGCATCCGTGGAACCCGGCGAATGCGGTGAACACCTATGCGCTCGCAGCGATGGTCGAACCGCGCTTCGCCCCGCTGCGGGACGATCTGGCGAAGCGCACCGGCCGATCCCCCGCGCCATGGACGACCTACGCCGTCCGATGACGCGCCTTCACTTCGGGTGCGGCCGGACATCCTGCGTCGTCGATCCAAGCGCCCACAGGATGCCCTGATAATACATCGACTGGATGCGTGGATCGTCCCAGCTCGCATCGGTGTGACCGAGCGTGGAGTAGAAGACGCGGCCGCGGCCCGATCGCTTCATCCAGACGACCGGGAAGTCGAGATCCTTGCGGTGTACGCCCGGCACCGACAGATCGAGGCTGCGCGGATCGAGGCGGGCGAGGACATCGACCGTGCCGCGCGAATAGCCGATCGCGCGCATCTGGTAATGCTCGTCGACGATCGTCATGCCCGTCGTCCAGCCTTTCATCGCCGGCGCGTCCGGCCGTTCGACGATGATCCGTGCCGACGCGACCTTCCATGGATGGTTGTCGAACACGCCGCCGAGCATCTCGGCATAGCCCGGCCATGCATAGGCGGTAGCGGTAGCCGAGTGGACCCCGACGAACCCCTTCCCCTCGACGCCGATAAAGCCCAGCAGGTCGCGCTTCTGGTCGTCGGTCAGGTCGGTCTCGCCATTGGTGTAGAATAAGACCGCGTCGTAGCGGTCGAGCGTCTCCGCCCGTGACGCGCGGGGACCACCTTTCGCATAGGCACCCTTGCCCCAGACCTCGCCCCGGGTGACGAGTTTCACATCGGTGCGGATCGTCGTGACGTACGCGCCCGTTTCCCGTCCCAGCCGCTCGATCACCGCGACCGCATGGCTGGCGGATACGTGCGCGGTCTGGTTGCCGGTCGAGTGATCGGCGATGATCAGCAGCCGCTTGGGCCTGATCGTCGCAGCGTCGTCGGACGCGGAGGGGAGGGCGTCCGCCGGCCCCATGGCGATGCCCGCCAGGATCGTCAGAGCCAGTGCGATTCCGTGCACGTCCACATTCCCATTTCGCGTGTCATGCCACCTCCCGCTACCCGCGGAAGGTGGCGTTTCGTCACAGGTTGAAGCTCAACCGGCTGAACGACGACCGGCAGCCGCTGCCGCCACCGCTGTTCACATAGCAGCCGGCCTTGAAGTAGCCCTTGTTGTCATCGTAGCCGGAGACGGTGCGCCGCGAGAGCGCGGTGTTGCCGTTCACGATCACCTCGATGTCGAAGTTCGACGACGAGCTCTTGTACTGCCGGATTTCGAAGGTGAAGCTGCTGCCGTCGTTGATGCTGGTAAGCACGTTGTTCTGCGCGATCGAGCTCGATCCGTTCCGCGTGTAATAGACGATGTCGAGGGCGCCGCCGTCGATCTCGAGCCGGATGATCGGGTCGGAGCCGCTGCTGTTGGGGTTGGACGAGGGCGCCGAATTCAGCAGCTGGGCGATGGTGAACTTCTTGTCGCTGGTGCTGGTGCGGATGAAGACCTGACCGGACATCGTCGCGGTGCTGCTGGTGATACCCTTGCTGCGCAGTTCCGACCGCTTGAGCGGGCCGCTGTCGGTGCTGAAGTACAGCTGCCCGTCTTTCTGGTAGAGCTTGCCGTCGAGCTTGCGGCTGCCGAGGCCGTTCGAGGCCGTGAGGCACGCGCTGGTTTCCGGGTACTGCCATTGCAGCGTGTTGGCGAACACCGCATCCCATTGCGATGCGAAGTCGAACGGCGCGGTGCCGGAACAGCTGTCCGCCGCCCACAAGGGTGCGGTAAGGCTCGGGATGCCAAACAGCGCCAGCGCTCCGATCAGGCGCAGGTGTGGCCGTGGTCCAAGAATGCTCATGGTCATGATCCTCTCCTCGTGCAGATCCGGTTGATCCGGATCCTGCTGTCTGCTTTCGCAGGGTTGTATTACATATCTCGACATGTCTGCAGGCGCAATCGCATTCGTGGTCCTGACAGGGGGGCGCCCGATGCACGCCCCGGTTCGACCGTCAGTTCTTTGGGGCAAGCAGGGGATATCGGCCGCGTTCGCCTGTAGCCGTCAACTTTCCGGGGGGCTCGCGAACGAAGAGTGCGGATGCAGGCCGGGGAAAAACGACAGCTATATGCCAGCTATATGCATTCTCCCGGAATCGATCTCGAATTGCTACGGGGGATAGGCCTAATCGCATGCCCCTAAGGCTCCGCGCTCACTCAGCGGCAGCCGGTTCCGTCGGGGGCAAGAATGAAGCTTACACCATCGCTTATCGCCGTTGCATTGTCTGGCGTCACTGCGGCCGCGCAGGCGCAAGCGACGCCGGAGGACAAGGCAAATGGCGAAACGGCACCACCGCCTGCGATCACCGTCAGCGGATCGGCATCGATCGCCTCCGACTATCGCTTCCGTGGCGTCTCGCAGTCCGATCGGGCGATGGCCGTGCAGGGCGGTATCACCGTCGCGCATGACACCGGGTTCTACATCGGCACCTGGGCGTCCAGCCTTGCCGGTTGGGGCACCTTCGGTGGCGCCAACATGGAACTCGACCTGATCGGCGGCTACAAGGCGAAGCTTTCCGACCATGCGACGCTCGATGTCGGCCTGACCTGGTACATGTATCCCGGCGGCGCGGACAAGACCGACTTCGCCGAACCCTATGCGAAGCTGACCGGCACCGTGGGACCGGCGACGCTGACCGCCGGCGTCGCCTATGCACCCGAACAGCAGGCGATCGGCAAATGGTATCGCACCGGCGCGTCCGCCGCGGCCGGTATCGACGATCGGCCCGGCGCGAAGGATGACAATCTGTACCTGTGGGGTGACGGCGCGGTCGCGGTCGCGGGCACGCCGTTCACAGCGAAGGCGCATGTCGGGCATAGCCGGGGGCAGGACGGGCTTGGTCCGAACGCCACCGCGTTGGCGCCGACGGGGTCGTATTGGGACTGGTCGCTCGGCGCGGATGCGACGTGGCGCAACCTGACGCTCAACGTCTCGTACGTCGACACGGACATTTCCGCACGCGACGCCGCCTATCTGCGGCCCAGCTTCAGCAAGGGGCAGGACGGCACCGGCAACATCGCCGGCAGCACCGCGCTCGTCTCGCTCACCGCCATCTTCTGAAAGGACCCGTACGATGCAAGACCTGCTCTGGATCGCGATCATGCTCGGGCTGGTGGCGGCGACGCTCGCCTACGTCCGGCTCTGCGATAACGCGTAAGCGAGGATTTGCGATGACCCTCGACCTGTGGCTCGCGGCGCTGACCGCGTTCGGCCTGCTCATCTATCTGGTGGCGGTCCTTATCCGTCCCGAACGCTTCTGAAGGGAGCGATCCATGACATTCCAGGGCTGGTTCCTGATCCTCGGCTTCGTCGCCATCCTGCTCGTGCTGACCAAGCCGGTGGGGATGTGGCTGTTCGCACTTTACGAAGGACGCCGCACGCCGCTCCACGCCATCCTTGGCCCGGTCGAGGCCGGCTTCTACCGGCTCGCCGGCATCGACCCTTCGCAAGAGCAGGGTTGGCGGCGCTACGCCGTGCATATGCTGGCGTTCAACGCGACGCTGATGGCGTTCACCTATGCGGTGCTACGCCTGCAAGGCGTGCTGCCAGGCAATCCGCAGGGGCTGGCGGGGCTGTCGCCGCATCTGGCGTTCAACACCGCGATCAGCTTCACCACCAACACCAACTGGCAGAGTTATGGCGGGGAAGCGACGATGTCGAACCTGTCGCAGATGCTCGGCCTGACGATCCACAACTTCCTGTCGGCGGCGACCGGAATCGCGCTGGCGTTCTCGCTGTTCCGCGGGTTCTCGCGGCGCGAGGCGAAGGCGATCGGTAATTTCTGGGCGGACGCGACGCGCGTGACGCTGTACCTGCTGCTGCCGATCAGCGTGGTCTATGCGACATTCCTGATCGCCAGCGGCGTGCCCCAGACGCTTGCGGGCGTGGTCGATGTGCAGACGCTGGAAGGCGCGAAACAGTCGCTGTTGCTCGGCCCGGTCGCCAGTCAGGAGGCGATCAAGATGCTCGGCACCAATGGTGGCGGCTTCTTCAACGCCAACAGCGCGCATCCGTTCGAGAACCCGACCGCGCTGACCAATCTGGTGCAGATGCTGTCGATCTTCCTCATCGGCTTCGGCCTGACGTGGACGTTCGGCAAGGCGGTCGGCAACACGCGGCAGGGTTGGGCGATCCTGTCGGCGATGGTGATCCTGTTCCTCGCCGGCGTCACCGTGACGTACGCCCAAGAGGCGGCGGGCAACCCCGTGCTGCATCATCTGGGCGTGGCGGGCGGCAACATGGAGGGCAAGGAGGTGCGCTTCGGCATCGCCGCCTCCGCGTTGTTCGCGGTCGTCACCACCGCCGCATCGTGTGGCGCGGTCAATGCGATGCACGACAGCTTCACCGCGCTGGGCGGGATGATTCCGTTGTTTAACATCCAGTTGGGAGAGGTCGTCATCGGCGGCGTCGGGGCGGGCATCTACGGCTTCCTGCTGTTCGCCATCCTCGCGGTGTTCGTCGCCGGGCTGATGGTGGGTCGCACGCCGGAATATGTCGGCAAGAAGATCGAGGCGCGCGAGGTCAAGCTCGCGGTGCTCGCCATCGCCGTGCTGCCGCTGATGATCCTCGGCCTCACGGCGCTGTCGTCGGTGCTGCACCAGGGGCTGGCGGGGCCGCTCAACAAGGGGCCGCACGGGTTCAGCGAGATCCTGTACGCCTTCACCAGCGCGGTCGGGAACAACGGCTCCGCCTTCGCCGGGCTGACCGCGAACACGCCCTATTACAACGGCTTGCTGGGTATGGCGATGTGGGTCGGCCGGTTCTTCATCATCGTGCCGATGCTGGCGATCGCGGGCAGCCTCGCCGCCAAGAAGTACACGCCGGAAAGCGCCGGGTCGTTCCCGACCACCGGCGGGCTGTGGGTCGGGCTGCTGGTCGGCATCGTGCTGATCCTCGGTGGCCTCACCTTCCTGCCGAGCCTCGCACTCGGCCCCATCGCCGATCATCTCGCGATGATCAGCGGCACCTTATCCTGAAGGGGCGCCTGACATGGCAACCAGCAAAGTAAAAAGCCTGTTCACCGCCGACCTCGTCGTGCCGGCGATCAAGGCCTCCTTCGTCAAGCTCAACCCGGCGGAGCTGATCCGCAACCCGGTGATGTTCGTCACCGCGATCGTCGCCGCGCTGATGACCGTGCTGCTCGTCATCGGCCATGACGGGCTGACCACCGGCTTCAAGCTGCAACTCGTCGTCTGGCTGTGGCTGACCGTCCTCTTCGGCACCTTCGCCGAGGCGCTGGCCGAGGGGCGCGGCAAGGCGCAGGCCGCCTCGCTGCGCGCCACCAAGGCAGAACTGACCGCCAAGCGCCTGAAGGGCGACGGCCGCGAGCATGAGACTGTGCCGGCCAGCGCGCTGAAGGTAGGCGACATCGTGCTGGTCGAGACCAACGACCTGATCCCGTCGGACGGCGAAGTTGTCTCCGGCGTCGCCTCGGTCAACGAAGCCGCGATCACCGGGGAAAGCGCCCCGGTTATCCGCGAAGCGGGCGGCGATCGGTCGGCGGTGACCGCCGGCACACGGGTCATCTCCGACGAAATCCGGGTCAAGGTGACGGTCATGCCCGGCCAGGGTTTCCTCGATCGTATGATCGCACTCGTGGAAGGGGCCGAGCGGCAGAAGACACCGAACGAGGTCGCGCTGACGCTGCTGCTGGTCGGGCTGACGATCATCTTCCTGATCGCGGTCGGCACCATCCCCGGCTTCACCACGTACGCCGGCGGCTCGATCCCGGTCGCTATGCTCGCGGCGCTGCTCATCACGCTGATCCCGACGACGATCGCGGCGCTGCTGTCGGCGATCGGAATCGCGGGCATGGACCGGTTGGTCCGCTTCAACGTCCTCGCCAAGTCCGGCCGCGCGGTCGAGGCGGCAGGCGACATCGATGTGCTGCTGCTCGACAAGACCGGCACGATCACGATCGGCGACCGGCAGGCGAGCGAGTTCCGCAGCGTCGGCGGCGCGACCGATGCCGAAATGGCGGAGGCGGCGCTGATCGCCAGCCTTGCCGACGAGACGCCGGAAGGGCGCTCGATCGTCGTCCTCGCCCGCGATCGGTTCGGCGTGCGCACGACCGCGTTGCCAGCGGGTGCCGAGGTCATCCCGTTCACCGCACAGACCCGGATATCGGGCGTGCAGACGCCGGACATGCTGGTGCAGAAGGGCGCGGTGGATTCGATCCTGAAGGCCAATCCGGGCGTCGGCGAAACCGCTGCGGCGACCGAGCTTCGCCGCATCACCGACGAGATTTCGCGTGCTGGCGGCACCCCGCTGGCGGTCGCCAAGAATGGCCGCCTGCTCGGCGCGATCTTCCTCAAGGACGTGGTCAAGGCAGGCATCCGCGAACGCTTCGGCGAATTGCGGCAGATGGGCATCCGCACGGTGATGATCACCGGCGACAACCCGCTGACCGCCGCCGCGATCGCCGCCGAGGCGGGCGTCGATGACTTCCTTGCGCAGGCGAGTCCGGAGGACAAGCTGGCGCTGATCCGCCAGGAACAGCAGGGCGGCAAGCTGGTCGCGATGTGCGGCGACGGCACCAACGACGCACCTGCTTTGGCGCAGGCGGATGTCGGCGTCGCGATGAACACCGGCACGCAGGCGGCGCGCGAGGCGGGAAACATGGTCGACCTCGACAGCGACCCGACCAAGCTGATCGAGGTCGTCGGCCTCGGCAAGCAGTTGCTGATGACGCGGGGAGCGCTGACCACCTTCTCGGTCGCCAACGACGTGGCGAAGTACTTCGCGATCATCCCGGCGATGTTCGTCGCGCTGTATCCGGGGCTGGGCGTGCTCAACGTCATGGCGCTCGGGAGCCCGCAGAGCGCCATCCTGTCGGCGATCATCTTCAACGCGATCATCATCCCGCTGCTGGTGCCGCTGGCGCTGAAGGGCGTGACCTACAAGCCGATGGGCGCGGGACCGCTGCTGGCCCGCAACCTCGCCATCTACGGTCTCGGCGGACTCGTTGCGCCGTTCGTCGGCATCAAGCTCATCGACCTGCTCGTCGGTGGCATCGGCCTCGCATAAGGACAAGCATCATGGGCAAAGACTTCACTTCCGCGCTTCGGCCCGCGATCGTCATGACGATCCTGTTCGCCGCGCTGCTCGGGATCGTGTATCCGCTGGCGATGACCGGCATCGGGCAGACGATCTTCCCCGCGCAGGCGAATGGCAGCCTGGTGCGCGCGAACGGCACGGTGATCGGCTCGACCGTCGTCGGCCAGGCCTTCACCACCGACCGCTACTTCCAGAGCCGGCCGTCCGCGGCGGGCAAGGGCTATGACGGCCTCGCCTCCTCGGGATCGAACCTCGGTCCCGCGTCCCGCGCGCTGGTCGACCGGATCAAGCGCGATGTCGCCAGATGGCAGGCGGAGGGGGTGACCGGCGCGCTCCCCGCCGACCTCGTCACCGCCAGCGGCTCCGGCCTCGATCCCGACCTGTCGCCGGCGGCCGCCCAAGCGCAGGCCGCCCGCATCGCGCGCGTCCGCGGGATGTCGATCGATGCCGTCCGTGGGATCGTCACCCGGTCGACCGAAAGCTCCATCCTCGGCGAGCCGCACGTCAATGTGCTGGCCATCAACCGCGCACTGGACGCCGCTGCCCCCTGATGCCCGTCGGCGGTGATGACAGACCCGATCCCGACGCCCTCCTGCGTGCCGCCGCGCAGGAGGGCAGGGGACGCCTGAAGATATTCCTGGGAGCGGCACCGGGCGTCGGCAAGACGTTCGAGATGCTGTCCGAAGGCGCCGCACGCCGCCGCGACGGGGTCGATGCCGTCGTCGGCGTGGTCGAGACCCACGGCCGCGCCGAGACCGAGGCGCTGACCCGCGGTCACGAGATCGTCCCGAGGCTCAACATCGCCTATGAGGGCCGCACACTGGGAGAGATGGACCTGGACGCCGTCCTTGCCCGCGCGCCGCGCCTCGTCCTGGTCGACGAACTGGCGCACACCAATGCGCCCGGCAGCCGTCATCCCAAACGCTATCAGGATGTCGAGGAACTGCTTGCCGCGGGGATCGACGTCTATTCGACGATCAACATCCAGCATGTCGAGAGCCTCAACGACATCGTTGCCAGCTTCACCCGCGTCCGGGTGCGAGAGACGGTGCCGGACGGCATCCTCGAAATGGCGGAGATCGAGGTTGTCGACATCCCGCCCGACGAGCTGATCGAGCGGTTGAAGGCCGGCAAGGTCTATCTGCCGCACGAAGCGACGCGCGCGCTCAGCCACTTCTTCTCAAAATCCAACCTGTCCGCACTGCGCGAATTGGCGTTGCGCCGTGCCGCGCAGGCGGTCGATGCCCAGATGCTGGAGCATGTCCGCGCGCTGGGCGTCGGCGGCACGTGGGCCGGATCGGATCGCATCGTCGTCGCGATCAACGAACTTCCGGGCGCGGACGGCCTCGTACGTGCCGCCAAGCGGGTTGCGGATGGCCTGCATGGGCCATGGACGGCGCTGTTCATCGAGACACCGCGCACCGCGCATTTCAGCGATGAACAGCATCAGCGGGTTGCCGCGGCGATGACACTGGCGACGCAGCTCGGCGCAGCGGTTGCGACCGTGCCGGCGACATCCGTGGTGGAGGGCATTCGTGGCTTCCTTGCAGATGCTCGCGCGACCCAGCTCGTCGTCGGCAAATCCCGCAGATCTCGCTGGTTTGAGTTCCTGCACGGCTCTGTCGTCGATCGCCTGATTCGCGATACGCCGGGCGTGACCGTGCACGTGCTGCCGATGGAGGAGGGGCCGGGCCCGTCATCCGTGCATCGTCGGGGCGGCAGCTGGGGAAAGCCCGCCGGTTACCTCATGACGCTCCTGCTCGTGGCAATCGTCACCGCACTTGCCAGCGCACTGTTCCACATCCTCGACCTGGGCAACGTCGCACTGCTGTACCTGCTACCCGTGATGGCAGCGGCAAGTCTGTTCGGCCTGCGGACCGGGCTCTTCGCCGGGATGGCATCCAGCCTCGCCTACAACTTCTTTTTTCTGCCACCAGTAGGGACGCTAAGCGTCAGCAATCCGGAGAATCTGGTGTCGATCTTCGTACTGCTGGGCGTGGCGATCGCCACCAGCCAGCTGACGTCGCGGGTCCGTGCTCAGGCCGATATGGCAGCCGCGAGCGCACGGACGAACGCCACGTTGGCCGGCTTCCTGCGGCAGCTCAGCGCGATCAACGATCCATCGCTTGCGGCGCGGATGATCTGCGACGACGTAGCGCGGCTGTTCGACGTGCAGACGGTGCTCCTGACCGTGTCGGCGAGCTCCGGCCTCACCGTGCAGGCGGCCAGCGTTCCCGGCTACCGCCTCGATACGATGGATATGGCAGCGGCTAACTGGGCATTCGATAACGGCACGTCGGCCGGCAAGGGCTCGGGGACGCTCGCTGCCTCAGAATGGCTGTTCCAGCCCCTGAAGGCAGGCGGCAAGGCGCTGGCGGTGATCGGGGTGGCCAGGGAGAATAGCGGCGATCCGATCCGTGCAGATCAGCTGCCGCTGCTGACCGGTCTGATCGATCAGGCGGCACTCGTACTCGAACGCCTCCGGCTCGAGACGGAGATGCGCGACGTTGATGCCGTCCGGACCCGCGATCGCCTCCGCGCGGCCCTGCTGTCATCGGTCAGCCATGATCTTCGAACGCCGCTGACCGCCGTCATCGCCGCAGCGGATCAACTCGACCACGGCGCGACCCCGGATCTCATCGGCACCATCAAGAGTGAGTCCGCACGCCTCAACCGTTTCGTCGCCAACCTGCTCGACATGGCCCGGGTCGAGGCGGGAGCGTTGAAGCTCAACGTCGAGGCCACCGATCTCAGCGATGCAGTCACGGGCGCCGCGCACGACGCACGCCGGGCGCTGCAAGGCCATGCCGTTCGGCTCGGCGTGCCCCCGTCATTGCCGCTCGTCCGCGTGGACCCGCAGCTCCTGCACCATTGCCTGCTCAACCTGCTCGACAATGCCGGGCGCTATGGTGATCCCGGCACCGACATCATGGTCGAGGGCATCCATCGATACGGCCAGCTCAGGCTGACCATCCTTGATCATGGGCCGGGGTTGCCGCACGGGCGGGAGGCCGAAGTCTTCGAGACCTTCCGCCGGCTCGAGGGCTCCGACCGTGCGATTGGCGGTACCGGCCTCGGCCTCGCTATCGTCAAGGCGTTTGCCGAAGCCATGGGCATGAGTGTCGAGGCCGGGAACCGCGATGACGGAGAGGGCGCCGCCTTTACGCTGGTATTTCCCGCCGACCTTATCGTTCGCAACGCATCCGGGAGCCATATCTGATGCCTGCCAAGATCCTCGTCGTGGATGACGAAGCCCCGATCCGCCGCCTGTTGCGCAACACACTGGAACGGGCCGGCTATGCTGTCGTCGAGGCGGCCGATGGACGCGATGCCCTTCTTCGCGCGCGAGCCGAGTGCCCAAGCGCGATCCTGCTCGATCTTGGTCTGCCGGATAGAGACGGGCTCGGTCTTATCCCACTGCTCCTTCAGAACAGCGATAGCGTCATACTCGTCGTATCCGCCCGCGACGCTACCGACGAGAAGGTGGCGGCGCTCGATCTTGGCGCCCACGATTTCGTATCCAAGCCCTTCGACACGGATGAGCTGCTCGCTCGGCTGCGCGTCGCCCTGCGCCATCGCGGATCGTTCGAAACGGCGCCGAAGATCGTCCGCAAGGGCGACGTGACGATCGATCTCGACCGACGCATCGTCTGTCGCGGAGTGGAGGAACTACACCTTACCCGCAAGGAACATGATGTCCTGGCGGTCTTGGCGCGTCATGTCGGCCGCGTCGTCACCCACGATCGGATCCTGGCGGTCGCGTGGGCAGCAGACGAAGACCCCCGTATTGAATATCTGCGGATCGTCGTCCGCAATCTCCGGCAAAAGCTGGAACCGCCGGGTCCTGTCGGTAGCATCATCGCCAACGAGCTCGGCGTAGGCTACCGGTTGCGTGCCGACCAATAGGATTTGCCGAGATCTGCCGGCTCTGGTGCATTGACGGGTAATCAGGGCCGGCGAGGGATACTGACACCGCCGCCGATTCGGTATCCGAGCGGGCATGCCGAGCACCGTAAGTTCCCTGACTGCGCGGCTGCGAACGTCCTGTGCGGGTCGGTCTTCGATCCATGCTGCGGAGTTCGTCGCTGCCAATCCGGACACGCCGGGCGCGCACGCGCCGGTGATCCAGCCGTTAGCCTCCGTCGACGGCAGCCGATCGCGGTCCGCGTCTAACAGCCTCCCGGCCATCTCCGGCAGGACCGCCCGCTCGCCAATGCTCTCCATCATTGCCTGCGCGCGATCGGCGTAGAAACGGGGCGGGAGACGCCGCGCATCATTAGATGCCTGACGATCGCCTTCACGCCCGTACGTGGACAATGACTATCTCGCCAATTCGAGTGGCGTGCTCAACAGCCTCGGCAATATCGGGTTTTGCTCCGCGTGCTCTATGCGTGGTTCCTTTCCAACGGGTGGTCCGCTCGCTGTGGCCACGCTGGAGAGCCTTAAGGCGGTGGTTGCCAGACTTTCCAACCCAAGGGATGCCGCCGTCGACGGACGGCTTTCGAAGGCTAAGGAGGTCATCGAAGATTAGATCGCATCCGACCGCGATCGAGAGGGCGGGCAGGAGGAGAGCTTCAAGTGATTGGCGTTCCTGAAGCTCCCGCGATGAACGGCGGTGCATCCGCGCACCTTGTTCGACTGCTACATCCCGATCCTGGACGGATCGTTGCCATGGCTCAGGATAGAAATGATCGCGGGGTGGTCGTCCAGCCCCGCCTTGGAGCCCTAGCGATGGGCTAAGTCATTTAAAAAATGGTGCTGCCGGTGAGGATTGAACTCACGACCTCAGCCTTACCAATTTGGGAAATATAGTTCGCTGCTGTACGCCATTCTACGCCAAACTAATGTTATTCAACGCTTAGTGAGAATTGAACCTACGCCATAAATCTCTTGAATACGCCCTGTTTTGATCGAATTTGCTGACAATATGCTTACAATTTCGACCTCCCACGCTATTGTCAGCAAAATACGCGGGAGGGTTGCTTATGGCGAAGCTCACCAAGACCCGGATCGACGCATTGCCGATCCCGGCATTCGGACAGGAAACGCACTGGGACAAGGAGTTGCGCGGGTTTGGTGTGCGGGTGCTGCCATCCGGCCTCAAGACCTTCGTCCTCCAGTATCGCAATGCGGATGGCCGCAGCCGCCGGCTGACGCTGGCCCGGTGCGGGGTGCTGACGGTCGAGCAGGCGCGCGTCGAGGCGAAGAAGCGGCTAGGTGACGTGGCGCGGGGCGACGACCCGATCGAGACGCGCGATGCGGCGCGGGCGGCGCCAACCGTAGCCGACATCTGCGACTGGTATCTGGAGGAGGCGGAGAGCGGACGGCTGCTCGGCCGGCGACGTCTGCCGATCAAGATGTCCACGCTGCGGATGGATCGCAGCCGGATCGAGCGGCACATCAAGCCGCTGATCGGCACCCGCAAGGTGAAGTCGCTGGGGCCGCCCGACATCGCCGCCTTCCAGGCCGATGTCGCGGAGGGGAAGTCGTCGCGGTCACGCGGGGTCGGACGCGGTCGCGATACGATCGGCGGCGTCGGTGCGGGATCGCGGAGCATCTCCACGCTTCATGCGGTGTTCGAGCACGCGCTGCGGCTCGGCAAGATCGACAACAATCCCGCCCGCGGCGTGCGGCGACTGGCCAGCGGCCAGCGGACACGCCGGCTGTCGGTCGCGGAACTGGCCGCGCTGGGCGAGGCGATGCGGGCCGCAGCGGACCAAGGCGAGCATCCCGTCGGCCTTGCTGCGGTCCGGCTGATCCTGCTGACCGGCTTCCGCCGCAACGAGGCGCAGGCACTCCAGCGTGGCTGGGTCGATTTCGATGCCGACTGCGTGATGTTCCCCGACACCAAGAGCGGCGCGCAGGTCCGGGTCGTCGGCGCCGTCGCGATGGAGCTGATCGAAGCGCAGGCGGAGCAGCCGGGCAATCCTTACGTCTTCCCCTCCGACTGGACGGGCACGTGGTACAAGCAGGTGCCCGATCTGGTCGAACGGCTCTGCAAGGCCGCGCAGATCGAGGGCGTGACGCCGCACGTCTTCCGCCACACCTTCGCGAGCATCGCGGGCGAGCTGGGCTATTCCGAGCTGACGATCGCCGGCCTGCTCGGGCACGGCAAGCGCGGTGTGACGCAAGGCTACATCCATATCGATGATCTGCTACGCTCGGCGGCAGACGCGGTCGCGGCAAAGATAGCGGCTGTCCTCGATGGCAAGGAACGGCGGATCGCGCCGAGGCGGCGTACGGTTTCTCAGGTTCCGGCGCGGCCGGTAAGCCGGTCGATGCCGGCCGAGGTGGATGACAATATGCTCATCGCGACGTTGGCCGCGCAGTTCGCGAGCGGCGGCATCGATGCCGATCAGCTCCGGACGGCCGTCGCGCGGCTTTCCGCTGGATAGCACACGGCCTTTCCCGATCGGGAAAGGTCGGGTCAGTAGTGCCGCTTTAGATATCAATCTTTCCCGAACGGGAAAAGCGCACTTGATTTTCCAACGCCGTCGAGCGATCTTTCCCGTTCGGGAAAGGTCGCTTCAATGGATCAGGCTGACACGGAAAACGACGCCGCATGGTTCTCGCGCCGCTTCGGTGCGCTCGTCCGCGCACGCCGCCAGCAGATGGGGCTCAGCCTCGAGGACCTGGCCACCGTCGCGGGCGTCGGCATCCGGTTCATCCACGAACTAGAAAAGGGCAAGCCGACCTGCCAGATCGGCCGTGCCCTGGTCGTGGCGGGGCTGGTCGGGCTGGATCCGGTCACCCTGCTTGAACAGCAGAGCGCCTCATGACCCTTCCGGTCTATTTCGAGGAGACTCTGGTCGGCGAAGTCCATGAGGGTGCCGACGGGCCGCGGTTCGTGTACGCCGCGTCGTGGACGGAGGACCGGCAGGCCTTCCCCATCTCGATCACCATGCCGCTGGGCGAGCGTGAGGTGGAACCCGCCCGGTTCCTGACTTGGGCCAGCAACCTGCTTCCCGAGGCGGAACAGCTCGTGGTCATCGCCCGCCAACTCGGTGTCGCGCAGACCGACATACTCGCCCTGCTGGATGCGATCGGCCGCGACACCGCCGGCGCACTCTCCTTTGGTGCGCCGGGCCTGACCGGCACAGAGCGCTGGCAGCGGATCGAGACCGAGGACGATCTCGAACGCATCATCGAGGAGCTTCCCCGCAAGCCGTTCCTCGCTGGGGATGACGGCGTGTCGATGTCGCTGGCAGGCGTTCAGACCAAGCTGGCCGTGGCCTGCGACGCCGACGGTCGAATCTACATCCCGCTCGATGGCTCGCCGTCGACCCATATCTTGAAGCCCGACAGCGAACGCCTCCACGGCAGCGTCCAGAACGAGGCGTGGTGCCTGACGCTGGCCCGGCACTGCGGACTGACGGTGCCGCCGGTAACGACCGGAGTGGCGGGCGGCAGGCGCTACTTCCTGATCCCACGCTATGACCGCCTGCAGGATGGCGCGCAGTGGCGCCGGTTGCATCAGGAGGACTTCTGCCAGGCGTTGGGCAAGCCGCCTTCCGCCAAGTACGAGCGAAACAGGACGGGCGTCCGTGGCCCGACCGTCGCCGACATGATGAACCTCGTCCGGCGTCAGGCGCTCGGTCCCGATGCGCTCCGGCTGTTCGATGCCGTCGTCTTCAACGTGCTGGCATGCAACACCGATGCCCATGCCAAGAACTATTCGATCCTGATTCCGGCGGGATCGCGGGTGCGGACCGCCCCGCTGTACGATGTCATGTGTGCGGAGGTGTTCGATGGCGTCACCCGCAATCTTGCGCAGACGGTCGCGGACAAGAACCGCGGCGATTATCTGAAGCGCAGGCACTGGTTGCGGCTCGCCGCCGCCTGCGGACTGGGCGCTGCGCCGACCATCCGCCGCGTCCGCGCGCTGGCGAACCGGGTGCTCGCCAATGTCGATCGGGCGCGGACCGATGTCGAAGCCATGCCCGCAGGCGGTGACCCCGCCCTGCCGACGATCGTCGACGCGGTTGCCGCGCGATGCCGCGCGATCCTGGCCGGTCTCGATGACATGGAAGGCGTGAAGTAGGCCGTTTTTGATCGCGCCACTGTTGTGGCGCGGTGCTTAGGGCCAGCCCTCAGCGCCCTTCGGATCATCTTCCGCCCAGCTTCCTCCACCCGCTGCGCGGGTTCCGTGCAGCCGGGTCCCCGCGAAGACGCCCCTCCGGTTGCACACCCGGTCTCGCCGACGGGCAGGAGGTCAGACGCGGCATTCGCTGCGCTGACCTCCAGACCGAAGGACAAGGCCATGACCGACACCGCCAACGCTCCCCGCAACATGATCTTCAACGGCGATTGCATCGACGTGATGCAGGCGTTCGATACCGGATCGGTGGACATGATCCTGACCGACCCGCCCTATGTCACCAACTATCGCGACCGGCAGGGCCGCACTGTTGCCAATGACGATAACGGCCGCTGGCTGAAGCCCGCCTTCGCCGAAATGCACCGGGTCCTGAAAGACGGCGGGTTTGCGGTCAGCTTCTATGGCTGGAACAAGGTGGACCTGTTCATGGAAGCACAGCACGACTATGCCGTCGATATCCCGGGAACGCTGGCTGTATCATGTTGAACGAGCAAATCTCCAGAACATGACCAGAACAAAGCTTGCTCTCTGGGTGTCGGTGCGCCATGGTGTCGTAAATCGACACAGAAGGATGGCATGCGCAGGCTAAGATCAACGGACGGAGAGATTGCTGCGCTCATTACGCGGGCCGGGCTAACGCGGCCTCAGGCTGCAGAACTGATACACGTAACCCCCCGCAGCATCGAGCGCTACATCTCCGGCGACGCGAAGCCGTCGCGGCTCGCGCTGCGCACGCTTGAGGAGGCGGCACGCGTTGCCGCCGCCCCGCCGCGCGAGGTATCGTTTCGCTTCATCGACCTGTTCGCGGGCATCGGTGGCCTGCGGATCGGGTTTCAGGGTATCGGCGGGCATTGCGTGTTCACCTCGGAATGGGACGAACGCGCGCAAGACACATATGCGCTGAATTTTCGCGACAATCACCGGCTGGCCGGCGACATTCGGCCGTTCGCCGAGGACCCTTCGCTGATCCCGGTGCACGACGTGCTGCTGGCGGGTTTCCCGTGCCAGCCGTTCTCGATCGCAGGCGTGTCGAAGAAGAACGCACTGGGTCGCCCGCATGGCTTTCTGTGCGACACGCAGGGGACATTGTTCTTCGACACTGCGCAGGTCATCGAGCATCACCGCCCGGCGGCCTTCGTGCTCGAGAATGTCCGCAATCTCGAGCGGCATGACAAGGGGCGCACGTTTGCGACCATCATGAACGCGCTCGAGAAGGAGCTTGGCTATCACGTCCAGACGCGCGTGATCAGCTCGGAGCATTGGGTTCCGCAGCGCCGCGAGCGGATCTTCATCGTGGGCTTTCGCGAGCCGACCACCTTCGACCTGAACGCGCTCGAGCTACCCGCGGGTGGTCCGAAGCTGGGCAGCATCCTTGAGCGGCACGAGGACGTCGACTCCAAATATACGCTCAGCGAAAAGCTGTGGGACTATCTGCAGGGCTACAAGGCCAAGCATAACGCGAAGGGCAATGGCTTTGGCTACAGCCTGTTCGGCCCCGACGATGTTACCCGCACGCTGTCGGCGCGCTATCACAAGGACGGCTCGGAAATCCTTGTCGCACAGCCGGGCAAGCGCCCGCGACGTCTGACCCCGCTGGAATGCGCACGGCTGATGGGGTTTGACCGCGGCGAGCGTCGCTGGCGCATCGAGGTGTCGGACACGCAGGCCTATCGCCAGTTCGGCAATGCGGTCGTCGTCCCGGTGGTCGAGTTTCTCGCAGATGCGATGAAGCCGCATCTGGAAACCGCGCTTGGCAACGCACCTGTGACCGGTGCCGCCCCGGTGGTCGTCACCCGCCCTGATCGCGCGCGCGTTGCCGTGCATGGCTGATATCGTTCCGGCTGACGTGCGCAGCCGGATGATGGCAGGCATCCGCAGCACCAACACCAAACCCGAGCTGCTGCTGCGCCGGGGGCTGCACGCACGTGGCCTGCGCTTCCGGCTTCACGATCGCGACCTGCCCGGTACCCCGGACCTCGTCTTCCCGCGCCACCGGGGGGTCGTGTTCGCGCATGGCTGCTTCTGGCACGGGCATGATTGCCACCTGTTCAAATGGCCAAAGACCCGTGACGACTTCTGGCGTGCCAAGATCGCGCGGAACCGCGCGGTCGATGTACGCTCGGAAGATGCGCTGGCGAATGGGAACTGGCGTGTCGCCACCGTCTGGGAATGCGCGCTGAAGGGCCGCACGCGGCTCGATCATGGCGCCGCGCTCGATATCCTTGCGGACTGGGTGCGCGGCAGCGACAACCGGCTGGAGCTACGTGGTACCGACCGCCCCGGGGAGAACGCATGACCGCGCAGTTCGACATGTTCGCACAAAGCCATGAGGAGCCCGGCGTGGTCGAGCTGGCCGCGCTTCTGCGGTCGTGCCCGCTCGTGCTGGTCAAGAAACTTTCGAACAACGACCGCGACTGGGCGCGGTTGCCTAACAAGCATCAGGCCGGCGTCTACATTTCCCCGCGCGAGCGTGACAGCGGCTTCTTTCCCAACCTTGTCGACAAGCCGCGCAGCGACGGTGGTGCCGCCATCCGCGAATGCTTCTTCCGCACCGAATGGCCGCAGGTCGACGAGGTGCGCGAGGCGACCCGGCTGGTGCATTACACCAGCAAGGGTCCCGAGACACATCTGACGGGGGTGCCGAAGGCTGCGTTCGCGACGCTATCGCCGGCCTCGTTCCTCGTCATCGGACGCTATGGCGTTGACGGTGCCGCCCGTTTCCAGTGCCTGACCATCGACTCCGCCTCCGATGATGCGCTGGTGCTGGCCGACACCCTTGACCTGCCCGCCGACTTCGTCGCCGGTGTCTTCGAGCCGGAGGCCGCGCTCGCCGCCGAGCGCGAGCGGATCCTCGACTTTGCCGGCGAGGCGACCGCGGCATGGCTGGGAGGCACTATCGCGCAGTTCGCCACCGCCAATGCTGCGCTCCCCTCCACCGCCGTGCTCGCACGAATGGCGCGCGAGCAGTATCTCGCCGGCCATCACCTTGCCACGCTCGACCCGTTCCTCATCGAGAACCCCGGTGACACGGTGCGCGAGATCAGCCGCACGATCGAATGGGAGCTGTTCCGCAAGTTCCAGCGCCGCGAGCGCGCGATCGAGCTGGTCCGCACGATCCTCGGCGACACGCCTGGCGACGTAACCGTCACCGCGGTAATTCGCAGCCTTATCGACAACATCGGCGAGGTCGACCGACTGATGCTGTCCGCCAGCCAGCAGCGCAAGTCACGCGCGGGCTATTCGTTCGAGCACCAGATCGAGGCGATGCTCGCCGCCGGCGCGGTACCGTTCGAAAAGCAGGTCGTGATGGACGCGAAAAAGCGGCCCGACTTCATCCTGCCCTCGCTTGCGCGCTTCGTCAAACCGGTTCCGGGCGCCGCCAACGGTCTGATCCTGAGTGCCAAGACGACGCTGCGCGAGCGATGGAAGCAGGTCCAGCGCGAGATGGCTGGCGGCGACCTGTTCCTCGCCACCGTCGACGAGAACGTCGCTGCCAACGCGATCGAGGACATGGCGACGCTGGGAATCGTGCTCGTCGTGCCCGAGGCTCTGCGCATGTCGCGCAGTACCGAGTACGTCCGTCATACCAACGTTATCGGGTTCGGGGACTTCTTCCGGACCGAACTGGCAGGCAGGCGGATGCCGGAGTGGGGCTGCTGGGCTGGGCCGAGTCACGGCGGCCAATGAGACCCATAACCAGTCATTTGCGGCCTGCTTTGGGCTCGCCAACTTCAGCCATTCATTCATGCTTGCCGCGTCGCTCGTCAGCGCTGGATGCTATGCTGTCATGTGCGGAGCAAAGGCCGGCGGTCCGATAGCTGTGTCTCGCTATTCTCCGACAACGATGAGGCCATTGGAGGTCGCCGCCGCGTTTCGCATGGCCTTAAGCGGTTGATACTCGGGCGCGTTGTAGAAGTCGCGGACGGCTTGGCGGCTCGGAAATTCTAGCACGACGAGCCAGGTCGGAGACCAGCGTCCCTCGACGGTTTCCGGGTGGAGTTCTTTCGCAAGCGGTTTGCCGCCGAATTGCGCGGCAAGCGCGATCGCTGCGCCCTCGTATTCGGTCATTGCAGGTAGGTCATGGACGGTGAGATCGATGAGGACATGAGCGGTCATAGGAGCTTTGCCTGGCTTTATTGGAGTGCCGTGTTGAGCCTATCGCTCTTCCCGAACACTGGTTCGAGATCGAGGCAGTCAAAGGCCGCTCCGTCGACGAGATCGTCAATGGAGCGGCGGTGGACTGTTACTCTGCAGTGAAGTCGAGGATGACCTTGCCGCCGCGCTCGGCGTGGATGGCTGCCTCCACGATGGCGGATGGCGGATAAACACCGCTGACCGGCGTATGCAGGGCCCCATTTACGACGAGCGGCAGTACGTCCCTGACGGCCGCGGGCGCCGCAGCGGCCGAGTCCGGGTTGCCGAGGAAGAAGCCGTGGACGGTGACTTGTTTGAAAATGGGCGACCATGCGGGGATCGACATCGTCGCGCTGTCGAGGATGGAGTAGGCAACGATTGCAGCGCGGGGCGAGACGATGTCGGCAAGCACGCCGATTGCCTTACCGCCGACGGAGTCAATGCCAAGACCGATCCGGCCACCGTCAACCGCCTTCTCGGCTTCCGCCTTGGTCCCGTCGCTTGTAACCAGGACCACATCGGCGCCAGCAGCCTGCAGTTCGTCGACCAGTTCGGGGCGGCGTACGATGTTGAGCGTCTTGTAGCCCCGAGCCTTAGCGATGCTGATCACGGCCCGGCCTACGCCCGAGTTGGCGGCGTTCTGGACAACCCAATCACCCGGTTCCAAGGTCGTGTATTCGCTAAGCAGAAGGGCTGCCGTGGGGGGATTGATGCCGAGCATCGAAAGCTGGTGCAGGTCGGCCTCCGGCAAGGCGAATAGGCCCGCCGCGGAGACTGTCATCCGCTCGCGCCAGAGCCAGGTAAAGGTTGGCAGAAGCACCCGGTCTCCAATGGCGAGATGATTGACGTTTTCACCCAAGCCGATGACGCGGCCGACCCCCTCGTTGCCGACCGGCCCCGGCACCGTTGGCAGGACGGGAAAGCCGCCCTTGATCACATAGATGTCGTGAGGATTGAACGGAGACGCCTCAAGCTGAACGAGCACCTCGTTCAAAGCGGGAGCGGGCGGTTCAGGAAAGTCTGCCCATCGCAGCACATCACGAGGCTCGCCGAAGGCAGAAATTTGGATCGCTTTCATCAGGATGGTCCTTTGGTCGAGCAGCAAGGCCGCGGCATTTATTTAGTGGAGCGGTAGCTCCATAAGGCCGCTCTGGTCCTCTCGATCTTGGACGTCAACATGAAAGTGGAGCTACCGCTACGAATATGGTAGCTGGCGGGTTGGAAGCATGGACGACGTCGCTTCAAGCCGCAGGTTAGGAGAAGAAGCACGATGACGATCAAGGGTGAGACGCAAGCCTCTCGTGGGCGCGGCCGTCCACGGCTGTTCGACCGGGCGGCGGCGCTCGACCGGGCAATGCGCGTATTCTGGCAGAGGGGTTACGAGGGTGCGACCTTCGACGAATTGATTGCCGCTATGGGGGTCAGCCCCTCGAGCTTCTACAACGCCTTCGGCAACAAGGAGGCCCTCTATCGGGAAGCCGTCGGAGCATACCTCACAGGGCCCGGCGGCTTCTTTCCCGCGGCGCTGGCCGGAGAAGGTTCAGCAAGAGACGCGTTTGCGCGACTAATGATGGCTACAGCGGCGGCCTACACGGACGATACCGGTCCTGCGGGCTGCATGATCTCTCTGGCCGGGCTCCACGATGCCCCCGAACGTGCCAACCTCAGCGACTTCATGCGTGAGATCAGAGGCCGATCGCGAGCACTAATGGTAGAGCGCCTGAACGAGGGTGTCCGGAACGGCGACATGCCGAGCGGTACCGACGTCGCCCAGGTCGCAGACTTCTATGAAACAGTATTCAGGGGCATGGCGGTTCGTGCGCGTGATGGCGCCGATCGTGTGATACTCGAGAAGACCGGAATGATGGCGCTAGAGGCGTGGCCCGGCGGGCCGGCCTAGTCGTCGCCCTTGTCAAACGGACTGAAGCCTTTGCCGAACGAGAAGTTCTCCGACGGCAATGGAATAAGGGTCACGAATACATCGTCCGGTCTGATGCCAACAGCGAGGTGGAGGCGCTGGACGATCTCCTTCAACAGCTTTCGCTTTTCCGACATCGGACGTGATGCCGGGATGTGAACGGAGATGACGATCGCACCCGCCGAACGCTCCACATCCTTGTACGTGGGATGCATGAACATGAAGCCTTCGGCATGCTCGTTGATCACGACGAACTTGTCCTCGGGTGGCAGGCCAAAGCTGTCCTGGAGGGAGTGCGCGAGGGAATCCGCGATCGCCTTGCGCTGATCCAGAGAAAACAGGTCCTTGGGAACGTGGACGTTGAAAAATGGCATGACGTGATCCTCACTACAAAGTGCTTACTCGGCAGGACAAATTAGTGGAGTGGCTACTCCATAAATTGCTCTGCTTTTGATCAGGGCAGTCGTCAAGCAATTTTGGAGTTAAGGCTCCAAAGGAACGGAACGACAAGCTTTTAGTGAGGATGGGTCTGGGCATGTGCCAGCTTCATTTACAGCTGGGTGAGACAAGGAGAGCAGGAAACAGCTGTGACAACATGGCCGATGTAAATAGGAGTGGGCCCTCCATATTACGTTGACGCTGGATCAAACGTCTCTTAGGGATTTCTGGAGCAGGCGCTCCTTAAAGCGACCCGCATGGAGATATCTGATGAGCCGAGTAGTCCGAATCCACGAATACGGTGATGCCAGCGTTCTCCGGATTGATGACGTGGACGTCCCGTCGCCCGCTGCCAACGAGGTTCAGATCAAGGTCAAGGCGATCGGCATCAACCGTGCCGAGGTCATGTTCCGCACTCACACCTATCTGCAGGAAGCGCGCTTCCCAAGCCGCCTGGGCTACGAGGCTTCGGGTGTCGTTGAGACGGTCGGAGCATCGGTCAAGGGCTTCGCCATCGGTGATGTGGTCAGCGTCATCCCCTCTTTGGACATCACTAACGGTGGCACCTACGGCGAACTGGTCAATGTGCCATCGCGCTTGGTCGTAAGGCATCCGGAGAGCTTGTCCTTCGAGGAAGCCGCAGCGGTTTGGATGCCGTATGTCACAGCTTGGGGTGCTCTGATCGAGCAGGCAAAGCTATCTCAGGACGAGGCGGTCATCATCTCCGCGGCGTCCAGCAGTGTCGGCATCGCAGCGTTCCAGATCGCGAATATCGTTGGCGCGACAGTCATTGCGACGACGCGAACCGGCGCCAAGCGCCAGGCGCTTCTTGAGGCCGGCGCCGACCATGTCGTGGTGACGGATGAAGAGGACCTCGTTGCGAGGGTTCTTGAGATCACGGATGGCATTGGCGCTCGGGTCGTGTTTGACCCGGTCGGTGGGCCCTCTTTCGGACCTTTGACGGCCAGCATGGCACGAGGTGGAATTCTGCTCGAATATGGCGTGCTCAGTGCGGAACCCACGCCGTTCCCGTTGCTTACCGTCCTGAGCAAGAGCCTGACGCTGAAGGGCTACCTCTACACCGAAGTCGTGTCCGACGATGCGATTCTCGGACGCGCCAAGACCTTCATCACAAACGGTTTGGCGTCGGGCGCCCTCAAGCCCCTGATCGCACGTACCTTTGCCTTTGCCGACATCCAGGACGCTCACCGTTTTCTGGAATCCAACGAGCAAATCGGCAAGGTCGTCGTCACACTCTGACCCAGTCCCAGCCATCCAGTCGCGCATCTAGAAACCAGGTATCCGTTCGTTGGCGCGCGTGCAGCCACATACTTGTTGTTCCTCAGCCGACGTCACGGGCCATGTCGATTAACGCCTTGAACGCGGCTGAGGAGTTGCGCCGGCTCGGATAATAGAGGCTCAGGCGCGCCAGTGGAGGCGTCCACTCCTGCAGCACACGAACCAGTCGGCCCGCTTCGATGTCCTCGGACACATCGGAGGTCATGAAGTATCCGACTCCGACGTGATCCAGCACCGCCATCCGGGCAAGGCTCGCTTCGTCGAGCGTCATCGGGCCGTTGACGTCAACTTGAAGCGGCTCTCCATCCTTCTGAAATTGCCAGCGATGCAGTGCGCCGTTCGGGAGCCGGATGCGCAGGCAGGCATGCCGCATCAAATCGGGGGGTACACGGGGCTCGCCATTGATCTCGAAGTAAGTCGGTGACCCGACCACAGCGAAGCTACGCGGGCGGCCGACCGGGATGGCGATCATGTCGCTCGGCACGAGATCAGCGCTTCTCAGGCCGAGATCAAAGCCCGCCTCGACGATGTCCACGATCCGCCCCTCAGTGACGAGGTCGATATGAACCTGAGGATAGCGCCGAAGGAATTTGAGCAGAAGCGGGCGCAGGACCTCTCGCGCACCCGCCGCAAAGGCATTGATGCGGATTGTGCCGGACGGCGTCTCCAGCTGTGAGCGGGCAAGGCTCATCGCCTCGTGCAAGGTCCTGACCGCGGGCCTGATCTGTTCGACGAAGGTCTGTCCTGCATCTGTGAGCGAGACGCTGCGGGTCGTGCGGTTGAACAGACGGACGCCGACACGACGCTCGAGCTTGGCGATCAGGTTGCTCAGAGCCGTCGCTGACAGCCCGAGTTCCAGCGCGGCAGCGCGGAACGATCCTCGCCGCTCGATTGCGAGGACCGCGTCAAATTCGCTGAGACCATCACCGGCCATTATCCTGTTTTCCGCGACGTAAGATGTCGCTCTGTATCGATTATCATTGGCAATCGTATCGCTAGATTGTGCTCGTACCGTCAAGGAGCCGAGCAATGATGATCGAACTACCCAAGCCTATCGCCGATTATATCGCGGCGAACGCCCGTCTGGATCTGGACGGAATGGTGCAGCCCTTCGCGCCCGACGCGGTCGTTTTCGACGCGGGCATCGGCAAGCAATTTGAGGGGCAGGTTGAATTGCGAACCCTGTTCCAAGAGGAGGTTATTCCGGTGAAGGCGATCTTCACGCCGGACGCGGTCCGCCACGAAAACGGCAAAGTGGTGGTCGAGGGGCCGGCGCATGGTGACTTCTCGAGCAGCCCTCTCCGCTTCACCTATACCTTCACGCTCGAAGGCGATGCGATCAAGGCGTTGGAGATCACGCTGTGACCGCCGCGATCGATGCGAGTGAGTTCGCCGGCAAGCGGGTGCTTGTTAGCGGTGGGACCAAGGGCTTGGGTCGCGCGACCGTCACGCGCTTCCTGCAAGGAGGAGCGCAGGTCATCACAGCCGCCAGGGGCGACGCCAAACCAATCGCTGACGCAATCTTCGTGCAAGCAGATCTCACCACCGTCGACGGCAGTGTAGCACTTGCCAATGCTGCACTCGACAGGATGGGCGGGGTCGATATCATCGCTCATGTGGTCGGCGGATCGACATCGCCCGGTGGCGGGTTCGTTGCGCTCACGGACGAGCACTGGCTTGCCGAATTGAACCTCAACCTGCTTGCCACCGTCCGGCTCGATCGCCTCCTCGTCCCGCAGATGATCGATCGGGGTGCCGGCACAGTTGTACACGTCACCTCGATCCAGGCGATCCTGCCCCTGCCGGATTCGACTACCGCTTACGCCGCTGCCAAAGCCGCGCTCAGGACCTACAGCAAGTCCATCTCCAAGGAGCTCGGCCCTAAGGGCGTGCGGGTCAACGCCGTCTCGCCCGGCTGGATCGCAACCGAGGCTGCGATCGACTTTCTTGAACGTCTTCAGGCTGCAAATGGCGGCACAATTGAGGATGCGCGGCAACTGGTGCTCGATGGCTTGGGCGGCATTCCGATTGGGCGGGCGGCCGAACCGCACGAGGTCGCTGATCTGATCGCCTATCTCGCCTCAGATCGCGCCGCTGCGATCCATGGTGCCGAGTTCATCATCGACGGCGGCACAGTTCGCACCGTTTGAGCCTCAGGCCGGGGACGATGCTTGTCGCATCCATCCCGGCCGCACTGGTGCAGCAGCGCCCGCAAGACCGGACAATTAGGCCGCAAGTCCTTGATCGTTGCGAAGGGGCTGCGACGACCCACAACCCGTCGTTCGCCCCGCAGTTTGCAACCACCCAGCTTCGGACGTTCGTTCATGTCCAGCGACGACAGCTTTCGGCAACCGTAAATTGCCATTCGAACGACCGCCATCGGGTGGAAAACGGTCATAAAGTTACAAATCGTCACCCCTGCTAGCGCTCCAACATGCCATTGGAGCGCAGCACCGCACCAAGCCCCCCGACAAGGCCCTCAACCAAGATGCGCCGGATCATCCATGTGGTCGGTCCCTAAGCCAACGTGGGAAGACCCCTTCAGACGGTCGATCGTCAAGGTTTCACGGCGGGGGCGAACCCGTTCGCCCAGTTTGCAAACCCCGGCACGAATGCGATCGGCACCATGAACAGTGGCGAGAGGATTGCCGCTGCGCCCCAGTACCAGGCCACATGGATACTCCCCTGCGTTCGTCGTTCGTGAACCGCGCTCCAGAAGACCGGCGCGAGCATTCCCGCCTCCATCAGCAGCAGACCGATCGGCCCAAGCTGTTCCATCGGCACGATCCGAGCCCAAGCGGGAGCGACCGCGATGATCGTGGCGCACGCCAGAAGCCGACGATGCCAGTCGCTGCGCCGCCGCACACGGATTGCCAACACCACCAAGAGAGCAAACGGGATCAATCCGCCGATGTTTGTCACGATCGTAAAGGCGGGTTCTGACTGGCGGCCACCGGCAATCGAGCCAAAGGTTGTCCAGATCCCGGTCGTCACCAGGGCGACCGCGATAAACGCGCCGATCCAACCAAACGTCCGGTGCAGCTCGCGCTGTCGCGTGCCGATCAGCCATGGCTGCATGACCGCCAAAACGCACCAGGCTAAGCCGATGGTAGCATGCAGGTAGACCGTGAGTGGCAACGCACTGTAATTTGTGCGGCCGCGGATGGGTTCCAAACCGAACCCAGCGATCACGACAAGCACCTGCGTAAAGGCAATCGCCGCGAACAGGCGCGGTTCTCCGCTTATTGAACGGAAGCTCTTGATCACGGCGACTCCCAAACGCGAATATCGCCGTTGTTACCGCCGAAAATGCGCGCTGGCGAGCGTCGGCTATTGGGCCTTAGCCGACTGGCAGCTTTGCGGTCGCAATGACCCACAAAACGACATTTGCGCGCTCTTCGCCGACCCCAATTTCGGCCCCTTGTTCATCTCGCTAAAAAGGTTGCTGTTGTACTATGCCGACCAGCGGATTTGGATCCGCCGAGATGGTTTAGCCGTTTGTACAGCAGAGCTGGCTTGGGCGCTGCCGCCAACGGTCATGGGGAACAAGATGAAGCTCTGGCACTCTGCTGCGGTCGCAATTGGGATGGCGCTTGCTGTGCCAGTCGCTGCTCAGGACTTAGCACCGGCCATCGATCTCGGGACCGTTGCGCAAGGTGCGTTGATCCAAGGCACGATGGAGGGTCATGCCGATAGAGCCCGAGCCCGTAAACGGGGGCAGAAGGCTACTCTCGCACGTGCCGATGAATGCGCCCGAGCGTGGGGCCGGCGCGAGCAGATGAACCGTGCCCAGCGACAGCGCCTCTACGACCTCTGCCCGCGCTGAGCCGCGCTGCAACGTGCAATCAACGAGCGCCGAAAATTGGCGCGCCTCAATCCCCTAGAACTCTCGCTTGACCCACAACACGACGTTCGGCGGTTGTTTCGCGCTCCCCAACTTCGGACGCTCATTCATGTTCGCCCAACACTTCGACCAGCCATGGCGGAAATGGCAAGAAGTGAGACTTTGCCGTCGTTTACTAAATGGTCGTGAATGTCGGGTTTCTGCCTAAATCGCCTATTCTCAAGGCATTGGAGGCCGTATTCACAAGAAATCAGTAATTTCTTAGCGTTACCTTCTTTCCATGGCGAACCTGACGAGACTTGGCGTAAATCTCAGCGGTCTTGCGCGTTCTGCGCCTGCTGCTCCTTGTGGGTGTGATGAACCGAAACTCTGGCGGATAACCCACCATGACCATATTCTCGACCTCGCTCACTCTCAGCTGAAGCAGGCGCTTATGGGCAGAACAGCGGACGACTCACTCGAGAGCGAGTTCAGCGAGTGGTGCCGTGAACACGGGCCCAAGTTCTACCAACGGGTCTTGGCCATTCGTTTTGATGGAGGCCATCACCTCGTCCGCTTCAAACCCGTTATTTTCTGCCGCGACTGCAACGCCAAGGATGGTAATGGCAAGCAAGGGAACATTGACCCGAACGTCCGATGGTACTCCATGACCCCGGCGCAGCTTGCAGATGTGGCAAGCAAAAGACTTTCTTGGGCTTGCATCTATCGCCAGGACCGCCACGCGCTGGGAAAGCGTGTGAAATTGATGACTGCGCTGGTCACTGCAGAGCTGTCCAGCCGCTAATTGCATGCAAAGAGCGATTCCAGCGTGATCAGCCGTTCCTTCGCCGGCCATAGAACGGCATGAACTGGTCGACAGCCGCCACTAGGTTCGCAGCTGACAGACCCACAAGCAGACGTTCCCGGTGACCCTTCGCCTTTCAAAATTTAGACATTCGTTCAGGTTGCTGCAAATAGCGCAACAGGGGAGTGGAACCCGCATTCTCGCCGACTGAGGGGATGTCGACTTTGAAACTGCCTTTCGGCTGAGGATTTTCTCTGTATCCAGCACCTTCCAAGACGTACGATCAATTTACCTTGCGTACGAAGCTGGCGACATCCTCGAGCACCGGTGCCCTGCTCCTAAATGGACGCGCTAGCGCCAGGAGAAGGCCGACATGGCCCATCTTCGGATAGGACCGGAGGTCCACCGAAACGCCACCCGCACGCAATCTTGAGCCCAGCGCTTCACTGTTACGCGGGCGGACAATGGTGTCGTCCGCTCCAACGAGCAGCAACGCTGGTGGATCTCCGGTCCCGGCCCACGTGACGGGCTGCGTGTCCTTGGGCCGGGGCCACCCACCGAATGCGGCACGACTGGCGTCGACATCGAAAGGAGCAAAGTCATAGGGGCCAGCCATTCCTATGAAGCCTCTCACCGCCTGCCGATCGTCCTTCAGCCAACGATCGTCTACCGCTAGCATGGCGGCGATATAGGCGCCTGCCGAATGCCCCATCAGCACGAGCCGAGCCGGGTCCCCGCCGAACTCTGCAGCATGTGCCTCGGTCCAGCGCACGGCTGCTGCGCCATCCTCCACGAAGGATGGATAGCGAACCGTAGGCACGAGCCTATAGTCGGGGATAACGACAACGAACCCCTTTGCCGCCAACGCTCTGCCGACGAAGGCATAGCCTGAGCGCGATCCGCTGTTCCAGCTTCCGCCATAGAAGAACACCACGACCGGCCGCCGACCAATCGGTTGAGGCCGTGGTGCATAAACGTCCAGCATCTGCCGTGGATCGTTACCGTATGCTACGGCGGTTGCGACCCTTCCCGCACCTCGATCTTTGGGCACCAGCGTGTCGAACACGCCTAGCGGCGAGCAGCCAGCGGCGAAGAGGCTAGCCAGGACCGTGAGGCGAGCGCGAAGGGTCGTGGTCATGCTGTTCAACGTCCTCTTTCCGTCTCTGCAATGATGCGATCGATCATCAACATGGGTGGACGCATGTTCGACCTTGTGGATCGCTCTTGTCTCCACTCCGGGGCGCCGGCGCGGACGGTACATCGCCATGGTCCACGGCATGACCAGCGAACCCGCAGACTTTGCATCGAAACCGCTGCACCCGCCGTATCTCGATCATGAACCCTGAGCCCGACCTCTCCTCAGATACTGCAGCTTCGGTCGAAGCGGGCTCGGAAGGTCGCTACCGGCGCATCCTTGATATGACGGCTGCACTCAGGGCAATGTTCGGTGATGCAGCTTTAGCTATTGCCGATGGTCAACCCGGCGCCTTCGACGTCGGCGGGAGGAGTGGTATCCGGTGGCAGGACCTGGCGAACGAATTACGCGCCGCCAAGCTGCCTCACACAATAGCCATCCCGCCGACGCCGTGACGCGTCACCGGGCGAGCGGTTACATGGGCGGCGTGATCCCGTCCTTGCCAATCGCGACGAACTTGGCTCCCGGCGCGCTCGCGTCAGTGACGACGAAAACCTTCTGACCTTTCGCCAGCACTGACCGCTGCGTCGGCTCGAAGCGGACCACCGGCGTGCCGGCCGGCACGAGAACCTTGGTCTTTCCGCCCTTGTAGGAGACGGTCAGCGTCGTCTCGCCGGACTTGCCGGCACCCTCTGTCACCGTGCCGTTAGTCATGGCACTCTGTTGCTCCACGGTGCCGTTGGTCATGGCGCTTGATCCGCTCGCATCGCCACCAGCCGCGGCGACGACGCCGGGAACGTCCCAGTCATAATGACCCTCGCCTGTCCCGCGCATCGATTCCGGGAAGATGACCAGTTCGACTGCGCGCACTGTGTCTCCGGCCCCTGTCGTTGCCGTGCCGATGAAATCGCCGTCCTTCAGCGTGGCCAGACTGGAACCGACCACCCATGCGAAGCCGGTCTTGGTGTCGAGCGGCACGGACACAGCACGACCATCATAGGTCTGCACCGCAAGAGCATTTGGACCAACGGATTGCACGACGCCGCGGACGCGGGTCGCGGTCGTTGCCGGACCCGACGCCGCTGTCCCATTTGCCTCGTTCGAGCTTGGGCCACTGCATCCACCCAAGGCGACGATTGCGCTACCGAGCAGCGCGAAGCTCTTCATGGTCATTGTGTCGCATCCCTGGATTGCGCGAAGCAGGATATCCGCGCCAAGATGTCCTGCACCGTCGTGCGCCATTTGTCTTCAGGCAACGCCGAAGCTTGGTTACTATTGCTTCGCCCGCCTGGCCGCACGCCTTTCTGCTACCCTCAGGCGACGTCGATGACGAACGAGGCGTGACTGCACGTCTGTCTCGGCTATGGGACACTTACAGGCGCCTTGCATCAGGCAGCCTTCTGTCAGGAGAGAGACCATGCTGTTTCATACGATGGTGGGTTCCAACGATATCGAGCGCTCCAAGCGCTTCTACGACGAAGTGCTGAGCGTCCTCGGCGTGAGCGAGGCCACCCTCAATATCGCAGGCAGCGGCCATACGCGCCTGTTCTACCGCAACGAGAACGGCACCAACTTCATCGTCACCGAGCCTATCAACGATGAGCCCGCGACCGTGGCGAACGGCAGCACCGTTGCATTCTCCTGCAATTCGCCCGAGCAGGTGAAGGAGTTCCATGACGTCGCCATCGCAAACGGCGGCACGTCCGTTGAAGCGCCACCGGGACCGCGAATGAGCCCATCCATGGGGGCCATTGAACTAGCCTATTTCCGCGATCCCGATGGCAACAAACTCTGTGGGATTCATTTTCCCGCATGAGCGGCTCTGGGTCGAACTCGCTATTATCGTGGCTGGCGAGCTCAACCCAGACATTCGCGGTCCGTTTCGAACTTCTCCGCCTAGGTCGGACTTTGCACGCGCTCGGAGCCGCCGCGGAGCGGTGTTACGTTCCGAAGTATCGTTCGATCTCATCCAACCGGAGCGTGATCGCTCTGCTGGGCAAATGGATAGTTAGTCTCTGCCGTTCATCGTTCGTGAAACGAGCGGCTTTGATCAACAGGTCACGGATAGCTGCCCGACCGACGACCCTGTCGCCTCCCAGCCAGCCACTGCCAAGCGCGACCTCAGGTGCCAGGATGAGGAGGCCATAAGCGTCGGATGCCAAATGCTCGGTTATGACGATGGTGCCCTTCTGCCGTGATTGCGGCTTGGCTTTAAACTGAGGATCTCGGCTTCGCGATTGGCAGGCATTTGGACCCATACCCGGTCATTCAAACAGTTATCGTCGCTCTCCGAAGCGGACGTTCGTTCAGCCAAGCGCCTCCGAACGGCTAACGCGCGATTTCAGGCGATCATAAACTGGCGATGGTGCCATTTGCCCTGCCTGGCTTGTCGCTCATCATGCGACTGGTCGCGCATTGCTGCTGTTCGAGGCTGATGCGATCGCTTGTCGACCAGCCGCCATGCGTGCGGCATGAACGGTTGACTTGGGGCGGCCAATTTGGGGGCGAGTTGATGATCTTAGGGATAGGCCTGCTCGGCGCCATCATCGGATGGTCCCTTGTCGATTTCGAGGGCTTCGGCTTTGTGATTGGCGGATTGTTCGGCATGGTCGCCGGCTGGATCCTTCGTCGGAGTGTCCGCGCCGAGGTGTTGAAGGCGACCGAGGCGCTGCAGGCCCAAATTGATCTACTGCTCATGCGCGACATCGTTGACGCTTCGTCTGCCCCATCGGCCGCGTCTGAACATCGACCGCCTGCTTCGCTCACAGACGTCTCACCATCGCAAGCGGTCGACATCCAGCCGGTGCCGTTGGCGGGTCACAGTCCATCGCCGTCCACCGCCGCACCTACCGCCCCAGTTACTCCGCTCCCCAACTCCAGCGAGCCCGGCGTGATCGAGACGCTAGCCGCTACCATCATCGCCCGTGCGAAAGACTGGTTGTTCGGCGGGAACACCATTGTCCGCGTCGGTCTTATCATCCTGTTCGTCGGCCTCTCGTTCCTGGCGAGTTACGCGGCCTCTGCGGGGCTGTTCCCGATCGAGCTGAGGCTGGCGCTGGTTGTCGGGATCGGCATCGCGTTGCTCGTCGTCGGGTTCCGCACGCGCACCGCGCGGCCTGGCTTTGGCCTGGCGCTGCAGGGGGCTGGCATCGCGACGATCTACCTGACGCTGTTCGCCGCAGCAAAACTGTACGACACCTTCCCCGTCTTTGCGGCGTTCGGGTTCATGATCCTCGTCTGCGCGCTCGGCTGCGCGCTGGCGATCCTACAACGATCGCAGGCCTTGGCAGTGACCGCCTTTGCAGGCGGCTTTGCCGTTCCGTTGCTGCTGGCAGGAGCTGGCGGCAACATCGCCAGCGTATTCGCCTATTTCACCATCCTGAACATCGCGATTCTGTTCATCGCGCGTCGTCAGTCCTGGCGATTGCTGAACTTGATCGGCTTTTTTGCGACCTTCGGCGCCGCCACATTGTGGGGTACCACCAGCTACCAGCCATCTGACTTCCTCCTGGCACAGGTCTTTCTGATCGTGTCGGTGCTAATCTACGTCGTCACAGCGGTGCTCTACACGCGTGCCACGCCGGGACGGCTCGGCCATGTCGTCGATTCCACATTGCTGTTCGGGCCCGCGTTCGCGGGGTTCGGTTTACAGGTCGGCCTTGTACACGACCGCCCATTGGGCAGTGCCTTCGCAGCGCTGGGCTTTGCGGCACTTTATCTAGGCGTTGCAGTCTGGACGATGCGACACCGGCGCCACAGCTTCAGGGTCATGAACGAGACGATGCTGGCGATCGGTATCGGCTTCGTGACGCTCGCTGTGCCGCTCGCGCTTGGCGTAGGCTGGACCTCGGCAGCATGGGCACTCGAGGGGGTCGGCGCCGTCTGGGTCGGGATGCGGCAGGCACGCTGGATGCCGCGGCTCTTCGGCATTCTGCTCCAGCTTGTCGCTGCGTTTTTGTATCTCACCTCGCTCGATGCGAATGTGGCGGCCCTCCCGCTTGCCAATCCCGGCTTCGTCGGCGCGATGCTGATTGCATTGGCAGCGTTAGCGACGGCATGGTGGCTATCCGCCCCGCTACCGCACAGCGGGTCACGCCTAGCACAGTGGTACGGCGGCTGGGAGGAACGGCTCGCCAAACCCACCTTCCTCGCCGGGTTCGGCTTCTGGTGGCTGGCCTGGGTCATGGAAATAGGCCGCAGCGTGCCCACGCGCTACGCAGGGCAGCCGCCGATACCGGTGTTCAGCCACGATCTGCAGCCCCTGTTGATGCTGCTTGCCTATGTCGCGAGTGCGTGGCTCGCCCAGACGATCGGCCGGCGGCTGCGTTGGTCCGTGGCAAGCTGGCCCAGCCATACGACGCTCCCCGCATTGACGCTGACATTCTTCGCGGCCGTCGGAACGGGCCACCATTTGCTGTACCTGCCTGACTGTGCCGTCTGGCTCGTGACGATCGTGCTGCACTTGCGGATGCTCTACCTTAACGACACCACGCCCGGCAGCCCCCCGCCTCATGCCATGTTGCGGACGACACATGTCGGTGGCGTATGGCTTGCGACCGCGATGGTGGCGGATTGCCTGTGGCTGGCGATCGACCGGGCACAGCTGTGGGCTAGCGCCTGGGCGGAGGTCACGTTCCTGACCTCGGCGACCGCAGTGCTGATCGGACTGACACTTTGGAGTGGACGGGCACTGCGCGCAGCAGCTCCCGTCTATCGCTGGCCGCTGGACCGCCATGCCGTCGGCTACGCGTGGCAGGCGGCGCTGCCGATCGCGGCAGTGGTGTTCGTGAGCACCCTGCTGACCGCGATGCTGTCGTCTGGCAACGCGGATCCCCTGCCGTATATGCCGTTGCTCAACCCGGTCGATCTCGCCCTGAGCCTGTCGCTCGCGGCGCTGGAATATTGGCGCCGCACCATCCTCGCTGCGGCTCCCACACTGCCCGGCGCGGCCGTTCTACGTGGTCCGCGGGCGCTTGCTGCGCTCGCCGGGCTCGCATTCGTAATCGTCAACACGATCTGGCTACGCTTGGCGCATCACTTCTTGGGGGTTCCGTGGGATGGCGACGCTTTGCTGGCCAGTTTCGTCGTTCAGACCGGGCTTGCGATCCTCTGGACGCTGCTCGCGCTGGCGTTGATGGTGCGGGCCTATCGCCAAGGGCAACGGGCGCCATGGCTTGGGGGCGCAGGGCTGCTGGGACTGACTGTGATCAAGCTGCTGCTCATCGACCTGAACAACGCCGGGGGCGGCGCGCGCATCATCGCCTTTATTGTGGTCGGTCTCCTGATGCTGGCGGTGGGGTATCTGGCCCCCCTGCCGCCGCGCCCGAAGGCTACCCCAGATGAAGAGGAAGCGGCAGCATGAGCGGACTCGGGAAACGCGCCGCGCTGACGCTCGCCTTCGCCGCGTGCCTCATTGGAGCAGCACCCGCCACGGACGACAATCCGTCCACCTATGCAGTGCGCGTTCCCGTCACCGCCGACAGCACATGGCCGGTACAGCGACTTGCCATACCGGCTCAGGTGCTCGCGGCAGCGCGTACCGCAGACTTGTCCGATCTTCGTGTGTTCGATGCGGCGGGGAAGCCGGTACCTATTGCGCGCATCGCTCCCGCCCAGAAGCCACTTCACCGCGAATCCCTTCCGGTGTTGCCCATCTTGGGTTCGGTCAACGCACTGAACGTCAAGGGCGTTACGCTGCGCCTCAATGAAGAGGGCCGTGTGGGGGTCGCGCAGGTCGTCGGCACGCCGGCCGGCCCCACGACGGCGGAGGTTCTCGGCGTTCTGCTCGACGCCCGCCGCACTCATGGTGCCGCTCGGAATGTCATCATCAATGCAGGTATTCCGGCGGCCCAGCCCGTCACCTTCAGCGTAGGGGCAAGTGTCGACCTAAAGGAATGGCGGGCCGTCGGAGACAAGGTAATCTACCGTCCGACCGCATCGGGTGCCGGCAACGACATATCTCTGCCGCTCGGCGATGCGACGCTGAACGGCGAGTATTTGCGGATAACTTGGCATGGGGCATCGCGGCTGCTGTCACCCGTGACGATCCGCCGCGCGACGCTCGTCACACGCGTTGAAACCACGGCCATTGGCAGCTCGATCGAGGCGACGGCACCGCCGCCGACTAATGCGCACATCTCGGAGTTTGCGCTGCCGTTTGCGGCTCTTGCCTCAACCATACGTATCGTTCCCAGGGGAGGGGAAGTGATCGTCCCCATTCGGATCCTCGGCCGCGACAGCCGCGAGCAGCCATGGGCACTGCTGGGAGAAGGCACTGCGGCTCGTCAGGGCATGGGACAGGCGAAAGGCGGCATCCTGCTGGGCAACCGGGCCTACCGCATGTTGCGGATCGAAGCCGATTCGCGCTCCGCTGGCTTTTCGGCGGCTCCCGCGATCACGTTCGATTTCGCACGCCGTGAGATCGTGTTTTTGGCGGTCGGCAAACCTCCATACACGCTTGCGGCCGGGCGGGCGGCGACAACCGCCGCCTACCTGCCACTCGCCAGCATAATGACGCAGGCACCGGATGACAGGCTAGGCACCGCCACAACCCTAGCCGCTGCGCGAGACAGTGTCATGCGGCTGGAACCAATCGGTGAAAGCAGAGCACGGCAAGCGCTGCTCTGGGGCCTCTTAATCGGCGCAACCGCTTTGCTGGGTAGCATGACGTGGTTGTTGTGGCGCCGCGGCAATACAGCAAAGTGACCCAACATCGGCCATTCGCTTCGACAATCGGCCTAATTGAAACCGGACGCTCGTTCACGCATGGCCTAGTAGCTGGATCTGGGTCGACTGCCGGCCAGCAGCTTTTAGACGGTCACAGTTGAGAAGCGGACGATCATTTGCACGACGGAAACCGAAAAGACGGTCCTGTCAGGCTAACCCACATCCGTTTTGCTTACCGGTCGAAGCGCAGCTGGGTCTGATGTTGACCGTAAACAAGTCGAATCCGACCGCGCGTCGTGTCACGTATTCAGCGCGGATCGCCGTCGACCGAACCAAATAGGAAGTTCGCCTCATTGATCTCATAGCACCTTAGTCAGCGATATGGACGAGTTTCAGTTGGACTGCTGCCTGAATAAGTTGCGATGCTCGCTTGTGCATGGCCCCCGGCCAAGACATCGTTTAAAGGGGACCGCGATGCTGACTATTCAAGAAATCGAGAAGGCAATCGCCGACGAAGCGCCGGGCAGCTGGACCGCCGGCGAAAACGCCGTCTGGGGGCGACTTGGGACCGAAGGCGGAGCTGGACTGTTCGGTCTAAAAATCGGCGACAACCAAGGCAAGCTCAAGGCGGCGGCCGAGGACTTCGACGCGCTTGGGGCTCCGCCCCCGCCCCCGAAGTTCGACTGGCGCGACCAAGACGGCGGCCGCCTCGGCGCCGTCCGCGACCAAGGGCTACACTGCGGAGCATGTGTGGCCTTCGCGACGATCGCGACCGCCGAATCACGGCATTGGGTTGCCAGCGGCGACAGCCTGCAGCTGTCGGAAGCCGAACTCTTCCACTGCAATGGAGGCTCGTGCGACAACGGCTGGGGGCTTGCCGCGGGCCTCGACGCTGCGACCAACGGACTCGTACTGCTTTCCGACGCACCGTGGGTGGACAATCCTACCTGCACGGGAGCCTCTGCCGCGATCAAGGTCAGCGGCTACGCCGAACTGACAAACTTCGACGCGCGCAGGCGAGCCATCGCCCAAGGCCCCGTCGTTGCCGGAATGGAGGTCTACGAGGACCTGTCCGGCTACATCGGCGGCATCTACCGGAAGGTCGTCGGCGGCTTCCGCGGCCATCACGCGGTATGCGTCGTGGGCTACGATGACGCCGACGGCTGCTGGATCGCCCGCAACAGCTGGGGAACCGGCTGGGGCGAGGGCGGATACTTCCGCATCGCGTACGGCGAATGCAAGATCGACGACCTGCCCTTTTATTCCTGCGAAACGCAGGCGGCCTGAGCATGCATGCGGCACATCGCTGAAGGCGCGACCATCGATGTCTCCCCAGCAGAGACCTTCGTCGTCGAGCGGAAGACGCTCGACGGCGCGGGATACCGGACGGCGGTGGAGACGCCCGACGGCGTCGAGCACGTCGGCACCCGGGAACCCGGCGCCAGCCAGTTCGGAGGAAGGCCGACCGTCCAGGAATCATTCCGCTGCATGCGGCCTGGCGTCTACGAGATCCGCTTCGTCAGCCGCCGACCTTGGCAGGAGGCGACTCACGTAGTCACGTCGAAGGCAAGGTGCCTCTAAACCTCAATGGTGGCGGCAATCTCCGCGGCGATCTCCGTGTAGATATCCTCCTCAGGCGTCCGGATGCTCACGATCAGCGAATAGCGCGCCTGCTGGTCGACCCGCTCGAGGTCCTCGCCCCACCAGCCTTTCCTTGGAAAGACCATCACCGACCCAATGCGCGCAAGATCCTGCGCTGGTAGCGTCAGGCGATCGTGCTTAAGGCACCCCTTCCGGCCGTCGCGCAGCGCGCCACCACGTTCCTTGGCCCCAAAAGCCCAGCCGAGCGGCGGCGCGTTTGACCGCGTCCGCGACGTGAATGCACCGTTGATGCGGGCCACAGCCTCGTCGTCGCTCTCATCGGGCCGCTTCACGTCGAAGTCGAACCCGTGCGAGGCGTAAAGGTCATAGTCGCCCCTCAGCGCCGCGCCTGGGTTGGGCTCCACGAAGTAGGACAGGGTGATGCGCAGTTCGGCCTCGACGTCGTCCAATCCCGAAAGCACTTCTTCGTGGAAGGGCAGCGCGTGACTCCGCATGTATCCCAAGACGACGCCGTCACCGTCGTCGTTGAGCCGAAGCGGCAGCAGTGCGCCCTGCGTGATGTAGGTGAGAGAGTCCTCGGCGTTGTCCATTGCCCGCCCGAGATCTGGGCGCCCGTAGCCGTATCGCTCGAGCAGCGCCGCCTCCACGCTGCCACGGATCGGCTCCGCGTCCCGGGCACGCGCAACCATGGCCGGCGTGTGCTCGGCCGAGTGCACCACGAGCCCGCGGACGGTCTCGGGCCACAGCGTCGGATACTCGGCTTGCAGCCGCGCGCACATGCCCGACACGGAGGCCGTCGCAGCGCTCGTCATGCCGGTCAGGGACAGCGGCGCGTTCGCATCGAAGTTCGTCGTCAGCAGGCAAAGATCGGCGTGGTTGGACAGGTCTTGGCTCGCCGTGTCAAACATCTGGTTTCCCCCCTCGAAGACCACGTCCGGCTTCATCGGCGGCTTGTGGCTGCGCTCCCACGCGCAGGCGGTCCGCGACCATGGCGAGAGATCCCCAACCGGTGCGAGCGGGCCGTGCGTTCTCGGAACGCCGTCGAGATTCGTGCAGGCCGCGACCGTGAGCGCGTTCCACGCCTGGGCCGGCGTGAGTAGCCCGGTAGTCTCGTTGAGCGTTTGATAGTCGTTGAAGACTGTGGGAGGCTCGAGATTGCCCGCGGCGATGCAGAAGAGCCGCTCGCTGCCTACCTCCGAAGCCAGCTTGTCCAGCTCACTGGAAAGCGTCGCCACTCCGCCGTCCGAACCCTCGCTCGGCGCGCTCATCGCGAAGCAATAGGTCCGAGGCCGATCATCCGCGTCCTCGACCAAGTCGACCGCGATCTTCACCCGCTCGGCGGGAAGCCGCCTGTCGTTTATGCCGTCAGGCAGTTGGACGACCACGGATTCGAGCCGGATGGGCAGGTTGACGGCGCCGCCCGCGATCAGCGAAGGGAGGTCATCGAACAGTGCGAGGCCGGCCATCTTGGTCCCATGGCCCTGCCAGTCCTGGGGGCTGCCGCCGTTCACGTTGGCCACCGTGTCGAGCGAGCCGCTCAGCAGCGGGTGCGCCGCCCGCACCCCGGTGTCCAGCAGGCAAACCGCGGGCGCGTCAGCATCCGCGACGACGATACGATTGGCGGCGGCCTGGACGGCCGCCTGCTGCACTCCCTTCGGGACGTGTATCAGCTCGCTGACGAGCGCCGACGCCGGCTTCAGCTGCGATATCGCGCCGCTAAGCGCGAGCTTCTCGAGATCCTGCCGGGTCGCCTCGACCGACAGGACCCGCACCTGACCAAATTTAAGTGGCCTGCGTGCCTTTAGATCGAGCCGCTCCAGCACCTCCTGCAGCCTCGGCTCCGCGGCGCGCTGGACCCAGATCTCCCAGCGGATCTCCTCGTCGTCGTCCGGCAGCGTCTGATCGGAGGCCCACAGGTCCTCGACGGCGGTAAGGACAAGCTGTGACTTTGACTCAAAGAAGTCGAAATTCATGGGACGTCGCCTGCCCTCGATATGGCTGTTGTATCGCTCCGCCGCCGCCTCGAAGTTATCGAGCGTGTCGGAGTGGAGCGCCACGTTGAGCCGGGCTTCGCCGCCAAAACCGATCGCCGACAGGACGTCGTTCCTCCGGCCCGGGACCGATCGGGACACCCCCCAGCCGGTGCCTGCACGTACGCTCAGTGGAATGCGCGTCGGATCGACGTCCACCAGCGCGCGGGCGTCATTGATCACCGCACGTAGCTCGCCGATGATCCGGCCGCTGTTCGCCCTTCGGTTCTGGACGACCGGGGGATGCGTCGTTTTGCCACCGCCTCCCTTGACCGAGAACTTGTAGCGCGGCCCGGATGCCGGGATCAGTAGGTGAGGACGTTCTGCAACCATGACGAAAGTGTAGTCGACGGCCTCAACAGCGCAACTACGTTAACTTCCCATTTTGGCTATTTCGAACCGCGTCGTTCCGCGATTGCCGACAGCAAGATCGGCGTGTCGATCGACGCGCCATTACTGAGAACGGCCTCGCGCGCCGCATCCTCGGCGGACCTGATCATCTCAGCCTGACTCATTCCTGTCGCCGCCTTCTCGATGCTGGACCACTCGATGTCAGCCAGATCGAACGGCTTAAGCGCCTTGAGATAGACCTCGCGGATGCGATCGAAAGGTAGGAGGCCATACTCAATCGCGCCGTCGAAGCGGCGGAACATCGCCGGATCGAGCAGTTCCGGATGATTCGTCGCCGCCACGATCAGCGAGTCTCCGTCGTCCTCGTCGAGCATCTGGAGGATCGAGTTCAGAGTTCGGCGCGCCTCACCGACGTCGTTCCCCATCAACCGCTTCGTCGCCAGCGCGTCGACCTCGTCGAAGAAGTAGACACCGCGAGTGCTGCGCATGGCCTCGAACACGAGCCTGATCTTCGAGGACGTCTCACCCATGTACTTCGTGATTACGCCGTCCAGCAGTATCGTGAAGAGCGGAAGGCCGAGCTCTCCGGCCAGCGCCGAGGCCGTGAGAGTCTTCCCGGTCCCGGGCGGACCCGTCAGCAGGAACTTGCGGCGCGGCTTCAGGCCGTGCGCCGCCAACTTGGAGCGGTGCCGGTGTTCCTCGACGATGCGCAAGAGCTTCTGCAGGACGCTCTGGTCGAGAACCATGTTCTCCAGACGCGTCATCGGATAGCTAGCGGACACGAGTCCCGCCAGCTCTCCCTTCGGGCGCACCACCGGGATCGGCCCGCCCCGAAGCTGGACGACTTTCTCGGCGCGCTCGCGCGCGTCCTGGATCATAATCCTAATCTGGTCTGCAAGATTCCGGTGACCACGCTGCGCGGCCTCCGAAGCCATCTGAAGCGCGACGGTCTGGAAGCGCGCGTCATCACGCTCGGAAAACGAGCGCACCAAAGCCAATAACTGCGCCTGTGTCGCCACTAGCCTTCCCTCAGCTTGGGTCGCCTTAGAACGTTGATACGTCGTGTCAAAGTTGCCTTGCCCTCAAAAATAAGGATAGCGTAACATATAAGCCATCTCTATGCCACATATGACAGATTTAGTCCATTTTTATGATTTCATCTAAGGCGAACAACGTACCTGACACGTGGGAGGGCCGTGCCGCGCGCCTTGTCCGCGCACGTCTTGCTTTGTCCGGGATCAGTCAGAAGGAACTGGCCGAACACCTGTCTCGGGACGGTCGGAGCGTCACGGCCGCGAGCATCAACAGCAAGATCGCACGCGGCACCTTCAGCGCCGCGTTCCTCCTCGAAGTCCTCGCGGTGCTTGGCGTGAAGAGCGTGGAGTTTCCCGACTGACCGGACGTTGGCGCGTCATCGCGACGCTGGCCCATTTGGGTTAGCTGCTGTCGTCGACTGATGAACGCATGTCCGCTTGGGCTAGCTCGCCGCCCAAAAGCGGACCGACCGTCATCCACCTCCGGCAGGCGTTTGAGTCCCCTGCCCGGCTGCCGGAACGAACGTCCGCTTCTCACGATCGCCGCCCAAAACCGGACAGGCCGCTCTCCACCCAGAATCACCGATAAGCCGGACGTCGGTAAATCTTGCCGGGCTATCGAATAATGGCTCGGGCAGCGTTTATATCCGACGCACGCTTCAGGCAGGACAAGACGCGGGCCGCCGTCGGCGGACTGACATCAGCATGACCAGCGCCGCCGCCGCCATTGCCGCGCCCGCCAGCGATACCGCCGGCAGGCCCAGCCCCGCGCCGATCACGCCGCCGCCCAGCGCTGCGCCGATCGCGTTGCCGAGGTTGAACGCGCCGATGTTCATCGCCGAGGCGAGGTTCGGTGCGTCGGCGGCGGCTTCCATCACCCGCATCTGCAATGGTGGCACGATCGCGAAGCTGGCGATGCCCCAGATCAGGATCGCAGCGGCGGCAGGCAGCGGCCAGTGCATGACGCCGGCGAACGCGACCAGCACCGCCGTGAGCACAACGAAGCTGCCGACCAGCGTCCGCTCGATTGACCGGTCCGCCAGCCGCCCGCCCAGCGTGTTCCCGATCGTCAATCCGATGCCGTACAGCACCAGCATCCCGGTGACGAAGCCGGTCGAGGCCTGCGTCTCCTCGCGCAGGATCGGCACGATGTAGGTGAAGACCGTGAACATCGCGCTCGCCCCGACGACGGTCAGCACCAGCGCCGCCAACACCGGCCCTCGCGTGAGAATTCGCAGCTCGGCACGCATGTCGCTGTCCTGCGTGACCGGCAGCGACGGCAGCGCCATCCGCAGCGACAGCATTGCGACTGCGCCCACGCCGGCGATCACGGCAAACACGGTGCGCCAGCCCAGCACATCGCCCGCCCAAGTCGCCAGCGGCACGCCGCCGATCGTCGCCACTGTCAGCCCGGTGAACATCGCCGCCACGGCGCCCGCGCGCTTGTCCGCAGGCACCAGCCCGGCCGCCACGACCGATCCGACGCCGAAGAAGGCGCCGTGGTTGAACGAGGTGACGACGCGCGCGATCATCAGCGTCCAATAGCCGTCCGCCAGCGCCGACAGCGCGTTGCCGAGCGTGAAGATGCCCATCAATCCGACCAGTAGCGTCCGCCGGTCGATCCTTGCCGTCGTCAGCGTCATCAGCGGCGCGCCGATCAGGACGCCCATCGCATAGGCGCTGACCAGCAGCCCGGCGGCGGGAATCGACACGCCGAGATCGGTGGCGATGCCGGGCAGCATCCCCATCGGCGCGAACTCGGTGACGCCGATGCCGAACGCACCCGCGGCGAGCGCGAGCAGGGGAAGGTTGAGGCGCATGACGAACGATCCTTTGTTGATCGCGCCGAGATGATGGCTTGCGCGCCCGGCCGGTAGCCGGAGAATGGGACCAGCAGCTTTGCTTCGGAGTCACAGATGGACGTCGGCGGTCGATCGGGGGAGATGGCGGTGTTCGCGAGCGTCGCGGCGCAGGGAAGCCTGTCGGCGGCGGCGCGGGCGTTGGGGCTGACGCCATCGGCGGTTAGCCGCATCGTTGCGCGGATCGAGGCGCGGCTGGGCGTGCGGTTGCTGGTTCGCACGACGCGCGCGCTGGCGCTGACCGGGGAGGGAGAGGCGTATCTGCGCGCCGCGCGCCGCATCCTCGCCGACCTGGCGGAGGTGGAGGGGGCCATCGCCGATCAGGCGTCTCCACGCGGCCGGCTGCGCGTTACCGCATCACTGGCGCACGGGCGGCTGTTCGTCGTGCCGCTGCTCGGCGATTTCACCGCGCGCTATCCCGGCATTCTCGTCGACCTGAATCTGTCGGACCGGATCGTCGACGTGCTCGCCGGGCAGGCGGATGTAGCGGTTCGCTTCGGCCAGCTTGCCGACAGTCCGCTCACTGCGCGCAAGCTGGGGGAGACAGGGCGGGTGGTCGTCGCCTCTCTTGCCTATCTGGAACGGCACGGCACGCCGCAGGTCCCCGACGATCTGCTCGGCCATAATTGCCTCAGCTTCAACTTCCGGCGCGCCGAACCCGGCTGGCCGTTCCGCGAGGACGGGCGAGACCGGGCGTTGGCGGTGACGGGATCGATCGAGGCCAACAACGGCGAATCACTCGCGCAGCTTGCTCGTGCTGGCGTCGGCATCGCACGTGTCGGCCGGTTCGCGGTCGAGGACGACCTTGCTTCGGGCGAACTGGTACCGCTGCTGGAGGCGTACAATCCGCAGGACCGCGAGCCCCTCCATGCCCTGTTCGTCGGCGGTTCGACCATGCCGGCGCGGGTGCGCGTCTTCGTTGATTTTCTGGCCGAGAGACTCAGCGCTCGTGGCGCCGGGTAAGTGGCGACGATCGGAGCGACAAAGCGCCTCCGGCGAACTTTGCTGACAATGTGCTGACAATGGCCTGTTTTGACCCATTGTAAGCAGCCTCTTTCGAAGCTCGCTTCCGCCAAGCGGCGGTAATATCGGGGAAAAATGGTGCTGCCGGTGAGGATTGAACTCACGACCTCAGCCTTACCAAGGATGCGCTCTACCACTGAGCTACGGCAGCACTGCCCTTTCGAGCGAAGCGCGCCTAGAGACGACCCGGGATGGATTGTCAAGCGATCACGCACCTGTTTAGGCAGATCGTATGAGCGACACCGACCAATCCCGCACCGGCGACAGGGACGAACGCGCTGCTCGACTGGCGGCGCAGCTGCGGGCGAATCTGCACCGCCGCAAGGCGCAGGCCCGTGCCGCGGCACGGCCGGCGGACACCCCACACCCGTCGGGCACGCCCGACGATTAAGGCGCCAGCGGTGCGCATTTCCGGTCCAGCCAGCCACGATCTTCGCCTTCCAGCAGCGGACCGATCCGGGCGACGACCTGGACGTGATAGGCGTTGAGCCATGCCAGCTCGTCGGCGGTCATCAGCGCAGGGTCGATCAGGTCGCGTTCGATGGGGGCGAAGGTGAGCGTCTCGAACCCCAGCATCGCCCGATCGGGATCGCCGCCCGGCACCGTCACGGGTACGACCAGCAACAGATTCTCGATTCGGATGCCGTACTCACCCGCCTTGTAATAGCCCGGTTCGTTGGACAGCATCATCCCCGCGCGTAGCGGCTCCAACGCCGCGCCGCCCGGGTAATTCGGCGCGGCGATCCGCTGCGGCCCTTCGTGCACCGACAGATAGCTGCCGATGCCGTGGCCGGTGCCATGGGCGAAATCGAGGCCCGCTTCCCAAAGCGGGCGGCGGGCAAATGCGTCGATCTGGCCACCCATCGTGCCGTCGGGAAAGATCGCGGTGGCGATCGCGATGTGCCCCTTCAACACGCGGGTGAAGCGGTCGCGCATCTCGGGCGTCGGAGTGCCGATCGGCATCACGCGCGTCACGTCGGTGGTGCCGTCGGCATATTGGCCGCCCGAATCGATCAGGAACAGCTGGCCGGGCAGGATCGGCGCGTTCGATTCTTCTGTGACGTGATAGTGCGGGCTGGCACCGTGCGCACCGGTCGCCGAGATCGTGTCGAACGACGTGTCGAGCAGGCAACCGGTTTGCTCGCGGAAGGCCAGTAGCACGGCGGCGGCGGAGAGTTCTGTTTGCCCGCCCCCCGGGCATTCCACCTCGACCCAGCGCAGAAAGCGGGTGAGGGCGGCACCGTCGCGGACGGACGCCGCACGATGGCCGGCGATCTCCGCGGGATTTTTGAGTGCCTTGGCGAGGACCACGGGGTCGCGCCGGGGCAGAATCCTGGCGCCGCTCGCCGACAGCGCGTCGAAGATCGCGGCGACCGCGCGTTCCGGGTCGGCGGCGACGCGCTTGCCGGTATAGGCCGACAGCGCGCCGGCGAAGGCATGACGATCGTGCAGGCGGACGGCATTGCCCAGGTGTTGGCGGACCGCATCGTTGATCTTGTCCGCGGCGACGAACAGGTCGGTCGTGCCATCGCTGCCGACGATCGCGTAGGACAAGGCGACGGGGGTATGCGCGACGTCGCCACCGCGGATGTTGAGAGTCCAGGCGATCGAATCCAGCGCGGTGAGGACGACGGCGTCGGCACGCTGCTGCGCCAGCCAGTCGGCGATGTCGGCGCGTTTGGCGGCGGAGGAGCGGCCGGCCAGCGCATTGTCGTGGACGGTGACCGAAGCGGGCGAGGGCGCCGGGCGATCGATCCAGACCGCATCGACCGGATTGGCGGATACGGGGACGAGTGCGATGCCGCGATCGGCCAGTGCGGCGATCGTGTCCTTCACCCACACATCGGTGTGGAGCCATGGGTCGTAGCCGATCCGGTCGCCCCCGGCGGCGTGGGCGGCAAGCCAGCCGGCGACGCTCTCCTGCGGCACGGGCATGTAGGACCAGTCGTCGGCGGACACCTGCTCGCGAACCTGGAGCGTGTAGCGACCGTCGGTGAAGATCGCCGCCTTGTCCGCGAGAACGGCGGCAGTCCCGGCGGAGCCGCCGAAGCCGGTCAGCCAGCCGAGGCGCTGGGCGTAGCCGCCGACATATTCGCTCATATGTTCGTCGGTGAGGGGGACGACGAAGCCATCCAGCTGCAAGCGGGCGAGTTCGGCGCGCAGGGCGGCGAGGCGGGCGGCGTGGGTGATCATGGCGGGTTCCGTGTCGATCGTTCGTGCAGGCGATCGTGGCACACCGAGGGGGCGGAGGACAGGGGGGCATACTCCCCCCCGGGGGGGCTCAGTGTTTCTTCGGCAACAGGTGCAGCACGCCGGCGATGGCGCTGCCGACGATCAGGCCGATGATGCCAGATCCGATCGCGGTAACCAGCCAGTTGACGATGGCGGGCAGCACGCCGACCGCATGGGCGGCTCCCTCTGCGGCAGCGTGGATCGCGTGGGGCAGCGCGGCGAAGCCGAATTCTTCCATGCCGTGGACGATGATACCGCCGCCGACCCAGACCATTGCGGCGGTACCGATCAGCGACAGCGCCTTCAACACCTTCGGCATCGCGGCGACCAGCCCGCGGCCGAACGCTTGAGATCCGGCGCCCGGCTTTTGCGCCAGATGCAGGCCGAAATCGTCCATCTTCACGATCAGCGCGACGACGCCATAGACGCCGACGGTGATCGCGACGCCGACCAACGCGAGTGCGATCGCCTGGTTGACCAGCGTCTGATCGGCGAGTTCGCCCAATGCGATCGCCATGATCTCGCCCGACAGGATCAGGTCGGTGCGGATCGCGCCCGACACCTGGCGATTTTCGAGCTCGGTCGCGTCGGTGACTGCAGCGGCTTCCTCGCCATGGCCATGGCCGGTGATGGCGCCGATGATCTTCTCCGCCGCCTCGAAGCAGAGGTAGGCGCCGCCCAGCATCAGGATCGGCGTGATCAGCCATGGTGCAAAGGCGCTCAGCGCCAGTGCGGCCGGTAGCAGGAACAGCAATTTGTTACGCAATGATCCGCGCGCGATCTTCCAGATGATCGGCAATTCGCGCGCGGGGCTGAGGCCGACGACATAGGTCGGAGTCACCGCCGTATCGTCGATCACCACGCCTGCCGCCTTGGCGCCCGCTTTGCCCGCAGCGCCAGCCACGTCGTCGAGGCTTGCGGCGGCGAGCTTCGCCATCGCCGCGATATCGTCGAGCAGCGCTACCAATCCGCCGGCCATGATGCGTCTTTCCCCGTCAGGTCCCTGATCGCTTGCCATGCCGTCCGGCGCAGCGGGGTGCAACCGGAGAGATATGTCGGGTTCTTTGCTGGACCTGACACGGGCTTTCGCGTGCGAGATGTATCAATGGCCGACGAGGGTGACGAAAGCGCCGACCGAGGTGTGCAACGCCTGCAACTGGTCATCGACTTCGCCGAAGGCGCTGCCGAAGGCCGCCAGATCGTCCGCGACGGCGCCGGCGAAGCGGCTCAGTCCGGCGAGGGTGCCGTTCATGCCGGCTGCCACGGTCATCGTCCGATCGGTGGCGCGTGCGATGACCTCCAGCCGGTCGAGCTGCTGCTGCACCGTGTCGTAGGCGAGATGCGAGGATCGCTCGACCTCCACCACATTGTCGCGGATCAGGGCGTTGGCGCCGCTCGCCGCGGCGACCATGTCGAGGATGCCGGCCAGTTCGCTGGCAATGACGTCGTTCGCCGACGCCGTCTGGCGGGCGAGATGCTTGACCTCCTGCGCCACCACCGCGAAGCCGCGGCCCGCCTCGCCCGCACGTGCGGCCTCGATCGTCGCATTTAGCGCCAGCAGGTTGGTGCGATCGGCGATGTCGTGGATCAATGCCACCACCGGCTGGATCGATCGGGTATGGCCGGTCATCTGTTCGAACAATGCCACCGCCTGTTCGACCTGTTGCGCCGAGCGGGTCGCGGTCGACGAGGCGCGGGCGAACTCGTTCCGGCTCTCGTCCATTGCCTGACGCAGCGCCACCGCGGTCCCTACGGCCTGTTGCATGACGGCAACGGACTGGCTCGCGGCGAGGGCGACCGCCTCGTTCTCGGCCAGCATGCGATCCATCTTGCTGCCGATCGCCGCAGCCTGTTCGCGAACGGCACCGCTGCGCGCACCGACGGCGGCAACGACGCGGGTGAATCGATCCTGCAGGGCGCGCGCCTGTTCTTCGAGCTGGCGGGCGGCATCGGCCGCGGCCCTCCGTCGCAGCCCGGTGGCGACCAGTTCGCCTTCCATGACGCTCAGCCTGACCATCGCCGCGGCCAGCCGGGCATTCTTCACGGGATCGGCGCAACGCCGCGCCAGAACGGCCATCATCGCCAGGTTGGACGCGCCGATCAGGCCGATGAGCTCGAACGGTTCGACGCCGAAGTCGGTATAATTCGCGTATCGGGTGATCGTCGCCTCAATCCAGTTCGAGGTCTTGGGCGCGCACATGAAGCGGGACTGTGCCGCCACCAAACGCGGCGTGTCGCTGGTGTCGACGAGAGTGCGGAACGCACGAGCGAGCGCTGGCGATGACGTCGCGAGATAGTGTCGCACGACAGGAATGACATCGGCGGCATAGTCGGCTTCCACGACCGTCCAGAAGGTACGCAGATCCTCTTCGAAGGTCGCGTCGATGCCATAGGCGCGGATGCGGTCATCATGGGCGGAAGCGATCGACGCTCCGGAAGATGGGATGACCATAGGCTTCGCGAAATCGCTCAAGTGGATGACATGCCATTCTAATCTGGATTAGGAAAACAACCGGTTAACGGTGGTGGAGGCGCGGTTCGGCCTCGCGGCCATGCGCCGGCGTCGACAAGTGGCGGCGGTTCGCTATGGCTGCGGCATGACCGATCCGACGCCACCCATCGCCGCCCGCCGCCCGCACAGCTTCACCGCGCACGGGATCACGATTGAGGACGATTATGCCTGGTTGAAGGACCCGGACTATCCCGAGGTCGGCGATCCGGACGTGCTCGCCTATCTGGAGGCGGAGAACGCCTATTTCGAGGCCGTGATGGCGCCGCGTCAGCCGCTGGTCGATCGGCTGTACGAAGAGATGAAGGCGCGGATCAAGGAGGACGAATCCTCGGTGCCGCAGAAGGACGGCGATTACCTGTACTGGACTGCGTTCGAGACGGGCGGGCAGTATCGCAAGTGGTGGCGCAAGCCGGTCGCGGGCGGCGAGGACGAGTTGCTGCTCGACGAGCCGGCGCTGGCGGAGGGCAAGGAGTATTTCCGGCTCGGCGCGTTCGCGGTGAGCAACGATGCGACACTGCTCGCCTATGCAATCGACGACAGCGGCGCCGAACGGTTCGAGGTGCGGGTCAAGAACCTGGAAACGGGCGAGCACCTGCCCGAGGTGATCCCGGGCATGCTCTCCGAGATCGTGTGGACCGCGGACGACAGCGGCTTCCTCTACGGCCTCGCCAACGACCAGTGGCGGACGGACAATGCGCGCTTTCACCGGCTCGGCACCCCGGTCGAGGACGATGTCGAGCTGTTCCATGAGGATGACGAGGGCTATCGCGTCGCCGTCGCCGAGACGAGCGACCGGCAGTGGATCGTCATCGGCACCGGAGACCATGTCACCAGCGAGATCCGGCTGCTGCCCGCGAACGATCCCTTCGCCAAGCCGATCCTGGTCGCGCCCCGTCAGGAGGGCCGCGAGTATGACGTCGACGCGCATGACGGCACTTTGCTCATCCACACCAACGACACCGATCCGATGTGGCGGCTGTGCACCGCGAAGATCGATGCGCCGGGCGAGTGGCGGGAGCTGATCCCGGCCGATCCGCATTTCTATATGACCGGCGTCGAATGCTACCGCGACTTCTTCGTCGTCGAAGGGCGTCTGGACGGCTTGGACCAGATCGCGATCCACCGCTACGATGCGCCGACGGTGCCGCAGCGGATCACCTTTCCCGAAGCGAGCTATGCCGCGGGCCTCGGCGACAATCCCGAATATGCGGTCGACACGCTGCGGCTGGGGTATGAGTCGATGGTTACGCCGGGCACGGTGTACGATTACGACATCGCGACCGGGGACCTGACCGTGCTGAAGGTCCAAGAAATCCCTGCGGGCTACGATGCAGGTGGCTATGCGACCGAGCGACTGAAGATCACGGCGCGTGACGGGACCGAGGTGCCGGTGTCCATCGTCTACCCGGCCGGCTTCAAACGCGACGGATCGCAGCCGTTATTCCTCTATGCCTATGGCGCCTACGGCTACGCGATCCCGCCCGGCTTCTCGACCGGTCGACTGAGCCTGCTCGACCGCGGTTTCGCCTATGTGATCGCACACATCCGCGGCGGTGACGATCTGGGTCAGCAATGGTATCACGACGGCAAGCTCGAAAAGCGAACCAACACCTTCAACGATTTCGTCGATGTGGCGAAAGGGCTGATCGATGCGGGGTGGACCAGCGCCGGCCGTATCGCCACCGCAGGCCGGTCGGCAGGTGGCGAGCTGATGGGGGCGATCGTCAATTCCGATCCGCGATTGTGGGGCGCGGTGATCGCCGACGTGCCGTTTGTCGACGTGCTCAACACGATGCTGGACGCCGATCTGCCGCTGACGCCGGGCGAATGGCCCGAATGGGGGAACCCGATCGAGGATAAGGCGGCGTTCGAGCTGATCCGCTCGTACAGCCCCTACGACAACGTCCGTGCCCAGGCCTATCCGCCGATGTTCATTTCGGGCGGGCTCAACGATCCGCGCGTGACGTATTGGGAGCCGGCGAAATGGGCGGCAAAGCTGCGCGAAATGAAGACGGACGATAACCTGCTGCTGCTCAAGACCAACATGGGCGCCGGCCATGGCGGTAAGTCGGGGCGCTTCGAATCGCTGCGCGAGGCGGCGGAGGAGCATGCATTCGTCCTCTGGCAGCTCGGGATCGAATCCTGACGATCGAGGCGCTCATCGCCCAATACGGGCTGGCCGCGGTATTCCTCGGCGCGGGGATCGAAGGCGAGACGATGGTGCTCGCCGGCGGACTGTTCGCGCACGAGGGATTGCTGTCGCTGCCCGGGACGATGATCGCGGCGGCGACCGGCTCGTTCGTCGCGGACCAGGCGTTCTTCGCCGCCGGCCGCCGCTTCCGCGAGCATCGCTGGGTCAAACGCGCGCAGGGCAAGCCCGCCTTCGCCAAGGCGTTGCAGACGCTGGAGCGGCATCCGATCGGCTTCATCTTCGCCTTCCGCTTCCTCTACGGGCTGCGCACGGTCAGCCCGATCGCGATCGGCACCAGCCACGTGCCGACGCGCACGTTCCTGTGCATCAACGCGGCGTCGGCGGCGGTGTGGGCAACGCTGTTCACCGGCCTGGGCTATGTGTTCGGCACCGGCGTTGCGGAGCTGCTCGGTCGCTATCGCCCGCATGGCCGGCAGTGGCTGTGGGTCGCGCTCGCGGCGATCGTGCTGGGCGCGGTGTTCGGCGCGGTGCGCTGGTGGCGGAGCCGCGACGCATGAGCGGGCGCTTCACACTGGCGATCACCGCCGCCGCAGAGGACATCGACGAACTCGGCCACGTCAACAATGCGGTGTGGGTCCAGTGGATCCAGCAGATCGCGGTCGCGCATTGGCAGGCGGTGGCGCCGGTGGAGCATGTCGATACGCTGGTGTGGGTCGTGACCCGGCATGAGATCGACTATCGCGGGAACGTGTCGGCGGGCGAGACGGTGACGGGCGAGACGTGGGTGCCGGAGCCGCCGAAAGGCGCGCGGTTCGATCGCCACGTGCGGTTTCTGGGGGCTGACGGTAAGGTGAAGGTGGAGGCGGTGACGACCTGGGCGCTGCTGGAGCGCGCGACGGGGCGGTTGCTGCGGGTGCGTCCGGAGGTGGCGGCACCGTTTTTGGCGTAGGTGGTGTTCGGGCGGTTTGGTCGGGTTCGTGGGTTTGCGGCGGGAGACCTAGCCTTCGCTGGGGTGACGTTTAGAAGAAGTTGTCCCCTAAGTGCAGGCTGGGGCCTTTCGCCTCAGGCGATCGTGTCGAACAGGTCCAACCACTCAGGGTTAGCGGTTTCGATCAGGCAGATTTCCACTCGCGTTTCCAGGCTTTCAGGATATTTTCTCGGGCGATGGCGACTTCGATGCGTTCGGCGGGCTCCGCGTAAACCAGCGTCTCGATCCCGTAGCGGCGGCAGAAGGCCGAGCCGACGTCGCGGCGGTGCTGCTCTACGCGGGCGGCGAGATAGCCGGTCACGCCGATGTAGAGCATGCTGTGTGGCTTGCTCGCCATGATGTAGACCCTACCGCCCATTTCAGGATGGAGCCGCGGGAGATGCCAGCCTGCGCTGGCATGACGGTGGGAGGGTGAGTGTTTTCACCCTGAGTTGCGCAGTGCCGTCGCGACGGCGTTGATCGACAGCAGGATGCCTTCGCCGATGCGGGGGTCGTCCTCGCCGGCGCGGTGGCGTTTCATCAGTTCGATCTGGAGCAGGTTGAGCGGCTCGATATACGGCAGGCGCAGGCGGATCGAAGCGTCGAGGGCGGGATGCTTTTCGAGCAGGCGGGTCTGACCGGTCACTTCGAGCAGGCCGTCATGCGTCTGGTGCCAGGCGTCGCGGATGCGGGTGAAGATCGTGGTGCGCAGCGTCTCGTCCTCGACCAGTTCGGCATAATAGCCGGCGATCTCGATGTCCGATTTCGCCAGCACCATCTCCATGTTGGCGAGGCTGGAGGCGAACAGCGGCCAGCCTTGCGCCATCTCCTTGAGCAGCCCCTTGTCCTCGAACGCCGCCAGCGCCTGACCGACGCCGTACCAGCCGGGCAGCATGACGCGGGCCTGCGCCCAGCTGAACACCCAGGGGATGGCGCGCAGATCCTCGATCGCGTCGGATTTCTTGCGACTGGCGGGGCGGCTGCCGATCTTCAGGCCGGCAATCTCGCCGATCGGGGTCATCTGGCGGAAGAAGGTGCGGAAGCCTTCCGTACCGTAAACGAGGTCGCGATAGGCGTGGAAGGCGGTGTTGGATAGCGCATCCATCGCACCGGCGAATTGGTCATTCTCGGCATTGGACAGCCGCTCGGGCTCCAGGCTGGCGAGCAGCGTGGCCGAGGCGATCGCCTCCAGATTGGTCATCGCACTTTCACGCGTGCCGTATTTGGCGGCGATCACCTCGCCCTGTTCGGTGATGCGGATGCGGCCCTGCACCGTGCCGACGGGCTGCGCGCGGATCGCGGCGAAGGCACTGCCGCCGCCGCGCCCAACCGCGCCGCCGCGGCCGTGGAACAGCTGCATGCCGACGCCCGCCGCCTCGAACACCGGCTTCAGCGCGGTGGAGGCCTTGGACAGCTGCCAGGTGGAGGTCAGATAGCCGCCGTCCTTGTTGCTGTCCGAATAGCCGATCATCACCTCCTGATGCCCGCGCGTGGAGACGATCGCGGCGATCTCCGGCAGGTCGAACCAAGCAGTCATGATCGCTGGCGCGGCCTCCAGATCGCCGACCGTCTCGAACAGGGGCACCGCCATGATCGCGGCGCCGGGCTCGTCGCCGGGACGGTAGAGGCCGACCTCCTTCAGCAGCACGTTGATCTCGAGTAGGTCGGACACCGACTGCGCCATCGAGACGATATAGTTGGTGATGCAAGCCGGTCCGTATTTGGCGTGCGCCTCCGCTGCTGCGAGCACGATCTTGAGTTCGGAATCGGTCTCTTCGGAATAGGTCGTGAAGCGGCTGGCGAGCGGCCGGGCATGGGCGAGTTCGCGGCACAGGAGGGCGACGCGGGCGTCCTCGTCGAGGCTGAGATAATCGTCCTCGACGCCGGCGGTCTTGAGCAGTTCGGCGACGACGCGTTCATGCACCGCGCTGTTCTGGCGCAGGTCGAGCGTCGCGAGGTGGAAGCCGAACGTCTCGACCGCCCTGATCAGCCGGCCGAGCGCGCCGCCGGTCTTGAGCGCGCCTGCGGTCGACAGGCCGTGCGCGATAGCGACGAGGTCGGCGCGGAACGCCTGCGGGTCGGGATACGCCTCTCCGGTGAGATGGCCGGGCCGCGCGGCGGGCTTGCCGGTGAGCGCGAGGTGCGTCGCGGCGAGGCGGGCGTAGATACCGGACAGAGCACGGCGGTAGGGCTCGTCGGAGCGGCTTGCGGCGGTGTCGCCGCTCGCATCCGCCAATGCCTCGACCGCGGCATCGACGGGGACGTGCTGGGTCGAGATCGACAGCTCCGCGCCGAGCGCATGCACTGCGTCGAGGTAGAAGCCGAGCACCGCCTCGCACGCGCGGCCGAGCGCGGTGCGCAGCGAATCGGCGGTAACGAAGGGATTACCGTCGCGGTCACCACCGATCCAGCTCCCCGGTTTGACGAAGCTCGGCACGCGCTCGCCGAAGGCGCGGTCCCAGCGCTGGTAGAGCGCGGGCAGCGCCGGCAGGAACACGTCGCGCATGTAGCTGAGCGCGGTTTCGACCTCGTCGGTAACGTACAGCCGCTCGCGGCGCAGCACGCGCGTCTGCCAGAGCAAGGCAATCTGGCGGGTGATCGCATCCTCGACCCGGTCGCCGTCGGGCGTTTCGTCGCGGCCGGCATCCTTCAGCGTCATCAGCTGCGCGATCCGATTGCGGTGGTCGATCATGCTCTTGCGGCGCACCTCGGTCGGGTGCGCAGTCAGCACCGGGACGATCAGCGCATGAGCGAGCAGGCGCTGGATCGCGGCCCGGTCGATGCCTTCGCCCTCCAGCGTCGCGATAGCGGCGGCAACGTCGGCGCCCTGTTCGGCGGCGATCCCCTGACGATCCTCGGCCAGATTGGCGAGCATCGAGAACAGCATGAAGCCGCGAACGAAATCCAGCGTCTCGTCGAGGCCCAGATCCTGCAGATGGCGGTGGATCGCATCGCTGTTACCCGAGCCGCGATGCCGTTCGACCGAAGCACGGCGGATGGACTCCGTCGCCTCGAACAAGGCGTCGCCACCATAGGCACGGATGACGTCGCCCAGCTTTGCGCCGAGGAACCGGACATCCGGGTTGTTGGCGATGGGGGGGAGCGAAGCGGGGTCGACGGTAGCCATGCGCGATATGCTGCGCTGCGGTAGCGGCGGGGTCAACAGGGTATGGGGTTTGTCCGCGGGAAGCGGGGGTTGTGCGGAGGCAACTGGCCAAGTCGCATCGTGTCCTTCACCAGCCACCGCCGCCCTTGCCGCGGCCTTCCACCATCCGCCATTCCGGCGTTTGCCGGATGGGAAATTGCGTGTCCAGACGATCGATCTCGACGGATTACCGTGCCGTCGTACCCTGATTGCTCAGCGTATCACCCAGCACGGGCGGCGTCGCCGCACCTGCGGGGCGGCGGCCCTCGGCGCGGGCGGTACGCCATTCGTTTTCCTCTTCCGAGGTGACCGTGCCGTCGCGGTTGAGATCCATCTGGTCGAACCGCTTCAACGTACCTTCGCCCCATTCGATCAGGCTGATCTCGCCATCCTTGTTGCGATCGAGATTCATCAGACGGCTGTCCTGACGCGGCAGTTCCGAAGGGTCGAGCCGGTCGTCACCGTTGCGATCGAGATTCCGGAAGCGGCGCTCCATCGCGCTGGAGAAATCGACACGGCTGGTCACGGCCGGGGGCACGAAGCCTGCCGCATTGGCGTCCGCCTGCGCCGCCTTGTCGTCGCGCGAGCCGCAACCGGCCAAGGCCACGCCCAGTGCGGCCACCAACATCACCTTGTGCACACCAGACCCCCTTCGATCATGCTTCCAGCTCAACGTCCCAGTAGAGCCAGTCGTGCCACGTGTCGTGGAGATAGTTGGGCGGAAAGGCGCGGCCATGTTCCTGCAAATGCCAGTTTGTCGGCCGGATCGGTTCGACGTAGAGCGGCATATGCGCCTGTTTTGGCGTCCGCCCGCCCTTCTTCAGGTTGCAGGGCGCGCAGGCGGTGACGACATTTTCCCACGTCGTCCGGCCGCCTTGCGCGCGGGGAACGACATGGTCGAACGTCAGATCGCGACCTACGCCGCAATATTGACATGAAAACCGGTCGCGCAGGAACAGGTTGAAGCGGGTGAACGCCGGGAACGCCGAAGGACGGACATATTGTTTGAGCGCGATCACCGACGGCAGCTTGATCTCTGCGGTAGGGCTGCGCACGGCGCGTTCGTAATGCGCGACGATATCGACACGATCGAGGAATACCGCCTTGATCGCGGTCTGCCACGGCCACACGCTGAGCGGATAATAGGACAGGGGCGTATAGTCCGCGTTCAGGACGAGCGCCGGACACGAATCGGGATGACGGATCAGATCGGGATGAAACACGGCTCCTCCCACGGATTACCCGCAGGCCGTGTCGCCCACGAGAGTGACACCGGTATGACAGCACGGCGGACCGACGATGGTCAAGCGGTCTGCGTTGATCGTGGCGACGAAAGGCGATGAGCGTCGTCAGCCGGTTCGCGCCGAGTCCCACCGGGCGCCTGCATCTCGGTCATGCTTTCGCGGCAATCCAGGCGCACGATCATGCGCGTGCAGAAGGAGGCGCGTTCCTGCTGCGGATCGAGGATATCGACGGAACCCGCAGCCGTGAGGAGCATGTTGCGGGGATCGTCGAAGACCTCGCTTGGCTGGGACTCGCGTGGGACGGGCCGGTGGTACGACAGTCGGCGCGGCTGGACGAGTACGAGCGGGCGCTGGCGGATCTGCGGGGGCGGGCGTTGCTCTATCCGTGCTTCTGCACGCGCGCGGATATCGCCGCGAGCGTCAGCGCGCCGCATCGTGGGCCGGATGGACTGGTCTATCCGGGAACATGCCGGCGGCTCAATCCGGGTGCGGCTGCGGCGCGGGTCGCGGCGGGGCAGGCGCACGCGTGGCGTCTGGATATGGCGGGAGCAGTTGCTTATGCGGGATTGCTGACGTGGAACGATCTGGTGGTCGGAACGCAGATTGCCGAGCCGATGGCGTTCGGCGATGTCGTGCTGGCGCGCAAGGATGCGCCTGCGAGCTATCATCTCGCGGTGACGGTCGACGATGCGGCGCAGCGTGTGACCGACGTGGTGCGCGGACGAGACCTGTTCCGGGCGACCGATATTCACCGGCTGCTCCAGGCACTGCTGGGATTGCCGACGCCGGTCTATCGTCATCACGATCTGCTGCTGGGGCCGGATGGCGAGCGGCTGGCCAAGCGCAACGGCGTGCCTGCGCTGGCCGACATGCGCGCAGCCGGAGTGGACGGAGTCGAACTCGCCGCCGGTTTGCGCGCGGGGCGACTTCCCATTGGCTTTACTGCACGCGATGCCTAGATAAGACGCATGAACACGTTCCTCGTCATTCTGCTGATCGCGGCGATGCTGGCGACGGTGGTCGCTCTGGTCCGCGGCGTCATCGCCTTCCTTCAGGAAAGCCATGCTCAGGTTCGTGGCGGCGAGGGGCCGTCGGCCGCTTCGCTGAAGTCCAATCGCATGATGCAGCAACGCATCTTCTTCCAGGCGCTGGCAATCCTGATCGTCGTGGTGATCCTGTTCGCGGCCGGCCGTACCTGATCGGTTAGATGGTCAAGCTCAATCGCATCTACACGCGGACCGGCGATGCTGGAACGACGGGTCTGGTCGACGGGTCGCGCGTGTCGAAGGCGGAGCCGGTGATGGCGGCTATCGGCGATGTCGACGAGGCGAACAGTGCGATCGGCGTGGCGATGGCGGCGCTAGGCATACACGACCTGGCGGTGCGGCTGCTGGTGATCCAGAACGACCTGTTCGATCTTGGTGCGGACATCGCGACACCGGCGGATATGGCGGGCGCGCTGCGGATCACGCCCGAACAGGTCGCGCGGCTTGAGGCGGAAATCGATGCGATGAACGCCGGTCTGGTGCCACTGACCAGTTTCGTCCTGCCGAGCGGCGATCCCGCCGCTGCGGCTTTGCATCTGGCGCGTGCGATCGTGCGACGTGCGGAACGGAGCGCGGTGGCGGTCGAATGGCTGAACGCACCGGCGCTGGCCTATCTCAATCGATTGTCCGACTGGCTGTTCGTCGCGGCGCGTGCAGTGAACGCCGCTGCGGGCGGCGACATATTGTGGAAGCCGGGTGCCAGCCGCTGACCGCCGTTGATTGCTGATCGTCGCCGTCTCGCGGTATGAACCTGCGTTGCCGGTGCAACCCTTTCCGATCTCGTGCGCTTTCCCAACTTGCGTTAATACGCCCGGGGAGGGTTCCATCATGCTGAAGGTCGCTCCCAATCCGGGTCAGGCACTGGCAGGCCGCTATCAGGCGGTACGCGCCCTGACATTGGCATTGACCGAGCCGCTGTCGGATGCCGATGCCACCGTACAGTCGATGGCCGACGCTTCACCGGGTAAGTGGCATCTTGCGCATACGACATGGTTTTACGAGACGTTCGTGCTGCGCGACCATGTTCCCGGTTATCGACTGCACGACGAGCGATTCCCGTTCCTGTTCAACAGCTATTACGAAGCGGAAGGGCGCCGCCACGCGCGGGACCGCCGTGGCATGATCACCCGGCCCACGCTGGACGAGGTCCGCGCGTATCGCGCCCATGTCGACGCCGCGATGGCGGCGGCGCTGCCCGACCTGCCGGATGTGGCGCTGGAGCTGGTCGCGCTGGGATGCCATCACGAGGAGCAGCATCAGGAACTGCTGGTCACCGATCTGCTGCACCTGTTCGGCGAGAACCCGCTCGAACCGGCGATCTGGCCGCCCGCACCCAAGGTGCCGGTGGCGGTGCCGGCGCCGATCGGCTGGATCGAACGCGATGCGGGGATCGTGCAGATCGGGCATGACGGCGACGGATTCGCCTTCGATTGCGAAGGGCCGCGGCATGACGCGCTGCTGACCGGCCATGCGCTCGCGGATCGCACCGTCACCAACGGCGAATGGAGCGCGTTCATCGCCGATGGCGGATACCGCGATCCCGCCCATTGGCTTGCCGATGGCTGGGCCTGGGTGAAGGCAGAAGGCATCGTTGCGCCGCTCTACTGGGAAGAGCGCGACGGAACGTGGACGCGCATGGGCCTCGACGGCCGCCGTCCGATCGACCCCGCCGCCCCGGTGACGCACGTCAGCTTCTTCGAGGCGGACGCCTATGCCAGCTGGGTCGGCGCGCGTTTGCCGACCGAGTTCGAATGGGAAGCGGCGGCGCAATCCCATGACGCCGCCGGCGGCAACCAGATGGACAGGGCCGGTGCCGTCGAACCCCGGCCCGCGGCGAACGCCCCCGCCTTCTTCGGCGATGTCTGGGAATGGACGGGCAGCGCCTACCGCCCCTATCCCGGTTTCCGTGCGGTCGAGGGTGCGGTCGGCGAATATAACGGCAAGTTCATGAGCGGGCAGTTCGTGCTGCGTGGCGGCAGTTGCGCCACCCCGCGCGGCCATGCGCGCGCCAGTTACCGCAATTTCTTCTATCCTCACCAGCGCTGGCAATTCACCGGCGTCCGGCTCGCCAAGGACCTCTGAATGCTGAAGCCCGAAATGGAGGACGGCGAGCAGAGGCTGGCCGATCCGCAGTTCCGCGCCGACGTGCTGGCAGGACTTGAGCGCCGCCCGCGTGCGATTCCGGCCCGCTGGTTCTATGACCGGCGCGGGTCGGAATTGTTCGAGGACATCACGGCGCTGCGGGAATATTATCCGACACGGACCGAGACGGCGATCCTCGACCGGATTTGTCCGGAAGTGGCGGAGATCGCCGGGCGCGGACGCGCGGTCGTGGAATTCGGATCGGGATCGTCGGTCAAGACACCGTTGCTGCTGCGCTGCACTGCGCCGTCCGCGTATGTGCCGATCGATATCTCCGGCGACTTCCTGCGTGAATCCTCGCGCATATTGTCGGCGCAATTCCCCGACCTGCTGGTGCTGCCGTTCGAGGCCGATTTCATGCGGCCGCTCACGCTGCCGCATACCGTCGCAGACACGCCGAAGCTGGGTTTCTTCCCCGGGTCGACGATCGGCAACATGATCCCGTTGATGGCGGTCGATCTGCTGCGGACGATGCGGGCGTCGCTGGGCGAGGGTGCGATGCTGCTGGTCGGCATGGACCGGATCAAGGATGAAGCGACGCTGGTCGCCGCCTATGACGACGAGGACGGCGTGACGGCGGCGTTCAACCTCAACCTGCTCGAACGGATCAACCGCGAACTGGACGGCACGATACCGATCCATGCCTTCCGCCACGAAGCGCGCTGGAACGACGATCGCGCGCGGATCGAGATGCACCTGGTCGCTACCCGCGATGTCGAATTCACCGTCGACGGGCGACCCTTCGCCCTCGCGGCCGGCGAGAGCGTGCATACCGAGAACAGCCATAAATACGGATCGCGCGATGCGCGCATCCTTCTGCGCTCGGGCGGCTGGACGCCGATCCACGAATGGACCGACCCGGACGGCCTGTTCGCGCTCTACCTCGCCGAGGCGCAGGCAGAGCGCCCGGCGCCCTGATCCGGGTGGCGGCGCCCGTCAAAGACGCTATGGCGCGGCAAACGGACAAGGAGAGTGACATGCGGGCAGTCGGAGTCATCGGAGCGGGCCAGATGGGCGCGGGTATCGCGCAGGTATCGGCGGCGGCGGGCTATCGCGTCATCCTCACCGACGTGTCGCAGGAGCGTGCCGAGGCCGGCAAGGCGGGCATCGCCAAACAGCTCGCCCGCGCGGTCGAGAAGGAGAAGATCGACGCCGCCACCCGGGATGCGACGCTCGCGCGCATCGACGCCGTCGCCGGCGTCGCGACGATGGGCGACTGCGGGTTGGTGATCGAAGCGGCGACGGAGCGTGAAGAGATCAAGCGCGCGATCTTCAAGGATGTCGGCGCGGTGTTGGCGGCGGATGCGGTGCTGGCATCGAACACCTCGTCGATCCCGATCACGCGGCTGGCGCAGAGCTCGCCCGATCCGCAGCGGTTCATCGGCGTGCATTTCTTCAACCCGGTGCCGGTGATGGGGCTGATCGAGGTGATCCGCGGGCTGGCGACGTCGGACGCGACCGTTGCGGTCATCGAGGATTATGCCGATCGGCTGGGCAAGGCGGTGGTCCGCGCCAACGATGCGCCGGGCTTCATCGTCAACCGCGTGCTGATGCCGATGATCAACGAGGCGATCTTCGCGCTCGGCGAGGGCGTTGCGACGATCCGCGATATCGACCTCGCGTGCCAATTGGGCCTCAACCATCCGATGGGGCCGCTGACGCTGGCGGATTTCATTGGGCTGGATACCTGTCTGGAGATCACGCGGGTGTTGTTCGAGGGGACCGGCGATCCCAAATTCCGGCCTGCGCCGTTGCTGGTGAAGTACGTCGAGGCGGGCTGGTACGGGCGGAAAACCGGACGCGGTTTCTACGATTACAGCGGCCCGACGCCGGAGCCGACGCGCTGAGGACGATGCGATGAGCCTGGACGATACGATGGTCGATACGCCGGAAGGTCCGATGACCTTCAAGGAGTGGAAGAAGAAGAACCCGGTGCAGCTGCCCTCGCGCCGGACGAAGGGCAAGGACCTGCCGAACCGGGTGAAGACGCGGACTGGGGAGTAGGCCGATCGTTCGTCATCCCTGCGCAGGCGGGGATCCATGGGCGCAGGCTCTACTATGAAGCCGCGTCGTCAGCCAATATGGATCCCCGCCTCCGCGAGGATGACGATGTTTCGGGTGTTCGCATACCCTCAAACCCCGTCATCCCGGCGAGCGCCGGGACCCATGGGTTCGACCGGCCCATGGTGTAGCGCGATCATCAGCCGCGTGCGTCCATGGGTCCCGGCGTTCGCCGGGATGACGGAGTGAGATCAGCGGAACCGCACGACGTACACCGCGCTCAGCACCACAAGAAACGGCACCCCGTACGCCAGCGTCAGCGCGAACGGTCCGGTGAACGGCGTCGTCGCCAATATCGCGAGGATCGACCCCGCACCGGCGAGGCTGGTCCACGGATAGCCCCACATCCGGAATGCCGTCGGCGCGCCGTGTACCCGCCGGAACGCCAGATGCGTGACGAAGATCATGCCCCAGGTGAACAGCGCACCGAAGATCGACACCGCGATCATCACCCCGAATGCCGCATCGGGCCGCCACGCATAGACGCCGCCCGCGACGCCGATCCCCGCCGCCGATACCAGCAGCGCCCCCACCGGCACGCCGCGTCCGTTCACCCGCGCGAGGCCAGCAGGCGCGAGACCGCTTTCGGCGAGGCTGAACAACATCCGCGAGGCGGTGTAGAGCTGGCTGTTCATCGCCGACAGGGCCGCGATCAGGACCACCGCGTTGATGATCCCCGCCGCATAGGGCACGCCGGTCGCCTGCATCACCGTGACGAACGGGCTGGTCGCGGTTCCGGCCTGCGTCCACGGCACGATCGCCAGCATCACCGCAAGGCTGCCGAGGTAGAACAGCGCCAGCCGCAGCATCGTCGAACGGAACGCCTTCACGATCGCCCGCTCCGGATCGCGTGCCTCGCCCGCGGCAACGGCGATCATCTCGATACTGAGATAGCTGAAGATCGATACGATGACGGCGGTCCAGATGCCGCCGATCCCGTGCGGCGCGAAACCGCCGTCCATGGTGTAATGGCTCAGCCCGACCCCACTGCGTGCGATCACCCACAGCCCGACGGCGACGAACGCCACGATCGCGGCGATCTTGATGGCGGAAAAGACGTACTCGACCGCGCCGAACAGCCGCACGCTGGCAAGGTTCACCGCGAGCAGCGCGAGCGCGAAGCCCGCGATCCACCACAGGCCCGGCACGTCGGGTGCCCAGTAGCGCATGTAGATCGCGACGGCCGTCACCTCGGTCCCGATCGCGAGGATGATGCAGGTGACATAGGCGTAGCGGACGAGGAAGCCGGCGAACCGGCCGAGATAGCGCTCGGCGAACAGCCCGAACGATCCGGTCGCCGGGTCCGCCACCGTCATCTCGGCAAGGCAGCCCATCAGCGCCAGCGTGATAAGCCCACCGATGGCATAGCTCACCAGCACGGCGGGCCCGGCGAGCCCGATCGCGAAGCCGCTGCCCAGGAACAGCCCGGTGCCGACCGCGCCGCCGATCGCGATCATCGCGAGCTGGCCGGACCCCAACGTGCGCTTGAGGCCCGTCACGCGCGGTCGATCAGCCGATCAGCAACCCGGCGAGCGCCGCCGACATCAGATTGGCGAGGCTGCCCGCGGCCAGCGCGCGCAGGCCGAGTTTGGCGATCATCGGCCGCTGGTTCGGGGCGAGGCTGCCGGTCACCGCCATCTGGATCGCGATCGACGAGAAATTGGCGAACCCGCACAGTGCGAAGGTGACCACCGCCACCGTGCGCGGCGACAGCGCCGTCTGCTGGCCGAGATCGATGTACGCGACGAATTCGTTGAGCACGATCTTCTCGCCGAAGAGCCCGCCGGCGATCGCTGCCTCGTTCCATGGCACGTTGAGCAGGAACATCACCGGCTGGAAGACATAGCCCAGCAGGGCCTGAAAGCTGAGGCCGGGCAGGCCGACCATGTTGCCGAGGCCGCCCAGCAGCCCGTTGGCGAGCGCGACCAGTGCGACGAAGGCCAGCACCATCGCACCGACCGCCACGGCCAGCCGCACGCCAGTCTGCGCGCCCTGAGCCGCGGCCATGATCAGATTGGCGGGCTTTTCCTCGTCGTGGCTGGCATCGGGCAACGGCTCGCCCGGCGTGCCCTCCGGCAGCAGCGCGGCGGGGCCGGCGCCGCTGATCCGGTGTTCGGCGAGCGCGATCTGGCGGGCTTCATCGGGCTGGTCGCCGAGCGGCAATTCGCCTTCGGGCGCGACGCTCCGATCGGGCATGATGATCTTCGCCATCAGGATGCCGCCCGGCGCCGCCATGAAGCTGGCGGCGAGGAGGTATTCGATGCGGATGCCCATCGAGGCATAGGCCGCCAGGATGGTGCCGGCGACGCCGGCCATGCCGCTGGTCATCACCGTGAACAATTGCGGCGGCGTCAGGCCAGCGAGATAAGGGCGGATCACCAACGGCGATTCCGACTGGCCGACGAAGATGTTGGCGGCGGCGCACAGCGATTCGACCTTGGAGGTGCCGACGACCTTCTCGATCGCGCCGCCGACCCAGCGCACCACCAGCTGCATCACGCCGAGATAGTAGAGGATCGAGACGAGGCTGGCGAAGAAGATGATGACCGGCAGGGCGGCGATGGCGAAGCTCTGGCCGCCGATCTCGGGCGTCGCGAGCTTGCCGAACAGGAATTCGGTGCCCTTCTGCGAATAGCCGAGCAGCGCGGAGACGCCCGCGGAGGCACCCGCCAGCGCCTGCCGTCCCGGTCCCCAGTAGAGCACGATCGTCGCGATCAGCGCCTGCAACGCGAACGCCGCGCCGACGACGCGCAGCCGGATCGCCCGGCGATCGGTCGACAACGCGAAGGCGATACCGAGAATGACGAGAATGCCGGCAATGCCGATCAGGATACGATGCATCAATCAACCCGCGGGAATGAACCGCCGCGGCCCCCCGGCAGCGACAGGCCAGCATACAGCCGCTTTTCCGTGAGGCCAGAGCGGATTGGCCACCGCTTCGCGCTTCTCGACTCCCCTCCCTGCAAGGGATGGAAGAAGCCTATCTGCGCGGGGTTGGCCGCCGATACGTTCCACAGTCACGAAGGATGTGTGGAGGGCTGGCCCTTCGCCATGGACCGCGGAAGTATTTGCCCGGTCGCGGAAACGCGCTAGCGTCGTGGCGATGCAAATCCCTCCCGCCGCCGCGCCTGTCGCCATTCCCCGCGCGCTGTTCGTCTTTTCCGTCCTGTATGGCGGCATGGTCTGCATCGCCGGTGTGCTCGGCGTGAAGCAGGTCGCGCTCGGGCCGCTGGCGGTGGAGGCGGGGATCTTCGCGTTCCTGATCCTCGTCGCGCTCTCCAGCGCCATCGCCGAGCTGTTCGGGCAAAAGGTCGCCACGTCGCTGGTCCGGCTCGGCTTCGTGCCGCTGCTGGTATCGGCGGCGCTGATCCAGATCGTCATCGCGCTGCCCCATGATCCCGGCATGTACCCGCCGGCGATCGAGGCCTTTCCGGTCGTCGTCGGCCAGAGCGCGCGGATGATGATCGCCGGGCTGATCTCCTACGGCATCTCGCAGACGCTCAACGTCCTGATCTTTTCCAAATTGTCGCGCGGCGAGGGGCGGCTGGTCTGGTTGCGCGGGATCATCGCCAGCGTCATCAGCCAGATCATCGATACATTGCTGTTCATCTCGATCTCGTTCTACGGCGAACGCCCGATCCTTGGCCTGATGGCGGGTCAGATGGCGACCAAGGTGATCCTGTCGATCGTGCTGATGCCGTTGATGATCACCGGGCTGGTCGCGCTGGGCCGGCGACTGGATCGCAAGGCGTTTTGACGCCGGACTTTGAAGCCGGCTGATCCGCCGCTACAGGCGCGATCCATGACCGACTCCACCGCCACCGCCGCGCTGCTCGCCAAGGCCGAAACCCTGACCGAGGCGCTGCCGTACCTGCAACGCTACGCGGGCCAGACCTTCGTCGTTAAATATGGCGGCCATGCGATGGGCGACCCCGAACTCGCGCGCGATTTCGCGGAGGATGTGGTGCTGTTGAAGGCGGTCGGCATCAACCCGGTCGTCGTGCACGGCGGCGGGCCGCAGATCGGCGCGATGCTGAAGCGGCTCGGGGTCGAATCGCGCTTCGTCGACGGCCTGCGCGTCACCGATGCGGAGACGGCGCGGATTGCGGAAATGGTGCTGGCGGGATCGATCAACAAGGAGATCGTCGCCTGGATCGGGCAGGCCGGCGGTCGGGCTGTGGGGATCTCGGGCAAGGACGCCAATCTGGTCACCGCGATGAAGGTCGGCAGGGACACGCCCGATACGTTGCAGGGAATCGAGCGTCACGTCGATCTGGGCTTCGTCGGCGAGCCGGTGGCGGTCGACCGGACGATCCTCGACACGCTGTCGGGCAGCGGCATCATCCCGGTCGTCGCGCCGATCGCGTTGGGTGCGGACGGCCATACGTACAACATCAACGCCGACACCATGGCCGGGGCGATCGCCGCCGCGCTGGGCGCATCGCGCTTCTTCCTGCTGACCGATGTCGCGGGGGTGCTCGACAAGGACAAGCGACTGCTGACCGATCTCGATCCGGCGCGCATCGCCGCGCTGAAGACGGACGGCACGATCAGCGGCGGGATGATCCCCAAGGTCGATACCTGCGTCGCCGCGGTCGAATCCGGGGTAGACGCCGCCGTGATCCTGGACGGCCGCGTACCGCATGCGATGTTGCTGGAGATTTTCACGTCGGCCGGCGCAGGGACCCTGGTTCACGCGTAGCGCCCAAGTCCTTCCCCGCGAGGGGAGGACTTTGGGTATGTTCCCCGACGCCCGAACCCGCTACGTCCGGTCCGAACCCTAACCCCCGGAGCCTCGCGTGATCGCGCTTACCCTTATCCAGATCATCCAGGTGCTGCTGAACGTGGTCTGGTGGATCATCATGGTCCAGTTCGTCCTGTCGCTGCTGATCGTGTTCAACGTCATCAATACGTCGAACAACTTCGTCAGTTCGCTGCACTACGGGCTCGATCGGCTGACCGAGCCGATGTACCGCCCGCTGCGCCGGGTGCTGCCGAATATCAGCGGCATCGACCTTGCGCCGCTGGTCGTGCTGATCGTCATCCGCATCCTCGACAGCGTCATATTGCCGAACATCGCCGTCAGCCTGATGTCGAACGGCGCGATCTGAGGACTCCTATGCTGGCGAAGATTGCCGCCGGTCGCTATGGGGCCGCAGCATGACCGCCACGATCATCGACGGCAAGGCGCATGCCCTCGCCCTGCGCACCCGCATCGCCGCCCATGTCGCCAGCTTCCGCGAGCACACCGGCCGTGCGCCGGGCCTCGCCGTCGTGCTGGTCGGCGAGGACCCTGCGTCCGCCGTCTACGTCCGCAACAAGGGCAAGGCGACGCGCGACGCCGGCATGGAAAGCTTCGAGCATCGCCTGCCTGCCGATACCGATTCCGCGACATTGCTCGCGTTGGTCGAGCGGCTGAACGTCGATGCGGCAGTGGACGGCATCCTCGTCCAGTTGCCGTTGCCCGCGCATATCGATGCGCAGGCGGTGCTGCTCGCGATCGATCCGGACAAGGATGTCGACGGATTCCACCCGGTCAACGCCGGGCGACTGGCGATCGGGGCGGAGGGGTTCGTGCCGTGCACGCCGCTGGGGTGCCTGATGCTGCTGAAGGACATCCACCCGCATCTGGCGGGGCTGGAGGCGGTGGTCGTTGGCCGGTCCAACATCGTCGGCAAGCCGATGGCGCAATTGCTGCTCCAGCAGAGCTGCACCGTCACGATCGTCCATAGCCGCACCCGCGACGTGTTCGCACATACCCGACAGGCGGACATCGTCGTCGCCGCGGTCGGCATTCCGCAATTCATCAAGGGCGACTGGATCAAGCCCGGCGCGACCGTCATCGACGTCGGCATCAATCGCACCGACGCAGGACTGGTCGGCGATGTCGACTTCGCCTCGGCACGGGAGGTCGCGGGAGCGATCACGCCGGTGCCGGGCGGGGTCGGGCCGATGACGATCGCCTGCCTGATCCGCAACACCTATGTCTCCGCCTGCCGGCGCGACGGGGTGGAGGCAATGCTGTGATCGAGCTGTTCGTCACGACGCTGATCACCTTCTTCGTCATCATCGATCCGCTCGGCTGTGCGCCGATCTATGCCGGGCTGTCGTCGGGCGCATCCCCGACGCAGCGACGCGCGATGGCGTTCCGTGCGGTCGGCGTCGCATCGGCGATCCTGCTGGTGTTCGCGCTGGTCGGCGAGGACCTGTTGCACGGGCTGGGCATCAGTCTCGCGAGCTTCCGCATCGCCGGCGGCATCATGCTGTTCCTGATCGCGCTGGAAATGGTGTTCGAGAAGCGCACGCAGCGACGTGAGGATCGGGCCGCAGTCGTGGCTGCCGATCCCGAGGTGGAGGACGTGTCGATCTTCCCGATGGCGATGCCGATGATCGCCGGACCGGGATCGATCGCATCGGTGATGCTGCTGATGGCGCGCACCAATGGAATCGAGGCGACCGCGGTCGTGCTCGCCGCTTTGGGCGCGATCCTGCTGCTGACGCTCGCCGCATTGCTGGCGGCGGGGCCGCTGATGCGGTTGCTGGGCGCGCGGATCGAGGCGGTGATCACGCGGCTGCTGGGCGTGCTGCTGGCGGCGCTGGCGGTACAGTTCGTGATGGACGGGTTGCAGGTCAGCTTGCGGTAGGCCGTGCTTTAAGAAGGTGGTTCACGCGGAGACGCGGAGACGCGGAGGGTGTTTCGCGCGGCGCAGCCTTTCGCTTCTGCAACAAACGTGAGGATGGATGGCCTGGCCGCGTGCTCGCCGTCTCCGCGCCTCCGCGCCTCCGCGTGAAAACTCTTTTTTCTACGCTGCGCGGGCCGCTCAATCGACCTTGAACAGCCGGAGCGGCGAGCCTTTGGGCAGGGGCAGGGGGGTGAGCCACGTTGGTACTTCGCCGTGGGCGAGCTGGTCGTAGAAGCCGCCGGGGTTGCGCGCGCGGTAGTTGGTCGATTCCGAATGGTTGGGGCAGACCATCAGCATCGTCGCGCCGTGGCGGCGGATGATGGCATGCGCTTCGTTGGCCGAACGGCCGAAGGCGTGCTGGACGTCGAGGATCGCATCGCCGTTGCGGTGATAGGGGCCGGCGATGGCGTCGTGGTGGGTCACGGTGATCAGCCGAGGGCCGAGATCGGTGAAGGTGAAGATCGTCTGCGCCGGGTATCGGTCGAGCGCCTTGAGCACGGTGTAGCGGACGCAATTGCCGGTCGAGCCGTTGACCCGTTTGGTATAGGCGTTGGGGCGGTCGACGGGCAGGTATTTGATGATCAGCCCGGCGAACAGGCCGGAGACGATCAGGAATGCCGCCACCGTGCCGCCGACGCGTACCGGCATCGAGCGGTGGTTGAGCAGCCAGGGCAGGACGATCCAGCCGAGCAGGGTCGCGCCCGGTACGGCGAGCAATTGCGCCGCGGGGCCGGCGCGGACCTGCCACAGCAGCATCAGGCAGGCGAAGGTGACGAACAGCGCGACGGCGGTCCAGCCGATCAGCGCGCGAGTCCCACGTGCGCGCCACGCGCCGAGGATGACGCCGAACACGCCGACGATCGGCAGCGCGGCGATCGGGAAGCCGAGGCGGAAGGGGTGTTTGTAGATGGGCTTGGCTTCGCGGACGTTGTTGAGCCAGTTCTTCTCCAGCTCGGGCGAGACGCCTTCGGGGCGGCCGAGGCATTGCGGGAAGAAGTGGACGAAGCCCGCGACGATCACCGCGCCGGCGGCGACCGACAGGCCGATGCGGACGCCGCGCGAGGCGGGGTTGAGCCGGGCGAGCAGGAACAGCAGCGCGCCCGCCGCGACGGTGACGCTGAGCCAGACCGGCGTCAGCGCGTCGCAGCGCATCGCGTAATTGGCGTTGGAGGCGAAGGCGGCGAAGCCCAAGGCGCTGCCGCCGCCGAGGCTGAGGGCATAGGCCTGTAGCCGCATGGATTCGGCGCGGTCCCAGACCCAGCGCAGCGCGAGGATCGCGCCGGCCATCGCGCAATAGGGCAGCATCTCCAGCCCGATCGACAGGCTGACCGCGCTGGCGAGGCCGACCATCAGGCCGCCGCGTGCGCCTTTCGGATCGCACAGGCCGGCGACAGTGAGGCTGAGCATCGCGAGCTGCCAGCCGTGATGGTCGATGCGTTCGGGCAGGAACATCAGCATCGTTGCGGCGGTGCCGAGCAGGAAGACGATCGCCAGCGGCCACGCCAGGGGATGGATCAGCCGGCGGACGGTGACGGCCACGCCGAGCATGGTGATCGATAGCGGGATCAGCGGCGCGATGCCGCACGCGAGCCGTTCCGCCCAGAAGTTGCTGGTGAACAGGCGGAAGAACAGGATGAGGCCGGCGAGCGGCAGATCGACGATGCGGCTCCAGTGGATGTCGAAGCCGACCGGCGGATTGAGCCGATAGTTGCGCAGGTCGTACCAGCCCTGGCCGCCGAGCCATGCGCGGACCTGCATCAGGCGCATGTTGTCGTCGGTGTCGCCCAGCGACAGCCAGCGCACCAGATTCCAGTCGCTCCACACGTACCAGATCGCCACCGCGAGCCACGCGATCAGGGTCAGCGCGATCCAGTGCCGGTCGATCTCGTCGGCCAACCGGCCGCGGGGAGGTGTGTTCAACGTGCGCGACCTTCAATTGACCGTTTCGTTCCCGGCGTATTGCCTTTAGGGCGTGGCCGATGGCGAGGGAAGCACTGGTGGCGAGGGGCGTTCAGGCACGGATCGATGCGCTCCGCCGCAGCGGCATGTTCGGGCAGATCGTCCGGTTCGGTATCGCCGGCGGCATATCGACGCTGATCTATTCCGCGGTGTACCTGCCGCTGACCGCCTGGGTGCTGCCGCATCGGTTGGCGGTGCTGGCGGTGCCGCCCGCATTCCTTATAGCGGTGATCGCGGGATTCTTCCTGCACAGCGCCTGGAGCTTCAAGGGCCATGGCACGCGCGATACCAGCGGGCGCCAGCATGTGAAGTTTCTGGCGGTGCAGAGCTTCGGCCTGCTGCTCAATGCCGGCTTCACCTGGCTGGCGACGGGATTGTTGCACCAGCCGCCGTGGGTCGCGCTGATCCCGGTGGTGCTGATCACGCCGCTCGCCACCTTCGCGCTCAATCGCCAGTGGGTATTCGGATAAGATATGGATCGCATCGTCTACGACCGCATGGCGGCGCATGATTCCACGCATTGGTGGTATCGCGCCCGTCGTGACATCCTGAGCGATTACCTGACGCGGTACGGCAATGTGCCGAAGGGCGCGCGTATTCTGGAGATCGGCTGCGGCACCGGGCACAATCTGCCGATGCTGGCGACGTTCGGCGACGTGGACGCGATCGAGATCGACCCGGCGGCGCGCGAGATCGCGAGCGAGCGTCTCGGCAAGCCGGTCGGCGACGCGCGGTTGCCTGAGTTGCCCGGCGTGGCGCGTGGGGCGTACGACCTGATCGCGGTGCTCGACGTGGTCGAGCATATCGAGGATGACGTCGCCGCGCTGAAGGGTATGGAGAGCCTGCTCAAGCCCGGCGGCAAGATCCTGATCGCGGTGCCGGCCCATCAATGGCTGTGGAGCGCGCATGACGTGGTGAACCATCACCATCGCCGTTATTCCAAGGGATCGCTGGTGACGGCGATCGAGGCCGCCGGCCTGAAACCCCGCAAGCTGACGTATTTCAATTCGCTGCTGTTCCCGCTCGCCGCGGCGGCGCGTATCGCCGGCCGGTTGACGGGCCGCGACGACAGCGACGATTCGCCTCCCGCCAAACCGCTCAACGCGCTGTTCGAGACGATCTTCCGGCTGGAACGGCATGCGGTCGGCCGCGTGCCGCTGACGCCGGGGGTGTCGATCGTCACGCTCGCGGAGCCGAAATCCTGAACAGCGCTTGCCTGCGATAAGGGAGCTTTGAACGGAGTGCCTCGCGAGAACGGTTCTAAACTCCCGCTTTGCGAGGCGGGACCGGGAGGGCTTACTCCGCCGCTTCCCGCTGCGCCGTCACCTCGAACTCCGGGGACGGCTCCGCGGCGTTGAAGCCCAGGGTGGAATGTCCCTTCACCGGCCCGGCGATGTCGGCGACCAGATACAGCGGGCGTCGCTTCGATTCGATGTAGAGGCGGCCAAGATATTCGCCGATCATCCCCAGCACGAACATCTGCACCGCGCTCAATACGGTTACGACGAGCATCGTCGAGGTCCAGCCCTGCACCGGCGATCCCTCGAAGAAACCCCACAGGATGTAAAAGAGCAGGAGCAGCGATGCACCAGCCAGGATCACCGATGCATGGCTGGCGAACCGCAACGGTGCGGTCGAGAAACCCGTGACCGCATCGAATGCCAGCCTTACCATCTTGCCGAGCGGGTAATTGGTCTCGCCCGCATGCCGTTCGGCGCGATCGTAGGGAAAGGGCACCTGACGGAACCCGACCCATGCGACCATGCCGCGGATGAAGCGGGCCTGTTCGGGCAGCGACAGCAAGGCATCCAGCGCGCGTCGGCTCATCAGCCGGAAATCGCCGGTGTCGAGCGGGATCGGCGTATCCGTCACCCGGTCGAGCACGCGATAGAAAGCGGCGGCCGTCGCCTTCTTGAAGATCGTCTCGCCCTGCCGCTTGCGGCGCACCGCATAGACGACGTCCGCCGCTTGCGCCGCCATCGTCGCGCGCATGTCGGTCAGCAGTTCGGGCGGGTCCTGCAGGTCGGCGTCGATGATCAGGATCTGTTCGCCCGAACACAGATCGAGCCCGGCGGTCAGCGCGAGCTGGTGCCCATGATTGCGCGACAGGTTGACCGCGACCAGCCGGGGGTCGGCAGCGGACAGGCGCTGCATGACCGCCCAGCTGTCGTCGCGACTGCCATCGTTGATCAGCACGATCTCATGATCGTCGCCCACTGCCGTCTTCGCTGCGGCGGACACACGCGCGTGCAACAGTTCCAGACAGGCGGCTTCGTTATAGCACGGGATGACGATGGACAACGCGGGGCGATACATGATGCTCCCCCTTAGCCGGTCGGGGGAGCCTCATCCATACGTAACGTGGCCTAGCGGTGAACGGTCAGCGGGCGACTACCAGCTTGACCAGCATACCGGGACGTACCGGCGTGTCCTCCGTCAGCCCGTTCAGGACCTCGAACCGCTCCTGCTTCAGGTCGGGCACCGCCATCCGTGCGGAAAGCGTCGCGACGGTGTCGCGCGGCCCCACGGTGACGATGCGGATCATCTGCTTGCCTTGTTTGCCGTCGCCATAGGGCAGCCCGTCGAGCATGCGCAGGAAGGCGGTGTCCTGCGTCGCTGCCGGGCGCGTCTTTGCGGTAGCCTTGGCGAGCTGTTCGGCGCGTGCCACGCGATCGGGACCGTTGGGATGCGTCGAGGCCCAGCCGGGGAGGGTACGCGCGGTACCGCTCGACTGCGCCGCGATGCCGCTCGACTGGTCGAGCGAGAAGAGCATGTCGGCGGCGGCATAGGGATTGTAGTTCGCCGCAGCGATATAGCGAACGCCGAGCGCATCCGCCTGATATTCCTGATCGCGGCCGTATTTCAGCGTCACGAGCTGTGCCGCCGTCCGTGCGCCGCCGCCGGCGAGGCGACCCAGCGTCGAATTGCCGGCGGCGGTGCCGACCACGCCCGCCAGTACCGCGCCGATCGTCGAGGTGCGTTGCCGGCCGGCGGCATGGCGGGCGGCGACATGGCCGACCTCGTGACCCAGGACGGATGCCAGTTCGGCCTCGCTGTTCATCAGCGCGAGCAGCTGGCGCGTGACGTAGACATAGCCGCCGGGGATCGCAAAGGCGTTCTCCACCGGCGAGTCGAGCAGGGTGACCGTGAAGTCGCCCTGCGCATTGGACAGGCCGGACTGGACCGCGACGCGCTTGCCGACGCGCTCGACGAAGGCGGCCTGCGGACCCTTATAGGCACCGCCGAACTCGGCCATCAGCTGCGGATGCGCCTGACTGCCCTGCGCCTTGTCGGTTTCCGAAATGGAGCGCACGGTCCCTTGTGCGGCGGCAGGCGTGACGGGCGCGATGAAGATGGCGCCCGCGAACAGGGCGGCGGTGTAGCGGCGGATCATGATGCTCTCCCGGTGACGACCCTATAAAGCCATCAGGCCAGAGTTGTTCCACATGCGGAATGACGGCCGATGCGATCAGACCCGGTCCACCGCGTTCACCGCATCCGCCGCACGAAGGGCCGCGATCAGGCGCATCAGCTGGTGGATGTCGTGGACCTCGACGTCGATGACGTTGGTGTGGAACATCGAATCGCGCGTATCGAGCCGTAGCGCGATGATGTTCGCCCGGTGCGCACCGATGATCGTCGAGACGATACCCAAGGCGCCCGGTTCGTTCTTCACCTGCACCGCGATCCGCGCCACCGCGCCGTCGCTCTTGTCGCCCCAATCGACGTCGACCCAGTCGGTTTCGTCCGCGCCGCGCTCGGCAAGTTCGGCGAGGACGCGGCAGTCGATCGCATGCACCTCGATCCCCGCATCGGGGCGGCGCAGACCGACGATGCGGTCGCCCGGCACGGGATGGCAGCATTCCGCGAGGTCGAACGCGACGCCCGCGGTCAGCCCCTTGATCGAGATCGCGGTCGACTGCGGGGCAAGCAGGCGCATGTCCGCGCCGGCAGAGCCGGGCATCAGCGCCTCCATGACGGCGGCGTCGGAGATGCCGCGGCGGGCGATCGATGCCAGCAGCGCGGACTCGTCAGGGAGCTTCAGCCGCTTGAGCGCATGATCCAGTGCATCTGGACCGATCGTCGCCGGCATTCGCTGGACGATATCGTCGTACAGCTTGCGGCCGAGCGCGATCAGTTCGTCGCGTTCGCGATGGCGAAGGTGGCGGCGGATGCCGGCCAGCGCCTTGCCCGTGATCGCGAAGTTGAGCCAGCCCGGCTGCGGCACCTGCCCCTTGGATCGCAACACCTGGACCTGATCGCCGTTCTCGATTACTGTCGACAGCGGCACGACGCGGCCGTTGATCTTCGCGCCGACCGCCTGATCGCCGAGGTCGGTATGAACCGCATAGGCGAAATCGATCGGCGTCGCACCCTTGGGCAGCTGGATCAACTCGCCCTTCGGCGTGAACGCGAAGATGCGATCCTGGTACATCGCCATGCGGGTGTGTTCGAGCAGCTCTTCAGGGCTGCCCGCGGTGTCGAGGATCTCGACGAGGTCGGCGATCCAGCTGTGCTGGCTGTCGGCGCGGACCTTCTTTTCCTTATACGCCCAATGCGCCGCGAGGCCGAATTCCGCCTCCGCATGCATGTCTGCGGTGCGGATCTGGATTTCGATGCGCGCATTGTCGGCATGGATCACCGACGTGTGCAGCGACCGGTAGCCGTTGCGCTTGGGGGTCGAGATATAATCCTTGAACCGCCCCGGCACCATCGGCCAGCGGCGGTGGATCACGCCCAGCACCTTGTAGCAATCCTCCACCGTCGGCACGATCGCGCGGAACGCCATGATGTCGCTGAGCTGTTCGAAGCTGATGTGGCGCTCGCTCATCTTGCGCCAGATCGAATAGGGATGCTTTTCGCGACCGTGGACCTCGGCCTCGACACCGGCGCGGCCTAGCAGCAGCTTCAGGCCCGATCCGATCTTGGTGATGCGGTCGCCGCCGCCGGTCTTGAGTTGTTCCAGTCGCCGGCTGATCGATTCATAGGCTTCGGGTTCGAGCTGTTCGAAGGCGAGCGTCTGCATCTCCTTCATGAACTCGTACATGCCGATCCGCTCCGCCAGCGGCGCGTAGATGTCCATCGTCTCCTTCGCGATCCGCCGCCGCTTTTCGGGCTTGGGGATGTGATGGAGCGTGCGCATGTTGTGCAGGCGGTCGGCGAGCTTGACCAGCAGCACGCGGATGTCGTCGGACATCGCGAGCAGGAACTTGCGCAGGTTTTCGGCGGCGCGCTCGTTCTCGGTTTGCGCCTCGATCTTGCTGAGTTTGGTGACGCCGTCGACAAGCCGCGCGACGTTGGGCCCGAACAGACGGGTGATCTCCTCCGGCGTCGCGACCGTATCCTCGATCGTGTCGTGGAGGATCGCGGTGGCGATCGTCTCGTCGTCCAGCCTCAGGTCGGTGAGGATGCCGGCGACTTCGATCGGGTGGCTGAAGTACGGATCGCCGCTGGCGCGCTTCTGGCTGCCGTGCGCCTGCATCGAAAAGACGTAGGCGCGGTTGAGCAGCGCCTCGTCGGCGTTCGGGTCGTAGTCGAGCACGCGGTCGACCAGTTCATATTGCCGTAGCACGCCGACCACATGGAGTAGGGTCATGCCGCTTTGCAACATCTTGTTGCGTCGGGCGATACGATTAGGTCGTCACCGGGCCCTCGCGGAAGGTCTTACGCCTTCCTGGCCTTGGCGTTGCATTTGGCGAGCTGGTCCGCGTCATAGGGTTTGCCCGCGACGGTGAAGCTGCTGACCGCACCGATCTGGCGTACCACCAGTTCGCACAATATCGCGGGGCGTTCGGGGGCGTGGCCCGCGACGAAGGCCTGACCTTGCAAGCGCCATGCAGTCGAGCGGGTGATAAAGCCCGTCTTGGTCGAGGGGGCGGCGGGGACCGCGACATAAACGTCGGCGGGAGCCGGGGCGGCGATTGCAGCAGTGCCGGCCAGCGTGGCGGCAGCGATGGCGAGCGTGGCGAAAAGCTTCATGACCGGTCCTCCCGAACCTTTATAACGAGACCGCCGTCTACCTATATGAGTTGCAGGTTGCAACTGGAAACCGATAAAGGCTTCTCGGCTCACGCCGAAATGCGGTAGATCAGGCGCAAGAGGATCATCATGGCGACACCGGCCGACCTGCCCAAATTACGAGAAACATTGCGCGAATGCAGCCTGCCGGCGGCATTGGAGGCAATGGGCGAACGTTGGGCGTTCCTGATCCTGCGGGCGGCATTCAACGGTCTGCACCATTTCGAGGAATTTCAGGCCGAACTGGGGATCGCCCGTAACATCCTGGCGAACCGACTGGCGCGGCTGGTCGACCACGGCATCCTGCAACGCGAACCGATGCCCGACGATCGCCGCAAGATTCGTTATACGCTGACCGAAAAGGGGCACGCCCTGCTGCCGACGATGATCGCGCTTCGGCAATGGGGCGAACGCTGGGAATTGTGCGCGCCGGCGTTTCCGATCCTTGTCGACACCCGCGATCGGCGGCCGATCGCCGCGATGGCGGTGCATGCCCATGATGGCCGCGTGCTGGGAAAGGGCGACCTGATCTGGGCGCTGCCCGAAGACGTCGAGCCGAACGAATAGCCGCGCTACAGCGCTTCCAGAAAGGTCCGGACCGTATCGCCGATCGCGAGCGGTCGTCCGGTCGGCAGATGCACGTTCACCATGACCATGACGATCTGCGCGTGCAGGACCCCCGTGTCGGCATGGGTCAGGTCCATCGCCATCGTCAGGCTGCTGCCGCCGACCCGTGCGATCCGGACATGCGCCTCGACGGTGTCGCCCCACACGAAAGGCTTGAGATAATCGACCTCCGCCTTGCGGACATGGAATTCGGTATGGCGCCAGACGTCACCCAGAGCCGCCTCGATCCCCGTCCATTCCCAAAAGTCGGTTGCCGCGACGTCCGCATATTCGAGATAACGCGAATTGAAGACGACCTTCTGCCCGTCGATCTCGGCGTAGCGCACGCGAAACCGCGTCGAGAATGCAAATCCGTCCCGCACCCGATCAACCCGCTTTCTGGCCCAGCGACTGACCCGGCGTGTTGACGCCCATCGATTGCAGGTAGCGCTTCACGTTGCGCGCCGCCTGTCGCAACCGCTGTTCGTTTTCGACGAGGGCGATCCGCACAAAGCCCTCGCCGTTCTCGCCATAGCCGACGCCCGGCGCGACCGCGACATGGGCATGGGTGAGCAATTGTTTGGAGAATTCGAGGCTGCCCAGATGCGCGACCGCCGGCGGCAGCGGCGCCCAGGCGAACATCGAGGCGCGGGGGGAGGGGATGTCCCAGCCCGCCCGCGCGAAGCTTTCGACCAGCACGTCGCGGCGCTTGTGATACAGCTGACGGTTGGTCTCGACGATATCCTGCGGGCCGTTGAGCGCGGCGCATGCCGCCGCCTGGATCGGTGTGAACGCGCCGTAATCGAGGTAGGATTTCACTCGCGTCATCGCCGCGATCAGCGTGCTGTTGCCGACCGCGAAGCCGATCCGCCAGCCCGCCATGCTGTACGTCTTGCTGAGCGAGGTGAATTCGACCGCAATGTCCTTCGCACCCTTCACCTGCAGGATCGAAGGCGTCGGATTGCCGTCGTAATACAGCTCGGAATAGGCGAGGTCGGAGATGATCCAGACCTTGTTCTCCTTCGCCCACGCCACCAGCCGCTCATAGAAGGCGAGGTCGACCGCTTCCGCCGTCGGGTTCGACGGATAGTTCACCACCAGCACCGACGGGCGCGGCACGGTGAACGCCATCGCGCGCTCCAGGCTTTCGAAATAGGCTTCATCGGGCGTCGTCGGTACGGCGCGGATCGTGGCGCCGGCGATGATGAAGCCGAAGGTGTGGATCGGATAGCTGGGGTTGGGCGCGAGCACGACGTCACCCGGCGCGGTGATCGCGGTGGCGAGGCTGGCGAGCCCCTCCTTCGATCCCATCGTCACCACGACTTCGGTCTCGGGATCGAGATCGACGCCAAAGCGGCGGCCGTAATAATTCGCCTGTGCGCGGCGGAGGCCGGGAATACCCTTCGACTGGGAATAGCCGTGTGCGTCGGGCTTGCGCGTCACCTCGATCAGCTTCTCGAGCACGTGCGCGGACGGCGGCAGGTCGGGATTGCCCATGCCGAGATCGATGATGTCCTCGCCCGCCGCACGCGCCGCAGCCCGCATGCCGTTGACTTCGGCGATGACATAGGGCGGCAGGCGCTTGATGCGGTAGAAGTCGTCGGACATGGGTCACCTTCAATTGACCCTGCCGTCTTACGCCCGCCGCGGCTCTTTAACCACCGTTTCCGTTCCCCGGTGGTGCGGCGGAGGTGGCGGCCCGGTCATTTCCAGATGCGATGTTCGTCCGCATATCGCGCGATCGCCTTCGCGATCAGCGTGTCGTCCGCCACCGACGGATGGTAGTGACATCCTGCAAAGGTCAACTTCGGCGCGCGCAGGAAGCCGATGTCGCGCATCCCTTCCGCGGTCAGGCGACTGACGACCGTGGCTTCTTCCGCCGCGATCTCGCCGTCGGCAAGGTCGGTCGCCCAGAGCAACACGTGCGCCCCGGGATGTGTCGCGCGCAGCGACCGGATGAAGCGCATGAAGCGCGCCTCGTAATCGGCGTGCAGCGCCTCGCGCGTCCGCCAACGCTCGCCCGGTTTCAGCGCGGTCGAGAAATCGTTGGTACCGAGCGCTATGACGAACAATTGCGGGTTCCAGCCGGTATCGGTCGGCCGCCTGGCCTTGTCGAACAGGACGTAGGGATAGGCGTCGACCGTCGTGTCGGCCTTGAACCCGTCGTAATTACGCACGACGCCGCGGCCGGAAATCGCATGGACGCGATAGTCGGCGCCGTAGTGGCGGGCGGTCTGGCCGGCGATTCCCTGCGATGTATCGGTGGTCGCCCAGACCTCCGCCTCGGTGCAGTCGCGTTTGGTGGACGTGTTGCCATAGCCGACGGTGTGCGAATCGCCGATGAACTCGATCTGCCGCCGCGCGGCGGCCGGCGCGGGCAGTGGCGTGCCGCCGGGTGCGGCGAACAGCCCGCCGAGAATGGTGGGCCCAGACTGGCTCTCGCTGGCGACCTCGACGCGGATCACATGCCTGCCCTGCGCCAGTCCATCGATCCGGTAGAGGCCGGCGGCAGGCTTGACGAGGGTCTGCACCGGCTTGCCGTCGATCAGGACATGCAGGATCATGTCGCCCGTCCCGACCCGTAACATCGCCTGACGTCCGCGAAATGCGCCCTCGACATAGGTGCCCGGCCATTGCCGCCGCCAGCCGGCGCCGACGCGCTCGGCGCGCCCGCCGATACGGACGGCCAGCGGCTTGCCCGTTGCGGTTGCCGCCGGTACCGGCGTCACGCTCGCGAGCAGCATCGCGGCGATCATCATCGCCCGAACCTCAACATCGCGGGCAGTTCATCCCTGGTGACGTAGCGCGAACTCGCGAAATCGCGCTTCAATTGCGCGGGCGTGTTCTGGTCCGCGCCCGTCAGCCAGCGGGTGTGCCACGTCATGAACCACAGCCAGTCCGCCTGCGGCCCGAGCAGTGCCGGATCCGGCACCGGTCCGTTTTCATGCAGGCAGATCGGTACGTCGTCGCCGACGATGGCCTTCACTGCCGCGAACATCGGCGCAAGATTGCCGTGATCCGCAACGTATATGTCCGCACCCGCGATATCGACCCTGTCGCGGCCGGGGTAATAGGCCGGGTCGACGTTTTGCCCGGCCCATCCCAGCACCCAGATCAGGTTGTTCAGCCCGTGCTGCCGTGTGAAACGATCGTACATCAGCTGCCAGAGCGCCTTGAACGCGTCCGGCCCGTGCTTGCCCCACCAGAACCAGTCGCCGCTGAATTCGTGGAAGGGGCGCCACAGCACCGGCACCTTCGCATCGCGCAGCACCGTCAGCAGGCGCGCGATGTGATCCATCTGCGCGAGCATCAGCCGGTTCTGCGGAGTGCCGGGCTTCAGCGCGGCGACGACGTCGAAGTCCTGCTTCGAATGTTCGTATCCCGTGCCGATATCGGGGGCACCCCAATGCCAGCAAAAGGTCACGATCCCGCCGCTCCGCGCCCACGCAAGCGCCCGGGCGTTGACGCGGGCATGGTCGCGCGGATCGATATAATCGAATCCCAGAATTGCGGGCGCCCGGCCGGTAACCCGCTGCAGATACGCCAGCTCGCGCTGCGCATTCGCGAAATTGTAGCCCTGCTCCTGCTGGCCCGTCAGCGTATGCCGGCCGTATTGGCTCCACAGATAGTCATAGAGCGTGCGGGCCCCGGCACTTGCCTCCGCATTGGCGAGGGTGCGTGACGGGGCCGTGGCGGCAAGCGCCGATGCGGGCGTCAGACCCAGCGCGGCCAATCCGGTCAACGTCGTTCGTCGCGTCAGCATGCCATCTCTGTCCTACCGCAGATATCGACAGCCTAACGCAATTAATGAAAACAAAAATAAGAAATGCGGGTCAGCGGGCGGTCATGCGCCCCCGACCGCTAGCGGCGGTGTCTGTTGGTGCTGGACCACGCGCCACACGTCATGTTCGAGACGTCGCATCGTCGTGGTGCAATACGCGACATAGCCGGTCGCGCCCTCGCGGGTCGCTTCCGCCTTGTAGGCGATCGTGATGAGTCCTTCCTGCGGGCGCATCACCTGCTGCTCGCTGAACGTCACCTTTGACCAGCGCGGCGTGTCCGCTACCGCCTCGATCGCCTGCGACGCCGAGAGCACGAACGGCTGTTCGGGCAGCACCATCACGCATTCGTCGTCGACCAGTTCGCGGTAATGCGACGCATCGCCGGTCCACAGGCTTTCCTCGAACGCCCAGATGCGATTGTCTTCCATGATGATTCTCCCGATTGTCGGGATGCAAGCGCAAGGTGGCGCGGATCGTTCCCGGGCGCTCATCGTCCAGCAACGCTAATCCGGTTCCCACGCGCATTCGCCGCCGCTACGATGTCGTCAGGAAGAGGATGCCATGGCCGATCCACACGACGACCAGACCGCCCGCAGCGCGACCGGTGCGCCCGATCTCGCGGAGCTTCAGCATTGGACCTGGGTGATGGGTCGTGCGCAGCAGATGATGATGGAACAGGGCCTCGGCCTGATGCAGGCGGGCAAGGCAGCGGATGCGCCGGTATCCAGCCCTTTCGGCAATGCGGCGCTGCTTCAGCAGACGCAGGATTTCTGGAAGGACAACCTTGCACTCTGGCAGCGCTTCGTCGATCCCGCCGCTGCGATGGCGCCGCCTCCGGGATCGGATGGCGACGCGCGCGACAAACGCTTCAAGGCGGCGGCGTGGCGCGACGACCCCTATTTCGACTGGATTCGCCGCAGCTACAATCTGATCGCCGATCACATGCTGCGCGGTGTCGACGCGCTCGATGGGGTGTCCGACCAGCAGAAGGACAAGCTGCGCTTCGCCGCCAAGGGGCTGGTCGACGCAATGAGCCCGTCGAACTTTCCGATGACCAATCCGGAGGTGGTCGAGAAGACGATCGCGACCAAGGGGCAGAACCTGCTCGATGGCCTCAGGAACATGCTCGCCGATATCGGCAAGGGCCAGCTGACGCATACCAGCGAGGGCGCGTTCGAGGTGGGACGCAACCTGGCGATGACGCCCGGGAAGGTGGTGAAGCGGACGCCGCTATACGAGCTGATCCAGTATACCCCGGCCACCGGGCAGGTATTGGCGACGCCGCTGGTGATCTTTCCGCCCTGGATCAACCGCTTCTACATCCTCGACCTGACCCCGGAGAAGAGCTTCATCCGCTGGGCGGTGGAACAGGGCATCACCGTCTTCATGGTGTCGTGGAAGTCGGCCGATGCGTCGATGAAAGACGTGATCTGGGACGACTACGTCGCGGCGCAGGTCGATGCGGTGGATACGATCCGCGCGCTTCTGGATGTGCCGGCGGTGCATACGATCGGTTATTGCGTAGCCGGCACGACACTGGCGGCAACACTGGCGCTGCTGGCCGCGCGTGGTCAGGCGGACAAGGTCGCGAGCGCCACCTTCTTTACCGCGCAAGTCGATTTCTCGCGCGCGGGAGAATTGCAGAACTTCGTTACCGAGGAGCAGCTGGCCCTCATTGGCGCACTGTCGCCGCAGGGCTTCCTCGACGGGCGTTATATGGCGGCGACGTTCAACCTGCTGCGCGGGCGCGACCTGATCTGGAACTACGTCACCAACAATTACCTGATGGGGTCGGATTACACGCCGTTCGACCTGCTGCACTGGAATGGCGATACCACCAACCTGCCGTCCAAATGGCATTTGTCGTATCTGACCGACCTGTACCGCGACAACCTGCTGGTCCAGCCCGGCGCTATGTCGGTGGCAGGCGAGGCGCTCGATCTGACCAGGGTCACGACGCCGGCCTATGTCCAGGCGGGCCGGGAGGATCATATCGCACCGGCGGACAGCGTATGGAAGATCACGCACCTGTTCCGCGGACCGCTGCGCTTCGTGCTCGCCGGATCGGGGCATATCGCCGGCGTGGTCAATCCACCTGCGGCGCGGAAATATCAATACTGGACCAACGATTCGGACGTACAGACGCTCGACGACTTCGTGGCCGGCGCCACCGAGACGAAGGGCAGTTGGTGGCCCGACTGGATCGAATGGCTGCGCGCGCGCGGTGCGAACGAGGTCGTAGCGGATGGCCCACGCGTGCCGGGGCAGGGCGCACTGCCCTCGCTCGGTGATGCCCCGGGCGAGTACGTACGCGCACGATGACAGCCCGATCCCGCAATCTATGTTGCACTGCACAAAATATGCTTGAATGATCTCCCCGCTTCCGTTATTGTGCGCCGCAGCATAATAGCGGGAGTAGGATCATTGGACCGCAACGTCCCTAAATCGCCGGCAAGATCCGGACGTCCGCGCGGCGCGCGTGACACCGTCGATTCAACCGCCGCTGCCCCGCTTGCCAAGATCAAGCCGACCGGCAGGAAGCCGGCGCCCTTCGAGAAGCCTGCGGAATCCGGCCCCGTGCCGCCGATGTTGGCAGCGCCCAGGCCACCGGCGGCGCCAACGCCCGCCGCGGCCCCAGCGCCGACGCTTCCCGAACCCGTCGTCCCGGCCGTTCCGGTCGCGGCGTCTCCTGAGCCGGTGGTCGAAACGCTCGATGCCCCGGTCGCGGTCCCGCTCGCAGAAGCGCCCGCTCCCGCTACGTCAACCGCAGTAAAGGAAGTCATCATGGAAACGATCGAGAACGTCACCGCCAAGACCCAGACCGTGTTCAACGACGCCACCGAGCGCGCCAAGGGTGCGGTCGAGAAGAGCCAGAAGATGTTCGAAGAGGCCAACGAATTCGGCAAGGGCAACATCGAGGCGCTGGTCGAGGCATCGAAGGTCGCCGCGCGCGGCATGGAAGCGATCGGCCAAGAAGCCGCCGCCTTCGCCAAGAAGTCGTTCGAGGAGGCGACCGCCGCCGCCAAGACGATGAGCAGCGTGAAGTCGCCGACCGAACTGATGAAGCTGCAGTCGGACTATGTCCGCTCGGCGTTCGATGCGATGGTGCAGCAGACCTCGCACAACACCGAGGCGCTGCTGAAGCTCGCCGGTGAAGTCGTGCAGCCGCTGTCGAACCGCGCCGCGCTTGCCGCCGAGAAGATCAAGATCTCCGCGTAATCCGTACGCGTCGGAACCGACGTTCGGGGCGGTCGCAGCGATGCGGCCGCCCTTTTCGTGCCGACCTTTTCCTGTCCGGGACGCATCGCCCTCTTGCCCCTGCGCCCCGGCATGCCATATTTCGGCGATCCACATGACAGCTGAACCGATCACCATGGCCGAACGCCGCGACGATGGGACGGACGAGGGAACCGGCACCGGCCTCGCCACCAAGACCCGCTCGAAAACGAAGCAGCCGACGCCGTACCGCGTCCTGATGCTCAACGACGATTACACGCCGATGGAATTCGTTGTCCTGTGCCTGCAGCGTTTTTTCCGGATGAACATGGAAGAGGCGACGCGGGTGATGCTGCACGTTCATCAAAAGGGCGTCGGTGTGTGCGGCGTATTCTCGTACGAGGTCGCCGAAACGAAGGTCGGGCAGGTGATGGATTTCGCCCGTCAGAACCAGCACCCGCTCCAGTGCACGCTGGAAAAGGCCTAGGCCGGATCGGCGTCCGCGCTTCGACGCGCCGCCGGGTATCCGGGACTGACCATCACCCCCGTAAGCGGCGTGCGATGTATTGCCGACGGATCTCAGCGCGCGTCGGGTAGCCAGCCGAGTTCCAGTCCTGCAGCACGCTCGACATGGTGGCCGGTCCTGGCAAGACCCGCTTCGTTGAGCACGGTGAAGCGTCCGCCTTCGCGGGCGATCAGCCCGTCCTCTTCCAGCTGACGCAGCATGCGGTTGACGTGCACGGCGGTCAGCCCGGTGGCATCGCCGATCTCTTCCTGTGTCAGGCCCAAAGTGAAGGTGTCGCCGATGGTGGCATCGAGCATGCGGAGGCGGTTGCGCATGGTGATCAGCAAAGCCGCCACCCGCGCCTTGGCCGTCGCACGGCCGATCCCGGCCAGTCGATCCGTCAACGCCACCCGCTCGGTCTGGTCGACCGCTATCAACAATGCCGCGAGGCGTGGGTGTTCGATCGTCAGGTCGGCGACGCTCACGCGCTCCAGCGGTGCGACGGCGCATTCCGTCAGGGCCATCACGGTTTCGGGCGAACTGCGATAGGCAAGGCTGGCCATCGCGATCAGGTCGCCGCGGAACAGGAAGCGCAGGATCTGCCGACTGCCGTCGGGCAGGATGACATAGCTCATCATCGTTCCGCGCTTCAGCACGAACAATTCGGACATTTTGTCGTTTTCACGCAGCAGCACGGCACCACGCCGGAGCGTGCGCTCGCGCTGCTCCAGTTTATCGAGTGCCGCCCGTTCGTTACCCGACAGGTCGATCAGATCGCCGAGACGTTCGGCGAGACAGCTGGCCACGCGGTGCAATTCCCCAATTCTTCAGGAAGAAGTGTAAGCAAACACCGGAAATGGTTGCATTAAAATCGATCAATCGGACCCGTGTGAATGGCAACTTGCACGGGCGCAGCAGCACGTTAGACGGCATTGCATGGACCGTATTCTCATCCGCGGCGGCAATCGTCTGTCGGGCCGCTTGCCGATCTCCGGCGCCAAGAACGCCGCGCTCACCCTGATGCCGTGTGCGCTGCTCACCGATGAGCCGCTGACGCTGCGCAATCTGCCGCGTCTGGCCGATGTCGACGGTTTCGGGCATTTGCTCAACCAGCTGGGCGCCTCGACCGCGATCGAGGGCACGCGACCCGAGGATTTCGGCCGCGTCATGACGATCCGTGCCGGCAAACTGACCTCGACCGAAGCGCCGTACGATATCGTACGCAAGATGCGCGCGTCGATCCTGGTGCTCGGCCCCGTGCTGGCACGGGCCGGTGAGGCGACCGTGTCGCTGCCCGGCGGTTGCGCGATCGGCAACCGGCCCATCGATCTGCATCTGAAGGCGCTCGAGGCGATCGGTGCGGAACTCGAGATGGCGGCGGGCTACGTCAAGGCCGTCGCTCCCGGCGGCCGTCTATCGGGCGGACGCTATCGCTTTCCCGTCGTGTCGGTCGGCGCGACGGAGAACGTCGTGATGGCCGCGGTGCTGGCAAGGGGCAGCAGCGTGATCGAGAATGCGGCGCGGGAGCCGGAGATCGTCGACCTGTGCAATTGTCTGGTCGCGATGGGTGCGCGCATCGCGGGGATCGGCACCGATACCCTCGAGATCGAGGGCGTCGATCGCCTGCACGGAGCGACCTATGCCGTGATGGCCGATCGTATCGAGGCGGGCAGCTACGCCTGCGCCGCGGCGATCACCGGGGGGTCGCTGGAGCTGGTCGGCGCACATGCCGGCGACATGCAGGCGACGATCGATGCGCTGCGCAGCGCGGGCGTGACGGTGACCGATACGAAGGACGGCGTGCTGGTCGAGGCGGACGGTCCGCTCGGTCCGGTCGATATCTCGACCTCGCCCTATCCGGGCTTCGCGACCGACATGCAGGCGCAGTTCATGGCGATGCTGTGCAAGGCCACGGGCACCAGCGTGCTGACCGAGACGATCTTCGAGAACCGCTACATGCATGTGCCCGAACTCGCGCGGATGGGCGCCGACGTGCAGGTCCATGGTCGTACCGCGCTGGTCAAGGGCGTCGACCGGCTGGTCGGTGCGCCCGTGATGGCGACCGACCTGCGCGCCTCGATGAGCCTGATTCTCGCCGGACTGGCGGCAGAGGGCGAAACGTCGGTCAGCCGCGTCTATCATCTCGACCGCGGCTACGAACGGCTGGAGGAGAAGCTGTCCGCCGTCGGTGCCGACATCGAACGGGCCAGCGACGGCTAGTCGCTAATCGACGGCGCGATATCAGGCGATCCGGTCCGGCACCTCGGCGGCATCCTCCTCGATCGCCGCCTCGGGAGCGACCGCTTCCCAGGGGAAGACGAACCAGTCCTTCGTGACGCGGCGATCGATCGTGCGCGCGCTATAGTCGACGCGTTCGGCCGAGCTGATGTTGTCGATCAGCGTCGCGAACCGGACCGCGCCCTCCACCGCCCCCGCTGCGGCCAGCGCGGTGCGCAGATGGGTGATGGTCCGGCCGGAATCGTTGATATCGTCGAGGAACAGCAAGCGTTCGCCGGCTCGTGTGCGACCGGCCAGCTTGACGAGGGGCGCGTCGGCGAAATCCTTCACCTGACTGGAATAATCCACCGACAGCATCGGCAGGCCGCTGGCGTGGCTGAGATAAACCGCCGGCGCAAGGCCGCCGCGGCCGATGCCGATGATGAAGTCGGGCGACCAGTCCTGCGCCACGATCGCTGCATTCAGGGCATGGACGGAGGCAACGAAATCGTCGTGCGGGATGTGCGTGAATACCGGCATCAGTGCGCCGCCACGAAGGCGTCGAGCCGGGCCAGATGGGCTGCGACCGCATCGTCAGGCAGGAACGATCCCAGGAAGCTGTTGCGCGCGAGCAGGGCGAGATCGTCGCGATCGAGTCCGCGCGCGTCGGCGGCGGCGCGGTAATTGTCGGCGACATATCCGCCGAAATACGCCGGATCGTCGGAGTTGATCGTCGCGCGAAGCCCCTCGCGCAGCATCCGGTCGATCGGGTGGTCCGCCATGTCATCGACCACGCAGAGCTTCAGGTTCGATAGTGGACAGACCGTCAGCGTCATGCCGGTGCGCGCCAACCGCGCCGTCAGTATCGGGTCCTCCAGACTGCGATTGCCGTGGTCGAGCCGGTCGATACCGAGCAGGTCGAGCGCCTGATAGACATATTCCGGCGGTCCTTCCTCGCCGGCATGCGCGACCAGCCGCAGTCCGGCTGCGCGCGCTTCGGCGAAGACGCGGGCGAACTTTTCCGGCGGATGTCCGAGTTCCGAGGAATCGAGACCGACCGCGGTGATGTGCCCGAGCCATGGCCGTGCCGCTTCGAACGTCGCAAAGGCGTCTGCCTCATCCAGATGGCGCAGGAAGCTGAGGATTAGCGCGACGCTCATGCCGTGGCGCGCTTCGGCGTGGGCGATGCCGTCGAGCAGGCCGGTGATGACCGTCTCGAACGCGACGCCGCGCGCGGTGTGGGTCTGCGGATCGAACATGATCTCCGCGTGGACGACGCCGTCCGCCGCCGCGCGATCGAAATAGGCGATGGCGAGATCGCGGAAATCCTCTCGTGTCAGCAGGACGTTTGCGCCCTGATAATAGATGTCGAGGAAATCCTGCAGGTTGTTGAACGCATAGGCGGCGCGGACGTCCTCCACTGTGGCGAACGGGATGGCGACGGCGTTACGTTCGGCCAGCGCGAACATCAGTTCGGGTTCGAGGCTGCCTTCGATGTGGAGGTGGAGTTCCGCCTTAGGCAGGCCGGCGATGAAGGTCGATAGGTCGGACATACCGATATCATCGCGGCATTGCAGCACGGGGGCAAGGGGAGCGGATTTAGGCGTCCCGCGTGGGGGTAGGTGTATTCGCGCGTCACGAGGTTCACGGCTTTCCTCCCCCTCGTGGGGATGGTGGAGGGGGCGTTTCCGCGAGCCACGAAGTTCGTAACTCCACCCCCTCCCCGCGCGGGGAAGACTTCCGGGTCAGATCGCGTTCAGGGCCTGATCGAAGTCGGCGATCAGGTCGTCGGCATCCTCGACGCCGATCGAGATGCGGACGAGGTTATCGGTGATCCCGAGCGCCGCCTTGCGCTCTTCGGGTACCGACAGATGCGTCATCGCCGCCGGATGGCTGGCGAGCGTTTCGGTGCCACCCAGCGATACCGCCAGCTTGGCGATGCGCAGTGCATCGAGGAAGCGAAACGCCTCCGCCTCGCCGCCCTTTACCAGCAGCGAGAAGGTCGATCCCGCGCCGGTGCAATGGCGGGCATAGATGTCCGCCTGCCGTTCCATACCGGGCGTGTCGGGCAGGAAGCCGAGATACCCGACGCGTTCGACCTTGGGATGATCGCGCAGAAAGGCGCAGACCTTCACCGCATTCTCGCCGGCGCGGCTCATGCGCAGTTCGAGTGTCTCCAGCGAGCGCAGCAGCATCCACGCGGTATGCGGGTCGCAGATCGTGCCGATCGTGTTGCGCATCGAGCGGATGGTGTTGATGTGCGCCTTGGTGCCGAGCACGCCGCCTGCCACGAGATCGCTGTGGCCACCGGCATATTTCGTCAGGCTGTAGACGACGATATCGGCGCCGTGCCGCAGCGGCTGCTGCCAAAGCGGGCCGAGGAAGGTGTTGTCGATCGCGATCGGCGGCTTTTCGGCTGCATCGGCGAAAATCGCATCGCGGCTGGCGGCGACCGCCTCGATATCGACCAGCGCGTTGGTCGGGTTGGCCGGGCTTTCCAGATAGATCAGCGCGACGTTGCCCGTCTTCGCCTCGGTCAGGACGGCGTCGATCTCCTCGCGCGTCGCCCCGGCGGGGAAATCGAGCCACTTGACCCCGAACTTGCCGAGGATGCGGCCGATCAGCGTTTCCGTAGCTGCATACAGCGGGCCGGAATGGACGATCGTGTCGCCGGGCTTGGTCATCGCGAGGAACAGCGTCGCGATCGCGGACATCCCGGAAGAGAAGGCGAGCGCGTCCTCCGCCTCTTCCCAGATGCCGAGGCGGTCTTCGAGAATTTCCTGATTCGGACCGTTGAAGCGCGAATAGACGAGGCCGTCGGCACCGCCGGGGCGTTTGCCGGTGACGCCCTCGAAATGGCGCTTGCCGGCAGCGGCATTGGGGAAGACGAAGGTCGAGGTAAGGAAGATCGGCGGCTTCAGCGCGCCTTCGGATAGTGCCGGGTCGAAGCCGTGGCCCATCATCATCGTGCTGGGCTTCAACTTGCGATCGCCGATCCGCTCCACCTGGGGCGCGGGGGTGCCGCTGGCTACGCCGGTCATCTCTGCTTCGTCGGGCATGCAACTCTCCTTATGACAGCAGCATAGACGTGGATCGTAACGGATGAAACAATCCTGGCAAGGAAACCGGCGTCGGCCTCAATCGTCCCGCAGGGCGATCAGGCTGATCTGACGGCCATAATCCGCCTCCCCCCGATGCGTCGCCCGGCGAAAGCTGAAGAACCGCGCCTCGTCCGCATAGGTGTCCAGACCAAGTGCTTCGATCCGGGTCAGGCCGGCGGCGGCGAGGCGGTTGGCGACATAGGCTTCGAGATCGAACTGGTGATGGTGTTCGCGTGCGGGTGCGAAGAAGCGTTCGTTGGCGGGATCGGCGGCGGTGAAGGTGCGCAGGAAGGCCTCGTCGACTTCGTACGATGCGCGGGCGATGCAAGGTCCAATCGCCGCGGCGATGCGTTCGCGTCGCGCGCCGAGCCGCTCCATCGCAACGATGGTCGCATCGGTGACGCCGCCGATCGCGCCCTTCCACCCGGCATGCGCCGCGCCCACGACGCCGGCATCGTGGTCGGCTAAAAGGACAGGCGCGCAATCGGCGGTGAGGATGCCGAGCGACAGGCCCGGGCGATCGGTGACGAGCGCGTCCGCATGGGGACGGTCGTCGTCCGCCCAAGGGCGGGTGACGGTCACCACGTCAGCCGAATGGGTCTGGTAGAGCGTCAGCAGCGGGGCGCCCGGCGAGACCGCAGCGGCGGCGAGGCGGCGGTTCTCGGCGACGGCGGCGGGATCGTCCCGTGAACCGATGCCGACGTTGAGGCCGGCGGTCGCCCCGATCGACACTCCGCCGCGGCGGCCGAGGAAGCCGTGGCGGATGTCGCCCAGCGAGCGGGCGCGGATGACCTCCACGTCGATCACAGCACGAGCCGCATCAGATGATCCTCGTCCGCGTGATTGCCGACCATGAAGGCGTACGTGCCGATCTCCTCGAATCCATATCGCTCGTAGAAGCGGCGGGCGCGATGATTGTCGACGTAGACGGACAGGAACAGCTCCTGCGCACCGCGGTCGCGCGCGGTGGCGATCACCCGGTCCATCATCCGGCGGGCGAGGCCGGTGCCTTGCTGGCTGCCGAGGACATAGAGTTGCCGAAGCTCGATCATCGGACCCGCGGGCGTGACGGGTAGCGAATGTGGTCCCATCTTGGCGAACCCGACCGCGCGTCCTTCCTGCTCCTCGGCGAGTAGGAAAGCGAAGGCGGGATCGGCGAGTTCCGCCTGCCACCGCTCCAGCGTGAGCCCGTCGAGGAAGCTCGCGAGGTCGGCGGGATCGTAGAGATGGCCGAAGGTCGCGGTGAAGCATTCGCGCATGATCGCAGCGATCGCCCCGGCATCAGCCACCGTCGGCATGCGCAGGGTTGCGGTCATGCGCCGAACGCCGCGGGAATCGGCCAGTCGCGATGGGTGACCGCCAGCGCCTTGAACAGAGTTCCCATGTCTCCCATCAGCCGCGCGCGGTCGGTCAGGATCGGCTCGGTGCGCTCCGGTGCGGCGCGGGCGAGGGCGGTGGCACGGGAATCGATGCCGAGCCCGCCGAGCAGGTCGCGTTGCGTCACCGGCCCCCAGGCGATCGCGCCTGCCGCCTGTGCGGCGGCGGCGAGCGTGGTGAAATCGACATGCGCCGACAGGTCGTTGTCGCCGGGCGATTCGAACGGGTTGGCGAACGCGTGGCCGCGCACGGCCTGCAACGTCTCGCCCAGCGCGGGACCTTCATGACCATAGTCCACGGCAAGCATCGCACCACCCTGAGCGGCGATCCGGCGGGCCAGCGCCGTCATCACGCCGACGCCGGCCGGCGAGATCTCCAGCACCGATCCGGTGGGCGCGTCACGCAGCGGTTCGGGCAGGACGTCGAGGGGGACGGGCTTGCCCGCGATCGGCAGGAACAGCGTGTCCTGACAGGCGACGAGGCGTTCGTGCCAGCCGCCGGCGCTTCTGATCAGCTGGCGGATCGGCAGCGCGTCGAAGAATTCATTGGCGACGACGATGAGCGCATTGTCGGCCGGCAGCGTCTCGACGCCGTCGTGCCATGTCGCCTGTGGCACGCGTTCGGCCTGCGCGGCGCGGAGCAGGGGGCTGGTCTCGACGAAATGGACCGCAGGCATCAGGCCGGATTTCGCCATCGCGCGCAGCGCATCGGCGGCGAGCGTACCGCGACCGGGGCCGAGCTCGACCCATGCCACGTCCGGACGCCCCGCGCGATCCCACAGGTCGGCACACCACAGCCCGATCAGCTCGCCGAACATCTGGCTGATCTCGGGCGCCGTGGTGAAGTCGCCCGCGCTGCCGAGGGGGTCGCGCGTGGCGTAATAATGCGCGTTGGCCGCGGCCATGAACTGCGACACGGGCATCGGCCCAGCGAGCGTGATCGCGCGGGCGAGGCGATCGGGAAGGGGGGCGTCTGGGGTATCGGTCACACTGCGGAGATGCCGATGCTGCGCTGGCGGTGCAAGGGTTGCGCGTGCAAATCCTGCCGGGTGCACCGAGGAACCGCCGTCGCGTAGCCCACGCTATTCCGTCACCCGGCGCAGGCTGGGGGTATCGAGCGGCTGACGTGCCGGGCTTCCCACGAAGATCCCGGCCTTCGCCGGGACGACGGAGACGGGATCAGGCCACGCTCTCCCCCCCGGCGATCGGTTCCACCCGCGTGCGGCGGCCCGGTGCGGTCAGGATCAGATACAGGCCGCCGGCGATCATCGGAACGCAGAGCCATTGGCCCATGTGGATGCCCGTCGCCTCGATGAAGGTCCCGCGGAACTGTGCATCCGGTTCGCGGAAGAATTCGACGATGAACCGCGCGACGCCATAACCCAGCACGAACAGGCCGACGAGCTTGCCCGGCTGATACCGCGCCTTCGTGCGCCAGAAGGCGAACCACAGGATCGCGAACAGCACCAGGCCTTCCAGTCCCGCCTCGTACAGCTGGCTGGGGTGGCGTGCCGGCTCCGGCACGTCGAACGGCACGGTGCGCTCGAACACGATCGCCCATGGCACGTCCGCGGGCTTGCCCCACAATTCGCCGTTCACGAAGTTCGCCAGCCGGCCGAAGAACAGCCCGAACGGCACGACGCAGGCGATATAATCGTGCACGCGCAGCCAGTCGAGCTTGTGCTTGCGGGCGAACAGGATCAATCCGATCGAGGTGCCGATCACGCCGCCGTGGAAGCTCATGCCCCCGTCCCACAGGCGGAACACCCGTAGCGGATGCAGCAGCATGTCGGGCGCGTAGAACAGCACATAGCCGATCCGCCCGCCCAGAATGATGCCGAGCGTCGCGTAGAAGACGAGGTCGTCGGCGTGACGGCGGGCCATCGGCGCGCCGGGCTGCGCGAGCAGCTTCAGCAGATACCACCAGCCGACGAGGATGCCGGCGATATAGGCGAGGCTGTACCAGCGCAGCGTGAAGAAACCGACCGAGAACACGTCCGGGTGCAAGCCCAGATCGGCGAAACGGATGTGGCCGCCGCTCGCCGGGACGGCGATGGGGGCGGCAGCGGCGAGCAAGGACAGGATCAAGGCTTTCCCCCGGGGTTTGCCGCCTGCATAGTGGCGCAAAGGCGCAAGACCAAGTGGAGAGAGATGATGAGGACAGCCCTCGACGAGCGCATGGACGCGACCATGGCCGCGCTGACCGGAGCGGGTGGCATGCTGGCGCTGGGATCGGTGGAGCGGGAGGGGCGCAGCTACCCGGTCATCGCCGCCGCGCCGCCGTCGCTGCCCTATTATTTCGCACATTATTGTCAGGAACACGCCGACAAGACGTTCCTCGTCGCGGGCGCCGAGCGGCTGACCTTCGCCGCTACCTACGCCGCGGCGACGCGGGTGGCGCAGGCGCTGGTAGCGGGGCACGGCATCGCGAAGGGCGACCGCGTTGGCATCGCGATGCGCAACTCGCCGTCGTGGATCGTGCTGTACATGGGTATCGTCATGGCGGGCGGTGTCGCGACGCTGCTCAACGGCTGGTGGCAGGTGGAGGAGCTCGCGGCGGCGGTGGCGGAGGTGGACTGCACTCTGGTGTTCGCCGATCCGCCGCGGGCAAAGCGCCTGGACGGGATCGCAGCGAGCGTGCTGACGATCGAGGACGGTCTTCCGCTCGAACAGGCGCTGGCGGGCCTGACGGCGGGTGCGGATGGCGGCGGCACCTTGCCGGCGATCGCCGGTACGGATCACGCGACGATCCTCTTCACCTCCGGCTCGACCGGTCAGTCGAAGGGCGCGCTCGCCGATCATCGCGGGGTGGTGCAGGGGATCTTCAATTACCTGGCGCAGGCGTTGATGATGCTCGGCATCGCCAGTCAGGACGGCAACCCGCCGACCGAGCAACCATCGACGCTGCTGACGCTGCCGCTGTTTCACGTCACGGCGGAAATCCCGGTAATGCTGCAAAGCTTTGCCATGGGACGCAAGCTGGTGCTGATGCCGAAATGGGATGCTGCCGAGGCGATGCGGCTGATCGCGGCCGAGCGGATCAGCTATTTCGTCGGTGTGCCGCTGATGAGCTTCGAAATCCTGAATCATCCCGATCGCGCGCGATATGACCTTTCGACGGTCACCGATTTCGCCGCGGGCGGCGCGCCGCGGCCGGTGGAGCACGTCAAGCGGATCGATGCGGAAATGGGCGGCGGTGCGCCGTTGATCGGCTATGGCTTGACCGAGACCAACGCGGTCGGCACCGGCAACTGGCGGACCAATTATCTCGCCAAGCCGAACAGTGCCGGGCGGCCGTCGGCACCGCTGGTCGATCTCGCCATCCTCGACGACGACGGCGCGGCGGTGCCGCAGGGTGCCCGTGGCGAGGTCTGCATCCGCACCATCTGCAACTTCCTGGGCTATTGGAACCGGCCGGAGGCGACAGCGGCATGCATGACCGCGGATGGTTATTTCCGCACCGGCGACATCGGCTACCTCGATGACGATGGCTATCTGTTCATCGTCGACCGCAAGAAGGACATCATCATCCGCGGCGGCGAGAACATCTCGTGCCAGGAAGTGGAGGCGGCGCTCTACACCCATCCGGCCGTGGCGGAGGCGGCGGTGTTCGGCCTCGCCGACGAGCGGTTCGGCGAGGTGCCGGGTGCGGTCGTCCATGCCCGCGGCGGCGAGGTGCTGACGCAGGATGCGTTGCAGGCCTTCCTCGGCGAACATATCGCGGCGTTCAAGGTGCCCGCGCGGATCTGGGTGTCGGAGGTGGCACTGCCGCGGCTGGGCACGGAGAAGATCGACAAAGTTGCGCTGCGCAACAGCTATCGCTCGCTGACGGGCGCCTGATCTATTCGTCGATCCCGAAGTTCAGCCCGCGCGAGACGCCGGGATCGACGATCGCAATCAACAGGTAGGCGAAGAACTGGCGTATGCGTTGCACGGCGCCGGTATGCGCCTTGTACCACGCTCTGGTGATCGGCTGCGAGCGCGCGATCTCGCCCTCGACATAGCCGCGCACATGGTCGGCGAAGGCGCGGTCCTCGACCCGGAACATCAGTTCGAGGTTGATGAACAGGCTGCGCATGTCGAAATTGGCCGAGCCGATATGGACCGCATCGTCGATGACGTACAATTTGGTGTGGAGCTTGGTCGGCTGGTATTCGAACAGCTGGACCCCCTTGCGCAGCAGGCCGGCGTAGGTGAAGCGCGCCGCGGCGATCGTCGCGTTGTTGTCCGATTTCGACGCGGTGACGATGCGGACCTTCGCCTTGCGCCGTCCAGCCTTGTCGAGCCGGCGCAGGATGGTGGGGGATGGCGTGAAATAGGCGGCGATGATGTCGATCCGCCTGCCACGGCGCAGGTCGTCGCGCACGGCCCGCGCCCAGGGTGACAGGCGCCGCGTCGGGCCGCCGATCAGCCAGCGGGTCAGGCCCCTGGTCTCGCTCCATTGCGACAGCGCGCGATTGAGCGGACGGACCTTGCCCTTGGGCGCCTTCAACCAGTCGTGCAGCGCGTCGAAATAGCCGGCGAGCCGTCCTGCTGCCGGTCCCTCGATCAGCAGCCCCAGATCGCGCCAAGCCTCTTGCGCCGGGGTGCCGAAATAATCGTCCTCGACATTGAAGCCGCCGATGATGATCCGCTGGCCATCGGTGCCGGCGTCGGCGAGCGCCAGCTTCTGGTGGTTGCGCAGCAGGTAGCGCCGCCCGATCCTGGGGGCGAAGCGGCATACCGATACGCCCGCTGCACGGAGCGGTTCGTAAAAAGCCTCATCCGCCTCGCTGCCGAAGCCGTCGACGACTAGCGCGGCCGATACGCCGCGCCGTGCCGCGGCGATCAATGCCGTGTTGACCCGGCGCCCGGTCTCGTCGTCGGCGTAGATGTAATAGAGGATACGAAGGTCGTGGGTCGCGCGGTCGATCAGGTCGAGCAGCGCATCCAGCCGTCGTGGCCCGGTGTCGAGCAGGGTCAGCCGGTTGCCGTCTACCGTAAACACGGGCTGTGGGGCGGGCGCGTCCATCCGCTTGCCTGTGACGGCTGGCCCGCGGCGGCACAAGCCACGGACGTGCGGATACCCGATTTTCTTGACTTCTGCGGACCTGTCGCCTAGCTCCCCGCCTTCACTGCATCGGTATTTGCGAAGGAAAGCGTCCATGGCGCGCGTTACCGTCGAGGATTGCGTCGACAAGATCCCCAACCGTTTCGACCTGGTCCTGTTCGCCGCCCAGCGCGCGCGTCAGATCTCGGGCGGTGCGGAACTGCTGCTCGACCGCGACCGCGACAAGAACCCGGTCGTCGCCCTGCGCGAAATCGCGGACGAACTGGTCCGTCCGGATCATCTGGAAGAGGCCGTGGTCAACAGCCTGCAGCGCGTCCAGATCGATGACGAGGACGAAGTCGATGCGGTCGGTTCGCTCTCCGCTTCGGCGGAAGCGCTCCGCCTGACTGCCGCTGCACCGCCGCGGAACCAGAATCTGGGCGCCGATTACGAGGGTTGAGCATGAGGCGCTGGTTTAGCGACGCTAAACCAGCAAAAGCCGAATGCCGGCCAGCGGGCTCCAGCCCGACCGACGACGCGGCTTTGCCGCGTCGTTTGCGTTTGGGGCATCGAAACGATGTCCCCGTTCATACCCGTCATCCCGGCGAACGCCGGGACCAATGGCTTCGATCGCCTGATTGTAGCGCGGGTCGTTAGCCGTGCGCATCCAGAGAGCCCGGATCAGCGTGGCTAATCCGCTTGGCGACCCTTGAACCCCTGCGCGACCACGAACCATTCCACCGACCCCTTGCGGCTCGACGGCGGCTTGGCATGTTTCACCGTCTTGAAGTTGCGCTTCATCTCCGCGATCAGCTGCGAATCGGCACCACCGGCGAACACCTTGGCGACGAAGCTGCCGCCCTTTTCCAGCACGTCTACCGCGAAGGCCAATGCGGTCTCGACCAGCGCCATCGTCCGCAGGGCGTCGGTCTGTGGATGGCCGACGGTGTTCGCCGCCATGTCGGACAGGACGAGGTCGGGCGCCCCGCCCAGTGCTTCCATCAGGCGATCGGGCGCGGCATCGTCCATGAAGTCCATCTGGAAGATCGTGACGCCGTCGATCGGATCGACGGGCAACAGGTCGATGCCGACGACGGTCGCCTTGGGCGCCTGCCGCCGGATCACCTGGCTCCAGCCACCCGGCGCGATACCGAGATCGACCACTCGCTTGGATCCGCGAATGATGCCGAATCGTTCGTCCAGCTCGATCAGCTTGTAGGCGGCGCGGCTGCGATACCCTTCTGCCTTCGCGCGTTTCACGTACGGGTCGTTGAGCTGCCGCTCCAGCCAGCGCGTCGATTGGGCGGTGCGCCCGCGCGCCGTCTTGACCCGCGTGCGCAGACCTCCACCATCCCGGCTCACGGGTTGTTCCTGTTCAAGGTCTGGGACTCCCCATCAATCGTCGTAGAATGCCTTCGCGAATCCCGCGATCGGCGATGCCCAGCCGTTCCGCGGGCCACAAGTCCAGGATCGTCTCCAGGATCGCGCAGCCGGCGACGACCAGATCGGCGCGCTCGGTGCCGATGCAGGCGAGTTGCGCGCGCTCGCGTACCGACTTGCGTGACAGATCCTCGCTGATCCGCCGCATCGAATCCGACGGTACGATCAGGCCGTCGACCTGCGCCCGGTCGTAATGGCTGAGGCCCAGGTGGACACTTCCGAGCGTCGTCACCGTGCCGCTGGTGCCGAGCAGCCGGGGCCGCGCCACGTTCTTGGGCAGGCGTGCGGCGAAATCCGCGAAACTGTCCGCGACGATGCCGCGCATCCGCTCGTACGCGACCAGCCGACCGTCCTCGCCCTCACCGCCGCCGGCATGTTCGGTCAGCGACACGACACCCCAGGGCGCCGAATGCCAGTCGAGCACCCGCGGCATCGCGCCCCGCGTGGTGTCGATCAGCACCAGTTCGGTCGATCCGCCGCCGATGTCGAAGATCAATGCGGGGTCGTCACCCGGCTCGATCAGCGCATGACAGCCGAGCACCGCCAGCCGCGCCTCTTCCTCCGCTGAAATGATGTCGAGGTGGATGCCGGTTTCGGCATAGGCGCGGGCGATGAATTCAGGCCCGTTGGCGGCGCGGCGGCATGCCTCGGTCGCGACCGAACGCGCGAGCGTGACGTTGCGGCGCTTCAGCTTGTCCGAACAGACGCGCAGGGCCGCGATCGTGCGTTCTATCGCGGCATCGCTCAACCGCCCGGTCGCGGCCAGTCCCTCGCCCAGTCGCACGATTCGCGAAAATGCATCGATCACGGCGAAGCCGTCGCCCTGCGGCCGGGCGATCAGCAGCCGACAATTGTTGGTGCCGAGGTCCAGCGCAGCGAACGCCTGCGCATCGGACCAGCGGCCGCGCTGCGGCCGGGCAGGCGCCGGACGGGCAGGGGGTTCCTGCCGGTACGGCATTCGGGCGGATCCATCCCCCATAGCCGTGGTGACTTTCTGTTCGATACTGCCGTCGCAGGACGATACCTGCTCGGTGCTTGCCCCTCAGGTAGCGTGGTCGACCGCTTGCGACAAGCCGAGCACGTTTGCCCCGTTGACACCAATCGCACCGACGCCTAGATGCGCGCCTCGCTGGTGCCCCGTCGTCTAATGGTAAGACTGCGGTTTCTGATACCGCCTATTGAGGTTCGAATCCTCACGGGGCATCCAGGCGTCCCTCCCCATATCTTCGATCCGACGTGTAGCCGATCGGATCCGGCGGGCAGGATGTGCGGCGAGTACCCCCAGATTCTTTTAAAAGTCCACCTTTTGCAAAGGCTTCTGCCGGTAGCATGATCGGGAAGAGAGCCGCGCCCGGTCATCGAGGCGGGGCTCCCAAACGGGGGATGCGGGCGTGACGGCGATTCGGCTGTTGATCATCGAGGATTCGGCCACGGTACGCGCGGTGATCGAGCAGATCGTCGAACAGGAGCCTCATGCGAGCGTTGTCGGGGTTGCCGAAAGCGCGGAAAGCGCGCGGGTGCTGCTCGACACCACCAAGCCCAATATTATAACGCTGGATCTGCATATGCCGGGTATCGGCGGCATGGCGTTCCTAAGCGAATTGCACGGCATGCGGCGCGCACCGGTCGTGGTGGTGTCGAGCGCGACGACCGCCGGTTCGACGGACGCGGAGGAGGTCGTCAAGCGCGGAGCCGCTGACTGGTTCGACAAGCATCGTATCATCGCCGAGGCGAAACAGTTTCGGGCCTTGCTGCGCCGGACCATCGACAAGCGTGAGAAGGCCCTGCTGAAGGGAGCTTATATCTAGCGCCGGCATGGCGCGGCTGCCGGATATTGCGAGGATCGAGACGATGAGAGTGGTGCTGGGTATCGACGCGGCCTGGACCGCCGCCCGGCCGAGCGGCGTTGCGCTTGCCGTCGAACGCAGGGGCCGATGGACGTTGCTGGCGGTGACGCCGTCCTATGACCGGTTTCTGGCACTGGCATCGGGTAACGACCGCGCGGCAAGGATCGGCGGATCGGTGCCCGATGCGCAGGCGTTGCTAAGTGCGGCGGCACGGATCGCGGGCGGGCCAGTGTCGCTCGTCGCGATCGACATGCCCTTGTCGCTGGAGCCGATCACGGGGCGCCGGCCGTCGGATAACGGGATCGCGCGGGCGTTCGGCGCACGCCATTGCTCGACCCATTCGCCGGGTGCAGTGCGGCCCGGACCGTTGAGCGATACCTTGCGGGCCGGCTTCGCCGCCGCTGGCTATCCCCTGCAGATGCACGACGCGAGCACGGGCGGGCTGATCGAGGTCTATCCGCATCCGGCGCTGGTCGTGCTGGCGGGCGCTGCGCGACGCTTGCCATACAAGGCGGGGAACACGACGAAATACTGGCCGGGTGAGCCGCTCGCAGTCCGACATGCGCTGTTGCGGGAGCAATGGCAGCGAATCGCGGCACTGCTGGCAACCCGGATCGACGGGGTTGCCGCGAAATTGCCGCCGCTGCCCGAACAGGCGAACGGGGCGGAACGCAAGGCGCATGAGGATATGCTGGATGCGATCGTATGCGCGTGGATCGGGGCGGAGGCGCTGACCGGACGGGCGGAAGCCTACGGCGATGCCGTCTCCGCAATCTGGGTGCCGCGCGAGCGGGCTGGAACGGAGCCTCCGGTCGCCGGTTGAGCGGCGATGCCGGCCTTCGATCCACGCTCCACCGCCCTCGTCCTCATCGACCTGCAACAGGGAATCGTCGCCGGCGACAAGGGGCCGCATGACGCGGCTGCCGTGATCGCGGCGGGCAAGACGCTGGCGGAGCGGTTCCGGGCGCATCACGCGCCGGTGGTGCTGGTCCATGTCGGCTTCACCGCCGACACCACGCCGAGCCAGGTCGTCGACCAACCAAGCCTGCCGGCGCCGGCGACGCCGCCCGGGTTCAGCGAATTGGTCGACGGGTTGCAGCAGGACGGCGATGTCGTCGTGTTGAAGCGGCATTGGGGTGCGTTCACCGGTACCGATCTGGACCTGCACCTGCGCCGCCGCGGCGTGAAGACGCTGGTGATCGCGGGCATTGCGACCAATTTCGGAGTGGAGTCGACGGCGCGCACGGCATGGGAATTGTCGTACGACGTCGTGATCGTCGAGGATGCCTGCACATCGCGATCGGCGGAGCTGCACGATTTCGCGATACGTCACATCCTGCCGCAGATATCGCGGGTGGTGACGATCGCGGACGTAGCGTTCGGCTGACGCAGGGTAACGATCAGGCCGCTTCGGCGATCAGCTTGGCCGCTGCCGCGCCGTTCCATTCGTTCCCCCCGTTCCAGCGCCACACCTCCTTGCCGGCGGAGTCGAACAGGATTGTCGTCGGCAGGTTGGCGTTCCAGCCAAGCGACAGCGCCATCTTGTCATCCAGATAAGGTGTCAGCGACGGCGCGCCATGTTCCTTCAGGAAGCCGGGTACCTTGGCCGCAGCGCCGGTATCCTGACTGATCGCGGCGACGCGGACGGTGCCGCCCTTCGCCAGCGCCTCCAGCGTCGGCAGTTCGGCGACGCAGGGGCCGCACCATGTCGCCCAGAGATTGACCAGCACCGGCTTACCCCGGAATGCGGCGAGGCTGGTCGGCTTGCCCGCGGCATCCTTGAACATCGTCGCCGGCGCAGTTTCTCCCTTATGGCTGCGATCGACGCCGACCATCGTGGCCGACGTGGAGCCGGTGGCTTCGTCGGGCGACGCGGTCGTCACGTTTGCCTGATTCAGCGCGGCTTGCTCGGGCGCGGCGCTTTGCCTATCGCAACCGGCGGCGGTCAGCGCCAGGAGACAGGCAATCGCTACGCGCGAGGATGACGGCAGGGACATGACGGGTTCCAATTCGATGTGGGGCGGCAGGTTCGCCGAAGGCCCGGCAGCGGTGATGCGTGAGATTAACGCCTCGATCCCGTTCGACAAGCGAATGTGGCGGCAGGATATCGCCGGATCGAAGGCGCATGTCGCGATGCTGGCGCAACAGGGCATCGTCTCGCATGAAGACGCCGCGACGATCGACGCCGGCCTCGAAACGGTCGCCGCGGATTATGCCGCGAACGGGGTGCCTGAGGATCTGGCGCTCGAAGACATCCACATGCTGAGCGAGGCGAAGCTTGCCGAGGCGATCGGCCCGGTCGCGGGACGGCTGCATACTGCGCGGTCGCGCAACGATCAGGTCGCAACCGATTTTCGGCTGTGGGTGCGCGATGCGATCGATCAGGTGCTCGCCGCACTTGGTGAGCTGACGGGCGCGCTGCTGACCCGCGCCGAAGAGCATGCCGATGCGGTCATGCCGGGCTTCACCCATCTGCAATCGGCGCAGCCGGTGACGCTGGGGCATCACCTGATGGCCTATGTCGAGATGGTGGCGCGCGACATCTCGCGGTTCCGCGATGCGCGGGCGCGGATGAACCTGTGTCCGCTCGGATCGGCGGCGCTGGCGGGGACCAGCTTTCCGCTCGACCGGCAGATGACGGCGCGGACGCTCGGGTTCGACGGGCCGACGCGCAACAGTCTGGACGCCGTCAGCGACCGCGACTTCGCGATCGATTATCTGACCTGCGCGACGCAGACGTCGCTGCATCTGTCGCGGCTGGCCGAGGAATTCGTGCTGTGGGCGTCGCAGCCGTTCGGTTTCGTCGCGCTGTCCGATCAATGGTCGACCGGCAGCTCGATCATGCCGCAGAAGCGCAATCCCGATGCCGCCGAGCTGGTGCGCGGTCATGCCGGACGCATCATGGGGTGCCAGACCGCGCTGATGGTGACGATGAAGGGCCTGCCGCTCGCCTATTCGAAGGACATGCAGGACGACAAGCCGCCGGTGTTCGAGGCGCACGACCTGCTCGGCCTGTCGATCGCCGCGATGACCGGCATGATCGCCAGCGCGACCTTCCGCACCGACCGGATGCGTGGACTGGCCGAGAGCGGTTTCGCCACCGCCACCGACTTCGCCGACTGGCTGGTGCGCGAGGCGGGGTTGCCGTTCCGCGAGGCGCACCACGTCACCGGTCGTGCGGTGAAGCGCGCCGAGGAACTGCGCGTGCGGCTCGACCAGCTAGCCTATGCGGAGTTTCAGGCGATCGATCCGCGCGTCAATGAAAGCCTGTACGACGTGCTATCGGTCGACGCCTCCGTCGCCAGCCGCACCAGCTTCGGCGGCACTGCGCCTGCCAATGTGCGCGCCGCGATCGCCGCCGCGCGGGAGACGCTGTGATGAAACGCTTGATCCCCTTCGCGCTGGCGCTGGCGCTCGCCGGCTGCGGCGCGGCCAAACAGCTGGAGCCGGCAGAAGGCGCATCGTTGCCACCTGCGCCGTATGGCGCGAAGGCGACGCCGACGCCGGCGCAACTGCTCACGCCCACCACGCAACAGCGTCCGCAGCGCAGCACCGAACTCCTGAGGAATTCGGAACAGCGCCGCAGCGACGAGTTCGACCTTCCGCCGAACTGAGCCAGCATTGATCCTGTCATGAACCATTTCGATTACCGCGACGGCATCCTCCATTGCGAGGATGTGGCGCTCAGCCGTATCGCCGAAGAGGTGGGGACGCCGGTCTACGTCTATTCCACCGCGACCTTTCGCCGCCATGCGCAGGTGTTCCGCGACGGACTGAAGGACGTCGGTCGCATCCATCTCGCCTATGCGATCAAGGCCAATCCCAACGTCGCCGTGCTGCGCGTGCTCGCCGACGAAGGCTATGGCGCCGACGTGGTGTCGGGCGGCGAGATGGCGCGGGCGCTCGCCGCGGGCATCCCGGCAGCGGACATCGTCTTCTCCGGCGTCGGCAAGACCCGCGGCGAACTGTCCCGTGGGATCGACGAGGGCATCGGCCAGTTCAATCTGGAGCTGGAGGAAGAGGGCGTCGTCCTCGCGCAGATCGCGCATGCGAAGGGCAAGGTTGCCCCCGCGACGCTGCGCGTGAATCCGGATGTCGATGCGGGCACCCATGCCAAGATTTCGACCGGGCGTGCCGAGAACAAGTTCGGCGTGCCGATCGATCAGGCACCGGCGATGTTCGACCGGCTGGCCCCGCTCGACGGGCTCGATCTGCGCGGCGTCGCCTGTCATATCGGCAGCCAGCTCGCCGATCTGTCGCGGCTGGAAGAGGCGTATCGCCGCATCGGCCAGCTGGTCGCCGACCTGCGCGCCGCCGGCCACACGATCAGCCGCGTCGATCTGGGCGGTGGTCTGGGCGTGCCGTACAAGCAGGACGACGTGCTGCCGAGCCCGGCCGATTACGGTGCGATGGTCGCGCGGGTGACCAGAGGCTGGGACGTCGAGCTGATGTTCGAACCCGGCCGCGTCATCGCCGGCAATGCGGGCGTGCTGCTGACCGAGGTGATCTGGGTGAAGCCCGGCGTCACCAACCCCTATGTCATCGTCGATGCGGCGATGAACGACCTCGCGCGGCCGGCGCTCTATGACGCGTGGCACGATTTCGACGCGGTAACGCAGACGGACGAACGGATGACCGCCAATATCGCCGGGCCGGTCTGCGAAAGCGGCGACACCTTCGCCATGGGGCGCGAGATCGCCACCGTGAAGAGCGGCGATCTCGCCGTGTTCCGCACCGCCGGCGCCTATGGTGCGACGATGGCGTCGACCTACAACAGCCGCGCGCTGGTGCCCGAGGTGCTGGTTGACGGCGACCGGTTCGCCGTGGTCGCCGATCGCATCGTGCCGGAAATGATCCTGGCCGCCGAACGCGTGCCGGAGTGGCTGAACCGGTGACGCTGCACAGCCTGCCGCTGTTCGTCCGGCTGGCGGGCCGTCCGGTGATCCTGCTGGGGGAGGGCGAAGCGGCGGACGCCAAGCGCCGCCTGCTCGAACGCGCCGGTGCGATCATCGTCGGCGAGGATGCGGCGGCATCGCTGGCGATCGTCGCGATCGACGATGAGGGCGAGGCGCTGGCGGCGGTCGCCCGGCTGAAGGCGCGCAGGCTGCTGGTCAACGCGGTCGATCGGCCGGAGCATTGCGACTTCACTACGCCCGCCATCATCGATCGTGCGCCGGTGTTGATCGCGATCGGCACCGGCGGCGTCTCGGCAGGATTGGCGGCGGCGCTGCGGCAGCGGCTGGAGGCGCTGCTTCCCGCAGGTCTCGGCCTGCTTGCCGAACGGTTGCAGGCGGCGCGGCCGGCGTTGCGGCGGCGGTATCCCGATGGCGGCGAGCGTCGGCGCGCACTGGGCGCGGCGATGGCGGCGGGTGCGCCGCTCGACCCGCTGGCGGGCGATGCGGATGTCGAGCGCTGGCTGTCGGACGATCAGGCGCGCGAGGCGGGATCCGTCCGAATCGTGCTTACCTCCGTCGATCCGGACGATCTGACGCTGCGGCAGGCGCGCAGCCTCGCCAATGCCGATCGCGTGCTCCACCATCCCGGCGTCCCGGCTGCGATCCTCGACCGCGCCCGCGCCGATGCGGTGCGGCAGGTATGGGCACCCGGGCTTTCGTCCGAACCCGGCCTCACGGTCGAAGTAACGATGGCATGAGCGGCTTCGGCTATCGGATCACCGGCGGCACGGCGACGCGCGTCGAGGTGAAGGAGGCGCTGTCCTGCACCGCTGATTTCGTCTGGGTCCACCTCAACACCAACGAGGAACAGGCGCAGGAATGGCTGCGCAACGCCGCGAAACTCAGCGATTACGTCGTCGACGCGCTGACCGCGACCGAGACGCGGCCACGCTGCGAGGCGTTCGAGAACGGCGCATTGCTCAACCTGCGCGGGCGATCGTCGGAGGAAATGTCGTCGGGTGATCCGCTGGCATCGGTGCGGATCTGGGCGATCAAGGGTCGCGTCTATTCGGTGACCCGGCGACCGCTGATCGGTATTGCCGAGGTCGAGACGCAGGTGGAACAGGGTGGCATCGTCGATCCGGGCGACTTCATTGCCGCCGTGTCGACCGCGATCACCAGCGACCTCGATCCGCATGTCGCCGATCTCGGCGACGAACTGGACGATTGCGAGGAACGGCTCGACGCCAATCGCGTATTCGACCTGCGCCGCACCGTCACCAAGGTGCGGGTGACCGCGATCGGCTACCGCCGCTTCCTCGCCCCGCAACGCGCTGCGCTGGAGAAGCTCGCGACGCTGCCCGGCGAATGGCTGGCCGAAGACGATCGCCGCCACCTCGCCGCCGCGGCCGATCGCGCCGCGCGCATGGCGGAAGAACTGGAATCGATCCGCGAGCGCGCTTCGCTGATGCACGAAGCGCTCACCGACCTGCGCAGCGAGCAGATCGACAGCCGCTCGCTGGTGATCTCGATCGTCGCGATGGTGTTCCTGCCGCTGACCTTCATCACCGGGCTGTACGGAATGAACGTGGCGCATCTGCCCTATGCGCAGGAGCCGTGGGCGTTCGATGCGATCCTGGGGCTATGCGGTGCGATCACGATCGGGGTGATCGGCTATTTCGTCCAGCAGCACTGGTTCCAGAAATAGCACATTTCTGACCCCGCAAGGGGGAGGTAAGGTGTGTACGTTTTGACGGAGTTCATCGTCCACCTCCCCCTCCGTCACCGCTTCGCGGCGCCACCTCCCCCTCGCGGGGGAGGAATGTAAGCATATTCTCAGTCCTCCCCCGCAAGGGGGTGGTGGCGCGCCGAAGGCGTGACGGAGGGGGAGGTAGGCGACGTCCCCGCCGACGAAATCCTCAGGCCGCCCGCGCGGTACGCCAGGCTTCGGCGATCTCGCTCAGGCTGTCGGCCGCCGCGCGGAACGGGCGCGGATCGATCCCGACCGAAGCGTCGACCACCGTGCGGCGGATACCGGCGTAAAGCCGCGCGAGCGTGTTCGACACCTCGCCGCCGCGTTCGAAGTCGAGCCCCGATTCCAGCGCGAACAGAATCGCCGTAGCGCGGGTGATGCGCTCGCTCTTGGTGCGCAGCTGGTTGTTCTCGACCGCCCAGGCCGCTGCACGCAGCGCGGACACCAGTTCCTCGTACAGCAATTGCACGAGACCCGGCCCCTGCGCCTCGGCGGTACGGCCGACGACGTCGATCTGGCGATAGGTGGCGTAGGGGTCGCCGGAGAGGAGCGTTGCGTAGGCCATCAGCTATCTTTGTTCCACGCCTTGATCTGGTTCTCGAGAAAGGTCTGGGTCGCCTTGTAGGCGGTGACCTTGCTGTTCATGCTCGAAAATTGCTGCGTCATTCGGGTCGTCATCGTCTCCGACTGCGACGCGATCTTTTCCTGTTCCAGCGACAGGTCACTCTGCGCCTTGGTGTAGCGCGTCGTCGACGCTCCCAGGCCGTAGAGGCTGCTGGAGGCGGCGAGAGAGATCGACGCGAGCGAACTGTTGAGGCCGATCGCGTTGCTCGACGTGGTCGCGAACATCGCCTCCACCTCGTCCGGATAGGTGGCGAGCACCTTGTTGAGCGTGTCCGCGTTCACCGTCAGCGTGCCGTCGCGATTGGTGGCGATGCCCAGCTGGGCCAGCGTCGTGGGGGCACCCGCCGTGCTGGCCGAAGCGATCGATTTGGTGGTCAGCCCCTGTAACGAACGCAGCAGCGACTTCGCCGCATTGTCCGTCTTCAGATCGCCGTCGACCGCATTGGTCGCGTTCCTGGCACTGGCGTAGACCTGGTTGTAGGTTTCGACGAAATCCGCGACCGCCTGGCTCAGCGCGCTGGTCGGGCGCGTCGTCGTCAGCGACACGGGGGTGGTCGATACGGCACCCAGTTGCAGCTTCACGCCCGGCAGCAGATCGGTGATCGTGTTGCTCGCGCGCTGTACCGCGACGCCGTCGACGATCAGCTGGGCATTGGCGGCGGTGCCGGTCAGCGTGCCGGTGTTGACGCCGACGTTGAACTGGTTGAGCGCGCTGTTCGCATCGTCCGCCTTCAACGTGAAGGCCTGCGCCGACCCCGTATCGCCCTTCAGCGACAGCACCGCCTTGCCGTCGGCGTCGGTGATGACGCTGGCGGTAACGCCGGTCTTGGCGGCGTTGATCGCGGCGGCGATCCCGTCGGGGGTGCCATTGGTCACGTCGATCGAAACCGCGGCGGTGCTGCCGGCGGTGAAGCCGGTCATCGCGGTGCCGGCGGCGTTATAGGTTGCGGTGCCCAGCGTCAGCGTCAGTTTGCCGGTGGCGATCGGCGTCGTCCGGCTCGCGACACTGGCGGACCGCGCGCCCTGCGCGGTGGCGAGCGCGTTGACGGTCACGCTCGAATTCAGGTTGCCGACCTTCGCGCCGCTGATCGCCGAGGCGGACAGGACGCCGGTATTCGAGCTGACGGGCTGCGTCTGGAGCGCACCGCCGCCGATCAGCGTGCCCAGTGCGGTCGAGAAGTTGGCGATGGTGCTCTTGAGCGTGCTCGCGGCCGAGATCTGCGCGGTGAGCGCGGTGTTGCGGGCGGTGAGCGCGGCGGTCTTGGCGGCGAACTGCGCCTGGACCAGCTGGGTGACCAGCGTGTCGGTATCGACGCCCGACCCGGTGTTGAGCGAGGTGAGGATGCTTTGCGCGGCGCTTTTGGTGACCCCTGCGGCCGTGGAGACCGTGGGTGTCGGGGTGCTCGTCGTTGCAATCGTGGTGGCCATCGTCGAACTCCGCGCTTCATCACTGTTAACGGCCGCTGCCGGCAAAGATTAAGAGGATTTCCGTTCGATCTTGATGCCGTGTTCGTCGAACCGGGCGGTCTCCGGCACGTCGATCGGCGGCTGTTCGGTCCCGCCCGCTGCGGCGTTCAGGTTGAAGACGAAGGCGAGCACGGTGGCGATCGCGACGTACAGGTCGTCGCGCACCTCCTGGCCCTCGCGGCTGGTGTAATAGACCGCGCGGGCGAGCATCGGATATTCGAGGATCGGTATGCGGCTTTCGCCTGCCACCTCGCGGATCGCCAGCGCGGTCGCACCGCGACCCTTCGCCACGACGACGGGCACCTGATCCTTGCCGCGATCGTATCGCAACGCGACGGCGAAATGCGTCGGGTTGGTGAGCACCACATGCGCCTCCGCCACCGCTTTCCGTACGCCGCCGGTCGCCATCGCGCGCTGCATCGCGCGCTGATGGCCCTTCGCCTCGGGCGAGCCTTCGCTCTCCTTATGCTCGTCGCGCACCTCCTGCTTGGTCATGCGCAGCTTCGACAGCAGCTGGACGATCTGGATCGGCACGTCGAACAGCGCGATGGCGAGCAGGCCGCCGGCCATCGCAATCATGATGCCGATGAAGGTGCCGCCCAGCGCCGCGACCGCATCGCCCAGGCTGGATGAGGACAGGCCCAGCGTGGTGCGGCTCGACTTCCACAGCATATAGCCGCCGATCACACTCAGCAGCACGACCTTCAGCAGCGATTTGCCGAGCTCGATCCAGCCCTGCGGCCCGATGATCCGCTTCAGTCCGGACGCCGGATTGATGCGGTTGCCCTTGAAGGCGAACAATTTGCTGTTCCACGTCAGCGATCCGAGGCCGGCCGAACTGACGATCGTCGCGATCACGCTGACCGCGAACAACGTGATGAGCGAGGGCAGCAGCTTGGTACCCGCCTCCTGCAACGGCCGCCACGGCGAGAAATCCTCGACGTCGCCGCGGTCGAACTGGAAGCTCGCCGCCATCACCGCCTTGCACGCCGCGACCAGCGAGGGACCAGCGAAGATCAGCCAGGCGACACCCGCCATGACCACCAATGCCGTCGCGAGGTCCTTCGACTTGAGGATGTTGCCATCCTCCGCCGCCTTTTCCTTGCGCTTGGGTGTTGGTGCTTCTGTCTTGTCGCCACCGGATTCCGACATCAGCCGCCCGCCATCGCCTGGGTGGCGGCCAGTCCTTCGCGGATGATGACCAGCATGTAATCGCCCATCGCCGGAAAGGCGACGGCGAGCGCGACCACGCCGACGGCCGTGCTGGCCGGCAGGCCGACCGAGAACAGGTTGAGCGCCGGTGCGGCGCGGCTGACCATGCCGACGATCAGGTTGAGGCAGAGCAGCAGGAAGCCGACCGGCAGCGCGAGCAGCAGGCCGGCGAGAAAGGCATAGCCGCCGAAAAAGGCGATCTGTTTCAGCCGGTCGGGCGCGACCCAGGTACCGGGGGGCATCGTTTCATAGCTTTTGACCAGCAACTCGACGAGGACGAGGTGCCCGTCGACCGACAGGAACAGCAAGGTCAGCATGACGGTGAAGAACTGGCCTAGCGCGGGCGACGAACGGCCGTTCTGCGGATCGACCGACGAGGCAAAGCCGATGCCCATCGATCCGCCGATCATCTCCGATGCGATCATTGGCGCGGCGAACGCGATCTGGAGGATGAAGCCGATGGCCGCGCCGACGAGCGCTTCGGCGAAGATCGCGAGGAAGGTCGCCACCGCGAAAATCTGCGCCGGCGGCACGATCGGATGAACAGCGAGCACGAAGATGCCGATCGCGCCGGACAGGCCGATGCGGACGGGGAGGGGGATCGACACCGCACCGAACACCGGCGCGACGACGAACGCCGCCCCGATCCGCACCATGACGAAGATCAGCGCCCAGAGTCTGGGTTCGATGGCTAAGCCGAAACCCAACACTACGCAGCGCTCGTCGCCGGGCAAACGCCCGCCAAACCACCTTCGTCACCCCGGACGCGTTCCGGGGTGCAACGTGAGGCTGGTGGCATCCATGGAGCCTCCAGCCCTTCCGCCGCAGACCAGTGGATCCCGCAACGAGTCCGGGGTGACGCGGGTGGTTTGGCGAACACTATTTCACCAGTTCCGGAATGCGTTCGAACATGCCCACGGTGAAATCCGTCAGCAACCCGAGGATCAGGCTGCCGAAGATCAGGATCGAAAACGCCACCACCAGCAACTTCGGCACGAAGCTGAGCGTCTGTTCGTTGATCGACGTCGCCGCCTGGATCATGCCCAGGATCAGGCCGGCGAGCAGCGCGGGGATCAGGATCGGAGCGGTGGCCAGCGCCAGCACCCACATCGTCTGGTTGGCGACGGTGAGGAAATAATCGGCGTCCATCTAGCGGATCCTCACGTCGCGAACGAATTGGCGAGGCTGCCCATGGTCAGCGCCCAGCCATCGACCAGCACGAACAGCAGCAGCTTGAACGGCAGCGAGATGATCGTCGGCGACAGCATCGCCATGCCGAGCGCCATCAGCACCGTCGCGACGACGAGGTCGATGACGATGAACGGCAGGAACATCAGGAACCCGATCTGGAACGCGGTCTTCAGCTCCGACGTGACGAAGGCGGGCAGCAATACGGCGAACGGGATATCGTTGGACGACGTGTACGGGCCCGACTTCGCCATGTCGGCGAACATGGTCACGTCCTTGATCCGCGTCTGCTTGACCATGAAGGCGTGCAGCGGCGCTCCGGCGCGCTCGATCATCTGCGTGCCGGCCAGCTGCCCGGCGGCATAGGGCTGGATCGCCTGCGTGTTCATCTGGCTGATCGTCGGCGCCATGATGAACAGCGACAGGAACAGCGCGAGGCCGATGAGCACCTGGTTGGGCGGTGTCTGTTGCAGGCCCATCGCCTGGCGCAGCACGGCCAGCACGATCACGATCCGGGTGAAGCTGGTCATCATCAGCAGGATGCCCGGCAGGATCGTCAACAGGCCCATGATGATGAGGACCTGCAGCGACAGCGACAGCGGCGCGCTCTGCGTCCCGCCGGATGCCGCGCCCGCACTCAGCTGGCCGAGCGCGCGATCCACAGCATCGCCGACGCCCGGTGCAGGCGCTGCGGGAGCGGCCTGCGCAAAGGCCGGCATCGCGACGAGCAGCGCCAGCGCGATGGCGAGGATCGCCCAGACCCATTTGTACCCGCGCGCCGTCGCGCCGGTCGTGCGGCGGACGGGCCTGAACAATGCGGGACCATGGCCCCGCCGCGTCACGGTCGGCGTCACTGGTCCACCTTGTCGATCAGGTTGACGCCGCCACGGCCGACCGAGACGAGCAGGCGCTTGCCCTCGAAATCGAGCACCGCAAGGCGCAGGCCGGGAGAGATCATCATCGTTTCCCGGACCGCGATCAGCCGGTTGGACGGTTTGCCGCCACCGGGCATCCGCGTTTCCAGCTTCCGCCATGCGTACAGGCAGCCGATCATCAGGCCGCACACCAGCGGCAGCAGGATCACGAGCTTGAGGATATAGGACCAGAGCATGATCGCGCCTCAGTTCCGCGCCGCGGATTTGTCGGGCGTGACCAGTTCGGTCATGCGCACGCCGAAGCGATCGCCGACCGTCACCACTTCGCCGCGGCCGATCAGCGTGCCGTTGACGAACACGTCGAGCAACTCGTTCGCCTGGCGATCCAGCTCGATCACGCTCGATTCGCCCAGCGCCAGCAGTTCGCGCAACGTCAGCGAGGTCGATCCGATCTCGACCGTCAGCTTGACGTCGACATCCTGCAACAGCCGGAAATTGGCGGCCACTCCGGCATCTAGCGGGAAGCCGCCGGTCATGTCGTTCATGCGTCAGGTCCTTCGTCGTCGAATCGGGCAAGAGAGGTCAGGCGGACGGCGGCATGGCCGTTGGAGGTGCCGACGGTGCCGCGCCCAAGGCAATCGGTTCCCACCATTACCGGCACCTGCGGTTCGATGCTGATCGGGATCACGTCGCCCTGTTTCAGGTTCATCAGCATCGACAGCGGCACCACCGGCTCGGCGAGCACCGAGCGGATCGGAAAACGGACGTTCATCGCCGCGCGGGTCAGCGAGGTGCGCCACGCGGGGTCCGCCTCCTGCTTGTCGAGCACCTTGCCGGTCAGCGTCGGCGCATGCGGCTTCAACGCGGTGACCGGATAGATCAGGTCGACGAAGACGGGACGGTCGTCGCCCGCAGCGATGCCGAATCGGGTGACGATCATCGCATCGTCGGCATCCGTCGACAGCATCGCGGCATTGGATTCGACATGCGTCGGGGTAAAATCGATACGGGCGAGCGGTTCCCACGCGGTGCGCAGCGGCCCCGCGATCGTCTGGCCGATCTTGGCCACCATCGCATCCGCCGCCGGCGAGAATTCGGTCGGCATCATCAGCGGGGTCGCGCCGTTGCCGCCGAAGAACAGGTCGAGCAGCTGCAATACGAAGGTGCCATCGAGGACGCACAGGGCGTTGGCACCCTGCGGCGACATCGTCATCGGCAACCATGCGGTCAGCAGATCGCCCTTCTCCGAACGGTAATCCCCGAAACGCTGGACCACGAGCGGTTCGGCCCAGGCCCGCACTTCACGTCGCAGCAACGGCTCGAACACGCCACGCAGCGACCGCGCGAGACGCGCGGACAGATGCTGCAGCGTATGCAGATCGCCGAACGGATTGAGCTTGGTCGCGCCCAGCCCCGCCGCATGCGCGGCGGGTGTGCGATCCCGCGTCCGTCGTTCGGAGGTTGCCTCGGCGTTAACCATGACCTCACTGAACAACGAAATTGGTAAAGTAGACGTTACGAACGCCGCCGAATCCTTCTTTCTGCTCTAAAATTCCGTTGATCGCCTTCGCCAGCCGCTGCTGCATCTGCAATTTGCCGGCGGACGTGAACACCTGCTCCTCCGGCGTATCGCCGAGGGTGAGCAGCACCGCGGAGCGTACGGCGATGTCGTTGGTCTTCAGATTCTCAATGACCGTGTCGTCGTACGGCGTCGAGATCGCGATGCCGACCTGGATGACATGAACCGAATCCTGCAGGTTCGAGGTGAACTGCGGGTCCATCGTGTAATAGTTGGAGGCATATTGATCGCCGCCACCGCCCGACGGCACGTGCTTGCCGCCGCTGCCCGACGATTCGCCGCCTCCGCCATGTTCGCCTCCGCCTTCACCGCCCTCGGCAGGACGCTTCTGTTCGGATTTGGGCACCAGCTTGGGTCCGTGCTCCTCCGCTGCCGCGGCATGGCCGCCGCCGATCAGGCCGGCACTGGCGGCGTAGACGCCCGCGCCCACGCCGCCGCCGACCAGCACGACCAGCGCGAGCGCCATGATCACGATCTTCATCTTGCCGCCCTTCTTCTTGGGCGCGTCGGCTTCGGGTTTGTCGCTCATCGTCAGTGATCCTCAGGCAAATGTCAGGCGATGCGGCCGTTGGTGCCAGCATCGGTATCGGTGGAGGGGGCCCGCGCCGGTGCCGGCTGGCGGGCCGGGGCGGTATGCTGTTGCTGCCGGGGCTGCTGCTGCCCGGCTTGCGGCTGGGCCTGACCCTGGCCCTGCGTGGCCGTCTGCTGCTGCGCGCTGCCGGCTGGCGATTGACCGCCGGGCTGGGATTGCGGCTGCGACGACGACTGGCCGGCGCCGGACTGGGTTGCAGGCGCGGGCTCGACGATCGTCTGGCCGATCCGCAATCCACGCTCCTGCGCGACCTCCGCCAGCCGTGGCTGCGCGTCCTCGATCAGGGCGCGGGTGGTGCCATTGTCCGCGGCGAAGCGGACGTGGATCGCATCGCCCACCATCCGGACGGAGATATCGATCGCGCCGAGCGCATCGGGGACGAGGCGGATACGCGTGTCGTTCGCATTGGCCGCATCGCGCAACGCCTCGATCCGGTCGATCATATGGGTCGGCCAGCTATCCTGTCGCATGTCGAGCGTCGGCCGGGTCGTATCGACGACGGGTGAAGCGCCATGCGTCGGGGCAGCGGTGGCCACCGGGGCGACCGTCGGGGCGGCGGGATCGAGCGGGGCGACGCGCTTGCGCTCGTCGGCGCCGGTCGCGGCATGCTTCGCCGCACCGAACACTTCCGCCGCGGGAGCGGTGGTGCCTGCCGTCGGCTGCGACGGCGCCGCCGTTCGTGGACGAAGCGCCACGGTCTGGCGCGGCGTGCCGGACACTTCGCGCATGAACGTCGGTCGGGGCGTCGGGGCAGTGGCAGGGGTTGGGGCCGGCATGGTCCCGGCCGGCACCGCTTCCGGCGCGACATCGGACGCCGGGGATACGGCGGCAACCGCTACCGGCGCAGCGACGGCGATGACGGGCGTCGGCACAGACGTGGCAGCCGGCGTCGATGGTGCTGCATCGACGGGGCGGGACGGGCCGGCCGTATCGGCCATCGGTGCCGCACCGGAGTCGCGAACCGGGGATACGGTCGTCGAGCGGGCGTCGACCGTGACGGGCGAGGAATCGGAGGGAGCCGGTGCGGCAGGGACGCGGTCGTCCGGTGCCTGCTGCCCGGCTGGCGGACGCGCCACATCAATCAGCGGTGCGGGATCGGCAATGATCGCAGGTTGCGTCGCCGGGATCGGCGAATCGGGCTTCGCGCGTTCGGGACCGGATGGCGTAGCGACGCCTGCCGGTGCGGGCGTCGTGCTTCCGGCCAGGTCGGTCGCGGCGTTCGCAACCTGATCGACCGGCATGGCAGCGACCGTGCGCGGGGTCGGCTCTGCGCGGTCCGGAGCAGGTGCCCCCGTCTCCATCCCCGTCGTCGTCGCCGTCGCCGTCGCCGTCGCCGGCAGCGGAACTGCCGATGCGCCGGCAGGGTCGCGTGTCGTCGCGCGAACTGGTCTCGCAACCGGATCGGGCGCGCGTCCGGCAGGGTCGATCACGCCGGGATCGGCTGGCAACGGCAGCGGGGCTGCCGATGGAATCGCGGGACCGGGAACGCGCGGTGCAGAACGTTCGCGCGCGAACGATTCCGGCCTCTGCGGATCGGTGGCCTCGTCTTCTGACACCGGGATAGCCACCGGCGCAACCGCAGCGGGCTGCAGAATAGTCATCGGCGGAGCGGCGGCAGGGGAGCGCCTGGCACTCGCTGCGGCCGGAATCTGGCGCCGGGTATCGACGGCGTCCAACTTTGCCTGGGCCGGCTCGGGGACCACGGCCGATGCCGGAACCCGGTCGCCGACCTGCATGTCGGCCGGCGATCGTGCCGGCGCAGGCATTTCCGGCCGCTGCGATGGTGGTGGGGCGAGTGCGGCCGAATCACCGTTCGATGCGACGGACGTCGGCACCGGCGTAGTTCCGGGAAGGGTCGAAGCGTCGTCCGGTCGCGACCGGTTCTCCCGTGTAGGAAGGCGCGACGAAACCGGCGCCGCGCCCTTGGGCACAACGGCGACGTCCTGTACCACGGTCTGCACGACCGGCTGGACGGGAATCGTCGGGGCCTGTGCGACGGGCGCTATGGCTGGCGGTGTGGATAGCGGCGCCGATGTGATCGTCTGATCGGCCCGGCCTGCCGGCAGCGGTGCAGCAAGCTCTGTTGCTTCCTCGTCCGCTGCTTCGACCGGCTCGTCAACCGCTGGTCCGGAGCTGGCCCTTATGGTGTGATGCCGGTTTTCCGGCGCCGCGTCGCGCCGCGTCACCACCTTGTCCGGGATGATGTCGTCGGACACCGTTACGGGAGCATCGGGTTCGGGTGCGATCGCCGGCAGCGTGGCGTGCACGACCTGAAGTGCCGGCGCTTCCGATCCGGCCGGTGTCGCAGCCAGGGTCTCAGTTGCCGGCGATCCCTTGTGGCGCAGCGGCTTGGCGGGGTCGCCAGCCGTCGCCGCATCGATATCTGCCGACGCAGCGCGCTTTCGGGGCGCCGGAGAATTGGCCGGTACGCGAGCGAGCGGCTCTGCGACCGGCATGTCCGATGAGGGGCGACCCGACGCGTTACCCGTCGCCGCCTGCGAAGTTTGCGGCAGTGTCGCCGCCTGCGGCGTGTTCGTGGTCGTCGCGGCCTGCGGCGTGTCCGTCGGCTTCGCCGTCGCAGGCGAAGTCCCGGGCGTGGCGGCAAGGGGTTCGGCTATCGGCTCAGGCGGGATCGCCTGCGGTGTTTCGTCACCTGCCGGCGCGTCGGGCATCGCTGCTCGCCCAGGTGCCAGCGGCCGAACCGCCGGTGTGTCCGGGAGGGGCGGCGCGACCGCAACGGCCGGTGCCGGTCTCGTCGTACTGCCCATCGCCAGCGCGCCGACGGACGTGCTGCCGTTCAGCACGGGCGTGCCGGTGAACACGAACGGCCGGTCGGGTCGCGCATCGGTGCCGGCGTTCGCCAGCGCAGGCGGGATCTCCATCGGCGCAGGCACGGCGATATTGACCGCAGGCAGCCACGCCAATGCCGGATCGATCGCGGCAGCATCGACGGTCGGCAGCGGCATGCCGGGAGCGGCAAGCGCTTGCCGGACCGGGTCGCCGGCGGCCGGCGGGATCGTGTTCGCCGGGGCATCGCCACTCACGCCGGCCATCTCCGGCAGGGTCGACATCGACAGCGCGAACAGCTCGCCGCCAACCGGCAACGCACCCTTGCCCGGCTGGCCGGGAGTGGTCGGAACGATGGCTGCGGCGGCGTTGATCATCGATAGGTCTCGTCAGGAACACAAGTGTCCCACGACCATCAGCAAGGATCGTGCCGTTTTGCTTTCAGTGGAGAAATCGGGGGGGTGTCTTCCAGCGCGCGCATTTCTTTGACCAATGCGGCACGGCGCGCACGATCGAGCAGTTTCTCGATCGCACTCTGGTCACGCTTGGCCGATCGGGTGGCTTCGGCAGCGCGGTTGACGAACATCTCGGCCGACTGGACCCGCATCTGCGCCGCGGCGGAGGATTGGTGGAGCCGTTCGCGAAAATGCGCCTGCGCGCCCAGCGACCCGGCGCTGGCGACGGTATCGGACGTCGGCGACACCGCATCCGCCAGCGCCTGGATGCGGCTGGCAAGGTTGGTCTCGCTCGCGAATTTCTCGTGCGCCCGCACCTCGTCGGCGCGGGTGAGGCCCAGCTGCAGCGTGCGCACGCGGTGGATGCGCGCAAGCTTCTTCGCGTCAGGCACCGAACACGCCGGTCAGTTCGGCGATCGAATCGCCCAGCGAGACATTCTCGTCGCTACCCTGCTTGATATATTCCATCACGGCCGGGTGCGCGGCGATCGCCGCATCGATCGCGGGATCCGCGCCGGGGCGATAGGCGCCCATTAGCACGAGATCGCGATTCTCCTCGTACGTCGCCAGATGGCGGCGCAGCACGCGCGCGGCGTGAACGTGGTCGGGATGCGCGATGTCGGTCATCACGCGGCTGACCGAAGGGCCGATGTCGATCGCCGGATAGACGCCGCGCTCCGCCAGATGGCGGTTGAGGACGATATGGCCGTCGAGGATCGAGCGCGCCGAATCGACCACCGGGTCGTTGCCGTCGTCGCCGTCCGCGAGCACGGTGTAGATCGCCGTTATCGATCCGCCGGTGCGCACGTCGGTGCCGGCACGCTCGATCAGGTTCGGCAGCATCGCGATCGCCGACGGAGGATAGCCGCGCGCCGATGCCGGCTCGCCCAGCGCCAGCCCGATTTCGCGACCGGCGTGCGCGACGCGGGTCAGGCTGTCCATGATCAGCAGCACCTTCTTGCCTTCGTTGCGAAAGGCTTCGGCGATGGCGGTGGCACGCAGCGCGCCGCGGATGCGCAGCACGGGGGAATGGTTGGCGGGAACGGCGACGACGACGGCACGCTTGCGCGCCTCGCCGGCGACCTTGGTTTCGAGAAAGTCGGCGACTTCCCGCGACCGTTCACCGATCAGGCCGATGACGATCACATCGGCCTGCGCCGCGCGCACCATCATGCCGAGCAGCACCGATTTGCCGACGCCGGACCCCGCCATGATGCCGACACGCTGGCCCTGCCCGATCGTCAGCAGCCCGTTGATCGCGCGCACGCCGACATCCATCGGCTTGAGCACACGGCCCCGGTCCAGCGGAGATTGCAGCTTGCCCGCGAGCGGCCATTTCCGCGCGCCGCGGATCGGCCCGAGCCCGTCGATCGGCTTGCCCGCGCCATCGACCACGCGGCCGAGCAGCGCATCCCCCACCTCCGCTTCGCCGGGAGGGCCGACGGGCCGCACCGGCGCGCGCGGCAACAGCGCGGCAGGGCCGCCGAGGTTCATCAACAACGTCCGCCCGTTGCGGAAACCAATCACCTCCGCCTCGACCTTGGCGTCTCCGTGACCACCGATCTCGCAGATCGTACCGACCGGCAGCGACAGGCCGACCGCTTCCATCAGCAGGCCGTCGTACGAGGACAGGCGCCCCGACACCTTTGGCGTCGGGCGGAAATCGGCGACACCCAGCGTCTCCAGATAATCGGCGGTGAAGCGGTTGAGCATCAGCGCGGCTCCAGCGCCGGCACCGGCACGCGGTCGATCGCCTCGGCGAGCTGACCCAGCCACAATTCCGGCCCGTCCTCGACCAGCGTCGATGCGCTTTCCAGCACGAAGCTGCCCCGCGGCAGCGATGCGTCACCCGCGGCGAAGATCGACTTTGGCAGCGATGCCTCGACCAGCGGCAGATCCTCGGGATTGAGCCGCAGCAAGGCCGATTCGCTCGCGTCCGCCAGCATCTCGGCGGCGGCTGCGATGCGGCCGTTGAGCACGTCGGCGGTGACGCCGCATTCGCCGACCAGCTTGTTGACGAGCAGCAGCACGGTCTGGCGCAATTGCGTGGCGATGCGATCACGATCCAGCTGATGGCCATTGGCGAGCGCCGCGGTCAGTTCGGTCAGCAGCGCCCGGTCGCGGTCGCCGCTCTCGCGCGCCGCTGCGGCAGCCGCGGCCAGCCCCTCGGCATAACCGGCGGCATGCGCCGTCTCGACCGGATCGATGAAGCCGGTCGGCTCCACCTGTGCATCGAGCGGGTCCCAGCCCTGCGTCGGCTTCTCGCCGCCCGGATCGGCGGGGCTGAAATGCTTCGGGCCGGATCGCGGTTCATCCCGATCCCCCCCCATCGCGCGTTCCAGCGTCGCCCACATCTCGCGCGGCGTGAAGCCCTGCGGCGGCGCGAACGCAGCCTGGAGCAGGTGGGCGGCGGTGTCGTGGCGTCCGGCAAATCCGGCGACGAACTCAGACATAATCGTCGTCGCTCGCGCCCATCACGATGGTGCCGTCCTTGGCGAGGTTGCGCGCGATACCGATCATCGCCTTTTGCGCTTCCAGCACTTCGGCGAGCTTCATCGGCCCGCGTGCCTCCATCTCGTCGCGGATACCGTCGGCGGCGCGCGCCGACATGCAGCCGAGGAAGCGATTGCGCGCATTCTCGTCGACGCCCTTCAGCGCGCGCGACAGAATGTCGCCATCGACGTTGCGGATCAGCGTACCCAGATTCTTGTCGTCGAGATCGAGCAGGTTGTCGAAGACGAACATCGCCTCCTCGATCGCCTTGGCGACGTCCTTGTCGATCTTGAACAGCTTCGGCATCACCCGCTGTTCGGTCGCCTTGCGCGCGCCCTGCAGGATCTTCGCCGCCTCGCGCGTGCCACCCAGCGTCGGGCCGTTGGCGCCGGGACGACCGCCGCCGCCGCCGCGCCGGTTGGCGAGCACCGCCTTCAACGTCTCGACGGCATCGGGGTTGATCGGCCCCAGCCGCGCGATGCGGTGAAGGATATCGGGCTGCACCGCATCGGGCAGCAATTCGAGCACCTGACCACCGACCGTGGGATCGAGATTGGCGATCATCACCGCCGCGATCTGCGGATGTTCCTTTTCGATCATCTGCGCGATCTCGCCGGCCTCGAGCCAGTCGAGGATCTCGAGCTCGCAATTGGCTTCGGGCGGTGTGATGCGTGCGAGCACGCTTTCCGCCTTCTCGGGCCCCAGCGCGCGGTTCATCACCGCTTCGATCCGCGGGCGCGGTTCGAAAGTGATGCCGGTACGCTCGCGCGCCTTGCCGACGAAATCGTCGAGCACGTCCTCCATCTCCTGTTCGGACACGTCCGCGACCGCGAACATGGCGGAACCGAGCTGCCGCACTTCCTCGGGGTCGAGCTTCTGGAGGATGGCCGCAGCTTCCTCCTCGCCGACCAGCATCATCAGCACCGCGGCGCGTTCGACGCCGGTATAGCTGCGCGCGGCGGCGACGACGGGCGTGATCGCGTTCACTTGGCGTCGGCCTTGATCATGTCGCGGATCGCGAGCGCGGCGCGGGCGGGATTGTCGCGGGTAAAGCCGCGGACCGCACCGATCCGGTCGTCGACCGTCTGCGTTGCCTCCAGCCGGTCGAGGCTGACCGATTCATGCACGGTGATGCCGTCCGCGGCCGGGCTGCCGGCCGGACCGGCAAGTGCCGGCGTCGTCGCATCCTCACGCTTCTTCATCAGCCCCTTGGCGAGCGGACGAACGCCGAGCATCAGCACCAGCAGCGCGATGATGATCGCTGTTGCGTTGCGGGCGAGCACCGGCAGCCAGGCGTTGTCGTACCAGGCCGGGCCGGTGGCGTCGGCCGCCGTGTCGGCGAACTTGCGGCTGATCACGGTCACCTGATCCTGTCGCGCCTGATCGAAACCGACCGCGCTCTTCACCAGATCGGTGACCTGACCGATTTCCATCGCGGTACGACGACCCTTCTCGGGTTCGCGCAGCAGCACGGCGACGGACAGGCGCTTGACCGAACCCGGCGTCTGGCGCGTCACCGAAACCTCCTTGCCGAGGTCGTAGGCGCGCTGGAAGCTGTCGCTCTGCTTGTTGGGATTGGGCGCGGGGTTGCCGGCAGCCGGAGCGGGTTCGCCCGATGCGCCGTTCGCGGCCTGCGGTGCCTGCAACTGGCTGGCGGGCGGCGGCGTGTTCGACAGCACGCCGGGAATACCGCCGGGCGTCGCCGGGCCACCGGCCTGGTTGCCCGTCCAGTTGCCCGTCTCGGCGCGTAAGGCGCCCTGCTTCTCGTAGCTTTCGCGCGTCGCCTGCGTCTCGTCGAGGTTGATGTCGGCCTGCACCTCGGCGGTGAAATTGCCCGCGCCGACCAGTGGCGTCAGGAGCTGGACCAGCTGCTGCCGCACCTTGTCCTCGGTCTTGCGCTGCATCTCCAGCCGCGCATCGCCCTCGGCATCGACGCCGCCGGCACCCGGCTTGGACAGCAACGCGCCCATCTGGTCGACGATCGTCACGCTCTCGGGCTTCATGCCCGGCACCGACGATGCGACCAGATTGATGATCGACTGCACCTGGGCCTGCGACAGCGCGCGGCCACCCTGCAACTTGATGACCACCGACGCCGACGGCGCGGCATTGTCGCGCACGAACACCGACGCTTCGGGCGTGGCGAGATGCACGCGCGCCTCGGCGACCGCGTCGATATCCTCGATCGAACGGGCAAGCTCGGTCTCGCGCGCCTGCCGCAGCCGTTCGCCCTCGACGGCGCGGCTGACGCCCATCGGCAACTGGTCGAGGATCGCATAGCCGCCGGGGGCCTGCTTCGGCAAACCTTGCCCGGCGAGCAGCATGCGTGCCTTGCTGAACTGGTCCTCGTCGACCGTCAGGGCGCCGGTGCCGTCGTCGATATGGCTGGTGATGTTCGCCTGCGTCAGTGCGCTGGTGACCGCCTGCTTGTCGGCATCGGTCAGCCCGGTGAACAGCGTCTTCTGCGTCGGTGTCGACAGGCTCATCCAGGCGAGCGCGGCGGCAGCGACGAGCGATACGAGCATCGCCATCGGCAGGCTGCGGCGGACGGCGGGCTGCGCGAGCACGCCCTTGATCTGCAACAGCGGGTTGGCGAACTTCTCGGGCAGGCCCGAGGGCGAAGTGGTGGCGAGTGCAGTGCTCATCGATTACACCGGCATGCTCATGATGTCCTTGTAGGCGGACAGCAATTTGTTGCGGACTTGCAGCGTGGCCTCGAACCCGACCGAGGCCTGCTGGCGCGCCAGCATGACCTTGGCGATATCGACCGTTTCACCGCGTTCGTAGCTTTCGGACAGCGCGGACGCCTTGCCCTGCGTCGCGTTGACGTCCTTCAGCGCATCCTGCAGCGTATCGGCGAAGCTGGTCGGCTTCGTAGCCCCGGCGGGGGCACTGGTCTCGGTCGCACTCGCACGGCTCAGCGCCTGGTTGCGCTCTAGGATCTGCGCGCGCAGCTGCATCACCCGGTCGACGCTCATCGCGCCGCCCACACCCGCAACGCCGCTCATGCCGCACCCGCCATGTTAAGCGGGCGGGCGAGGTCGTCGCCCTGATCGCGTGCCTTGGCTAGGCGATAGCGCAACGTGCGCTCGGAAATGCCCAGCCGCCGTGCGGTCTCGATCCGGCTGCCGCCGCAAGCGGCCAGCATTTCGCGGATCGCCTGGAATTCGCTCATCTGCACGACGTTGCCCAACGTTACCGGGGCCGACGTTGCCGGCTCGGCGGGCGCGGCCTGCGGGAACAGCTGCGTCACCGGGGCCGATTCGCGGTGAAAGGTAAAGCTGATCGGCCGGTCGAACACGATGTGGCTCGCCTCGATCGTGTCGCCGCCGGCGAACAGCAGCGCGCGCTGGATCACGTTCTCCAACTCGCGGACGTTGCCCGGCCAGTCGTGACGCATCAGCTGCTCGACCGCGTCCACCGTCGGCCACGGCACGACGGCGCGCGTACCGGCATGGCGCAGGATCATCGTCGCGGCGAGCGCGGGGATATCCTGCGGACGCTCGGCGAGCGGCTTGGTCGACAGCGGGAAGACCGACAGGCGGTAGTACAGATCGGCGCGGAAGCGACCCGCGGCGACTTCGCCCTGCAAATCGCGGTTGGCGCAGGCGACGACGCGGACGTCGATCTTCTGCGGCACCGACGCGCCGATCGGCACGACCTCGCGCTCCTGCAACACGCGCAGCAGCTTGGCCTGCAACTGGAGCGGCATCTCCGCGATCTCGTCGAGCAGGATCGTGCCGCCGTCGGCTGCCCGGAAAAAGCCTTCGCCGCCCGACGATGCACCGGTGAATGCACCCTTCTGGTGACCGAACAGCAGCGCCTCGAGCATCGTCTCGGGCAGCGCGGCGCAGTTGATCGCGATGAACGGGCCGTTCTTGCGGGGTGAATTGTTGTGGATCGCGCGCGCCAGCACTTCCTTGCCGGTGCCGGTCGGCCCGTTGATCAGGACGGTGATGTCCGCCTGCGCCACGCGCTCGGCCAGCGCCAGCAGCGCCAGCGATTCGGGGTCCGCCGCCGTTGGCATGTCGGGCCCGGCGACCAGCGCGCGGGCAAAGCCGTTGCCGACCGCCGCGTCCTCATGGCCAAAGGCGATTCGCGCCGGGTTGCCGTCGCGGGAAGGAATGACGTGGCGACCGTCGTCGCCGATGATCACGGTGCGGGCAGGGGCGGGCGGCGCCTCGCCCTCGGCGATCAGGAACAGGTCGGCCGGGCCGGGCTGGCCGGTTTCGAACGAACCGACGCCGAAGCCCTGGGCGCGAAGCCCCGACACGAGCGCGTATTTGCGCTGCGACACCGCAGCGGAAGGAAAAATCGAACGCATGGTTTATCCCCCAAGGATGAGCCTGCAATGCGGCAACAAGGGTAAACGCGTCGTTAAAACGGTTGCCGCCCGGCAAAATATTTCCGGGCGCCGGCCCGCCTGCGTCACGCGCGCGCGACGCGCCCGTATGTGCCCGTACGGAAGGGGGGGGGCTGGATCGGCCGGACGGGTCGAACGACCGGTTGCAACTTTTTCGCTTAAGCCGCCGCGCGCCGGGCCGTTATCCCATTTGGCGGCTCGGCCCTCCGCTCTGGGGGCGGCGGGGAGCGCCGCAGCTAATTGGAGACATCTCATGACCGTTATCGGCACCAACATCGCCTCGCTTCGCGCCAGCAACGCTTCGACCTCCGCCAACATGGCGCTGCAGACCTCGATGGAGCGTCTGTCGACCGGCAAGCGCATCAACTCGGCAAAGGACGATGCCGCCGGCATGGCGATTTCGTCGAACATGACCGCCCAGGTCCGCGGCATGAACCAGGCGATCCGCAACGCCAACGACGGCATCAGCCTCGCCCAGACGGCGGAAGGTGCGCTCGGCGAAGTGAACAACATGCTCCAGCGCGTCCGCGAACTGGCCGTGCAGTCGGCATCGGGCACCTACAGCACCGACGACCGCACCAACCTGAACGCCGAAGTTACGCAGCTGCGCACGCAGATGAATGACATCCTGACCAACACCAAGTTCAACGGCGTTCCGGTGTTCGACTTTGTCGCCGGTACGGCCGCCACGTCGAGCGCCAAGGTCACGATCCAGACCGGCGCCGGTGCGTCCGACACGGTCGATCTGCAGAAGGCGTTCGTCAGCATGGACAATATCACGAACGGCACCACGGAGCCGCTCGACGTCTCCACCACGACGAAGTCGACGACGACGCTGGGCAAGGTCGATGCCGCGATCAAGGACATCAACACCGCCCGTGCGACGCTGGGTGCCGGTCAGAACCGTCTGCAGTCGGTCGTAAACAACCTGACCACCAACGTCACCAACCTGTCGGACGCCCGCAGCCGCATCGAGGATACCGATTTCTCGACGGAAACCACGGCCCTCGCCAAGGCGCAGATCCTCAGCCAGGCGTCGACCGCGATGCTCGCTCAGGCCAACCAGAGCCAGCAGGGCGTCCTGAAGCTCCTCCAGTAATCCGGAGAAGCGACCAGTTCCGGTGCCGGCACCGCCCCCCCAAGGGTGTCGGCGCCGACCGAGCTCTCCCCCCAAGGACGAGCGAAGCCAGAACCCCGGCGGCCCCAGAGCCGCCGGGGTTTTCGGCTGTCAACGATGCGCCGCGCGCGTCAGCCGGTCGTTGATCGCCTCGCCCAGGCCGGCATGCGGGATCGGGGCGACCGCGATTGCCGCCCGATCGCTCGCATCGGCGCGATGCAACGCATCGAACAACCGCGCCGCTGCCTCGCGCAGGTCTCCGGTCGCCGACAGCATGTCGTCCCCCTTCACCGGGCCATGGCCGATCAACCATTCGTCGGCGGCCGCCGCGGTCGCGTCCAGCCGCAGCGGTTTGCCCGGCGCATAATGCGTCGCCAGCTGCCCCGGCGCGGTGATCGCAGCGTCCGTAGAGTCTATAGAGTGTGCTTGCACCGCGAACGGCAGATCCGAGGCCACGATCGGGCCCGGCCGCAGGATGGTCCGGCCTGCGACGATCGTCGATTCCAGCCCGGCTTCGCATCCGCCGTCGTCGATGATCAGCGGCACCCGGTTGCCCAGGCTTGCCGCGACATGCGCGGCCCGCGTCGGGCTGATCCCGTTGCTCGCGTTGGCGGATGGAGCGGCCAACGGGCGCTTCGTCGCAGCGAGCAGGGCCTGCATCGCCCGATGACGCGGCACCCTCAACGCTATCGTCGCCAGTCCCGCCGTCACCAGCGATGCGATCGGTGCGTCCGTCCGCAACGGCAGCACCAGCGTCAGCGGTCCCGGCCAGAATCGCGCCGCCAGTGCCCGCGCATCGGCATCGAACACCGCCAGCGCCTCCGCGGCCGCCAGATCGGCCACATGCACGATCAGCGGGTTGAAGCTCGGTCGCCCTTTGGCGGCATAGATGCCGGCCACCGCGTCGGCATTCCCGGCATCGGCGGCGAGGCCATAGACGGTCTCGGTCGGCACCGCGACGCATTCGCCACGACCGATTCGCTCGGCCGCCTCGTCGATCGCGGCCATGCCGTAGGGTAAGATGCGCGGGTTTGGATCGACCATCCACCGGGGCTATATCGCGGGTAATCCTGGGAGAGAATGATGTCCTTTACCGCAGCCGTGGCCGACCAGCGTTTCGTGCTGGAGCACGTCGTAAAAATAGACGAACTCGCCACCACCGATCGCTTCGCCGCCGCCAGCCCCGACGTGATCGATGCGGTGCTGGAGGGCGTCGGCCAGTTCGCGGCCGGCGAATGGGCCCCGCTCAACCGCGAAGGCGATACCGTCGGCGCGAAATGGTCGCCCGATGGCGTCCATATGCCGGCCAGCTTCATCAAAGCGTATAAGGATTACGTCGAGGGCGGCTGGGGTACGATCGGCGTGCCGGAAGAATTCGGCGGGCAGGGCCTGCCCTTCGCGATCCAGACCGCGGTGCTTGATACGCTTGGGTCTGCCAACATGGGCTTCGCGCTCTGCCCGACGCTGACCGTCGGCGCGATCGAGGCGCTCGCGCATCATGGCTCACCCGAACAGCAGGCGCTTTATCTTCCGCACCTCGCCACCGGCGCATGGACCGGCACGATGAACCTCACCGAACCGCAGGCGGGCAGCGACGTCGGTGCCCTGCGCGCGACCGCCAAGCCATTGGGCCCTGACAAGTTTGGGGGGGGCAAATGGTCGATCAAGGGCACCAAGATCTACATCTCGTTCGGCGACCACGACATGGCCGACAACATCGTCCACCTCGTCCTCGCGCGCACCCCCGATGCGCCCGCCGGCACGCGCGGCATCTCGCTGTTCCTCGTCCCCAAGTTCCGTTTGAAGGATGACGGCACACCCGGCGATTCCAACGACGTCCGCGTCGTGTCGATCGAACACAAGATGGGTCTGCACGCCTCGCCGACCTGCGTGCTCAGCTTCGGCGACCATGACGATTGCGTCGGCGAACTGATCGGTGCCGAACATGCCGGCATGCGCGCGATGTTCACGATGATGAACAACGCCCGCCTGAACGTCGGCCTGCAAGGCGTCCAGATCGCCGAAGGCGCGACGCAGAAGGCGGTCGGCTATGCGCTCGAGCGCGTCCAGTCCGCCCGCGCAGGTTCGCCGAACAAGGAATCGGTCCGCATCGTCGACCACCCGGACGTCCGCCGCATGCTGCTTCGCATGAAGGCGCAGACGCAGGCAGCCCGTGCGCTCGTCTATTACGCCGCCGGTCAGGTCGATCGCGCCGGGCTGGGCGACGCTGCGGCAAAGAACCGGCTGGAAGTCGTCACCCCGCTCGCCAAGGCGCACGGCACCGACATCGGCAACGAAGTCGCAAGCCTCGGCATTCAGGTGCACGGCGGCATGGGTTACGTCGAGGAAACCGGCGCCGCGCAATATTTCCGCGACGCCCGCATCACCCCGATCTACGAAGGCACCAACGGCATTCAGGCCGCCGACCTCGTCGGCCGCAAGCTGTCGCTGGATAACGGCGGTGCCTTCGCGGCATTGGTTGCCGATATGCGCGCCGAGGCAGAGCACCCGGCGCTCATCGCGCTGATCGACGCGATCGACGCCATCGCCCACCGCCTCGCCACCGCCGACGCCGACGACAAGCTCGCCGCCAGTTATCCCTTCCTGACGATGACCTCGGTCGCGGTCTGCGGCTGGCTGATGGAACGCGAAGGTCGCCACGCGACCGGCGACGAGGAATTCGCTATCGTGAAACGTGCGGCGGTCCGCTTCTACCTCGACCAGATCGTCCCCGAAGCGCTCGGCCTGAAGGCCGCCGCTACCGCGAGCGCCGACGTTCTATATGCAATTCCCGCAGAAGCCTTCGCCGCCTGACCTAACAAGTCCTCCCCCGCGAGGGGGAGGTGGCACGGCAACGCCGTGACGGAGGGGGAGGTAAGCGACGTCGTTGATAACGGAGTTCGAAGCCCACCTCCCCCTCCGTCACGCCCTGCGGACGCGCCACCTCCCCCTCGCGGGGGAGGACCGAAGAACGCCAAAGGTCACGCACCCTGGATTTCTTCCCGGCGTCGGGCACAGTTCGGAAGGAGCCGAATGATGGAAGGGGAAGGAAGTTACGCACTCCCTTACGAGCCGCCAAACCCTTGCACACCGCCATCCCGCACGTCACAGAACACGCATGTTCGACCTCGACGCCTATCTCGCTCGCATCAATCTCCCCGCCCGCGTCACGCCCGACGCCGAGGGGCTCGGCCGCCTCCAGCGCGAACACCGCCTGTCGATCCCGTTCGAAAACCTCGACGTACGCCTTGGCCGCGGCATCGCGATCGATTCCGCCAGTGTCTTCGCGAAGCTCGTCACCGCCAAGCGCGGCGGCTATTGCTTCGAACAGAACCGCCTGTTCATGGACGCGCTGACCGCGCTTGACTTCGAGGTCCGCCCGCTGCTCGCCCGCGTCTGGCTCGGTGTCGAGGATACCCCGCCGCTCACGCATACGCTCAGCCTCGTCACGATCGGTGGCCGCGACTGGATCGCCGACGCCGGCTTCGGCGGCAGCTATGCGCCGGTGATGGCGCTGGTCGACGGCTGGGAAGCGGAGGCCCCCGACGGCGCGTGGTTCCGCCTCGACCGCCACGCGCAGCACGGCTGGATGCTCAGCCGCAAGGGCGATCCCGGCTCCACCGACGGTCGCGGCACCGGCGCCGACTGGATGCCGCAATACAGCTTCCACGAAACCGAAGTGTTCGACGCGGATCTGGCTTTGTCCAATCACTGGACCTCGACCGCGCCGGGCAGCCGCTTCACGCAGCTGACGATCGCCAGCATCGTCCTGCCTCACGGCATGGCCGGCCTTACCGACCGCCGCTATCATCGCCGCGCCGGCGACAACAGTTCGGACGCCGAGATCACCGACCCCCGCGTTTACCGCATGCGCATGTCGCTGATGTTCGGCATCGACCTGACGCCGGAAGAGGTGGTCGCGCTGGAGCTGTTTTAAGAAGGTCGGTCCGCGCGAAGGCGAAGAGTAACGCCCCCATCCATCGTCATCCCCGCGCAGGCGGGGGCCCATAGCCGCGACCGCCACGGTTTCATCGTAAAGGTCGGCGCGTAGGGATTTTCGCCTTCGCAGGGATGACGGAAAACAGGTTTGATCCGGAATATCCGCGCTTCCACGAACAGCGCGCGAAAATCAGACCCGCTCGCGCTCCAGCAGATCGGCGGCATCCAGCCCCAGCAGGTCGATGTAGCCCAATATCCGCGGCCACTGATTGTCGACGAAGCTCGCCCGCTCCGCCGCGCGCAGTTTCTCCGATGCGCCCGGCAGCACGAACATGCCGACACCGCGCCGCACCTCGACATAGCCGTCGTCCTGAAAGCTCTGATAGGCCTTCGCCACCGTCAGCGGGTTGGCGCCATGCTCGGCGGCGAACGCCCGGACCGAGGGAAGCTGATCCCCCGCGCGATAGTCCCCGCGCAGGATGCCCGCCGCGATGGTTCCCCGCAGCCGGATATAGACCGGGCTATCCTCGTTGCTCAGCGCTGTCATGCTGGTTTAATACAGCAACGGGCGAAAAGGTCCACTCCCAACAGGCCGATTGTCATCCCGCATCGGGCCAGTGCGAGACGATCCGTGCCATGTCCGGGCGGGGCCGTTCCTCCAGCGGCCGCCCGGGCGTGCCGACGAAGACGAAGCCGACGATCTTCTCGTGCGCCGCGCCGAACGCATCGCGCACCGCGGTGGAGAACGTCGGCCACCCGGTCAGCCAGCCGCCCGCGAAGCCCATCGCATGCGCAGCATGCAGCAGGTTCATCGTCGCCGCACCCGCAGACATCTCCTGTTCCCATAGCGGGATATGGCTCGTCCTGCTCGGCGACGACAGCACCATTACCAGCGCCGGCGCCTGCCGCGAGAACTGGTCGAGCGAGTCGATCTCCGCCCGCGCCGCCTGCGGGCGTTCCGCACGATAGGCATCGACGATCAACCGCGACAGGGCATCGCGATCGTCGACGATCACGAACCGCCACGGCGCCAGCTTGCCGTGATCGGGCGTCCGCGCGGCGATGCCGATCATCTGGTCGAGCTGCGCCGGATTGGGGCCCGGCGCGACCAGATCGCGCGGCTTGCCGGACCGGCGGGTGGCCAGCAGAGCCAGCGGCGTGGAGGTGTCGTTGAAGATCGGATCGGTCATGCCCGACACATAGAGGTGCCGCCCGATATTTACAGCGGGCGCCCAGCCGTTACGTTACCGCGATCCGCCGCCCGGACCGGGACGGCGCCTGATATCGGTTGGAGTCATCGGAGCCTATGGCCAGTGCATCGGCGAGCGGGGGCGGCGTACCTGCCCATGCCCGCACCTTCCTCGGACACCCGCTCGGGCTGTTCATGCTGTTCTTCGCGGAGATGTGGGAGCGGTTTTCCTATTACGGGATGCGCGCCATCCTGGTCTTCTACCTGACCAAGCATTTCCTGTTCGGCGAACAGCCCGCCTTCGCGATCTATGGCGCCTATACCTCGCTGGTCTACATCACGCCGATCATCGGCGGGTACATATCCGACCGCTATCTCGGGCCGCGCAAGGCGGTACTGGCGGGCGGTGTCTTCATCACCATCGGCCATCTGCTGATCGCCGCGGTCGAGGCGCCTCAGGGCGTGCAGGGCAGCGCCCTCAACGGTTTCTACCTCGCGCTCGCCTTCATCATCGTCGGCACCGGGTTCCTGAAGGCGAATATCTCGGTGCTCGTCGGCAAGCTGTACCGCCGCGACGACGTGCGCCGCGACGGCGCCTTCTCGATCTTCTACATGGGCATCAACACCGGCGCATTCATCGGCCCGCTGCTGGTGGGCTACCTCGGCGAACGGATGGGCTGGTCCTACGGCTTCGGCGCGGCCGGGATCGGCATGGCGCTCGGCCTCGTCGTGTTCGTGCTGTTCCGCCGCGAACTGTACGATGTCGGCGAACCACCCGTGCCCGCCGCGCTGAAGGCGAAGACACCGATCGGCCTGTCGATCGAATGGGCGATCTATGCCGGCGCGATCCTCGGGATCGGCGTCGCATGGTATTTGGTGCGCAATCAGGGCGCGGTCGGAATGCTGCTGATCGTCGGATCGGTTCTGACCATCGGCTATATCCTGATGACGGCGTTCCGGAAGCTGCCGCAGGTCGAACGGCATCGCATCTTCGCCGCGCTGTTCCTCATCTCGCTGTCGCCGCTGTTCTGGGCGCTGTTCGAACAGGCCGGGTCGTCGCTCAACCTCTACACCGACCAGTCGGTCGATCGCACGGTGCTCGGCTGGACGATGCCGGCCTCGTGGTTCCAGTCGGTCAATTCCTTCTTCATCATCACGCTCGCGCCGCTGTTCGGCATATTGTGGACCACGATGGGGAAGCGCGGCATCGAACCGTCCGCGCCGTTCAAGTTCGGCATCGGCCTCATCCTCGTCGGCGCCGGTTTCTTCGCGCTGATCATGGGCGCGCCAGCGGAGGGGCTGACCCCGGCGATCTTCGTCATCCTGCTCTATATGCTGCATTCGATGGGCGAACTCTGCTTCTCGCCGATCGGCCTGTCGTCGATGACGCGGCTATCGGTCGCCAGCATGACCGGGCTAATGATGGGCACGTGGTTCCTCTCGACCGCAGCGGGCAATTTCATCGCCGGCCTGATCGCGCAGGCGACCGGCGGCGAAGGTGCCGGCCCGGCGCAGGTGCTGGCGGTCTACGGTCGTATCGGCTGGTTCGCGATGGGCGTCGGCGTGGTGGTCCTGATCCTCGCGCCGTTCGTCACCCGCCTGATGCACCTCGATACGATCGGCGACGCACCCGATCACGCCTTGGCCGGCGAAGCCGCGATCGGCGAACCTGCAGCGGCGGGCGTCGATACCCGCGACGAGCAGCGGCCCCGCTGAACCTTATTCCTCCCTCGCTTCAGCGAGGGAGGGGGACCGTTCGCGTCGCGAATGGTGGAGGGGGCGTTTCCGCAGGCACAAGGCTCGTCGCGAACCTCCCCTCCGTCAGCGCTGGCGCGCCGCCAACTCCCCCTCGCGGGGGAGGAATCAAGCGGCCCGCCGCCCCACCACGCTGGTCACCGCGACGTCCATCGTGACATTGCCCACGGTACGGAACAGGTCCGGCACCGTCTCCACCGCCACCAGCAAGCCCAAAGCCTCGATCGGCACCCCCATCGCGAACGCGACCGGTGCGACGCTGGCGAAGAAGCTGATCGTCCCCGGCAGCGACACCGATCCCATTGTCGTGATCGCCGCCGTCGCCACGCCCGCGGCCAGCTGCCCCGGCCCGATCGGCACCCCCAGCCAGTGCGCGACGTACAGCGCCACCGCCAAATTCATCGCCGGGCTGGTCGCACGAAAGATCGCCACCGCCACCGGCAGCACGATCCCCGCCGTCGCCGGGGCGACGCCGATCTCCGCCGACCCCTTCAGCATCGCCGGTAGCGAGGCGAGCGAGGATTGCGTGCTGACCGCGACCGCCTGCGCCGGAGCTACCGCACGCGCGAATTTGCGGAAAGGCACGCCGCCGCCGAACCGCGCCACCGGATAGCCCGCCAGCAGCACGATGAAGCCGATCGACGACACCAGCACGATATAATGCACCAGCGCCCCGAACGCCGCCGCCCCCGTCCGAGCGCCGACCCCGTACGCCAGCACGAAGATCCCGATCGGCGCCAGCTTCAACACCCAGCCGATGATGACCAGCATCGCATCGGTGATCGCCTTGAACAGGTCGGTCAGCCGCCGCCGTGCATCGTCTTCCAGCCGCGTGATCGCAAAGGCGAAGGCGAGCGTGAATACCGTCAGCGGCAGGAACGCATCGCCAGCCGCCGCCGCGACGACGTTGGTCGGCACGATCGTGTTGAAGAAATCGGCCAGCGTCGGCACCTTGCCCATCGCCGGCGCTTCGGTCAGCGCGCTGCGCAACGCCGCCGACCACGCCTCCGGCAACGGCCACAGGTCGAGCAGCAGCGGCATGATCGCCGCCGACATCAGCGTCGTGCACCACAGCACCACCACGAACAGCGCCACCGCCCGCCCCGCGATCCGCCCGGCCTTCGCCGCCTCGGCGGTCGCCGCGATGCCGGTCACCAGCAGCCCGACGATCAGCGGGACGATGACCATCTGCAATGCATGCAGCCACGCCTCGCCGATCGGCTGCGTGACGCTGGTGGCGGCGAGCGCCCAGTCCCTGTCGATGGCGACTGCGGCGATGCCCAGCCCGATACCGACGACGAGCGCGAGGAGGATACGGGTGGCTTGCGACATCGGGTTCCTTGGCGCATCGGGGACTAAGGGCGGCATAGCGGAACGGATCGCGCGGGATGGCAAGGAAATATTTCGGCACCGATGGGATCAGGGGTGCGACAAACGCCGGCGCGATGACCGCAGGCATGGCGATGAAGGTCGGCATGGCGGCGGGGGCCTATTTCCAGCGCGGCGACCACAAGCATCGCGTGCTGATCGGCAAGGACACGCGCCTGTCGGGCTATATGCTGGAATCGGCATTGGTCGCAGGCTTTACCAGCGTCGGCATGGACGTGGTGATGGTCGGGCCGTTGCCGACCCCGGCGGTGGCGATGCTGACCCAGTCGATGCGCGCCGACATCGGCGTGATGATCTCCGCCAGCCACAACCCGTTTGCCGATAACGGTATCAAGCTGTTCGGCCCCGACGGCTACAAGCTGTCCGACGAGGCCGAACTGACGATCGAACAACTGATCGATAGCGACGTGGCACTCGTCCCCTCTGCCCAGATTGGCCGCGCCCGCCGGATCGAGGATGCGCAGGGCCGCTACATCCACTTCGCCAAGGCAACCTTTCCCGAAAACCTGCGACTCGATGGCCTGCGCGTGGTGATCGATTGCGCCAACGGCGCCGCCTACAAGGTCGCCCCGTCCGCGCTGTGGGAACTCGGCGCGGATGTCGTCGCAATCGGTGTCACGCCCAACGGCACGAACATCAATGCCGGAGTCGGATCAACCGCCCCGCAAACCTTGTCCGAAACCGTGGTCGCCAGTGGCGCCGACATCGGCATCGCTCTGGACGGCGATGCCGACCGGCTGATCATCGTCGACGAACACGGCAAGGTCGTCGACGGCGACCAGTTGATGGCGACGATCGCCGGCAGCTGGGCGCGCGCCGGCCGCCTGTCGGGCGGTGGTCTTGTCGCGACGGTGATGTCCAACCTCGGCCTCGAACGGCACCTGTCGGCGCAGGGTCTCGGCCTCGTCCGGACCTCCGTCGGCGATCGCTACGTCCTCGAAAAGATGCGTTCGTCGGGCTACAACGTCGGCGGCGAACAGTCCGGGCACATCATCCTGTCGGATTACGGCACCACCGGCGACGGTCTGGTCGCCGCGCTCCAGGTTCTCGCGGAACTGAAACGTTCCGGCGCGCCGGCGAGCGAAGTGCTTCACCGCTTCGAACCGCTGCCGCAACTGCTCAAGAACGTCCGTTTCGCCGGCGGCAAGCCGCTGGAGCACGATTCGGTCAAATCGGTGATCGCCGCTGCCGAGGCCGAACTCGCCGGCACCGGCCGCCTCGTCATCCGCCCGTCCGGTACCGAGCCAGTGATCCGCGTGATGGCAGAGGGCGACGACGCCGCCCAGGTCGAAACCCTCGTCGATCGCATCTGCGACGCCGTCCGCCAGGCTGCTGCCTGATGCTCGAGATGCGTCCGGATTGCGAACGCTGCGGCGCGGACCTGCCGGCGGACGCGCCGGGTGCATTCATCTGCAGCCATGAATGCACCTTCTGCGCGGAATGCGCCGACGCGCTCGACGAACATTGCCCCAATTGCAGCGGCGAATTGATGGACCGCCCCACCCGCGTCGGCAAAGCGCTGAAGGCCAACCCCGCCTCTACCGAACGCCGCTTCCAAAGCTGATTTGCGCGCAAAAGAAAGGTGTTTCACGCGCAAACGCGGAGGCGCGGAGAAGAAGTAAAACTTGCTCATGCGAAGGCGCGAAGAGAGGGCGGCAGTGGAGAGGGCTTGCCCTTCCAACCGTCATCCCGGCGAACGCCGGGAGCCATGGACCCGCACCACCGATGACGACGCACACCAACACCCACCAGCGCATCCATGGGTCTCTGCGTCTGCCGGGATGATGGTGAGGTGGAGGGGTGGCTTACCGCGTCCAACGGCGATGATCCTTCTCCTTACTTCTTCTCCGCGTCTCCGCGTGAATCACCCTTCTTCAACCGACCCGAAAACCCGCTGTCCTACACCCCCTGAAAATGACATAGCCGCCTCCATGACGCGCCCCAGCCAAAGCGCCGCCCTCCACCACCATCGAACGGCACCGTGCGGGACGTGTTTTCATCCCGCACGTAGTGTCAACTTCGGCAACTTCCGGCACGAACCATGATCCCCCGCGTCCTCATCATCGCCGGTTCCGACTCGGGCGGCGGTGCCGGTATCCAGGCGGATATCAAGACCGTCGCCATGCTCGGCGGCCACGCCATGACCGCGATCACCGCGATCACCGCGCAGAACACGCTCGGTGTGCAGGCGGTGCATGCCGTCCCCGTCGACATCGTCGTCGCGCAAATGCGCAGCGTCATCGACGATCTCGGCGTCGACGCAGTCAAGATCGGCATGGTCGGTTCCGCCGCCACCGCGCATGCCTTGGCGGATGTGCTCGACACGCTCGCCGTGCCGATCGTCTTCGACCCGGTCATGATTGCCACCAGCGGCTCCGTCCTCGCCGATGCGGATACGATCGCCGCCTTCGATCGGCTGATGCGCCGTGCCGCCATCGTCACTCCCAACCTGCCCGAACTCGCCGCGCTCGGCGGGAAGGCGGCGGTCGGCGCGACCGGAGCCGCCGTGCTGGTGAAGGGCGGCCACGCAGAGGGCGACATCGTCGAGGATCGCCTCGTCACCGACGACGGCGAGACGATCTGGACCCACCCCCGCATCGAAACCCGCCACAGCCACGGCACCGGCTGCACGCTCGCCAGCGGGATCGCGACCGGCCTTGCCGCGGGCATGCCGCTCGCCGACGCGGTGGGGCGGGCCATCGCCTATGTGCAGGCGGCGCTTGCGGCGGCGCCCGGCATCGGGGCAGGGTACGGGCCGATGGGACATGCGCTCGGCGTCGCGCCCTTCGACGAACTGGAAGGCTGAATGCCCGGACTGAAGCACGAAAAAACCTGCCTGCCCCCCGTCGCCGGGGTGGACGAGGCGGGCCGCGGTCCGCTCGCCGGCCCGGTGGTGGCCGCCGCCGTGGTGCTGCCGGCGAAGGGCACGCCCCGCGGCATCGACGATTCCAAGAAGCTGTCGGCCCCCGAACGCGCCCGCCTCTGCGGCCTGATCCAGACCCGTGGGCAGTACGGCATCGGCATCGTCGAACCGGCGGAGATCGACACGCTCAACATCTATTGGGCGACGATGAAGGCGATGACGCTCGCGGTCGACGCGCTGGTCGCGAAGCTCGGCTGCGACCCCGGCCATGTCCTCGTCGACGGTAACCGCCTGCCACGCTGGTCCTATGCCGCCACCGCGATCGTCAGCGGCGATGCGCACAGCCTGTCGATCGCCGCCGCCTCGATCGTCGCCAAGCACACTCGCGACGGGATCATGCTCGACCACGCCGCTTCCCATCCGCAATACCATTGGCATTCGAACAAGGGCTATGGCTGCAAGCACCACCTCGCGGCACTGCGCGATCACGGGCCGACCCCGATTCACCGCCGCAGTTTCGCACCCGTCGCCGCAGCTTACACCCGAATCACGCCGGACGCCGAATTCGGCTCACCGCAATTGGCGCTTGATGTTCACCATTTTGCCGGATGAGTCTTTTGAGTCACACCCCCAGTGCTGGGGGACGCCCGGAATCGCGTTCCCCACATCTTGGGCGGGACTCAGGATGTTCCGCCGGCGCGACGCCGTGACGACGACGGGCGTTAACCATTGCAGGCTTGACGCGAGTCCCCTGTTTCGCGCGAATAGGGCGGCAAGGGGGACGTCATGCCAGTAATCGACAAGGTCAGGCAGCCGCGCATCGCGGCGCGCGCAGCGGTGCCGACGCCGGCGAAGGCGCCGTTGCCGCTCGACAGCATCGTCCGCGGCGATTGCATCGCGGCGATGCGCGCGATGCCCGACAAGTCGGTCGACATGGTCTTCGCCGACCCGCCCTATAATCTCCAGCTCGGCGGCGAGCTGTTCCGTCCCGACGGCAGCCACGTCGATGCGGTCACCGACGATTGGGACAAGTTCGACACCTTCGCCGCCTACGACGCCTTCACCCGCGCCTGGTTGGCGGAGGCGCATCGCATCCTCAAGGATGACGGCACGATCTGGGTAATCGGCAGCTACCACAACATCTTCCGCGTCGGTGCGGCGGTGCAGGACCTCGGCTATTGGATTCTCAACGACATCGTCTGGCGCAAGGCCAATCCGATGCCGAACTTCCGCGGCACCCGCTTCACCAACGCGCATGAAACGCTGATCTGGGCGTCGAAGGGTGAGGGCGCGAAATACACCTTCAACTATCGCTCGATGAAGACGCTCAACGACGAACTCCAGATGCGCTCGGACTGGGAATTCCCGATCTGCGGCGGGGCTGAGCGGTTGAAGAAGGGCGGGGTGAAGGTCCACCCGACGCAGAAGCCCGAGGCGCTGCTGTACCGCATCCTGCTCGCCTGCACGAAGCCCGGCGGCGTGGTGGTCGATCCCTTCTTCGGCACCGGCACCACCGGCGCGGTCGCCAAGCGTCTGGGCCGCCACTGGATCGGCATCGAGCGCGAGGGCGATTACATCGAAGCCGCGGAGGAACGCATCGCCGCCGCGCTGCCGCTCGACGAATCGGCGCTCGCGACGATGCAGAGCCCGCGCCAGCAGCCCAAGGTCGCGTTCGGCGTGCTGGTCGAAAACGGCTATCTCACCCCCGGCGCGGTTCTGACCGACGCCAAGCGCCGCTTCCGCGTCACCATCCGCGCCGACGGCAGCCTGCTGTCCGACTGCGGCGCGACCGGATCGATCCACAAACTCGGCGCGACGTTGCAGAACGCACCCGCCTGCAACGGCTGGACCTTCTGGCATCACGAAGCCGGCGGCAAGCTCCAGCCGATCGATACCCTCCGCCAGACCTACCTGCTGGCGACGCAGCCATAATTCTCAGTCCTCCCTCGCTTCAGCGGGGGAGGGGGACCGCCGGCGCAGCCGGTGGTGAGGGGGCATCGTCGCAAGCCACCCACTCCGTGGCCCGCTTCCCGTCGGTCACCGCTACGCGGCGCCTCGTGGGGAGAGGGAATAGAAAGCCACCTTGCCTTGTTGGATCGGACGGCGGATGAACCCCGGCGATGACGCTCCACCTTCGCCCAGCCCAGTTCGTCGATACTCCCATAACGCAGCCCGACGGCACGGTCGCGCGCCTCGCCGGCGGCATGCAATGGTTCGCCGCTTATGAGGTGATCGAGCACGGGACCCGCCGCACCGTCCCGGTCGCCGACGTCGGATCGCTGGGGGACCGCGCCGCTGCGCTCCACGCCGCCATCACTGCTCCCCGTCCACCGCTCCAGCTCGGCGAGCGCACGCTCCGCCTCGACCAGCCGCTGGTCGCCGGCATCCTCAACGTCACGCCCGACAGTTTCTCCGATGGCGGCAAGCATGCCGACGATCCTGCAGCCGCCGCAGCCGCCGGTGTCGACATGGCCGCCGCCGGCGCCGCCCTGATCGACCTCGGCGGTGAGTCGACCCGCCCCGGTGCCGCACAGGTATGGGAAGGCGACGAGATCGCCCGCATCGTCCCCGTCGTCGAACGCCTCGCGCGCAGCGGCACCCCGGTCTCGATCGACACCCGCAAGGCGGCGGTGATGGAGGCGGCGCTGGCGGCGGGCGCGCACATCGTCAACGATGTGTCGGCGCTGTTGTGGGACGACCGCGCGCTGGCGCTGGTCGCAAAGGCGCAATGCCCGGTCGTGCTCATGCACTCGCCCGATCCAAAGCAGGGTGGTCACGCCCGCACCGACTACCGCGACGTGCTGATCGAGGTGTTCGACTGGCTGGAGGCGCGGATCGCCGCCGTCACTGCGGCTGGCGTCGCACGATCGCGCATCATCGTCGATCCCGGCATCGGCTTCGGCAAATCGCTGGCCGAGAACCTCGCGCTCATCAACGGCATCGCGATCCTGCATGGGCTCGGCTGTCCGATCATGCTCGGCGCCAGTCGCAAGCGGATGATCGGCGCGCTTGATAACGAGGCACCGGTGGCGGCGAGGCTCGGCGGGTCGCTGGCGATGGCGCTGAAGGGCGCAGAGGCCGGCGTGCAGCTGCTCCGCGTCCACGACGTCGCGCCGACGGTGCAGGCGCTGAAGGTATGGCGCGGCCTACGCGACCGCGCCTTGGTGGGGAATTAGGCTTCGGCGGCGTCCGTGTCGTCGCCGGCGGCCGGGCGTTCGAACCACGCCTCGACCTCGCCGTTCAGCTTCAGCGTCAGCGGGCGACCATGCCGGTCCACCTTCTTGCCAAGCGCGACGCGGATCCATCCCGCGGCACGGTCATATTCCTCGACGTCCTTGCGCTCGACACCCTTGAAACGGATGCCGATGCCGCGCTCCAGCGCAGGCTGGTCGAAGTACGGGCTCGACGGATCGGTCGACAGGCGATCGGGGGGCGTTTCGGTCATGCCTGCGCGCTTAACCGCATCGGCCGGCACCCGCCACGAAAAAGCGGCGCGGAACCAGGGTCCCGCGCCGCCTCTCCGACGAAATTCAACTTCGGCTCAATAGCCGTAGCCGTAGCCATAACCGCCTTGGTAGCCATAGTCGTAGCGCGGCGCGTAATCGTAATACCGCTCCCGCACCACGACGCGAGGCGGCGGGGCATAATAGCGGTTGCGATAGACCACGCGGGGCGGCGGGGCATCATAATAGCCGTCGTAACCGCGGTCATAATAGCGCCCGCGGTTGTTGCTCGCGATCGCAGCACCGATACCAAGACCGACGATGCCGCCGAGCAGGGCACCCGCGGCCGCGTCGCCGCCACGGTTGTAGTGGCGATAACCGCGATACCGCTGCGCATCGGCCGGAGCCGCCGCCGTCAGGGTGGTGGCGGCAAGCGCGACGCCCAGTCCTGCCTTTTTCATCAACGTATTCATGACGCTGAACTCCTCATCACAACGCTGGGAAGGAAACGCATACGGGCCCAAGCGTGTTGCAAGCGGATTAGACGAGTCGGCCTGAACCCGTCCGGAATGGCGCGTTCATATGCGGTTTATGCCGGCAGCGGCTTAAACGAAAAAGGGCGACCACTCGCGCGGCCGCCCCGTTTCGTGTTCCCATCGGATAGAGAGGCTTACGCCGCCTGCTTCGCCCGGCTTGCGCGCTTGCGCTCGTTCGGGTCGAGGTGGCGCTTGCGCAGGCGGATCGACTTCGGCGTCACTTCGACCATCTCGTCATCGTCGATGTACGCGATCGCCTGCTCCAGCGTCGCGCGCTTCGGCGGGGTCAGGCGCACCTGATCGTCCTTGCCGCCGCTGGCGCGGAAGTTGGTCAGCGCCTTGGTCTTCATCGGATTGACCTCAAGGTCGTCCGGCTTGGCGTTCTCGCCGACGATCATGCCCTCGTACAGCGCCTCGCCGTGGCCGACGAACAGGATACCGCGCTCCTCGAGCGGACCCAGCGCGTAATTGTTGGCTTCACCGGTGCCGTTCGAAATCAGCACGCCGTTCTTGCGGCCTTCGATCTTGCCCTTGTGGGGGCCGTATTTCTCGAACAGCCGGTTCATGATGCCGGTGCCGCGCGTGTCCGACAGGAACTCGCCATGGTAACCGATCATGCCACGCGACGGCGCGGAGAAGGTGATGCGCGTCTTGCCGCCGGTCGATGGCCGCATGTCGGTCATCTCGGCCTTGCGCAGGTTCATCTTCTCGACGACCGTACCCGAATGCTCGTCGTCGACGTCGATGATGACGGTTTCGTACGGCTCGGTCTTCTTGCCATCCTCGTCCTCGCCGAACAGCACGCGCGGGCGGCTGATGCCCAGCTCGAAGCCCTCGCGGCGCATCGTCTCGATCAGCACGCCGAGCTGCAACTCGCCGCGGCCCGCGACTTCGAAGCTGTCCTTGTCGGCGGCCTCGGTCACCTTCACGGCAACGTTCGATTCGGCCTCGCGGAACAGCCGCTCGCGGATCATGCGGCTCGTCACCTTGGTGCCCTCGCGGCCCGCCATCGGCGAATCATTCACCGCGAACCGCATCGACAGCGTGGGCGGATCGATCGGCTGCGCGTGCAGCGGCTCGGTGACGGTGATGTCGGCGATCGTGTTCGCGACGGTCGCGACGGTCAGGCCGGCAAGGCTGATGATGTCGCCCGCCTTGGCTTCGTCGACCGGCACGCGGTCGAGGCCGCGGAACGACAGGATCTTCGACGCGCGACCGGCTTCGATGATCTTGCCGTCGTTATCGAGCGCGTGGATTGCCTGGTTGGTCTTCACCGTACCCGAATTGACGCGGCCGGTCAGGATGCGGCCGAGGAACGGATCGCGGTCGAGCAGCGTGACAAGGAAGGTGAACGGCACGCCGGCGACTTCCACTGCGGGCGGCGGCACATGCTTTACGATCGTCTCGAACATCGGGATCAGCGTGCCTTCGCGCGCGTCCATGTCGGTCGAGGCATAGCCGTTGCGGCCCGAGGCGTAGAGCACCGGGAAGTCGAGCTGTTCGTCGTTGGCGTCCAGCGACACGAACAGGTCGAACACCTCGTCCAGCACTTCCTGGATGCGCGCGTCGGGACGGTCGACCTTGTTGACGACGACGATCGGCTTCAGGCCGAGCGCCAGTGCCTTGCCGGTCACGAACTTGGTCTGCGGCATCGCGCCTTCCGACGAATCGACCAGCAGGACGACGCCGTCGACCATGCTGAGGATGCGCTCCACCTCGCCGCCGAAGTCGGCGTGGCCGGGCGTGTCGACGATGTTGATGCGGATGCTCTCGCTGGCGCCCGGCGGCGTCCAGTCGACCGAGGTCGGCTTGGCGAGGATGGTGATTCCGCGCTCTTTTTCGAGGTCGTTCGAATCCATCGCACGCTCTTCGACGCGCTGGTTGTCGCGGAAGGTGCCGGACTGGCGGAACAACTGGTCGACGAGCGTGGTCTTGCCGTGGTCGACGTGCGCGATGATCGCCACGTTGCGGAGGCTCATGGGAATTCCTGATGTGATAGGGTATTGGGCGCGCCCATAGCCGAAATGTTGCGCCGCGGGAAGAGGGGCGGGGTCGGGATCAGACGTCCCTGAGGACCGTGCCGGTGTCGCGGGCGCCGTGGAGGACGCGGACGAGGCGGATGCCGTCGGGGACCGGTCGATAAAACAGGATGTAGGGACTGACCGTGAAGCTGCGCAGCCCGCGTGAGCCGTCGAACCACATCGCGCCGAGATTGGGATTGTCGGCGAGCAATCCAAGCTTGTCGTCGATCCGCGCGAGCAGGCGACTTACGGCAGATTACATGGCGAGGCCTTTACACCCCGCCGTGCGGCGCGGCTGCGTGCGACCCGGCTCAGCGCGCCACCCTTTCGGCGGCCAGTTCGGCAAGGACTTCACGCTTGATCTCGTCGACGTCCCAAGGTTCGTCTTCACCTTCCCCGCCTTCGTTGAGCAGTCGCTCGAGTTCGGCCATCGGCAAGCCCGTTGCCGAGTCGATCCGGCCATCCGGTGCTTCCAATACGATGCGGTTGCCGTCGCGCGTCACCCGAACCTCGGCCGCATCAACGCGATAGCCCGGGGGCAGGCGGACCACCTGTTCGTCGCCGGCCCATTCGACCCGTGCCATGTCGTTCATGCGAGCGTCTCCGTTCCCGACCTATCTACTATCTCGCTCGTCCGCTGTCACCGCTCTGTCCTACATGGACAGCCTCCTGTAGACCCTCCGGCATGCCTGCATTCTCCTATCCTGCGGCGAACGAAGGCGGCCATGCCGCCGGCCCTTGCCGGATGGGGCTGCGCCCTCGATCGGGGGCGAAGTTGAGGCCGATCGCTAAACGCGTGAAGCTCTCAACTTCCTCAACTTCACACGATACGGACCGTGGCTTTCCCCTGCGAAGGGTTTGCGGCGACTCGGGCGCGCGTATTATTCACATGATACACTTGAACGGGGCGGCGCCAACCGGCACATTGCCAACGACGACCGGGCGACAGCCTGCTGGAGGACGATGATGGCGACGACCGTGGACACTGTTAATGCCCAGCCGGACCTGGTGCTGACGCCGCCCGATCCGGTGCCGACCGTGGCTGTCGAACGCGCCGCCGGCCTCGTGCCGATCGACGACGTCAAGAAGACGCAGCTCGAAACGCGGGTCGACACCTTCGTCGCCGAACTGATAGCAGAGGACGTCAACAGCCCCGAATTCGGCCGCCGCGTCGATGCGATCACCGGCATGGGTGCCAAGGAAATTCGCGAGGCGGCGGGCCAGTCGAACCGCTTCCTCGACCGGCCGATCCGGGCGATGGACAAGGATAGCGGCGTCGGCGCCGACCTCGCCCAGTTACGCCGCGTGATCGAGGACCTCGATCCCGGTCGCAAAGGCGCGCTCTCCGGCCCCAAGAAGATATTCGGCATCATCCCGTTCGGGTCGAAGATGCGCGATTATTTCGAAAGCTATCAGTCGTCGCAGACGCACATCAGCGCGATTCTCAAGAACCTCGCCAGCGGCAAGGACGAGCTGCTGATGGACAATGCCGCGATCGATACCGAACGCGCCAACCTGTGGTCGGCGATGGGCCGCCTCGAACAGATGATCCACCTCAGCAAGGCGATGGACGCCAAGCTTGAGGACAAGGCGAACGAACTCGACCACACCGACCTCGCCAAGGCGAAGGCGATCCGCGAGACGGCTTTGTTCTACACCCGCCAGCGCACGCAGGACCTGCTGACCCAGATGGCGGTGACGGTGCAGGGCTATCTGGCGCTCGATCTGGTCAAGAAGAACAACGTCGAGCTGGTGAAGGGTGTCGATCGTGCATCGACCACCACCGTGTCGGCGCTGCGTACCGCGGTGACCGTGGCGCAGGCGCTGACCAACCAGAAACTGGTGCTGGAATCGATCACCCAGCTCAATACGACGACCGCCAACATCATCGATTCGACTGGCAAGCTGCTGCGTTCGAACACCGCCGCGATCCACGAACAGGCCGCCGCCTCGACCATTCCACTGGAAACGCTGCAACGCGCCTTTCAGAACATCTACGACACGATGGATGCGATCGACACCTTCAAGCTCAAGGCGCTCGATTCGATGAAGACCACCGTCACCGCGCTCGGCAGCGAGGTGGAGAAGTCGAAGGGCTATATCGCCCGCGCCGAAGGTGCAGCGCAGGGTGCGTTGAAGGGGCCGGCGAGCGACCAATATCGTCTGGAGTCGGTGTAGAGGCATGACGGAAGTCGACCAGCAGATCGAACGTGCACGCGCCGCGATGGCGCGGATCAGCGAGGATTACCGCGGCCAGGTGGGGGCGCAATATCGCGCCCACGGCAAGCGGCTGAAGCGCAAGGCGGTCGGCGTCGGCACGCGGCTGGCGTTCATCTGTGCGGTCAACGCCATCATCCTGATTGCAGCGGCCGTCCTCGGAATGGTCGTTCCGCTGGGCCTGTTCGGCGGGCTCGCGGTGCTGCTGTTGATGGCGGCGGTGACGATCGCGATCGCCATTGCGCCGGCGGCACGCGCGCCGAGCGAGAAGGTACTGCGAGAGGTCGATATCAAGGCGCTGCCGAGCAAGACCGAACGCTGGCTGGAGGCGCAGCGGCCGGCGCTGCCCGCGCCAGCACGTGGGTTGGTCGACCAGATCGGCGTGCGGCTCGAGACGCTGTCGCCGCAGCTCGGTCGGCTGGAGGGCCGCGAGGAGGAGGCCTATGAGGTGCGCCGTCTGATCGGCGAGCAATTGCCTGCTTTCGTAAATGATTACGCCCGCGTTCCTGAACCGCTGCGCCGGGTCGAACGCAATGGGAAGACGCCGGATGCCGAACTGGTCGCCGGCCTGAAACTGATCGAGCAGGAGATCGCAGATATGACCGCCCGGCTGGCGCAGAACGATCTCGACAACCTGTCCACCCGCGGTCGCTATCTCGAGATCAAATATCGGGACGAGGCGGGTCAGTGAACCCTGCGGTCGATGGGGCGTTCACTCTTGCCGATGTTACATAATCTTCATTCTCACGTTTTGCCCCGTCTTGTCCCGATCTTCCGACTGCGCCATGCGTGTCGTCCATGATGACTGACGACGATGGGCAGAAGGTGACGGGCGTACCGGCACACGGGACGATAGATAGCGGCCACGACGATCCGATCGGCCGCCCCGGCCTGCATCATTGGCGCGAAAGCACGATCACCCGGCCAGGTCTCGATGACCGCGGCAGCGTGTTCTTCGCCGCGATCGAGATGACGCGAATGCCGATGATCCTGACCGATCCCAACGAACCGGACAATCCGATCGCCTTCGCCAACAAGGCGTTCCTCGACCTCACCGGCTACGAGGAAGAGGAGGTGCTCGGGCGCAACTGTCGCTTCCTCCAGGGCGCGCAGACCGACCGCAACGCTGTCGCGGAATTGCGCGATGCCGTCGCGGAACGCCAGTCGATCGCCATCGAACTGCTCAATTATCGGCGTGATGGTTCGCCGTTCTGGAACGCCGTGTTCATCGGCCCGGTCTATGACACCAGCGGCAAGCTGCTGTACTTCTTCGCCAGCCAGCTCGATGTGACCCGCCGTCGCAATACCGAGCAAAGCTATCGCCAGGCACAGAAGATGGAGTCGATTGGCCAGCTGACCGCTGGCCTCGCCCACGACTTCAACAATCTGCTGCAGGTGGTTAACGGCAACCTCGATTTACTGGCAGCGGTCACGGACAGCGAACGCGCGAAGCGCTACGTCGTCGCGGCGCAGTCGGCGGCCGAACGCGGCGCAAAGCTGACGCGGCAGCTGCTGGCCTTCGCCCGCAAGACCCGGCTGGAGCCAAGGCCCGTCGATCTCAGCCATCTGATCACCGATTTCAGCGACGTGATGGAAAGCTCGATCAACAAGCGGGTCGATCTGCACCTCAGCCTGCGCCGTGGTCTGGCGCATGTCGTCATCGATCCCGATCAGCTCGAAATGGCGCTGCTGAACATCGTCAACAACGCCCGCGATGCGATGCCGAAGGGCGGCGTCGTCACCATCTCGACGATGCCGCTGCGGCTCGACGAAGAGAACGCCCGCGAACTGGCGGCGGGCGACTACGTCACGCTTGAAGTGCGCGACGAGGGCGAGGGTATGCCGGCAGAGGTGCTGGAACGCGCCGTCGAGCCATTCTTTACCACGAAGGGCGTAGGGCAGGGCACCGGGTTGGGCTTGGCCATGGCGAGCGGCTTCGTCCGGCAATCCGGCGGGCGGCTGGAGATCGACAGCGAGCCGGGGCGCGGCACCGCGGTCAAGATGATCTTTCCGACGGCGCGCGCCAGCCTTCTGGCGGCGCAGGAAGATCAGCCGGAGCCGACACCCGCCGCGCCGACGCCCCCGAGTGGCTATGTCGAGCACGTGCTGATCGTCGAGGATAACGAGGAGGTGCTGGCACTGGCGAGCGAGATCCTGATCAGCGCCGGTTATCGGGTGACGACCGCAGGCAGTGGCGAACAGGGCCTGAAGACGTTCGAGGACGTTCACCTCAACAATCACGTCGATCTGCTGTTCACCGACCTGGTCATGCCCGGCGGCATGAATGGCCTGATGCTGGCCGATGCGGTCATCGAGCGCGATCCGACCGTTTCGGTGCTGCTGACCACTGGCTATAACGAGGAACTGGTGGTCAATGGTCCCCGCAAGCGGGCGACGGATGTGCTGAGCAAGCCGTATCGCCGGTCGGAATTGCTCGACCGGGTGAGGCAGGCGCTCAACCGGCGCGGCAGTGGCGGTCCCCGACGGCAGCGTTCCGACTTCGGCGCGGCGGAGGCCTGAGCGGAGGAAGGGGAAATGGTGGGCGCTGACGGGTTCGAACCGCCGACCTACTCGGTGTAAACGAGCCGCTCTACCAGCTGAGCTAAGCGCCCCCGATCGGGTGATTCTGCACTGCCAAAGCCGACGGGGATGCGCAAGAGGGATCGGGCAGCGTCAAATTTTTCGGGCCATGATGAAGTAATTGGCCATGGCATCGATGGCGCGGGGCGAAAGCGTCATGAAGGCGCGGCGTTTGTCGTCGGGGTCGCGGTGGCGGATAAACAACTCCATCTCGGTCATCTTCGCGATCCAGCGCAGCGCGGTGGTGGGTGCGACGCCGGCGGCGATGCACAAGCTGGATACGCTGACGTCGGTGCCCTTCAATTTGTGGGCGTAGAGATCGAGCAGCATGTCCCAGGCGGGATCCTCGAACAGCGCTTCGCCGGCAAAGGTGCTGAAGGAGATCGCGCGCCGCCGTCGCAGGGCGATCGCACGCTGCACCTCGTCGAGCCGGACCGCATCGCCAGACGTCTCGGGTTCGGCACCATAGTTCCCGCGCCGATCGGCGATCTCGCTGCGCAGAGATACGGCATCGCGGCTGAGTTCGTTGGCCAGCCGTGCGATCGACGACAGATTGTCGTTCAACCGGCCCAGTCGGTCGTCGTGCCGGTCGGGGCCGCCGTGATCAAAAGGCGGCCGCTGATCACATACCTTGCCTGACGATCCCTCATGCAGTTCCGGCGTGGCGACGGTGGTGGCCCGGCGGAGTGCCGCGACCCGATCCGCGAGCGTCGGAGCGTGCAGCACCTCGATCCGTGGCCCCAAGAGGTGCCGGGTAACGACGTCGATCTGGTCTTCGGCGATCGTCACAACGGCGGACGAAGCCGAAGCGGCAACATGTCCTTCGATCGCCGGCAGGACCGCCTGCAATACCGATGGCGCGACGCCGACCGCCTCGATGACAAGGATCGGAAAGCTGGCCAGCCGGGGCAATGCCATTTCCGCATCCCGCCAAGCGACCCGCTGGAGCAACCGTCCGCCCGCTAACGTGATGGCGTCCCCGGCGTCCGTATCCCCGTCGGCGATCAGTAGCATCCGCGGCCCCAGTATCCGGTAGGGGCGGCATCCGATCGTTGCGACGCCGCTGGGCATAAGCTTGTCCATGCCACGACGATAAGCGGACCGATGACGGTATCGCGCCCAGTCACCTCCATTTTCGTGGTATCGGGCATGGCGGCGGCGTGATGTCCGATATTATCACCTCCAAAATGGAGAGATCGATGATCAGTCGAGGGATTTGACGATCTCTTCGACCATCTTCTTGGCGTCGGCGAGCAGCATCATCGTATTGTCCATGTAGAACACGTCGTTATCGACCCCGGCATAGCCGACGCCGCCCATCGAACGCTTGATGAACAACACCGTCTTGGCCTTCTCGACGTCGAGGACGGGCATACCGTAGATCGGCGAGGTCTTGTCGGTCTTGGCGGCGGGATTGGTGACGTCGTTGGCACCGATGACGAAGGCGACGTCGGTCTGCGCGAATTCGGAGTTGATATCCTCCAGTTCGAATACCTCGTCGTACGGTACATTCGCTTCGGCAAGCAGCACGTTCATGTGGCCGGGCATGCGGCCGGCGACGGGGTGGATCGCGTATTTCACGCGGACGCCGTGTTCCTTGAGCTTATCGCCCATCTCTCGGAGCGCGTGCTGCGCCTGCGCGACCGCCATGCCGTAGCCGGGGACGATGACGACCTGTTCGGCCTGGCTCATGAGGAAGGCGGCGTCTTCGGCCGATCCGCGCTTCCAGGGGCGGTCGACCTTGGTGCCGTCGCCGCCGCCGGTGTCGCTCGACGCGCCGAAGCCGCCGGCGATGACGCTGATGAAGCTGCGATTCATCGCACGGCACATGATGTAGCTGAGGATCGCACCCGACGATCCGACCAGCGCGCCGGTGATAATCATCGCCGAATTGTGCAGCGTGAAGCCCATCGCCGCCGCCGCCCAGCCCGAATAACTGTTGAGCATCGACACGACGACCGGCATGTCCGCGCCGCCGATCGGGATGATGAGCAGGAAGCCGATTGCGAAGCTCAGCACCGTGATCGTCCAGAAGATCCACGGGCTCTGATCCTGCGTGAAGTACGCGATCAGCAGCAGGATCGCGGCGAGCACGCCGAGGTTGATGATGTGGCGGCCGGGCAGCATGATCGGCTTGCCGCCCATGTTGCCGTTCAGTTTCAGGAAGGCGATGACGCTGCCCGAGAAGGTGATCGCGCCGATCGCCACGCCGAGGCCCATCTCGATCCGGCTAACCGTACGGATGTTGGCGAAGGGATCGCCGATCATCGGGATGACGAGGTCGGCGATACCGAACGCGACCGGGTTGAGATAGGCGGCGCAGGCGACGAGGACGGCAGCGAGGCCGACGAGGCTGTGGAAGGCGGCGACCAGCTGCGGCATGTCGGTCATCGCGATACGGCGGGCGGTGACGATGCCGATGACCGCGCCGATGCCGATCGCGGCGACGAGTTCGACGATGGTGACGAGGTCGAGCCGCGCGAGCAACGGGCCATCCACCGGGACTGCGCCATCCGGCCCGGTCAATATGAGTTGCACCGCCTGCATGGGCACGTGGGTCACCAGCGTCGTCACCACGGCAATGGTCATGCCGATCATGCCGAAGCGGTTGCCACGCTGGCTCGACGTCGGCGACGATAAGCCGCGCAGCGCCAGTATGAAGCATACCCCGGCGACCAGATAGGCGAGGGCAGCGAACGAGCTGCCTGCGGTTACGTGTTCCATCCTACCCCCAGATCATCGGTCTTGCTGTCGCCGCGTGGCACGTCAGTGCTTCGCGGACGCCGGCCGGTCTTTCTTCTTGTACATCGCCAGCATGCGGCTGGTGACGGCGAAGCCGCCGAAGATGTTGATGCTCGCCAGCACCACGCCGAGCAGCCCGAGCCATTTCGAGGAGGCGCTGCCCGCCGCCGCGCCGGCGATCAGCGCGCCGACGATGATGACCGACGAGATGGCGTTGGTCACCGCCATGAGCGGCGTGTGCAGCGCCGGTGTGACCGACCAGACGACGTAATATCCAACAAAGCAGGCCATCACGAAGATCGACAGGATCGCAACGAAGTCCATGTTCAGCTCCTCAGCGGCTCATCGCCGGCGTACCGACAGCCCCAAACTTGTCGATCCGGGCGACGACGTCACCCCCATGTTTGCCATACCCGATCTTCGATTCGGGGCCAATCACAGCGGGCGTGTCGATGGCGGCATGCATGGCCGGTAGTATAACGCGATTCAGGCCGTGTAGGACAGGACCGATCACGCCCCCAACAACCGGGCGTTGACGACCTGACCGGCCCTGGTGAGTCGGACGGCGTCGCCGATCTCCTCGTCGAGTACCGGACGGCCGGTGTCCTTGTCCCAGAAGGTTGACAGAAAATTGTAGAGGTTGCGGCTGAACAAGGCGGAGGCGTCCGCGGGAAGGCGGGAGGCGACGTTGCGGTGGCCGACGATCTTGACGCCGTGACGTACGACGATTTCACCAGCCACTGCGCCCTCGACGTTGCCGCCCTGTTCGACCGCGAGATCGACGATGACGCTGCCGGGCTTCATGCTGGCGACCTGGGCGTCGCTGATCAGGCGCGGCGCGGCGCGGCCCGGGATCAGGGCCGTCGTGATGACGATATCCTGCTTGGCGATATGCGACGAGACCAGTTCGGCCTGCGCCGCCTTATACTCGTCGCTCATCTCGCCGGCGTAACCGCCGCTGCCTTCGCCCTCGATCCCCTTCACGTTCTCGACGAAGATCGGCTTGGCGCCGAGCGACTGGATCTGTTCGCGGGTGGCGGAGCGGACATCCGTGGCGGAGACCTGCGCGCCGAGGCGGCGGGCCGTGGCGATCGCCTGTAGCCCCGCGACGCCGACGCCCATCACGAACGCCCTGGCGGCGGAGACAGTGCCTGCCGCAGTCATCATCATCGGAAAGGCGCGGCCATATTCGGACGCGGCGTCGAGTACCGCTTTGTAGCCGGCGAGGTTGGACTGCGACGACAGGATGTCCATCGACTGCGCGCGGGTGATGCGCGGCATAAATTCCATCGCCAGCGCTTCGTAACCCGCCGCGGCATAGGCATCGACGCGGGCACGATCGCCGAAGGGGTTGAGGCCGGCGACGATCCAGGCGCCGGTACTGGCGCCGGCGAGGCCCGCCGGATCGGGGCCCTGCACGCCGAGTACGATATCGGCGTCCGCGAGCACCGTAGCACGATCCGCGACGTTGGCACCGGCGTCGCGATACGCCTGATCGGCATAGGTCGCCGCGTCACCGGCGCCCGCCTCGATCGCGACGTCCGCACCCAGCGCGACGAATTTCTTCGCAGTTTCCGGCGTCGCGGCAACGCGCCGTTCGCCGTCTGCATGTTCCTTGAGGACGGCGATCTTCATCGGGCGGCGCTTACGCGATCAGCCAGATCACGAGTGCGGCGATCACCGCACATCCGACCGTACCCCATTTCAGCATGCCGATGACGCTGGAATACGTCGATACATGTGCCTTCATGTCACCGTTGCCGGCCATCACCCAACCCCTGCTAACCGCGGCCTGCACCGCCTTTGGGTGATTAACTGCCCGCAAAGCGTCGCCGCCGTCAAGGCAAGCAAAAGCGCATCAGGCTTAAGTCGCTCTTTACCGGCGCATTGTATCACCTGCCCCGAAGCGGGACGGGAAATATTATGACGCGCAACGGACAGCGCTTGCTTTTGCTGATCGACGACGAGCCGGCACAGCGGCGGCTGGTATCGGCGCTGGCGGCGCGTGCGGGCTGGCGGTCGATCTTCGCAGCGGACGGCGAGATGGCGCTGGCGCAGCTCGGCACGCAGGACGGGATGCAACTGGACGCGATCCTGCTCGATCACTGGGCACCGGAAGCGGATGCGGCACCTCTGATCGCCGAATTGCGCGAGCGACGGCCAGCGCTGCCGATCCTGTTGCTGACCGCCAACGGATCGGTGGCGCATGCGGTCGCGGCGATGCGGGCGGGGGCGACCGATTTTCTGGTCAAGCCACTGGCGCCCGAACGGCTGCTTGCCGCGCTGGAAGCAGCAGTGGCGGGCACCGCCGCGGGTGAACTGCGGCCGCTGACCGAGAAGATCCCGGCGTTGCTCGCGTTCGACGAGATCGTCGGATCGTCGCCCGATTTCCGCGCCGCACTGGCGATCGCGGCAAAAGCGGCGCGCGCGCGCGTGGCGGTGCTGGTCGAGGGCGAGAGCGGCGTGGGCAAGGAGGTGGTTGCCGATGCGATCCATGCGGCCTCGCCCCGCTCCAAGAAGCCGATGGTCACCGTCAATTGCGGTGCCATCCCGGCCAATCTGGTCGAATCCGAGCTGTTCGGGCACGAGAAGGGCGCGTTCACCGGCGCGTTCGAGCGAAAGATCGGACGGTTCGCCGACGCCGACGGTGGCACGATCCTGCTCGACGAGATCGGCGAGATGCCGCTGGAGACGCAGGTCAAGTTGCTGAGGGTGCTGCAATCGGGCGAGATCCAGCCGATCGGTGCGCGTCACGCCCGGGAGGTCGACGTCCGCGTCATCGCCGCGACCAACAAGAAGTTGCTCGACGAGGTCGAGGCGGGGCGGTTCCGCGAGGATCTGTATTACCGGCTCAACGTGGTGCAGGTCACGATCCCGCCCCTGCGCGAGCGATTGGGCGACGTACCGGCGCTGTCACGGCATCTGCTGGCGCGGATCGCACAGCAACCCGGATTGCGGCCGCTGGGGATCACCGACGATGCGCTGGCGCTGCTGGTGCAGTACGACTGGCCGGGCAACGTGCGACAGTTGCAGAACGCCCTCTTCCGCGCGGCGGTGCTGTGCGAGGGCGCGGCGCTGACGCGGGCGGACTTCCCGCAGATCGCCGCGCTTGGCGATCGTCGTACCGGCGTCGTCGGATCGGCGACCGCGTCCGGTGGCGGCGTCACCCTGTTCCGTCCTGACGGCAATCTGCGCCCGTTGGAGGATATCGAGGCGGATGTGATCCGGCTCGCCATCGGCCATTACCGCGGACGGATGACCGAAGTCGCCCGGCGACTGGGGATCGGGCGATCGACGCTGTATCGCAAGCTCGGCGAACTGGGCATCGACAACGCCGCAGCGTGATGGGCACTGCCCGCTTGCAGGGGGTGTACGGTCCGATGTAGCGATGTCGCCTGCTCGCAGGAGGAAACCCCGGCCATGGATCATCGTGCGGTCGCCATCGTCCCGAGCAGCGATCTTGACGCGAGCGAGGCGTTTTATCGGCGCCTGTCATTCGACGTTGTCGGCGATCATGGCCATTACCGCATTCTGACGGACGGCAGGGGCTGGCATCTGCACCTGACCCTCGCACCCGGCTGGCCGAAAACGATCGAGGACAATCCGTTCGGGCTGTACCTGTATGTCGACGACGTCGATGCCATGGCCGACGCGGTGCGCGAGTTGATCATCGAACCCGGCGCGCCGCACGTCAAACCCTGGGGTACCTATGAATTCGCCGTGAGCGATCCCAGCGGATTGCTGGTGCGCATCGGTCGGATCATCGACGCGGCCTGACCCCGTTGCCGGACGGGGACGGTGGTTTTCCGCCACCCGCCTCACGCCTTTCCCGATGTTACCACAGGATGCCCTTGATCGGGGTGACCGGACCGGGCGCTTCGTCGCCGATGGACTGGAGCAGGTCGATTTCGATCGTCCGGCACATAGCGGTCAAAGGGACATCGTGAACCGTATTGGCGAACGGATCGACCAGGTCGTCACCGATCTGGAGCACTGCAAGGAACATCAGCCCGGCGACGGTCGACCCCAGCGGAGTGGCGAAGCCAAGCGTTTCGACGAGGCCGATCGGCAGCAGGATGCAGAACAGATGGGTGAACAGCGTCGGAAAGAAGCGATACTGGTTGGGTAGCGGCGTGTTCTTCAGCCGCTCCATGCCGCCCTGTGCATTGGCGATATCGACCATCGTCGATTCCATCCGCGCCTGCTGAATCGTGTCGATCCAGCCCTTGCGACGGGCATCGTCGACGCGGCGGCCGGTGCCGTCGAGCAGGCCGTTGGCGACGTTGGTGCGGGCTAACGCCGGCTCCGCCTCGCCCCGCGACAGGAATTTGAGCACCTGTTCGTCGACGGGCTGCTTGCGCAACTGGCAGCGGAGCGCGTTCACATAGGCGATCTGGCGTAGCACGATCGACCGGCGCAGATCGTGCGCCTCGTCCACCGGCAGGAAATTGCGCGCTTCGCGGCTGAGGCTGCGTGAGGCATTGATCATCGCGCCCCACAGGATGCGGCCTTCCCACCAACGCTCATAGGCGGAATTGTCACGGAAGCCGAGGAACAGCGCCAGCACGGAACCGAACAGCGTCAGCGGCAGCGAAGGCGCCTTGAACGGCAGGATGTAATAGGTGACGGTAACGATCACGTCCCAGACGAACAGCAGCAGCAGCGGCTTCCACACCTCCGATACGATGCGGCCGAGACGGGGAGTGGGTGCGACGATCATGGGCCCTCACGATTGGGAACGGAACGAACGCAACGCGCGATGTTCGATATTGCTGCGATGCGGAACGCTTTGCCGTGCGGCAGGCGCGGCGACAAGCATATCATGGCCGATCCGGGTGGTTCGCGCGTCGGATGCCCATTATGGCTGCGGGGGCCGGATGCTGTCCCATCGTCCGGCGATAGCATCAAGCGACCGGCGGGCGTCGTCCAGAGCCTGGCGGCGGCATGTATAGAGCGTCTCGCGGCCCTGGCGGGTGACCTCCACCAGCCCTGCTTCCTCCAGCGTCCGTAGATGCTTGGTCACCGCCTGCCGCGTCATGCCGAGGGAGGCGGCAAGACGTGTAATCGGACGTGTGCCTCCGCCGCGAAGAATGACGAGCAAAGACAGGCGGGTAGGGTCGCCGAGCGCGGCGAACAAACGCGCTGCCTGTATCGGTCTGGCAATAGGCGCGGTCATGGCAACCTCCGGGTTGCCGATGGTGGCAACCGATCGGTTGCTTATTACCGAATGGTCCTAATCCGGCAACCCTTCGGTTGCCGGATTGCATTTATGCCGCTTCGAGCGCTTCGGTCGCTTCCAGCCATTTCGCTTCCAGTGTCTCAATCCGGTCCTGCACGTCGGCGCGGCGCTTCATCAGCTCGCTCATCGCCAGTTTGGCGAAGCGGGGTTCGGCTGTTTTGGGATCGAACATCGCGCGGTCGATCGCATTGCGGTCGCTGGTGAGGGTAGCGATCTCCGCCTCGGTATCGCGGATCGTCTTTCGACGCAGCTTTTCGGCGTCCCGGTCGATCGGTTTGCCCTTGGGCTTCTTGGCCTTGGGTTCGGGCTGCTTGTCGCCGGCGAGGACGAAGGCGATGTAATCGTCGAGCGTGCCGTCGAATTCCTTGGCGGTGCCGTTGTCGACCAGCACGAGGCGGTCGGCGGTCATTTCGAGCATGTGGCGATCGTGGCTGACGAGGACGACGGCACCGGTATAGGCGTTGAGCGCCTGCACCAACGCCTCGCGGGCATCGACGTCCAAGTGGTTGGTCGGTTCGTCGAGGATCAGCATGTGCGGTGCGTCGCGGGTGATCAGCGCGAGCGCGAGCCGCGCCTTTTCGCCGCCGGACATCTTGCCGACCTTACCGACCGCCTTGTCGCCCGAGAAGCCGAACCGGCCGAGCTGGGCGCGGACCGCGGCGGGGCTGGCGCCCTTCATGATCCGGGTCATGTGTTCGAGCGGGGTATCGTCGGCGTCGAGTTCCTCGACCTGATACTGGGTGAAATAGCCGACCTTCATCTTGCCCGAGGACGCCATCTCGCCGTCCATCGGCGTCAGCTGTGCGGCGAGGAGGCGGGCGAGCGTGGTCTTGCCGTTGCCGTTGCGGCCGAGCAACGCGACGCGATCGTCGGGGTCGAGGCGCATGTTGAGGCGCTTGAGGATCGGCGTCTCGCTGTAGCCGACGCTCGCCATGTCGAGCGTGATGAGCGGGGGACGCAGTTCGGTGGGATCGGGGAAGTCGAACGACAGCGAGGGATCGTTGGCGAGTTCGGCGATCGGCTGCATCTTCGCCAGCATCTTCTGCCGGCTCTGCGCCTGTTTGGCGGTGGAGGCGCGGGCGGAATTGCGGGCGACGTAATCCTGCAGCTTGGCGCGCTGGATATCCTGGTTCGCCTTGGCGGCGGCGAGCTGCGCCATGCGCTCGGCGCGCTGGCGCTCGAAGCTGTCGTAGCCGCCTGGATAGAGCTGGATCTTGCCGTTCTGGAGGTGGAGGATGTGATCCACCACGTTGTTGAGGAAATCGCGTTCGTGGCTGACGACGACGATCGTCGCCTTGTAGCCGACGAGGAAATCCTCGAGCCACATGACGGCTTCGAGGTCGAGGTGGTTCGAGGGCTCGTCGAGCAGCAGCAGGTCGGGTTGCGAGAACAGGAGGGCGGCGAGGGCGACGCGCATCTTCCAGCCGCCCGAGAAGCTGTCGAGCGGGCGCTGCTGCATATCCTCGTCGAAGCCGAGGCCGAGGAGAATCTGGGCGGCGCGCATCGGGGCGGTGTAGGCGTCGATCGCGATCAGGCGTTCGTAGACGTCGCCGAGGCGGTCGGGGTCTTCGCTGGTTTCCGATTCGATCATCAGCGCGGCGCGTTCGGTGTCGGCGGCGAGCACGGTGTCGAACGGGGTAGCGGTGCCGGAGGGCGCTTCCTGCGCGATATAGCCGAGGCGGGCGCCGCGGGGCATGTCGGCGGTGCCGTCGTCGGGTTCGAGCATGCCGGCGATGACGCGGACGAGCGTCGACTTGCCCGCGCCGTTGCGACCGATGAGGCCGACGCGGCTGCCGGGGGGCAGCGATGCGGATGCGCCGTCGAGGATCGTGCGGCCGCCGAGGCGCACGGTGATGCCGTTGAGGTTGAGCATGGGCGGGGCTCTTAGCAGATGTTGCGGTGCAGCTAAAGCGGGGGTGGGAGAAGGTCGGGGTAAACGATTGTCTGCGGTGCGACCTCTTCGTGTCTTCGCGTGAATCGACCTCCTATAGCGAGCGGATCAGCTTGGCGGCCTGCGCGAGCCACGGGGGGGATGACACCGATGTGGGGCGGGCTCCCGGAGTCGATGGGAGGAGGAGGAGGGTTTCGCCGTCGATGCCGATCAGGCGGGCGAAGAGGAAGCGACCGGGTGGGACAGGAACGAGCACGTCGCGGTTCAGTGCCTGCGAGAAGGTGTCGGGCGTGCGCAGGTCGCACCAGAGTTCGTCGCCGGCGCGATAATCGGCGATGCCGCCGGTGACCCTGACCGCGATGCTGCCGGCGCCGGGCTGGGGCGGGGTGAGCGTCTGCGGCTGGCGGGGGGCATGCGCACCATCCGCATCCAACGTCGCGGCCACCGGTAGCGATGCGCGTTCCGGGAGCGTGACGAGATCCGCCGGCGCGACCTCGAGAGCGAGAGCGATGCGGTTGATCCAGCCGACCGAAACAGTGCGGGTGCCGGTCTCGAGTCGTCCGATCGTCTGGGCGGTTGTTGGAGGCGAGCATCGGCGGGCGACCTCCTCCAGCGTCAGATTTTTGGCCCTACGTACCTCTCTTATCGCGGTAATCATGGCGCATCCCTAACCGCTGCGGTTATTTCTCTGTCCTACAAAGCTGACGTTGTGGCAAGCCCGGATCGACTCGGGAGGCTAGCATATGCAAGAATTGATGGTGCGGACGGTTGGACGGGGACGCAATGTGAGCATCAACGACGCCGAATCACCGCTGGGCTGGCTGAAGGCGCGGGGACTGGTTGATGCGCGCCAGTTCGAGGCAGGCGAGCGGTTGCGCGGCGACTACGAGATGGCCGCGATGGGACCGCGGGTGACGATGCGCTGGTCCGCCCGGGTGGACGGCGGCGGCAGCGGCTGCGAACCGGACCCGAGCGGGGCGCAGATCGCGGCGAAGCGACGCTTCGACGAGGCCATGGCGTCAGCCGGACGCGGATTGGGCGATGTGCTGTGGCGGGTGATCTGCGCCAACGAAGGGTTGCCTGCAGCGGAGAAGGCGCTGGGCTGGCCGGCGCGTGCGGGACGGCTGGTGCTGACGCTGGCACTCGACCGGCTGGCGGATCATTACCAGCTAATCTGACCGGCGACGCGATTGCCCGGCGGCGCGATTGCGTTTGGCTGCAAGGCGGGTGTATCGGCGGCGTAGACAAGAACATAAGCGGCCCGCGAGGCCGATGACGGGATGGATGACGTGCGCTTCGCCTTCGTGAAATGCCATGGGTCGGGCAACGACTTTCCGCTGATCGACGCGCGCGCCATCGATCTGGCTGAGGCGGACTGGGCGGCGGTCGCGCGTGCGCTGGCGGACCGGCGCGGCCCGGTGGGTGGCGACGGGCTGTTGCTGTTGGGCCAGGGTACCGACGATCATGATTTTTCCATGGCGATGTACAATGCGGATGGCAGCCAGGCGGAGACGTGCCTGAACGGCTTGCGCTGCGTCGCCCGGATGGGGTTCGAGGCGCTGGGGCTGGATATGGCGCGGGTGCGGCTGAAGACGTCGGACGCCATCGTCGAGCGCGACGCGGATCTTGCGGCTGGCGTCTACACCGTGCGCGAGACGGCGGGGCCCGCCGGGCTGGACGTGCGGGTATGGCCGTTGCACGCGGGCGTCGAACGGATCGTCGAGACGCCGGTCCCGCCGCTGGTCAGCGAGCGGCGCTTTATCGCAGTGGCAATGCCCAACCCGCATCTGGTGACGTTCGTCGAGGCGGTGGACGAGGCGGAACTGGTCGCGATCGGGGAAGCGTGCGAAGCGGCGCCGCGTTGGCTGCCCAACCGCGCCAACGTTTCCTTCGTCGAGGTTCGGGGACGCGACCTTTTCGTACGAACGTTCGAGCGCGGCGTCGGATTGACCGACAGCTGCGGCAGCGCAATGGCGGCGTCTAGCTTTGCCGCCTGCCTGACCGGGCGGTTGGCCTATGATACGCCGATCACAGTGTTCAACAAGGGCGGGCTAGTGCGCGCGAGCGTGACGCGCGATGCGATGGTCAGCCTGTCGGGCAATGCGACCTGGGAATGGCGTGGTTCGATCGACGTCGACATTGCTGCGGAACGCGCGGGCGACCTGGTCGTCGAAGCGCATGCCGACGCCGAGATCGCGGCCTGGGCGGGAATCGCGGATTTGGCCAGCCGCTAGTGGCACCAGCCGGGCGGCGATGCGTTGACCAACCGTATAACCCATATGATGGCAGAGCATGGTATCGAGGCTATGCTATTGCATCGATTGCAGAAGTTTTGAGATTGTGGACGACGAGAGCTATTTTTACCAGCGTGCCGAGACCGAACTGGAACTGGCGCAGCGTGCGACGCATCCGCTGGCCGTTCGTGCGCATTACATCATCGCCAACCATTATCTCGACCGCTGCTACGGCGGGGCCGACGGCCCGGGCGGCGACGCGGTGACTGCCGTGGAGGAGCGTTGAGGGCGCACGCATGAACCCTTGGTCCGTCCCGTTCGTTGAGCAGGACGAACGAGGGTCACGATGGCGGACGGGTCCAAGGCCGAAGACGAGGAATTGCAGGGGCGGCAGGGTGCGAAGCTGTTCCCGGTCGGTCAGGCGTTGCGTGCAACCTACGATGCCGAGAACCACGCATCGTTGAGCAAGGACGTGACCGGATTGATGCTCGATCTGGCGAGAGTGCCGTTCGAGCCGCATGAATTCGAGCCGGTGACGCGGCCGGCGCCGACACCGGCACGCCCCGGCTGGATCGGGCGATTGAGCATGGCGCTGATACGTATGCGGCGCGGGCGCTGACCGGTCATCGTCGCCGGTCGCACGAAACCGTCAGGCCGGAACCAGCGAATCCCGGACGACCGATATCAACGCACCGAAGATCGCCTCGATCAGGGCGAGCGCCCGCGGCGTCAGGCGGATCGGCGTGGTCGGGCCGATCGCCCCCGGCACCTCCGTCTCGATAAAGCCGGCGTCGGCGAGCGCAAGCAGCCAGCGCCGGGTGAGCGGCCATGTGACGCCGATCCGCACGGCGATGTCCCCCGCCTGTGCCGTAGCGGCCTCCGCTTCGGCGACATAGCTGAGCAGCAGGATCTCGGTAGCGGGATTGCCGATCAGCGCGTCGCCAAAGGCGCGCTTGCCGCCCTCCATCGCCTGTAGCAGCAGCCGCGCCATCCGCCATTGCGCCTCGACCGTCGACGGCGCGGTGCTGCGTGGCAGGGGCCGACAGGTCACGACGAGACGTCGATCGTTGCCGGTGCCGATCCGCGAGATGTGGACGTTGACCCAGATCGCATGCCCGTCGGCGTGGATATGACGCTGGGTCGCCGACATCGTTTGCGTCTCGCGCCAGACACGACCGATGAACAACGCCGCGGCGGCCCGATCGTCGGGATATGTAAAGTCGAGCGCAGGCCGACCGATAATCTGATCGCGCGTCAATCCGAGCAGCCCGGCATAGGCGCCGTCCACATCGACGACTTCCAGATTGCGTCCGATCAGACCATGGGCGATCGGTCCCGACGCAGGATGCATGGCAACGCAGGATCCTGTGAGAGCGTTGGAATGACAGAGTTGTTAACGTTCCCGACAGGCAAGGGCAAGCCCCGCTCCGACAATCGTGATGTATGACAGCCGGAACCACGTCGGCATCAACGCGATAACGCAATACGCGACAGTAAAATAACCTATCTGGTACATAATGCTTGACAGCGTCACACTGTTTAGGTACATAACAGGAACGCTGAAGAATTGCGAGTCGGGCCGGAACGGTCGGGTAGAGCGCCCGATCCGTTGCCGGCCCGACCTGCGTAGCGGGGAGGGGCGCATGACGGACGAGGTTGAGGGCGATCCGGCGATATCGTGCGGAACGGCGGTCCGCCGCCGGTCGTGCCAGGCGGTTCGATGGACGGCGACGATGAACAGGACGTTCTTCACGCATCTGGCGGGCAGCTGCAACGTCACCGAGGCGGCGAGGACGATCGGGCTGCTGCCATCGCAAGTCTATTACCGGCGCAAGACCAATGCGGCGTTCGGCAAGGCGTGGGACGAGGCGATCGCCATCGCCTATCAGGTGCTGGAGACCCGGATCATCGGCCATGTGCTGGCAGGCGGCAGCGGCGGCGGCGCCGTCGGCATGGTGGACGGACTGGCGCCGGAGCCGATCGCATGGGACGAAGCGGTCAAGCTGCTCGCCATGCACAAGGCGCGGCGCGACGGGCGCGTCGGCCCGCGCTTGCCGTCGCAGGCGGTGGCGACGCGCGCGCAGACCGATGCGGTGATCGCCGGCAAGTTGAAGGTGCTGGCAGCGCGCAACCAGCGCGCGGCGGCGATCGCGGCCGGCGTCGTGCCGGGGGGGCACGTGGCGCTACCGGCACCGGCCGCAGTGTCCCGATCGGGGGCGAGGAACGGCGATACACAGGACGGGGGCGCGGCATGACGGACGAGCGGATCGACGTGATGGCGGCGCTCGCCGCCCTGCCCGAAGCGGAGCGCGACGCATTGCTGCGATCGCTGCCCGTGGCGATGCGCAACGAACTGGGGGAACGCTGGGAAGGCGGCTGGGCGCAGCCGGGGCAGCAGGCGCCGAGCGGCGAGGATTGGCGGATCTGGCTGATCCGGGCCGGGCGCGGGTTCGGCAAGACGCGTGCGGGCGCCGAGTGGGTGACGGCGATCGCGGGCGATCCGGAGGCGCTGATCGCCCTGGTCGGTGCAACCGCCGCCGATGTGCGCCGGGTGATGATCGAGGGGCCGAGCGGCCTGCGTGCGGTCGCAAAGATCGGCCAGACACCGCGCTATACCGTCAGCCGCGGCGAAATCCGCTGGCCCAACGGGGCGCGGGCGTTCGTCTATTCGGCGGACGCGCCGGACCAGTTGCGCGGGCCGGAGCATCATGCGGCGTGGTGCGACGAACTGGCGAAATGGCGGCGCGGCGATGCGGCGTGGGACAATCTGATGATGGGGATGCGGCGCGGGCCGCATCCGCGCGTGCTGGTGACGACGACGCCGCGTCCGACCAACCTGATGAAGCGGGTGCTGCGCGCGAAGGGGTTGGTCGAGACGCGCGGACGCACGCGCGACAATCCGTTCCTGCCGGACGCCTTCGTCGCGCATGTCGAGGATGCCTATGGCGGGACCGCCTTGGGGCGGCAGGAACTGGAGGGCGAGATGGTCGACGATCTGGTCGGCGCCTTGTGGTCGCGGGCGATGCTGGAAGGGTGCCGCGGTGAGGCGCCGGCCGATCTGGTGCGGGTCGTGGTCGGCGTCGATCCGCCGGCGGGGGCCGTCGCGGAGGGCAAGAGCGGCGATGCGTGCGGGATCGTCGCGGTCGGGCTCGACGGTGACGGCATGGCGCATGTGCTCGCCGACGCCAGCGTATCCGCGGCGTCGCCCGAGGGCTGGGCGCGGGCGGTGGCGGGTTGCGCGGCGCAACATCGCGCCGACCGGGTGGTGGCGGAGGCCAACCAGGGCGGCGCGATGGTGCGGTCGGTGTTGCTGGCGGCGGAGGTGACGCTGCCGGTGAAGCTGGTGCGCGCGAGCCGGGGCAAGGTGGCGCGGGCGGAGCCGGTGGCGACGCTCTACGAGCGCGGCCGGGTGCGGCATTGCGGGCGGTTCGCGGCACTGGAGGACGAGATGTGCGGGCTGATCGTCGGGGGTGGTTATCAGGGGCCGGGGCGGTCGCCGGATCGGGCGGACGCCTTGGTCTGGGCGCTGACGGAATTGTGTCTGGGGCGGCGCGGTGGGGGCGCTGTTCGGGGGTTGTAGCTTAAGGAGGTGTTTTCGCGCGGAGGCGCGGAGACAAGCGCGCGAAGGCGCGGAGAAGGGTTGTTCTCGCGAAGGCGCGAAGACGCGAAGGTGGTTGGAAGAAGGTGTTTCGCGCGGAGACGCGGAGACGCGGAGAAGAAGTTGAGAGGGGCGCGAAGGCGCGGAGAAGTTGAGGCGCGCGAAGGCGCGAAGGGAGGGGGGTGGGGGCTTCTTTCTTCTTCGTCATCCCGACGGAAGTCGGGACCCATGGATGCGGGCGGTCGGGGGTGCGCCTTCGCTGCGGGGCGCGTCCATGGGTCCCGGCGTTCGCCGGGATGACGGAAGGAGGTGTTGGGGCGGGCTGGGCTGGGCCGAGCTGAGCTGAGCTGAGCTGAGCTGAGCTGAGAGGCGCCGAACCGGAATGGCGGCCGAGCGCAGCTCTTCCTCTCTCTCCTTGCTTCTTCTCCGCGTCTCCGCGTCTCCGCGCCTCCGCGTGAATCAAACCGTCTTCGCGGCTTCGCGCGAACCCAATCATGTGCGGCTGAGCGCCGTCGAGCGAACCATATTCAGGAGCATCATCATGCGGTTGTTTGGGTGGAAGGGTCCCCGCGAAGGCGGGCGGCCGGCGTTGTCGCGTGCGGGGTCGGGCGTGGCGCTGGGGGAGTGGCCGCGGTCGTACGAGGCGCAGGTGCGCGATGGCTATGCGGGGAATGCGATCGCGCAGCGGGCGGTGAAGCTGGTGGCGGAGGGCGTCGGGTCGGCGCCGCTGGGCGCCAGCGCGCCGGAACTGGTGGCGCTGGTCGAGGCGCGGTCGGGTGGGCAGGCGCTGCTGGAGACGGTGGCGGCGCAGATGCTGTTGCACGGCAATGCCTATGTGCAGGTGCTGCGCGATGCGGAAGGGGGCGTGGGGGCGCTCTATGCGCTGCGGCCGGAGCGGGTGAGCGTCGAGGTGGATGCCGGCGGGTGGCCGACCGCGTACCGCTATGCGGTGGGCGAGCGGCGGGTGCGGCTGGACGCGGAGGGGCCGCGCCCGGACGTGGTGCATATCCGCAGCTTCAATCCGGTCGACGATCATTATGGCATGGGCTGCCTGGGCGCGGCGTCGGGTGCGGTCGCGGTGCACAATGCGGCGGGCAAGTGGAACAAGGCGCTGCTCGACAATGCGGCGCGGCCTTCGGGAGCGTTGGTCTACGATCCGGGCGACGGCGCGGCGTTGAGCGCGGAGCAGTTCGAACGGCTGAAGACCGAGATGGAGGCGGGGTTCGCGGGTGCGGGCAATGCCGGGCGGCCGATGCTGCTGGAGGGTGGCCTTCGGTGGCAGGCGCTGTCGCTGTCGCCGGCGGACATGGATTTCGTCGGGCTGAAGGCGGGGGCGGCGCGGGAGATCGCGCTGGCGTTCGGGGTGCCGCCGATGCTGCTCGGCCTGCCCGGCGATGCGACCTACGCCAATTATCGCGAGGCGAACAAGGCGCTGTGGCGGCTGACGGTGCTGCCGCTGGCGGGAACGATCCTGAGCGGATTGGCGCAGGGGCTGGCGGGGTGGTTTGAGGGGGCGGCGCTGTCCGTCGATCTCGATCGGGTGCCGGCGCTGGCGGAGGATCGCGAGCGGTTGTGGGCAAGCGTGAGCGCGGCCGGTTTCCTGACCGAGGAGGAGAAGCGGGCGATGTTGGGGGTGGAGCGATGACGGGCCATGTTCTGGCGCAATTGATGGCGCAGGCGGCGCGCGAGGGGGCGGACCTCAACACGATGCGTGCGGTGGCGGAGGAGGCGGGGGAATTGTCGGCGACGCGGGCGCTGACCCGGCTGGGTCTGGCGGACGAGGCGGCGCGGCGGGATCTGGCCGAACTGCGCGAGCTGCTGAGCGCATGGCGCGATGCGAAGCGGTCGGCGTGGAAGGCGGCGGCGGGCTGGTGCCTGCGGCTGGCGGGGGCACTGCTGCTGACCGGACTGGCGGTGAAGCTGGGTTTCGGCGGGTGGTTGAAGTGAGATTCGGGGGATACGCCGCGATCTTCGACCGGGTGGATCGGGCGGGGGACGTGATCCGGGCGGGTGCCTTTGCAGGGGCGGGGCCGGTGCCTTTGTTGTGGCAGCACGGCGGGCGCGCGGTCGGGCGGATCGTGACGCTGGGCGAGGATGCGCGTGGGTTGCGGGTCGAGGGCGAGGTCGACGATCCCGATGTGGCGGCGCTGGTGGCGCGGCGGGCGCTGGATGGGCTGTCGGTCGGCTATCGCGCGGTCGAGGTGCGGCAGGGCGCGCGGCGCGAGCTGGTGCGGGTGACGCTGGCCGAGGTGAGCCTGGTCGCGGTGCCGATGCAGCCGCTGGCGCGGATCGACCGGGTCGGCTGAGGCCGCGGCGCTTCAAAAAAATTCAAGTTTCCAACGAGGAGAATGACGTGGACGTGATCGAACGGCCGGCGCTGGATGGCGCGCGTGTGGAGCGGACCGACGGGGCCTTTGCGGGCTTCGTGCGGGCGGGGACGACGCTGGAGATGAAGGCGTTCACCGGGGTGACGGGGGATGCGGGCGGCTTTGCGGTGCCGCGCGAGATCGATGCGGAGATCGCGCGGGTGCTGAAGGGTGCCTCGCCGATCCGGGCCATCGCCAATGTCGTGAAGGTGGGGTCGGCGGGGTATCGCAAGCTGATCACCACCGGCGGCACGCCGTCGGGCTGGGCGGCGGAGACGGCGGCGCGACCGGAGACGGCGAGCCCGGTGTTCGCCGAGCTGGTGCCGCCGATGGGGGAATTGTACGCCAACCCCTCGGCCAGCCAGGCGATGCTGGACGATGCGGCATTCGATGTGGAGGACTGGCTGGCGGGCGAGATCGCGGCGGAGTTCGCCAAGGCGGAAGGCGCGGCGTTCGTCGGCGGCACCGGCGTCAACCGGCCGAAGGGGTTCCTGACCAATCCGACGTCTGCCGCGAAGGATGGGGCGCGGGCGCTGGGGACGCTTCAATATCTGCCGAGCGGGGCGGCGAGCGACTTCGGCACCGTGCCGGACGAGCGGCTGGTCGATCTGGTGCAGAGCCTGCGGGCGCCGTACCGGCAGGGGGCGAGCTGGGTGATGAACGCGAGCACGCTGGCGCGCATCCGCAAGTTCAAGACGACCGACGGCATGCCGTTGTGGCAGCCCAGCCTGGCGGGCGGGCAGCCGGCGATGCTGCTCGGCTACCCGGTGGTCGAGGCGGAGGACATGCCGGATATCGCGGCGAATGCGCTCGCGATCGCGTTCGGCAACTTCAGGGCGGGGTATCTGATCGCCGAACGCAGCGAGACGGCGATCCTGCGCGATCCGTACAGCAACAAGCCGTTCGTCGGCTTCTACGCGACCAGGCGGATCGGCGGGTGCGTTGCCGACAGCGAGGCGATCAAGCTGATGAAGTTCGCCGTCGCCTGATGGGTCTTTGAAAACGCGCGGAAGAGCGCGTTTTTGCGGTGCCGGCCCGCTCCCCCTCCCGACCACCCGTTCAGGATATGCTGTGGGTGGCCGGAAGGGGGGAGCGGGCCGGCACCGCCTCAATCGAAGGAAAATGCTGATGGCGGGGGCGGCGATGCCGGTCGGGGTGGTCGCTGCGGCGGCGGCTGCGGCGGGGGCGTATTTGCGGATCGTGGAGGCGCCGGATGCGGTGCTGACGCGCGGGGCGGGGTCGGCGCTGGCGCTGGCGGAGGCGTTCTGCGGGCAGCGGCTGATCGGGCGGGTGTGCGAGGATGTGATCGGCGTCGGGCGGGACTGGCAGCGGCTGGTGCAGATGCCCGTGAGCGCGATCGCGGGGCTGACCGGGTTGCCGGCGGCGGGGGAGCCGTTCGTGCTGCCGGTGGGCGCCAATGCGGTGGATATCGATGCGGGCGGTGTCGGCTGGGTGCGGGTGACCGCGCCGGGCGGGGCGAGCCGGGTGGCGGTGAGCTATACCGCGGGGCTGGCGGCGGACTGGACGGCGCTGCCCGAGCCGGTGGCGCAGGGCGTGGTGCTGCTGGCGGCGCATCTGTTCGAACATCGCGAGGGGAGCGCGGAGCCGCCGGCGGCGGTGGCTGCGCTGTGGCGACCGTATCGGAGGATGCGGCTGTGAGCGCGGGCGCGATGCTGCGCGTGGCGGTGGTGGCGCATCTGGCGGCGCTCGGCCGGGTGTTCGACGCGCCGCCGGCGCGGGGAGCGATGCCCTATGTGGTGGTCGACGACCCGGGGATGGCGGCGGGCGATGCGGTCGGCGTGCTGGGGCGGGTCGGTTCGGTGGCGGTGGCGTGTATCGACATGGGCGTCTCGCCCGAGCGGGTGCGGGCGCTGAACGCGGCGGTGGAGGAGCGGATGGCGACCTTGCCGGCGCAACTCGGCGAGGGCTGGCGAGTGACCCATGTGCGGCTGGTGCGTGGTTCGGTGGTGCAGTCGAAGGGCGAGCGCTGGACGGCGACGAGCGTGTTCGCGGTGCGGATGTTCCGCAACAACTAGGGGAGACAAGACATGGCGGTGGAACGGGGCAGTGCGTTCCTGCTGAAGGTGGGCGACGGCGCTGCGGTGCCGGCGTTCGCGACGGTGGCGGGGCTGCGCACGACGCAATTGAGCGTCAACGGCGAAGCGGTGGTGGTGACCAACAAGGATTCGGGCGGCTGGCGGCAGTTGCTGTCGGGCGCGGGGGTGCGCAGCGTCAGCGTGTCGGGCGCGGGCGTGTTCACCGGATCGGCGGCGGAGGTGCGGGTGAAGGCGAGCGCGCTGTCGGGCGTGCTCGACGATTACCGGCTGAGCTTCGAGAGCGGCGACAGCATGACGGGGCGGTTCCTGGTGACGCGGCTGGATTACGCCGGCGATTTCAACGGGGAGCGATCCTACACGCTGAGCCTCGAGAGTTCCGGGCCGGTGGTGGTGGCGTGAGCGGCGCGGCGAACCCGGTGCGGGGCGAGTGTTCCCTGCGGGTCGATGGCTGCGATCTGGTGCTGCGGCCGTCGTTCGCGGCGCTGGTGGCGGCGGAAGGCGAGCTGGGGCCGCTGTTCGCGCTGGTCGAGCGGGCGGCGGAGGGGCGGCTGGGGCTGGGCGAACTGGTCGCGCTGTTCTGGCATTGCCTGCGCGAGCTGCCGGAGGGGATGACGCGCGAGCGGTTGGGCGAGGCGCTGATCGAACTGGGGCTGGCGAAGCTGACGCCGGTGCTGCGGGTGCTGCTCGGGCAGATCCTGGCGGGGCGGTGACGGTATTTGCAGAGGGCGCGGTGCGGCTGGCGGGGTTTGCGGGCGCGGTGCTGGGGTGGAGCCCGGACGCGTTCTGGCGGGCGACGCCGGCCGAACTGGCGGCGGTGGTGACGGCGGCGAGCGGTGGTGCGGAAGGGGCGGTGACGCCTCCTGACGCCGACACGCTGGCGGCGATGCGAGAGGCGTTTCCGGATGGATGAGGTCGAGCGGATGGTGGTCGGCGTACGGGCCGACACGGCGGGCTTCGCGCGCGAGGTCGAGGCGATGCGAGCGACGATGGAAGGGTCGCTGGGTGCCGGGGCCGAGCGGGCGGGGCGGGCGATCGAGAGTGCTTTGTTGCGATCGGTACGGGCGGGCAAGTTCGGGTTCGAGGATCTGAAGGGCGTCGCGCTGGGGGTGCTGGCCGAGGTTGCCCGTGCGGCGGTGCGGAGCGGGGTGGGCGCGGTGACCGGCGGCAGTTCGCTGGGGGGCGTGCTGGCGGGACTCGTCGGGTTGCCGGGGCGGGCGACGGGTGGGCCGGTGTCGCCGGGGCGCGGCTATGTCGTGGGGGAGCGGGGGCCGGAGGTGTTCGTGCCGACGTCGAGCGGGCGGGTCGAGGCTGGCGGATCTGGCGGTCGCGACGTGCGGGTGTCGATCACGGTGCAGGCGGGAGCGGGGGAGGCTCCGGCGGCTTTGCAGCGTTCCGGGAGACAGGTGGCGAGGGCGGTCCGGGCTGCTTTGGAGGGGTAGGGCGTGTGCCTCATTCCTTTTCCGCAAGGGGGCGGCGCTCCAGCGATGACGGAGGTGGACGTGAGCTACGAGCGTCGTCGCCTGCGGAAGCGCCCCCTCCACCACCGGCTGCGCCGGCGGTCCCCCTCCCCCGCTGAAGCGAGGGAGGAATTGTCGGGTTTTCTCGTTCCTCGCCCGCGAGGGGGAGGTGGGCTTTGCGCTCGGTTTTTCGCCCACGGTGTCGGCGTTTTTGCGCGTCACCTCCCAGTCGAGGGAGGAATGCATTCGGTTTCGGGAGACATGTCATGGCGCATTGGCTGTGTTCGCGGCGCGAGCAGCAGGTGGAGGGGGTGGTGACGCGCTTCGATCCGCGGTTCTGGACGGTCAATTTTCCGCGGCCGATGATGGCGGCGGTGACCAATCCGGCGGCGGATGCGCTGCGGGTGGATGCCGTGTTCTACAAGCGCGACGATCTGGCGGGGTTGATCTGGGAGGCGGAGGACCGTTTCGATCATGCGCTGTTGCGGTATGAAACCTCGCGGGATTTCCGGGAATGCCGGTTGAAGTTCCGGTGGCGGTCGCAGGGAATCAAGCCGCTGGATGCGGTCAACGGCCCGACGCTGACGATCGAGGGGCGCGATGCCTCTGGCGCACCGCGGGCCTGGTACGTGCGATTGTGGAATTATGCGACGGGTACGACCGAGGATGCGGTCGTCCAGATCGATTTCGCGAACCTGTCGGGTGGGTTCCTGTTGCCCGGGGAAGCCGATCCGGTGTGGGCGGGGAATATCGACCGGATGTTCGTGTCGCTGGTCGCGCCGGATTACGATGGCAGCGACGGGGCGCTGGCGGGGGCGCAGGAGGGCTGGGTCGAATGGACCGGGATCGCCTGCGACGGGCCGGGCGCAGTGCTGGGGATCGGCGATGCGGTGGTGCCGGAGCACGGCTTCGCGATCGCGAGCGGCTATGACGACAGCTACAATCTGACGCCGGCGCGGCTGCTGCGCAATGCGTTGCATCTGGGGTATCGCGGGGCGATCACGCATTACGTCGGGATGAGCCATTATTTCCGGCTCGATGCGCTGTACGGCGGGTTCTATGTCGGGCTGAGCGGCGGCGTGCTGAATACGGCCTGCGCGGCGTGGCATCGCGACTTTGCAGTGCGGGCGCGGGCGCTGGGCTATGACGTCATCTGGTCGCTCAGCTACGAATTGTTCGACGAGCATTGCTGGAACGACTGGAAGCAGCGGGCGGCGGATGGCGCGCCGGCGCTGACCGGGTGGGAGCCGCCGTCGACGCTGCTGTCGCCCTGCCACGACGGCGCGATGGGGTATCTGCGGCAGGTGGCGGCGGCGTTCGTGGGCATAGGTGTCGCGGCGGGGCTGGCACCGAAGTTCCAGGTCGGCGAGCCGTGGTGGTGGACGATGCCCGACGGGCGGCCGTGCCTGTACGATGCGGCGGCGGTCGCGGCGCTGGCGCCGGTGGCGATCCCGCGCGTGCGGATGACGATGGACGCCGCGCAGACAGCGACGATGGATCGGGCGGGCGCAGCGCTGGCGGCGTCGACCGCCAGTCTGGTTGCGGCGGTGAAGGCGGCATTTCCGGCGTGCGAAAGCTATCTGCTGACGTATCTGCCGACCGTGCTGGACGGGCAGGCGCCGGAGCTGAAGCGCGCCAATATGCCGATCGGCTGGGCCTATCCCGCCTTCGACGTGCTCCAGCTGGAAGATTACGACTGGGTGACGGAGGGCGACGTCGCGTCGACCGTGCGCGGTGTCGCGGCGGCGGAAGCGCGGCTGGGCTATCCCCGGGCGCGGCAGCATTATCTGTCGGGCTTCGTCCTGCGGCCCGATCAGGCGGCGCAATGGGCGCTGATCGCGGCGGCGGGGATGGCGGCGCGACGGCGCGGGGTCGCGGCGGTGTTCCTGTGGGCGTTGCCGCAGGTGATGCGCGACGGGTTCGTCCATTTCGAGGGAGACGAGGACGTGCAGGATTACGACGACGTGCTGTTCCCGATCGCGCTGGGGCGCGAGGCGGAGGTGGCGCCGACCTTTTCCACCGCGATCCTGACGGCGGCAGGCGGCGCGGAGCAGCGCAACGTCGGCTGGGCGGAGCCACGGACGCAGTATGACGTCGGCCCCGGCGTTCGTTCGGAAGCGGATATCGCGACATTGCTGGGCTTCTTCCGGGCACGGATGGGGCCAGCGCGTGCATTCCGGCTGCGCGATCCGTTCGATGCGACCGGCGTGGACGAGGTGCTGGGGCGGGGCGATGCGACCGGGCGGCGTTTTGCGCTGGTGAAGCATTACGACGGGGTGGTGCGTCGGATCGTCCGGCCGGTGACGGGGAGCGTCCGTGTCGCGGTGGACGGGGTCGCAACGCAGGGCTTTCAAGTGGAAGCGGGCGGAACGATCGTGCTGGATGCAGCGCCGCCGGCGGGGGCGGTGGTGCGTGCGAGCTTCACCTTCGACGTCATGGTGCGGTTCGCGGAGGATCGGCTTCGGGTGACGCGGGCGACGTTCCTGGCGGGCGAGGCCGCGTCGGTGCCGCTGATCGAGGTGCGCGGGTGAGCGCGGTGACATGCGCGGTGCTGTGCTGGCGCGTCGAGCGACGGGACGGCGTGGCGATCGGGCTGACCACGCACGACCGCGACCTGACGGTCGACGGACTGGCGTATCGTGCGGCGCCGGGCATGACGCCGTCGGCGGTGCATCGGTCGGCGGGACTGGAGGCGGATACGATGGATATCGGCGGCGCGCTGAGCGGTGCGGCGATCGGCGAGGCGGATCTGATCGCGGGGCGCTGGGATGGCGCCCGCGTGCGGCTGTTCGCGGCGGATTGGGAAACGGGCGCGACGCTGGCGGCGCTGGGCGAGGGGCGGATCGGCGCGGTCGAACTGAGCGAGGACGGCTTTACCGCCGAACTGGCCGGAGCGAGCGCGGCGCTGGCGCGGCCGGTGGTCGAGGAAACATCGGCGGAGTGCCGCGCCGAGCTGGGCGATCGGCGATGCCGGGTGGCGCTGGCCGGCCGGCGGCGGTTTGCGCGGGTGACCGGCGTGGCGGGGCGGGTGCTGACGCTGGATGCGGCCGAGCCGGTGGCCGACGGCTTTGCGGGCGGGCTGTTGCGGTGGTTCGGCGGCGCGAATGGTGGGCTGGAGCAGGCGATCGCGGGCTCTGCCGGGGCGATGGTGACGTTGCGGACGGTGCCGGCGTATGCGGTGGTCGCTGGCGCGCTGGTGGAGCTGGTCGAGGGGTGCGACAAGAGCCTGGCGACATGCGCGACGCGGTTCGGGAATGCGGCGAACTTTCGCGGCGAACCGCATCTGCCGGGGGTGGACCTGCTGACGCGCTATCCCGGTGGATGAGGGCGCGCGGGTCGCCGGGGCGGCGCAGGCGCTGATCGGGGTGCGGTTCCGGTTGCACGGGCGCGACCCCGCACACGGGCTGGACTGTATCGGGGTCATCGCGGCGTCACTGCGGGCGGCGGGCTGGGACGGCGTTGTGCCGACCGGTTATCCGCTGCGCGGCGGCGACGGCGTGGAGATCGCGAAGCGGTTCGACGCGGTGCTGGCGCGGGTCGACGATGCGGCACCGGGCGACGTGCTGCTGTTCGATGTCGGCATGATGCAATGGCACGGGGCGGTCCGGACCGTGGGCGGCATCGTCCATGCGGATGCGGCGCTGCGGCGTGTGGTCGAGCGGCCGGGGCCGTCCGACTGGCCATCGATCGGGGTCTGGCGATATGGGGGAGGAAACTGATGGCGACGCTGGTGCTGACGACGGTCGGGCGGGTGCTGGGCGGGCCGATCGGTGGACTGCTCGGCGGGCTGGCCGGGCAGGCGATCGACGGGCGGCTGTTTCGCGGCGCGGCGCGCGAGGGGCCGCGGCTGACCGAGCTGGCGGTGCAGACGTCGAGCTATGGCACGCAGATTCCCAGGCTGTTCGGGACGATGCGGGTGGCGGGGACGGTGATCTGGTCGACCGACCTGATCGAGACGCGCACGACCAGCCGCAGCGGCAAGGGGCAGCCGGGCACGAACAGCTACAATTACTCGGCGTCGTTCGCGGTGGCGTTGTCCGCGCGGCGGATCGTCGGCGTGCGGCGGATCTGGGCGGAGGGCAAATTGCTGCGCGGGGCGGCGGGGGACTGGAAGAACCGGACCGGGTTCAGGCTGCATCGGGGTGGTGAGGAACAGCCGGTCGATCCGCTGATCGCGTCGGCGACGGGCGCGACGCCGGCGTATCGTGGGATCGCCTATGCGGTGTTCGAGGGGATGCAGCTGGCGGATTACGGCAACCGCATCCCGTCGCTGACCTTCGAGGTGGAGGCGGACGCGGGGCCGGTGGCGAGCGGCGCGATCGCGGCGGCACTGGCGGGGGACGTCGACGGGGTGGGCGGCGCGATGCTGGGCGGCTTCGCGGCGTCGGGGGCGAGCGTCCGGGGGGTGCTGGATACGCTGACGCTGATGGACGGCGGCTGGTGGCAGGTCGACGGCGCGCGGATCGTGCACCGGACGGATGCCGGCGTACCGATCGCGATTCGGGATGACGGAATGGATGCGGGATATTCCGGCCGGCGCGGGCGGCGGACGATCGCGGGCGTCGATACCGTGGCGCGTGAGGTGACGGTCGCCCATCATGACCCCGCGCGCGACTATCAGATCGGTGTGCAGCGGGCCCGACGACCGGGACCGGGAGGGGGGATCGACCGTGTCGAGCTGCCCGCGGTGCTCGCCGCCGGTGCGGCCAAGGCGGTTGCGGAGGCGCTGATTGCCAGGGGCGAGGCCGGGCGTGTGCGGCGGCGGGTCGCGCTCGGCATCGCCGACATGGGCATCGCTCCCGGTGCGATCGTCGCCATAGCCGGGGAGGACGGGCGCTGGCGGGTGGCCGGGGCGCAGGTCGAAGCGATGGTGACGACGCTGGAGCTGGTGCCGCTGACGAGCGGTCCGCTCGCGGCGCCCGCGACCAGCGGGCAGATGGTCGCGGCGGCGGACCTGATGGTCGGAGCGACGATGCTCGTCATCGCCGAGCTTCCCGGGCTGGCGGAACCGCTCGGCGGGCCGAGGATCAGCGTGATGGCCAATGGTGCCGGCGCCGGCTGGCGACAGGCGGCGCTGCTGTACAGCCTGGACGATGGCGCGAGCTGGACCGGGGCGGGGACTACGGCGGCACCGGCGGTGATGGGGCGGATCGTGGTGTCGCCATTGGCGACGGGCGCGACGCTGACGGATCGCCGTAGCCGGATGGTGGTCGCGCTGAACCGTGCGGACATGATGCTGGCCGATGCCGATGCGACGAGCCTGGCGCGGGGCGACAATCTTGCGCTGGTCGGCGGCGAATTGATCCAGTTCGCGCGGGCCGAACCGCTGGGCGGCGGACGATGGGCGCTGTCCGACCTGCGGCGCGGGTTGCGCGGTACGGAGCATGCGATCGGCGTGCAGGCGGTGGGGGATGCATTCGTTCTGATCGAACGCGAGGCGCTCGCTGCGATCGATCTGCCGGCGTCCGCGATCGGACGGCGTATCCGGGTGCTGGCCAGCGGAGTGGGCGATGCGACCGGACCGGTCGAGGCCGGGGTCGAGGTCGTCGGCGCATCGGTTGCCCCGCCGTCGCCCGTGCATCTGGCCGTGGCAAATGCCGCGGGCGGTGGGCTGCGGATCGAATGGACGCGGCGCAGCCGGACGGGATGGTCGTGGATCGACGGCATCGATGCGCCGCTGGCCGAGGAGACGGAGGCCTATCGCGTCTCCATCGACGATGCGGCCGGCGAGCGCGGGATGTTCGATGTCGTCGGGCAATCGTCGTTGCTGATCCCTGCCGCCCGGAGCCCGGCGATGCCGGCGATGATATCGGTCGTGCAGCGAGGAACGCTGGCGACGTCGGTGGCCGCGACATTCCCTCTCGATCACGGAGCATGATCATGGACGACCAGATGACCGCACGATTCGGCATACCGCTGCTGGCCGCAGGGCAGGCAGGCAAGGAACTGACGCATAACGAGGCGCTGACGCGGATCGATATGGTTATGCAGGCGGCCGTGATCGCCGTCGGCCTGAATATTCCGCCGGCCTCTCCGTCCGTCGGCCAATGCTGGATCATCGGCACGACGCCGACCGGCGACTGGGCCGGTCATGGTCGGGCACTGGCGGGCTGGACCACGGGCGGCTGGCGGTTCGCCGGGCCCGTCGAAGGCCTGCAAGTGTGGAGCATTTCGTCTGGTACCACAGTAGCTTACCGATCAGGTGTGTGGCAGGAAGGTGACGTGACGGCCGCGCGTCTGGTCATCGGCGGAAAGGCCGTCGTGGGCACGCAAAAGGCCGCTATCGCCGATCCGGCGGGGGGCGGGGCGGGGGACGAAGTCGCGCGGATCGCAGTGACGGCGATCCTCGGCGCGTTGCGACAACACGGGCTGATCGCCGGATGACCCGATGTGTGGCATCCTTGCCACAGGTCCCGCCTTTTGTGCGCTTGCGTGGAAACCAACCCTCGGATAGTGAGTTTGCGCTGTCCGTAGTGACACTCAAGAAAGGGGAATTCTATGCGGAAGCTTGCCGTCGTTCTGGCACTTGCATCCACCGCGCTCGCCACTCCTGCCCTCGCCCGCGACAAGTCGTGGTACGTTGGCATCGAAGGCGGCGCGATGATCGTCGAAGACATCGATTATGACATCGGCGCCACCGCCAATGCCGCATCGGTCGATCACAACTATGGCTACGACGTCGATGGCGTCATCGGTTACGATTTCGGCGGGTTCCGCGTCGAGACCGAAGTTGGCTACAAGAGCGCGACTGTCGATGGCTACACCTCGACCGTCACCACGCCGCGCTACAACACCGCGGGTGCGATCGTCGCTACCCCGGCTGGCAGCTATGATTATGCCGGTGGCAAGACCTCGGCGCTCAGCTTCATGCTGAACGGCCTGCTCGACTTCGGTGAAGACGACGGCATCCAGGGCTTCGTCGGCGGCGGTGTCGGCGTCGCTCGCGTGAAGGCGAACTACGCGCTCAACACCCGCGGCAACTTCGTCGACGATTCGGACACCGTGTTCGCATGGCAGGGTCTGGCAGGCGTCCGCGCTCCGCTGACCGACCACATCGACGCGACGCTGAAGTATCGCTTCTTCAACGCCGACAACGTCAAGCTGGTCGACGTGACGAACCGCACCTTCGAGGGTCGTTTCCGTTCGCACAGCATCCTGGGCGGCTTGACCTACAACTTCGGTACGCCGACGCCTCCGCCGCCGCCGGCAGAGCCCGCTCCGCTGCCGCCGCCCCCGCCGACGCCAGAGCCCGTCGCTCAGCCGCCGGTCTGCTCGCCTGGTCCGTTCATCGTGTTCTTTGAATGGGACAAGTCGGACATCACGCCGGAAGCCGGTTCGATCCTCGACAACGCGGTCAGCCAGTACCAGAACTGCGGTAACGCGCAGGTCATGCTGGCAGGTCACGCCGATAAGTCGGGTGCCGCTTCGTACAACGTCGGCCTCTCGCAGCGTCGTGCTGACTCGGTCAAGGCTTACCTGTCGTCGCACGCCGTGCCCGACAGCGTCATCTCGACCGAAGCGTTCGGTGAGAGCCGTCCGCGCGTCGACACCGCCGACGGCGTTCGCGAAGTGCAGAACCGTCGCGTGGAAGTCACCTACGGTCCGGGCGCTGGTCAGTAAGACCAGTCCCACCGTCGGGAATACAATCGGGGAGGTCGGCGCGAGCCGGCCTCCCCTTTTGTTTGTGCGGCGAATTGGGCGCGCATCGATGGAAGAGCGGGATAGGGCAGATGCGTGGCTGACATTCCGACTGCGTTGGTTGGGTCCACCGGCCGATAATGTTTGAGGCGACCGGGCCTCCCCATGCCTTTGCGTCGGCGGTAGCTCGTGAACGGTGTGAATGTGCCTGATCCCGGGTTGCGCTTTGGCGGAAACATAATCTTCGCTTCCAGCCTGCGGAGGCGAAGCGGATCACCGCTGACGCCGGGATAATGGTGGTCGCTTCACTGCGACCGGCCCCGATTGTCGCCCGGGAAATCGTGATGCCGGTTGTCTCAGGTTCAAGGTGTTCTACCGACATGATGCGGTTGCGGGTACATTCCTTCGACCGTCGCTGCGAGAAGGTCGCGACGAGAGGTCCCTAGCGAGGGGCTGCAAGCCTGGGTTGCGTCGCGCTGGCCGCAATGACGAGGGCGCGCAGACGATCGTAGATCTCCCATGCCGGACGTATCGGAACGCTGGCAATCGTCGGCTGTTCGGCTAGAGAGCGCCCGTCCGGTGTTCCTTCCATCCGCCAAGAGGTTTCGATGCGCATCACGATGATCGGTTCGGGCTATGTCGGTCTGGTGTCCGGCGCCTGCTTCGCCGATTTCGGCCACGACGTGATCTGCGTCGACAAGGACGAGGCCAAGATCGCCGCGCTGAGGGCGGGTCGTATGCCGATCTACGAACCGGGGCTCGAGGCGCTGGTGGCGACCAATGTCGCAGCCGGACGGCTGAGCTTCACCACCGATCTTGCCACATCGGTCGCGGGTGCGGACGCCATCTTCATCGCGGTCGGCACGCCGTCGCGCCGTGGCGACGGGCATGCCGACCTGAGTTACGTGTTCGCCGCGACGGAGGAGATCGCTGCGGCGGTGACCGGACCAACCGTTCTGGTCACGAAGTCCACGGTCCCCGTCGGCACCGGCGACAAGGTCGAGGCGATCCTGCGCGAGCACCGTCCGGATGTGGATGTGCAGGTGGTCTCCAATCCCGAATTCCTGCGGGAGGGCGCCGCGATCGGCGATTTCAAGCGGCCCGACCGGATCGTCATCGGTACGGACGACGAGGGCGCGCGCAAGGTGATGCGCGGCATCTATCGTCCGCTCTATCTGAATGAATCACCGATCCTGTTCACCGGCCGCCGCACGTCCGAGCTGATCAAATACGCCGCCAACGCGTTTCTCGCGACCAAGATCACCTTCATCAACGAGATATCCGATCTGTGCGAGGCGGTCGGCGCGAACGTGCAGGACGTCAGCCGCGGCATCGGTCTGGACAACCGCATCGGCAAGAAGTTCCTGCACGCCGGCCCCGGCTATGGCGGATCGTGCTTCCCCAAGGATACGCTGGCGCTGCTGAAGACCGCGGAGGATTTCGAAAGCCCGGTGCATATCGTCGAGGCGGTGGTGAAGGTGAACGACAGCCGCAAACGGGCGATGGGCCGCAAGGTCCTGCATGCGTTGACCGCAGGCACCGCCGATGGTGAACCGAAGGGCAAGAGCGTGGCGTTGCTGGGCCTGACCTTCAAGCCGAACACCGACGACATGCGCGATGCGCCGTCGATCGCGATCGCGCAGGCGCTGGCCGACGCGGGCGTCACGGTGCGTGCCTATGATCCCGAAGGCATGGAGCCGGCACGGCGTCTGATGCCCGATGCCATCTATTGCAAGGACGCGTACGAGGCTGCGAGCGGCGCAGATGCCGTGGTGATCGTGACCGAATGGGACGCGTTCCGTGCGCTCGACCTCGACAAGCTGCGATCGATCGTTGCCGCACCGGTGCTCGTCGACCTGCGCAACGTCTATCGGCGCGAGGATGTGGAAGCGGCGGGCTTTACCTATACCGCCGTCGGTCGCTGATCGTCGGCGATCGCCGCATCGAGCCACGCGGGGATCAGCGCATCGCCCAGTGACTCGACGCGGCGATGTTCGATCATCAGGCCGAGTTCGGGATAGCGCGCGCGGGTGCGATCGCCGCCGTCGCCCAGCGGCGCGACGATCAGGCGCCGGTTGACCTTGGCCCGGTGGTGCATCCGTGCGGTGTTCTCCTGCCCGATGTAGCAGCCCTTGGTGAAGCTGACGCCGTGCAGTTCGCGCGCGTTGCATTCCAGCCAGAGCGTTTCGCCATTGCCGAGTTCCGCCACGCCCTCCGTCACGCCGAGCGACAGGCGATGCGCCAGCCATCCCTCCGCAGGCGACGCCGGCGGCGCGATCCAGCGATGTCCCAGCGCGGGCAGCCGTGGATCTGGAACGCCGGCCGCGCCATCGATCGCCCAATGGACCGCCAGCGCCTCGTCTCGAGCGATCGTGATCGCTCGCCGCAGCCGGTACAAGCCCAGCCGCCGGACCAGAGCGTCCGCCTGCGCTGCCTCGCAATCGATCAGCAGGTCCGCATCCTGTGGCCAGACGATGAAGTCGAACAGTGCCTTGCCCTGCGGCGTCAACAGCGCTGCCCATGTCGGTTGGGTGCCGAAGACATCATTGGTGACCAGCCCTTGGAGGAAGGCGCGGACATCCTCTCCGGATAGGCGGATCAGCGCACGATCGATCAATGTGGTGGCTTCCATGATCGTCCACCTAGGGCGCCCGCATCGATTTCCAAGGGCCGGGCGCTGGCGGCGGCACCTTACCCGCGATAGGAGAGCGACATGATCGAACGCCTGACCATCCGCCGTCCCGACGACTGGCACGTCCACCTGCGTGACGGCGCAATGCTGGACGCCGTCGCCCGTCACACCGCGAGGCAGTTCGCGCGGGCCATCGTCATGCCGAACCTGACGCCGCCGGTGACCAGCGTCGCAGCGGCCGAAGCGTATCGTGCGCGGATCATGGCGGCGCTCGACGAGGATATGAAATTTACGCCCCTGATGACGTGCTACCTGACCGACGATGCCGACCCGGCGGAGATCGAGCGCGGCCATGCGGCGGGCGTCTTCACCGCATGCAAACTGTACCCGGCACATGCCACGACGAATTCGGCACACGGCGTCACCGACATCCGGCGGCTGACCGGAGTGCTGGAGACGTTGCAGCGGATCGGCATGCCGCTGCTGATCCATGGTGAGGTGACGGACCGCGCCATCGACATCTTCGATCGCGAGGCGGTGTTCGTCGATCGCGTGCTGACGCCGCTGACCCGCGACTATCCGGCGTTGAAGATCGTGCTGGAGCACATCACCACTGCGGAAGCCGCCGCCTTCGTCGCCGAGGCTGCGCATCCGATCGCCGCGACGATCACCCCGCAGCATCTGCTGATCAACCGCAACGCGCTGTTCGACGGTGGCCTGCGTCCGCATGCCTATTGCCTGCCCGTGCTGAAGCGCGAGGCGCACCGGATCGCGGTACGGCGGGCGGCGACGTCGGGATCGCCACGGTTCTTCCTCGGCACGGACAGCGCGCCGCATGTCGTCGGCGCGAAGGAATCCGGCTGCGGTTGTGCCGGGATCTTCAATGCGCCGCATGCGCTGGAGGCGTATCTCAAGGTATTCGACGAGGACGGCGCGCTCGACCGGTTCGAGGGCTTCGCCGCCGAACATGGTGCGCGCTTTTACGGATTGCCGCTCAACGAGGGGACGGTGACGCTGGTCCGCGATGCGGTGCATGTGCCGGACCACATCGGCGAGGGCGCAACGGCGGTGGTGCCGTTCCTGGCCGGTGAGACGCTGGGCTGGCGCTTCGAGGCGTAATGATCGCGGATCGTCAGCGGGCTGCTGGCGGAGCCTTGCGGCTTTGCCAGCAGCCCGGCTAGCCTAGAATGGCATCCACTTCGCCTTGTGCGTGATCTTCATATAGCCGACGTTGACGCCCGCGCGATACCCGACGCCCAGGCGGATCGGGATCAGCACGATATTGCCGCGCCGCAGGTAGGTCGCGGCGAATCCGCCGACGAGGTACAATCGGCCCTCCGCCGCCGGGAAGCGGTGGAACAGCTCCTCGGTGTCGTAGAGGTTGTAGACCAGCACGAAGACCTTGTTGGCATCGCCGCCGACGTCGAAGCCGATCGACGGGCCGGTCCAGTAGACCGGCTGCTGCCCCTCGACCTTATGGCTCATGACGCCCGACCCGTAGCGCAGGCCGACCACGAACGCGCCCGCCGCCTCGCGCCCGGCGATATAGGCGTTGGGCTGGCCCTGATCCTTCAGCACCTTTTCCAGCAGTCCGGCGAGTCCGGCCGCGCCCTTGCCGAACACGCCTTCGCCTGCGGCCAACAGATCCTCGCGTTGATAGGTATCGGCGGCGCGATTGGTCGCCTCCGCACGGGCCTCCTGTTGCGCCGGTGACGCCTCGACCGGCATTGGCGCATCGAAGCCGGGTGTGGGCGCACGCTCCGTCGGGATCGGTGCGGGCACGGCCGCCCGCGGTGCGGCTTGCGTCGCCGTCGGGCGTGAACGGGATGGCGCAGGCGTCGCCAGATCGCCGTCTATCGCCCGGTTGGGGTCGATCGTCGTCACCTGCGCCGGCGCGCTTCCGGCCAGCACCGCCGCCAACGCCATTCCCAACACTATCGCACGCATGTCCATTCCCCCCGTTTCGCCCGAACCGGGCCCGGACCGTGCCCGATCCGGCAGCGCGAGGTTAACCACCACCGCGCTTGCCGGGCAATGAACGAACGGCAATACGCCGCGAATTCGCGTTCGGCGGTATATGCCGGTTGCCGGTTGATCACCCCGCAGACCACCGCTATAGCCCCGATCCTGCCGCAGCCGGAGACGTGGGTGAGTGGCTGAAACCAACGCTTTGCTAAAGCGTCATACGGGAAACCGTATCGAGGGTTCGAATCCCTCCGTCTCCGCCATTTAGTACCCGGTCGGGCACGTCGCACTGACAGGCGTACCGGTGGCGCGGGTCAGGCGAGCTTCAGCCCCTCCTTGTTCATCACCGCCGTGATGTGCCTGTTCTGCGCATCGGACAGTTGCTCGCGCAGTCGGGGGAACAGGTCCTCCTCCTCCTCGTGCATGTGCTTTTCGATCAGCGCGCGGAATTCCTTCAGCTTGGGCAGCCAGGCCGGATCGCTCTTCGCCATTTCGCCCAGATCGAAGAAATATTGTTTCACGTAGCCGTGCTCGTGATTGAGGTGATCCGCCGCCTCCGTCAGCCCAGCGTCGCGCATTTTGGCATAGACGACGTTTTCCTCCTGGAAGGCATGTTTGCCGATCGCATGCTTCAGCTGCATCAGCAGGATGGTGCGCCGCACCGTCGCTCCATCGTCGGTCTTTTCCAGCAGGTCGAACAGCTTGAGCGCCGCGGCGTGTTCCGCCGCCAGCGCCTTGTCCCAGCGACCGGCCGCCACCGTCGGCGCCTGCACCGCGGCCTTGCGAACGAGATTGGCGAGCAGGCCGGCCGCGATTCCCGCCGCCGTGCCGATCGCGACCGTTCGACCGATGCCATCCAATTTGCGCGCTTCACTGGTCATCGTGTCTCTCCATCCTGCGGCATGCGGATTTGCGGGCCGAGCGTGGCCAGCACCGCGCGCGCATCGAACGCGCGGGGATCGGCGGGCTTGGGTCCGCGGCCGGCGACGATCTCGGCCACCGCTTCGTACCGGTCGACGGTGCGGACATCGACGCTGCGATCCCAGAAGGGGTCGCCCCACAGCGGATCCCAGCTGCGCCACCCGAAGGCACGCGAACGATAGCGCCAAGTCGGCCCCCAATAGCCGAAACGTCCGGGCCCGAACGGCCGGTCGACATAGGTGTTGGTACGGCGTTCGGTGTTGCGCTGTGCGGTGATGAACCAGTCGAAACCGCGCTGCGTGGTCAGTTGCGCGGCACGGTAGAGCAGATAGGTCTCCACCGTCTCGCGAGAGGTCATGCTGTTGCCCTGGAAGCTGACGCGAAAGCGATCGGGCGCGATCCGGCTGTCGCTATAACCGCCGGGGGCATTGCCGCCGCGGGTCAGTGGCTGATACGGTGTTGCGGTTTCGCAACCGGCAACCGCCAGCAGCAGCGCCGGAGTCAGCATGGCCAGCCGCCGGCGCGCGCCGCGGGACACGAGAGTTCCAGCATCCACTATGCCTTCTCCGTTCGACTAAGTCACTGTTATGCAACGGTTGCTATAACCTCGTCGCTGCCACTGTGGTTCACGGTCCGGCCGGCGAATAGTCACTCAACTACATCAATCCCGTCGAGAGATCCGTCGGCCGAGATCATGAAAGATGGTTGGAAAGGCTGTCGAGAAAGAGATGTACCTTTCGCGGGATGAGCTGTTTGGTCGGCAGCACCGCCCATATGCCCTGATCGGGCACGGCGCCGTCGCTCAATCCGATCTCCTTCAGCCGTCCCGCGACGACGTCTTCACGTACGTTCCATTCCGACAGCTGGACGATGCCCAATCCCCGAAGGCTCGCTTCGTGCAGGGCCTCCATGCTGTCCGCGGCAAAGCGGCCGCTTATGGCCTGACGAACGGTCTTCCCCTTGCGCTCGAACACCCACTGCCGGGTGGCGGTGGGCACGGCGAGGCACTCATGATGCCGCAACTCGGAAACCCTGGTCGGTGCGCCACGCTCCACCAGATAGGCCGGCGACGCGTAAAGTCCCCTTTTGTTGTGAGCCAACCGGCGCGCAACCAGATTGCTGTCGCGCAATTCACCGAAGCGGATCGCGACGTCGACGCCCTGCGCAGTGATATCCACCACCGTATCGCTCAGCAGCAATTCCACCTTGGCCAGTGGATGCGCGGCAAGAAAGCCGCCGATCATCGGCGTCAGGACCTTGCGACCGAATGGCACCGACGCTGCAATCCGCAGCAGCCCGCTCGCGCCTTCATCGCTCCCGGCAACGGCGGCGCGCGCGTCTTCGGCGTGCAGCAGGATCGCTTCGGCATGAGGCAGGAACGCCTCGCCCTCGGGTGTTAGCGACAGCGATCGGGTCGTACGATGCACGAGCCGGACACCGACTTCGGCCTCCAGTGCCGCCAGCCGGCGTGACGCCACTAATGGCGTCAGCCCCAGCCGCCGGCCGGCCGCTGACAGACTGCCGTGCTGCACGGCTTCGATCAGCACGGCGAGGTCTGCGAGCTCCAGCATATCTTCGTATGATAAGCCGGCTCGTACCAAAGCGCTACTTATGCGTGGGGGCGACAAGGTCCAGATGGGGGCATATCGCTGCATACCCAGGAGGTTTCGCATGACGTCCACCGCACACGCCGCCGAAACGGCACCGAGACCGCGGCTTCGGTCCGGTCTGAATTTCTCGATGGCCGCCGCCGCCGGGGTCGCGGTCGCCAACATCTACTACAACCAGCCGATGCTGGGGATCATGGAAAAGGACCTGGCCGGCCCCGTCACCAGCTTCGTGCCGACCGCGACGCAGCTCGGCTATGCGGCGGGGCTGTTCCTGCTGGTGCCGCTGGGCGATCTGGTCGAGCGCAAGCGCCTGATCGTCGTTCAGTTCGGCGGTCTTGCCGTCGCGCTGGCGATCGCGGCGGTCGCTCCGGGCGCTGCGATGGTGATCCTCGCCTCGCTGCTCGTCGGAATCCTGTCGACCGTCGCCCAGCAGATCGTGCCGCTCGCAGCGCACCTCGCGACGCCGGAGCGGCGCGGCGCGACCGTGGGCACGGTGATGGCGGGGCTGCTCTGCGGTATCCTGCTCAGCCGAACGCTTGCCGGATATGTCGCAACTCACGCCGGTTGGCGGGAGATGTTCTGGCTCGGCGTGCCGATGGCGGTCGGTGCCGGTGTGCTGATGGCGGCGGTGCTGCCGCGCAGCGTACCCGACACGACGCACAGCTACGGCTCTCTGCTCCGCTCGCTCGGTGGCCTCTGGTCCGAGTTCGCTGCCCTGCGCAAGGCCGCCATCACGCAGGCTCTGCTGTTCGCCGGTTTCAGCGCGTTCTGGACGATCCTGGCATTGCACCTGCAAGAGCCGCGCTTCTCGCTCGGTGCGGACGTGGCCGGGCTGTTCGGTATCGTCGGAGCCGTCGGCGTTCTCGCCGCACCCGTCGCGGGGCGGATCGCCGATCGTCGCGGACCGCATCTCGTGATTCTGCTCGGCGCGGCGCTGACGGTGCTGTCGTGGGCGGTGTTCGGGGCGCTCGGATCGATCGCGGGCCTGATCGTCGGCGTCGTCCTGCTGGACTTCGGCGTGCAGAGCGCGCTCGTCTCCAACCAGCATATCGTCTACGCGCTTCGCCCCGAGGCGCGAGCCCGGCTGAACACGATCTTCATGGGTGCGATGTTCCTGGGCGGTGCAGCGGGATCCGCCGGCGCGACGGTCGCGTGGAACGCCGGCGGCTGGATCGCGGTTGTGATGTTCGGTGTGATCCTCTCCGCCGCTGGCGTGCTGATCCAGCTCGCCGGCCTGAAGCGGAAGGGCTGAGCCATGCGGATCGTCATCGCCGGCGGATCGATGGCCGGCCTGTTCGCCGCTGCGCTGCTGCGCAAGGCGGGCCACGACGTTCAGGTCCACGAACGATCGAGAGCCGGTCTCGAAGGGCGTGGTGCTGGTCTGGTCGCGCAACAGGAGGTGTTCGACCTGCTGCACAGGATCGGGCGGGACGAGGTTGCCCGGCTGGGCGTGGTCGCGCGAGAGCGCATCACACTCGCGCGCGACGGCTCGATCGCTTCGGCCGGCGGACCACCGCAGATGCAGATTTCATGGGATCACCTCTATGTCGCGACGCGGATGCAGATCCCGGACGAGGCCTATCATCTCGGGCGCGGCGCGATCGCTGCCGGCCAGGATGCGGACGGTGCGTGGCTGGAACTGGACGATGGCGAACGTATCCATGCCGATCTCGTCATCGGTGCCGATGGCATCGGTTCGGCGGTTCGGCGATCGATGCTGCCGGACGATGCCGGCCCGCGCTACACGGGCTATGTGGCGTGGCGGGCGCTCGTACCGGAAGCGCTGTTGCCCGTGTCGGCGGCAGATGTGCTGTCGGACCGCTTCGCCTTCTTCCACATGCCCGGCGGTCAGGCGCTCGGCTATACCGTCACCGGCGCGAACGGGGAGCTGACACCGGGGCAGCGGCGCTACAATGCCGTCTGGTATCGCACCACGCCCGATCTCGCGGCGACGCTGACCAACGTCGATGGCCGCGTCCATCCGTATTCACTGCCGCCCGGCACGGTGCGACCCGACGCCGCGCGAGAAATGGTGACGTCGGCGCGTTCGCTGTTGCCCTGGCCGTTCGCCGATGTGTTCGCGGCGGAGCCGCAGCCGTTCGTTCAGGCGATCTTCGACATGGAAACGCCGCGCATGGCGGCGGGGCGGCTCGCGCTGATCGGCGATGCGGCGTTCGTGGCACGTCCGCATACCGCGATGGGCGTGGCGAAGGCAGCGGGCGATGCGATGGCGCTCGCCCATGCGGTGAATCGGGGCTGGACGTCAGAGGCGCGCGGCGACTTCGAAGCGGAGCGGCTGGGAACGGGTCGTGCCATCGTCGATTACGGACGCCGCCTGGGCGCCTCACTCGGCTAGATGCGGCATGGTCCGCGCGCGCCAGCGCGGACCATGCTTCAGGTCGCGTCGATCAGCCGGCCCGACGTCTTGCGAGGATCGCGGCCCATGGGTTCGGGCGCGCATCGCCGACGCGATGCAGCGTGTTGCGATCCTGATGGGCGAACGGCGCGGTCCGTCCCTCGACCATGAGTTCGGTATCGGTGACGTAGCTCCACGTTCGGTCGGGGTTGAACGTGATGGCGATGCGGTAGCTGTCGGTCCGGAAGGACTGGTCGAGGAAATGGGTAGAGCAGATGCCATATTCGGTTCGGCCATGTGTTGCAGTCACAACGATCTCGTCCGCATCCGGCGTGGCTTGACCCGATGCGAGCGCGACCTGTCCTCGCGGGATCGCCAACGTCTGCATGACCAGTCCGGTCGCCGGCTCCCACAGCCAATACCCGACCTGTTCGTGGAACGTGATGTCCTCCTCTTCGGTCGTGATATGGAGGTGATAGCGCAGGCCGTAGAAAAGCTGGGGGCCGTTCGCCTGCGGATCGATCGCCTGAAAATCGATGTTCTCGATAAAGACACGGCGCTCCGGCCCGTCCGGCTTGGGCGCGAGATCGACGCCCCTGCGCGCGCGCCAGCGACCGGCAAGGCGGCGAAGCGGGCCCAGGTTCGCCAGCGTGTCGGGATCAACGTCCGTCGGCTCGGTGAAAATGTCGTGCGGCATCGGATTCATGGCGTATATCCTGCTGACGTGATGCAAGTTGCGCGCGCATCGATGGCGCACAGCGGACCGTAAGCCTGCAGCCCGGATCCGACAGCCATACGTAGGTTTGGACCCGCGACCGATGCGCCTCGCGTTCAGGTTCGCTCCGCTAGGGGCGGCGCGGAATTAACCAGGGACCGATACCCATGCGTCTATCGAACATCCTTCTCGCCATCGGCACGCTGGTCGGGGTCGCCATCGCCGTGGCCCCTGCCGCCGTGGCCAGCGTCGATCCGTCACCCAAACCCGGCGGGGTCTATCGGTTGAAGCCGGGGATCTACGTGCAGAAGGAAACCGCCTGCGCATCGGCGCCGAATGCGGCGATCCGACACTATGACGGTCGCGGCATCAGCACGCCCCACACCCGCGCCTGCCGTGCCCGCGTCCTGTCCCGCCACGGCAACCGTTACGAGGTCAGCCAGTCGTGCATCGACGCCGGCGCGGGTCCGGCACCGCGATTCGTCGAACGCCAGACCGTCAGCATCCGCGACGCGCTGACCTTTTCCATCAAGACGCGCGGTCCGGCTGCCGAATATCGTTACTGCCCGGCCTACATGCTCCCCGCGGGTATTCGCGCGCCGGCACGCTGAGCGTTCCGGCAAGACGCGCGCCGTTGCGGGTCAGTCGACCGCGTCCTCGATCGCTTCCAGCAACGTATCCGGGTCGATCGGTTTGGTCAGAAAGGCACGGGCGCCGCTCGCCAGCATCTGTTCCCGCGTCGTCCCCGTGGGGAATGCGGTCATCGCGATCAGCGGATGCGCGCACCCGCGACGATTCAGCTCGAGCTGCAACGCAGGGCCATCCATGCCTTCCATATGGACGTCGGTGACGATGCAGGCGAAAGCCTCCAGCTGCGGGCTGGCTAGCAGCGCGCCGCCGTCGGCGAACGGGATGCCGGTCAGTCCTGCCGACCGAAGCAGACTGACGATGCTGCCACGGACGCCGGGATCGTCGTCGACGATGGCCACAAGCTGGGAATGGGGCAAAGCATACTCCGAACCCGGGTCAAACGCGCCCGCAGCACCGTAGTTGGGCCGTGCGGCACCGCGATACCATCATACTCAGATATTAAAGCGGTGGATCGTCGCGTCGCGGACGCCGAGCTGCTCGGCCATGCGCACCAGATCGGCCAGTGATTGCGCTTCCATCTTGCGCATCATGTTGCCGCGATGGATCTTGATCGTGATTTCGCTCAGCGACAATCGTGCGGCGACCTGCTTGTTCATCAGGCCGGTCACGACAAGCGCCATCACGTCCTTTTCGCGCGGGGTAAGCCGCTCATGGCAGGCTTGCAGGCCGGCGATGCCTGCGGCCTCGGCCAGCCGCACGCGATCGGTATCCAGCGCGGTGGCCACCGCCGCCAGCAGCTGTTCGTCCTCGAAGGGTTTGGGCAGGACGTCGATCGCACCGGCGCGCATGCCCCGCACGGTCATCGGGATATCGCCATGGCCGGTGATCAGCACGACGGGAATGTGGATACCGTGCCCGGCAAGCCGCTCCTGTACGTCGAGGCCGTTTTCACCCGCCAGGCGGATGTCGAGGATCAGGCAGGCGGGCACGGTTGGCGGCGTAGCGGCCAGAAAGGCAGCCGGGCCGTCGTAGAGGCGGACGTCATAGCCGATCGAGCGCAGCAGGCTGCCGATCGACCCGCGGACGTCGGGATCGTCGTCGATGACGCAGATGCAGTCCGGCGTCATGCCGCGATCCTCTCGCTAAGGTCGGCGATCGGCAGTTTGAAGCTGAAGCATGCGCCGCCGTTCGCATTGCTCCTCGCGGTCAGACTGCCACCATGTTGTTCGACGATCGAGCGGCAGATCGACAGGCCCATGCCCATGCCGTCCTGCTTGGTGGTGAAGAAGGGGCGAAACAGGCTTTCCGGATCGGCGTCGCCGAGGCCGATACCACAGTCGCTGACGTCGACGACGACATGGCCGCCATCCCGGACGCCATCGATGCACAGCGTACGGCGATCCGCGGGCGTGTTCGCCATCGCCTGTTGCGCATTGATCAGCAGGTTCATCAGCACTTGCTGCAATTGCACGCGATCTCCGCTCACCTGCGGCAGATCGTCCGGAATTGTCATTCGTAATGTTATTCCGTTGGCACCCAGTTCGCGGTCGAGAATCGCGACGGTTTCGGTGACCAGGGATCCGATCGCGAGCGCATCCTGTTCGGGTTCGGCCTTGCGCGCGAGATCGCGGATGCGGGCGATCACGTCCGCCGCGCGTCGCCCGTTCGATGCGACGTGATCGAGGCAGTCGGCAACCTCGGCCGCATCCGGTGCCTCGCGGGCGAGCCACCGCCGCCCCGATTTGGCGTAGGTGATGATCGCCGACAGCGGCTGGTTCACCTCATGCGCGATCGATGCGGCAAGCTGCCCGAGCGTGGTGACGCGCGCCATGTGCGTCAGTTCCGCCTGCGATTCCGCCAGCCGGGCCTGCGCGCGGTTGCGCTGCGTCACGTCGAGCGCGGTGACCAGCACATGCTTCCATCCCTGATGGTCGGGCGGCAACGTCACCCGCAGGACGACGTCGATCACCTCGCCCGCCGTGGTGAGGAACTGCACCTCTTCTTCCACCGGCATGTCGCCCCGCGCCAACCGATCGAAGATGCGGACCTGCGCCGTCTGGGCCGAGGCGGTGTGGTGCGCGATGATGTTGCCGCCGATCAGGGCGGAACGATCCGCATAGCCGAACAGCCGGGCGACCTCCTGGTTCGCATCGCGGATATGGGTCCGTCCGGCAGCGCGCTGCACCAGATCGAGGTTCGGCGTCTCGCCCGCGTTGAGCATCGCATAGGCTGCCGACCAGTCGGATTCCCAGATCGGAAAGCCCGTCGCGTTGAAGATCATGCCATAGCGTTGATCGGCGCGCTGCCGCTCCGCCGCCACCGTGATCTGGCGCGCGCACAGCAGGGCGGTGGTCGCGATCGCGACGAGGCTGACGGCGAGGCGCATCGTCGGCGAACCGATGCCGTCGGCACCGTGGCTGATCCAATAGCCGACGATCGCCAGCGTTGCGCAGACCGATCCGGCCAGATGGACCGCCGATCGCCGCTGCTCGCGCGCCACCACCAGGACGACGATCGTGTAGAGCACGGCGACCGCGCCCTGCAGCGGGCTGAGCACGTCGAGCGCAAAGATGCCGAGGGCGAGCAGCGCGGCCATTCCGATCCGGCCGGCGGCGATCCACCGCCCCGCTTCCCTGTCACCGCGCATCGCCGCCTCCCGGAGCGATCGGAAGGATCGCCACCCCGCTACGAGGCTGGCCGATCGCACAAGGAACTGCAACTCCACTCTATTCCTCGTCCGGTCGAAACCGCACATCCATCAGGAATCGCGTTCCCGGGTCCGCGTCCTCCCACGCCACCGTCGCGCCAAGCTTCGCGGCCGTGGCATGGATCAGGCGGTTGCCGAGGCCGGTCCCCGCGCTGGGTGTGGCGGACGCACGCCCCCGATCCTCTACCGCGAACCGATAGCGGCCATCCGCACGACGATGCAGGGTCATCAGGATTCCGCCCGGCTCACCGGCGCGGTACGCGTGCTTGCAGGCGTTCGTCACCAGTTCGGTCGCGAGCACGCCGACCATGGTCGCGGCGGCACTGGTGACCGGAACGGTCTCGGCATCGACGGTCACCGGCCGCCCCGGACCGCAGCTGCGCGACAGTCGCTCGCCCAGTTCCTCGAGATAGTCGCCCAGATCGATCGCGCCATCGTCGCTTGTATGGAGATGGTGGTGGACGGCACCGATCGCGACGATGCGCTCGCGCGTCCGCTCAAGCGCCGCAATCGTCTCCCGCGAGGCACCCCGCGCCTCGACCGCGATCAGCGCCGCGACGAGCTGGAGCTGGTTGGCGATACGGTGGTTCGCCTCGTCCGCGGCGTCGGGTATCATCCTGCGCTGCGATACAATGCCCCGTGAGGGTGCCACATCCGTGATCATCATGCACATTTCAGCCAGCCCCAGCGGTGATCGGTGCGGTCATCTGGCGGATGGCAATCGGTGCGCGCCATCATACGCAGGTTTACGTATCGAGGTGGACCGACCAAACCTGCGTATGATGGCGCTGCGTCGATAAACGAAAGATGGTTCCTCCCTGAACGATGCGGCGACGGCCGACATGAAGGATGAAGAGCATGATCGACACGCGTGAGCACCAGCGCTTCCCCGTCCTGACGTCGGCGCAGGTCGAGACGGCGCGTCGGTTCGCCAGTGGGCCCGAGAAACACTTCGCGCCGGGCGAAACGGTCTATGCGATCGGAGATCATGGCGCGCCGGCCTGGCTGGTACTCGGCGGCACGATCGAAGTAGTCCGCCGCGATGGCCTGAGTCGCGAGGCGACGGTCACGGTCCACCATGCCGGCCAATTCTCGGGCGAGGTCAATCAACTGGCGGGGCGCCCGTCGATCGCTGCCGGCAGGGCCGGGCCGGACGGTTGCACAGCGCTGCCGCTCGACCCCGCGCACCTGCGCGCGCTGATGGTCGGATCGGCGGACGTCGGCGAGATCGTCATGCGGGCGCTGATCCTGCGCCGCGTCAGTCTGATCGAAGAGGGCGGTGCCGGCACGATCCTGATCGGTACGCCCGGCAGCCCCGACATGGTGCGGTTGCAGGACTTTCTGGGTCGCAGCGGCCTGCCCAATCTGGTGCTCGACGTCCGGTCGGACGAGGAGGGGAGGGCGCTGGTCGACCGAACCGGCGTGCTGCCGGAGGAGTTGCCGCTGGTGGTCTGCCCGACGGGATCGGTGCTGAAGCGGCCCGGCGTCGAAGAACTCGCCGCTTGCCTGGGCATCGTCCCCGATATCGACCCGGATCGCCTGTTCGACGTGGCGGTCGTCGGCGCCGGACCGGCCGGTCTGGCGACCGCCGTCTACGCGGCATCGGAAGGGCTATCGGTCATTGTCCTCGATTCCAGGGCGATGGGCGGGCAGGCCGGCGCATCGGCGCGGATCGAGAACTACCTCGGCTTTCCCACTGGCATCTCCGGTCAGGCGCTCGCCGGTCGTGCGTTCAATCAGGCGTTGAAGTTCGGTGCGGAGGTCGCGATCCCGGTGTCGGTCGAACGGCTGGACTGCGACGCGCCGGACCTGAGCCTGCTCTGTGCGGACGACCGTCGCGTGAAAGCGCGCGCCGTGGTCATCGCGTCAGGCGCGCGATACCGCCGGCCCGACGTGCCCAACCTCGCCGCGTTCGAAGGCGCGGGCATTTCCTACTGGGTGTCGGCGATCGAGGCGCGGCTGTGCGCCGGCGAGGAGGTGGTGCTGGTCGGCGGTGGCAATTCCGCCGGGCAGGCCGTCGTCTTCCTCGCGCCGCAGGTCCGCAAGCTCCACCTCGTCGTGCGTCGCGAACTCGCGGCCACCATGTCGCGCTATCTGATCGATCGCATCGCCGCGCTGCCGAACGTCGAGATGCACATCGGCAGCGAGGTCGCGGGCCTCGAAGGCGATCGTGAGACCGGCCTGACCGCCGCGACGTTCCGCGACCGCCGCGATGGCACGCTGACGCGACGCGAGGTGCGGCACATGTTCCTGTTCATCGGCGCGGATCCGAATGCCGGCTGGGCCCGGGAGTGTGTCGAGACGGACGCCAGAGGCTTCATCGTGACCGGCGGCAGCGCCCTGCCGCTCGAAACGAGCCGCCCCGGCGTGTTCGCGATCGGCGATGTCCGCGCCGGCTCGACCAAACGCGTGGCCGCCGCCGTCGGCGAAGGTGCCGCGGTCGTCGCCCAGATCCACAGTATGTTCGCCGCACAATCCAGCAAGGAGATGCCCCGATGACCTGCACCCACATGGCCACCATCCACGAAGTGACGCCGAGCGCCCGAGGCTGTGAGGAATGCCTGAAAATCGGCAGCGAATGGGTGCATCTGCGGTTATGTCGCGAATGCGGTCACGTCGGCTGCTGCGACCAGTCGCCGCATCGCCATGCCCGTGCCCATTTCCATGCGACCCGGCACCCGATCATCGAGGGCTACGACCCGCCCGAAGGCTGGGGATGGTGCTACGTCGATGACATCGAGGTCGACCTGCCGGACCAGACGTCGCAGATCGGGCCTATCCCGCGGTTCTACTGAAGCGTGACGACGATGCCCCGGTCCGCACCGTTCGTGCGGACCGGGACTGTCGATGTCCTGCCAACGCAATCACGAGTGGGTGTCGACGACAGCGCCTCAGGCTGCGGATCACGGCGCAACGACAAGGGGGGCGGAACCCGTCCGCCCCCCGACCAGGCTGATGCGACGATCAGCCGCGTACGAACGCCAGGAGATCCGGATTGATGACGTCCGCATGGGTGGTCAGCATGCCGTGCGGGAAGCCTTCATATACTTTCAGCGTCGCATGCGGCAGCAGCTTCGCCTGAAGCAGCGAGGCATCCTTGTAGGGGACGATCTGGTCGTCATCGCCCTGCAGGACCAGCGTTGGCACGGTGATCGCCTTCAGATCCTCGGTCTGGTCGGTTTCCGAAAACGCCTTGATGCCCTCGTAATGCGCATTCGCGCCACCCATCATGCCCTGACGCCACCAGTTGCGGACGACCCCGTCGGACACTGTCGCACCGTCGCGGTTGAAGCCGTAGAAGGGGCCGGACGCCACATCGAGGAAGAATTGGGCGCGATTGGCGGCCAACGCCTGCCGGAAGCCGTCGAACACGGCGATCGGCGTACCGTCCGGATTTGCCTCGCTCTTCACCATCAGCGGCGGCACGGCACTGACCAGTACCGCCTTGGCGACCCGGCCCTGCGGCTGGCCGAACTTCGCCACGTACCGGGCCACTTCGCCGCCGCCCGTGGAATGGCCGATGTGGACCGCGTTCCGGAGGTCGAGATACTCCGCCACGGCCGATGCGTCCGCGGCATAATGATCCATGTCATGGCCGGTGCCGACCTGCGCCGAGCGGCCATGACCGCGGCGATCGTGCGCGACGACGCGATAGCCGTTGGCGAGGAAGAACAGCATCTGTGCGTCCCAATCGTCGGACGACAGCGGCCAACCGTGATGGAAGACGACGGGTTGCGCGTCCTTCGGTCCCCAATCCTTGTAGAAGATTTCGACGCCATCTGCGGTCGTTACGTAAGCCATGCTGTCCTCCATCCGGGCGGACGGGAGATCGCCGTCCGACCCGTCACATGTCGTGCATCCACCGCGTCGCCGCTATCATACGGACGTTTGGGTGCCGTGCTGTCTCCGGCGATGCCCGACCTCCGCGATCTTGAGCCGGTGCAGATTGCCTAGGTCATAATTCTCTCCGTCGCGGCAGGTAACCCCGGCTACCGATACCGACGTGGTATCTAAGAAACCCTCACTAGCGATTGAATGAAAGTTGACAGCGGCGTCGAACCGATGCCAATCTGATGATCGACGCGCCACAGAGCGCGACATTCAGAGAGGATGATTGATGCGCACGTTCCTGCTGTCGGCGTCGGTGATCGCCATGATGACCACGGCCGCCCATGCCCAGGTCGGCCCCGCCGAAGCCCCCGCCACCGCCGCCCAGAAGGCACCGCAGTCGTCGCAGAACCCGGTCGACGCGACCGATCCCGCTGCCGTCCCGGGCGACGCCGATCGGGGTGCGGACATCGTCATCACCGCCGAACGCCGATCGACCAGCCTGCAGCGCACCGGCGTCGCGGCATCGGTGCTGACCGGCGAGGATTTGATCCGCAAGAGCGTCAACACCGTCGAACAGCTCCAGTTCTCGACGCCGTCGCTCACCGTCAACACCTCGGGCCAGGCGAACAGCTTCAACATCCGCGGCATCGGCAAGTCCGAGATCAGCAGCTCGGTCGGCGTCGGCGTCGTCACCTATCGCGACGGCGTGCCGGTCTTCCCCGGCTATTTCCAGAGCGAGCCCTATTACGACATCCAGTCGGTCGAGGTCCTGCGCGGGCCGCAGGGGACGTTCGCCGGCGGCAACGCGACCGGTGGTGCGGTGTTCATCACCGAGACCAACCCGACGCTGGACAAGGTGAAGGGCTTCGCCACCGCGCAATACGGCAATTACAACCAGGTGAAGGCGCAGGGTGCGATCAACCTGCCGCTCAGCGACACGCTCGCGATCCGCCTCGCCGGCAACCTCGAAAAGCGCGACACCTTCTTCACCGTCACGGGTCCGTGGACGGGCAACCCCGGCAACCTCAATTCGATCAGCGGCCGTGCCAGCCTGTTGTGGCAGCCCGACAGCCACCTGCGCCTGCTGATCAAGGGCGATTACAACAAGATCGACGTCGGCGGCTATCCGAACAGCCCGGCCTATTTCGGCAGCGCCGCCGCGCCGATCCTCAACACCAGCGATCCGTTCACCGTGTCCAGCAACACCTTCCTGTCGGGGCAGGACGAGTTCGGCCGGATTTCCGCCAACCTCAGCTACACCTTCGACAGCGGGCTGATGATCCGGTCGATCAGCGCCTTCCAGAAGGGCACGTTGCAGGAGACGATCGACGCCGACGGCACCGCCGCCGCCAGCAACACCTTTCAGGATTTCGCCAACGAGCATGTCTGGTCGCAGGAGGTGAACATCATCTCCCCCGACACCGGGCGGTTCACCTGGCTGATCGGCGGCTTCTACCAGTTCGACAAATACGAATTCCCGGTCGGCAACGGCTATGTCTCGCTCGCGGCGACCGGCGTCGTCCGCTCGCTGCGGATCGAGGGGACCAACCCGCATACCGCCACCGCCGCCTTCGGTCAGATCGGCTACAAGCTGACCGACGCATTGCAGGTGACGCTCGGCGGGCGCTGGTCGCGTACCACCTCGCGCAACGACGTCAATTACCCGATCGAGCTGTTCCTCGGCGCGCTGCCGACGTTCAAGACGGTGCTGGTCCAGCATGATTTCAACGCCGACAAGAACGTCGATGCCAAGCTGGCGTTGAACTGGACCGTCGACGCCAACAACTTCCTCTATGCCTTCGTCGCAACGGGGACCAAGGCCGGCGGCCTCAACGGCGCAAACTTGTTCGGCACCACGCCGCGCGGCTTCGTGCCGGAAAAGGTTACCGATTACGAACTGGGCTGGAAGGGGACGATGCTCGACGGCCACCTGCGCACGCAGGTCGGCGGCTATTACAACAGCTATCGCAAGTTCCAGGTGCTGATCGTCGATCCGGCGACGCCGAACTTCACGTCGATCTTCAACGTGCCGAACACCACCAAGCTGTATGGCTTCGAGGCATCGGCGCAAGGCTCGTTCGGACAGTTCCTGTTCGACTTTTCGACCTCGATCTCCAGGTCCGAGCTCGGCGAGTTCTTCGCCCGCGATCCGCGCAAGGGCACGACGGGCACCTGCGATCCCGTCACCGGCCCCGCGTCGGCATCGGGCTGCATCAACCTCGGCGGGCGTCGCCAGCCCTATGCGCCGACGTTCACGCTCAGCGCCGGTGCGCAATATGCCATCCCGCTCGCCGACGGCTTCACGCTGACCCCGCGCCTCGACTACGCGCATATTGGCTCGGTGTGGGGCACGCTGTTCCAGACGCCGCAGCTCGGCGACTTCCTCAAGGCGCGCAATATCGTGAACGCGCAGCTGACGCTCGACAACGGCACATGGTCGCTCGCCGGCTTCAGCACCAACCTGACCGACCAGCATTATATCGGCGCACTCAATGGCATCCGCCGTCTGGCGGCGGCACCGCGCCAATATGGCGTGCGCGTCAGCACGAAGTTCTGATGCCGGGCGGGCGCGGCCCTCACCGGTCGCGTCCGCCAGTCCGATGCTGCCCGGTCCCTCCTCGAAAGACCCGTCATGACCCCCGGATCGATGCAGCCCTATGCGCTGACGCTCGACAAGTTCATCGACCATGCCGCCAGATGGCATGGCGCGACCGAGGTCGTGACCGGCGGCGGCGGCGCTGATGGGGGCGGCAGCGAACGGATCGGATATGCCGCCTTGCGCGAACGGGCGAACCGCCTGTCGGGAGCCTTCGCCGCGCTGGGGCTGAAGGCCGGCGACAATCTCGCCACGCTGGCGTGGAACAGCCAGGCGCATATGGAATGCTGGTATGGCGCGATGGGAACGGGGATCGTCTGCCACACGCTCAACCCGCGCCTTGCGCCCGCGCATCTCGCCGCGATGATCCATCAGGCGGGCAATCGCGTGCTGGCGGTCAGTCCGGGCCTCGCGTCGCTGGTCGAGGATTTGCTGGAGCGCTGTCCGGGGATCGAGCATGTCATACTGTTCGACGAGCCCGGCGCGGCACAACCCGCGCCGGCATCGGAGCGCGTCCGCATCTGGCGGATGGAGGACCTGCTCGGCCAGCACGGCACATCTATGCCCTGGGGCGGGTTCGACGAGAACGCGCCCGCCGGCCTGTGCTTCACCTCCGGCACCACCGGCGCGCCCAAGGGCGTCACCTATACGCACCGGTCCAACTACCTGCACACCGCCCACCTGCTCGCCGCCGACGTCGTCGGCATCACCGCCCGCGATGCGGTGCTGGTCGCGGTGCCGATGTTCCACGCCAACGGCTGGGGCTTCGCCTTCGCCGGTCCCGCGGCGGGCGCGAAGCTGGTCCTGCCCGGCCGCAATCAGGACGGCGCCAGCCTCGCCCGGCTGATCAACGATGAGCGCGTGACCGTCGCGGCCGGTGTCGCCACCGTATGGCTCGGGCTGGTCGATCATCTGGAGCAGACCGGCGGCGAGGTGCCGTCGCTTGCACGTGTCCTGCTCGGTGGATCGTCGGTGCCGCAGGCGCTGATGGACCGGCTGGAGGCGCGATTGGGCGTAACCATCCAGACCAGTTGGGGCATGACCGAATTGTCGCCGGTCGGCACCGTGACCCCGGCCAACGCCAGCGTCCGCATCTCCGCCAAGTCGGGCAAGCCGCCGATGGGCGTCGACCTGCGCCTCACCGACGCCGCGGGCGTGCCGCTGCCCGACCAGCGCGCGGGCGAGGGGCGGTTGTGGGTGAAGGGCGCGAGCGCGGTCGAACGCTATTTCGGGCAGGACGAGCCTGCGACCGATGCGGAGGGCTGGTTCGACACCGGCGACCTCGCGCGGATCGATGCCGCCGGCAACCTGTCGATCACCGGCCGTTCGAAGGACCTGATCAAATCGGGCGGCGAATGGATCAACCCCGGCGAGATCGAGGCGATCGTCGGCGCGCTGCCGGAGGTCGCGCTGGTCGCCGTCGTCGGCCGCGCCCATCCGCGCTGGGGCGAACGCCCGGTGCTGGTCGTCGAGGAACGGCAGGGCGCGGGGCTGTCCGACGAGACGTTGCTCGACGCCCTCCGCGGCAGGATCGCCAGCTGGTGGCTGCCCGACGCGATCGTGCGCGTACCGACGATGCCGCTGGCGTTGACCGGCAAGATCGACAAGATGCGCTTGCGGGCCGAGCACGGCTGAGGCCATGGGTGGAATCGACATGACCGACGCAACCACCCGCCCCGAACGCCGCCCGACGAAAAAGGCCGACCAGCGCGCGGCGACGATGGAGCAGATATTCGACGCGGCGGAGGCGCTGTTCGCCCAGCGCGGCCTGTACGGCGTGACGCTGAAGGAGGTCGCGCAGCAGGTCGGCGTCCATCAATCGCTGCTGCATTATTATTTCAAGGACAAGAAGGAGCTGTTCGACGCGGTCATCGCCCGCCGTGCGCCGGTGACGATCGAACGCCGGCTGGCGACGCTGGACGCCTATGAACGCGAGGCGGCGGGTAAGCCGACGGTGGAGGGTGCGCTCCATGCCTATCTCGACGCGGACCTCGACCTGTACGGCAACGGCGATATCGGCTGGCGCAATTTCGGCATGCTCGGCGCGCAGATGAGCAACACCGCCGAATGGGGTGCGGACCTGATGGACACGCATTTCGATGCGGTCGTGCTGCGGCTGATCCAGATCCTCAAGCAGGCGCTGCCGGGGTGCGCGGAGGAGGACCTGTTCTGGGGCTATCACTTCGTCACCGGTGGCCTGATGCTGTCGCTGGGGCGGACCGGGCGGATCGACAAATTGTCGGGGGGGCTGTGCCGGTCGGAGGATTTCGCGGCGATCAAGGCGCGGATGGCGCGATTTATGGCGGCGGGCATCATCGCGACCTGCGAGGCGCGGGAGGGGTAAAGCCGATCCGGCACCCCGGCCGGACACCCTTTTCTCCCCTCCCTGGAAGGGAGGGGTCGGGGGTGGGTCGGTACATGGGACACCGATCCGATTCCTCGCTGGCCAACCCACCCCCAGCCCCTCCCTTCCAGGGAGGGGAGCAATGATCGAGATGTTACCGGGTGACGCGGCCCCTTACTCGCATCCCGCAACAGCCGGCGGCATCGCCGGTGCGGCGAGCCCGACGTTCCAGTTCCATCCGATCGTCCCCGTCGCCCGCCGCCGGCACATCACCCGCTCGTTGAGCGCGAACATGCCCGGCAACAGGTCGCGCTTCGCCGCCGGCATCGCCGCGAAATGCATGTAGCTGCGCTTCGCGTCATAGGCCGCCCACGGCGCCGCGGCCTTCGCGACCGGCCGCCCGTCGCGCACGAAGCTCGCCCAGTAATCCAGCATCGCATCAGACAACGCCTGCTCGCCCGCCGCCGCCGGGATCTTCGGCCAGCGCGGCGGCGTCGCGGTCAACGTACCGAACACATAGGGCAGTTCGCTGGCGTGGAAGGCGTGCAGGTCCGCCTGATCCATCGCCGGGTAACCGTGATCGAACATGTAGAGATAGGCCTGCTTGCCGAGCGCCGCCTGCTTGCGGACCAGCCGCTCCGCCGTCCATCCATACAGCGCGTCGCGGGTCGCGGCGAGGATGCTCTCCCCATAACCCGCCGCCGGATACTGGCGCAAAAACGCATCGGACAGATCGCCGTATTTAGCCCGGATCGCCGCCTCATACGCCGCAGCATCCGTAGGCGGCTTCGGCGCCAGCATGCGCAGCGACCGTATCTCGCCCTGGTTGAAGCCGGCGAGGACCGGCACCGGTGCCTGCTTCCCCCGATCGAACGCGTCGACCATCTGTTGCGGCAGCACCGCGCCATCGACCACACCGAACGGCGCGAACCCCAGCTTCGCCGCGGTGTCGGTCAGCGTCTGCGCATCCAGCGCCCGCAGGCTGGCGAGGTCCGGCGTCTTCAGCGCCCCGGTCAGCACCGCGCCTCCCGCCTCCAACGCCGGCATCCCGAACACCGGCTTCCTGAGTTCGGGCATCGAGATCATGTACGAACTCTGCGCGATCGCCTTGGCGAACAGCCCCCGCGCCGCCGGCGACGTCATCAGGTACAGCGCGCTCAACCCGCCCGCGGATTCGCCCGCGATCGTGACGTTGCGCGCATCGCCGCCGAACGCCGCAATGTTGGTGCGCACCCATTGCAGCGCCGCGATTTGATCGAGCAGCCCGTAATTGCCCGACACGCCCTGCGCCTCGCCGCTCAGCCACGGATGCGCCAGCCAGCCGAGCACGCCCAGCCGATAGTTGATCGACACGACGATGATGCCGCGCTCGGCGAGCTTGCGGCCATCGTACATCGGCTCGCGGCTCGATCCGGTGTTCAGCGCACCGCCGTGAATCCACACCATCACCGGCGCGTTCTTCGCATCGGCGGGAGCCCAGACGTTGAGCGTCAGGCAATCCTCGCTCACCGGCATCGGCATGCCCGAATACACCGTCGCATTGGGCGCCTGCGGCTGGACGCAGGCCGGGCCGAAGTCGGTCGCGGCGCGCGTGCCGGTCCAGCGCGGCTGCGGCACCGGCGCTTTCCAGCGCAACTCGCCGACCGGTGGCGTGGCATAGGGTATGCCCTTGAACACCCGCAGCGTTCCGTCGTTCGTGCCGCTCATGGTGCCGGCGGGGGCGGTGACGACCGGTCCTTGCGCGAACACCGGTGCGGCGCTCGCCAGCGCCAGCGCGGTCAGCATGATCTTCATATCCGGGACTCCTGACGGTGTAGCGTGCGCGCCAGCCACAGGAACAGGCCGATCGCGATGACGTAGAAAGGGGTGAGGGTGTAGAGCGCCAGTTGCAGCGGATTGGTCGCGCCGCCCGCCGCGAAATGGTCGCTGGCCGCGCCGACCCATGTCGGGCCGAGGCCCAGGCCGATGAAGTTCATCACCAGCAGCAGCAGCGCGCCGGCCAGCACGCGCTGGTTGGGTGCCGCCTCTTCCTGCACCAGCGTCACCGAGCATGACAGGTAGAAGTAGTTGAAGAACATCACGACCGTCAGCAGCGCGAGGGCCAGCGGCCACGTCGGCGCCCAGACGAACGCGATGTAGAAGGGCATCGATACCGCCAGCGATACGGCGGGTGCAATCGCGAACACCCGGCGCGATCCGCGGCTGAACCGGTCGATGATACGCCCGGACGCGATCATGCCGCCGCCCATGCCGATCACGATCGCCAGCGCATACCACAGCGCGATCTCGGGCAGGGTCATGCCCTTTTCGCGGATCAGGAACAGCACCGCGAAATTGCCGAGGCCATAGGTGACGAATTGGGTGGCACCGCTGCCGAATGCGGCGAGCGTCATGACGGGATTGGCGAAGAACGCGCGCAGCGTCGCCCAGAACGGTGCCTTGTCCAGACGCGTCGCGGCACCCGGATCGGCCGCCCCGCGCGCCGGCTCCGGCACCACGAACGGCAGCGCGACCGCCGCGACGATGCCGACCAGCCCGATCGCAACGAACGCATCGCGCCAGTCGAACAGCGTCGCGATCGTCGCGCCCAGCGCGATGCCCAGCGCCGCACCGATCGGCGGCCCCAGATTGTAGATGCCGAACGCGACGCCGCGCCGCCCCGGCGCGAACGTGTCGGTGATCAGCGCATAGGACGGCGGCACGCCGCCCGCCTCGCCGAACCCGACCACCATGCGCGCGACCACCAGTTGCGGATAAGTGCGCGCCATGCCGCAGGCGATCGTCGCTGCGCTCCAGATCGCGCAGGCGAGCGTCAGCACGCCGACCCGGCTGGTCCGGTCCGCCAGCCAGCTGACCGGAATCGCGATGAAGCAATAGAACATCGCGAAATACAGCCCGCCGATCAGCCCCAACTGGCCATCGGTGATATGCAGCGAATCCTGGATCGGCTTGGCGAGAATGCCGAGCAGCTGCCGGTCGAGGAAATTGAGGACGTAGACGAAGGTCAGCATCGCCAGCACGATGCCGGGATGTCGCGACGGTCTTCGCATAGGATACGCGTCGACAAGCGGATCGGGTGCCGCCACGCTGCTCAGGACCGTCATCACCTCTCCCACTGTATCGTGGCTTATGCGCGGAGGATGCTGCACCTCACCGGGTGTGTCAATGCACACTCACGTATGAATGAATATTGTGCTCGACGTTCGGTTCCGTATGATGGAAGCCAACGAAAGCAGGAGAGTGACATTGGCGTTGGAAGGCAGGACCGCGATCATCACCGGGGCAGGCGGCGGCCTCGGGCGGGCGCACGCGCTGTATTTGGCGGGCCGCGGCGTGCGGGTGGCCGTGAACGATGTGTCGGCGGACGCCGCCGAGCGGGTCGCTCATGAGATCGCGGCGCACGGCGGCACCGCGACCGCCGTCGCCGGATCGGTGACCGACGAGGCGGCGGTCGGTGCGATGGTCGAAGCCGTACTCGCCGCCTGGGGCCGCGTCGATATCCTCGTCAACAACGCCGGCATCCTGCGCGACAAGAGCTTCGCCAAGATGACGATCGCCGACTTCCGTACCGTCGTCGACGTTCACCTGATCGGCGCGGCGATCTGCACCAAGGCGGTGTGGGAGGCGATGCGCGCGCAACGCTTCGGCCGGATCGTCATGACGACCTCCTCGTCCGGCCTGTACGGCAACTTCGGCCAGGCCAATTACGGCGCGGCCAAGATGGCGCTGGTCGGCCTGATGCAAACGCTGGCCATCGAGGGCGAGAAATACGACATCCGCGTCAATTGCCTCGCGCCCACTGCCGCGACGCAGATGACCGAGGGTGTGCTTGATGCGGAGAGCCTGACGATGCTGGCGCCGGATCGCGTCTCACCCGCCCTGCTGGCGCTGGTCGCGGACGATGCGCCGACGCGGATGGTCGTGTGCGCCGGTGCGGGCCATGTGGCCACGGCCAACGTGACGCTGACCCACGGTCGCTACGTCGGTCATGCTGCCGATGCCGGTGAGCAGGTCGTCTCGCGGTGGTCCGAGATCGTCGATCGTTCGGGCGAGATCGTTCCGGGCTATGGCTTCGTCCAGGCCGAACGAGAGGTTGCGGCAGCACGTGCGGATGCCTGAACGGCGGTAGGAACGGTCTTTTTCGGATATGACCGGGCATCCGGCGTCGGGAGCAGGAACGTGCGCCGGGCCGTCCGGTTTGCTCGGCCCTTCCGTTGACGATGTCGGTGACGGATTGCACAGCACGTCGGACGAGCGGGAAAAGGGCGGCTTCGTGCATCCAGCAGCAAATTTCGAGCTGATCATCGGTATGTTCCTGGTGGTGCTGGGGCTCCATTATCTGGCCCGTCGCCTGTCGCTGCCGCCCGCAGCCGCGCTGATCGTCGGCGGGTGCGCGGTGGCCTTCGTACCGGGCGTGCAGGGTATCGCGATCGATCCGGAACTGGTCCTTGTTCTTTTTCTTCCGCCTCTGTTGATGGACGGTGCGTGGTTCACCGCCATCGCGCCGTTCCGCCGGCACATGGCCGGCATTCTGTCGCTGGCGGTCGGCGCGGTCTTCTTCACCACGGCGGTCGTGGCGATCGTGACCAGGCTGCTGATGCCCCAATTGCCCTGGGCTGCCTGCGTCGCGCTGGGTGCAATCCTGTCGCCGCCCGACGCCGTATCGGCGCGCGCCGTGTTGCAGCGGGTCAGGCTGCCGCGTCGGCTGACCACGCTGCTCGAAGGTGAAAGCCTGTTGAACGACGCCGCCGGGCTGGTCCTGTTCCGCTTTGCGGTGGCGGCAGTGCTGACCGGCAGCTTTCATCTGGGTGCGGCGACGGGAACCTTCTTCCTGCTGGTGGCAGGCGGTATCGCAGTGGGCGCGGCCATCGGCGGGTTGTGGGTGGTCCTGCTTCGTCGGCTCGGCGACGACACGCTGATGATCGCGGCGACCGTGCTGGTCTGCTGGAGCGCCTATATCGCGGGCGAGCTGCTGCACGTTTCCGGCGTCATCGCGGTCGTCACGGCGGGCCTGACCTGCGGCTGGTATCAGCACGTCGTCTTCAACGCGCGCGTACGCATCCGCGCGCTGGCGTTCTGGCAGGTGTTGGTGTTCCTGCTCGAAGCCGCCGTCTTCCTGCTGATCGGCCTGTCGTTACGCGGCCTGCTGGACCGGGTCGGCGGGCTCGGCATGGTGGTGGACACGATGGCGCAGCCCGTACTGCTCATCGTCATCGCGGTCGTCGTCGCGCGATTCCTCTGGATCTTCGGCGTCGATGCCGGTGTCGCCGCGGTTCGTCGCATCGGATGGACGCGACAGCAACCGCTTGGACCGCGGGCGGCGGTGGTGATGAGCTGGGCCGGGATGCGCGGCGTCGTGACGCTGGCGGTCGCGCTCTCGCTGCCCGAGCCGATGCCGGCGCGAGACCTGATGCTCGTCACCGCCTTCGTCGTGATCCTCGTCACCGTGCTGGTGCAGGGCACCTCGCTCGGCTGGGTCATCCGCTGGCTGAAGCCGCCCGAAGATGACAGCACGCGACCGCAGCTCGACCTTCACGCCGCCGAGACGATGCTGTTCCGCGCGCAGCTCGCCGTCGTGGAGCGAGAGGCGGTGGCGGCCGATGGCACCGTCATCCACCCGCAGCTGTTGCGACGTTACCGGACCCGCGCAACGGCAGCGGATGCGTTCGAGGGCACCGCGGAGGAGCGCCACGCGGCGATAGCCAGCCATTTCAACGTCATCATCGACGCGGTCGCCGCCGGCCGTGCCGAGCTCGTCCGCCTGCATCGCACCGGCTGTATCGATGACGAGACGCTGCACGACCTCGAACACGACCTCGACTTGGAGGAACTCGCAGCCGCGGCAGCCAAGGGATAGCGGACGGCTGTTTCAACCTGTCCGTGGGGTGAAAGAGGTCAATGTTCGGTGAGCCCGACGACTTCGAAATCGAAGCGCTTCCACCCGTGGCGTTTCGCCGCCTGTGCCGTCAGTGCCTCCTTGCCGACAGCATCCTTCACGGACGTGGCATGGCCCCAGAATACTTCGGTTTTACCGTCGTGAAGATGCGCGACGATGCGCCAATAATGCGTGAACGGCGCCGCGGTGGGGCCGATCGTCTTCACATAGCCATCGGCCATCGTCGCGGTCAGGTAGCGCTTCTTCCTCGCCATCGCCATGCGATAGCGCAGTGGCGGGGGCCGTGGGAGAGGGCCTGGCGTCAATCCTCGTGGCGACGGCCGATCCGGTAGGGTCCCGATCGTGTCGCCAGCGATCGTCCTTTCCAGCTCAGCCGCACCAGCCCTTCGCCAACCAGCGCGTCGATCGCGGCGTGGACTGCGGGCATCGCGCCGCGCCAGTCCGGCGCGATCACGCGCGCCACCTCGCTCGGGCAGATCGTCGCACCCGATGCGCGGCGCGCGAGCAAAGACAGCGTCACGGCCCTCGGATCGTCCATTCGCCCTGCGTCGACCTCGCTGCTCATCCGGTCAACCCGCGGAAGGCGATGGCTGCCCTGTTCCACCGGTCTGCGTGACGGGGTTCGATCGATCGTGTCGGGATCACGAACGAGCGACTGTCTGATGTCCCGAAGACAGCTGTCGCATCACCTTGTCAGGACGACGCTATGCGTGCCGGGATGCCTTCAGCCGTATATCCTCGAGGGCGTTATAAATGATATCGCAATATTCCGGATCTACCGCTTCCAGCTCGCGCGCGCACATGACGCCGATGTTTATGCTGTCGTAAAATGGCATGTCGAAATATTTGTGATCATCCCAGAACGAGTTGATCCTGTTCAGCTCCTTTTGGGCGTACAAGAACAAATGGCTGTCGGGAAAACTTTGCAGACGATTGTCTGTAATCTGAACCGCGGCGTCGAACGAGCTATCCATCATGGCCTCAATGAAAGGAACCTGGGTCCGGAACGAAGTATTGCGTGCCGCCGCCCGGAGTGACTGCGGTGGCATAGGGACTGGACCAGTTGTCGTCGATATTCGCGGCGTGCGACTGCAGGGCGCGAACGGGACCAGGGTTGGTATAGGTCGTCTGCACCTTCGATACGGCACCGACGGCGGGATCATGCCCTACCGGTGATATACCCAATCGTCCGGGCGTTTCGCTGACGGGAGCGAAATAATTGCCCTTGGGGCCATTGGGAACCTGCCATTGTCCCATGGTCGAATTCGCGGGGATGGAGCCGACACGAACGGGTTTCGAGAAGTCGATGCCTTTGAGATGCGAGTCGATCCGTGCCTGGGGCCAGTTTTGCTCGGCGTAGAACGACTGTGCCGTCGCCCGGCGCGATGCCACGACCGCCGCCTGATATCGGGCGGACGCTGCCTGACCGCCACGCACCCCCGCCGCGCCGCCCACCATGCCGCCGAGGAACCCGCCCGCCGTTTCCAGCGCGCGCGTGCCCGCTTCGGATAGCCCCAGCGCCTCGCCGAGCGCACGGCCGCCGGCGCCACCGCCCAGCGCACCGGCGAAGCCGAGCAGCCCGCCGCCGATCGTCGCCGCCACCCCGACGGTGGCGATCGCGAAGGGCAGGGCGGCGATCGCGCCGGCGACGCCCAGCACCTGCAACGCCGTCACGGCCCAGCCGGGCACTTCCGGCTGAATGGAGACGCGCGGGTCCTGCGCGCTCGGTCCGCCGATGAAGACGTTGGGCGACACCGTCGGCACCGATTTCGCGCTGCATCCCAGCGTCTCGTCCCGGCGACCGGCATATCCGGAATTGATGATGACCGATGCCGATCCGGTGGCAAGGGGGATCGGGCCGCTGTCCTTGCTGCACGAGGCGAACGATCCCGCGGTGAAGGTCGCGGGCTTCGAATTGACGAAGACGTTGGGCGATCCGGTTACGAATGTGCCGCACGCCGGCCCCATCGACGCCTCGCCGATGTACATGCCGCCGAGCCCGCCCGCCGATACCGCGCCCGCCGCGGCACCGGCGGCGGCGACCAACGCCAGCCCGCCCGTCGCAACGGTCGCGGCGACCAGCACCGCACCGACCGCCACGCCCGCAAGCACGCCGAGCAGCATGCCGGTCCCGGCGTTGCTGTGCGCGATGGCGTCTCCGACGCGCGCGGCGGGCAGATCGGTCACGCCGGGCTGCCGCTACGAAACCCGGCCGATCGTCAGACCTGCCAGTCCCTGCTGGAACACGCCTTCCTGATCCGCGAAATCATCCAGCGCAGCGGTAGCGGTGAAGGTGACGACGACGCCATGACCTGCCGAGATGAAAAACACGCGCTGCCGCAACGTCCCCGCGCCGGACGTCCAGTTGAACAGGATCTGGAACGCGTCATGGCCATGCACCTGCCCCGGTCCCTCCTCCTCACGGTGAAAGTGGGGCAGGGTGGCGCGGAACCCGTCGATCTGCCGGTTGCAATATTCGCGGAACGTCTCGCTGGCGCCCAGCGCATCGCGGGCGACGACCATGTTGGGGGCGATCGTCTTCGCCGGGTCGGCGGGCGCGGCATAGACGATCATCGTCTTGTCGACCCAGCCGGACGGGCGCAGCGCGGTTACGGCGATATCGGTGTGGCTGGCCACGGTTCGTCCTGCTCCAGGTTCAGCGCCGCGTCCGGCGGGATTGTTCGTTATAGGCTTCGCGGAATTCCTTGGCGAACATATCGAGGAATGCCTCGTCGGAGCCTTGAGCGACCCCGCCGAACTCACGTTCATATGCTTGCCAAAGGGCGGCATCGCGTGCCGCGGGAAGGATCCGTTCGATCATGCCCCCGGCATTGGCGCGCGCACGGATCGCAGTGGGAGAGAAACGCTCCAGCGTCGTTCGCAGGGCGCCCTGCATCGCCCGCAGCGTCGCAACCTGATGTGACTGAAGATCCTGGAATGCGTCTTCGATCGCCTGCTCCGCCGGCATGAAGCCGGTCTGCGGCGGACCCAGCAGCATCGCCACTGCCTCGTCCGGCGTGCGGGCGAATTTCAGTGGATTGTGCCCGCCGGGACTGAACGCGGTCGCCTCCGCCCCTAGCTGAGCCTTGGCGCGGGCACGCGCCTCGACCATCACCACCAGCCCGGCGATCAGTCGCCGGAACAGGCTGCCCGCGCGTGGCAACCATTGTTCGCCTTCCGATTGCGCCGGATCGAGTCCCGCCGCCCGCGCGAACGCATCTGCCGCACCGTTGGCAATAAGGGGCGCCGGTGCGGGTTGGGGGACTGGCGGACGCTCGACCGGCAGCGCCGCGCTGCCCGGTGGTGGCGAAAGCCCGAGCGGATCTCGCGCCGGCTCGACCGGCTGGCCGAAGCCGCCGCGCGCCCAGTCGACGACATTGCCCTCGGCGATACGCCCCCACAGGTCGTCCGGCGACACCGCAGCGGGCTGCGCCGGGGCCGCACTCGACCATGCCGACGCGGGCGGCGGGGGCGGGGTCGCCGCTTCCCAGGCGGAGGCGACCGGCGGCAGCGCCGCAGCGGCATCGGGGCGCCAGCCGCCGCCACGCGGCGCCGCCACGGATTGCGCCGGCCGCCCGTCCCGATCGCTACCCTCCCAGCCGGCGGCGGCGCGATGCCCGTCGGGGCGGGCAAGCGATGGACCGACCTGCGGCACCCAGCCCGCCGACGCCGATCCGCCGGGTGCCTGCGGCGGTGGCGCATCCCACCCGCTCGTCGCCGGCGCGGGAGAGGGGGCGGGCAGGCCGTCGTCCCATCCCCGCCAGACCGGAGCTGCGGCGGCGGATGGCTCGGCGGGGGGCTGGGCGGCACCCGTCAGCCGGGCGGCGATGACATAGCCGCCAACCTGAAAGCGGTCGCCGTCGGCGATCCGGTGCGGCGCGCCGAGCCGTTCGCCGGTGCCCGCGAGCATCGTGCCGTTGGTGCTGCAATCGATCAGGACATAGTCCCCGCCATCGAACCGCACCTCGAAATGCCGTGACGAGACATGGCGGGTGGGATCGGGCAGCGCCCAGTCGCAGGTTGTCGCCCGGCCGACGATCGCGCCCCGGCGGTGCAGGACGAGTTCGGACGGCGATCCGTTGTCGAGGCGTCGGCCCCCTTCGATGGCGAGGGTAAGCGTCATCGGTCGAGCGCCGCCAGGCCGCGCTCCGCGATTCGCTCGCCCAGCGTCAAGGCGCGCTCGATCGCCGCGGCGGAGTCGCCGCCGCGGTGCGCAACCGCACGGATCGCACCGACGGCATAGCGTGCGGCGACGTGTTCCGGCGGCACGATCGGCGCCGCGCCTACGGCAGCAATCGACCCGCCCGAATAGAATATGGCCGAGGCCAGCAGCCGTTCGGCGACGGGGCGGCTGATAGCCTCCGCAGCCTCACCGGCCGCGCGACGATGCGCCTCGCTCGGCTCCTCCAGCCAGCGCAACGCCACGTCCAGCGCGTGGCGTGCGCGCGACGATGGTGGTTCCGCCGCGGCGGCATCGCCGACGATGCGCGCGGCCCAGGCGATCGCCTCGAGCCGGGGAAGGGCGTGACCCAGATAATCGAGTGCGGCGGACCGTTGCCCGCTGCTGCGCAGGGCGTCGAAATGCTGGCGGGCCGCGACATCGTGCGCCGGCTGGTCGTCGCGGTCGACCCCCATCAGCGCAGCGACCTGCCGCGCCTCGGTCAGCCGCACTGCCGTCCATGCATCAGTCATCCGGTCAACCTTCGCCCGCGGCGGGGCCGAGCGCCATGCTGCTGCCGAAGGCGCCGGCGCCGAGGCCGTCCGGGTTGATCTGCGTCGTGCCGCCGTTGAGCAACAGCGTCGCCGACCCGTTGATCCGCGTCTGCGCACCGGCGTTGATGATCGCCTCGGCGCCCGCCTGCACCTCCACGTGCGGCGACTGGATGACGATCCCGGTCGGGCCGATCACGACGACGGAACTGCCGACCCGCAGCGTGATCGATGTCTTCGATTCGATGCTGAGCGTACCGTCGACGAGCAGGCCGTCCTTGCCGATCACGTGCGTCGTGCGGTCGCGGCCGATCGTCTTCGTGTCGTCCTGGCCGATGTTGGTGCTGCGATCGAGGCCGACGCGGCGCTGCTGGTTATGGCCGACGTGGCGGCTCTCGTCGAAGCGGACGCGGCTGTTCATGTCCCGCTCGGCGTGGATGAACATCTCTTCCTGCCCGCCCTTGTCCTCGAACCGGATCTCGTTCGAGGTGCGGTTGGCGCCGCTGTCTAGCGCTTCGGCCTGCGGGTAGCTGCCGGACGCGCCGTAGGTCAGGGTGCGCCACACCGCACGCGTCTTGTTGGCCGGCAGGTCGTAGACCGGCATGTGTGCCTTGTTGAACACGCGGCCGACGATCAGCGGGCGGTCGGGATCGCCGTCGAGGAAATCGACCAGCACCTCGTGGCCGACGCGCGGCAGGATGACGTTGCCGAGGCCGCCGGTCTGCGACACGCGGATCCAGCAGGTCGCGCGCTCGCCCGGGGTATCGGCGCGGTCCCAGTGGAAGCGGACCTTCACCCGGCCGTATTCGTCCGTATAGATCGTCTCGCCCGGCGGACCGGTGACGATCGCCGACTCCAGCCCCTGCACGCGCGGACGCGGCGTCGCGGGGCGGGGACGGAAGACGGTGTCGGCGGGGATCGCGTCGAACTTGACGTTGAAGGCGTCTTCGTCGTCCTGCTGGCCCGAACGATAGCTTTCCGCCGCGATCGAATGGTGGGTGCCGGTGATGAGATAGGATGCGTTCATTCGCCCGGCCGGGTGATCGGTGACGTCGACGCGATAACCGGTGGTGAGGCCCGCGGACTGCGAGGTGCCGGAAAAGGTGCGGCGACCGGCGCGCTGCGCGTCGAGCAGCGCCTGGCCCCGTTCGCGTCCGGTGCTCTCCTGATCGCCGCGCCCCGTCTTCTCGCGCGTGTAGCGGCCCGGGTAGACGAAGATCTCGCGGTCGTCGCGTGGATGCGCGCCTTCGCTTGCGGCTTCCGCGGTCAGCGGCTGGTCGGGCGATTCGAAGTCGAAATCGCGGGTGGTGACGCGGGCTTCGCCGGTGGAGGCGACGCGTTCCACCCAGGTTTGCAGGAAATCGCCCTGCGATCCGAAGCGCGACTTCGAATCGGTGGTGAAGACCGAAACGCTGTTGGCATTGTATTTCAGCAGCGCGGGCTTGCCCGGCTGGTGCGACGCGGGGCCTTCGCACAGCACCATGACGTGGCGATCGGCGTCGTGGCGGAAGAAGTAATAGATGCCTTCCTCTTCCATCAGTCGCGAGATGAAGGCGAAGTCGCTCTCGCGATATTGCACCGTGTAGCCGCGCGGCACGCGGGGCAGGACCAGCCGGGTATAGTCGACGTCCTGGATGCCGGCGCCCTCGATCACCTGCTTGATGATCTGCACGACCGTCTTGTCCTGATAGATCGCCATCTGACGGTTCTGGTCGAGGTAGAAGGTCCACGGCTGGATCGACAGACGGTAATGATGCCCGGCCTGCGATTCCTTCGTATATTCGCCCGCGGTGACCAGCCCGTGAAAGTGGCGGAGTAATTCGCCATCCTCCAACACACTGAGCGAGGCCGGTTTTCCGAGATGAGGCTGTAGGTCGATTTCCAGTGGTGAAATGATGTCAGCCCGCACCGCAAACGGCATCCCGATACTCTCGTGACTTTGAATCCGTTCGAGGACGACCTGCTCGTCGCCAACGTCGATCGCCATCTGCGTCAGGCGCTGCGTCGTGTCTGCCACCAAGCACTCCCGCCACTTGCGCCGAACCGCGCGACGGCACCGATCCTACCGGCACCTGGCAGAGCGTACAATGCTTTACCCTTGCGTCCGTACCGCCCGGCGAGGTTTCCTGTCTCCGTCACGACATTGTCATGGTTAAGAAAAAGTCGTCCGCGACGTATTCCGTCCTTTTCAGACCGAATGACGTTCCGATCATAGGGTTGGTACGGTATTGCGCATGTAGTGCTGCCATACGGGTTGCTTCGTATCCGGGCTCGTCCTAAGACCAATCAGCACCGGGTGCATGCACGGGAGTACGACATGTCGTTGCGGATGCTGACAGTTTCACTGGCGATCCTTTCTTGCGCTGCCGCTGGCCATGCGCAGGATGCGGCGTCGTCCGCTTCCAAGCCCAGCGTAGAACAATATCTCTGCACGTTCGCAGGCAAGTGCGGCGATGGCGCGACCCAGCCCGTCGCTACGCGGGATGCGCCTGACACGAAGGGCTTCCGCCTCGCGCGGCCGTCCGCGGCGGGCGATGCGGCAAACGCGCCGTCGCGTCAGGCAACTGCACGCAGCGCGGCGCGCTCGCGGCGTGGTCTGGCGCAGCGTCGCCCGGCCTATACTGTTGCGGCGGCGACCCCGGCGGTCGATTATGCCACCGCACGTCGCCCCCGTGCCGACCTGATGATCGGGTTCGAGCTGAATTCTGCGCAATTGTCTGCCGAAGGGACTCGCGCGGCGCAGGTCTTCGCGCGGTCGCTGCTACTGCCAGAATTGAAGGACAAGCGCTTCCTGATCGAGGGGCATACCGACCTGCGCGGTGGCGCACGCGTCAACACGCCGCTATCGGCGGCGCGTGCCCGTGCGGTAGCGGATTATCTCATCGTCTTGGGTGTCGAGGGCAGTCGTTTGCAAACCCGCGGTTACGGGGCCAGCGTACCGCTGCCGGGTCGGGCCAAAAGCGATCCGGCTAATCGCCGCGTCGAGGCGGAGTTGATTTCCTGACACACGCGTCGGGATTTTGACATGGATCTCACAACGTTCCTGACGCCGGTTGCACCGGACGCGCCCGCCGGGCCGGATTTGTCGTACGATCCCGGCAGGCAGGTGATCGAGCAGGCGTTCGAAGGTCCGGCCGACGACGCCGACTGGGACCGCGCGATCGCGATGATCGAGGCGCAGGCGCGACAAACCCGCGACGTCTGGCTCGCCGTCTATCTGATGCGGGCTGGCGCACGCGCTGGGGATCTTGCCGTCGTGGAGGCGGGGGCCGGTCTGCTCGCCGGGCTGTTCGAAAATTTCTGGGACACCGCGCACCCGACGTTGGAGGAATATGGCGTCGAGGGACGCAAGGGCGCGTGCGAATCGCTGGTGCGGATCGGCGAGTTCCTGGCGCCGCTGCGCCGCGTGCCGCTGGTCGTGCATTCGCGCCTCGGCAGATTTACCGGTGCTGACTTCGCGCGCTACCTCGACGAGGGCGCCGCTGCCGAAGGCTATGGCCAGTTCCGCGCCGCGCTGGCCGATACGCCGGTCGAGCAGGTGGCGGAGGTCACCGACCGCTTCCGTCGGATCGAGGCGGCGTTGCGGCGCGCCGATACGGTGCTGTCGGAGCAGGCCGGGCTGGTCGGCCAGACAGGGACCAATTTCCGCCCGACCTATGAGGCGATTGAGGCGATCGTGCACGCGATCACACCCTTCGTCCGGCAGAGCGCCGAGTCTGCACCGGTCGCTCCGGCGGAGGAAGCGGCGCCGTTAGCCCCCGGGGGCGTTGGCGTGCCGGGGCGCATCCAGTCGCGTGAGGATGTCGCGCGGTCGCTCGATGCGGTGATCGAATATTATTGCCGGGTCGAACCATCCAGTCCGATCCCCGTCGCACTGGCGCGGATCAAGGGCTGGATCACGATGGATTTCGTGTCGATCTTGGAGGACATCGCCCCGGGCAGCGTCGGCGAAGCGACGTCGGTGCTGCGCGCGCGCGTGGACGTGATGGGATCATCGGATATGATGTGAATCGATATCGTGGAGCAATTCCCCAGGCTTGCGCATTTAGCTGCATAGGCCCGCAGAGGCAGAGAACAGGGATCGGAACACATGGCGATCAAGAGCGGTCAGCGGTTCATTCGCGAAAACAGGAAGCCCCGCGTTCATATTGAATATGAGGTGGAGACCTATGGCGCGCGCCAGAAAGTCGAACTGCCGTTCGTGATGGGTGTCATCTCGGATCTGTCGGGCAAGAGCCTGAAGGACAAGAAGGCGGCGGAATCGCGTGAGTTCATCGACGTCGATATGGACAATTTCGACCAGCGTATGGAGGCGGTGGCGCCGCGGGTCGCGTTCGCCGTCGATAATACGCTTGCCGGCGACGGAAAGATCGCGGTCGATATGACGTTCAACTCAATGAACGACTTCTCGCCGGGCGAGATCGCGCGCAAGATCGAACCGCTTTCGAAGCTTCTTGAGGCGCGCACCCAGCTGGAGGATTTGCTGTCTTATATGGATGGCAAGCACGGTGCGCAGGACCTGCTCGACAAGGTGCTGCAGGATCCGGCGCTGCTTCAGGCGATTTCCGCAGCTCGCAAGCCCACGGATGCGTCCGCGGCCGATCAGAACGGCGACTGAGCGATAGCGGCGGCCCGACAGGGGCCTTTCCCACGATAACGGATCGGAGCGGTTACATGGCGCAAGACGCGCTCAGGCAGACGAACGACACGGCTCAGGCGACCGACGGCGAGCTCAACGATTTCCAGGCGCTGCTCCAGAAGGAGTTCCGCCCGGCGAACGACGAGCGCAAGAGCCGCATCGAACAGGCGGTGCAGACGCTGGCGCAGCAGGCGCTGGGCGATGCCAAGATCATCGGCGGCGACGTGTTCGCGACGGTCGACGCGATGCGCGCGGCGATCGACCGCAAGCTGACCGAACAGATCAACCAGATCATTCACCACCCGGAATTCCAACAGCTCGAATCGGCATGGCGGGGGCTCAACTACCTCGTCATGAACACCGCGACGGGCAAGGACATGAAAATCCGCGTGATGAACATGTCCAAAGAGGAGTGCCGGCGGATGTTCCGCCAGTACCGCGACGCTGCGTGGGACCAGAGCCCGCTATTCAAGAAGGTGTACGAAAGCGAGTTCGGCCAGCTCGGCGGCCAGCCCTATGGCGCGTTCGTCTGCGATTATTACTTCGATCACAGCGCGCCCGACCTTGAGGTCATGCGCGGCCTGTCGCGGATCGGTGCCGCCAGCCACGCGCCCTTCATCGCCGCGGCGGGGCCATCGCTGCTCGGCATGGAGAGCTGGACCGAGCTGTCGAACCCGCGCGATCTGGGCAAATTGTTCGACGCCACCGATTATGCCGCATGGCGGTCGTTCCGCCAGTCAGAGGACAGCCGTTACCTCGCGCTGGCGCTGCCGCGCTTTCTCGGCCGACCGCTGTACGGCGCGAAGACGGAGCCGGTCGACGAATTCGATTTCGAAGAGGATACCGGCGGCGAGCACGACCAGCATCTGTGGCTCAACGCCGCCTATGCAATGGGCACGCGCATCACCGAGGCGTTCAACACCTATGGCTGGACGACGCGCATCCGCGGCGTAGAATCGGGTGGTACGGTTGAGGAGCTACCGACCGCGACCTTCCCGACGGATGAGGGCGGCATCGACCTCAAATGCCCAACGGAGATCGCCATCAGCGACCGGCGCGAGGCGGAGCTGTCGACGGCCGGTCTGATGGCGCTGGTGCATCGCAAGAACACCGATCAGGCCACCTTCATCGGCGCGCAGACGGTGCATCGCCCGGCGAATTACGACAAGAAGGAAGCGACTGCGAACGCGAACCTGTCGGCACGCCTGCCGTACATCTTTGCGAGCTGCCGCTTCGCGCATTATCTGAAATGCATGGTCCGCGACTGGGTGGGCGGCTCACGAGAGTCGGAACAGCTCGAACGCGACCTCAACAATTGGGTCCTCCAATATGTCGACGGGTCACCGACGACATCGAACGAGGAAACCAAGGCGCGCCTGCCGTTGAAGCAGGCCAAGATCGAGGTGATCCCTGACGAGGAGAACCCGGGTTACTACAAGGGCAAGTTCATGTTCGTGCCGCACTATCAGCTGGAAGGCATGGACGTGGCGCTCAGCATGGTCTCGCGATTACCGAAGACGTCGGGCTGATCCGCCGTCCTACCCCCCCCAGAAGTAACGGAAACAGGAGAAACTCATGGCAGTCGATCTTTTCCTCAAAATCGATAGCATCCAAGGCGAATCGAACAAGAAGAACCATCAGGGCGAGATTGATATCATCTCGTTCGACTTCGGTGCGGTTCAGCATGGATCATTCCATACGGGCGGTGCCGGCGGTGGCTCAGGCAAGGCCGAAATCTCCGACATCCGCATCCAGAAGGAAGTCGACAAGGCATCGCCGCTGCTGTTCAAGGCCTGCGCCTCCGGCAAGCACATCAAGGAAGCGATCATCTATTCGCAGAAGGCTGGTGATGGCTCGGCGCCACTGACTTATTACAAGATCAAGCTGGAAGATATCATCGTCTCCGACATTCACAACAACGGCTCGTCCGGTGGTGATTCGATTATGGAGTCGGTGACGTTCAACTGCGCGAAGGTGACCTTCGACTATCAGGCGCAGAACGCGCAGGGTGGCAAGGACGGCGGCATCGTCACCGCTTACTACGACATCCGCCAGAACGAAGCGGGTTGATCCCCTCAGGTCGTCCGCAGGAGCGGTATATGCAACGGGCGGACGACCTTCTCCAATCGGGCGACCTCGACGGTGCGCGACGCGCACTCGTTGAGGTGGTTCGGAGCAAACCGGGCGACGTGCCGACCCGGCTGTTCCTGTTTCAGCTTCTTGGCGTCGCGAGCGAATGGGACAAGGCGAGGGCACAACTCGCGACATTGGCGCAATTGTCACCCGAGGCGCAGATGCTGTCGGTCGTCTACGGTCAGGCGGTCGATGCCGAGCGGCAGCGCGAGGCGGTGTTCGCCGGCACGTTGCGCGCCGATATTCATGGTGGCTCCGACGCGGCTTCCGATTGGGCATGGCCGATCGCCGAGGCGATCGAGGCCACCGCACAGGGGCGCAGCGAGGATGCCGATGCGTTGCGCGAGGCCGCGTTCGACGCGGCCCCCGACACACCCGGAGAGATAGACGGCGTCTGCTTCGACTGGATCGCCGATGCCGACCAACGCTTCGGCCCGACGATCGAGGCGATCATCGGCGGGCGCTATGGCCTGCTGCCGTTCGATGCGATCGCTGAACTGACCAGTGAAGGGCCGCGCGACCTGCGCGATCTGATCTGGTATCCCGTCGAGATCACGTTGAAGGCCGGGCCGCGGATCGCCGCGCTGTTGCCGGCGCGTTACCCCGGCATCTCCACCGATCCGGCGGAGCGACTCGCCCGCGCGACGAGCTGGCAGGACGACGGCACAGGCTCCGGCCAGCGGCTGTGGGCGACCTCGGACGGCGAGGATCGCGGGCTGCTGTCGGTCCGTTCGCTGCGTTTCGACTGACGTCATGGCCGTCAAACAACGCCTGACCCCGACCCTGTACGACAAGCTGGTCGCCGATCTCGAGATTTCTGGATTGCGCGATATGAGCGACGAGGCGCCGGAGATCAGCCGCGAGAAATTCCGTTATTACTCCGTGCCGCGGCTGGAGCGGTTCAACGAAACCGCGTTGCGCGCGACGATCCGTCGCGACCTCGCCTGGCTGCTCAACACGACCAATCTGGAATCGCTCGTCGATCTGGAGGCGTATCCGCATGTCCGTGACTCGGTGCTCAACTACGGTTTGACCGATCTGGCCGGACGGACGCTCAACCGGCGCGCGGTGCTGGCGCGCGCGCGCGAGATTCGGCGCGCGGTGCGCGTGTTCGAACCGCGGCTGTCGCGCGAGGGGCTGACCGTCGATCCGATCGACGACGACGACGATCCGCACGCGTTGACGTTCATGATCCAGGGCGACATCACGTCGGCGGCGCAAACCATGCCGGTGAAATTCCGTACCGAGGTTGAGGCGGAAACCGCCACTGTGAACGTGCGCGAATGATCCTGTCGTGAGTTCCGGCATCGATCCGCGCCTGTTGCGCTTCTACAACGACGAACTCGCTTATCTGCGCGAAGAGGCACGTGCATTCGGCGAGGAGCATGAGGCGGTGGCGGGGCGGCTGGGCCTCAAGACGCCGACCGACCCGGATCCCTATGTCGAGCGGTTGCTGGAGGGCGTCGCCTACCTCGGCGCGCGCGTGCAGCTCAAGATCGCGGATCAATATCCCGAATTCACCCAGCATCTGCTGCATGCGGTGCAGCCGCATTATCTGGCGCCGACGCCGTCGATGTGCGTCGTCGGGTTCGAACCCAAGGAAGGCGACCCGATCCTGATCAAGGGGCATCAGGTGCCGCGGTCGATGCCGCTGATCGCGATCGCGGCCGAACAGGAGGGCGTGCCGGTCGAATTCCGCACCGGGCATGACGTGACGCTGTGGCCGCTCAAGATCACGCAGGTCGAATATCTCGCCAGCCGCGCGGCGGTCGCCTCGTTCGCCAGCGCCGCCAACGTGCGTGCCGAGGCGGGTCTGCGCATCCGGTTCGAGGCGACCGGCGGTGCGGCGCTGCCGCAGGTGCTGCCGCAATCGCTGCCGATCTATCTGGCGGGGTCGGAGGCGGTGCCGGCGGAATTGTATCGGCAGGTGATCGGCGAGACGCTGGCGGTGATCGCGCGATCGGCGGACGCGGCGGCGGGACCCGAAGGCTGGAAGAAGCTGCCGTTGCCGCAGCAGGTCGGTTTCGACGACGATCAGGCGCTGCTGCCGGCGGAGTTGCGCTCGTTTCGCGGCTATCGCCTGCTCAGCGAATATTTCGCCTGCCCCGAACGGTTCCTGTTCGTCGACCTGCCCGGGCTCGATCGGGCGTTTCGCGACAGTCCGCAGGCGTGCGATGTGGTCCTGCTGTTCGACCGGTCGGCACCGGTGCTGCACAAGGCGCTGGAGCCAGCAAACCTGCGGCTGTTCGCGACGCCGGCGATCAACCTGTTCGAGAAGCAACTCGGCCGCGTCCGCGTGTCCAAGTTCGAACACGAGCATCATGTCATCCCCGATCGCGCGCGGCCGCTCGATTTCGAGGTGTTCCGGCTGCTCGATGTGCAGGCTTACTCCGCGCACAATACCGATGCGCGGACGGTGGCGCCGCTCTATGCCTATGGCGCGTTGCTGTACGATTGGAGCGAGGCACTGTTCTATACGACGCAGCTTCGACCGCGACGGCTGTCGACGCGCGAACAGCGGCTGCGGCGGCGTGGCGAGTACACGGGTACGGAGACGTGGATTAGCCTCACCGCGCCCGGCGATGCGACCCGACTCGACCATATCGATGAACTGGCGGTGCGTGCGCTCGTCACCAACCGCGAGCTGCCCGAATTGCTGCAATTTCGCGGTGACCAGCATTTCACGGTGTCAGGTGTCCCTGCGCGCGCGGTCAGCGTGCTGCGCGCCCCGACCCGGCCGCAGCCGCCGATGGGGATGGGCGATGCGGCCTGGCGGGTGATCGGCCACCTGACCCCCAATTACATGACGCTGGCGCCGGAGGATCACGACGATCCGCAGGTGCTGCGCGATCACCTGGCGCTGTACGGGCGGCAGGACGACGCCGCCTCTCGCCGACAGGTCGATGGCGTCTCGGCGATCCGATCGACGCGGGTCGCGCGGCGGGTGCCGGGGATGGACCGGATGGCGATCGCGCGGGGGCATCGCATCCATGTGACGCTGGACGATGCCGCGTTCGACAAGGGGCGGATGTTCCTGTTCTCGGCTGTGCTCGAACGCTTCCTCGCCGAATTCGCCAGCATCAACGCGTTCACCGAAACGCACGTTTCCAGCGCCAACGAAGGGGAGTTTCAGCGATGGCCGCTGCGGATCGGCCGCCGCCACACCATCTGAGCTTCCTCGCCGATGCGAAGGCGTCGCGGAAGCGGTTCGGGCTGTTCCCGGTCGTGCGGGGGGCGGAGGCGCGTGCGCCCGATCTGCCACGGATCGGGCTGGCGCGGCGACCGGCGCAGAGCATCGCCGACCTGCATCAGGTGCCGACGCTCGCCTTTCCGGATTCGACGCTGGAGGAGGTGGAGGTCCGCGACGGGCGAGCGCAGATCGGGGGATTCTGGTTTGGATTGACCGGGCCGATGGGTCCGCTGCCGTCGCACATGACCGAGTTCGCGGTGTTCGAGCGCCGCTATGCGAAGAAACGCCCGTTCGGCCGCTGGCTCGACCTGTTGGCGGGGCGGATGCTGCAATTCTTTTTTCGCGCCTGGGCGGATTCGCAGCCCGTGGCGCAGGCGGATCGGCCCAACGACGATCGCTTCGCAGCGCACGTCGCGCAGCTGACCGGGGCGAGCGAGGGTGTTCCCACGAACAGCACCTTCCCGGCGCAGGCACGGGTGCATTACGCGGCGCTGTTCGCGTCGCGGCGTAGTGCCGGGGGGATCGAGGATGCGATGACGCATCTGCTCGGCCAGCCGGTCACGGTGCTCGAATATCAGCCACGCTGGCGCGCGATCGAGGCGGACGACCAGACCCAGCTCGGCCGATCCTTCTGTGGACTGGGGACGGAGGCGATGTTGGGTGCCCGCGCCAAGATCGCATCCGATGCCTTTCGCATCGTGATCCGTGCCCGCTCACGTGCGGATTACGAGGCGCTGCTGCCGTCCGGCCCGCGCTTTCGCATCCTGTCCGAGGCGCTCGATGCCTTCGCACCGAGCCACCTCGAATGGGACGTGGCGCTGGAGGTGAGCGGCAAGGATGCACGCCCTGCGCGGCTCGATGGCACGACGCGGCTGGGCTGGAGCGGCTGGCTGGGCGCAACCGGCGACGACGGCGTGCGCGGCGATGCGCATCTGCGGCGCCGCACGAAGACTTTCACCGCCAGGACGGCGGACGAGATTTCCGGAGAAACAGCATGACAGACATCAATCGTGCATCGCTATTCGGGCGGCTCGACGCCGCGGCACTGACGTCGATCGAGTCCGCCACCGGGTTCGCCCGGATGCGCGGCAATCCGTATGTCGAGCTGGTGCACTGGATCCACCTGCTGGTACAGGACCCGCAGGGTGACGTCGCCGCGATCCGGCAGGCGTTCGGACTGGATGAGGCGCGTCTGGCGCGAGATATCGTCGGCACGCTCGACCTGTTGCCGCGCGGAGCCTCGGCAATCAGCGACTTCGCGCCGCAGGTCGAGGAAGCGATCGAAAAGGGATGGCTGTACGCCTCGCTCCAGTTCGGCGCCGGTAAGGTCCGGAGCGGGCATCTGCTCTACGGCATGCTGCGGACGCCCACATTGCGCAATGCGCTGTTCGCGACGAGCGGCGAATGGCGCAAGGTTCAGGCCGAACGGCTTGGCAGCGAATTCGCGACGATTGTCGGTGCGTCCGCCGAACCGGTCGAAGCCGCACCCCCCGGCGCGCCCGCTGCGACCAGCCCCGGCGAGGCGCTTGGGCGCTATTCGATCGACCTTACCGCCAAGGCCCGCGCGGGCGAGATCGACGCGATCGTCGGGCGCGATGCGGAGATCCGCCAGCTGGTCGATGTCCTGCTGCGCCGTCGACAGAACAACCCGATCCTCGTCGGCGAGGCGGGCGTCGGCAAGACGGCGGTGGTTGAGGGCTTCGCCCGACGCATTGTCGACGGCGACGTGCCGCCCGCGCTGCGCAACGTCGTCGTGCGGTCGCTCGACGTCACGCTGATGCAGGCGGGTGCCGGCGTGAAAGGCGAATTCGAGAAGCGATTGCGGCAGGTGATCGACGAGGTAGAGGGTGCGGCGACGCCGGTGATCCTGTTCATCGACGAGGCGCATACGCTGATCGGTGCGGGCGGTCAGGCGGGCACGGGCGATGCCGCCAACCTGCTGAAGCCGGCGCTCGCCCGCGGTCGACTGCGGACGATCGCGGCGACGACCTACGCCGAATATCGCCAGTATTTCGAGAAGGACCCGGCGCTGACCCGCCGCTTTCAGACGGTCGATGTCGCCGAGCCGGAAGCACCGGTCGCCATCGCGATGCTGCGATCGGTAGTGCCGGCGATGGAGGCGCATCACGACGTCGTGATCCTCGACGACGCAGTTGCGGCAGCAGTGACGCTGTCGCAACGCTATGTTCCGGCGCGGCAATTGCCCGACAAGGCGGTAAGCCTGATCGACACCGCCGCCGCGCGCGTCGCGGTGTCGCAGACAGCGACACCGGCACCCGTCGAGGACGCCCGGCGCAGGCTGGAGCTGCTGGAGGTCGAACGCGGCATCGTCGAACGCGAGGTAGAAGGCCGCTATCGCAGCAACGAGGCCTTGCCCGCGCTGGACGAAGCCATCGCCGCGGCACGCGACGCCGTAGAAACCGCGGAAGCGCAATGGGCGCGCGAGACAGACGCGCTCGACGCGGTTCGCACCGCGCGTGACGGTGGCGACGCGACAGCGCTCGACGCTGCGCTGACGACAGCGCGCGACGCGGCGGGCGATGCGCCGATGGTATTCGGCGTGGTCGACGCCGATGCCGTCGCTGCGGTGGTCGGCGACTGGACCGGCATTCCGGTCGGCCGGATGGTGAAGGACGAGATCGCTAGCGTCCTCGCGATCGGCGATGCGCTCAAGTCCCGTGTGATCGGTCAGGATCACGCGATGGACGCGATCGCCAAGCGCATCCAGACCAGCCGCGCCAAGCTGGACAATCCCGGTAAGCCGGTCGGCGTGTTCATGCTCTGCGGCCCATCGGGGGTCGGCAAGACTGAAACGGCCCATGCGCTCGCAGAACTGCTGTTCTCCGGCGACGAATCGATGATCGTTATCAACATGAGCGAATTTCAGGAGGCGCATACCGTCTCGACGCTCAAAGGCGCGCCGGCGGGCTATGTCGGCTATGGTCAGGGCGGCGTGCTGACCGAGGCGGTGCGGCGGCGGCCCTATTCGGTGGTGCTGCTCGACGAGGTCGAGAAGGCGCATCCCGATGTCCACGAGATGTTCTTCCAGGTGTTCGACAAGGGCTTCATGAACGATGCCGAGGGCCGGCATATCGATTTCCGCAACACGGTGATCTTGCTGACGTCGAATGTCGGCACCGACCTGATCGCATCGCTGACCGAGGACGAGGAATTGGCGCCGGAGCCGGACGCGCTGGCGACGGCGCTGCGCCCGGAATTGCTCAAGGTGTTCCCGCCTGCGCTGCTTGGCCGGTTGCAGGTGCTGCCTTATTACCCACTCAAGCCGGACGTGCTGGCGGGAATCGTCCGTCTGCAACTGGCGCGTATCGAGCGGCGGATCGTCGACAACCACGGCATCGCGGTGACGATCGACGCTGCGGTGGTCCAGCATATCGTCGAACGCTGTACCGAGATCGCGTCGGGCGGGCGGATGATCGACGCGATCCTGACCAATACGATGCTGCCCGACATGTCGGTCGCACTGCTCCAACGGCGGATGCGCGGCGAAGAGGTGACGGCAATTTACGTCGGCGTGGACGGCGGTGCGTTCGCTTACCGGTTCGTCGGCCCCTTGCCCGATGACGCGGCCCCGATCCCGCCGGCGGAGACGGTAGCATGACTCCGCGTCTCGCCGTTCTGGCCGCACTGGCGGTGGCCGCGTGCGATGGCAAACCCGACGAGACGCCACAAGCGGCGACACTCGCAACCGTCGGATCGGCGACGCCTGCGGATTTGGCGGTCGATGTGATCGACACGGCCGACGGGAAAGGGCGCTATACCGCGAAACGCGAGGGCCGTACGACGCAGGTGACGTTCCCGCTGGCGATCGCGCAGGTGGCGCCCGCAACCTTCCATACGGGCCAGCGCCTGGGTGAGACGGCGGCAGGAGTCGTGGTCATGGTCGACGAATATGCCAGCCGCGCGACCGGCGGCCGCTGCACCGATGGGACGGAGGCCTTCATCCGCGTCTTTTCCCTGCCGATGCGGCGCGAATTGATGGCGATGCCGGTGGAGAGCTGCATCAGCGGGATCAAGGGTGCCGAGCCACGTGCCGAGTGGCTGGATGACGGACGGTTCCGGATCAACGGATCGCGATCGGCGACGTATCGCATCGAGGGGACCGGCACCTTGACCAAAACAGGGGAGCAGCACTGATGGCCGACCATGAGGTGATCGTCCTTGATCAGGACGCGATGATGCGGCTCTGGCTCTACGACAAGTTGCAGGCGCATACGCTGACGGAGGCGCAGGCGGACGCGCTGTGGCGCAAGCACCAGGAGAACGCCAAGCTGGTCGCGAACTATGCCGCGACGGCCGACGACGCAGCATCGATCTACAAGCTGGCGCGCGACATGCGTACCCCGCTCGGCCGCGTCTATTTCAAAGCTTATGGCGGCAAGATGCATGTCGTTTTGAAGGGGAGTTCGCGGCTTCGTACTATTCTTACGGGTACTCGGTACGGGGTTCGGAATGCGAAGGTCGTCGGCATGGGAATCGGCCGTTACGGCGCGATCAAGTCGGCGAAGGGGGGCACGATCATCACGGTCGTGCTGATGACCGTGTGGAACGTCGCCGATTACGTCATGCGCGATGAAGCGACGCTGGGCGGCCTGATCGGCGGTATCGCCGCCGATGTCACGAAGGCCGCGATCGGTGGCGCGGTCGGTGCGGCGGCGGGATCGCTGGCAGCGGGGACGCTGATGATCGGCACGTTCGCACTGGGCCCGCTCGTCGTGGCGGTGGGCGTCGGCCTGATCGCCGGATATCTGCTCGACAAGCTGGATTCCCGGTTCAAGCTGACCGAGCGCCTGCAGAAGCTGGTCGAGGACGGGATCGAGAAGCTGCGTGCCGCCGCCGCCGCGCAGCAGCAATCGCTGCTGCGACGGGGCAGCGAGGCGCTGGATATGATGGCGGGTGCGGTCGTCGACCTGGCCGTCGATTACGTCGTGAGCGAGGTGAAGCGACGGGTCCGACCGCTGACATGGCGGCTGGTGCCACGGCTGTGAGCCGGCGCGTCGTCGCGCCCGTCGTCGCGGACGAGAACAGGTCGAGGCGCGACGAGCGGTTGCTTGGCGTCGCATTGGGCGTGCTGGCGGTCGGCGTCGCGTATTTCGGTCTCGTCGATCTGGGCGACATGGCGGCGGCGATCCGGCGCCATGCGCCGCTGGTGACGGTGAGCACGGGCAGCGCCGCCGTCGTTCCGGCGGCGGGTGCCATGATCCTGTTGGCGATGATGCTGTTGCTGCGGCCGTCACCGCGCAATCAGCGGCGCCTGTTCGGGTGTGCGCTTGGCATACTCGCGCTGGTGCCGATCGCACCCTTCGCGCTGCATGGCTGGACGGGCGCGATGCTGCCCGCGAAAGGATATGCCGGTTGCAGGCCCGCAGTCGCGACGCGTTTCCTGACCAGCATATGGGTGCGCGGAAGCGTGGCCGCGTGTCCCGACCGGGATTGAGCCGGCAATCCGATGCGACGGATCGATGGATCGGTGGATCGACGAAGATCATCGTGTGGTCGCCGAAGACCTGAGGCGCGGTGGATAATGGTCAAAATGTTACATTTGCACTTCTCGTTGCCAGCCTAAACCGGAGAAGGTACGACTTGCTGGCCAACTGATGGAGCATCACTGTGCGCCTGATGGAAATCGATCGTGGATGCCGGGGCCAACAGGTCCAGATGTTGCAGCACCTTCTGAATACCTCCGGCCGGGCACGGCCGCCGCTCGACCTGGACGGCGTGTTCGGGCTGCGGACCGAACAGGCGGTGCGGGACTATCAGGGTCGGAACAGCCTTGCGGTGGACGGCGTCGTGGGCCGGAATACCTGGACCGCATTGGGTGCCGATCGCACCGCGGCGCCGGCGGCGCGATCGCCGGCCTCGCCGGTATCGACGCGGGCGTTACCGACGCGGGCGGTGCCGATCCCGTCGATCCGGCAGATGCCGCTTCCGACCGGCAGGGCGATCCAGCCCGCGGTCGCGGCGGCACCGGCGCCTGCACCCGTACCGGCGCCGCGGCGGACCGCGCCGCTGGAGCAGCCGCCCGGCACCGATATCGGCGCACCATGGATGCGGATCGCGATCGCCGAAAAGGGCGTGTCCGAGATCAGGGGCAGCCAGCACAACCGACGGATCATCGAATATCATGCCGCGACCGGGCTCGCAGCCAAGGAAGACGAGGTCGCGTGGTGCGCGTCGTTCGTCAACTGGTGCCTGCGTGAAGCCGGGGTACGCGGCAACAACAGTGCGCGGGCGCGGGATTTCGGTAGCTGGGGCCGCAAGCTCGATACTGCGCGCTATGGCTGCATCGTTCATTTGCATCGCGCGCCCCGGGGGGTCGACGCGAGCACCGGATCGTCGTCGGGCAATCACGTCGCGTTCTTCATCAGCCAGACGGCGACGCATATCACGCTGCTGGGCGGCAATCAGGGCAATCGGGTACGCGAATCAAGCTATCCCCTGAGCCAATATCGCGTCATGGCAATGCGTTGGCCCGGCGATCGATGAAGGAAAACAGCATGTTCGTTCCGATTGCGCTTCTGGTTGCCGGATGCGGCGATGCGGTGATGCCGGGCGAGGGTGCCCAGGCAGCAATGCCGCGGCGGGCTGCGGCCGCGACGCCCGTGCCGGCCGCATCGCTGGAGGCGTTCTGGACCCGTTTTCGTCGCGCCGCACTGGCGGGCGACGCCGCGATGATCCGGGCGCTCAGTGCGCCGACGGTCGTGCAGAACAGCACGCTCGACGACGGACCCGCGGGCAGGATCCCGGCGTCGCGGGTGCCGGCGGCGGTCGCGACCGTTCTTGGCCGACCCGACGGCGTCGATGCCGCCGGGCGGACGCATCGCGCCATCCTGCAAGCGACGCCGGTGCCCAAGCGCGATGCGCAGCAGCCCGCCGGCAGCTACCGGTTCGGCGACCTCGTCTTCACGCGGGGCAAGGCCGGCTGGCGACTGACCGAGATCTATATGGACGAATGACCGGACAGTCGCGGCGTCCGCAATCGCGGATAGCCGGCACGATCGGGTCGCAGGGAGAGCGGCCGACGACAGGGGACAGAATTTGCGACGAGTGAAGAGCGTGCGGCTGATGGTGCTGGCGGGGATCGGCGCCGGAGCCCTGGCGATACCGGCCCATGCGCAGGTGTCGCTGCCGTCCCGGCAAGAGGTGACGCCGCCGACGCCGCAGCCGCGGTCGGACTCCACCGCCAGCGTCGATGCGCGCGGCGCACTGGCGGAGGCGAATTGCCCGTTCGAGGCGTCGCCGCTGCGGCTGACGCTGGATCGCGTCGAATTCACCCGGCCAGACGGATCGGCGCTTCAGCCGCAGATCGCGGCGGCGCTGGCCGATCTGGCGCTTCCCACCGGCGAGCAATCGATCGCGGCGGTGTGCGCGGTGCGCGACGCCGCCAATGCGGCGTTGCGACGGGGCGGCTGGGTCGCGTCGGTGCAGATTCCGGCGCAGGAAATCGCCGGCGGCGTGCTGCGGTTGCAGGTCATCACCGCGCGCATCGTCGAGGTGCGGGTGCGGGGCGATGCCGGGCGCTACGAGCCGTTCCTGCGGCGGCGGATCGCCGCGATCCAGGCGCTCGATCCGCTGAACGAGCGCGAAGCGGAGCGCATCCTGCTACTCGCGGGCGACGTGCCGGGGCTTGACGTCGCGCTGTCGCTGCGGCCGTCGGGCGGCGAGGCGGGGACGGTGATCGGCGACCTGACGGTCAGCTCGCGCCGGTTCGCGCTGTTCGCCAATGCGCAGAACTACAATTCAAGGCTGCTGGGTCGCGAGACGGTCTATGGGCGCGGCGAGGTCTATGGCCTGACCGGGCTGGGCGACATCACCTATCTGGGTGCGTCGACGACGACCGACCTGAAGGAACAGGTGATCGTCCAGGGCGGGCACATCTTCCAGCTGGACGATGGCGGCTCGACGTTCGGCGGGCGGGCGACCTATGCCTGGTCGCGACCCGATCTGGGTGCGCTCGACCTCAGGACCAATACGCTGATCGGCGGGTTCGACCTGACGCGGCCGCTGTTCCGGTCGGTGCGATCGAATGCGAGGGCGCGAGGAGGATTCGACTTCGTCGATCAGATTTCGCGTGTCGGCAGCGGGGATAACGCGGTGACGCTGACCCGCGACAAGCTGCGCGTGCTGTTCGTCGGGATCGATGCCGATCGCCAGTTCCTGGACGATACCGGGCGCCCGTGGCTGTCGCTGGCGACCTCGCTGGAACTGCGCAAGGGGCTGGGGCTGTTCGATGCCAGCAAGACGGGGTTCGCCAACGGGAGGCTGACGTCGCGGCTGGAGGGCGATGCCAAGGCGTTCGTCGTGCGCGGCGTGATGGATGCGACGATATCGCTGGGGCCGATTTTCAGCATCGCCGGGATCGGCCAGGTGCAATGGACCAACGATCCGCTGCTGAACTACGAGGAGTTCGCGCTCGGCAGCCTGACGATCGGGCGTGGCTACGATCCGGGGTCCAACAGCGGCGACCGTGCGGTCGGGGGGCATGTCGAGGCGCGGGCGGACGTGCCGCTGACCGGCGCGCTGGGGACGCAGGTCTATGGCTTCTACGACCACCTCTATCTCGCCAACCTCGACCGGGCGCGGATCGAGGGGCCGCGGAACTTCGCCAGCGTCGGCGGCGGCCTGCGGCTGACGTTCCCCAACCGGCTGGTGCTCGATGTCGGCTATGCCAAGCCACTCGACCGGGCGTTGCTGCTCGACGACCGGCGGCCACCGGCACGCGTACTCGTGTCGCTTACCGTGCAATTCCGCGACTCCGCCCGATAGGATGGCCCTGATGACCCGCAAAGTGTCGCCCGTTCGCCACCACCGCCTGTTGCTGGCCATGACCAGCGCGCTGGGCGGATTCGTGGGCACGCCAGCGCTCGCGCAGACGGTGACGGCGATCCCGGCCGCCGCCGATGCGGTGCGGGTCCGGACCAATCTGCTGGGGCTCGATCCGCAGATCACCAATCCGAACGGCGACCTCAACGTCAAGCTGCGCGCCAGCAACACGGTGATCGACTGGAACGGGTTCAACATCCCGGAAAACCGGACGGCGAATTTCGAGAACGGCACGCTGGGCGGCAACATCGCGGTGCTGAACCGCGATGTATCTGGCAACGTCTCGCAATTGCTCGGCAAGCTGACCAGCGATCCGAGCGTCGCGGTGTGGGTGTATAACCCCAACGGCATCGTCGTCGGTTCCAAGGCGGCGTTCAACACCGGGTCGCTGGTGCTGTCGACGCTGGACGTCGACAACACCGACTTCCTGGACGGAGGCCGTAACTACCGGCTGAGCACGGCGGCGGGCAGCACGGCGGGCATCACCGTGCTCAACGGCGCGCAGATCAAGGTCGAGGGGGGTACGCGCGGGCTGGTGATGGTCGCGCCGAACATCGACGCGGACGGCACGTTCACGGCGGTGGGACAGGACGTCGCCTTCGTCACCGCGACCGACGTGACGCTGACCTACAATCCCAACAGTCCGCTGTCGGTGACGCTCAACCGCGGGACGGCCGTACCGGGCCGCAGCCAGTACGTGCGCGGCAGCGTCGCGGGGGCCGATGCGCTGTTCGCGCTGGCATCGCAGGGGACCGTCACCGACGCGCTGCTGCAGGTCGATGCGAGCGTGACGACGGCGCTGGCCGGTACGCGCGGCATCGTGCTGTCCGCAGGCCGGCCGACGACGCCGGTCGACGGCGTCGCCTTCGCCGGCGCGCCGGCGGATACCGGAGGCATTGCGCAACTGGTCGTCGGCGGCGCGTTGACCACTACCGATCGCGATGGCAGCGATATCCTGGCGGGCGCGAGCGGCGGGGCGGGCTTCGCCGGCGCGCTGACCAGCGAGCGCGACATCGTGCTGGCGGCGGCGGGGCCCCTGTCGGTCGCGGGTGCGGTGACCGCCGGACGCGATTATCTTCTGGCCGGTCGCGGGATCGCGCTGGGCGGCGCGGCGGCGGTGACGCAGCGCGCGGGGCGTCAGGTGCGGGCCGAATCGATCGATGGCGACATCACCGGCGCCGCCGGCCTCGCGCTGCGATCGGGTGGCAGCGCGGCGCTGATCCTGTCGACCGACGGCACGACCGGTGGCGACATCCTGTTCGACGCGACGAGCAGCCTGACCGGCGGTAGCGATCGACAGGGCTATGTCGACCTGCGGCTGCGCGCGGTCGGTAATCGCGTTGCGCTGGGCGATGTCACCGCACGCGGCCTGCGGCAGGCGATCGGCACGGGCGCGATCCGCAACGGCCTGACTACGACGGGTGCGCTCACGCTGGGGGTGGTCAACGTGCGCGACGCGCTGTCGCTGGAGGGCGCGGGCGTCACCACGGGCGCGCTGGTATCGGATCGCAGCGTCGCCATCGCCTCGAACGGTGCGCTGACGACGGGCGCGATCACCGCGCGGGACGGCGCGGTGGCCCTGACCGGCAGCGGCGCGACGCTGATCGCCGGCGATATCGCCGCCTCTTCGGGCAACGCCGATATCGTCGTGACACGCGACGGCGCGATGTCGTTGCAAGGCCTGGTCGCCGCCCGCGACGTGCGGATCGATGCCGGCACGGGCGCGGCGAGCGTCGCCGGCGGAGTGAACGCCGGCCGCAACTATCTGGTGTCGGGCGGGGCGGTGACGCTGGGCGGCGCGACGCCGGTGACGCAGCGTGCGGACGGCGTCGTGACGATCGCCGCGGGTGCGGGCGGCATCACCGGCCTGCAGGGATTGACGCTGCGCAGCGACCGCGACGGATCGGGCGGCGATGCGCTGACGCTCGCGGTCACCGCGCCGTCGACCACCGGTATCGCCTTTGCGACCAACACCGCGGTGCTGGGTGGTAGCGACCGGCAGTCGGACGTGCAGATCCGCCTGAACGATGCCGCGAGCCCGATCGCGCTCGGACGGATCGAGGCGCGCAACCTGACGGGTGTCACCACCACCGGCGCATTGCGGCTGGGCGATGTCGGCATCATCGGCGACCTGTCCGCGCGGGGGGCATCGATCGAGACCGGGGCGCTGGTCTCCGGCAACGGCAGCGTGACGCTCAACGCAAGCGGCGGACCGCTGACCACGGGCACCGTGATCGCCACGCGTGCGGTGTCGATGACCGGGGGCGACCGCATCACCGCAGGCCGGATCGCCGCGGGTGCCGGCGTGACGATCGACGGCGCGGGTGCGGTGGCGCTCGGCGGCGACGTCCTGGCAGGAGACGCCATCGCGCTGCGCGGCGCCTCGCTTGCCTTCACCGGCGGCACCGTGCGGGGCGGCGGCGCGATCGACCTGCTCGCGCGGACCGGCGGGATCGCCAGCACCGGCGCGCTGTCGCTGGCCTCCACCAGCAGCCGCAGCACCGATTTCGTGCGGTTGCAGGCGAACGGCGCGGCGGGGATCGTGCTCGCGCCGGGCAGTTCGATCACCGCCGGCACCGACCGGGCGCTGCGTGTCGGCGTGTTCAACGGCACGGCGGATGCGCCGCTCAGCCTCGGCAACGTGATCGCCCGCTCGCTGGGTGCGCTGGCGGCGGCGGGCGGCGACGCCACGCGGCCGGGCGGCGCGATCGTATCGAGCGGCAGCCTGAGCTTCGGCGCGCTGGACCTCGTCGACAGCTTCGCCGCAGAGAGCACCGGCGGCGACCTGAGCGTTGCGCGGATTGCGGTCACCGGCGCCGGACAGGGGATCAGCCTGCGCGCGGCGAACGGCACGCTGGCCATCCAGAACGACGTCGCCGCCAGCGGCGACGTGACGCTGGCGAGCCGGAGCGCGCTGCGCCTCAACACGGTCGAGAGCCGCGACGGGCGGGCGGCGCTGACCAGCGGCGGCGTGGTGGCGCTGGCGACGCTGGCCGGCCGGCTGGGCGCGACCGCGACGGGCACGCAGGTGGCGATCGACGCGGTGCGCGGGGGGGCGGTCGCGCTGACGGCGACCGCCGGCGACGTGCAGGTCCGGCGGATCGACGGTGCCGCGGTGACGGCGACCGCCACCGGCGGCGGGGTGAACGTGCGCGAGGCGCTGCTGGCGACCGGGGCGGTGGGCCTGACCGCGACTGGAGACGTGCGCGTCGGTGGCGCGATGACCGGTGCCGCCGTGACGGTACGCGCGGACGGCGACGCGGCGCTGCTCGGCGGCATGCAGGCGATCGGCAACGTCGCGCTCACCGGACGATCGGTGACGCTTGGCGGCGCGCAGAATGCCACCGGCCGCTACGCGGTGACGAGCACGGCCGGAGATATCGTCGGCCGCGCGGGCACATCGATCATCGCCGACAGCGACGGGGCGGGGGCCGAGGCGCTGGTGCTCAACGCGCGGGGCGGAGCCATCGCCTTCGACCCGGCGTCGTCGCTGCGCGGCGGCAACGGCACCTCGGCGGTCGCGCTGACCACCGATGGCGGGGCGATCGCGATCGGCGACGTGCGGGCGAGCGCACTGACCGCGAGCGGCGCGGCCAGCATCCGGGCCGGCAATCTGTCGCTGGTCGAGGCGCTGAGCCTGCGCGCGAGCGGCGGGATCAGCACCGGTGCGATCGGGACGCAGACCGGTGGCGTGACTCTGGCGGCAGGCGCCGGGGCGCTGGCGACGGGCGCGATCGCGTCGGGCGGCGACGTGGCGTTGACCGGGGGAAGCGTGACGTTCGGCCGGGTCGACGGCAGCGCGCTGACCGCCACCGCTTCTGCCGGCACCCTGACCGGCGGCGATATCGTCGTCGGTGGCGCGGTGTCGCTGCAGGCGAGCGACGCCCTCGGCGTCGGAGCGATCCGGGCGACCGGTGTCGCCTCGCTGACAGGCACGCGCATCGGTGCTGGCGGCGTCGAGGCCGCAGGGCTGACCGCCACCGCGAGCGCAGGCGCCCTGACGGTCGGCGACCTCGTCATCGGCGATGCGGCGACGCTGGGCGCGACGGGCGCGCTGACCACCGGCCGGATCACCGCGGGAGGCGCAGTGGCACTGACCGGGAGCGATGTCGGCTTCGGTCAGGTCGGTGCGGGTTCGTTCGCGGCGACCGCGAGCGGCGGCGCGATACGGGGCGCCGATATCCTGTCGCGCGGCACGGCGACGATCAACGCTCGCGGTGCGATCGGCGTCGGAGCGATCCGGGCGACCGGTCTCGCCTCGCTGACGGGAACGACCATCGGTGCCGGCGGCGTCGAGGCCGCAGGGCTGACCGCCACCGCGAGCGCGGGCGGCGTGTCGGTCGGCGACCTCGTCATCGGCGACGCGGCGACGCTGGGCGCGACGGGCGCGCTGAGCACCGGCCGGATCACCGCGGGTGGCGCGGTGGCGCTGACCGGAAGCGATGTCGGCTTCGGGCAGGTCGGTGCGGGTTCGTTCGCGGCGACGGCGAGCGGCGGCGCGGTACGCGGCACCGATATCCTGTCGCGCGGCGCGACGACGATTGCCGCGGGTGGTGCGATCGGTGTCGGTGCGATCGGTGCCGGCGGCGTAGTCACGCTGCGCGGCGCGTCGATCGGTGCGGGCCGGATCGAGGGAGCGGCATTGAACGCCACCGCCGCAACGGGCGGCATCCTTACCGGCGACGTGACGATCGGCGACGGAATCGCGATCGAGGCGACGCGGGGCAATGTCGACCTTGGCGCGGTTACCGCGACGCGGGGCAATCTGGCGATCACCGCGGGTGGACGGCTGGCGGCGACGGGCGTCGTCGCGGGTGGTGCCGCGGCGCTGCGGACGACGGGTGCGGGCGGCGACATCCTGCTGGCCAACGGCCTGATCGCGACCGGATCGGTCACGCTGGCCGCGACCGGCAACGTCCGTGCGCCGTCGATCGTCAGCCGGACGGGGGACCTGACCATCGCTGCGCCCAACGGCGAACTGACGGGATTCGTCCCCGGCACCGGCGTGACGCTAGGCGCGGGGCCGGGCCGGGCCGTGTCGCTGACGATCGGTGCGGCGGCGCGGCTGGGCGATGTGACGGGCGGCAAGCTTACCGTCGTCGCGACCACGATCGACGCAGGCCGGATCGACACCGGCACGCAGGCGCTGGACCTGCGCGCGACCAACGGCGACCTGACGCTGACCGGAACGGCGACCGGCGGCACCGTCAATCTGGGCGCCACGGGTCGTACCAGCCTGACGCAGGTCGTCGCCAGTGGCGCGCTGACGCTGTCCGGGGGCACCGGTATCGGTTTCACCGATATCGCGGGCGCATCGATCGATGCGACGTCGGGCGGAGCGATCACCGGCACCATTGCACGATCGGGTGGCGCGCTCGGCCTGCGCGGGACGGCGGTGACGCTGGATCAGGCGACCGCCGCGGCGGGGCTGACGTTGGGCGCGACGGCGGGCGACCTGCGCGTCACCACGCTGACGTCGGGCGGCGACGCCGTCTTGAGTGCGACCGGGCTGGCGCGGATCACTGGCACGGTGACCTCGGGCGGTGCCTATCGCGTGTCGGCGGGCAGCGTGACGCTAGGCGGCGACGGTGTCGTGCAGCGGGCGGCGGGTGAGGTGCGGATCGCCGCGACCGCAGGTGACGTGACCGGCGCGCGCGGGCTGACGCTGGCCAGCGATGCGGACGGTGCGGGCGGCGAGCAACTGGTGCTGGATGCAGCGGGCGGGATCGCGTTCGCCGGCACCAGGCTGGTCGGCGGATCGGGCGGCGGTGCGGCGCTGGGGCTGCGGACCGGCAGCGGGCGCGCGGTCCAGCTGGGATCGGTACAGGCCAGCCGGATCGGTCGCTTCGATGGCACCGGCGTCCTCGGCACGTTCAGTCACGATGCGGGCTTCGTCGCGGACGACGTGACCGTCGGGACGCTTGGCGTGACGACGACGCGGGGCGACGTGACGATCGGGCGGATCGCCGCGACGGGCGATGTCGCGCTGCGGACCGACGGCGGCGCGATCGCCGTTGGCGAGCTACGCGGCGCGGGGATCGACCTGTCGAGCAGCGGCGCGCTGACGACCGGGGCGGTGACCAGCACCGGCTCGACGACGCTGCGTGGCGACCGGATCGACGTTGCCGGGCGGCTGGCGGTGGCGCGGCAGCTGCTGGCGGAGGCACGGTCCGCGCTGACGCTGCGGGACGCCAGTGCCGGCGGCACGATGACGCTGACCGCGGGGCAGGCGCTTACGGCAGGCGCGCTCGACGGGGCCGCCATCACCGCCAAGGGAGCGGGCATCACGATCGCCGGCGCGCGGGCGGGCGATGCGCTGACGCTGACCAGCAGCCGCGATCTGTCGATCGGCACCAGCAGCGCCGGCGGGACCGCGACGCTCGACGCGGCGGGGCTGGCGACGATCGCCGGGCTGACCGCGGGACCGGCGGCGGCGATCACCGCCAACGATGTCGCGCTCAGCGGCCCGTTGCGCGCGCAGAGCGTGACGTTCACCAACCGGGCGCCGGCCACGACAACGTTGCGGCTCGGCGACGGCACCGGCACCGATGGCTTCCGTTTGTCCGATGCGGAGGTTCGGCAGGTGACGGCCGACACGCTGCGCTTCGATGCGGGCAGCGGCGCGATGGAGGTGGGGACGCTGGCGCTCGCGACCGGTAGCGGCCGGGCGGTCGAGATGCTCGGCACGGGTGACATCCGCGTGATCGGCGCCGTATCGACGCAGGGGACCGGGCGGTCGGTGCGGATCGGCGGCGGGCGCGACGGCGGCAATGCCAATGCGATCCACGTCGTCGCGACGCGCGATGCGGGCGGGCGGCTGTTGTTCGACGGATCGGACGTCGAATTGCGCGGCAGCCGGATCGCGGTAGGGCTGGCGCCGGGCTTCATCGACACGCTGCAACCCGGCGCGGCCGGTCTGGCACAGGCGCAGGCGCTGATCGGCGACGGCAATTCGGCGCTGTACAATCCGCAGCTGGGTGGCGGCTTCTACGACCTGAATGCGACGACGACGCTGTCGGCACGGACGCTGACGGTGCGCTTCGGGGATTATGCGCTGTTCCAGAACACCGCCATCCCCGGCAGCGTGTCGGGCGTGCAGATCGGCGGGACGCCTGCCGCACCGATCACGCCGGCGCTCCGGATCAGCAGCTTCGGCAATCCGGCGCAGGCGAGCGTCGCGGTCTTCGGCACGATCAACGGCATCGGCGGCGCGAGCGCGGCGCTGCTCGGCAATGCGGTGATCAACATCGACCCGCTGCTGCTGCCCAACAGCCGGATCAACGGCTGTCTGGCAGGTTCCGGCGCGGGCTGCATCACCACGATCGTGATCCAGCCGACGCTTCAGGTGTTCGACTGGAGCAGCGAGGAGGTGTTCGGCATCGCCCGCGACGTCACCGTGCCGTTCGCGCCGGTGATCGGCGGCAACAACGAAGAGCTGCTGACCGATCTGCCAGCGCTCGCACCCCAATCCCCCGCCGACCGAAAGGGCGAACCCTGATGCCGCGTTCGATGCTCCGTGCCCGCAATACGCTGATGATGGCGGCGCTGGGCGGAACGGCGCTGGCCGGTTGTGCGACGGTGACCCCGCCGGCGCGGCTGGAAACGGTCGGGCTGGGCCGCAACGCGGCGGGCGAGGCGTGCGTCGCCACCCGCAACTGGGCAGACCCCGCCGCGCCGGACCGGTTCGCCCGCGCCTATACGATCGCGTGCTCGGGCGTCGCCGCGAGCCGGCCGCTCGGCACCGTGCGAGCGGTGAAGACCGATGCGACGGCGCAGGCGGCACTGGAGGCGCAGTTCGACTGCGGTCCCGAACAGGCGATCCGGCCGGGGCAGGCGCCCGGTAGCGCGCGACGCTGCCTCGACAAGGTCACCGGACTCGAATCGATCCGGCTCGATACGGTGCGGGGCGATATGCATTACGCCGCGGCGGGGACGCCGGCGCTGCTGCCGCTGCTCGAAGAGGCGCTCGGCATCGTATCGGGGGCCATCCGGCCGAGCGTGGATGCGACCCGCACACCGGTTGCGACCGTCGACGTGACGACCCTTGCCGCGCGGCCGGGCGGGGCGGCGACGGATGTTGCAACGGTCGAATTGCCCGCGGCATTCGACGTCACCACGGCCCTGTCGCAGGGGATCAGCCTGAACCACAAGGGCCTGCACGTCGAAGCGTCGCGGGTGCTCAACGATGCGCTCAGCCGTCTGTCACCGACGGCGCCGGCGGCGACGCGGGCCGAATTGCTGCTGGAGGCGGCGCTGGCGGATTCCAACATCCGCTTCCCCGACGCCGCCGCCGCGCATTTCCGCGCCGCCGACACGATCTTTACCGACGAGCCGGCATCGCGCAGCGCGTTTCTTTCCCGCAAACGCGACACTTATGGTGCGCTCGATGCGATCAACCGGCATGCGTTTGCCGAGGCGCTGGCGACGCTCGACCGGGTCGCAGCGACACCGGTGGCGGCGGACCAGCCGCTGCGCGATCCCAACACGCTGCGGCTGCTCAACCAGCCGCAGCAGAACGGTACGGCGACCGCACTGGCAGTGCCCAATGCGGCCGTGTTGTCGCAGCTCGTGCTGGATATCGAGACGCAATATGCGCGCAGCGTCGCGTTGCTGGCGCAGGGCGACCGCGCGCAGGCCGAGGCGGCGATCGATCGGGCCGCGGCGACCTATCGCCCGCTTGCCAACGAACGGTTCGACCAGACGCAGCTGCTGTGGCTCGGCGCACGGATCGCGCGCCAGCGCGGCCGGCTGGAGGCGCAGCGCGGCGATTATGACGAAGCGTACGACAGTTTCACCAACGCGGTCGACATGCTGCGGCGGGGCGCCATCGCCAATGCGGGCACCGGCAACGAACCGGCGATCGCCGAGGCACAGCTCGATCGTGCGGCGGTCTATGCCCGCACCGGCGCGTCCCGCCCGGCGATCCGCAACGCGTTCGGCGAAGCGATCGATGCGCTGATCGATTCGCGCGGCACATCGCTCGGCAGCGCGCTCGGCATGGAGGATTATCTCGACCTGCTGGTCGCGGAGGCTGCGCAGCCGCAGCCCGACACCTACGATCGCTTCTTCCGTGCGGTGCAGGCGAACGGGGAACCCGCGGTCGCGCGCCAGCTGAGCCAGCTGCGATCGGTGGTCACCGCGGACGGCACCGCCGCCGTGGCGCTGCGCGAGCGCGCCGATCTGGAGCGCGAGATCACGCGGCTGCGTTACGCGATCGCCGGCGCGACCCCGGGCGAGGCGGCTCCGCCCGATCTGGAGCGGGCCCGCGGGGCGGCCGAGCAGCGGCTGCTGGCGGTCGATGCGCAACTCGCCAGCGATCCGCGCTATCGAACGCTGGACGACGCACCGGCGACGCTTTCCGAATTGCGCGCGGCCCTGAAACCGGGTGAGACGTTCCTGAAGCTCACGCGGCTCAACCGGCGGATCTACGGCCTGGTGGTCACCGCCGACCGCACCTTCATCTACCATGTCGCCGATACCGGGGCGGCGACGCGCGCGGTCGAGACGCTGGGGCAGCAGCTGCGCGCCTCGATCGACGGCGATCTGGCGGTCGGCAAGCTGGTGCCGTTCGACGAGGCGCGGGCGTACACGCTGTATCGACTGATCGCGGGTCCGGCGGCGGCGACGTTGCAGGCGTCGCGGGCGATCGTCGTCGATCCTGCGGGACCGTTGGCGACACTGCCGCTCGGCGTGCTGGTGACGCGCTACGATGCCAAGGCGCCGGCGCCGGTCGACCCCTTCGATTCGTCGCGGACCGCGTTTCTGGCGCGGACGGCCTCGATCTCCAACGCGCTGTCGCCGCGATCCTTTCTGGTGGCGCGCAGCACGCCGGCATCGCGGGCGCCGCAGCCGTTCCTCGGCCTCGGTCAGCACAGCGCTCCGGCGCTGGTCGCGGCGGCGGCAGCGGCGCGTCCGGTCGATGTGGGCTATGGATGCACCGTGGATTACGGGCGGCTGGCGACGCTGTCGCGCGGGTTGAAGCCGATCAGCGCGCGCGAGCTCGGCATCGCCGCGGATGCCTTGCAGGCGCGCGGTGCGCAATTGCTCACCGGTCCGGCGTTCAGCGACACCGGGGTGGAGGCGCGCGGCGACCTCGACCAATATGAGGTGATCCACTTCGCCACGCATGGCCTGACCGAGGGCGTGTGGGGCTGTTCCAAATCGCCGCCGGCGCTGGTCACCTCGTTCGGAAACGCGCAGTCGGATGGGCTGCTGAGCTTTTCCGAGATCGCGCAGCTGCGGCTCGACGCCAATCTGGTCGTGCTGTCCGCCTGCGACACGGCGGCGGGCGTGCGCGACGAGGGCCTCGTCCGCAGCGCCGGGCAGGAGGAAGCGGGGGCGACGCTGGAGGGGCTGGTCCGCGCTTTCCTGGCGGCCAACGCGCGTGCGGTGCTCGCGACCTATTGGCAGGTCTCGGCGGAGAAGGAGAGCGACGAGTTCATCCGCGCCTTTTACGCGCGGGCCCGCACCGGCACGATGGGCGAGGCGATGCAGGAGGCGCAGCGCGCGCTGATCACCCAGCCCGCCTATTCGCATCCCTTTTACTGGGCGCCGTATTTCCTGGTCGGCGACAGCAGCAAGACGGTGCTGACGACGCCGCCGCAAAGCCAGCGCGTCGCCGCACGGTGAGTGGTGCGGCGCGTCCGCTGGCAGCGGCGCTGGCGGGCGTCGCGCTGGTGGCGGCGTTGTTGCGGTCCGGGCCGCCGATCGTCGGGGGATGGATCGGCGGGATGCCCGCAGCGGCGGGGGAAAGCCTGTTCACGCTCGCTATCTTCGGCCCGATGGTGCTGTTGGGGCTCATCGGTCGCCGGCTGACGATGTCCGGGCGGTTGCTGGCGGGCGACCGGCCGGGAGTTGCCGCGTGGCGGGGTGCCGTGCTCGGGAGTGGCGGACTGCTGCTCGCGGTCGGCTACACGTGGGTTGCCGGGGTGCTGACACCGGGCGCGGGCGGAGCGGCCGGGCCGGTGCTGTTGCTGGGCCTGCTGACGGTTGCGGTGCAGGTCGCCGGCGAGGAAGTGCTGTTCCGCGGATGGCTGCAACCGTCGATCGCGCCGATCCTCGGCACACCCGCCGCGATCGGTCTGGTCGCGATCGTGTTCGCGGGGTTGCACGTGGCGGGCGGCGTGACCGGCCCGTTGCCGCTCGGCAACCTGTGCCTCGGTGGTGTCCTGTTCGGCCTGCTGGCGGCGCGGGATGGCGGTATCGCGGGTGCGTTCGCCGCGCATCTCTGCTGGAACGCGGGCGAGCAGCTGATCCTGGGGCTCGACCCCAATCCCGGGACCGGTGCGTTCGGATCGCTGTTCGACCTCGACCTGATCGGAGCGGCGCGCTGGGGCGGATCGGATGAGGGGCTGAACGCGAGCGTCGCGATGACCATCGCGCTCGCCGCACTCGTCGTTCCGATCGTCATCCGCGCCCGGTCCGGTCCACACCACCGCGAACCGTTACGCGCCTGACCGTCGGATCAGCGGCGGACGTCGAAGTCCCGCCAGTCGGCGGTTTCGGTCAGGTGCGGTTTCGCCAGTGCGCGCCTGCCAAGGATGGTACAGGTCGTCGGCTGGCCGCCCTTCAGCAATTCGGCCAGTCGCCGCTCCGGCGGTGCCCCCTTGATGACCTTGCTTACCGTCGCCGCGACCCCGCCGGCGACTTCGCTCGCGCGGAACTGCATGGTGCCGGGCAGGCGGGCAAACCGATACTGCCATCGGATCGTCCAGTAGAAGGACTGGAGGAAATGCGGCTGTCCCGCGTGATCGCGCGCGATCAACGCGGTGCAGAACGCGATCTCCGTCTGCGCCGCGGCCAGGTAGTTCATCGCCTTGGTCTTGCCGTTCATAACGAACACCTGCACCCCGGCGGCCGGCACGTCCTGATGAAACACCTCGAACGGCGATCCGCCGCCCGGCACGTCGGGCAGGTCGACGACGAACCGCTTGTAGACGTCGTTCGGCCGGCTTTGCAGCCAGCACATCCGGTATTGATCGAAATACCATATCGCGCCGGGCTTATCGCCGTCGAAGCAGGCCTGCTGGGTCCGGGCCGGCGGGCGTGCATTCTGTTCGAAGACGCTGCCATCGGCCGCCGTCGTCCCGCGGTAGACCGTCCAGCGGGTGTCGTGACGCTGAACCTGCGCGAAGCCCAGCGTCCAGCCCTCGAGCGAGCGGGATCCGCGGCTGGCGAACGCCACTTCGCCTTTCGCCTCGATGGCATGCGTCAGCCCGAATTTGATCAGCCCGCCCATCTGCTGGGGCGGGGCGATCCGGGGCCGTTGCAGGATGTGCAGACTGGAAGAGGCGATGCGTTCCATTCATGGTCTCCGCGGCGGGAAGGATCGGACCGGCCGGCACGACGCCGGCTGTAGCCATGCGGGGCGCGCAAAGCGATCGTTCACTGGCTTTCGGCCGCGACCCGCGCACCGTCGACGCGATCCCGCAGGGTGCGGAAGCGCTTCAGCGCATCACCGGCGAGCGAGCGGCTGCCGCCGACGGCGATCGAGAGCGGATCGACCGGCTGCCCATCGATATGTACCTCGTAGTGGAGGTGGGGGCCGGTCGATCGGCCGGTGGTGCCGACCTCGCCGATCTGCTGGCCCTGTGCGACGTGCAGGCCCGGCGCCAGCCCGGCGGCGATACGGTTCATGTGGAGGTACAGCGTGTCCCAGCCGTTGGCGTGATGCAGGCGCACGAAATTGCCGTTCGGCCCCTTCGGCCCGGCGAAGGTCACCGTCGCATCGCCCGCGGCGTAGATCGGCGTTCCGGTCGGTGCCGCGAAGTCGGTGCCCTTATGCATCTTGACGAAACCCAGGATCGGATGGCCGCGCATGCCGAAGCCCGAACTGATCCGTGCCGCCTCGACCGGCGTACGCATCAGCGAGCGTCGACTGCTCTTGCCGCCGCTGTCGAACCATTCCGCCTCTGCATCGCCCGGCGCGCGGTAGCGATAGAGCGCGCGCGACTTGCCGGCGGTGGCGAGCGAGGCATAGACGAGGACGGGCTGGCCGACCGGTTCACCCTCCGGGGTGACGCGCTGTTCGAAGCCCGCCTCGAAGACGTCGCCGCGGGCGACTTCGCGTTGCATGTCGAAATCGTAGCGAAAGGCGTTCACGAACGGGCCGATCAGCACGTCACTGACGCCGGCGGCGACCGCCGAGCTGTAGAAGCTGTCGCCGTCCAGTTCGCCGCGGACGAACCGGGTCTGGCGGTGCAGCTTCGCGGCGATCGGGGTTGCCGCGAACGCACCGTCGCTGCCGGCCGCCAGCATCACGCCGGAACCATCGGCGCGCCTCGCGACGAGTTCGGTCAGGCGGTTTCCCGCGCCCGAGGGGGTGATGGCGAAGGCCAGCCGGATCTCGCCCGTCGCAGCGCCGAGGGTGCGCCCGACCGCGGCGCTGGCGGCCTGCGCCTGCGTGGCCGCAATGCCCGACGCGAGGAGGGTCGGAGCGAGATCGGCGAGCGTCGGTACGATCAGGGTGCGCCGCTCCGCGATGCTGGCGGGGGGATTTGCTCTGGTCGCGCGGACGGGCTGGACGGGGGCTTCCACCGATGGATTGGACGGGCGGGCGAGAAAGGCGGCGACCGCCCCAATGGCTGCGATCCCGATCCCGGCGCCGATCGCAAGCCGGTCGCGCGGCCGCGCCGTTGCAGGCGGGGAGGGCGCTGGCCGTCGCGCAGCATCCGGGCGCGGCGCAGCGGGAGGATCGTCCGGACGCGGCGTGATCCACGATCGCGGGTCGAACGACGGTTCCTGATCGTAGGGATGTGCCATGCGCCTCCGCCACGCGACTTGGCGCGTCGTATGCGACATAGCTATTGCCCGGTTCGCCGGCTGGGGCAATAACCGCTCCGACAGCCGGTTCGTGGCTGTGGCCCGGCTGGGGAATGCGTTTGTCTGGGAAGAACCGGGTTGCCTGGCACGAGGGCATGTTCCTGCGGCCACAGCATTTCCAGGCGCAGGATCGTTTCATCGAGGCGCAGCTGGGCGCGCGCGTCGATTCGATCCGGCCATGGGGCTGGGGCCTGATCGCGTTGAGCGTCGACGAGGATCTGGCGGCGCTCGGCAAGTTCGCGGTGACGCGGGCGGTCGGCGTACTGCCCGACGGTACGCCGTTCGCGATCCCCGACGATCTGCCGCCGCCCGAACCGCTCGACGTGCCGGGGGATGCGCGCGATGCGATCGTCTATCTGACGCTGCCCGCCAGCCAGACCGGCGCGGTGCAGTTCCGCGATGTGGAGGCGCGCAGCCACGACGCACGCTATCTGGTCGACGAGGCGGAGGTGGCGGATGCCTATTCCGACGACCGGACCAGCGAGCCGATCGGGCTGGGGCGGCCCAACCTGCGGTTCGGTATCACGCGCGACCAGACCTATGGCCGGGTGACGCTGGGCCTCGCGCGGGTGCGGGAGGTACAGAACAAGCGGGTGATGTTCGACGACCGCTACATCGCCCCGACGCTGGATGCGGCCGCCGCCCCGCGACTGCGCGGCGGGCTGTCGGATATCGTCGGGCGGGCCGCACAGCGCGCCGAGGAACTGGCGCTGCGCGCGGTCGAGGCGACCGACGGCGGGTCGGATACCTTCGCCAGCTTCCTGCTGTTGCAGGCGCTCAATCGGTGTCTGCCGGTGCTGGAACACCTCCAGTTCCTGCCCACGGTCCACCCCGAGCGCCTGTTCGAAGCCCTGGTATCGATGGCGGGCGAGCTGGCGACGCTGATCCGGCCCGAGCGCAAACCGCCGCCGCTGCCGCGCTACGACCACGAACATCCGCAGACTTGTTTCGAACCGGTATTCGACCTGTTGCAGTCGATGCTGTCGGCGGTGTTCGAACGATCGGCGTTGCAGATGCCGCTCGATCAGGCGGGACCGGGTGCGTACGTCTCGCGGATCACCGATCACGGGTTGTACGAGACGGGGTATTTCTATCTCGCGGTATCGTCGGCGTCGCCGGTCGAGGAGATCCGCGGGCTGTTCCCCTCGGTCGCCAAGATCGGCCCGGTACAGAAGATGCGGGCGATCGTCGATTCGGCGCTGCCCGGCGTGCCGCTGCGCCATACGCCGACGCCGCCGCCGCAGCTGCGCGTGCTGCCCGGCTTCGTCTATTTCGAGCTGGATCGCGGCGTGCCCGACTGGCGCGAGTTCCAGCAGGCGACCGCATTGGGGCTGCATGTCGCGGGTGACTGGCCGCAGCTGAAGCTGGAGCTGTGGTGCGTGAAACGGAGCGGTCGATGAGCGAGGATGGCGACAAGACGGTCTTTCGTCCGTCGCCATTGCAGGGCCTGAAGCGCGGCGACACGCCCGCGCCGACGGCGCCGACACCCTGGGCTCCCGCTGCGCCGCCGCCCACCGGCGGCTATGCCGCCCCGCCGACCCCCGGCGGCTATGCCGCGCCACCACCGTTATCACGGTCCGGGACCGCACCCGTCGCGCCGGGTGTGACCCCGTCGCGGCTGGGGGAAGACGACGTGCCGCTGCCCGCGACACCGCCGGCGATCCGCAACATCATGCTGGCCGAGGCGGAGCCGGTGCTGGCGCTGCTCGCCGCCGTTCGCGCCGGGCGGGTCCGGTTGCCGATGCCGGAACTGCACCGGCAATGCTCCGCCGCGATCGCGCGGTTCGAGCGGGCGATCCAGCCGCATTATCCCGAGGAAAAGCGCCAGCGTGCCAAATATGCGGTGTGCGCGACCGCCGACGATATCGCGCAGAACCTGCCTGGAATCGGCACCGATGGCGCGGAATGGGCGCGGCGATCGATGGTCGTCACCTTCTTTCAGGAAAATATCGGCGGCGACCGCTTCTGGCAGCTGGTCGACGACATGCTGCGCGTGCCCCAGGACAATCTGGACCTGATCGAGCTGTTCCACGCCTGCCTCGCCGCGGGGTTCGAGGGGCGGTTCCGGGTGATGCCGGACGGGCGGCGGCGGCTGCACGAGATCATGACGCGGTTGCAGGGCGCGTTGCCGCACGTCCGTTCGCTGTCGCAGGTCGAGCTGGTGCCGCACTGGCGCGGCGAGACCGCACCGGTCGGGCGGATCGGGTGGAGCGTGCTGGCGCTGGCGGGTGCGGGCGCGCTCGCATTGCTGCTGCTCGTCTATGTCGTGCTGCGGCTGATGCTGGCGTCGAGCGGCGATGCGCCCTCGACGCGGCTCGCCGCGCTGACCCCCGATGCGCGGCTGACGCTGGCGCGCCCCGCTGCGGCGATGCCGGCGGCGGCGAGTGCGCAGGCGAGCAAGATCAAGCGTTTCCTGGAGCCGGAAATCCGCGAGGGACTGGTGACGGTGGAGGAGGATGCGCAGACGGTGCGGGTCCGCACCACCGTCGGCCAATTGTTCGAATCGGGATCCGACGTGCTGGAGCCGGGCCGCGAGCCGCTGTTCCACCGCATCGGTCGCGCGATCGAGGACGAGCGCGGCAGCGTCGTGGTCGAGGGGCATGCCGACAATACGCCGGTCGCCACCGTGCGCTTCCCCAACAACATGGCGCTCAGCGAGGCGCGGGCGGAGACGGTCGGCGCGCTGGTGCGTGACGATCTGTCCGACCCCGCAAGGCTGTCGACGAAGGGACTGGGAGACACCGTGCCGATCGCCTCCAACGCCGATGCGGCGGGCAAGTCGCAGAACCGCCGTGTCGAAATCGTCGTGCCGCGGCGCTACTGATGCGGAGATTTTTCCGGAACTGGTATGCGGTGACGATCACCGCGGCGGTGCTGGTGGCGGCATTGCTCGCCTTCGGGTTGCCGCTGTTCGTCGCCTTCTTCCGGCCGATCCCGGTGCGGATCGGCGCCGTCGTCGCGGTGGCGCTGCTATGGGGGCTGTGGTGGTTCCTGCGCCGCCGCGCCGCGCGCCGGGCGGCGGATGCGATCGCCGCCGAACTCGCCGGGCCGAATGCCGCCGATGAGGAGGGCAAATTGCTCGGCCGCCGGATGGGCGAGGCGCTGGCCAGGCTGCGCGGGGCCGCTGGGGGCAAACGCGACTATCTGTACAGCCGTCCGTGGTATGTCATCATCGGCCCGCCGGGGGCTGGCAAGACGACGGCGCTGCTCCATTCGGGTCTGCGCTTCCCGTTCGTCGAGCAGGCGGTCGGCGGGGTCGGCGGGACGCGCAACCTCGATTTCTGGTTCGCCGACGAGGCGGTGCTGGTGGATACCGCCGGCCGCTATACGACGCAGGACAGCGATGCGAGCGTCGATGCCGCGGGATGGGGCGCGTTCCTGGGCTTGCTCAAGCGGCACCGGCCGCGCCAGCCGATCAACGGCGTGCTGGTCGCGATCGGCGTGGATACGCTGGTGGCGAGCGACTGCGCCGCGATCGACGCGCATGCGCGGGCGGTGCGGCGGCGGCTGGTCGAGCTGCGGCGGTCGCTGGAGACGGCGGTGCCGGTGTATCTGCTGGTCACCAAGGCCGACCTGCTTGCCGGCTTCACCGATTATTTCGACGATCTGGATGTCGAGGGGCGGCGGGCGGTGCTCGGCGCGACCCTGCCCTATGCCGATGGCCGCCCGACCGCGGAGGTGCTGGCGCAGGCGTTCGACACCGCGAGCCAGTCGATCGCCGACCGGCAGGCGCGGCGGTTGTTCGAGGAGGTCGACCAGCGCCGGCGTGGCATGATGATCGGCTTCCCCGCGCAATTGCGGTCGCTGCGCGCGCGGCTGATGCGCTTTGCCGATGGGGCGTTCGTCGCCGGGGACGAAGCGGCGGCAACCCTGCGCGGCTTTTACCTGACCAGCGGCGTGCAGGAAGGCGCGGCGCTCGATCGCATCCTCGCCTCGATGGCCGAGGTGTACGAACAGCCGGCGGAGCCTGTGGTGGGCACACGCGGACGGGCGTATTTCCTGAACCGGCTGCTGACCGAGGTGATGTTCCCCGAAGCGGGGCTGGTCACGACGGATGCGAAGGCGAAGGTGCGGCGGCGCGGGCAACTGGGCGCGGCGCTGGCGGCGATCGCAGTGGCGACGGCGCTGGTACTGGCGGCATGGGGTGTCAGCTTCGCGCGCAACCGGGCGTTCCAGTCCGATCTGTCGCAGAAGACCGCACAGGCCGAGGCGCAGTTGCGCGATGCGGGGGTCGACCTGACGCAGGTGCGCGAGGACGATGCCGACCTGCGCGCCGCGATCCCGGCGCTCGATACGCTGCGCAACCTGCCGCGTGGCTATGCCGACCGTCGGCAGGGCGGGCCGGGGCTGACGATGCGGTTCGGCCTGTATCAGCGCGGGCTGAGCCAACAGGCGGAGGAGACGTACCGCGACGCGCTGCGCCGGGTGATGCTGCCGCGGCTGCTGCTGCGGCTGGAAGCGGTGATGAAGGCGGACGGGCGTGATCCGATGCGGCTGTACGAACCGCTGAAGGTATATCTGATGCTCGGCCAGCAGGGTCCGATGGATGCGAAGGCGGTGCGCGCCTGGGTGACGGCGGACTGGGCGACCGACCTGTATCCGGGCGCGGACAGTCAGGCGGAACGGACTGCGCTGACCCGGCACCTCGATGCGCTGATCGAGGATCGCGACATGGCGTCGGTATGGCCGAACCGCCGTCCGCCGCTGGATGCGCAACTGGTCGCCAGTGCGCGGGCGGCGGTGCAGACGCTGAGCCTCGCCGATCGTGCCTATGCGGTGATGCGGCAGAAGGCCGGATCGGCGGGGCCGGCGTGGGAAGTCGCCAACGTGCTGTCGCAGGGCGACGTGCTCGCCTTCGCAGCGCCCGACCAGCTGGCGTCGATGCGTATTCCGTATTTCTTCACGCGGGCGGGGTATGAGAAAGCGTACCTCCCCGGCCTCGCGACGGTGCAGCAGGATCTGAAGCGCGACCTGTGGGTGCTTGGCGGCGCCGGGGAAGCGGGCGTCGGCGAGGAGCTGAGCAACGTGCGGCCGGGCGTCGCCGGGCTGTATGCGAAGGACTATATCGCCGCGTGGGAAGGCGTCGTTGCCGCGATGAAGCCGGCCGCGTATTTCAGCGACCCGGCGGCATTCGGCGCGCTGACCAAGAGCCCGTCGCCGCTGAAGCGGGTGCTGCTGGAATTGCGCAAGAACACGATCTTCACCGGCGGCGTGCAGGCGGGGCTGGCCCGGGCTGGACGCTATGGCATGAACCGGTCGCGGGTCGGCCGCGTCGCCAACGAGATCGGGCGCGACCGGTCGCGCGGGATCGATGCGGGCGACGAGATCAGCAGCTATTTCCAGCCACTCCACGAATATGTCGGCGATGGCCGCGGCTCGGCGCCGATCGACGATTTCGTCGCGGGCATCAAGGCGGCGGGGCAGGCGGTGATGGCGGCGCGATCGGTCGGTGGCGGCGGCGGCGCCGACACGACGCAGGCGCAGATGGCGGCGGCGCTCGCGTCGGTCAAGGCGGCGGCGGCAGGCGCGCCACCGCAACTACAGGGCTTCGTCAATGCGGCGGCAGGCGGTGGGGCCAGGGCGCAGGTGGGTGCGGCGAGCGGCGCGGTCGGCGATGCCTATGCGCAGGCGGTGCTGCCGGCATGTCGGGAGGTTGCCCAGGAGCATTACCCTTTTTTCAGCGGGGCAGCCGATGCCCCGATGGTTGACGCGCTGCGCGTATTCGCGATGGGCGGCGTATTCGATGGCTTCGTCCAGCAGCGGCTGATGCCGATGATCGATACGTCGGGCGCGGTGTGGCGGTGGAAGGACGGCGATCCGGTCGCAGCGGCGCTCAACCCCTCGACGCCCGAGACGCTGGCCCGCGCGGTGCAGTTGCGCGACCTGCTCGCCGGCGGTCTGCCGATCAAGGTGTCGGTGGCGAGCTTCGGCACCGACGTCGCGGTCGTCGAGGTCGCCAGCGGCGGCACCCGCTACCGCTTCACGCCACAAAGCAACCAGCCCAAGCCGTTGTTGTGGTCGGCGACGGGTAGCCTGCCGGAAGCGTCGGTGGTGCTGTACCGCAGCGGCCCGGCGAAGCCCGCCGATCCGGATGCGCCGCCAGGGGTCGAGGTCGCCCGCGTCGAGGCGGAGGGGCCTTGGGCGTTGTTTCGGCTGATGGACCGTGCCGACAAGCAGAATGCCGGCCCGAAGGCGATCCGCGCGAGCTTCGGACAGGGTGCGCAACGGACCACGCTCAGCGTCCAACTGCCCGGTACGACCAATCCGTTCAGTCGTGCCGGCCTGTGGTCGTTCCGTTGCCCGGCCAGCCTGTGACCGCCTTGCTGTTCGGGAAGCTGCCCGCGCACGGCGATTTCGTCGCGCGCGGCTGTTCGCCGGAGGAGCGGGCTCGCCTCGACGGCTGGCTGACCGCGTCGCTGGCGGATGCGCAGGGCCGCTTCGGTGTGGACTTCGCCGAACGGTTCGACACCGCATTGCCATGGCGCGGCGAGGGCGTGGGGAGCATCGGCGTCATCGCCGCATCGCAGGACGCCGCCGGTCGCCGCTATCCGCTCGTGCTGCTCTGTGCCGCGGCGGACGAGGCCGAGGATCTGGTCTATGCCGCCATCGCCGAACGCTGGGATGCCGACCGGTTGGTCGCCGCCGCCGGCACCGGACCCGCCACGCAGATCGACCGCTGGTTCGCGCCCGACGCCAATCGTGCGCTGGACGGTGCGCAGCCGCCGACCATCGTCACCGCCATGCTGGAGAGCGCAGACGTATGAGCGCAGCATTCCGTATCGCGAGCGTCGCCGCGACGCATCCCGGCCTCGTCCGCCGGGTCAATGAGGATCGCCATTGCGAGCGGACTGCCGACGGCCTGTGGGTCGTCGCGGACGGCATGGGCGGGCATGCGTTCGGCGACTGGGCGGCCAACGCGGTCGTGCAGGCGCTGGACAGCGTCGCGGTGCCGCCGGACTTCGATGCGGCGGTGCAGGCAGTCGCGGACGGCATCCACAGCGCCAACCGCCGTATCTGGGCCGAGGCACAGCGGCGCGGGCAGCAGATGGGATCGACGGTCGTCGTCTTGCTGGTGCAGGGCGATCGCTTTGCCGCCTTGTGGGTGGGCGACAGCCGCGCATATCTGTTGCGCGACGCGATGCTGGTGCCGCTGACCCGCGATCATAGCCAGGTGCAGGAGATGGTCGATCGCGGCCTGATCGCACCCGAAGAAGCGACAAACCATCCCCGCGGACACGTCCTGGCCCGGGCGATCGGCGTCGGCGCGCGCATCGCGGTCGACGTCGTCGCCGACACCGTGGAGGCGGGCGACCGGTTCCTGCTGTGCAGCGATGGCCTGTCGGGGCAGGTGCCCGATGCCGGGCTGGCGACGATCATGGCCGCGCCCGGCCAGTCTGTGGCGATCGAGGCGCTGATCGCCCGCGCGCTCGCCGCCGGCGCGCCCGACAACGTCACCGTGATCCTCGTCTGGGCGCAGGAGATCACCCGCCTCGACATCGAGGCGCGGACATGACGATGGAGGGGGAGGGCGACCGCACCGTCTTCGATCCCGATCGTACGGTGTTCGATCCGGCGGGCGGCGACGCCCCCGCAGCGCGGCCACCCGCGGGCGGCACGGCGATTCAGGTCGGCGACGTGCTCAACCATATGTTCGCGGTGAAGCGGTTCCTCGCGCGCGGCGGTATGGGCGAGGTGTTCGTCGGCGCCAACGTCATCACCGACGAGCGGGTCGCGATCAAGGTGATGCTGCCCGCGATGGCGGCCGATCCCAACGTCATCACATTGTTCCGGCGCGAGGCGCAGACGCTGACGCGCCTGCACCACGAGGCGGTGGTGCAATATCGCGTGCTGGCGCAGGAGCCCGAACTCGGCGTCCTCTACATCGTCACCGAATATATCGACGGCACCAGCCTGTCCGATGTGCTCGGCACGCTCCAGCCGAGCCCGGAGGAACTGGGCGCGTTGCTGCGCCGGCTGGCATCGGGGCTCGCGGCGGCGCACGCGCTGGGGGCGATCCACCGCGACGTGTCGCCCGACAACATCCTGCTGCCGGGCGGGCGACTGGCGGGCGCGAAGCTGATCGATTTCGGTATCGCCAAGGATCTCGACCCCGGTACCGCGACGGTGATCGGCGACGGATTCGCCGGCAAGCTGGGCTATGTCGCACCGGAGCAACTCGGCGATTTCGGACGCGCACTGGGGCCGTGGACCGACGTCTACAGCCTCGGGCTGCTGATCCTCGCGGTCGCGCGCGGCAGCGACCTGGGGCTGGGCGGCACGCTTGTCGATGCGGTCGACAAGCGGCGGGCGGGGATGGACCTCGCCGCCGTGCCGACGCCGCTCCGCTCGGTGATCGCCGGTATGGTCCGGCCCGACCCTGCCGACCGGTTGCAATCGATGGCAGCGGTGCTTGCCGCGCTGGATGCCGCGGAGGTCCCGGGTGCGACGGCCGGACGTCTGCCGCGGTGGTGGCCGGCTGCCGCTGCGGCGCTGGTGTTGCTGGTGCTGGTCGTCGGCTGGTTCGCCCTGCGGCCCGACGGTGCGGTCAAGCCGGGCGCTGCGACCGCGGCGGCGGGTGATCCGGTGGCGCGGGCACGCGATGCGATCGATGCGGCCCTGCCGTCGGTCAGCTGCACCTGGCTGCGCGTCGTATCGGTGACGCCGGGCGCTGCGGGACCGCGAGTGGCGCTGACCGGTGTCGCGGGCAATCCGGGCGAGGCGCAGACCGAGATCGTCCGCACGTTGCAGGCGCAGGGGCTGACCGCCAGCGCGATTGACTTCGCCGAGGTGTCGCCGATCAACCGATCGGGCTGTGCCGCGCTCGACGCCTATCGTCAGATTCGCGCGACCGGACCCAATCGCCTGTCGGTGACGCAGCGCCGGTTCGAGATGCGGACGCAGGCGGCGGGAACGAGCTACGAGGGCAAACTGGCGGCCAATGCGCCGGTGGTCATCGCGATCGGCGATCCGTCGTTGGACTTCGCGCTCGTCGGGCTAGAGCCTTCGGGTGCGATCGACATGGTGATCCCGGATCGCGCCGCGTTCCGATCGGCGTTGCTGGCGTCGCGCGGTGGCCTGCCGATCAGCGATCTCGGCAGTGATCGCTACCGGATGGTGATCGATCTGGACCATGAGGGCTGGTCGGGGCTGCTGCTGGTCACGGGCAAGGGGCCGTTCGACGCCCGGTTGATCGCGCCGCCGCTGGGGCAGCGGGATGCGGCGTGGCGCAGCGAACTCGTCGAGCGCGCCGCCGAGCGAGGCTGGCAGGCGGACATGCTGTGGTTCCGCTCGGTCGACGACGTCAAGGATTAGCCTGAAGGCGGACTTGCCCGGTCCCACGGAACAGCGATCGGGCGGGATCGCGCGGGTGGCTCAGCGCTGCTTCTTCGCCGTGGTGGCGGTGAAGTCGGGGTCCTTCTTAGCGACCCAGTCGACGAACTTGCGCACGTTCGGGTTAGCCAGCAGCATGTCCACATCCATCCCGTAGCGCTGCAATTCGGAATTGGTGAAGTTGGCCATCAGCGTCTGCTGGCAGATGGGGTGCATGGGAACGACGTCGCGCCCGCCGCGGCTTTTGGGAACGGGGTGGTGCCAGACGATGGTCTTGCCGGTCGGCCGGCCGCACAGCCAGCAGGCGACGATCGCCGGCGGGGCCTCGTCCTCCGGCTCCGCATCCGGGTAGGGACCATGTTTCGAATGCTTGCGGGCCATGCCTCTACCTGGTTTCCTGATGTCGTACGCTGCCCTGCGGCGTCAGCCCTGATAGCGCAACGTGTTCGCGAACCCACTATTCGTCCTGGTCATCTTTCCGATTTTTCTCAGGGTGGCCCGGATGTGCCGGTCGACGCGGCGATCGTCGTGGATCCCGGTAATCCGATAGTCGTCCTGCGCCAGCAGCGCCTTCAGATGCGCGGCGAACGCGGCCGGCTCGTCTGCTTGTCCGCCGGCCTGCAAGGCGCGACAGACCCATTCCTCGGCTGCGGCCTTGTCGTAATCGTCCTGCGCCTCATACCCCCGCCGGTCCGCCGCCGCCTGTTCGAGCCGGGCCGCTGCAAGCCGGCTGTCGAGCCATCTGCGAACGAGCGCACCGTCCCATGGCGCTGGAGAAGATGTGTCCATGCCACCCCCTAACGCCGATCGTGCCGCCCGAGTCTAGTGCCGGACGGCGGATCGGTGTAGCCATGCCCAAGGATTCGAAGGCCGGGCGTTCCGCCCGGCCCGGTATTCCGAAGCCGGAGCCAACGACATCCCCCGCAAACCCAATTACGATTTCGAGCGCCGCGAGCGCGAAAAGGCCAAGGCCGCGGAATCCGCGAAAAAGGCACAGGCCAAGGCCGCCAAGCGTGCCGCCGGGCCGGAGATGTCCGACACCGATGGTCCGGGCGAGCCTGACGCGACGTAAGGTTCTACGGCAAGGGTAGCGCGGGCATCGGCGTAGCCGGCTGCCCTATCCCCCGAACGAGCGGCCGCCGCCACCCCAGCCGCCGCTGCGCGCCGACACGCGCCCGCCGAAGCCGCCGCGAGAGACGACCGAGCTGCGCGTCTGGATGCGCTGCGTCGTGACCGGTGCCGTAACCGCGCGCGAGCCGACCTGATAGCCGTAGCCGCGACCGCCATAGCCGCCGTTGAACAGCCACGCGCCGCCGCCGGTATAGATCGTGTTGCTGCGCCGGTCGCGGTACAGGCCGGAATAGCGATAGCCGGGGCCATCGAGCAGCCGTCCGATCATGAAGCCGGTCAGCAGCGGCGTGAAGAAGCTGCTGCCGCCATCGCTGCGCGCGAAGCAATTGCCGTTGCCGAACTGATCCTCGCACAGGTTCTTTTCGGCGTAGCGCGGTGCCGTCTTGGGATCTTCCTTCGCCGCGGCTTCCGCCGCTTCGTTGCAGGTCACCGCGGCGAAGGCGCCGCTCGCCTTGCATTCGGCGACGCTGTCGAATGCCGCGACCTCCGTCGGAGCGCCATAGCGTTCGCGCGAAATCTGTTCGTTGTCCGGCTGCGGCTCGCACCCCGACAGCATCGCCATCGCGCCGACCGCGGAGAGGCCGGCTGCGGCGGAACGCTTGCGGCGCCTGATGATCGTATCGGTCATGCCATTGCCCTCAATAGGTCATGCTGGCGGCGTTGATCAGGCCGACCGCCACCGACGTCGCCGCCAGGTAGACGCCGCTGGCGACGTTGCCGCCCTCGATCCGCGCGCGCATGTCGGTGACGACGAACCGCCGGACGACCAGCGCCGCGACGATCTGGATCACGCCCGCAAGGATGCCCCAGGCTGCGAACTCGACCGGGTTCGCGGTCTGCGTCAGCGCCGAAGCGAGGGGCAGGGCGAAGCCGACGATCGCGCCGCCCAGTGCCACTGCCGCGGCGACATTGCCATCGGCGACCAGCTGGCGCTCGTTATACGGCGTCGAGATCTGATAGAGCCGCTTGAAGATCGCGAGCAGGATGCAGGCGATGCCGAACGCGACCACGAAATGGCCGGCGCCGGATAGAAAACTGTCATAGTCCAACCACATCGCGATTCTCCCCCGCTGATCCTACGCGCTGAATTCGGCCGGCAACAGAGGCAGGCCGATCATGATCTCATGCGTCAGGTCGCCGCCCTCCGGCTGCATCGCGATGGCGAGCAGCAGCTCCTGCCCCTCCGGCGGCACCTCGCGCGCGTACAGCATGCAGGCCTGGCGGATCTGCCGCACCGGCGCGCCGTCGCGATCATAATAGACCGCCTCCCACAATTCGACCGGCGGCTGCGGGCGATCGTCGCCTTCGTACCAGAAGCGCTGGAACGGCGGCAGGCCGGCTTCGGTCCATGCCGGCTCGCGCATCCGCTCGCGGAAGGCGGCGGCGTCGTTGCGATCGGCGGGATAGGTCGACGACCATGGCTTGAAGAGGGTGAAATCGTCCGCGTCCGATCCGTCCGCCGACTGGCTGACCGCCTGCAACATCAATTCGTCATCGGTGTAGAAGCGGTGGACGTGGCTGCCGTCGTCGAGCGTGATCACGCCCTGCGCGGTGATCTCCAGCGTGTCGCGGTCCAGCGCGAAGTTGCTGCCGGTCAGCCGCCGCCACGCGAGCGCATCCAGCCGCACCATCCGCCCGATCGTGATGTTGCGCACCACCGCGATCTTTGCGGCCGGCGCCTCGCCGCCGCCACCGCCGAACAACCGATTGAAGATCATGCCGCTATCCGGGTCCTGGCGATATAGAACAGGCGATCGCCCACCGCGATCGTCGCATCGGGGTCGAAGATAGGGCAATCCACCCCCGCGCCGCAACTCGCGACCAGCACCGCTCCGGCCCTGCGCAATCGAGCCGCCGCGGCGTCGAAGCTTTCGGCCACCGCCGCGGTCGTCGCATATAGTGTCCCGCCGTCGTCGGTATGGCTGGCGAGCTGCGCGATCAGGCGGCTCGATCCGGGATCGCTCAACGCCTTGATGACCAGCTCGACCATCGGCGTCATCACCACCTCGACTTGCGGGCAATGCGCCGCGAGCAGGCGCGCGGTGTCGCGGTCGCGCAGGAAGCAGACGACATGCCCGCTGCGGTTGAGCGCGGTCACCGCCAGCGTCGCCGCCAGCGTGTCGCTGTCGCTCGGCCCGTAGACGACGACGCGCCCGGCATCCGGCACGCCCGCACGGGTCAGGTCGGCGGGGGCGGTCAGCTGTGCGGCGTGGACGAAGCGATACGTCGTCGCGGTGGCGACCAGCGGCTGCGTCGCAAGCAGCACGATCTCCTGCCCTTGCCCGTCCGCGACGATCTCGTCGATCATCCGCGGCGTGCGTTCGGCATCGTAGCCGACCAGGACGATATGCCCGCTCATCCGCCTATAATCCCCCAGGCCCATGCGCCGCCGCCGCCAGCGGTCCGACAGGCCGGCGAAGCCGCGCGCGATCGCCGTGGTGAATAGCGCGATCGCGCCGGGCATGACGAAGAAGGCGACGATCAGCCGCCCCGCGCCGCTTTTGGGGCTGAGGTCGCCATAGCCGACGGTCGAGGCGGTCGTGCCGTACCAATAGAGGAACGCCGACGGCGTCAGCAGGTCCGCTTCGCCAGCCCAGGCGAGCAACAGCCAGCTCAGCGCCATGTGACAGGCGAGCAGCGCCGCGAGCACGCCCGGATGCAGCTCGCTCGCGGCGAGGTACAGCCGGCGCAGGTACACCCCGAGGCTCGGGCCAAAATTCGGCCTTCACGTCGATCGTTTCGTCCCTTCGCGCATCGCCCCTCGCTTGCCAGAGGCTGCGGCCTTATGCTTGGAGTGTCAACCCGCGCCGGACCGGCGCGACGAGGGGAGAAGAGTGACCGTGAGCGAGCCTGCACCACGCGCCTGGACCACCGGAAGCCTCGCGACGGCGCTGTCCGATCCGGCCTATCGCGACAGCCTGAGTGTCGAGCGGATCGAGACCGCGGAGCCGGTGCTGCGGGTGACGATGCACGAGCACGGCGACCTCGGCATCTTCGTCAGCTGCGCCGGCGAACAGATCGTCGTGTCGACCTTGCTGTGGCCGGTCGACGAACAGCCGGATGCCGATGCCTTCAACCGGTTCCTGCTGAAGGCGCAGAAGCTGGTGCCGCTGTCCAACTTCGCCATTACCGAAGTCGACGGGCGCGACTATTACGAGCTGATCGGCGAACTTTCGATCGAATCGAACCTGCGGCTGATCGTGCTCGAACTGCGCGTGCTTGCCGAAAACGCTCTGTCCGCGGCCTCCGATCTGCGTACCGAATTCGCCGCCTGAGGAATAGGAAGTCATGTCGATGTGGAAGCAACTCGTCACTTTGGTCCGCGGCACCGCGCATGAGGCGGGCCAGTCGGTCGTCGATGCCAAGGCGCTGACGATCCTCGACCAGCAGATGCGCGACGCCGCCTCGGCGCAGGCGAAGGCGCGCGACGACCTCGCGACGCTGACCGCACGGCGACGGATGGTGGAGAAGGAGGTCGAGGCACTCGCCAGCCAGCGCGATAAATACGAGGCGTCGGCCCGCGCCGCGATCGCGCGCGGCGACATGGACCTCGCCCGCCAGGTCGCCGAGCGGCTGTCGACGATCGAGCAGGACGGCTCGGCCAAGCTGCCGCAGGTCGCAGAGATGCGCGCCGCCGAAGACCGCATGCGCGGCATCATCCAGTCGGGCGACACCAAGATCGAGGCGCTGCGCCGCGAGGTCGATGTCGTCCGCGCCAATGACAGCGTGCAAAAGGCGCAGGCGGCAGTCGCGAGCAACTACGGCGGTACGCTTTCGCAGCTCGGTTCGGCGGCGGAGAGCCTGCAACGGATGAAGGAGCGGCAGGCGATCCAGGGCGAGAAGTTCCGCGCCGCCGCCGAACTGGAGGACAGCCGCACCGGCGCCGACCTCGACGCCAAGTTGCAGGCGGCGGGGCTGCTGCCGGGTGCATCGAGCGCCGACGACATCCTCGCGCGCCTGTCCGCACCGAAGGGCGAAGCGTTGCGGCTCGGCGACGGGTCGCGCGACTCCTCGACCAACCGCGACTGACCGGGCGGTGGAGCGCGTCGTCACCGGCGAGCGGCCGGGTTGGGAAGACACCGCGGCGGCGATGGGCTTCACCTTCCACCACATGGATGGCGCGCGCTATTGGGACGAGCGCGCCTATTACCGCTTCACCCTGGACGAGGTGGAGCAGGGGATCGAGGCGCCGAGCGGCGAACTGCACGCGATGTGCCTCGATCTGGTCGCGGAAGTCGTCGGCAGCGAGGCGCTGATGCACCGGCTGGCGATCCCCGATGCGATGCGCGACGTGGTGGCGGCATCGTGGCGCGCGGGCGCGCCGTCGCTCTATGGCCGATTCGATTTCAGCTTCGATGGCAGCGGTCCGGCCAAGCTGCTCGAATACAACGCCGACACGCCGACCAGCATCTACGAAACCGCGCTGTTCCAGTGGCAGTGGCTGGAGGATCGCATCGCCGACGGCACGCTGCCCGCCGAGGCGGACCAGTATAACCGGCTGCACGATGCCTTGGTCGCCCGCTTCGGCGCGCTGTTCACGCCGGGCAGCCTACTCCATTTCGCCAGCGTCCCAGATTTCGTCGAGGACCGGCAGACCGTCCGCTACCTGGAAGATGCCGCGCGGCAGGCCGGGCTGGAGCCCAGCTTCGTCGGGATCGAGGGGATCGGCGCGGACGCCGAAGGACAATTGGTCGACGAGGACGACGTGCTGATCGCGGCGCTGTTCAAGCTCTACCCGTGGGAGGACATGCTCCGCGAGCCTTATGCGAAGCACCTCGCGGGCGCGAAGACGCTGTTCCTGGAACCGGCGTGGAAGGCGATCCTGTCGAACAAGGGCATCCTGCCGTTGCTATGGCAGCGGCACGAGGGGCATCCTAATCTGCTCCCCGCCGCGTTCGCCGACGATGCCGCCGCCGTCGCCGCGATCGGCGCCCGCCACGTCCGCAAGCCGCTGTTCTCGCGTGAGGGCGCCGATATCGCGATCACCGACGGCCCGGAATCGGTCAGCGGTCCGGAGGGTGGCTATGGCGAGGAGGGCTGGATCGTCCAGGCGCTCAGCCCGCTGCCGGTGTTCGACGGCCAGCATGCCGTGGTGGGATCGTGGATCGTCGGCGATGAGGCCGTGGCGCTGTCGATCCGCGAAGACGACGGCCCGATCACCCGCGACCTCGCGAGGTATGTGCCGCACGCGATCGTGTGATTGGGGGGAGGCTGCGGCCGCCCGCCCCCGATACTGTCGTCCCGGCGCGGACACAGGTCCGCTCGACGTTCAGGCATGCAGAGCCGGGACTGCCCAAGGACATCGTCACTCTGGACGTGTCACGGGGTCCACCGTGCGGCCACGGGAAGAGCCGGAGCCTCTGGTCACTCCTTCGCGGCACCGGGACCCCGGAACACGTCCGGGGTGATGCAGTAGAAGAGAACGACCAATCCCTGAACGTCGACCAGTCCGTTCACCGTCATCCTTGGACCGGGGTCCCTACCGCGCCTTCGCCGTCTCCACCGCATAGACGTGGCCCGCACCCCACATGTTCGACCGGAATACCAGCCACTTGCCGTCGGGCGTGAAGCTGGCGTTCGGTTCCGACCGGTAGTCGTGGTTGCGCAGATCGACGAGCTTTTCGGGATCGAGCGCACCCGGCGTGATCAGGTCGGCGCTGTTCGCGGCGTGGATGCCGGCGACGTCCGGGATCGCACGTGGGCGGAGCAGGTAGATGTATTTGCCGTCGGGTGCATGTGCCGCCATCTCGGGATCGCCACCATCGCTGGCGAACAGCTTTTCGTCCGGCGAGCTATTGAAATGCACGCCCCAGGCGTTGCGATCGAGGTGATACCAGCGGCGCTTGGCGGTGGCGACGTCATAACCCGCAACCCAGAAGTCCTCGCCGCGCGGCGTCTGCAGATCGTACCAGACGGTCCTGCCGTCCTTGCTCCACCATTCGTGGCCCGCGATCTCCATGTTCATCGTGCGGGTGTGGAGCAGCCTCGGCGTATCCGGGCGATCGACACGGACCAGCCACAGCCGGTCGACGACGTGCCAATTGCCCTCGTGGCAATAGAGCAGCACATTGGGATCGGTGGGCGAGAATTGCAGGTGGTTCAGCCAGTCGGTCGACGCGGTGATCGTCTTCTTCGCACCCGTCGCGATGTTGATCGTGAAGATCTCCATCGGAAGCCGCTGCATCAGGCGTCGGTTGATCTGGACCTCGCGCCCTTCGGCATAGGTCAGTTTCTCGCCGTTCGGCCCGACCTCGCTCGCGGGATCGCGGTTGGCCATGACGCTGCCGGGATTTACCCCGGCGCCGGGGCCGTTCCCAGTGTTGCGCGCGCCGGCGAACAGCGTCTCGTCCGCGTTGATCGTCGCGATAGAATAGCCCGCCTCCAACGCCGCGATCCGGCGGCTTTTGCCGGTGGCGATGTCATAGCCCATGATCGTTCGCGGACCACGCGGCATGACGGCGGGCCGGACCTTCGCCCCCGGCGTGTGCGCCGAATTCGCGTCGTGACCCTGCGTCTGTTCCAGCGCGGTGAGGTAATAGACCGTGCCGGTTCGCTGACCGACGAACTGGAGGCTGACGCGTCCCGGCACGATCAGCTTCGACCGGAAAGTCTTGAGATCCAGCGCCATGATGCCGCTCGGCGAGCTGTACGCCATCCAGCGGCCGTCGGGCGTGTAGCTGTTGACGTTGAAATAGTTGCTGCTGCTGCCGGGTTCGTCGGAGATGCGGACGACGCGGTGCCCGGTGGTCTGGTCGATCCACTCCTTCGGCGGTGTCGGCTGCGTGCCGGGCTTGGCCATCAGGACGGGCAGCGGCTGCTGGGGTGGTGCGGCGCTTGCCGGTCCGAACGTCATGGCCACGGTGATGACGGTGGCTGTCCACATCCTGCGCTTCACGTTCGAACCCTCTCATCTTATTGGCGCGGCGGAAACCATCGCCGTGTTCGTCCGGCTCTTTTCGACCGATCGTCGCTATATTCCATATCCTGAAAGCTAGGTCCATAAATCATTATGTCTGCTGATCTTTCTCTCGGCCTCGACTTCGGCACCACCAACTCGGTCGCGGCGGTGGCACGGGATGGCGCCGCGGACCTCGTGACGCTTGACGGCCCCGCTGGCGACGATCCCGTCTTCCGATCGGCACTGTGCTTCTGGGAAGACGATGCGCGGATCGAATCGGAGGCCGGGCCATGGGCGATCCGCGAATATCTCGACTATCCGCAGGGCAGCCGCTTCATCCAGTCGTTCAAGTCGGTCGCCGCCAGCGCCAGCTTCGAACATGCGACGGTGTTCGAGCGGCGGATGCGGTTCGAGGATCTGGGGCGACTGTTCGTCGCGAAGATGGCGGCGCGCGCCAGAGGTGCGCTCGACGGCAGCGCGCGCCGCGTCGTCGTCGGACGTCCGGTCACCTTCGCCGGAAGCCGCCCCGACGAAGCGCTGGCTCGGACGCGCTACGACGCGGTATTCGCGTCGCTGGGGACCGAGGTGCATTACGTCTATGAACCCGTCGGCGCCGCATTCAGCTATGCCGCGCGGCTGAGCGAGCCGGCGACGATCCTCGTCGCCGATTTCGGCGGCGGCACCAGCGACTTTTCGGTGGTGAAGGTCGACGTGCCGGGTGCGACGCGACGGTGCGTGCCGCTGGGACATGCCGGTGTCGGCATCGCCGGCGACCGGTTCGACCAACGCATCGTCGACCGGCTGGTGATGCCGCTGCTCGGCAAGGGCGGGTCCTATCGTTCGTTCGACAAGATACTCGAGATACCCGGCGGCTATTTCGCCGATTTCGCGGACTGGTCGCGGCTGGCGTTGATGCGCAACCGGCGCACGCTTGCCGAGCTCGACAAGCTGCGCCGTGCCGCATCGGATCCGGCCGCGATCGGCCGCATGATCGCGGTGATCGAACAGGAGCTCGGCTATCAGCTGTACGATGCCGTCGGCCGGCTGAAGCGCGCCCTGACCGCCGAGCCGGCGGCGCTGTTCCGCTTCGAAGGCGCGGGGCTGTCGATCGAGGCGGAGGTCACGCGGGCGCAGTTCGAGGAATGGATCGCGCCCGATATCGCGCGCATCGATGCTGCGGTCGATCAGGCGCTGGCCGCGTCCGGCATCGATGCGGGCGGCATCGACCGCGTGTTCCTGACCGGCGGCACCTCGCTGACGCCGCGCCTCCGCCGCCTGTTCGACGATCGCTTCGGCGCAGACCGGATCGCCACCGGCGGCGAACTCACCTCGATCGCGCACGGGCTGGCGCTGATCGGGCTGGAGGAGGACGTCGCGAGCTGGGCAAGCTGACAACCTCCGGTTCTCCCCCTTGCGGGGGAGGAAGAATGCGGCAATCCCAACGTCCGGGGCCTTGCCCCGCGGCCTATCCCCGCTAGCATAGGTCATCCTTTCTGCCGGAGATCGTCATGCGCCGTTCCGTCCTGTTGCTGCCCCTTCTCGCCCTGCTCTCGGTCGGGGTGCATGCGCAGCAGCAGACCGCGCCGGCGGGCGGCGACATCCCGGCGAAGTTCACGCTCGTCGACGCCGCCAACGATTACATCAAGCGCGAAGTGATGATCCCGATGCGCGACGGGACGAAGCTGTACACGGTAATCGTCATTCCGAAGACCGCGACCAACGCGCCGATCGTCCTCACGCGCACGCCGTACAACGCCAAGGGGCGCGCCAGCCGTAGCACCAGCAGTTCGATGCTGAACACGCTGCCGCTGGCCGACGAGATGTTCGTGAAGGGCGGCTACATCCGCGTCTATCAGGATGTACGCGGCAAATACGGATCGGAGGGGGAGTATGTCGTCACCCGCCCGGTGATCGGCCCGCTCAACCCGACCCCCCGGAATCAGATTGGGGTCGATCACGTCACCGACGCCTACGACACGATCGACTGGCTGGTGAACAAGGCGAACCTGCCGCAGTCGAATGGCCGCGTCGGCATGATCGGGTCGAGCTACGAAGGCTTCACCGTCGTGATGGCGCTGCTCAATCCGCACCCGGCGCTGAAGGTCGCCGCGCCGGAATCGCCGATGATCGACGGCTGGATGGGCGACGACTGGTTCCATTACGGCGCCTTCCGCCTCGCCAACATCGCCTGGCTCGGCGGGCAGACCGGCTACAAGGGCGGGGGTACCGTTCCCCCGACCGGCGGCTGGGACGATTACGACAATTTCCGCGACATCGGCTCGGCGGGCGACTGGGCGAAGAAGTCGGGGTACGATCAGCTGCCATATTGGAAGCGTATGTCGCAGCATGCCGCCTATGACGGATTCTGGTCCGGGCAGGCGCTCGACAAACTGCTCGCGGCGAACCCGTCGAACGTGCCGACGATCTGGGAACAGGGGCTCTGGGATCAGGAGGATATGTACGGCGCGATCACCGCATGGGAAGCGCTGAAGGCCAAGGGCAAGACAGGCAACAATTTCCTGGTGATGGGGCCGTGGCGGCACAGCCAGGTCAACCGCGACGGCCGCAGTCTCGGTCCGTTCCAGTGGGACGGCGATACCGCCGCGCAATTCCGCGAGGAGATGGTGCTGCCGCTGTTCGACCAGTATCTGAAGGACGGACCCGCGGCGAACCTGCCGCAGGCCGCGATCTACAACACTGGCGAGAACCATTGGGACAGGTTGGCGAACTGGCCGCTCGCCTGTGAAAGCGGCTGCGCTGCGCCGCTGAAGCCGCTGTATCTGCAAGCGGACGGCGGCCTGGGCTTCGACAAGGGCGGCGCCGGCGGCGACAGCTACGTCTCCGATCCCGCCAAGCCAGTGCCGCACCTGCCGCGCCCGGTGAACTTCGGCGATGGCCGCTGGGGCGACTGGCTGGTCAGCGACCAGCGCCACGCCGATGGCCGACCCGACGTGATGACCTACACGACGCCGGTGCTGACCGAGGCGATGCGCGTTTCGGGTGCGCCGATAGCCGACCTCTATGCGGCGACGACCGGGACGGACGGCGATTTCGTGGTCAAGGTGATCGACGTCTATCCCGCGGAAAACGCCAGCGATCCCAAGATGGGCGGTTACCAGCTGCCGATCAGTCTCGACATCTTCCGCGGTCGCTACCGCGACAGCTTCGCACAACCCAGCGCAATCCCCGCGAACAAGGTCCAGCACTACAAATTCCGCCTGCCTACGGTGAACCACGTCTTTAAGCCCGGTCATCGCGTGATGGTGCAGGTGCAGTCGAGCCTGTTCCCGCTCTACGATCGCAATCCGCAGACGTACGTGCAGAACATCTTCTTCGCCAAGCCGGCGGACTACAGGAAGGCGACCGTGACGCTGAAGCGCGGCGGTGCGATGTCGAGCGCAGTGCTGCTGCCGGTGGTGGCGGTCGATCAGTCGCAGGTCGCGGCGAAGTAAACGCCGCGGGGAGCGGCGCGAAGCAATCCGGCGCGTGTCGGCGTCCGGGTTGCTTCGCTATGTGCGCCATGACGGAGCGATCGGCAGCGTCACGACGAAGCGCGTGGTCGCTCCGTCGGCAACATCGATCGTTCCGCCGCCGGCCTCCAGCAGCGAGCGCGCGATGGCCAGACCGAGCCCGGTGCCACCTTCTGCCCGACGTGTCGTGAAGAACGGCTCGAACAGCCGCGGCCGGTCGCCCGGCGCGATTCCCGGTCCGTCGTCGGTGACGTACAGATCGACCCGCTCCCCCACACGCCCCTCGACCCGTACCGCCCCCGCGCCCGCCTGCCGCGCATTGTCGAACAGCGTCGCCAGCGCATTCTCGATCGTCCCGGCCGGCAGCGCGACGCACGGCGGTGGTGCGTCCCAGACGATGTCGATCGCCAACGTATCGGTGCGATAGGCGTCGGCGGTCCGGGCGATCACCGGCACCGGATCGACCGCGTCGTCCGCCGGCGCCGCCATGTCGGCCCGCGCCAGTTCGAGCAGGCGGGTGACGAGCAGCGCCAGCCGATCGGCATCGGCATCGGCATTGGCAAGGAAGCGGTCGCGATCCACGGCCGCCATGTCCGGATGATCCTGCATCAGCTCGATCGCGCCACGGATCCCGGCGAGCGGAGTCTTGAATTCGTGGCTGACCGCATAGGCGAAGTCGCGCAGGTAGCGTGACCGTCGCTCGATCGCCGCGGTCATGATGGCGAAATCGGCGTACAGTCCCTGTATCTCGATCGCCGCGGTCGCCGGTACATCGGGCACGCTGCCACGCCCGCTGGCCACCGCCCGCGTCGCAAGGCCCAGCCGCTCGATCGGCAGCGTCACCCCGCGCGAGATCACACCGCTGAGCAGCACCAGCAACGCGAAGATGGCGGCGATGCCGAACAGGATCTTGCCGCGGTCCTCGTACAATCCGCGAAACAGCGCTCGCGCCGATCGTGACAGCAGCAGCACGCCGACGACGCGGCCGTTTACGACGATCGGGCGAGCGTGATGCACCCGGATCGCGGCGGCGCGCGACAGCCATTCGAAGCTGTAGACGGCACGATAGGCGCGGTTGCGCCGCAGCACCGTCGTCGGCGCGCCGCGCAGGGCCGCCGCGACCTCGGGCAGCGCCGCGTAGCTGCCGCGCCAGCCGTTTCCGGCTACTATCTGTCCTGTGCGATCAAGCAGCAGGATGCTGGCCAGCGTCGTCATCTGCGTCGCGCGCATGACCGGCGCGATGCCCGGTGCCGCCGCTCCTGCATCCGCCGCGATGTCCGTAGCCGGCTTGGGTGCGGGGCGTTCCGGCAGGATCGGCGTCAGGCTCAGGTCGACGCCATCGCGGGGTGGGACGATCCGCTGCGGATACAGCGCACCGCCGCGTGCGCCGGGCCAGTCCGCCGCAGCGGCGGCCGACAGCGCCGCGCCCTGCGCGACCAGTTCCGCTTCGGTCTGGCGGACCAGTGTATTTTCATACACCCTCAGGAAGACTGCGCCGAATCCCGGCAGTGCCGCGACCAGAAACAGCGTGGCGAACAGGATCGTACGCAACCGCAGCCGCGGCCAATGGCGTTTCGCCCGCGATTTCAGACCCTCGATCACCCGCCGGTGCACGTGCCCAGCCGGTAGCCGATGCCCGGGCGGGTATCGATCAGATCGGCGCAGCCGATCGCGGCGAACTTATGCCGCAGGTTGCGGATATGGCTGTCGATCGTCCGGTCGGTGATGGCGAAGCCCGGACCGTGCAGCCGATCGATGATCGCATCGCGACTGAACACCTTTGCCGGCATCGACGCGAGCAGGCGCAGGATCGAAAATTCGGTGACCGTCAGCGTGACTTCGGCATCGCCCCACAACGCGCGCCATCCGTCCAGATCGAGTCGCAGCCGGCCATGTTCCAGATCGCGGCCGTCCTCGATCGCGGGCGGACGCGCCGATGTGCGTCGCAGGATCGCCATCACCCGTGCCACGACCTCGCGCGGCGAGAACGGCTTCACGACATAATCGTCGGCACCCAGTTCGATGCCGAGGACACGGTCGATCTCGTCGTCGCGGCTCGACAGGAACAGGATCGGCACGTCGCCGCCGCCCGGTGCGCCGGCGGCACGCAGGCGGCGGCACACCTCCAGCCCGTCCATCCGCGGCATGTTGATGTCGAGGATGACGAGGTTGGGTCCGTGCACGCCGGCAAGTTCCAGCCCCGCCTCGCCATCCGCAGCCTCGATCGTGTCGAGACCGGCCTTCTGCAAGGCGAACACCAGCAGCTGGCGGATGTGAGGATCGTCGTCGACGACAAGGACGGTGCGGGGCATCGGGCACAGGATCATCGTTCCGCGTCCTTCGTCAACCGGGCAGTGGGCGCAGGCGGGGCGGCGGCTGCCGATCGTGCGGGTGCCGGATGGATGACGCCGTCGCAATCGCGCCAGCCCGGGATGCGTTTGGCGACGGCTTGCTGCCCTGCGACCGATGCAAGCCGGCGGGCGTTGCGGCCGGTCCAGCTGCGCCAGTCGGTCTGGATCGTGCGCATGTCCCCTTGCGTGTTCGCGCGCAGATAGGCGATCCGGTCGCGTAACGATGCGCTTCGGGCGTGGCGTTCCAGCGTGGCGAGTGCGGTCAGCCCGGACGAACCCAGCTGGCCGAGATAGCACAGGTCGAGCCGCGGCCCGGCGCGTCCGCGTTCGATGGCAACCCGGGCGTTCCATGCGGCGGCGGTCGCACCCAGATCGATTGCGCTGGCGCCGCTCAGCACCAGGGCTGCGGCCAGTGCGTTGGCGTTGATCAGCCATGTGGCGGAGCGTGCGCGCAGCAGCCGCCACAGGATCAGCACCAGCCCAGTCGCGACCAGCGCCATCCACAACAACGAGGCCAGTCGCAGCGTCGTCATCGAATAGGCGTCGATATAGTCGAACAGCCGCAATGCGCTGGATGCGACGAGCAACAGGTTCTGACCGATCCATGCGGCCACCACCACGCGTACCGGGCGACTGGCGAATCCCGCGCCGCCGGGCCGCAGCGCGACAAGTACGAACAGCGCGGCGAGAAGTGCGGTGACGATCAGCGCATAGGCGCCGCGATGCGCGTATTCGGCCAGCGTCACACCGGCGGGCAGTGCCGCACCGCTCCACAGGAAGGCGATGTCGAGCACATTCTGCACGGCGAAGATTGCGTTGAACGTCGCAAGCGACAGGATCAGCGACGCGATGCCGATGTCGGCACGCCCGCGTCCGCCCCCCATCCGGTCGCCGATCACCGTCACCGGCAACCGTGGCCGCAACGTCGCCCATGTCGCGATCAGCACGATCGCTGCGAACAGGGTCCGCCAGACGACGGTGCCGAGATGGGGTAGTGCGACATGGGCGAAAGCGGTGCCGATGACGGGATTGGCGTTGGCGAACAGGGTCAGGAAGACTGCGCCACCCAATACTGGCACGACCAGCATCGTCGCCGCCATCCGTATGCCGCCGGCGCCACCGCGCCGGGTCCGCGCCGCACCGGACCAGGCGAGATCGCGCCACGGTCGCGGTACCGCGGTGAGCGCATGCCATGCCAGGCGCGGCAGCCACAGCAGCGCATGGCCGAACCGCCGTTGCGGCAGCAATGTCGCCAGCGACACGGCGGTCATGAACAGCAGCAGTGCCAACGGATTGGGATCGTCGATCAGCACCAGCGCGTAAAAGGCGGCCGCCGCCAGCGCGATCCGGGACGGTCCATGCCGCCGGACGACCGGTCGGGCGACGACCAGCGCCGCCAGCAGAGCCAGCGCCAGCAGGCCGAGCACACCGCCGATCTCGCTATCCTGATGGACGATCGTCTGGCCGATCGCGACCACGATCCCAGATGCGGCAAGCTTTACCCATAGGGCGACCGGCCGTTTGCCCCGAATTCTATCCATCGCGCCAATCCTCCATGATCAGCGTGCAAGATCACGGACGGGGATCGAGCGGCGATGGCGGTGCCCGCGCGCAAGCGATCGTTCTTCGGTGCAGCTTCCGTGCAGGCGGCCGTTACGGCTACGCCTGCTCCGTCGCGCGTCTGGCCGACCCGTCGCGCAGTGCCCAGCGGAGGACAGACCCGATTCCGGCCATGCCGGCGCGAACGGCGGGCCTGCCGACCAGCGGGCGTTCCAATCCGTGCATCCGGCCGGCCCAGTCGGGCAGCAGATCGATACCGCCCTCCATCAGCAGCTTCTGCGCCGGCGCCATCGCCAGACTGGCGGGCTGCTGTTGCAGCAAGGCGCGAGCGACTTCGCGGGTGCGATGGTCGGCACGAAGCTGCGGGCGTATCCTCGCCATATAGGCATCGATCTGGTTGCGGGTTCGCGGTACGCCGGTCGCGCCCAGCTTTTCCGCGACGATCGCATATTCGGCCAGATAGCGATCCTGTTCCGCATCCGGGAATGCCGGATCGCGGTAACGGCGATGCGCGGCGAGGAAACTCCCGACCTCGGCGACATGAACCCAGGTCAGCAGGTCGGGATCGTTGGCGCTGTAGGGCGTGCCGTCGGGCAGTGTGCCCACGACTCGGTCATGGATCGTGCGCACCTTCGCGATCAGGGCCTCCGCCGTCGCGGTGGCGCCATATGTGGTGCCCGAAATGAACTGCGCCGTCCGCCGCAGTCGTCCGAGCATGTCGCGCCGGAAGTTCGAATGGTCCCACACACCCGCGAGCGCGCCCGGATGGAGCATCTGGAGCAACAGCGCCGCGACGCCACCCGCCATCATCGCGGTAAAGTCGCCGTGGACGACCCAGGCCGCCGAACCGGGGCCGAACAATCCGTCGTCGCCCGGTGGGCGGGTCAGGTCGACCGCACCGTCACCAAACCCGACCAGTCGATGAACCTGCCCCTGTATCGTCTCGCGAATATCGCCCATCCTGCCAATCTAGTGCGGCTCGTTGGCAAACCAATGACTGGACACGATCGCGGCGGCTTCGACGGAGGCGTAACGGGGGGTTGAGATGCCCGACCTCATGAGAACCCCTCACCGTGTCGGTGCGTTACCCGGATCACGATCGGGAGAATGCCAGTGCCATCACTCACCAGAACCCTTGTTGCCGGTATCGTCGGTGGCCTTGTCGCCAGCGCCGCGATGGATGTCTTCCAGCGCATGGCGGCGTCCGCCTTCGGGCAAAGCGGCAGCAACGACGATCCCGCCACGGTGAAGGCGGCGGACGGTGCCAAGCGGCTGGTCACCGGCGATCCCGTCACGCAGAAGCATCGCGAAACCGCGGGCGGGGTGGTGCATTACGTCACCGGCGCGGCGCTGGGCGCCGGCTATGCGCTGGCGGCGCGGCGCTGGCCGGAGACGACGGCTGGCTTCGGTCTGGCCTATGGCATCGGTGTCGCGACGCTGCTCGACGACGCGGCGGTGCCGGCATTGGGCTGGGGACCGGCGCCGACCGATACACCTGCATCCACGCATGCGTACGGGCTGGCGAGCCACGCGGTGTTCGGACTGGCGCTGGAGCGGACGCGTCGCGGGATGATCGCTGTTCAGGAGCCAGCGGACGGACGCCGTGACTAGCTCAGCGACGCCCGCAAGGTTGCCCGGACGCCGGGATCGCGGGGTTCGTACTCCACGACGGCCTGCAGGCTTTGCGCCATCGCACGGATCAGCTTGGTGCCGAGCCCGGTGCCCTTCGGAGCCGCTTCGGCCGGCATGCCGCAGCCGTCGTCTTCTACCGCGAGCAGGAAGACGTCGTCGCCCTCACGCCGCAACATCACCCGGATCTCGCCACCGGCGCCGGTGGGATAGGCGTATTTGCAGGCGTTGGTGACCAGTTCGGTGACGATCACGCCAAGCGATACCGCCTTGTCGGTCGGCAGGCGGATCGGCTCGGCAACGAGGCGCATGGCATGCGGTGCGCTATCGCACGACAAGGTTTCCGTCAGCTCCTCGATGAGAGAGCCGAGATAGTCGCGCATGTCGACGCTCTCGACGTCGTTCGCGGAATAGAGACGACGGTGGACCTGCGCGATCGCACCGATGCGCCGCTGCGTATCGTCCAGCGCCGCGCGGGCGGTCGGATCAATCAGCGCGCTGGCCTGTAACCGTACCATGGCGGAAACCAGCTGCAGCGAATTGGCGACGCGGTGGTTCACCTCGCCGAGCAGCGCCTCCAGCCGGGCATTGCTGGCACGAAGATCTTCCTCGGCGCGCGTCTTTTCCCGCGCGAGCCGGCTGCGGTCGAGCACCTGACGGAAGCTCGCGGCGAGCAGGTCGAAGAAATCCTCTCCCACCGTCTTCACGACGTAATCCGCCGCCCCGGCCTTCAATGCGGCGACCGCGATACGGCCCTCGTCCGATCCGGTGACATAGACCACCGGCAGCGGGGCCGGCAGTGCGCCGAGCCGTTCCAGCGTCTCGAGCCCGTCCATGCCCGGCATGTAATGGTCGACCGCGACCAGATCGAATTCCTGCGACGCCGCCAGCACTACGCCTTCTGCGCCACCCTCGGCCATCGTCACGCGATAGCCGCGCCGGGCGAGCGCGCGCGCCGCCAGCCGCCGGATACCGGCGTCGTCGTCGATATAGAGGACGCTGGGGGAGGGGATGTCGGACAGGATCAGTGTTCCTCGACCTCGGGGACCTGAATCACCGACAGGAACAGGCCCAGCTGGCGGATCGCCTGCGCGAAGCTTTCGTAATTCACCGGCTTGGTGATGTAGACGTTGCAGCCGAGATCGTAGCAGCGCTGGATTTCGATCTTGTCGTCGGTGGTGGTCAGCACGACGACGGGCGTCCGCTTCAGCGGGCTGTTCTCCGCCTTGATCCGTTGCAGGATGTCGGTGCCGCTCATGTCCGGCAGGTTGAGATCGAGCAGCACCAGCGCCGGCCCGTTCTTGGCAGGGCCGTCGGGCGCATCGAACAGATGGTGCAGCGCCTGCGTGCCGTCGGTGAAATGCTTGATGTCGTTGAGGATGCCCGCACGACGAATGTTCTTTTCGATCAGGCGCGCATGGCCTTCGTCGTCCTCGATCATGACGATGCCGACGGATTGATGGGCGTTCATGGCGTAGCTTCCTGCACTTCGTAGATCTTGGGTAGGTTGATGCGGAACGTCGAACCACGGCCAAGCTCGCTGTCGACGTCGATCGTGCCACCGAGACGATAGGCGAGGGCCCGGACGTGCGCCAGTCCGATGCCTTCGCCGGGCTGGTCCTGTTGCCCCGACCGGCGGAACAGGTCGAAGATGCGCTGGTGATCGCGCGGATCGATGCCCCGGCCATTGTCGGTGACCGACAGGATCACGCGCCCGCGTCGCTCTTCACCCGAAACCCGAATTTCGCCGGGGCGGCCGGGCTGGAGGTATTTGGTCGCGTTTTCGATCAGGTTCGACAAGATCTGTTCCAGCGCGACGCGGTCGGTGACGACACCCGGCACCGGCCGCGCGACCGACAGCGTCACGCCGCGATCGTCGAGCAGGTGCTGGATCGATCCCGCGATCGTCTCGGTCAGCACCGCCGGGTCGATCGGTTCGGGGGTGATGACACGCCGGCCCTCGCGCGACAGCTTGAGGATGGCGTTGATCAGCCGGTCCATCTTCTGCGTCGAGGTGCGGATGAAGCCGATCGCCTCCGGCAGATCCTCGCGCACCGCGAGGCGTGCGTCCTCGCTGACGATCTGCGGGCATTCCGCCTCCGCCTTGTCGAGCAGATCGGCGAGAGGCGTGATCGCGGCGGATAGCTCGGCGGTGAAACCCATCACATTGACCAGCGGCGAACGCAGGTCGTGACTGACGATATAGGCGAAGCGCTGGATCTCTTCGTTGGCGCGGCTGAGGTCGGCGGTGCGCTCTCCCACGGTCTCTTCCAGCCGCTCGTTGAAATCGCGCAGGTTGTCGCGTGAGCGCGACAGGTCGCGGGTGTAGCGCATCACCGTCAACAACGAGGCGAGCGCGACCAGTACCAGCAATACCGCGGCGACGGCGAGGATCGCATAGAAGACGCGGACGCTCGCCTGCTGCGCGGCATCGCGCCGGGCGAGCAGGCGACGCTCCTCCGCGGCCATCCGCTCGAACGCGGTGCGAATCGTGGCCAGCCGCCGGACGCTGGCTTCGGTGCGAAACAGCGTGGTCGCAGCGCCGATCCGGCCGGCGTCGATCAACGCGATGGTCCGGGCGCGTTGATAAAGCAGGGCGGCGATTTCCGCCCGCAGTACCTTGACCGCATCGACCTGTCGGGGATTGTCGCGCGTCAGCGCTTGCAGCCGGACCAGGGCGCCCGGCAGCGAGGCCGCCCAGCGGCGGTAGGCGTCGCGATATTCGGTGTTGCCGGTGAGCAGATAGCCGCGCCGCGACGCCTCGCCCTGCTCGATCAGGCGACGGGCATTGCTGACCGCCAGTTCGACCTCATAGGTGTGGTTGACCGAGCGGGTATGCTCTTCGTTCTGCCCCGTCGCCCAGCCCGCGGCCACCCCTGCGGCGACCAGTGCGAGGAAGCCCAGCGCCATGAACGCGACGAGCACGCGGCCGAAGCGGCCTTCCGATACGACGAAGGGGTTGCGGATAGGACCGGGCACCGCCTCGCCTTACTGGAATGCAAATCGTTACGCCAGCGACGCTGCCGCAATCCGTTAGAGCAACAATTCCTGCGGATTGCTGCGGCCGACCGCGCCGCCGCCGCTGCGCCGGTCTGCCTCGGCATTGGCGGTGAAGCGAATATCGGGATCGCGGTCGGTCAGGAAGGCCATCAGGCTGTCGTGGTCCAGCTCGTTCCACGCCTTGCCGCGGTGCGGGCCGTAGCGGACCCGCGGGATCAGGCCGGGCGTGCGCGACCAGTCGAGCAGCTGTGCGACGCCAGCCTCGTTCAACTGGTCACGCAGATGGTGCGCGGTGACATAGGCGTCGGGAAAGGCGCGGTGGACGGGCAGGCCGCGCTGCTGGTCCAGCCCGTCCGGCTTCCGCCAGTAGCGCAGCACCTGATTGGAGAAGCTGGGGGAGTCCGGCCACAGCCGCAGCGCGCATTTCCACGTGCAGATCCACTCGGCACAGTGGGTCAGGTTGGACGTGCAGAATTGCTGTTCGAAATCCGCGCGATGGGCCGCGAGCGCGACGCGCCGGGGATAGGGATCGAGCACACGGCGGGCGACATCGTGCCACCACGGCGCCTCTGCGACATCCTCGTCGAGGATATGGTGGATCGCCTGCGTGATCGGCGGGATCGCGCGTCCCGGATTGACCAGGATCGATCCGCCTTCGCCCTCCAGCTCCCAGCGCCCGTCGGCCTTCAGCGCGACATCCTGCCAGCCGATCTCGCATACGCCATGCGCGGGCGGCGCGCTGCCGGTGGTTTCGAGGTCGATGACGCGGATGATCTGGGGGACGGGGCGCATTGCCCTCTAAATGGGGCATAGGCGCGGATTATGCCAGCGGTGCATGCGGCGTCTTCGTTGCTCCCGTCGCGGAGAAGGCATGATGATCGGTCTTACATTTGCCCTTAAGCTCGCGCCCGCCCGTGCGGAAAGCACGCTAGACTTAGCGGAAGCCATCCTCGGCATCCACATCCAGCTCGCGCACGCCGCGACGCTGGCGCGCGCGGTCGACCAGCTTGCGGATGCCTTCGCGCCGTTCGCGCGCGGCGGGGACGTCGCGGAGAACGAACTCCTGATTGCCGGTGGTGCGATCGGACGAGGTGATGGTGATCGTACCGATATCGGCAAGCTGGTTGATCAGCGAGAAGCGGACCCGCACGTCCTTCACCCGGTACAGCTCGATCTCGTCGATCGACTTCATGATCAGCCCGCGGCGCACGATCAGTCGCTGGTCCGTGATCTCATATGCCGATGCCATGTTCTGCAACCAGCGCCAGGCGATGATCACCAGCCCGATCCCGATGACGCAGGACAGGATCGTCAGCCAGCCGGCGAAGCTGCCGAGCAGCCAGCGATTGGTGCTCGAGCGAAAGCTGTCCACCGGACGTTCTGCGACATAGGTCCCCGACATGGGCGAAATCCTATCGGGTGTATGATGCCTGTCAATCACGTGCGACGCCGGATGCCGCGAGTTCGGCGTCGATCTGCGCGAGCAGGACATCGAGCCCCGCCTGGTTTTCCGCCTCCGCACGCGCGGTCAGCACGTCCTGCGTGTTCGACGCGCGCAGCAGCCACCAGCCCTCGGGCGTGGTGACGCGGACGCCGTCGATCCCGACGACCGTTACGCCGCGCGCCTCCAGCCGCGCGCGCACCTCGTCGATTACCGCGAACTTGCGCACCGGATCGACCGGAAAGCGCAGGTCGGGCGTGTTGACCAGCGGCGGCATGGCCGATCGCAGTTCGGTGAGCGACTGGCCCGACAGGTGCACCGCACGGATCAGCTGGATCGCGGCGTACAACGCATCGTCGAACCCGTACCAGCCGTGTGCAAAGAAGATGTGGCCGCTCAGTTCGCCCGCGATCGGGGCATGGTGCGCCAGCATCGCTTCCTTCATCAGGCTGTGGCCGGTCGCGCCGATCACCGCCTTGCCGCCGAGTGCTTCGATCCGGTCGAACACGTAGCGCGACGATTTGACGTCGGCGACGACAGTTGCGCCGCGCAACTCGGCGAGGACCGGCTCGATCAGGATGCCGAGCAGCTGGTCGCCCCACAGCACGCGTCCCTCGCCATCGACAGCACCGATGCGATCGCCGTCGCCGTCGAAGGCGATGCCGAAATCGAGCCCCCGCTCGCGAACCAGCGACTTCAGGTCGTCGAGGTTCGCTTCCACGGTCGGGTCGGGATGGTGGTTGGGAAAACGACCGTCGACATCAGGGTACAGCAAGTGATGCTCCCCCGGCAGTTGCGCCACCAGCCGCTCCACCACAGGGCCGGCAGCGCCGTTGCCGCAGTCCCAGCCGATGCGGTAGCTGCCACCGGCATAGCCCGCCATCAGGCGTCCGACATAGGCCTCGCACACCTCGAGATCGACAGCCGTGCCCGTGCCCTCGCTCCACGCGCCCGCGGCGGCGATGCGGGCGAGATCGACGACATCGGCACCGTAAAAGGAGCGATGGCCGAGCACCATCTTGAAGCCATTGTCGTCGCGTGGATTGTGGCTGCCGGTGACGTGCACGCCGGCGTCCACCTCCAGCGTCGCCTCCGCATAATAGAGCATCGGCGTCGGTCCGACGCCGATCCGCACCACGTCGACGCCGCCGGCGGTCAATCCCTCGACCAACGCCGCCTCCAGTTCGGGCGACGACAACCGCCCGTCGCGTCCCACCGCAACGCGAGTGCCGCCGGCCTGCCGCACGCGGGTGGCGAAGCTGCGGCCGATGGCGAAGGAGTCGGCGACGCCCAGGTTGCGCCCGACCGTACCGCGGATGTCGTATTCCCGCAGGATTGCGGGGGCCAGCACGTGCGCCATCAACGCGCCGTCATCCCTGACGCAGTGCGCCGATCAGCAGGTCGCGTGCCGCATTGATCTCGGTGCTGCGCTCCGCCGATCCGCCCCGGTCGGGGTGAACATCGGCCAGCAAGCGGCGATGCGCGGCACGAATTTCGCCCTCGTCCGCCGACGCGCCGACGCCGAGCACCTGTCGCGCCTGCTGGCGATCGGTCAGCGTCACGCGCTTCGGCTTCGGTCGCAGATAATGCCAGGCGAGCCAGATCAGCCCGATGGCGAGCAGCCATTTCATCATGCGGCGACTTCGGGCGAGACGGATTCAGGGGCGGTGGGTGCAGGAGCAGCGGATCCGGATGCCGCCGATTCGGGGGCAGCGGGTTCGGGCAGCTGCAACGCGCTCATCATCTCGCGCAATTCCTGCCGCGATGCGACATGGCCGAGGCCCATCGCGCCGAATTCCTTCGCGTCGATCATCGTCAGCCCGGCGGGGAACAGTTCGCGATAGATCACGCGCTCGCCGAGTCCCGGAATGATACGGAATCCGACGCGCTTGGCCAGTTGCCCCAGCGCATCCGAGACGCGGCGCATGTTGCGCGCCTCGATATGTTGCAGGCGATTGCGTAGCACGACCCAGTCGATCTGCGTCCCGTCGGCGCGTGCGCGCTGCTTGCGCGCGTCCCAGATCAGTTCCGAATAGAAGCTGGGTCGGGTGACGTTGAACGTCTCCGGATCGACCTGTCCGATCAGATCGAAATCGACGAAGCTGTCGTTCATCGGCGTCACCAGCGTGTTCGACAGCGCCGCCGCAGTGCGCGCGAAATAATCGTCGCGGCCGGGGGTGTCGACGATCAGGAAGTCCGCGCCATCGCTCAATCGCGCCCATTTCTCCTCGAACACGCTCTCGGTCGCGCCGTCATGCGTGTCGTGGACGGGCATCGGCAGGTTGCTGCCGGTCCGCTTGATGGTGGCGGCGCGATTGTCGAGATAACGCCCGACGGTGCGCTGGCGATGATCCAGGTCGAAGCACGCGACCTTCGATCCCTTGGCGGCGAGCGCGATCGCGACGTGAACCGCCGTCGTCGATTTGCCGGTGCCGCCCTTTTCGTTGGCGAAGACGATCACATGAGGTCCTGCGGACCGGGGGACGTGTGGCCCTTCGGGCACGGTTCGTTCCTTATCGAATGGTGGCGGGTTGCCCGCTGTCTTCCCTCTTCATAGAAGCCGCGCGCTCAATGTTCGAGGGGTTAAACGGTGCAGCAGGTTCGAGAGTTGAAGGCCCTGCGCGATGCCGTGGCTGCGTTCCGCGCGGAGGGCGCGGATATCGCGCTGGTCCCGACGATGGGCGCGCTGCACGCCGGCCACATGGCACTGGTCGAGGCGGCCCGCCGATCGGGGACGAAGGTGATCGCATCGATCTTCGTCAACCCGAAACAATTCGGCCCGAACGAGGATCTGTCGCGCTATCCCCGGCGTGAGGCGGCGGACGCGCGGCTGCTTGCCGAGCACGGCTGCGACCTGCTGTGGCTGCCGCCGGTCGAGGCCATGTATCCGGCGGACTTTGCGACCAACATCAGCGTCGGCGGTGTCAGCGAAGGCTTCGACGGCGCGGCGCGGCCGGGGCATTTCGACGGCGTCGCAACAGTCGTTACCAAGCTGTTCAACCAGACCGGTGCCGACATCGCCTATTTTGGCGAGAAGGATTACCAGCAGCTTGCCGTCGTTCGTCGCTTCGTCGCCGACCTCGACATGCCGATCGAGATCGTCGGCGTTCCGACGCAGCGCGACGACGACGGTCTCGCCCTGTCATCGCGCAACATCTACCTCGATGACGAACAGCGGGCGAAGGCCGTGGCGTTGCCGCGTACGCTCGGCGTGGCGGCGCGGGCGATCGGACGCGGCGACGACGACGATGCGGCGCTGGCGGAGGCGAGGGCGATGCTGGTCGCAGCGGGGTTCGAGGTCGATTATATTGCACTCGCTGATGCCGAAACGCTGGCGGCGAATCCGGCGCCGAATCGTCCCCGCAGGCTGCTGGCAGCGGCGCGAATGGGTACGACACGGCTGATCGACAATGTGGCTATCGAGGCAAATTGTTGATCGATCTGGTTTTATTTACGTTAACCATTTCGTAGTACGAATCACCGCAAGGTGCCCTCATGAAAATAGGGGGTTACCGATGGGCCAGAGTTTCAAGAGTGCGCAGTTTCTTTTAGACAGTCGGATCGAGGATGCGATGCGGGGCCGACCCGATGCATTGTTTGATCTGGGTGTCTGCTATCAGACCGGGACCGCGGGGGCGGGTATCGATCTGATCGAAGCGCATAAATGGTTCAATCTGGCCGCGGTTGCGGGTCTGGCCGAAGCCGTCGATGCTCGCGCCGAAGTCGCCGAAGACATGACTGCCCGTGAAATCGCCGAAGCCCAACGCCAGGCCCGCGCCTGGCTTGGCATGACGCAACGCCGCGCTGCGTAATTTCGGCGGTCGCTCACCCCTCTGCGTCATTCCGGCAAACGCCGGGGTCCATGGAGGGGCGCCGCTACCGTCACGCGTACCACCATCGTCCCGCATCCATGGGTCCCGGCGTTCGCCGGGATGACGGGGCGTGCGTGAGTCCACCTCATCAAATCTTCGTCATCCCCGCGCAGGTGGGGATCCATAGTCGATCCGTCGACGATGGCGCCGAATGGTCAGCCGTTATGGATCCCCGCCTGCGCGGGGATGACGAGGAGAGTGGTTACTCTGCGGCCTTCTTCTTCGCCGGTGCCTTCTTCGCCGTCGGTTTCTTCGCAGGCGCAGCCTTCGCCCCCGCCGCCTTCCCAGCAGGCTTCTTCGCCGCAGCCTTTTTGGCCGGGGCCTTCTTCTTCCCCTTCGCCGGCGCGGCGGCAGCACGATCGTCGATCAACTGCGCCGCCTCTTCCAGCGTCAGCGCGTCGGGCGTGATCGACTTGGGCAAGGTCGCATTCGTCTCGCCATCGGTGACGTAGGGGCCATAACGCCCCTCCATCAGCTTGATCTCCAGCTCCGTCCGCGGATGCTTGCCCAGTTCCTTCAACGGCGCACGCGCAGCCCCGCGCGCCGGGCGACCACCACCCGCAGCCGCCTCGGCCAGCTTCACCACCGCGGCGTTCATCCCTGTCTCGAACACGTCGGCGGTCGACTGCAACCGAGCGTATTTGCCGGAATGCGCCAGATACGGCCCGTAGCGTCCGATCGAGGCGGTGATCGGCTCGCCCGTCTCCGGATGCGCACCGATCGTCCGCGGCAGGCTGAGCAGTTTCAGCGCCCATTCCAGATCGAGGTCGCCGGGCAGGTCCTTGGGGATCGACGCGCGCTTCGCCTCCTTGCCCTCGCCCAGCTGGATGTACGGCCCGAACCGCCCCGATTTGCGTTCGACCTCCAGCCCCGTCGCGGGGTCCTTGCCAAGCCCCTCGGGGCCACTGTCCTCACCCTCCTCGCCGCCGGGCTGCGCAAAGCGGCGGGTGTATTTGCACTCCGGGTAATTCGAGCAGGCGATGAACGCGCCGAACTTGCCGCCACGCAGCGCGAGCTTGCCCGCCTCGCACTTCGGGCATAGCCGCGGATCGGTGCCGTCGCCCTTGTCGGGGAACAGATAGGGCGCGAGGAACGTGTCCAGTTCCGCGGTGATCGCCGACGGCTGCTGCTCCATGACCTCACTGGTGCGCGGCTTGAAGTCGCGCCAGAACGCATCCAGCACCGCCTGCCATTGCGCACGGCCACCGGACACGTCGTCCAGTTCCTCCTCCAGTTCGGCAGTGTAATCGAACCCGACGTACTTCTCGAAAAAGCGCTCGAGGAACGCCGTCACCAGTCGCCCGCTCTCCTCCGCGAAGAACCGGTTCTTCTCGACCCGAACGTAATTGCGGTCCTTCAACGTCTTGATGATCGAGGCATAGGTCGACGGGCGACCGATCCCCAATTCTTCCATCCGCTTGACCAGCGACGCTTCCGAAAAGCGCGGTGGGGGCTGGGTGAAATGCTGTTCGGCATCGACGCTCTTCTTCGCCGGCGCATCGCCCTCGCGCAGGCGGGGCAGGCGACGCGCCTCCTCGTCCTGCGTATCGTCCGAGCCCTCCTCGTACAAGGCGAGGAAGCCCGGGAAGAGCACGACCTGACCCGTCGCGCGCAGCACGTTGCGCCCGGTGCCGTCCGCCATCTCGATCGTCGTGCGCTCCATCCGCGCCGAGGCCATCTGGCTGGCGAGCGCGCGCTTCCAGATCAGCTCGTACAGCCGGCCGTGATCGCCCGAACCGGCGCGATCCTTGCCGAAATCGGTCGGGCGGATTGCCTCGTGCGCCTCCTGCGCGTTCTTCGCCTTGGTCTGGTACTGGCGCGGCGAATCGGGGACGTAGCTCGCGTCGTAGCGGTTCGCGACCGCCAACCGCGCAGCGGAAATCGCGCTGCCGTCCATCTGCACGCCGTCGGTCCGCATGTACGTGATCGCGCCGTCTTCGTAGAGGCCCTGCGCGATCCGCATCGTATGATCCGCCGAGAAGCCGAGCTTGCGCGCCGCCTCCTGCTGCAACGTCGATGTCGTGAACGGCGGCGGCGGGTTGCGCGTCGCCGGCTTGGTCTCGACCGTCTGGACCGAGAAGCGGCCTTCCTCGACCGCGGTCTTCGCCTTCAGCGCGTCGCCTTCGTTACCGATCGACAGCCGGTCGAGCTTCCTGCCCTCCCACTGCACCAGTCGCGCGACGAAGGGCGTGCCGTCCTGCTCCATCGCGGCGGTAACCGACCAATATTCCTGCGGTTTGAACACGTCGATCTCGCGCTCGCGCTGCACGATCAGCCGCAGCGCCACCGACTGGACGCGCCCCGCCGACTTGGCCCCTGGCAGCTTGCGCCACAGCACCGGCGACAGCGTGAACCCGACCAGATAATCCAGCGCCCGCCGCGCGCGGTATGCGTCAATCAGGTCGGTATCCAGCTCGCGCGGATTCTGCATCGCCGTCGTCACCGCCGCCTTGGTGATCGCGTTGAATGTCACCCGCTGCACGTCCTTGGGCAGCGCCTTGCGGTTGCGCAGCACCTCCTGCACGTGCCAGCTGATCGCCTCGCCCTCGCGATCGGGATCGGTCGCCAGGATCAGGCGGTCGGCGATCTTCGACAGGTCGGCGATCGCCTTCAGCTGCTTGGACTTGTCCGCATAATTCTCCCACTCCATCGCGAAGTTGTCGTCCGGGTTCACCGAACCGTCGCGCGCCGGCAGGTCCCGGACGTGACCATAGGAGGCGAGGACCCGGAAGTCCGAACCGAGGTACTTTTCGATGGTTTTCGCCTTGGCGGGCGATTCGACGATGACGAGCTGCATGGTGGTGGAATAGCGTCCTTACGTGTACGCGCGAGGGTGGAAAGCCGATGGGGCGGCTGTCAACGGGATTGGGGTATGATGTGGGGTTCGACGAACCGGAAGCGCAAGCCGTGCCGGAGCGGGGCAGCATGATCGACGCCACGCATGGCGTTGATCGCGACCGTAAACAGCTGGAACGACTGACCTTCTTTTCCGACGCGGTGTTCGCGATCGCAATGACGCTGCTGGTGGTCGAGGTGAAGCTGCCGCACCTGCACCACGCCACCGGCCCCGAACTCGGCAATGCGCTGCTCGTCCTCATTCCGAACTACATCGGCTTTCTGGTCAGCTTTCTGGTGCTCGGCCGGTTCTGGCTGACGCACCACGAGGTGATGGGATTGCTGCGTGCGAGCAACCGGCGGCTGACGACGGTCAACCTGCTGCTGTTGCTGGCAGTCGCCTTCATGCCATTCCCGACGGCGGTGATCAGCGAATACGTCCAGCTGCGAGTCGGGATCGGTTTCTACACCGGCTGGCTGATCGTGCTGGGGCTGGTCAACCGCCAGTTGATCCGCAGCATCGCCGCCTCGCCCGAGCTGCTCGACGACGGGCTGACGGTGGCGGACATGCGGCCGTTTTTGCGGCGCAGCTGGATCGCGATCGCGATCGGCGTCTGCGCGTTCGCCGCCGGGATGGTGACGTGGGTCGCCGCGCTGGTGGTGCTGACACTCGGCAGCCCGGTCATCACGCTGCTGATCGGGCGCTATGCGGCGCGCAAGGACGTAGCGGCAGGGTGATCACAACACCAGGCTGACGCGTCCGCCGGCGTGGCGTTCCAGCCGGCCGGCAAGCTCCAGTTCCAGCAGCACGGTCTGTACGATCGCCGGGGCGACGTGGCTCTGGCGGATCAACTCGTCGACCGTAACCGGCACCGGCCCCAGCAAACCGGCGATCCGCGCACGATCGGCGTCGCTCGCATCCGCCGGCGGCGGGCCGCCATAGTTGGACGTAGGCATGCGGACGCTGCGTGGGTCGATCGGGCGCAGCTGTTCCAGCACGTCGGCGGCGGTCTGGATCAGCGTCGCGCCTTCGCGGATCAGGAGGTTGCAGCCCTGCGCGCGTGGATCGAGCGGGCTGCCGGGAACCGCCATCACCTCGCGCCCGGCCTCGTTCGCCAGACGCGCGGTGATCAGCGATCCGGAGCGGGGCGCCGCCTCGACCACCACCGTGCCGAGCGCCAGCCCGGCGATGATCCGGTTGCGTGACGGGAAATGGCGCGCAAGCGGCTGCGTCCCGGGCGGTTGTTCGGCGATCAGCAGGCCCCCGGACGCCACTTGTTCCTGCAGGCCGGCATTTTCCGGCGGGAAGACCACGTCGACGCCGCTGGCGATGACGCCGATCGTCCGCGGCATAGCGCCGACATGCGCCGCAGTGTCGATCCCGCGCGCCAGCCCGCTGACGACGGTCACCCCCTCTGCCGCCAGTTCGTAGCCGAGCGTCCGCGCGAAGCGACACGCCGCGGCCGACGCATTGCGCGCGCCGACGATCGCGACGCACATCTGCCGCGTCAGCGCCAGGTCGCCCCGCACGATCAGCGCTGGCGGCGCGGTATCGATCTCGGCCAGCAGCGCCGGATAGTCGGGATCGTCGAGGAACAGGTAGTGCGCACCGAGCCGCGCCGTCGCCGCCATCTCGCGCGCGATCATCCCCGCATCGGCTATTGTCGGCGCCGCCCCGCCGCCGCGACGCGCGAGCGTCGGCAGCATTTCCAGCGCCGCTGCGGCGGTGCCGAAGCGCGCGATCAACTGGCGATAGGTGACCGGACCGATCCCCGGCGTACGGATCAGTCGGAGGCGCGCGACATCGCGCTCAGCCATCGGAAAGCGCACCAGCCTCGTCGATCGCGTCCTTGCGTCCGATCCGCGGTTCGGTGCCGGCGATCAGCCGCTCGATATTCTCGGCATGCTTCCACAACACGATCGCCGCCAGCGCGAGCACCAGCATCACGATGTCGAACCGCCCGAACAGCGCTCCGCTGACCGGTGCGCTGACCGCCGCGGCCATGCCGGCGACCGACGAGATGCGGACGGTCGCGAGCAGACCGAGCCAGACGAGCGCATAGACCAGCCCCATCGGCCAGTGCAGCGCGAGCACGATCCCCATCATCGTCGCCACGCCCTTGCCACCCCTGAAGCGCAGCCAGACCGGATAGCAGTGACCGATGAACGCCGCCGCCGCGGCAACTACACCGTCGCCGGGGAACAGCCAGTCCGCCAGCCACACCGCCGCCGCGCCCTTCAGCAGGTCGAGCAGCAACGTCGCCGCCGCCAGCCCCTTGCGCCCCGTCCTAAGCACGTTGGTCGCGCCGATGTTGCCGGAGCCGATGCTGCGCAGGTCGCCCGCGCCCGCGAACCGCGTCAGCAGCACGCCAAAGGGGATGGAGCCCAGCAGATAGCCGAGCAACAGCGCGCATGTCGGTGCGACCCAGAGTATCTCGGTGTGCAAGCCTGCCCCTTCGTATCGAGGACGATCATAGCCGGTTCGGTGCGGTTGCGCCAATGGCGGTGCACCAACTTCGCTCAAGCCCGTTGGCGACCACGTGCTTGCGGTCGCCGGAGACCGCTCTAAGGGCAGATCGCATGAGCGGCGGCCCGATCCTCTTCTTCGATTCCGGCGTCGGTGGCCTGTCCGTGGTCGCACCGACACGAGCGCTGCTGCCGCACGCGCCGATCGTCTATGCGGCGGATTCTGCGGGCTTTCCCTACGGCGTCAAGAGCGAGGCGGAGATTGCGGCGCGCGTGCCGGCGTTGCTCGGGCGACTGGTCGAACGGTATCGGCCGCGGCTGGTGGTGATCGCCTGCAACACCGCTTCGACGATTGCCCTGCCGGTCGTCCGCGCCGCGCTCGACGTGCCCGTGGTCGGCACGGTGCCTGCGATCAAGCCCGCAGCCGAAGCGAGTCGCAGCCGCGTCATCGGCGTGTTGGGAACCGAGGCGACGGTGCGCCAAGCCTATGTCGACGATCTCGCCGCGCGGTTCGCAGCCGATTGCATCGTGCTGCGCCACGGCTCGGCCGAACTCGTCCGGCTCGCCGAGGCGAAGCTTGCCGGCCGCGCAACCGATCCCGGGCGGTATCGCGCCGTGCTCTCGGGCCTGTTCGATCAGCCCGACGGCAAGCGGATCGACGTGATCGTCAACGCCTGCACGCACTTCCCGCTGGTCGCGGCGGAACTGGCGGCGGCGGCACCGCCGGGGATGCACTTCGTCGACGGCGGTCCGGGAATCGCCCGGCGAATCGCCTTTCTGACGCAGGGGCAGGACTGGCCCGTCGGCACGCCGCACCACCGGGCGGTGTTCACCCGCCTCGACGATGCCGAACGCGCGCTGGCCCCGGCGCTGGCAGGCTATGGCATCGTACAGATGGAAGCGCTGTAGACCATCCCGCCGTCCGGGTGACGGCAAACGGGGGCAGGGTGGGACAATATGCCCACCCGCCCGATCACGCTCACCGCTTTTATCCACTGGCAACCCGCCCTTCGCGCGGTTACATGGCTTTCCCATGAGCAGCGACGGCACGGACGTGCGCGTGGATTATACGCGCGTCTTCACCCAGGCGATCGATCGCCTACATGCCGAGGGCCGGTACCGGGTCTTCATCGACATCCTCCGCAACAAGGGGATGTTCCCCAACGCGCGCTGCTTTGCCGGCCACAATGGGCCGAAGCCGATCACCGTCTGGTGTTCCAACGATTATCTCGCGATGGGTCAGCATCCCAAGGTGATCGAGGCGATGGAAGAAGCGCTGCACGACGTCGGCGCGGGATCGGGCGGCACCCGCAACATCGGCGGCAACACGCATTACCATATCGATCTGGAACACGAACTCGCCGACCTGCACGGCAAGGAATCGGCGCTGCTGTTCACCAGCGGCTACGTTTCCAACGAGGCGACGCTGTCGACGCTTGCCAAGATACTGCCCGGCTGCGTGATCTTCTCGGACGAACTCAATCACGCCTCGATGATCGCAGGCATCCGCAATTCGGGCTGCGAAAAGCGCATCTTCCGCCACAACGACCTCGCGCATCTCGAGGAATTGCTTGCTGCCGAAGACCCGTCGGTGCCGAAGCTGATCGCGTTCGAAAGCGTGTATTCGATGGAAGCGGACATCGCACCGATCGCCGCGATCTGCGACCTCGCCGATAAATATAACGCGCTGACCTACCTCGACGAAGTCCATGCCGTCGGCATGTACGGCGCGCGCGGCGGCGGCATTTCCGAACAGGAAGGCGTCGCCGATCGGCTGACGATCATCGAAGGCACGCTCGGCAAGGCGTTCGGCGTGATGGGCGGCTATATCGCCGCGGACCAGACGATCGTCGATGTCATCCGCAGCTATGCGCCCGGCTTCATCTTCACCACCAGCCTGTCGCCGGTTCTCGTCGCGGGCGTGCTGGCGAGCGTCCGCCATCTGAAATCGTCCAGCGTCGAGCGCGAGGGGCAGCAGGCCTCGGCGACGCTGCTCAAGACGATGCTCGACGACGCCGGTCTGCCGGTGATGATGGGCGATACCCATATCGTGCCGATCATGGTCGGCGATCCGGTGAAGGCGAAGCGGATCAGCGACATCCTGCTCGCCGAATACGGCGTCTACGTCCAGCCGATCAATTACCCGACGGTGCCGCGCGGCAGCGAACGCCTGCGCTTCACGCCCGGCCCCAGCCATACGCCGGTAATGATGCGGGAACTCACCGACGCGCTGGTCGAGATCTGGAGCCGGCTGGAGCTGCGCAAGGCCGCCTAGGGCATCGATACGCCGCAGATGATCCCGCACAGGATCGTCAGCGCGCCGAGGCCGATCGATAGCGGGACGCGCATCGCCAGCCAGCCCTCCGGCGCGATATGCGCCTCGACCAGACGGCGGTCGATCAGCAGGGTCATCATCACCGCCGATCCCAGCAGCACCAGCGCCCAGTTCAGCGTCAGCACATGGGCGATCGACAGCAGGATCAGCGCGGCACCGAATAGCGACGGCGCCACCGCCCAGCAGGCGATCCGCCCCTGACCATCCGCCGTCATCATCGCGAAACCCCACCAGATTCCGCCCAGGAAGCTCAGGATCAAAGTGGCATAGCCGAAGGCGAACATCGGTCCGATGTCGCTGGCGTCACCGAAGAAGCACGTCGCCGCCGCAGCGATCTGCGGCAGCAGCCCCGCATAGCCCAGGATCAGCGGTGATTCGCCGACAGCGGTCGCACTCCGCCCGGCGGGACGCTCAGACATCGTCGCCGACCGTAGCGGAGCGACGCCGATGGCCGGTCCTGGAACGATGGTCATACGTCATGTTCTTATCCCAGATTTAGTCGGCTGTCGGGCAAAGCGCGCGAACGACCCACTGCGTTCCGCCCCGACTCTGGCAATTGCGGCGATCCATCGCTAAGGCGCGCTGCATCCGATCCGTCTCGCCACAGGACGTCCATTTGCGCATCGCCTTCGCTTCCGATCACGCTGCCGTCGCGCTGAAGGCGCTGCTGGTCGAGCACGCCGCGGCATTGGGCCATGACACGATCGATCTGGGGCCGGATACCGATGCCCGCGTCGATTATCCTGATTTCGGCTACGCACTCGCCGAGGCGATCGCGTCGGGCGGGGCGGACTTCGGTGTCGCGCTGTGCGGATCGGGCATCGGCATCTCGATCGCGGTAAACCGCGATCCGGCATGTCGCTGCGCGCTCGTTTCCGAGCCGTTGTCCGCCGCCCTTGCGCGGCACCACAACGACGCCAATGTCGTGGCCATGGGTGCGCGCCTGATCGGACCCGATCTTGCCAAAGCCTGCCTCGAAGCTTTCCTCGCTGCCCCGTTCGAAGGCGGCCGTCACCAGAACCGCGTCGACAAACTGTCGCGAAAGGACTGAACCCATGAGCACCCGGCCCACCGATTTCAGTGATATTCGCCACGACGGCTTCTTCTCGCAGAGCCTGGCCGATGCCGATCCCGCGATCGCCGCTGGCATCGCCCACGAACTGGAGCGCGAACAGACGCAGATCGAGCTGATCGCGTCGGAAAACATCGTGTCGAAGGCGGTGCTCGAGGCGCAAGGGTCGGTCTTCACCAACAAATATGCCGAGGGCTATCCCGGCAAGCGCTATTACCAGGGCTGCGCGCCATCCGACGAGGTCGAGACGCTGGCGATTGAACGCGCCAAGCAGATCTTCGGCTGCGGCTTTGTCAATGTCCAGCCCCACTCGGGTGCACAGGCGAACGGCGCGGTGATGCTGGCGCTTGTCAAGCCGGGCGAGACGATCCTTGGCATGAGCCTCGACGCCGGCGGCCACCTGACGCACGGTGCGCGCGCCGCGATGTCGGGCAAGTGGTTCAACGCGATCCAGTACGGCGTCGATCCGGTCACGCATCTGATCGACTATGACGAGGTCGAGCGGCTCGCGGTCGAGCATCAGCCCAAGCTCATCATCGCGGGCGGTTCCGCCTACCCCCGTGTCATCAACTTCGCCAAGTTCCGCGAGATCGCGGACAAGGTCGGCGCCTATTTCATGGTCGACATGGCGCACTTCGCAGGCATCGTCGCCGCCGGCCTGCACCCGACGCCGTTCGGCCACGCACACGTCGTCACCACCACGACGCACAAGACGTTGCGCGGCCCCCGCGGCGGCATGATCCTCACCAATGATGAGGCGCTGGCCAAGAAGTTCAACTCTGCGGTCTTCCCCGGCCTGCAGGGCGGCCCGCTGATGCACGTCATCGCCGCCAAGGCGGTCGCGTTCGGCGAGGCGCTGCAGCCCGGCTACAAGAGCTATATCGCCGCCGTCGTCGAGAACGCCAAGGTTCTTGCGGCGACGCTGAAGGAACGCGGCAGCGACGTCGTATCCGGCGGCACCGACACGCACCTCGCGCTGATCGACCTCACGCCGCTCGGCATCACCGGCCGCGACGCGGACGAGGCGCTGGAGCGCGCCGGCATCACCTGCAACAAGAACGGCATCCCCAACGATCCGCTGCCGCCGGTCAAGACCAGCGGTATCCGCGTCGGCTCGCCCGCTGGCACCACCCGCGGCTTCGGCCCCGCCGAATTCCGCGAGATCGGCCACATGGTCGCTGACGTGCTCGACGGTCTGGCCAAGAAGGGCGAACACGGGGACCCGGAGGTCGAGGCGAACGTTCGGACCCGTGTGCGCGCTTTGTGCGCCCGCTTCCCCATCTATCAAGGATAAGCCATGTCGAAGATCGAAGAGGTTCAGGCCACCGTCAAGAACACCCCCGGCCTCGGCAAGAAGATGGCCAAATACGGGGCGATCGGCGCCGTCGTGGCGATCCCGATTCCGTTTGTCGGCCCCGTGCTTGGTGCACTGGTCGGCGCCGGCGTGGCCTATGCCAAGCGCAAGGACTAAATACCTGAATGCGATGCCCCTTCTGCGGCCATGACGACAGCCAGGTAAAGGACAGCCGCCCCACCGAAGACGGGGCGGCGATCCGGCGCCGCCGCCAGTGCGAAGGCTGTGCGGCGCGCTTCACCACCTTCGAACGCATTCAGCTCCGCGACTTGTGGGTGCTCAAAAGCAACGCGTCGGGCGGCGTCCGGCGCGAGGCGTTCGATCGCGAGAAGCTGCTCCGCTCCGTCTCGATCGCCACGCGCAAGCGCCCGATCGAGCCCGTGCGCATCGAAAAGCTGGTCAGCGGCATCCAGCGCCAACTCGAAACGCAGGGGGAGAGCGAAGTGTCGTCGAAGCGGATCGGGGAGATGGTGATGGATGGGCTGAAGGGTCTCGATTCCGTCGCCTACATCCGCTTCGCCAGCGTCTATCGCGATTTTAGCGAAGCCCGCGATTTCGAGGAATTCGCCGGCACCGTCGAACAGGCGGGGCGCATCGAATGAACCCCGTCATCGTCCTCGTCCGCCCGCAATTGGGCGAGAATATCGGCAAGGCCGCACGCGCGATGCTCAATTTCGGGCTGACCGAGATGCGGCTGGTGTCGCCGCGCGACGGCTGGCCCAATCCGAATGCCGGTCCGGCCGCCAGCGGCGCAGACATCGTGCTCGAACGGGCGCAGGTGTTCGACAGCGTCGCCGACGCGGTGGCGGATTGCGCCCACGTCTACGCCACCACCGTCCGCAAGCGCGGCGTCACCAAGCCGGTGGTCACTCCCGAAGTTGCAGCGCGCGAGGTCCATGCCGCCCCCGAACGCTCCGCCTTTTTGTTTGGCCCGGAACGCTCCGGCCTCGAAACCGAAGATGTCGCACTTGCCCGCACGATCCTGACCGTGCCGATCAACCCCGAATTCGGCAGCCTCAACCTCGCGCAGGCGGTGATCCTCGTCGCCTACGAATGGTCGAAGGGGCAGGCGCTGGCGCAGCCGTCACTGACGCCGATCGACCCGCCTGCGCCACAGGAGGAGCTGGAGGGCATGATCGGCCAGCTCGATGACATGCTGGAGCGCGCGAATTTCTTCTTCCCACCCGATCGCGTCGCGACCTCGAAACGCACGTTGCGCACGTTGCTGACCAAACCCGCCTGGTCCTCGCAGGAGGTGCGGACGATGCGCGGCGTTCTGTCCGCGCTCAACGGCGCGAAGGAACGTCGGGTGGAGGCTCAGCGTGCGTCGAATGCGGAGAGTTCATAGGCGATCGACGCTTCGACCAGCTGTTCCCACAGGTCGGCGATCGCGCCACCGGGCAGCCCCAGCCGCTCCGCCTCGGCGCGCGCATTGGCGATCACCGCCGCCTTGCGCGCTTCGTCGCGGACGTGCCCACGCTCCGGCTTGATGCGCGCAGCGGCGTCCATATAGGCAAAGCGCTGCGCCAGCAACGCGACCAGTTCGCGATCGAGCGCGTCGACGCCGGCGCGAACCTCCTTCATGGTGGTGCAGTCGGGGCCTGGAAAAACAGTCGTCATGGGCCGCCGTGTGACGGCCCGCGCCGTGCCTGTCCAGCTTGACTTGGCCACAGGCTCCGGCTAGGCGCCCGCCTTCGCAACAGCCCACGCACCCCGGTGAAGCGATGGGCCTGCCTCTTTCGGGATCAGCAGAGCGAGACCGGGATCAACCCCGCCGCATGGTTCGCCATGGGGTGGGACCACGTCGTTACAGTTGCCAAGGATTAAAATATGTCGAAGCGCCATAGCGCCAAGCACAAGCTCGACCGTCGTCTCGGCGAGAACATCTGGGGCCGGCCCAAGTCGCCCGTCAACAAGCGTGAATATGGCCCCGGCCAGCACGGCCAGCGCCGCAAGGGCAAGGTGTCGGACTTCGGCATCCAGCTGCGCGCCAAGCAGAAGCTCAAGGGCTATTACGGCGACGTGACCGAGAAGCAGTTCCGCGCCTGCTATCACGAAGCCGCGCGCATGAAGGGCGATACCAGCCAGAACCTGATCGGCCTGCTCGAACAGCGCCTCGACATGATCGTCTACCGCGCCAAGTTCGCGCCGACGATCTTCGCCGCGCGCCAGATCGTCAGCCACGGACACATCCGCGTCAACGGCGTGAAGTGCAACATCGCATCGCGTCGCTGCTTCGTCGGTGACGAGATCACGCTGGGTACCAAGGCCAAGGAAATGGCGCTGGTGCTCGAAGCGCAGAACCTCGCAGAGCGCGAAATCCCCGACTACGTCGCACCGGACGGCAATGCCAAGATCACCTTCGTCCGCGTTCCGACGCTCGACGAGGTGCCTTACCCGGTGAAGATGGAACCGAACCTCGTCGTCGAGTTCTACTCGCGATAATTTGGGTCTTCCGGTTTCGGAATATGAAAGGGCGGTCCTCGAGGCCGCCCTTTTTGATTCGCGCGCAGGCGCGAAGACGCAAAGATGTCCCGTTTGCGGCGCGCGCATCGTTCACTGCGGACCTCGCCCTCGGGTCAGGCCGGGCGGCTTCCCGCTCCGTCGTAAGGGCGCTCCCGCGCCGGAAGCCTAACCCTCTGCGTCCTCTGCGCCTTTGCGCGCAACCGCCTTCTTCGAACCGTGGACAAGACTGCACCCGGAAGGCAAAAGGCCGGCAAAGCTGCCATCCATGCGGAGTAACCGATGCGTCGTCTCGTTCTTGCGGCCCTGCTCGCCACTCCGGGTGTGGCGCTCGCCCAATCCGCCCCGCAAATCTCCGTCGACACGCTGAAGGCGGTGACCAAGACCCTCTCCTCCGACGCGTTCGAAGGCCGCGCGCCCGGCAGCGCCGGCGAGGAAAAGACGCTCGCCTACCTGCAACAGCAGTTCCAGAAGGCCGGCCTCAAGCCAGGCAACAAGGGCCAGTGGCTTCAGGACGTGCCGCTGGTCGAGATCACCGCGCAGAACGTCACCCCGCTGACGATCACCGGCGGCAAGTCCCCGCTCGCCCTCGCCTACGGCCCCGACATGGTCGTCGGCACCTATCGCGTCACTCCGCATATCGACGTCAAGGACAGCGAGATGGTCTTCGCCGGCTACGGCATCGTCGCCCCCGAAAAGGGGTGGAACGACTATGCCGGCCTCGACGTGAAGGGCAAGACCGTCGTCGTCCTCATCAACGATCCCGACTGGCAGACGCAGGGGCTGACCGGCCCGTTCAACGGCCGCGCGATGACCTATTACGGCCGCTGGACCTACAAATACGAGGAAGCGGCACGGCAGGGCGCGGCGGCGGTACTCATCGTCCACCAGACCGAACCCGCCGCCTATGGCTGGAACGTCGTCCAGTCGAGCAACACCGGCGCGGCGCACGTCGCCGATGCCGCCAACGGCCATATGGACGACACCGCCGCCCACGGCTGGATGCAGCTCGACAAGGCCCGCGCCTTGTTCGCCAGCGCCGGCAAGGACTTCGACCAACTCGCCGCCGCCGCCAAGGTGAAGGGGTTCAAGCCTGTGTCCCTGGGCGTGAAGGCCTCGGTCAGCTTCGACAACCAGATCAAGAAACAGGTCTCGCACAATGTCGTCGGCATCCTGCCCGGCCGCGAAGCTCCCGACGAATATGTCCTGCTGTCGGCGCATTGGGATCACCTCGGCCGCTGCACGCCGGTGAACGGCGACGACATCTGCAACGGCGCGGTCGACAATGCCGACGGCACCGCCGCACTGGTCGCCTTGGCGGAGGCGAACGTGAAGGCCGGCGCACCCCGCCGCTCGATGGTGTTCGTCGCGCTGACCGCAGAGGAATCGGGCCTGCTCGGCTCGGCCTATTATGGCGAGAACCCGGTCTATCCGCTCGCGAAGACGGTCGGCGGCGCCAACATGGACGCGCTCGCCATGTACGGCCCGTCGAAGGACGTGATCGTCATCGGCCCCGGCAAGTCGCAGCTCGATACCTATCTCAACGCCGCGCTGAAGGCGCAGGGCCGCACCGCAACGCCGGAGCCCACCCCGGAAAAGGGCTTCTATTACCGCTCCGACCATTTCAGCCTCGCCAAGCACGGCGTGCCGATGGTCTATTTCGAAACCGGCCAGAACCTCGTGAAGGGCGGCCTCGCCGCCGGCCAGGCCGCGGCGAAGGATTACGAGGAGAATCGCTACCACGCGCCCTCCGACGAATATAATCCCGCCTGGGACTGGAGCGGTGTGCAGCAGGACGTGGCGCTCTATTACATGCTGAGCCGCGATCTCGCCGACAGCCGCGAATGGCCAAACTGGATGCCCGGCGACGAATTCCGCAGCATCCGCGACAAGAGCCGGGCCACGGTGACCGGAGCCGCCAAGTGACCGCCGTTCCCCCCGCCGAATGGGCGCCGCACCACGCGGTGTGGATAGGCTTTCCCAGCCATCCCGAGTTGTGGGAGGACGATCTCGACCCGGCCCGCGACGAAGTGGTCGCCTTCGCCCGTGCGGTCCACGCCGATGGTCGCGGCGAAACCGTGATCCTCGTCTGCGCCGATGCCGAGGCGGGCAGCGCGGCGACCGCGATGGCGCCGTTCGCCGAGATCGTCGTCGAACCGTTCGGCGACATCTGGCTGCGCGACACCGGTCCGATCGTGCTCGCCGACGGTGACGCGCGCGACTTCGGTTTCAACGGCTGGGGCGGCAAATACGATTTGCCCGGCGACGACACCATCGGGCTGCGGCTCGCCAAGCAGCGCGGCAAGCCGGTCGGCTATTGCAACTGGGTGCTCGAAGGCGGCGCGATCGACGGCGACGGCACCGGTATCGTCGTGACCACCGAACAATGCCTGCTCAACCCCAATCGCAACCCGACCCTGACCAAGACCCAGATCGAGGCGCGGCTGCACGAGGATCTCGGATTCACGCAGGTGGTGTGGCTGGGTGAGGGGCTGCTCAATGACCACACCGATGGCCATGTCGACAACCTCGCCCGCTTCGTCGCGCCGGGCCGGCTGGCTATTCCGCAAGCGGCGGAAAACGATCCCAATTGGCAGGTCTATCAGCACGCCGTCCGCGATGCCCAGGCGGCGGGCCTCGATGTCGTGCCGATCCCGTCCCCCGGCCGCGTCCTCCGCGACGAAGAGGTGGTGCCGGCGAGCTACATGAACTTCTACATCGGCAACGCCGCGGTGGTCGTACCCGTCTACGGCACCGAGAACGACGACGCGGCCGTGGCGGCGATCCAGGCCTTGTTCCCCGATCGCCAAGCGGTGGGCCTGCGCGCCGACCACATCCTGACCGGCGGCGGCAGCTTCCACTGCATCAGCCAACAGATCCCGGTGGAGGTGTGAGTAGGCATGCCGAACATCTCTTCCTGCAGTTCCCCGGCGAAGGCCGGAGCCCAGTTGCGCGACGACCGTGACGGCGTCCGGCGCTTTGTCCGGAAAGCCCTGCCAACTGGGTCCCGGCCTTCGCCGGGGAACTGACACCCCGCCCGGGCGGTCACGCCTCAAGGGGTGACGACACGCCCCGCCGCCCCTACATGCACGCCATGACCCAGATCACCGTCGCCGCCCTGCAACTCGGCTTTTCCAACGACATCGACGCCAACATCACCAACGTCTCCCGCCTCGTCCGCGAAGCGGCCGGGCAGGGGGCGCAGGTGATCCTGCCCCCCGAACTCTTCGAAGGCGAGTACTTCTGCCGGGTCGAGGACGAAGGGCTGTTCGCCAACGCCGCTCCGGTCGGCGAACACAAGGCGGTGCTGGCGATGCAGGCCTTGGCTGAGGCGCTGAAGGTCACCATCCCGACCAGCTTCTTCGAAGCCGACGGCCCGCATTATTACAACAGCCTCGCGATGATCGGTCCCGATGGGGAAGTGCAGGGCGTCTACCGCAAGAGCCACATTCCCGACGGCCCCGGGTACGAGGAGAAATTCTACTTCCGCCCCGGCAACACCGGTTTCAAGGTCTGGCCCGCGCCGCCGACCGCGCCGGGCTGGAAGCTCGGCGTCGGCGTCTGCTGGGACCAATGGTATCCTGAAACGGCGCGGGCGATGATGCTGATGGGTGCCGAACTGCTGTTCTACCCGACCGCGATCGGCAGCGAGCCGCACGATACGTCGCTCGACACCGCTCGCCTGTGGCGGCGTGCGATGGTCGGCCATGCGGTATCCAACGTCGTCCCCGTCATCGCCGCCAACCGCATTGGCGTCGAACATGGCCAGACCTTCTACGGCACCAGCTTCATCACCGACGAACGCGGCGACATCATTGCCGAACTCGACCGGGAGGAGGAAGACGTGATCGTTGCGACGCTTGATCTGGAGCGAATTCGACGCCATCGTGCTGCCTTCGGATTCTTCCGTGATCGGAGGCCTGAGCTGTATGAACGTCTGGTTCGCGACGAATAGCGTCATCCCGGCGACGATTGCCGCAACGCTTGCGATCACATCGCCAATGCAGGCGCAGGATGGCCGGTCGCCACAGACGGCGGCGCCCCCCAGCACCGTCTCGAACCGGGGCGCCGATTCGGAGCCGGACGACATCCTCGTCGAAGGGTATCGCGACAGGCCGGATATCCAGACCAGCGTTTCCAATCCGACCATGACGTCGGCAGTCAAAAACCGTCAGGCGTTCGAATATTCCGAACGAATCGCCAAATGCGCTGCACGTAACAAGATCGGCAGCACGGCGCGCCTGAAGGCTGTGGTCGACGGCGAGTTCAACACGACCACGCATGCGGTCGCGCAGGACCGACTGAAGCGGACATATATCACCTGTTCGGAAAGTCCGACGCTGTTGAGCTTCACGACGGTCGGCGCGTCGACCCTGGAACGGATGGCGGCGAATACCCAGGTCTTCGGCGACTCGGGCGACAGCAGAGGCCTGTCGGGTGCGAATGACATCGCACCGCTAGGATGGTCGATCTACGATCGCGGCGCATTCACCATCGAGGCGTTACGCCGGTTCGCCCCCGAGCTTCGGCTGACGCGGGCCCAGACGCAGGATCCCGCGGTACAGTCGCGCTTCAATGTGCGCGAAATGCCGCGCAACCGTCACCGCCTGCCAACCGATTTCCGGTATTTCGAGGTGGCGGTCTGCATGGTGCGGGTCGAGCCGAGGCTCGCGGTACGGCTGGCTACCAGCGAAGGCGCGGCGCGGATCAGCGATACACAGGCGGCCCTGATCGACCGGGCACGCGTTTGCGTCGGCGGCGCCCGGAACGTGCGCGTCGATCCGACGCAGTTCCGCATCTATATCGCCGATGCGGTGTACCGCTGGGCCGTGGCTGCCAAGGGCGTCGATTCGCTGATTCCCGATCAGAGAGGCTGACGGACCTCCAGCGCGCGGGCGAACACGGCATCGAACATCGCTTCGTCGAGGCGCCCGGTGTTCTGATTGTAGCGCGAAGGATGGTAGCTATCGATCAGCATGCGTCCGTCGGGCATGCGATGTTCGGCAAGATGCGCGAAATTGGCCTTGGGCAGGCGCCCGCCCATAACCTTTACCGCCGATTGATGCGCGATCTGCCCCAGCGCCACCACGACGCGGACGTTGGCGAGTGCAGCGATCTCGCCGTCCAGAAACGGCCGGCACGTGCGGATTTCCTCCGGCGTCGGCTTGTTGGCGGGCGGCAGGCACTTCACCGCATTGAGGATCATCGCGCCGGTCAGCACGACATCGTCGTTGGCACGATTGGCAAAGGTGCCCGTCGCCAGCCCGAACCGACCCAGCGTCGCAAACAGCAGCACACCGGAATGGTCACCGGTGAACGGTCGACCCGTGCGATTGGCGCCGTGCAGACCCGGCGCCAGACCGATGATCGCAAGCCATGCATCGGGATCGCCGAACGCAGGGACGGGCGCATTCCACCATGTCGGGTTCTGTTCGCGCAGGGCGTCGCGCGCTGCGACGAGGCGAGGACATCGGGGGCAATCGCGCGACGGCTCGACGGGATTGGACAGGCTGGGTGCTAAGGTCATCGTTTCCGCCTAAAGCGCGGCGATGACGGCGGCAATCTATGCGATCGGTATCGGGTCGAACCGGCGGGGCCGTCACGGCAGTCCCGTTGCCGAGGTAAGGGCGGCTATCGCCACGTTGGGGACCGTCATCGCCCGATCGCCGGTGATCACGTCCGCACCCCTGGGCCCATCGATCCGACGCTTCGCCAATGCGGTCGTGCTGATCGAGACCATGGAATCCCCGCTCGCATTGCTCGACCGGCTGAAGGCGATCGAGGTCGCGTTCGGTCGCCGTCGTGGCCAGCGCTGGGGCGCGCGCGTCATCGATCTCGATATCCTGTTGTGGTCCGGTGGCGTGTGGCGCGACGACCGTCTGACGGTGCCGCATGCCGGTCTGCGCACCCGAAGTTTCGTACTGACGCCGCTGGCGACCATCGCACCCGCTTGGCGCGACCCGGTGAGTGGCAGAACCATGCGTCAATTGGCACATGCGGTTGACCGACCGCGCGCCCGCCCCTAGTTGCCCCGGATCGATGGCGGGGGTCCGTAGCTCAGTTGGTAGAGCAAGCGACTTTTAATCGAGAGGTCCCGGGTTCGAGCCCCGGCGGACCCACCATCGACGTTTCCCATGCCGACGACGTACCGACCGGCACCGGAGCGGTGTCGACGCGTTGGGAGCCGTGATGACCGAACCCGATATGTCGACCGTGCCCGGCAAGCGGCGCATACCGCCCTTGCTTGTCGGCCTTGCCCTGATCGCCGCGGGGCTGGCCGTGCTGCTCGCCGGGGCGTTCGCGACCAGCCGGTATCCGTTTGCTTTCGATCGCGGGATCATCGTCGGCCTGCGCCAATGGGGCGGGCCGGTGTGGCTGCCCAAGGTCGCGACCGATATCACCGCTCTCGGCGGCGGTGTCGTCCTGACGCTGTTCGCGACGGTCGTGGTCGGCTTCCTGCTGATGCAGCGGCTGTGGCTGACCGCATTGGCGACGGCGATGGCGTGCCTGACCGGCGGCTGGGCGGTGGATGTGATCAAGGGGCTGGTGGTGCGGGCACGCCCCGATCTGGTGCCGCATCTGGTCGACGTCAGCGGCTACAGCTTTCCCAGCGGCCATGCGACGTCGAGTGCGGTGATCTATCTGACGCTCGCCACGCTGGCGGGGCAGGTGACGCCGAGCCGCGCGGCGCGGCGCTACCTGCTGGCGGTCGCGGTGCTGCTGGTCGGCGCGATCGGGTGCAGCCGCGTGTACCTCGGCGTCCACTGGCCAAGCGACGTGCTGGCCGGGTGGAGCTTCGGCACGCTCTGGGCCTTCGGCTGGTGGACCGCGACCGCCGGCGCACGGCAGGCGATCGGCGGCGAGCGCTAGCTGCGCTCGGCGAGCTTGCGTTCCCAGGCAAGCGCATCCTTGACGATCGTATCGAGGTCGTCGCGTTGCGGACGCCAGGGCAGGGCGGCAAGGATCGCTGTATTGTCCGCGACCAGAGCGGCGGGGTCGCCGGCACGACGCCCTTCGTAGCGGCGCTGGATCGTCAGGTTGGTGACGCGATCGACCGCATCGAGCACTTCGTTGACCGAGAAGCCGCGATTGTAGCCGGCGTTGAGCGTGTGGCTGCGCGTCGGCTCGGCGACCAGCAATTCCAGTGCGGCGACATGTGCGGCGGCGAGGTCGCTGACATGGATATAATCGCGCACGCCGGTGCCGTCGGGGGTGTCGAAGTCGGTGCCGAACACCGACACCGCGTCGCGCTTGCCGGTCGCCGCCTCGACCGCGATCTTGATCAGATGCGTCGCGCCCACCGTCGACTGGCCGGATCGGCCTTCGGGATCGGCGCCGGCGACGTTGAAATAGCGCAGCGCGCAATAGTTGATCGGATGCGCCGCCGCGACGTCGCGCAGCATCGCCTCGGTCATCAGCTTGGACATGCCATAGGGATTGATCGGGACGGTCGGGTCGCCTTCCTGCACCGGCACCTTCACCGGCGTGCCGTACGTCGCGGCGGTGGACGAGAAGATGAAGTGCGGCACGCCCTCGACGACCGCGCTTTCGAGCAGCGCACGCGTCGCCGCGGTGTTGTTGCGGTAATATTTGAGCGGATCGCTGACCGATTCCGGCACCACCACCGAACCGGCGAAATGCATGATCGCCCGCACGCCATGCTCGCGGATCGCGCGACGCACCGCCGCATCGTCCTCGATATTCGCCTGCACCAGCGTCGCGCGGGAATCCACCGCCCAGTCGAAGCCGGTGACGAGATTGTCGACCACGACCACGTCATAGCCCGCATCGAGCAGCGCGAGCACTGCATGGCTGCCGATATAGCCGGCACCGCCGGTCACCATTACCTTGCCGTTCAACGTCACCTGATCTGCTCCCGCCTTTTGCGCGCTCTAGCCCGTTCCTACATGGGGAGCAAAGGAGACGCGTAATGACGGATTATGTGACGGTGGCCGGCGGCTGCTTCTGGTGTACCGAGGCGGTGTTCAAGGACGTGATCGGCGTGGAGAGCGTCGAGAGCGGCTATATCGGTGGTTCGGTGCCCAATCCCACCTACAAGCAGGTCTGCGGCGGCGACACCGGCCATGCCGAGGCGATCCGCATCGGCTTCGATCCCGAACAGCTGCAGCTCGGCGACCTGCTCGACATCTTCTTCGCGACGCACGATCCGACGCAGCTCAACCGGCAGGGCAACGACGTCGGCACGCAATATCGCTCGGCAGTGTTCCCGGCCGACGATGCACAGGAAGCCGAGATGCGCGCCGCGATCGACCGCGCGCAGGCGGAATCGTCAAAGCCGATCGTGACCACCGTCGAGCCGATGACGGAATGGTATCCGGCGGAGGGTTACCACCAGGATTATTGGGAAACCTCGGGCCGCTCGAACCCGTATTGCATGGCGGTGATCCCGCCCAAGTTGCAAAAGCTGAGGAAGAGCTTCGCCGCACGGTCGAAGGCCGTGGTGGCTTAGGTCTGATATAGTCCTCCCCCTCGCGGGGGAGGACTTTGGCTATACTTTCCTCGACAGCGCCTTCTTCAACTTTGCATGAGCGGCGGCCTTGATCTGGCACACTCTCGCCGATCCGACGCCCAGCACCTGCCCGATCTCCTCGAGGTTCAATTCCTCGACGTAATACAGTTGGATCACCTGCGCCTCTCGTTCGGGCAGTGATGTGATCGCGGCGATCAGCGTGTCGCGGAGGTCACTCTCCGCCAGCTGTTCGAACGCGTCGGGTGTGTCGTCGGCGAACCACGGCAGGTCGTCGGCATAGACCTCGTCCATCGATTCGAACCTCACCGCGTCCGCCGTTTCATAGTCCGCACGCAATTTCTCCACGGATACGCCGAGTTCCGTCGCGAGTGCCGCTTCGTCCGGCGCACGGCCGGTCCTTGCCGTCACCGTGGCGATGGCGGCGTGATATTGCCGGCGTCGCCGCATCGCGCCGCGAGTCGTCGTCGCCTGTCGCCGCAATTCATCGATCATCGCGCCACGCAGCCGCGTTTGCAGATAGGCACGGAATTGCGCGCCTTGCTCGGCGGCTTGTCCCACGGCCTCGACCAGCGCGACGAGGCCGATCTGCACCAGATCCTCCACATCGACGATTGTGCTCATCGATCCATGGACGTGCCAGGCGATGCGGCGGACGAGCGGCAGATATTGCCGGATCATCGTTTCCTGATCGCCGCCGGGCCGCGACACGCGCGAATAGGTGAGCGGCTGGACCGGGATCAGCGCGGCCGGGGCCGGCTGGGCGTCGGTGAACGCCAGCTTCATCGGTTCGGCGCTCATGCCGCCAGCGCCTGATGCTGCTGCGATCCACCGATCACCGCGACGACCTCGACCGCCTTTTCTTCAGGGACTTCGAAGAACGACAGCACCGGCGTATCGGGCAGTACGGTCTTTACCAGCTTGCGGATCGCGATGCGGATCGCGGGCTGGACGACGAGCGCGAACGGCTTGGCCTCGGCGATCAGCGGTTGCGCCGCCTGTTGCAGCGCATCGACGATGCGGCGGCCGAGGTCGGGTTCGATCACATGGCGGCGCGACTGGTCGGCACGTGCCGCCTGGCCGAGCAGTCCTTCCAATTGCCCCTCCAGCGTCATCACCCGCAACGGCTCGCGCACGCCGCACAGCTTCTGGATGATCAGCGGGCCGAGCTCCGGACGGATCAGTTCGATGATCTCCTCGGCATCGGCGCTGCGCGTGGCGGCGACCGAGATCGCCTGCGCGATGCGACGGAATTCCTTCAACGGAATATTCTCCGCAAGCAGGCCCTTCAGGACCTGGGTGAGGGTGGTGAGCGGTAGCGGATTGGGCGTCAGCGATGCGACGAGCTGCGCCGCACGCTCCTTCAGCCCGTCGAGCAGCGACTGGACCTCGTCCGGTCCCAGCAGGTCGGTGGCGTTGGCGCCGAGCACATGGTTGAGGTGCGTCGCCATGACGGTGCCGGCGTCGACGACGAGGAACCCCGCGCCGGTCGCCGCATCCGCATCGCCGGCGGGAATCCAGGTCGCATCGAGCCCGAAGGTCGGGTCCTTGGCCTTCTTGCCGTGGAGATCGCCGTATGCCTGACCGGTATCGAGCGCGAGCATCTCGTCGGGCGAAACCTGATCCTCGCCCAGCACGACGCCGTTGACGACGATGCGATAGGTGTAGGGCGCAAGGTTGATGTCGTCGCGCACCCGGCATTGCGGCACTACGAAGCCCAGGTCGCGGCTCAGCTGGCGGCGAACGCCGGTGATCCGCCCCATCAGCGGCGCACCGCGGCGCGGATCGACCAGCGGCACCAGCCCATAGCCGATGTCAAAATTGACCTGCATGCCCTCCGTCACCTCGTCCCAGTCGATCTTCGACGGGTCGGCGGGTTCCTCGGCGACGGCGGGCAGCGTGGCGGCGACGGGGCGGCGCTCGATCTGGCGCAGCTTCCATGCGGCGAACCCGGCGAGCGCGGCGGTGGAGAGGATGATCATGTGCGGCATGCCGGGCAGCAGGCCGAGCAGTCCGAGGATGATCGCGACCGGCGTCCAGGTGCGCGGGGAGCCGAACTGGCCGCCGATCTGGCCGGCGAGATCCTTGTCCGACGACACCCGGGTGACGATCGCGGCGGCGGCGATCGACAGCATCAGCGAGGGCAGCTGCGCGACCAGCGCGTCGCCGATCGCCAGCAGGATATACCCCTTCGCCGCAGCGGCGATGGTCATGCCGTGGCTGACCGGGCCGAGGATCAGGCCGCCGATGATGTTGGCGGCAAGGATCAGCAGCGCGGCTACCGCGTCGCCCTTCACGAACTTGGACGAACCGTCCATCGAACCGTAGAAATCGGCCTCGGTCGCGACTTCAACACGGCGTTTCTTGGCGTCTTCCGGCGTGATTAGGCCGGCGTTGAGATCGGCGTCGATCGCCATCTGCTTGCCGGGCAGCGCGTCGAGGGTGAAGCGCGCGGAGACTTCCGATACGCGGCCTGCGCCCTTTGTGACGACGATCAGGTTGATGATCATCAGGATCGCGAAGACGAAGATGCCGACGACGTAATCGCCGCCGATCAGGAAGGTGCCGAACGCCTCGATGACATGGCCCGCCGCGCTCTCGCCCTCATGGCCGTGGACCAGCACGATGCGGGTCGAGGCGACGTTGAGGCCCAGGCGGAACAGCGTCGCGAACAGCAGGACGGTCGGGAAGGACGAGAAATCGAGCGGCTTCTGCGCGTTGAGCGACACCATCAGCACCGCAAGGCTGATCGCGATATTGGCGACGAAGAAGATGTCGAGCAGGAACGCCGGGATCGGCACGACCATCACGACGACGAGCAGCAGGATGGCGAGCGGCAGCGCCGCGCCGCGGCCGGTGGCGAGCAGCTTGTTCACGTCAGCGGCCTCCCATGCTGGCGAGCATCATATAGGCGAGCCTCGCGTTGTTCGGGGACGGGCGCAGCAGGCTGTCGGCGCCGGCCGCAGCCTTGTTGCCGAAGCGGTTCATCGCCTGCGTCGCCCAGGCGAGCGCGTCCTCGGCGCTCTGGTTGCCGCCGGTGACGACGGTCGAATCGTCGCCCAGCGCGAGCGCCTGCGCGGCGAAGGCGAGGTTGGCGTTGCGCGTCTCGCTGACGCTGTCGGCTGCGGTGCCGAGCTTGGTGGCGAAGCGATCGTAGATCGCCGAGAGCGAGCGCGGCTGGCCGTTCGAGCCGTAGAAGATCGAGCGATTGGCGCCGGCAGCCTGCGGAAACAGCGATGCCGCGGCGGCGCCGGGATTGGTCTGCATCGCCGACAGGAATTTCCTCGCGCCGCCGATGCCCAGGAAATGCGCCATGTACAGGTCGGTGCCGTTGGCCGAACGGCCGAGCGAGCCTTCCAGCACGTCCTTGTTGTCGGAAGCATGTTCGGCCGCCATCAGCGAGGCGGCGGTGGGGTCGTTGCGCAGGTTGAGGATCGCGGAGCGGGTCGCGCTGTCGCCGACGGTGTAGCGGCCGCCCGCGGTCTGGCCGATGCTGTTCGCCGCCCAGCCGAGGCCGTGCTCCGCGCCATGCTTCTTGACGACAGCAAGCCAGCTCTGTTCGACGAACTGGTACAGGCCCGACGCCGACGAGGTGCCGGCACGCGCATTGGCGTTGAGGCCGCTCTCGATCTTGGCCTGGCCGAGCAGATAGTCGAAATCCACGCCCGTCTTGCTGCTCGCAAGCGCGATCGCGGATTGGATGCGTCCGGCAGAAATCGGATTGACGGTCATTGCGGAAAGAACATGCCCCTGTTGTCAGGGATGTTTCAGCAAGAGCTGTGCCAGTTCTAAGTCATTCGTCATCCCGGCGAACGCCGGGACCCATGGACGCACGCGGCTGCTGGTGGTTCGCTTCCGCTCATCCAGCCCATCCCTGGGTCCTAGCGTTCGCCGGGATGACGGGAAGGTGAGGGCGGCGAGGGTAGGGGCGGGGGTGTGGAGGGGCCACTAGACCGCCAGCCGATAAATCAGCTCAAGCGTAAGCCGACACCAATGTCGGGCGGAAGCCGTGGCCGGCATCGCCGGTCAGGATTTGCAGGCGGCGGCGAACATTTGCCGCCATCAGGTTGACGTAGATCCGGCAGGTCTCGTTCAGCCGGTTCGCCTCGTCCGCCAATTCGCGGATCTCGTCGCCAGCGGGGCCGGTTCCGAGCGCGGCGACCTGTTCGATCCCGGCGAGCTTGTCCTGCGTCGCACGTTCCAGTGCGACCACGTCGTTCGTCTTCAGCGCTGCAATCTCGGCATGCAACGCGTCGATTACGCGGATCAGGGCTTCACGCCGCTTCATGGCCGTCCCAGTTCAGCTTGAGTGCGAGCAGCCGGTCGGCGATCGTCGTCGGCAAAATCGGGAACGAGCCATTCTCGATCGCCTTCCTGATCACGCCCACCCGGTCGCTGTCGACCGGAGGCGAGGAGGCAAGAGATTTCGCGAGCCCACTCAGTTGCGTGCTGACGCCCGGAGCCGGCGCCTGTTGCGATGCCTGCTGCAGAGCCGGTTGCACCGACGGCGCAGCCGCGGGTGCGGCGACGCGTGCTACGCTCCCACTTCCACTTAGCGGCATTGAGCCGATCGATTCTACCATGTCTGCACCTATCTGTGTTGCCTGACATGGGATTAAACGACCGCCTTCGACGCTACTTTAACAAAAAGATTCCGATACCTGACGCGGCTATTCGCCCCAGCCCGGCAAGGTGGCGCGTCCCGCTTCCAGTGCGATCGCCTGGACCGGGCTTTTCGAATCCTCGACCTTGACCATGAAACGGCCGCCCGGCGGGGCGTCGCCCATCGCCACGCCTTCCCGCGTGATGGAGAATCCATCCGATCCGGCGGCGATCATAACAGGGTCGCCGCGCCGGATGACGGGTTCGGCCTTGGTGGCGGCGATGACGGTCGGGCGGGCCGCGGCCGGCGCCGGCGTAGCAGCGGCCGGTCGGATCACCGGCACGAAGATGCGCCAGTCAGGTCCGTTGCACGAAACGACGACGGCGTCATGCGCTTCGGTCCGCCATGCGAGCGCCACGGTCGAACATTGCGCCAATCGCAGCCGCGTATCGATCGCGGTACGCGCGCCTCCCTCCGCCCCGATCGGGCGGCTTGTGAAGGCAGCCACGGCGCGATCGAGGCCGGCGGTATCCTGAAAGACGACGGCACCCCCGATCGGGGCTGCGGCGAGAAGCAGGGGAAGGATCATGGTTGACGGTCCGCTGTGGAAGGCTGTTCGCCCACGAAGGCGAGGGTAACGACCGCGGCGCGGCGGCCGGGACGAGGAGCAGTGGTGACGGTGATGCGGCGGCTGATCGGCGCCAGGGCCGCGGCAAGAGTACGGGCGCGGTCTGCCGCGAGGATCGCGGCGCTTCCGGTAGCGGGATCGACATCGGCGGTGCTGCCGTCGGTCGACCCGGTAACGGTCAGGGCGACGCGTGGATCGCGGACGCCCTCGCGCGCCCAGGCGATCACGGCGGCGGGGCTCTCGGGCAAGGTTGCCGATCCGGGTGCGAAGTCGAGCAGGCCCGCGGCCATCACCGGCAACGGGGCCGACGCGGCGACGGGCGCGCCGCCGAAGCTCGTGCGCAATGCGTCGGTGACCGCGCGCGGCTTCTCGCTGGCCTGCATCAGGACGAAGAAGCCGACGAGCAACAGCGCCAGATCGGCGAGCGTCACCAGCCAGAGCGGCTTCGACGCGGATGTTTCGGGATAGGTCGCGGCGCCGGTCATGCGACGCTCTGCAAATGGTGTCGCGGCGTCTCGCGCAACGCGAGCGCGACCAAGGGTGCTTCGATCCGCGCGCGTTCGAATGCTTCGATACGGCCGGCGGCGCGCAGGCGATGACAGATCGGCATGAAGACGAGATTGGCCAGCAATGCGCCATACAGCGTGGCGAGCAGCGCGATCGCCATCGCGCCGCCGATCGCCCGGGGGTCGGTCATGTTGGCGAACATGCCGGCGAGGCCGATCAGCGTACCGACCATACCCATGGCCGGTGCGGCCTCGGCCGCGGCGGACCAGATGTCGGCGGCGGCGACATGCCGTTCGATCCGCGCCTGCCGACGATAGCGCAACAACGCCTCGACCTCGCGCGGGATCGCGCCGTCGACAATCGCGGCGACGGCGGCGGCGACATCGGGATCGGCGATCACCGACTTGTCGAGCGCGATGATACCGTGGCGTTTGGCGATCCGCGCCTGTGCGGCGACCTGTTCCAGCAGTGCATCGGCGGCGAACCGTCGGCGGACGAGGATACGCAGGGCGGATATCGCGCGGGCCGCGTCGCGTGCCGGTGCACGCAAGACGGTGGCGAGGGCGGTACCGCCGCCGACGATGGCGAGCGCGATCGGATCGAAGAGCTGGGCGATCAACATACGCGGGGCTTTGCAAGCGGCGGGCCAGTTTATTCCGGGCGTGCTGCATCCCGCATGGCTAGAGCGAGTCCGGGGAGTATGGACGGCGAACGAGATGATACGGTCGAGACGAACGCGTCGCTAACCATTCACGTTGCCGACCGGCAGCCATTGCCGCTCTCCGGCAAGGTCCGGCAACCGCTTGCCGTTCCGCTTGCCGCTCCACCTAGGTAGCCCGGCAAAGCAACAAAAAAGACGTTCCCGCACCGCAAAAACGAAAACTGGCACGGCGGTTGCTTAGTCCTCGGCAGCGCAATGGTGCGCCGGAGATTTGGGCCGATGGCCGCAGACAGTCTGTTCGGAGTTCACGGGGCTGCCCTGGAAGTGCGTTCGCAACGCATGGGTGTGCTCGCGTCGAACATCGCCAATTCCTCGACGCCTGGCTTCAAGGCCCGCGACATCGATTTCAAGTCGGCGCTCTCGTCGATGGAGAACGATGCCGGTCTGGATGGGGTCGGTCAGAAGGGCATCGACGCCGCGACCAAATATCGCGTGCCGTTGCAGACCTCGATGGACGGCAACACGGTCGAGCTGAACCAGGAACAGACCGCCTTCGCCGAAAACGCCGTCCAGTATCAGACGACGCTGTCGTTCCTGAACGGACGGATCGGCCAGATCACCCGCGCGCTGAAGGGGGAATAAGCCGATGGCCGATCCGATGAGCGTGTTCCAGGTGGCCGGCCGCGCGATGAGCGCGCAGCTGATCCGCATGAACACCACCGCGTCCAACCTGGCGAATGCCGGCGGGACGACGGGTTCCGCGGAGACCGCGTACAAGACGATGAAGCCGGTGTTCCGCACCAGCTTCGACGCGGCGAGCGGTCTCGCGACCGTCGACGTCGAAAAGATCGTCACCGCGGGCGAAGCACCGACCAAGGTCTATGACCCCAACAATCCGTTGGCGGACAAGGACGGCAACATCTTCCAGGCCGCCGTCGATGAAAGCCGCGAGCTCGTCGACATGATGGAGACCGCGCGCTCCTACCAGAACAACGTCGAGGTGATGAACACTGCCAAGCAGCTCACCATCGATACCCTCAAGCTGGGCCGCTAAGACATGGCAACGACATCCACCGCGTTCGACAGCACGCTCCAGAATCTCGGCATCACCCGCGCCAAGCCGGCCGCGGGGACGACCGCGACCGGCGCCTCGACCGCGACCGGCAAGACCAAGACGACGCTCGACCAGTCCGATTTCCTGACGCTGCTCACCACGCAGCTCAAGAACCAGGATCCGTTCGAGCCGATGGACAACACCCAGATGGTCGCCCAGATGGCACAATTCTCGTCCGTCGCCGGCATCAGCGAGATGAACAAGACGCTCAGCGGCGTCGCGACCAAACTCGGCTCGACCAGCGCCAGCGATGCGATGAGCTATGTCGGCAAGACCGTGTTGACCGAGGGGTCGACCGCTTACCCGCGTTCGACCGGCGGTCTCGATGGCGCGGTCGAACTCGACAGCGACGCGTCGCAGGTGACCATCTCCATCGCCGACGCCCAGGGCGGTACGCTTCGCTCGATGCAGATCGGCAAGCACGCCAAGGGCACCGCAACCTTCGAATGGGATGGCAAGGACGGTTCGGGCAACGACGTCGGCGCCGGTCCCTTCACCATCACCGCCTTCGCCACCAACGGCGACAAGACGGTCAACAGCCGCACGCTCGTCTGGGCGCCGGTCGAATCCGTGTCGCTGCCTTCCAGCGGCGCACCCAAGCTCAAGGTCGTGGGGGTCGGCGACGTCGACCCGTCCGACGTCCGTTCCGCCACCTGATCCCGTCCTTACACTGATCTACGCTTCCAAGGAGTAACCCGATGTCCTTCTATACCTCGCTCTCCGGTCTCCAGGCTTCGCAGACCGACATGAACACGATCTCGCACAACCTCGCGAACGTCTCGACCACCGGCTTCAAGAAGAGCCGTGTCGAGTTTTCGGACGTCATCGCATCGAGCGTCTCGACCGATCCGCGCAAGATGGTCGGTTCGGGCGTGATCGTGAAGGCGACGCAGCAGCAGTTCAAGAACGGCAACCTTCAGGGCACGACCAACGCGCTCGACCTCGCCGTCATGGGCGAAGGTTTCTTCACGGTTCGCACGTCGGGCGCGAGCGATGCGATCGCCTATACCCGCAACGGGTCCTTCTCGGTCGATTCGACGCGCAACGTGGTCGATAGCCAGGGCAGCCTGCTGCTGGTCTATCCGGTCGATGGCGACGGCAACGTCACTGCGACGGGCGAGGATGGCCTGACCAACCTGCAGCTGCAGCAGACCAGCGGTACGCCGGAAGCGACGAAGCAGGTCGCCACGGGCATCAACCTGTCGGCGACGTCGACCGTCAACCAGAAGGCGTTCGACCGTACCGATACGACGACCTACAACAACTCGGTCGCGACGCGCATCTACGATGCCAACGGCAACCCGATGACGATGACCAATTATTACGTTCGGGCAGCGCCGGAGGCGGACGGCCTGAGCAAGTGGGTGGTCCACACCTATATCGGTGACGACAAGATGGTTCCCGAAAGCGGCACCAACCCGGCAGTCATCAAGTTCAGTTCCACCGGCGCCATCGCGTCGACGTCGGAGGGAACCGTCGCGAACCCGCTCGCGCCGATCAAGTTCAAGCAGTTCATCCCGCTGTCCGGCGCAGCCGCGCAGACGGTGACGCTCGACCTCGCCAATTCGACGCAGCTGTCGTCGGCTTTCGCCGTCAACAGCAAGACGCAGGACGGTGTCGCGGTCGGCCAGCTGTCCGGCGTGACGGTCAACTCCGAAGGTCTGATCTCGGCCAGCTTCTCGAACGGCGACATCGTGCCGCTCGGTAAGGTCGCATTGGCGAAGTTCTCGACGCCCACCGGCCTGCGCCAGATCGGTAACAGCTATTGGTCGGCAACCGGTCTGTCGGGTTCGGCGTCGATGGGGTCGGCGAGCGCGGACGGCTTCGGTTCGTTGATGTCGGGCCAGATCGAGGGATCGAACGTCGACATCACCGAGGAACTGGTCAACCTGATCGCGGCACAGCGCAACTTCCAGGCGAACTCGAAGGCGCTCGATACCGCGAACCAGGTCTCGCAGACCATCATCCAGATCCGCAACTAAGCGACAGCGGAGCGGAGGCGCGTAAATGGACAAGTTGGTCTACACGGCGGCGACGGGCCTGCGTGCGCACATGCAGGCGCAGGCGGCGATCGCCAACAACATGGCGAACGTGTCCACCACGGGCTTCCGCGCCGACCGCGTCGTCTTCGACCGGATCGAGCTGAAGGGCGGCGGCGCGCAACTCGAAGCGCGCGCGCCGACCAGCGAAGAGGTGACCGACGCCGATCGTGCCCCCGGCGCGATCCAGTCGACCGGGCGCGCGCTCGACGTCGCGATCACCGGCAACACCGACTGGCTGGCGGTGCAGGCGGGTGACGGCAGCGAAGCCTATACCCGCCGCGGCGACCTCGAGATCGCGCCCTCGGGCGTGCTCCAGACCGGCGACGGCTTCATCGTGCAGGGCCAGAGCGGCCCGATCACGATCCCGCCGCACGACAGCCTGTCGATCGCGGCCGATGGCACGATCACTATCGTGCCGCAGGGCGGCGACGTCCGCAACCCGCAGGTGCTCGACCGGCTCAAGCTGGTCGATACCAAGGGTTCGGTGACGCTGAAGGGCATGGACAATCTGCTGCGCGTCAAGGGCGGCGGCACGCTGCCCGCCAACATGGACGCCAAGGTGCAGAGCGCCGCGCTCGAAGGCTCCAACGTCAACATGACGCAGGCTCTGGTCGACATGATCGAGAACCAGCGCAGCTACGAAGTTCAGGCCAATCTGATGAAGTCGGCCAAGGATATGGACGAGAGCAGCACCTCCGTGATGCGTCTCCCGAGCTAAGGAACAGACACGATGTCCTCCTCCGCCATGCACATCGCGCGAACCGGGCTCGACGCCCAGGATACGCGCATGCGGGTCATCTCGAACAACCTCGCGAACGTCAACACGACGGGGTTCAAGCGCGATCGCGCCGCGTTCGAGACCCTGGCCTACCAGACGATCACCGCGCCCGGCGCGCAGTCGACCGCGGAAACCAAATACGCCACCGGCCTCAACCTCGGCACCGGCGTGAAGGTGCAGGGCACCGCCCGCATCGACACGCAGGGCTCGCTGACGCAGACCGGCAACAGCTTCGATCTCGCGCTCGACGGGGACGGCTATTTCCAGGTGCAGCTGCCCGGCGGCGAGCTCGGCTACACCCGCGCCGGCAACTTCAACCGCTCGCCCGAAGGCCTGCTGGTCACGTCGGAAGGCTATCAGGTGATGCCCGGCATCACCGTGCCGACCAATGCGACGCAGGTGACGATCGGCACCGACGGCACCGTCACCGCGCAGGTGCCCGGCCAGACCGAAGGCACCAACATCGGCCAGATTCAGGTCGCCAGCTTCGCCAATCCCACCGGATTGCAGTCGACCGGCGACAATTACCTGAAGGAAACCGCCTCCTCGGGCGCCGCCAATCTCGGCATCGCGGGCGAGGACGGCCGTGGCCGCGTGCGGCAGGGCAATCTCGAAGCCTCCAACGTCAACGTCGTCGAGGAACTCGTCGACATGATCGAGACGCAGCGCGCCTATGAGGTCAATTCCAAGATGATCTCGTCCTCCGACGAAATGCTCAAATACGTGAACCAGAACCTCTGATGGCCTCCGCACCGAATCCTTTCCGCCCCGGCGCGTTTGTCGCCGGCCACTGGGCAGAGATCGCGCTCGCCGCGGCATCCGGCCTGCTGGTCCTCGCCGCGCTCGTGCCCGGTCAGGCCGACGCCAGCATCTTCGGCAAGAAGAAGCCGGCGGAGGACTTCACCGTCGTCCGTGCGCCGGTCGCGCCCGCGCCGGCCCCCGCCAACGGCTCGATCTTTCAGGCGAGCGACGGCTATGCGCCTTTGTACGAAGGCTGGCGCGCCCGCCGCGTCGGCGATCCGCTGACGATCGTGCTGGTCGAGCGCACCGCCGCCTCCAAATCGTCGAGCTCCAAGCTCGATTCGAAGGGGCAGGGCAGCATCACGCTGCCGACCACCGGTCCGCTCAACCTGTTCAACACCACCGATGCGACGCTCAGCGGCGGCCGGGGCTTCAACGGGCAGGGGCAGGCGGATCAGGCCAACTCGCTGTCGGGCGAAGTCTCGGTCACCGTCGCCGAGGTCTATCCCAACGGCACGATGCTGGTGCAGGGCCAGAAGCGCGTCACGCTCAACCGCGGCGATGAATTCGTCCGGATCAAGGGCATCGTCCGCACCGCCGACGTCAGCGCCGACAACCGCGTGCTGTCGACCCGCGTCGCCGATGCGCAGATCGCCTACACCGGCAAGGGCGACGTCGCCCGCGCCGGGCGGCAGGGCTGGCTCAGCCGCTTCTTCTCCGTCATCTCGCCGTTTTGACGCTTCGTTAACCATCTGATGCGCAGGCTGTCCGTCATGTTCCGCTGTCTCCTCGCTTCGCTGATCGCGACCCTGTGCCTCGCCGCGCCCGCGTCGGCGGACCGCATCAAGGACCTCGGCGGTTTCCAGGGCATCCGCTCGAACCAGCTCACCGGCTATGGCGTCGTGGTCGGTCTGCCCGGCACCGGCGACGACAACCTCGAATATACCGTGCAGTCGCTGAAAGCCGTCGCCTCGCGTTTCGGCTTGCAACTGCCGCCCGGCGCAAACCCCGGCATGAAGAACGCCGCAGTGGTGCTGATCACCGCCGAGCTGCCGCCCTTCGCCAAGCCCGGCCAGCGCCTCGACATCACCGTCGCCTCGATGGGCAAGGCCAAGTCGCTCCGCGGCGGCAGCCTCGTCCTCACCCCGCTGCTCGGCGCGGATAACCAGATCTACGCGATGGCGCAGGGCAACCTCGCCGTCGGCGGGCTGGGTGCGGAGGGCGCGGACGGGTCGAAGATCGTCGTCAACGTCCCCTCCACCGGTCGCATTCCCGAAGGCGCCACCGTCGAACGCGCCGTCGCCACCGGGTTCGATTCGGCGCCGATGCTGACCTTCAACCTCGCCCGCTCCGATTTCACCACCGCGCAAAGCGTCGCGCAGGCGATCAATGCCAAGCTCGGCTTCGGCACCGCGCAGGCGGTCGACGGTGTGTCCGTCGCGGTGCGCGCGCCGCAGGGCGCCGACGTTCGCGCGACGCTGATGTCGACGATCGAGAACCTCGAAGTCACCTCTGCCGAGCCGTCGGCAAAAGTAATTGTAAATGCGCGCACCGGAACGGTCGTTATCAACTCTGCGGTCAGGGTGGGTCCTGCCGCGGTGACGCACGGCAAGCTGACCGTGCGCATCGACGAGAACCAGCGGATCAGCCAGCCGGCACCGTTCAGCCAGGGCCAGACCGCGTTGGAGAACAAGTCCAACGTGTCGGTCGAAGAGGAGAAGAAACCGATGTTCCTGCTCAATCCCGGCCCCAAGCTGGCGGATGTGGTGAAGGCCGTGAACGCCATCGGTGCATCTCCCGCCGACCTCGTCGCGATCCTCGAGGCGCTTAAGGAAGCTGGTGCGCTCCGTGCAGAACTGATCGTGCTGTGAGTATCGCGCCGGTCTCGAACGTCGGTGGCATCTCGACCGATACGTCGCGCCTCAAGAGCGCCGACAACCTTAAAAAAGCCGGCCAGCAATTCGAGGCGGTGTTCACCGGCATGATGCTGAAGAGCATGCGGCAGGCGAAGCTCGCCGACCCCCTTTTCGATTCGAAGGCGCTCGATACCTTCACCGAAATGCAGGATGCCCGCGTCGCGCAGGCGATGTCGGAGACGATGCCGCTCGGCATCGGCAAGGCGATGACCGACTTTCTGGCCAAGTCGCAATCCGATCTTAACGACTCTACGGCAGACCCGCCCAAATGAGCGACATGCTGTCGATCGGCGCGTCAGGCGTCCGCGCGTACCAGACCGCGCTAGCGACCGTGGGCGAGAACATCGCCAACGTGAGCACGGTCGGCTACGCGCGCCGTGCTGTGACGCTGAACGAGGTCGCCGGTGGCAGCGGATCGATCAACGGCTACGGCGCCGGCAACGGCGTGTACCTGTCGGGCGTCAACCGCTCGACCGATGCCTATTCCGCGACCGCATTGCGCGCGACGACCAGCGATCTGACCCGCACCACCAAGGGCGCGGAATGGCTCGACCGCATTCAGGGCGCGCTTACCGGCAACCAGCTCACCACGCGTGTGACGTCGTTCTTCGGTTCCGCACAGGCACTGGCGGCCGAACCCGATTCGACGGCCTTGCGCACCGGTATGTTCAGCGCCGCATCTTCGGCGGCGATCGCCTTCAAGGCGACCGGACAGGCGTTCGATCAGGTCGATGCCGATCTCGATACCGCGGGCAATCAGGCGGCGCAGAGCCTGACCTCGCTCGCCGGTTCGCTGACCAAGATCAACGAGGGGATCAGCCGCTCGCAACCGGGCAGCACCGCCGCGGCGCAGCTGATGGACCAGCGCGATACGATCCTGTCGCAGATGAGCGAACTCGTCGACATCGATACCAAGATGGATTCGATCGGTCGCGCAAGCGTCAGCATCGGTGGATCGTCGGGTCCGGCCTTCGTCGCGGGTGCGATGACCGGGACCGTGTCCTATGCCCGCGATGACAACGGTAAGGTCGCCTTTTCCGTCACCCTGCGCAACACCACCACGCAGATCACGCCGAACGGCGGGACGCTGGCCGGCATCATGGACGGGGCCGAGCGCGTCGATGCGATCCGCCAGGAATTGAATGCGATCGCCGGCGAATTCGTCGCGGGGATCAACGGCAATCAGACGGCGGGCAAGGACCAGACCGGAGCGACCGGTATCGCTATGTTCTCGGTCGGCGACTCCCCCACCGATATTTCCGTGTCATCGCTGTTCACCGCCGGAAGCCAGATCGCCGCGGGCCGTGGCGGCGGCGTGCGGGATGCGTCCAACCTCGGTGCGCTGGAAACGATACGTACTAGCAAGGGCTATGAAACGTCGCTGACCACGCTGCTGATCGGCAATGCCACGGCGTACAAGCAGAAGAACACGATTGCCGACGCCCAGACCGCGATCCGCGACGGGGCGGCGACCGCCTTGTCCGCCGCGACGGGCGTCAATCTCGATTCCGAAGCGGTGGATCTGATCCGCTTTCAACAGGCCTATGCAGCGTCCAGCCGCGTGATCCAGATCGCGCGCGAGACCATGCAGACCATCCTCGACATTCGGTAGGCGCGTCATGCAGATCTCCACCAGCCTGTTCTACAGCAACGCGTCATCGCGCATGTCGAAGATGAACGACCGCGCGTCCGAACTGATGACGCAGATCTCGACCGGCAAGAAGATCCTGAAGCCATCCGACGATCCTGCCGCGTCGCAACAGATCGCCGAGCTCGACCGTCGCGATTCGGATGCAGTGGTCTACGGCGCCAACATGACGCTCGCCGGATCGCTGCTCGATCAGGCCAGTAGCGTCCTGAAGCAGATCGGCACGCAATTGACCCGCGCGACCGAGCTGGCGACGCAGGCCGCGACCGGGACGCAGACCGATACGTCACGCAAGGCCATCGGCACCGAACTGAAGTCGATCGTCGAATCTCTGGTCAGCCTCGCCAACACCAAGAACGTGCGCGGTCAGCCGCTGTTCGGCACGGCGAGCGGCGGCAAGGCCGTCACCGACAACGGCAACGGCACCTTCACCTTCGCAGCCGCGACGCCGGCCGTATCCGAAGTCCCGATCTCGGAAGGCCAGTCGGTCCAGGCGACCGAAAACGCCGGGCGCATCTTCGACATCGGCGGCAACGACAACACGCTGGCGATGCTGAGCCGGCTCGCCGAGGCGCTGACCACGGGCGGCGACGTATCCGCCGTCACGGCCAGCTCGCTCGACGCGCTCGGCAAGGCGACCGACAAGGTCTCCGACGTGCAGGCATCGGTCGGTGCGCGCGGCGCGCGGGTGGATCTGCAACAGCAATTGCTGACCACGGCGAACACCGACCGCGCCGAACTGCGCGGCAAGCTGGAGCAGGTCGATATCACCGAGGCGGTGGTGCAGCTGCAGCAGATGATGACCGCGCTGTCGGCCTCGCAAGCGAGCTTCAGCAAGCTGTCGAGCCTGTCGCTGTTCGACTACCTCAAATAACATTCGTCATCGTCGTCGGCGCACTGCAGCGATCCGGAGTGCCACGCGGCGCCCCGGATCGCATCGCCGCGTCCGTGAGCGCGACGTATCGATGCGACAACTTCGACAAACCCGCGCGCTTGGTAACCACTTGTCTAGGAAATCCGGTTAATCCGGTGTGATCGAATGGCCGGGGTGGCCGGCGCAAACGGGGGTATCCCACAGTGTTTCCTGCAATCGGTATCGTCGTCCTGATCGCCATGGTGTTCGGCGGTTTCGCCATCACCGGCGGCGCGCTCGGCCCGGTGATGCACGCCATCCCGCACGAGATGCTGATCATCGGCGGCGCGGCTGCCGGTGCGCTGATCATCGGCAATTCGGCCACCGAGCTGAAGGCGATGGGCGGCGGCCTCGCCAAGGTGTTCAAGGGACCGAAGTACAAGAAGCAGGACTATCTCGATGTCATCTTCCTCGTCAGCAAGCTGATGAAGATGCTGCGCATGGATGGCCCGATCGCGCTGGAGCCGCATGTCGAGGACCCCAAGTCCTCCGCCGTCTTCGCCGAATATCCCCGCCTGCTGGCCGATCATACGCTCGTCAATCTGATCGCCGATACGCTGCGGCTCGTCGTCGTCTCGTCCGGCACGCTCGACGTGCACGCGGTCGAGGAAGTGATGGATCATTCGATCAAGACGCATCATCACGAGGTCGAGGGGCCGCACACCACGCTCACCAGCCTGGCCGATTCGCTCCCTGCACTTGGCATCGTCGCCGCGGTGCTCGGCATCGTGAAGACGATGGGCTCGATCGACAAACCACCGTCGGTGCTGGGCGGCATGATCGGGTCGGCCCTGGTCGGCACGTTCATGGGCGTGCTGCTGGCCTATGGCGTCGTCTCGCCGCTCGCCGGCCGCCTGAAGCAGGTGATCGATGCCGACGGCGCGATCTACGATGTCGTCAAGCAGATCATCATCGCCTCGCTGCACGGCCATCCGCAGCCGCTGGTGATCGAGGCGGCGCGGTCCGGCATCGCGCACAAGAACCAGCCCGGCTTCGCCGAGGTGTTCGACGGGCTGAGGGGCAAGTAACGTGGCCAGAGCCGCTCCCCACGGCAACAACCAGCCGCCCAAGATCGTCATCGTCAAGAAGATCATCGATGGCGGCCACGGCGGCCATCACGGCGGCGCGTGGAAGGTCGCCTATGCCGATTTCGTGACCGCGATGATGGCGTTCTTCCTGCTGCTGTGGCTGCTGGGTGCGACCACCGAGAAACAGCGCAAGGGCATCGCCGACTATTTCGCGCCGACCTTGCTCGACAAGAAGGTCACCGGTCTGGGTGGCAACGGCGTGCTGGGCGGTGAATCGATCCTCAGCAACAACAAGCTCGGTCCGAAAGCGGCGTCCGCGCCAATCGCCTCGATCGGTATTCCGATGAACCAGTCGGGTGGGCAGAAAAGCGGCACGGGCGACAAGGGGTCGCTGCGCAATCCGGTCGCGGTGCAACTGGACCGGCAGGCGTTCCAGGCGATCAAGGACGAACTGGAAAAGAAGATCAAGGGGTCGTCGCGGCTGGCCAAGCTCGCCAGCCACATCCGCTTCGTACCCACCGAGGACGGCCTGCGCATCGATCTGGTCGATTCCGCCGATTATTCGATGTTCGGGCTCGGGACGACCGCGCTCGATCCCAAGGCATCCGAGCTGATCGGCATGATCGCGAGCACCATCACCGGCACGCCGAACACGATCATGATCCGCGGCCATACCGACAGCGTTCCCTATGGCGATCCGCGCGCGATGAACAACTGGATGCTGTCGTCCGGGCGGGCCGAGGCGACACGCCGGCGGCTGGCGCTGGGCGGAGTCCCCGAAACGCGATACGAACGGATCGAGGGCGTGGCGGACCGCGAACCGATCATCACCGATGCGCCGGGCGACCCGCGCAACCGGCGGGTCGCGATCACGCTACTGTATCGCAAGGGCACGTTCGGGGAGTGATGCCCACGTGACGGTCACGAAAACGCGCGATCGAGACAGGCTCGACCGCGCGTTTTTCGTTACCGTACCGGTCACCCGTGGGGGCGGTGGACCGTCATGCGTCCGGCATCAATCCTCGGCGGTGTCCGCCGGCTTGCGGCCGCGACGGGCCTGAGCCGCGGCAGCGCCGCCGCCATCACCCTTGCGTGCGCCGGGCTTGCGACCCAGACCGATCTTCTTGGCCATCGCACGACGGCTTTCCGAATAGTTTTCGGCGACCATCGGGTAATCCGGCTTCAGGCCATAACGTTCGCGATACTCCGCAGGCGTCATGCCATGAGTCGCCAGATGGCGGCGCAAGGTCTTGTATGGCTTGCCGTCGATCATCGAGATGATGTGATCCTTCGAAGCCAGCGACTTACGCGCCGACACCGCAGGCGTATACTCGGTGGCCGGCTGGGCTTCGGTAATCGTACCGGTCGCGCCAAGCAGTGCGGACACCGTGTCGTGCATCTTGCCGAGAAAGGCCGGAACCTCATCGGCGGACGTACGGGTATTCGGGTTGCCGAGCCAAGCAATCGTCAATTCGGTTGCTAGTTCGACAGCATTCAGATCGGACGTTTCATCAGTCATCGTTTGCTCCTTTGACCGATGACAGCCGTACGCCCGCGATCCATCGCGTCAACCCTGCGACGGGTGGAAGCAATGAATTCAGGCGATGATGACGTCGTTTTTGGGAAATGTGCCTTGAACCGGCCCTTTTCTCCGCTCCGAAGTGTTTGTGTGCGTTGCGATCTGTATTGATCGGCGCGAATGCAGATTTCAGATGACTTCGGGTGTGATCCTTCCGTTTGCCATCGGGGTAATGCCGCGAACAGGTCGGTGATCGAGGATCAGGAGCAGCGCCGCGATGCCGGCAATCACGACATCGATCGCCAACACATCGGGGGATGCAGGACGCAGGACGATCACATGAAGCAGGCCGGTGACGCCCAGCATGATCGCCAACAGGGTGCGAAGGCGGATACCCGTCGCCCGGTGCGGCCACACGGCGGCAAGTGCGATCCCCGCCGCCAGCAATGCCCAGAAGCCGCCGGCGAGCGGTGCCTCCGGGCCGGCCAGCGCACGTAGCCAGAGCATGGCGACGATCGTGGCCGGCGTACCCCAGATGACCGCGTTCCAGCATGCCGTCAGGCGGTGTCCGCCGTGTCCGCGACGACGGCGTTTCTGCAACCACAGCGACGTGCCGGTGGCGGTGACGACGCACAGTGCGAGCCCGAGTCCGATATAGGCGAGCTCGACCGGCAGCCCGCCGTAATTGCCGAAGTGGAGGTTATAGGCGGACGCGGCAGCCTGTTGTCCGATCGCGCCATCGGCGAGGCCGACGGGGCCGCGCCACCCGCCACGGGAATCGAACGCATAGGTTTCGCCGTAGATCAGGCGGCGGGGGTGTTCGGCGATGACCTGCACATGCTGGCCGCGCGTGCCGGGGTCGTGAACGATGACATAGGTCGGGATCGCGTCGGGTACGCGCGCGCGCAGCGTCGCAAGGGCGGTCGCGATATCCGGCAGCGGCGCGGCGGCGGCATCGGGCGCGGGTTCGTTGCCGAAGACCGGTGCATAGACCTTTTCGAGCGCGCCGCCGGTGTAGCCGCGTGCGAGGACGCTGATGCCGACGCTGCCGAGGCCGATAAACGCGCCGGTCATCGTGACCGCCAGCACGAACGGCAGCGTCCAGACGCCCAGCCGGTTGTGCCAGTCGGCATGCGCGATCTGGCCATCGTGGCGGGTGCGCAGCCGGAACGCATCGCGGACGATGCGGGGATGCGCCAGCACGCCGGTGACGGCCAGTGCGGCGAGCGCGACACCGAGGCCGCCGACGAGGATCAGCCCCCAGGTCGCGGGCAGGTGCAGATATTCGTGCAGCCCGATGACGAATTCGGTCCAGGCATGCGCTTCCTTCCCGACGACGCGGCCCTCGCCGTCGACATACCATGCGCTGTGATCCGTGGTGACGACGGCGCGGGGCAGGTCGCCCGTCGGCATGCGGATATACAGGTGCGTCGTGCGCGGCTTGCCGCGATCCTGCGCCAGTCCCGACAGCATCGCCGTCTGTGCTGCCTGCGGCGACAGGATCGCGGTCTCCGCGATGTCCGGCTGTTCCCAGCGCTGCCAGCGATCGTGGACGACGATGATCGATCCGGTCAACGCGATGACGTACAGCAGGGCGGAGACGAGCAGGCCGATCGCGGCATGGCCGCCGAGCGCGCGCCGGACGAGCGTCGCCTCGGGCATGGTGGCCCGGCTCACGACGCGGACCACAACACGGTGCCGATCAATGCGGCGCCCGCCGGCGGCACGACCATCTGCGCAAGGCCAGACCGCGTCATCTGCCAGGACATGACGATACCCCATAATATCGGTTGCAGGAACAACGTCAGGACGATCGCATCGGCGTCCCCCGCTCCCGAACGGCGCGCGATCGCCTGCGCGCCATAGGCCAGCCATTGCGTCGCGGCGAAGGCGACGGGCACGACCAGCACGAACACCGCGCAGCGCCGGCCCAGATCGCTCCAGCGTCGCGGTAGCGTGATCGCGGGCGCCTCGCGTGCGGGCCGCGTGACCCTCGCGGGCGACATCCAGCCGGCATGCAGTACCAGCGTGAGTGCCGTGGCGATCCCCGCCACCGTGCCGACGGCGATACCCCAGGCCCCCTCGCGCCACGCCAGTCCGAGCAGCGCCGTCGTCGCGAGCGTCCAGCCCGCGATCGCCAAGGGCCGCCGGCCGTTCCAGCCGATCCGGACAAGCCCGATGGCTACCGCGATCGCGATCAGCGCTGCCGCAATCACCGCAAGGCCCTCAATACCGCACGCTGATGGTGCCGAGGATCGTCCGCGGCGCGGCATATTGGCCCTGATCGAACGTCAACGCGGTCAGGTACTTGGCATTGGTGACGTTCCGAAGGTTGGCGCTGAGCGCGACATGATCGGTCAGTTCGTAGCGGGCGAGCAGGTCGACCACCGCGACGTCGCCCTGCGTCAGGCGGACGGCCTGACCGGTGGTGGACGACACCGTGCCGGGTTCGAGGTAGAAGCTGCCCTGATACTGGATCGACGTACCGACCTTCACCGCCGGCAGGGCAGGCGGCGAATAGGTGACGTTGAGGCGGCCGGTGTTGCGCGGTACGAAGGTGCGGACCGGCTGGTCGTTCTCGCCGCGCACGCGCATCACGGTGAAACCGCCGGTGACCTGCATGCCGGTCGCCGGCTGCCCGGCGATCTCCACCTCGATCCCCTGCGACTTGGCGTCGACCCCGCGATAGAGGGTGCGGCCCAGCGCCGTGTCGAAGCCCGCGGCCTCGGCGGTGTTCTTCTGCCGTGCCTGGAACACCGCGGCGCTGGCGTTGAAACGCCCGCCGAACCATTCGCCCTTCAGCCCGGCTTCCAGATTGTCGCCCTCGATCGGATCGAGCAGCTGGTTGTTCACGTCGAACTGGCTCTGCGGATTGAAGATCGTCGTGAAGCTCGCATAGGCGCTGACGTTCGCCGTCAGGTCGTAGGTCGCGCCGACGAAAGGCAGGAATTTGGAACGGTTGTAATCGGTCGGCGTGCCGTAGGATGCGCCCTCGCTCTGCGCCCGCGTCGCGTTGCCGCCCAGCATCAGCTTGAACGGATCGGCGAGGTTCAGGCGGACGAGGCCGTAAACCGTCTCGCGTCGCGTGTGCGTGTCGAGGCTGAGGGTATAAGGCGTCGGGAAGGTCGGCTCCGGAAAATTGCCCTGAAAGAAGCTGCCGAGCGGCAGCGACACGCCGATCGCGGCATTGTCGTAGCTGGAATATTGCAGATACTTCTCGGCACCGCGGGTCACGCCGAACATGACGTCGTGCGCGCGGCCGCCGACGGACACCGGGCCGCCGACATAGCCATCGAGCGTCAGGTTGCGGGTCTCTCCCTTGAACGCGCCAGGATAGCTGCCGATGCCCAGTCCCGTCGTACGATCGGGATTGCCGGTGACGTAGAACAGCCGGTCGTCCTCGTCCGTCGCCTTGCGCAATGCAGTGAACTTCGCGGTCCAGCCGTTCCCGAGATCGTGCGTCACGTCGCCGAAGATCTGCCGGTCGACGATACCCCAGCTCGACCAGTCGGGCGCGTAATTGGCGGAACGGTCGAGGTCGATCCGCGTCCCGTCGGTATAATAAAGCGGATTGGCGCCCCACATCGCGCCACGGCTTTTGTGATCCTGATGACCGTAGCCCGCGCTGATCACGGTGTTAGCACCCAGATCCGCCTCGACGATGCCATAGCCGGTCCAGCGACGCAGGCCGTAGCGATCGAGATGGCTGTCGGTGTCGAGATACGCACCCACCGCCCGCGCCCGGACGCTGCCGTCCGCGGTCAGCGGTACGCTGACGTCGGCGTCGAGGCGCAGATTGTCGAACGATCCGTATTGCGCGCTCGCCGACGTGCGGAGCTCGCGATACGGGCGCTTGCGGATGAAGTTGATGACCGCCGACGGATTGCCGGTCGGCGACAGCAGGCCGGGGGCACCGCGCACCACCTCGATCCGATCGTACATCGCGGTGTCGATCGACCCGGTTTGGATGCCGAACGAGAAGGGCAGGCCGACGCCGTCGATCTGGAACGTCTGGATATCGAATCCGCGCGCGGAATAGTAAAAGCGATCGGTCTCGCCCGCGAGCACGTTGACCCCGGGCACGGTCGCCAGCAGCGCGTTGACGTCGTTGAGCTGAAAATCATCGATCTGCGCGCGGGTGACGACGCTGACCGACTGGGGTGTCTCGCGCTGGCTCAGCGGCAGGCGGGTCGCGGTCCGCTGCGTCCGCACGCCGTAATCGTCGCTCCCCTCGGTCCGTTGACCGGTGACGACGATCTCGTCGGAGCGCTGCGGCTCCACGACGGGATCGGATACCGGGATCGCTGCCATGGGGGCAGCCGTGGTGGCGGCCAGCAGCGCGAAGAGGGCGGTCATGGTCGGGTCAACTCCTTAAGCTGACGCGCCTTTACCAATCACTTCGTCTAATGCAAGTCATTCTCGTTAGCGTATCGACGCGTCATCGCGATGGAATGCCTTCGATCCCAGCGGGATACGCGTAGAGAACCGCCGCCCCTATGCTGCCCAATGTTCCGCGGCCGGCGGCGTGCTCGCGCTCGAGCACGAGCACGCCGCGCATTCTCACATCTTGTTCAGCATCGTAATATGGCTCTGCACGACCGGTACGATCTTGCCGGCAGCGGACTTCAGCGCCCGGGCACTACCCTGCATCGCATAGGCCTTGTGCAAGCTGAGTGCCTGATCATGCGCGGTCTTCTGCTGCGTGACATAGGCCGCATCGCGGGCCGGACCCTGCTGGGCGCGTAGTTCCGTGACGAGTTGGGTCTGGAGCGGGTTGAGCGCTGGTGGTGGGGCGGTGACGCGGTCCTTGGCCGCGGCGGCCTTCACGTCCGCCGTGCTCTTGGTGTGATGCGTGATCATCATCTGCGCGAACCGGCGGATTTTGGGATCGGCGGTGCTTTCCAGCACGACCTGACTCGACGTGATTTCGTACATGTCGCTGGCGCCGGCGGCGGCGACATATTCGGTGGGCGCCATCACTTGCGCCGCGGTCGGAACGGCGATCATCAGTGCGGGAACGGCGAACAAGACTGTCTTCACGATCTCTACTCCTGAAAAAGGCACCGCAGCGCGCATCTGCCGGCCGGTACCTCGATGACGTGGCAAAGGCCGTCGTTACGCGGCCGAATTGGGGCGCCAAACACTCCCCTTGTTAAGGTTCATGTTAAAGCCCTGAGAATGTAAGATGTTTCGTGCTCTACCAGTTACGAGGCGATAATTTCGATGGCCCCTCGCAACTGTGATCGAAGTCATTGATCCAGATTTATCAAGTACGGGAATCGCCACATCTGCAGAATATTGGCGGCGACACTGCCACAAGCATGTACGAACTGTCATATCACCGGCTGTATGCGTCGCGGCTAGCAGTGGCGCTGGACGCAGTGATCGGTGCGATCACCCGCCCGGGCGATAGCGGCGTTCGACATGGCCCTGCAGTTCGTCGGGGTAGAAGTAGACCGGACGCAGGCGGCCTCGCGCGTAATCCGCGATCTGGTCGGCGAAATGGCGCGATGCCGGGTCGCCGCTCTGCCCGCCCGCCATGACCGCCATCGCCTTTACCCGCGGGCCAAACTCCACCACCGCGACGAAGCTGTTGCCGCTGGTGCCGTAATAGCGCTTCGTGCCAGGCCAGCGTTTTGCGCCGAACGATGCGAGGCTGCCCCATTGCGCCGACGTGAAGGGTACGGGGAACGACGCCACTGCGTCGTCGAAATGCGGGGTAATGGCGCCGTCCAGCCGCTGAAACCGGTTGATCTTGCCCCACGGTGTCCGCCAGCTCCCGAAATCCCCGGTCAGCCGGGTCACCGCCGCCGCCAGCGCGGCGAGCTTCGCCTGCGGCGATACGCGGGTGGCGATATAGTCGGGGACGTTGATACGTTCCGCCTGTGCGACGCCGCCGACGTCGCGCCACAGGTGATCGCCCCAGAACACCGCAAGGCTGGTCGCGACCGAATCGGCGCCCCAGCGATGATCCCACGCCTTCAGCATCGCGATCGGCGCGGCGAGCGTGCGCCGCTGCGGATCGGCGGCGGGCAGCGCATCCCACGCCGCGACCAGCCCGGGCAAAGATTGCGCGAAAGCGGGAAGGTAGGGATCGAACGCCGCGGCGCGCAGTGCGTCCGGCGTCCAGCCACGCTTGCCGGTCAGCAACAGGTCGGCATGCACGCCGCGCGCATTACCGCCGACCTGATCCATGTAGCGGGGATAGTCCGCCGCTTTCCGGCTGTCGGGTCCCGCCGCGCTCCACGGCCAGTCGTTGGTATTATGGAGCCAGCCGACGCGCGGGCTGGCGACGCTGGGCAGGCTGGACAACGTGTGCAGCCCCTGCCAGTCGGTCGCGGGATCGCTGCCGTCCACCGGACGGGTGTAATCGAACCGGTCGCTGCGGATCGGCATGAACTGCGGCATCAGGAACGCGATCGCACCCTTGTTGTCGGCGAACAGCGTGTCGTTCGAGGAATTGGCCTTGCGCCCGGCGACCCTCATGTAGCTGGCGAGATCGGTCGCCTTGGTGCGCAGATAGCTTTGCTCCAGCGCCGGCACCGGCTTCCACATCAGCGCCGTCGCGATCCACCGGCCGGCGCTCGACGCGACGATCGGACCGTGATGCGTGCGATAGGTGGTGAAACGCCGCTCCGCCATCGAACCGTCGGTCCGGCGATAGCGCAACGACACCGTGCGCGTCGTCACCGGCCTCAGCTGCTTGCCGTAACGATAGGCATAGGCTGCGCCCCGCCGCACGATCCGCTCGGCAAAGGCATCGACGTTGTCGACGGTTGCGCTGGTGTGCATCCAGCCCGCCTTGGCGTTGAAGCCCTGATAGATGAAGAACTGGCCCCAGGTGCTCGCGCCATACGCATCCAGCCCCTCGTCGCTGGTCATCTGCGCCTCCGACCGGAAATAGAAGCTGGTATGCGGATTGATCAGCAGCAGCGCATGTCCGTTTGCGGTCAGCCTCGGGGCGATGGCGATGCCGTTCGATCCCGACGGTTCGCGCGGCACCATGCCCAGCTCTTCCGGTGTCGGCGGCGTTGGCTGGCCGTAGAAGGTCTTGAGCTCGCTCAGCGAAATGCGTTCCACGTCGCCGCCGATGCTGCCCTCGGTAAAGCTCAGCGCCATCCATGGCTCGAACCGGGTCAGCACCCTGGGACGAACCTGCGGATGCGTCGCCAGGTAGAAATTCAGCCCGTCTGCCCATGCCTGCATCAGGGTGCGCAGCCATCCGGGGCTGGCCGCATAATCCGCCTTCAGCGTCTCCGGATCGACGAACAGCCGCTGGCGCAGGTCGGCCCACATCGCATCCTCCCCGTCCGCCTCGGCGGTGCGGCCGAGCGCGGTCAGGTAATTGGCCTCGATCCGCGGGAAGTCGTCCTCGGCCTGTGCGTAGATCAACCCGAACACCGCATCGGCATCCGATCGGCCGTGGATATGCGGAATGCCGTGATCGTCGCGTGAGATCGTGACCCGCGCAACGTGCGCCTGCCATCGCGTCGTCTCGCTGCGCGGGGTGCTGGGCGCGGTGCCGAGCAATGCCAGCAGGATCATCGGGTGGCGCAGGCGTCGAACGATCGTCGTCATGTGCGCAGCGTAGGGCGGCGGCCGGCGAAACGCCATGCATGGCGGGCGACCGTGACGGGCGACGGAACCACCGCACCGTCATCGTTCGTTTTGCCCGGCAGCGGGCGTTAACCCGGCATTATCCATATTGGCGGCACTGTCGCCCGCATGCACGATCGGCGTGCGCGGGATTATCGATGGCTGCCGGACTGGACCAGATCTTTCGCAAGGCACGCAGTGCCGAGAAGAAGGGCGATGCGGAGGCCGCACGTCGACTGTTACAGGGGGTGCTGGACAGCTACCCCGACAACGTCGCGGCCCGCACCGGGATCGCCCGGCTGGCGACGTTCGACGCCGACGGCACGCCGCCGACGCTGGATGCGCTCGCCGCATCGCATCAGCGCGGCGACCATCGCGAGACGATCCGGCTGGCGCACGCGCTGGCGGTGCAGCATCCGTCGATGCGTGCGGTGCCGATGCTGCTGGGCGCGGCGCATCTGGCGCTGGGCGATCCCGCCGGCGCGGAGGCGGCGTTCCGCACCGCGATCCGGCTCGATCCCGATACCGCCGATCACCGCTACAATCTGGGTCTCGCATTGTCCGGGCAGGGCAGGCACGACGCCGCACAGGCTGCCTTCGAACAGGCGGTGCGGATCGATCCGGGCTACGTCGATGCGCACGTCGAACTGGGCAAGCTCCATGTCGAGGCCTGTCGTCCGCAGCGTGCGATCGAACAGCTGACGATCGTGCTCGATCTCGCCCCCGAACATCCGATGGCGCTATACCATCTCGGCAGCGCGCTCGCGGCGGCAGGGCATGTCGATCCGGCGATCGACAGCTATCGGCTCGCGGCGCGTGTGGATCCCGCCAACGCCGACGCGCATTGCCAGATGGGCAATCTGCTGGCGGGATGCGGCCGGGTGAGCGAGGCCATCGACGCGTTCGCCCGCACCGTGGCGCTGCAACCCGGCAATTACGGGATCGAGGCGCAGCGCCTGTATCTGGAGGCGCGCCTCGCCGACTGGCGTCGTCGCGATGATTTCGCTGGGCTGCCGATCGTCGTGAACGTCGGCGGACACGCGATCGGCCCGTTTACCGCGCTCGCGTTCGAGGATGATCCGGAACGCCAGTTGCAGCGGTCGCGCGTGTTTGCCGCCAGCACCATGCGATCGACGCACGCGCCGTTCGCACCGCGTCCGCGCGCTGCCGACGGGCGCATCCGCATCGGCTATTTCTCCGCCGACTTCTACAATCACGCGACCTTGCTGCTGATAGCGGGGTTGTTGCGCGAACACGATCGCACCCGGTTCGAGATTCGCGCCTATGATTTCAGCCCGCCTCGCGATCCCGCACAGCGTGCGCTGGTCGCCGACCACGTCGACGCGCTGATCGACCTGCGCGGCATGACCGACGCCGACGTGATCGATATGGCGCGCGGCGACGCGCTCGACATCGCGGTGGATCTGAAGGGGTATACCAGAGGCTATCGTGCCGGGCTGTTCGCGGCGCGGATGGCACCGGTGCAGATCGCCTACCTCGGCTATCCCGGTTCGATGGGCGCGGCGTTCATCGACTATCTGGTCGCCGATCCCGTCGTCGTTCCGGTCGGCAACGAGCCGTTCTACGACGAGACGCTGATCCGCCTGCCACACAGCTATCAGCCGAACGACGATCGCCGCGCGATCGCGTCTGTCGCGGATACACGCCGCGATCATGGCTTGCCGGACGACGGCTTCGTCTTCTGTTCTTTCAACCACGCCTACAAGATCGGGCCGCGGGAATTCGACGTCTGGATGCGGTTGCTCGCCGCCGTTCCCGGCAGTGTGCTGTGGCTGCTCGACTGCGGGGTGGAGGCGAGTGCGAACCTGCGCGCGCATGCGACCGCGCGCGGCGTCGATCCGGCGCGACTGGTGTTCGCGGCGAACCGCCCGCATGCCGAACATCTCGCACGGCAGGTGCATGCCGACCTTTTCCTCGACACCTTCGCCGTCAACGCGCACACGACCGCCAGCGACGCCCTGTGGGCCGGGTTGCCGGTGGTGACGCTCGCCGGCCGGCAATTCGCCGCGCGGGTCGCCGCCAGCGTGCTGACCGCGGTCGGCCTGCCCGATCTCGTCACCACGACCGAAGCGGAATATGAAGCGCTCGCCGTATCGCTCGCCAGCTCGCCCACGGCGATCGGCGCGGTGCGCGCGCGGCTGGCCGCCAACCGCCTCACCCGGCCGCTGTTCGACAGCGCCGGCTATACGCGGCATCTGGAGGCGGCCTTCGAGGCGGTACATCGCCGCGCGATCGACGGACTCCCGCCGGCGCCGATCACGATCGGATAAGCCCTTCGCCGGTCAGGCGGCGAGGGCTACCGCCGGCTTCGACAGCAATGTCAGCAGGGCATCGTCGTCGAAGAACCACATCTTCTCGACCGCGAACCCGCTATGCGTCCCGAGGGTGCGCCCAAGAGTATAGGGCGTGTAGCGTACGTGGCTGTCGGCATGCACCGCTTCGGCGAAGGTCCCGCTTTCGGCATGATATTCGCTGCGGGCGCGGCATGCATCGCGAACGGCCACGAACCAGCATGACGCGTGCACGCCCTCGATCCGGGTCAGGAACGCGGCGGCATCGGTGACCCGCTCCAGCATATCGGGCACCAGCACGATATCGTAGGCGTCGGTGACCTGCGCGAAATCGGTGAACAGGCGACTGCGGGTCAGCGGCGTCAGGCGTTCCAGCGCATCGGCATTCGTGTCCAGCCCGTCGAGCCGGGCGCAGATGGATTCCAGCTCCAGGTGAAGCTTGCGTCCGGTGTCCGACGCGCAGCCGACATGCAGCACGCGCTTGCCGGCGCACAGCTGGCGAAAGACGTCCAGCGGCGCGATCCCGACGAGATCGTCGTCCACCGCAACATGCTGAACGTTCGGGCCGTCCAGCCGCGCTGGCGCTGGCGCTGGCGCAGGAGCCGGAGCCGGAGCGGCGGGCGTACCCAATACGAACGTCTGCCGGTGCAGTTGGTCGTACGCCCCACGCGTCGAGCCCCACAGCTGATAGGCATAGACCGGATCCTTGCCTTCGTAGGTGACGCCGGTGAAATGCTGCGGAATGAAATAGTGGCTGGGCAAGATCCGCAGCGGTGAATAGCGGGCGGCGCGATAGGTATCGGTCAGGCGCTGCGGGCCGACGGTCTGCCACGCCAGCTCGTGAACGACGCTGTCTTCGCCAGCGATATCGGCGACGATCCGCGCCACCAGCGGATTGGCGGGTTCCGCGCCGAAATAGCCCGCGGCGATCAGCCCGGGGCGGACGATCTCGTTCTCCCAGCAGGCGAAGGCGGGGCAATCGAGCATGGCATCGTCGAGCCGGCGGACGCAGACGCTGTCGGCATCCACCACGATGCCGCCGTGCGTCAGCAGGATCTCCCACCGCATCAGATCGGCGACGCCGTTCCATTCGCGCGTGCGCATCGCGTCCATATGCCGCCGGTTGATCCAGTCGATCCCGTCCAGCTCCGTATTTCCCCACAGCCGGACGTTCCAGTCGGGATGATGGTCGCGCCACGTCTGGATGCAATTGTCCGGGCGTTTGCTATCGTCGCCGACCCAGATGAGATGGAGGATCTTCGGGATCATGCTGCCAGCGCAAGGCCATTGAGCGAGCCGAGACCTGCCGCGAAGATCGTCGGAATGCCGTAGTCGACGTAGAGCGAGCGGGCATAGTCCATCACCACGTCCTGACGATAGGCGGTCATGTCGTTGCCGAATTGCAGCACCGCATAATCGTCGCCCATTGCGGCGAGCAGCGCCTGTTGTTCGGCGCGTTCCAGCCACTGGATCTCGAAATGGATGATCGCCGGCCGGTGGCCGTGCGCCAGGATGTCCTCGATGATCTCCTTGTCCATGCCTTCCGCATCGACGACCAGCACGTCCGGCCCGCGGCCGTCCGCCATGGCCAGCAGCATCGTATGGTCGATGACGGGCACCGTGATCCGGTCGATGCAGCGATGGATCAATTCGGTCGTGTGGGGATCGATCGACATGCCGCCCAGCGGGTTGCGATCCATGTACATGGACGAAATGCCGTGCACCCAGCGCGGCAGTGCGAGCGCCGTCGCGCGCGCCGGATCGATCGCGTTCAACACCAGCTCGCCGGCGGTGGTGCCATAGGCGAGCGGCAGCAGCCGGGCGTTGCGATTGCCGGCATAGGCACGCTCCAGCATCGTGAACAGGTGCGGATTGGGTTCCATCAGCATCGCCGGCGGATCGTAGTTGATCATCGCCGGACGCAGCGGATCGACCAGCGTGCCGTCGGCCGCGCCGATCTGCCACACCATGCGATCCGTGTCGCGCGCCAGCAGCCAGTCGAGCACCTTGCCGAATTCGAACGCGATGCGGTCGTGCGGCGCGATCCCCATCGCAGGGGTGAGCACCGGCGCGATCTGGATGCTCTTTTCACGGATGTCGCGGATCGTGTCGATCATCAGGCCGACGTCCTGCGACCATTGATCTTCGGCGCCTGCAAGCATCGCCGCGGGTTCGATCAGGTCGCCGCAGCCGAGCAGCTGCATCGCCTTGCTCTGCTTCAGGTCGGGGGCGAGCCACGATCCGCCCCACACATGGATGCCGAACGTCGTTTCCAGGTTGCGGGTGCGCACCACCGACAGCGGCTCGTCGTACAGATAGGGGTAGAAGGCGGCGGTCGGCAGGCGGGCATAGGTGTGCCGCTTCAGGAACGCGCCGAGCAGCCACGGACCGGTCGAGACGTTGGGCCGCGTCTCGTCGATCGGCTCATGCAGGATATGGTCGATCAGTTCGGCGAACAGTGGATGTCCGGGCGGTGCCGCGATGAAGCTGTTCGAACAATAATCGGTCGATGCCGTTTCATTGCAGACGGTCAGCTGGCTGGTCAGCGCAGCGACGTCGAAATGCTGGTACGGCATGATGTCGCAATCGAGATAGACGCCGCCCTCGGTATACAGGATCTCGTAGCGGGCGAGGTCGGCGCGCGAGACGTGACGGGTGAAGGTGCGCAAGCGTGCGGCGCTCAGGGTCAGGCGATCGATGTCGGCATCGGTCCAGGTGACGAAGCTGCACTCCGGAAACTGGCGCTGCCACGCCTGCCAGTATCGCTCATACTGGTCGGGGATCGCGGCGTCGCCGAACCAGATGCGATGAAAGGTCGTGCTCATGCGCTGAAGCCCTGCGTTGCGTGGCGCGTGGCGACGGGCCGCCGCGCGGATGACAACGGCTTATGAACGACAGTGGTTAACAACGCGTAGAGGCGTCAGAGCATGACCCTGTAAACGTGATTGGCGCCGTGCATGTTCGAACCGAAGACGATGCTGCGGCTGTCCGGAGTGAAGGTCAGATTGGGTTCCAGCCGGTAATCGTGGGCGCTCATGTCGACCAGCCGCGTCGATCGCATGTATTCGGGCGTCACCAGCCCGGGGTCGTACGCCTGGGTTTCGCCATCGACGATCGTTTCGGGCGTCAGCAGGACGATCCATTTGCCGTCCTTCGCATGCGCGACCATGTCGGCGTCGCCGCCATCACCGGCGAACAGCCGCTGGTCGGGCGAGATGTTGAAATGGACCGACCAGTCGTTCCGGTCCACCCGCCGCCACAGCCGCCGTCCGGTCGCGAGTTCCAGCCCCGCGACCCAGAATACCTGCCCGCGCGGCGTCTGGAGATCGTACCACAGCCACTTGCCGTCTGGGCTGAAGAATTCATGCCCCCAGATTTCCATGTTCATCGTCCGCATGTGCGTCGCCGCCAGTCCGCTGCCATCGATGCGGATGCGCCACATGCGGGTCACGCGATGCCATGGCCCTTCGTGCGAGAAGATGATCTGGCCGGGATCGGTGGGCGAGAATTGCGGGTGGTTGAGCCAGTCGATCGCCGTGTGGATAACGCGGCGCTGCCCGGTCTTCAGGTCGATGACGAACAATTCCATCGGCACCCGCGCCGCCCAGCGTTGCAGCATCCGCACGCCCTTCGCCTTGGCGAAGTTGAGCGGGCGACCATCCGGTCCGACCGCGGCATATTCCGCCTGACCGAAGCGGCGGTGACGCGGGTCCGGTACGTCGGGCTGCAACGGTGCATCGCCATGGGCGACGGTGCCGACGAACAAGGTGTCGTCGGCGTTGACCGATCCGACCTGCCCGGCCGCGATCCGCGCAATCCGCCGGCTGCGTCCGCTGTCGACATCGACCGCGAAAAAGGTGCGCGGCCGGTCGGTCGGTTGCCCGTCGCCGGGGTCGGACACGCTGTAGAACACCGTGCGCGACGTCCGCGCAGTGAACATCAGGTCGGCGCGCGGGTCCGCCACCAAGACGCGCCGCGCATGCGTCTTCAGATCGACCAGCACGATCCCGCGCGGGCTCGACATCACCATCAGGTCGCCCTGTGGCGTAAAGCTGTTGCGATAGAAGTAGAGCTTGTTGCCGCCCTCATCGCCGGACAGGCGGACGACACGATGGCCGGTCTTCGCATCGGTCCATTCGCGGGGCGGTGCGCCTGCCGGCACCTGCCCGATCGCCGCCGTGCCGCCGACCGCCGCTGCCGCACCCAGAAACTCGCGTCGTGTCGATCCGCTCATCATCGCTCCATTGTCAGGGAAGGGGCGTGAAGCCCTCCGCCCGCACCCGCCAGCCGCGCCGCGGGAAACCGGGGGCAGGGCGGTCCGCACCGTCCCAGCCGCCCGCCATCAGGCCCACCGCCATCAGCAGCGCGCCGTTCGAGGGAAAATAGGTTTCCGCCGCACGCTTGTAGCCCGGCCCGTCCGGATTGACCGCCATCGCGACACCGCCGGCACCGCCCGACTGGGGCACCAGCCCCTCGGCATGCGCATCCAGATGGACGCGCGGGGTCATGCCGGTTGCACCCCATTGATTGTTCTTGCCGGTGGCGAACAGCCAGTCGACCGCCTTTTCCGGCTGGCCCAGCCGCGCCGCGGTCATCGCGATCATCGGATAGTCCCAGCCCCAGGTCTGGCGCATGTCCCAGTTCGCCTCGACCGCCCGCAACGTGCGCGTCATCGTCGCACGATCGATCCGCGCACCGGGGACGAAGCCATAGGCCATCAGGAACGACGGGTGATCCTTGTTCCGGCACCCCTCCGCCTCGGCCCGGCCACGGCAGCGGTCCGACGCGGCGACGCGCCAGAAATCGGGGAAGGAGGCGACCGGCAGGTACAGTCCGTCCCGTTCCGGCGGGGCTGCGAGCTTCGCGATCACGCTGTCCCAGTCGGCACGCCGGCCAAGCCCGCGCCGTGTCCGCCAGTCTTGCGCGACGCCCAGCGCCCAGTGAAAATACTCCAGCTCGAACGCCGGATCGCGCGTGGTCAGCGGGTCGTAATTCTCCTGCGCCGGGATCAGCGGCGGGCCGAGATGGCAGGCGCTCGCGTCACAGGTCGGCCAGCTTGCCAGCACCTCCGCCGTCGCCTCGACCAGCGGCGCGTACCGATCGAGCACCGCCTTGCCGTTGCCGGCGCGCCGGATCAGTTCGGACAGCAGGATCGGATGCGGCTGCTGCCACATGATGAACGGCGAGATCAGGCTGGGACTGTTGCGCCCCTCCGGCCCGACCATCTTGGGCCACCACGCGCCCTTCACCCGATGCCGCGCCGCTTCCGCCCGCGCCGATGGCAGGTTGCCGAGATACCAGCCCATGCTGCGTTCGAGCATGTCGGCATGGCCCCATGTCGCCTGCCACGCGCTGTGCCACGGGTGCATCTCGAGGTGGAACTTGCCGAACCAGCTGTTCGAGAACAGCCCTTCCTCCTGCGGCGGCAGCGTGCCCGCGCCGTTGATCGCGGAGAGATATTGCGACAGCACCACGCGGCGTTCCAGTTCGGGTGCACGGGGATCGCTGCTGCCGGTGAAATCGACCGCCGCGCCGCCGGTCCAGAACCGTCGCCAATGTGCCGCTACGGTTTCGGGCATCGTCGCGAACGTCGGCAGGCGGGGAGCCTCAGCCTTCCGATGAAAGGCGACGGCGATGCGCAGCGTCGGTGTGCGACCGCGCACGCTCAACCGGGCGTCGCCATCCCGTGCGATCGTGCCGTCCGATCGCACCGTGGACCAGTATCGGGTTGCATCCAGCTGCCGCTCGACGCGCCATTCGCGTTGCCCTTGCGTCAGCACCCGCGTCGTCTCGCCCGCGCGCGGCGTCCAGCCTGACGGATCGGGATTGATCGCCGGCGCGACGCCGGGCCACGCCACGGACACGCCCAGCGATCCGCGCGCCACCAGCGGCGACGTCACCTCCACGGCGACGGCATCCACGCCGGGCAACACCCGCGTCCGCACCTCGACCGGCTGGCCATCGTAGCGGAAGCGGCTGGTCAGCGTTCCCGTCCACATGTCCAGCACCTGCCGCGTGTCGGACACGCGAGCGAAATCAGCGGGCCTGCCGCCGATCGTCAGCGCGATCCGGCCCAGCGAGATGCGATGCGGGTTGGCGCGCAGCCAGGTGAATGCCGGGTTCTTGTCCGCGTCGCTCCATGCCCGCATCCACGGATAGGGCTGGTCCCCACGCCCCGGCACCGGGACCATCGTCAGTCCGTCGCGCTCGGTATAGCCTGCTGGATTGGGAAAGCTGTGCCATCCCCATTGTGCGATCGTCAGCAACGGCGTCAGTTCGGAATACAAACGGGGAAACGTCTGCAACCCGGTGATGTCGGCGGTGAAACCCAGATCGCCGTTGCCAAGCATGATCGGTGCATGGGGATCGGCCTTCGTAAAAGTCACCGCGTGCCGCCGCACCAGCGCTTCCCGATCGATCGGCGGCGCCGCGGCGACCAGCAAGGCGGCGAGCGGTACCAGCGCGGCACGGCACCTGCGATTCCAGGCATCGCGTTTCCGGCCACGGTCCCTTGCAGGTCGGGTCTGATCGATCGGCACGGCACGCCCCTCCCGGCTGGATGAAGAGGCGGGTAACTTGTCAGGCAACTCCGGTCAACGACAGCTACCTGAAAATTCCTCGGTTGGTCGAAATTGTATTGCAACTCAATATGATCTTGGGGCAGGGGCCGCTCTGACACCGGTATCAAAATCACGTTTGGAGAGGGCATTATGACGATTCGAGACGGAGTGCGCGCATCGCTTCGCGCCACGGTTTCGGCCTCGACGCTCGTGATCGCGACCGCCACGGCGGCCCAGACGACCACGCCGCCGGAGGCCGTATCGCCGCCGACGTCGCAGATTGCGCCGCCCTCGACCTCGCCGTCGCAGGAGCAGCCGGCACCCGCCGACGCGACCTCCGAAACCGGCGATGCGACCGATGGCGAGACCGGGCAGGACATCGTCGTCACCGGCTTCCGGTCGAGCCTGCAAAAGGCGCTGAACGTCAAGAAGACCGAGGCCGGCGCGGTCGATGCGATCCTCGCCGAGGACATGGCCGATTTCCCCGATCTCAACCTCGCGGAATCTATCCAGCGTCTGCCGGGCGTGACGATCGAGCGTGATGCCGGACAGGGGCGCACGATCAGCGTTCGCGGCCTCAGCGCCGATTTCACCCGCGTCCGCATCAACGGGCTCGAGGCGCAGGCGGCGGCGGGCGGCAATCGCAGCCGCGGCTTCGACTTCTCGATCTTCGCCTCCGAGCTGTTCAACAGCGTCACCGTCCGCAAGACGCAGTCGGCGGAGATCGAGGAAGGGTCGCTCGGCGCGACGGTCGACCTGCAGACCGGACGCCCGCTCGATTTCAAGGCGGGCTTCGATGCCGCGCTGTCGACGCAAGGGTCGTACAACGATCTGTCGAAGAAGGTGCTGCCCCGCATCGCCGGGCTGGTCAGCTGGACCAACGACGACCAGACGTGGGGCGGGCTCGTCTCACTCGCCTATTCCGAGCGTAAACCCACCTCGGAAAGCTTCAACACCACGCGCTGGCAGGCCGGCAACGCCGCGCAGGCGTACGGCACCAACCAGAATTTCGCGGGCTGCACGGTCTGCGCCACCCCCGCGCAGCGCGCCGAGGTGCTGAACGCCTATTACCCGCGCATCCCGCGCTACACGTTCGGCCAGTTCTCCGAAGACCGGCTCGGCATCACCGCATCGCTGCAATGGAAGCCGAGCGACCGCACCGAAGTCTCGGTCGACGCACTGCATTCGCGCTTCAACCAGGAATTCGAGAGTCCGAATATCGAGGCGATCTCGTTCAGCCGATCGACCGCGACCGGCGTGCGTGAGACGATCGTGCGCGATTACGCGATCGATCCCGACAAGAACGTCATCTCCTACGGCGTGTTCGACCGCGTCGACGTGCGGTCGGAAAACGGCTTCGATCGCAACGAAAGCCGTTTCACGCAGGTCTCGCTCAATGCGCGTCACCAGTTCAGCGACAAGTTTCGCGGACAGCTCAAGATCGGCAAGTCGAAGGCGAAGGCGCTGACGCCGACGTCGATCTCGTATCAGTTCGATGTCAACAACGTGAACGGATACACCTACGATTTCCGCCAGAACGATCGCCTGCCGCTGATCCGCTACGGCTTCGACGTCACCGATCCGTCGAAGTTCACGCTGACCGAGGTGCGCGCGAGCGAAGGCGGTGCGGTCTACGATCTCGCATCTGCATCGGCGGCGGTCGCGTACAAGTTCGACGAGGTGTTCGAACTGAAGCTGGGCGGCGAGCGGCGCGGCTATGGCTTCAACAGCTTCGGGCGCCAGCGCAATCGCGTTCTGACCGCAGCCGAACAGATCGTCGGTGTCGGCAATATCGGCAAGCTCGCCAGCCTCGACGGCAAGCTCGCGATCCCCAACGGTGCCGATCTCAGCTACATCACGCCCGACATCTGGAAGACGACCGAGGCGATCGGCCTTTACCAGAATTTCCCGCTGGTCCCGACCTACAACGGCTTCCGGGAGGTGTCGGAGACGGACACCGGCGCCTATGCGCAGCTCGATTTCGCGCAGCCGTACGGTAACACGACGCTGCGCGGCAACATCGGCTTGCGCTACGCGCGGACCGAGACGGCGTCGTCGGGCTTCCTCAACACGACCTATGTCACGGTCGCCAACAAGTACGAGGATTGGCTGCCGTCCGCCAATCTCGCGCTGGATGCGACCGACAGGCTCGTCTTCCGCCTCGGCGTCGCCAAGGTGATGTCGCGGCCGACGTTGAACAGCCTGACGCCGGGTGGATCGCTCAACACCTCCGGCCAGACGATCTCGTACGGCAACCCGTTGCTCGCGCCGTTCCGCGCCAAGAACGTCGATCTGGCGGCGGAATGGTATTTCGCGCCGGAATCGCTGCTGGCCGTCGCGGTGTTCTACAAGAAGATCGACTCCTTCATCGCCAGCGACATCTCGTTCCTGCCATATCGCGAGCTGGGCCTTCCGGACTCGCTGCTCGTCGGCACGCCCTCGTCCCCCGACCAGCTGTTCCAGGTGACGCGCAATATCAACGGAACGGGCGGGACCCTGAAAGGCGTCGAGTTCCAGTATCAGCAGCCGTTCAAGTTCCTGCCGGCGCCGTTCGACAATCTCGGCTTCATCGGCAACTACACCTACGTCGACAGCGAGGTGAATTACCGGACCGCGGCGAACCCGCTGCTGAACCGCCTGACCGGCCAGTCGAAGAACCTGTTCAACGCCACACTCTATTACGAGGTGAAGGGATTCAGCGCCCGCGTGTCCGCCGCCTATCGCGACGCCTATCTGGTGGCGTTCCCCGGCGGCAACGGCAACACCGAGGAAGGGGTGAAGGGCGCGACCAACATCGACGCGGCGATCCGCTACGATCTGACGCCCAAGTTCAGCCTGACGCTGGAGGGCGTGAACCTGACCGATACCTATTCCGACAGGTACGCCGACGTGACGGACCGTGTGTCCAACTACCGTCACTTCGGCCGCGAGATCCTGTTCGGTCTGCGTTGGCGCTACTGACCTCCCCCGGTCGGCGCCGTTCTGGTGCGGAGCGTACCGTGCGCTCCGCACCCCTTTTGTCGCACATTCGTGACACCAGTGGACCGCCGTTCGTGCGCCACCCGAGTTGTTGCACAACTTCACCACGCGGCCTAGAAACGATGCCGCGGATACCAGGGATGAGGAGGGGGAATCCATGCGATCGATCACGCGGCTGACGATGACGGCGGCCTTGGCATTGACGCTACCGTCCGCTGCGCTGGCGCAAGGCACGCAGTCGTTCGGCATGCAGCCGGAATGGCAGGTCCTGCCCGTCCGCCCCAACCTCGCGTTCGCTGCCGATCGCGTTCCCGATGCGGCCGCGGTGCTGCGCGCGGCGGACTATGTCGCGGCGGCGCAGATCGCCGACATGGCGCGCCACCCGCTGCCGCTGTCGACCGGCGGTGCCACCGATGCGGCGGCGTCCAACTGGGTTGCCGCGACCTTCTATATCGGGGCCGCGCGCCTCGCCCGCGTCTCGCCCCGGCCAGAGACGCTGCGCTTTCTTACGGCCGTCGCCGAACATTATAATTACGCGATGCGCGGTGCGCGGTCCGGCAAGACGATGCTCAACGCGGACGATGTCGCGATCGGCGACCTGTACCAGGAACTTTACGCCCGGCGGCGGCAGGAGGGCGTGCTGATGCCGCTCCAGCAGCGGCTCGATTATATGATCCCGCATCTCAACCGCGCGGAGGAGACGCCGTCGCTGGTCTGGTGGTGGTGCGATGCGCTGTTCATGGCACCGCCGGTGCTGGCGCGCATGTCGGCGATCACCGGCGACCCCAAATATCTCGTCGCGATGGACAAGGAATGGCGCCGCACGGCCAAGCTGTTGTGGGATCCGCAGCAGCGGCTGTTCTACCGCGACGCGCGCTTCCTCGACCGCAAGTCGGCGAACGGCGCGCCGATATTCTGGTCGCGCGGCAACGGCTGGGTGCTCGCCGGCCTCGCCCGGACGATCGAGACGATGCCGGTCGATTTCGCCGGCCGCGACTTCTACCTCGACCTGTTCCGCCAGCTCGCTGGCCGTGCCGCCGAATTGCAGGGCAAGGATGGCCTGTGGAGCGCCAGCCTGCTCGACCGCGCCGCATTTCCGGAAGCCGAGACGTCCGGATCGGGCCTGCTGCTGTACGGCCTCGCCTGGGGCGTCAACCACGGGGTGTTGCCGCGGGACCGCTACGTGCCGGTGGTGACGCGCGGCTGGGCGGCACTCAACCGGCATGTACTGCCGTCGGGGCTGCTGGGTGCGGTACAAAAGACCGGAGACCAGCCGGTCACGACGGCGGCGAACGACGTCGGTCTGTACGGGACCGGCGCCTATCTGCTGACCGCGCTCGAAGTCGCCGATCTCGCCCGCCCTGCGACGGCATTGCCCGTGCCGCAGCCGCAGCGTGACGGCGAACGGGCCATCGTCACCACCACGCCGCAACCGCCGGCGCCGCTCACCGTCGTCGGCGATGCGGAACGCACGCGCCGCGCGGAAGAGATGCGGGCTACGGCGGCTCTGACCTACGACCCCGCCGTGCTGAAGCGCCCGGCGACGATCGAACCGCTGACGCCGCCCACCGGTGACGACACGCGTCCGCGCGCGATCGTGCACTATGCGCCCGAACGGCTCGACGACATCCTTTGGGAAAACGACAAGGTCGCGTTGCGCATCTATGGCCCCGCGCTCGAGGCGAAGGAGCCACCGTCGGGCTCCGGCATCGACGTCTGGGGCAAGCGCGTCCGCTGGCCGTTCATGCAGCGCCAGCTGAAGTTCCCCAATTACCACGTCGATCGCGGCGAGGGCCTCGACTTCTACGACGTCGGTGGCGGCCGCGGGGCAGGGGCGCTCGGCATCTGGCAGGGCAACAAGCTGTGGAATTCGCGCAACTGGGCCACCCATCGCGTGCTCGACACCGGCGGTCAGGTCGCCCGGTTCGAGGTGACGTACAAACCCTGGCCAGTCGACGTCGTCCGCCGAGTCTGGGAAACGCGCAGCTTCGCCTTGCCGATGGGATCGCACTTCACGCGCATGGTCTCGACGCTCCAGTCCGATACCAGGGACCCGCTGATCGTCGGCATCGGTATCGGCAAGCGCAAGAACGGGGCCGGCACCGGCCGCATCGTCCGCGACCAGGCGAACGGTCGACTGACCTTCCACGAACCGTCCGACCCCGGTCATGGCGCGGTGTCGATCACCGTCGCCGCCGATCCCGCGATGGTCGTCGGCTTTGCGCAGGATGCCGACAATTACCTGATGCTGGTGCGGGTCCAGCCCGGCACGCCCTTCGCCTATTATACCGGTTACGGCTGGGATCGCGGCCTCGACGTCCGCAGCGCCGCCGACTGGGATGCGCTGGTCGCGAAGACGCAATTCGACTTCGACGCCAAACGCTAGAGAAGAACAGGAGAGAAGATGTCCCGTCTGTCGTGGCTCGCGCTGGCCGCAGCCCCCGTCGTGCTGCTCGCCGCGCCGGCGCCCGCCCGCGTGATCGGCCAGAACTATCCCGCACAATCGCTGACCGCGGATCGCATTGCCGCGCTGCCCAAGGCGCAGCGCGCGGCGTGGGCGGACTATCTCGCCCGCTCGCAACGCCAGCGTGCCGCCGATCGCGCCAGCCTGCCTGCGGAACTGAAGCCGGGCCAGACCCCGCCGCCGCCACCGAAGGCGGTCGGCGGTGGCCAGTACAACATGCCGCTCGACCGCGATGCCGCCTGGTATGCCACCCCCGCGGCCCGCAGCGTCGCCGACACGATCGTCAGCTATCAGACTCCGGCGGGCGGCTGGAGCAAGAACCAGAACCGCGCCGGCCCGCCGCGTCTGCCCGGGCAACGCTACGCCAACGACGCCGAGACGATGGACCCGGACCGCTCGAACTTCGACGCGCCGGAGGACCGCTACTGGACCTTCGTCGGCACGCTCGACAATGATGCGACGTGGATGGAGATGCGCTTTCTCGAGAAGGTCGCCGCGACGCTTCCGGGCCGCGGGGGCGACCGCTATCGCGCCAGCTTCGTGAAGGGCGTCCGCTATCTGCTCGCCGCGCAATACCCCAATGGCGGCTGGCCGCAGATCTATCCGCTGGAGGGCGGCTTCCACGACGGGATCACCTTCAACGACAATGCGATGGCCGAAGCGGCGATGCTGTTGCAGGCGGTCGCCACCGAACCACGCTACCGCTTCGTGCCTGCGGATCTGCGCAGCAAGTCCGCGGCGGCGGTGAAGCGCGGCGTCGACCTGATCCTGCGTGCGCAGGTGCGGGTGAACGGCACGCCGACCGGCTGGTCGCAGCAGGTCGATCCGCTGACGCTCGCCCCGATATCGGCGCGCAACTACGAACCGCGCTCGATCGCCAGCGGCGAAACGACCGACGTGCTGATGTTCCTGATGCAACAGCCAAACCCCGGCCCCGCGATCAAGACCGCGGTGAGCAGTGGCATCGCCTGGCTGAAGGCGCGGGCGGTCTACGATCACGCCTGGGAAAAGGTCGGCGATGAAGGCCGCAAGTTCTTCCCCCGCAAGGGCGGCGGCGCATTGTGGTCGCGCAATTACGACGTCGCGACGCAGCGACCGATCTTCGGCGACAAGGACAAGTCGATCCACGACGACGTCAACTTCATTTCGGTCGGCCGCCGCAACGGGTATAATTGGTGGGTCACCGTTCCCCAGCGCGCGATCGATGCTTATGGTGCATGGGCGAGCAGGAACGGCGTGGCGCGCACGGCCGACACTTGAGCGTCGTGCAAGAGGGATGTGAGCGGACGATGAAGATCACCAAGGCCGCATCCCTCGCCGACGATCTGGTGCTCCGGTTCGAGGAGAAGATACTGTCCGGCATGCTGAAGCCCGGCGAGCGCTTTCCTACCGAAATGACGATCACGACCGATTTCGGGGTCAGCCGGACGGTGGTGCGAGAGGCGTTCGCACGACTGGCCGCGCGCGGACTGCTGGAATCGCGGCGGGGTTCGGGTGCCTATGTCGCTGAGGGCGCACGCTATCAGGCGTTCCAGGTGACCGCGGCCGAACTGGGCGAGATCGACGACGTGCTCCGCCTGCTCGAGATGCGGACGGGGTTCGAGGCGGAGATGGCCTCGATCGCCGCGCAACGGCGGACGCAGGACGATCTCGATACGATGAAGGCGTGTATGGAGCGCATGGCGCGCAGCACCGATATGGACGCCTCGGTAGAGGCCGACAGTGCCTTCCATGCCGCGATCGCGCGGGCGACCGGCAATCCGTATTTCCTGCGCTTCACCGATTTCCTCGGCATCCGGCTGGTGCCGTCGCGGCGGCTGTACCTGCGCAGCGACAGTCCGCGCTCGCATGCCGCTTATGCGCGGACGATCAACAAGGATCACAAGGCGATCTACGACGCCATCGCAGCGCAGAACATGACCAAGGCCAGCCTCGCGGCCCGCCGTCACATGCAGAAGAGCTACGAACGCTACAGCGCGCTGAAGCGCGAGGCCGCCGGCTGACGCGGTTTCCGTCGCCTGGCCTTTGCTGAAGAGGCGCCGGCGGAACCGCCGCCAGCGCCCTTCGCGATGCTTACTTCTTGGTCTCGCCCGATGCGTCCGACACGGCTGAGCCGGCCGACTTCAGGTCCTTGCCGGCGCCATTCACCGTATGGCACGCGGTCAGCGAGATCATGCCGGTCAATACGACGGCGAAACCGATGGTCTTGTTCATGACGTCGTCCTTCTTCGATGAAACGGGTGCGGCGGACCCGATACGCCGGTCCGCCGCATACACTCAGCGCAGCCGGCGGCGGGTGGCCGCGGTTGCGCCGAAACCGGAAGCGAGTGCGCCGACCAGCAGTGCGAGGACGAGCACGAACGAGGTGCCGGCGGCGGCCCCCGCGGCCGTGTCGGTCGCCGACTTGGCGGTCGCGATCGTCTCGTTCTTGGTCCGCACGAACTGGCGCTTGGCGCGCGTCACCTGAGCCTGCGCCTCGGGACGGCTGATCTTGCGCTGCGCAGCGACGATATCGACGATGCGCGTTTCGGCCTCACGACCGTCGACGCCGCCTCGGGCGAGTGCGGGCAGTTCGCCGGCGATCGCCTTCTGCGCCTGTTCCGGCGTCATCTGCGCCGGATCGGCGGGGGCGTCGGACAGATATTCCGCCGCTTCGGCCCGTACGTCGTTCTCGTCGATGCCCGCGATCGATGCTACCTTGGGTGCGGCAGCGCCGACGCTTGAACCGGCCGCACCGGCAACGGTGCCGACGGTCCGGAACGCGCCACCGATGATGCCGCCGACCGCCGACGTCAGCAGATAGAGCGTCAGGATCAGGGTCACGCCCCATACGACGAGGCCGTGGACGAGCGCATCGAACCGCTCGTGCACGCCGGCGACGCGCGCGGCGGCATAGCCGCCGGCACCAAGCGCGACGACGGTGGTGATCAGCCAGTAGATGCCCGCGCCGATGCCGAAGCCGGATGCGCCCGGCGTCGTGCCTTCGACGGGATCGACCAGCGTCAGCCCGATGCCGGCACCGAGGATGCCGAGCACCAGCTGCACCGCGATGGCGAGCACGACGCCGGCGAAGACGGCGCCCCATGACAGGCGGGTCGCGCTCTTGCCCGGACGCACGTCATCGATCGGCAAAGCGCCGTTGGTCACATTGGTAGCCATGTTTACTCCTGTTGGATTAGGGTCGTGATCGCGGCGGCTTGCGCGCCGCCGTGGATTGGGCCGCGCCGGCGCGCCGTTCGGCGGTCCCGTGTTCGCGCGCGGTATCGTCGCCGATCAGCTTGCCGATCGCCTCGTGCACCGAACCCCGGGCCTCGCGTGTCGCCGCCGTTTCGGGTTCGTGGTCATCGGGGGCCGGATCGCCGTCGCCAGGCCGGACGGTCATGCCATGGTCTCCTGATCCAGCTTCTCGATCCGTACGCCCTCGCCGTCGAATCCGCGGGCGCGGGCCCACGCCACTGCGGCGATGCGGCGATTGACGCCGATCTTCGCATAGATGCGTGCGACGTGATTGCGGACGGTGTTGCCAGCGACGTCCAGCGTCCGTGCGATCGTCTTGTCGTCATACCCGCGGCAGATCAGCGCCAGCACGTCGCGTTCGCGCGCGGTCAGATCGTCGAGGCCCGGCCCGTCGATATCGGCCTGCGGCGCGCGCAACCGCGCCAGCTTGTCCATGATCGACCGGCTGAACCAGCTGGTATCCTTCATCACCGCCTCGATCGCCTCGACCAGCTCGATCTCGGTGGCCTTGCGCTGGGTGATGTCCTGGAACGCCCAGAGGACGCAGGCGTCGTCGCCCAGCCGGATCGCCTCGGTCGAGACTAGGCAGTCGATCGTCGCGCCATCCTTCGCGTGGATCCGTGCCTCGTGCCCACGCAGGTCGCGGCCGCCGTCGATCGATGCCTCGATCTCGCGGCGTGCACCGTCGCTGTCCCACAATTGCACATCGCCGAGCGGCCGGCCAATGATCTCGATCCCGTCATACCCGGTCATCTGCGTGAAACTGGCGTTCACCTCGCACAGCAAATGCCCGTCACGCGCGCCGATCGCCATCGGTACGGGCGCCATCTGGAACGTGCGCGTGAAGCGCTCCTCGCTATGCCTCAAGGCGCCCTCGGCTTTACGCCGTGGTTCCAGATCCGCGAACGTGAACAGCATGCAGGGCTGGTCGCCGATGTCGATCGGCTGGCCCGCGACGATGACGAGCTTGGTGCCGCCGTCGGGCAGTTCCAGCTCCGCCTCCATCTGCGGGATGGTCCGCCCCTCTGCGAGCCGTTCCTTGGCGAGATCGCGGCGGTCGGCCGCGCGCAGCACGTCGATGTCGTAGACCGTCCGACACAAAACCTGATCGCGCTGGTGGCCGGTCATGTCGAGGAACCCTTGGTTGACCTTGACGAAGCGCAGGTCGTTCAGGCGACAGATCACCGCAGGGGCAGGATTGGCGTTGAACGACTGTTCGAACCGGTCCTCCGCCTGATAGCGCGCGGATACGTCCTGAATGATCAGAACCAGACAGGCAGGTTCGGCATCGTCGGCGTCGTTCAGCACCAGACTGCGCACCTGATGCACCCAGCGCGGCTCATCCTCACCCGCCACCGTGACCTCGACCACCACTTCGGAAAATGAATCGCCCGCGACGACGCGCTCGATCGGGTAATCGTCCGCCTCGACCCGGTGATTGTTGCGGTAGCGCAACTGGAAGCGGGCGCGATATTCGTCGACGTCGGTGCCCAGCGCGGCGAGGCTGTCGACGCCGTGCATGGCCAATGCGGCATCGTTCGCCCAGAGCAGGCTCTGGTCGGGATCGATCAGGATCACGCCTTCGTCGAGGCCGACGATGATCTGGCGCAAGTGGCGCAGATCCGCGGTTTCGCGCAGCGACTTGAACGATGCCGTCGTCACCGTCGGCCTCAGGCGCGACGGCCGTGGACGAACCACGCCAATGCATAGGCGCCCATGGCGGCGGCGACCGCCCACAGCACGGGCGTGTCGCGAACCGTCTCGGCCGCGATCCTGCCGCTCTTCTGTGCCGTATCCGCCGCGCGCTCGCCGGCGACCTTCAGCCGATCGCGGGCTTCCTCCGCCAGTTCGGGCGCGCTCTCGATGGCATCGTCGAGGATCGATCGAGCGCGACCATAACCGTGCTGGATGCCGCCCGCGACCTGATCCACCACGCCGTCGACCTGCCACGACCGGCTTTCGACTGCATCGCCGACAGCCTTTTCGACCTTGCCGCCGATGTAGCGGGCGCCGCCCTTGAATTCGTCTTCGTTCATGATCGTTCCTTTGGCGAAATGAGATACGCGGCGATCCTAGAAAAGGACGCCGCAACCCGCAGCGGCCTTGCCGACGGCGACGGGAATGGCCGGGTCCTTCAACTCGCCGGCCACCCGCAGCAGGTCGGACGCGGTCAGCGTGCCGGGGGTGGTGTCGCCCGATCGATAGGCCGCTGCGGCGCGGCCCAGCTGCTGAAGCTGACCGATCGAAAGATCGCCCTGCAATCGTGTGCCGACACAATCGGCGCGACCGGCGTCCAGCCCATAGCGCTGCAGTCCCGTCGACACCCGGGTCGCAGGTGCCGCACAACCGGCAAGTGTCGCCGCACCAAGCATCGTGGCCAGAAAGACTTTCATGGAACCGCCCCATCGCCCGATCGCGGCAGGCGATCGGTTCAGCGCATCAACCGTCCGTGCGGCGGCCCGTTCCTGGTATCTTTGCGTATCCTACTGATCCGGATGCACTATACCGACCGTTGCCGCATGTTCGTCGTAGAGTTCGGCAAGCTTGAGGTGGATCGACCGCGTGTCTTTTTCCTGTGCGTCTTCAGCACGTTGCCGATGAACATCGGCGCGCATCGACCAATAGGTTCGTTCCGACGGGCCGGAGCGGTCGGCAGGACTTGGCGAGGAATCGCTATCATCGTTCATACCTCGTCGTAACGCCGGTATCGGTCGGGACATATCCTCCCGAACTACCCGTCAGCTGGTACAAATTGCCCCTTCGCAATGGCATGACCGGTCGGGAACCCGCTTGTCGGTACGCGCGTCATGGCCGCAGCCACTGGAGAGTTTGCGATGACCGACGACCGCGATGCCCATACCGCCCATCCCTCGCTGGCCGAGCGCCGGGTTCTCGTCACCGGCGGCACGACCGGGATCGGTCGGGCGACGGCGGTGCTGCTCGCGGCGTCGGGTGCGAAGGTCTTCGTGTGCGGCCGGACGCCCGAACACCTCGACGATGCGCTCCGTCGCATCCGTGACGTCGGTGAAGGCGACGGGCTGGCGATCGACCTCGCCGAACCGGATGGCGTCGACAGGGTCTTCGCGGCAGCCACCCGGTCGCTGGGCGGGATCGACGTCGTCGTCATCAACGCTGCCGTACCGGCGCAGGGCCTGACCGACATGGACGCGGACGCGATCCGCTATGCCATCGCAACGGATTTCACCGCGTACGTGCTCAGTGCGAAGGCCGCGTCGGACGCATTGGGAGAGGGTGGCGACATCGTGCTGATCGGCTCGATGAGCGCGCATGTGCTCGGGCCCGGATCGACCGTTTACGCCGGGATGAAGGCCGGCATCGCCGGCTTTGCCGAAGCGCTGCGCAAGGAACTCGGACCCAAGGGTATCAAGGTCGCGCTGGTCGAACCGGGCAAAACCGGTGCCGACTTCCAATATCCCGATATCCCCGCGGACAAACAGCGGGCGATGATCGCGGAAGAGACGATGCTGCGGGCCGAGGATATAGCGGTGGGCGTGCACTATCTGCTGACCCAGCCGCGCCGCGCCGTGGTCCAGCAACTGACGATCGCGCCCCGGATGCAGGATCAGGAGTGAACCCTGACCCCGCGCCCGGTCAGAACCAGGCGCGGATACCCAGCGCGAGTGAGACGCCACCGGTGCCGTCGCCATCGGCACGCGCATAGCGCACGGTCGCTCCGTAGCGGCGTTCCCACGATAGCCCGACATAGGGTGCGAATTCGCGCGTGACCTCGTAGCGCAGCCGTGCGCCGGCCTCGGCCGTCGACAGGCCGGCACCGATCCGGCTGGCAGGCACGTCCTGCGCGGCGAGATTCACCTCGACGCGCGGCTGGAGGACGAGGCGCTGGGTGATCCGCTGGTCGTACCACGCCTCCGCCCGCGCGAGGATATCGCCCTTGTCCGACAGGAACACCGCGCCCTCGACATCGAACCAATAGGGCGCCAGGCCTTCGATCCCGACCGTGGCGTACGTTCGCGTGCCGCGGCCCAGATCCTGCCGCAGACCGGCTTGCAGGTTCCAGTACGGGTCGATCGCCTTGGCATACAGGACCTGCACGTCCGCCTCGTCGATCCGATCGCCGAACGTCGCCTCGCCCTCGCTCTTGACGACGAGCCGGTGAATGTCGCCACCGAACCAGCCCTCGCCGTCCCAGCGATAGCCGTCGCGCCCGCTGCGCATCTGCGCCTCGGCGAGGTTGAGGACGATCTGGCCGAACCGCATGCCGCCGTGTTCGTCGCGCATCATCCGGTCCGCCCGCTGCATCGCGTCGGGATCGTAGTAGCGGCTCGCGGCGAGCGTCGTCGGCGGGGCAGGGGGGGCGGCGTCGCCCGCAGGCCGATCGGTGCCGACCGGTCCGTCGCCCGGTGAGGGCTGCGCGGCCGGTGGCAAGGTTGGCGTGCAATGGCCCATCGCCGCATGGTCTGGCGGACAGGGATCGGCGGGCGCCGCGGTCGCAGGCGCAGGACGCTGCGGTGCGGGCATCGTCATGCCGCCCATGTCGTGCGTCTGCGCGACGGCCGGACAGGACAGCGCCAGCAACAGGCCCGGCGCCAGTGTCGGGACGAGCAGCTTCATCCCGGGCTCCCGGCGTCGTCATCCGGCCGGACGGTGACGACCTGCATCATGCCCGCATGCATGTGGTAGAGCAGGTGGCAGTGGAATGCCCAGTCGCCGACCGCATCGGTCGTCACGTCGAAGGTGGCGGTGCCGCCCGGAGCGACGTTGATGGTGTGCTTGCGCGGCGCGTGATCGCCATGCCCCGTCACCAATTCGAAGAAATGCCCGTGCAGGTGGATGGGGTGCGCCATCATCGTGTCGTTGACCAGCGTCACGCGCACACGCTCGTTCCGGCGGAACGGGATCGGTGCGGTAACGGCGTTCAGCTTCACCCCGTCGAACGCCCACATATAGCGTTCCATGTTGCCGGTGAGGTGGATGCGCAATTGCCGCGACGGCGCACGAACGTCCGGATTGCGATCGAGCGCGATCAGGTCGCGATAGACCAGTACCGTGTGGCCGACGTCGGCAAGCCCCTGCGGCGGTTCGCCGGTGCGGTCCACCGGCATCGGCGCGACGGTCTGCACCACCGGGGTTCGCGGAAGTTGGGGCGCGTTGGCGAAATCGCGCATGCCGTGGCGCATCGCCGGCGTGGCGCCGGGCTTGCAATGCCCCATCGCCGCATGGTCCGGCGGGCAGGCCGCCGCGGCATCGTGGTGCATGCCGGCCATGCCGCCCATCCCCATATCCTTCATCGTCGCCAGCGGACGCGGGCGCAGGGCGGGGACCGGGGCGGTCATGCCGACCGCCGGGGCCAGCGTCGCGCGGGCCATGCCCGAACGGTCCCACGCTTCGGCGACCAGGGTATAGGCGCGACGATCGACCGGTTCGACGATGACGTCATAGGTTTCGGCGACGGCGATCTGGAACTCGTCGACCGGTACGGGCCGGACGTTCTGCCCATCGGCCTGAACCACGGTCAGCCGCAATCCCGGTATGCGGATATTGAAGATCGTCATGGCCGAGGCGTTGATGATGCGCAGCCGGACGCGTTCGCCGGGAGCGAACAGCCCGGTCCAGTTGTCCGCCGGGCCGTGTCCGTTGACCAGATAGGTGTAGGTCGCGCCGGTGACGTCCGACACGTCGGTGGGATCCATTCGCATCCCGCCCCACATGCGCCGTTCGCCCGCGGACTGATCCCGCCCTGCGATCAGACCGGCGAGCGTCTGCTTCTGGTAGTTGAAATACCCGCCCTGCAGCTTCAGCCGGCGAAAGATCGCATGCGGATGCAGCGGGCTGTGGTCGGACAGGACGATGACGTGTTCGCGGTCCGACGCAACCGGATCGGCGCCTTCGGGATCGATCACGATCGGGCCGTAATGCCCCATCTGTTCCTGCAACCCCGAATGGCTGTGATACCAGTAGGTGCCCGACTGGATCACCGGAAATTCATAGGTGAAGGTGGTGCGGGCGGGAATGCCGGGAAAGCTGATGCCGGGCACGCCATCCATCTGGAACGGCACCAGCAGGCCATGCCAGTGGATCGACGTGTCCTCGTCCAGCGTGTTGGTGACGGCGAGGCGCACGTTCGTACCCTGCCGCAACCGGATCAGCGGGGCGGGGACGGTGCCGTTGATGCCGATCGCATGAGATTGCCGCCCATCGATCGTCATCATCTGATGCGCGACCGTCAACGCGATGTCGGTACCGGACAGCGTCGACGATGCCCTAGGCAGTCCGGTCGACACCGGCTGCGCCCAGGCCGGGAGCCATGGAATCGCCAGCGCGCCACCGCCGAGCGTGGCGTTGCGCAGGAAGCGGCGGCGGGTGAAGCGGGTCATGCAGGTCCTTGGGCGACGGTGGCGGCGTTAGGGCGTTCGTGCGTCGTCGGCAATATAGGGCCGAAGAGTGCGCTTCGCCTGCGCCGGTCGGCTTGTGGTGCGGTATCGATCGGATACAGACGCCCGATGAACCTCGACGACCAGATGCGCCGCTATTTCGGCACCACCGATATGTCCGCCGTTCCCGCGGAGGCGCTGGCCGCCGGTATCGAGCATATGCGGGTCGATCTCGGCCTCGAACGCGACCGGTCGCGGCGTTTCGCGTTGTGGACCCTCCTGTACATGCTCGATGCCGCCCCGGCGCTGGACGTGGCGTTCGAGGATGCCGCCGATCGGGACGCGGCGCGAAATCTGATGGACCTGTCCGAGCGGATGACGCCGGAAGACTGACGGTCAGAACGTCGTCGTCAGCGCCAGTGTGACAAGCGGCACCAGCGTCGCACTCTCCGCATCGTCGCCGCCGATCCGGCGCAGCGTATCGTCGCGGACGATGCCCACGGCATCGGCGCGCAACCGCCACCGCATCGCGCCGACTGTGAAAGGATGGCTATAGGCCAGCCCGATGCTGCCGAAGCCCCCGGTCCCGGACCCCGCCTCGTAGAACCCGCCCCAGCCTGCGCCCAGCACGACCGGAACGGCGAGCGTCGGGCCGTCGTCGCCGGTGCCCAGCGGTAGCTCCGGCGCGATGCCAATCTGCGTGTAGACGCCGCCACCGCCTTTCGGCCGGATCGTCGCGGCGGCACCGGGGTGTAACGCCTTCCAGCCGGACGACCCGTCGATCGCGGCGGTAAGACTGGCCTCGTGCGTCGTGCCCGAAATGCCGTTCGGACTGGTCTTGATCGTATAGGCGGTGCCGACGGTCAGCCCCGCCATGGGGCTTGCGACGATGCCGATCAGGTTGTTGCTTTCGTACCAAGCGCGGGGCGAGCGCCGTTCGCCGGCAACGGGCGCATGGACCCCGTTGGAGGAGGTGCCGACCAGCCATAGATCGGCATCGCCGCCCGCACTGCGGTGCAGGTCGAATGCGAAGCCCAGCTGGACGTGCACTGGCAGCCGATCGAGATCGGCGGCATCGTCGTCATACCCGCCGCGGGCAAAATCGCCGTTGCGCAGATCGATACCGAACGTCGGATGCAGGCGCCCGCCTCCTGCGTCGAGGGTTCCCAGTCCGGCATCCTCCGTATCGATCGTCGGTATCGTTTGCGCGGCGACGCCACCCACCGGCGTCGCCAGCAACAACGGCAGCCAACGCATGGCCCTTGGCATGGATTAGCGCGTCGCGGCCGCGGGCGCGACCCGCCAAACCGTGTTGGACAGGTCGTCGGCGATCAGCAATGTCCCCGTCCGGGCATCGAAGGCGACGCCGACCGGGCGGCCGCGGGCATGCCCGTCCGGACCGATGAATCCGGTCACGAAGTCGCGCGGCTTGCCGTTGGGACGACCGGCCGAAAAGGGCACCCAGACGACTTTGTAACCCGCCAGATCCTGCCGGTTCCAGCTGCCGTGTTCGCCGATGAAGGCACCTTCGGTAAACGCACCGCCCATGCCGGCACCGGTGGTGAAACTGAGGCCCAGGGCCGCCACGTGCGATCCCAGACCGTAATCGGGCACCATCGCCTTCGCGATCATGTCCGGCCGCTGCGGATGGACACGCGGATCGGCGTTGCGGCCCCAATAGCTGTACGGCCAGCCATAGAAGCCGCCCGGCCGTACCGACGTCAGGTAATCGGGGACGAGGCGCGGTCCCAGTTCGTCGCGTTCGTTGACGACGCTCCAGAGCGCATTGGTACGCGGTTCGATCGCCAGCGCGGTCGGATTGCGGATGCCGGAGGCAAGCACGCGATGTGCGCCGCTGATCCGGTCGATTTCCCAGATCACGGCGCGGTCTTCCTCGACCTCCATGCCGCGTTCGCCGACGTTGCTGTTCGAACCGATGCCGACGTACAATTTGCTGCCGTCCGCGCTGGCCGCCAGCGATTTGGTCCAGTGATGATTGATGCGCGAGGGAAGCCTGGTGACCTCCTGTCCCGGCGTCGCGATCCCGGTGACGCCGTCGCGATACGGGAAACGCAACAGCGCGCCCTGATTCGCGACGTACAGGTCGCTGCCGACCAGCGCGAGACCGTAGGGTGCATCCAGCCCGTCGATCAGCACCGTCCGCACCTCTGCGCGACCATCGCCGTCCGCGTCGCGCAACAGCGTGATGCGGTCGCCGCCCTTCACGCCGGTGTTGCCCAACCCCTTGATATAGCCGGCGATGACGTCTTTTGGCCGCAGCTTGGGGGCATGTCCGCCCTTGCCCTCGGCCACCAGAATATCGCCGTTGGGCAGGACCAGCATTTGCCGCGGAATCTTCAGGTCCGTCGCCAGCGCGGTGATGCGGTATCCCGCCGGCACCGTCGGCAACGCGCCGTCCCATCCGGCCGGTCGGGCGATCTTCATCGGCGGCACCAGCGTCTCGTTCTGCGCCGGCAGCGTCGGGGAGGCGCCGGTCTGATCCAGATCGGCGGGCTTGCTGCCGCAGGCGGAAAGCGCAAGCGTGGCCGTCGCCGCAGCGAGCGCGATCGTTTTGAACCGGCGCGTCATCGTGTCGCCCTCCCGATGTCGCGTGACGAAAAGCCGATCCAGCCGGCCGCCAGCGCGCAGAGCGCCGACATGATCGACAGGATCAGTCCGAAGGCGCCGACCGAGCTCCACGCGTCGCGGCTATGCTGGAAGGCGTTGACCAGCCCGATCAGCCACATCGCCGCGACCAGCGCGAGATAGGTCAGCGCCGGTCGCGATGCCGAACGGAACCGCAGTGCCGCGATCATGATCGCCCACAGCACCACCGGCGCTCCCATGATCAGCGCGCCGGTGATCGCCCACGCCGAAAAGTTCGACCACTGCATCTCGGCGCTGTTGAGATAGGTGATGTCGGTCGCCACCGCCGTGCTGAACAGGGCGATCGGAAACGCCAGCAACAGGGCGTGCAGTGGATGCAACAGGGTTCGGGACGTCGGACTAGGGGGCATCGGCTTCTCCATCCGCGCCCATCGTCGGCCGGAATGCGAAAGCGTAAGTCCCGAACGACCCTTATGGTTTCAACGACCCGATCGAAGGCTACGCGCCGGTGCCGTCCGACGACGGCCCGACGCGCGCGATCCGGTCGGCCTCAGTCGCGTGCGATGCCCCGGCCTGCGACGGTTTCGTAGCCGGACAGCTCATCGCCGACCGCGACCTTCGCCGCGAGATCGTCGGCGCGCGCCTGATCCTTCGCGGCGCGCTTCGGATCGTCGGGATTCCCGTCGGGATCGGCTGCGCCGACGTTGGGCGTATCGGGCATGTAAAGGACGGGCTGTTCGTTCTGGTCGTCGGCCATGCGTCTGTCTCCTCGTTATGGTCCTTCAACGCCCGTGCGGTCGACCGGTGCCGCACGTTCGTCCGGCATTTGCCGCGACTGGTCGATGACGGGGGCGAGGTCAGCGGCATCCCTCGCGTCGCAGCCGTGTCATCGACCCTGCCAGCATCGTGCCCAGCCGCTGTTGTGCGCGGGTGGCGAGGTGCAGGTCGTCGGCATTGTGCGGCAGGCCGGCGGCAGAGACGCCGTCGGTGCAGGCAATTTTCAGGTGCGTTTGCTGGCGCTGGATGTCGGTCCAGCCGGGATAGCGGTCTGCGTCGCGTACCGGGCGGTCGGACAGGCTGACGGCGGATACGGCCAGCTGCGGCATTCGCAGATCGCGTCGGAATGCCGTCACCAGATCGGCGAAGGCGGCGCTCCAGCGTGCCGCCGTCGCCACGTCGCGCGCATCGGATTCTCCCTGATACCAGAGCATGCCGGCGATGCGGCCTCCGGCCTCGCGCGCCCGCGCGATGCACGATCCGTACAGCGTCGACCGATCGCCGCCCGGCGCCCATTGCGCCATCGACGAGCCTCCCTTCGCGCAGGGCACCAGCAGGATGGCCCGACCATGGCGTCGCAGCATGGCGCGGGCGAAAGGTAGGCCGGGGCCGACCGCAGCCTGCCGGTCCGCCGATACCGCGTCGACCTGACCCGAGGCGTCGTCGAGCGGATCGAGCGCGACACGCAGCATGCCGTCGTTGCCGTATACCGTGATCCGCTCGTCGGCGACGCGATCCGTGGTCGACAGCTCGGACAGCGCGCCGCGTCCCGACATATTGGACTGGCCGGCGAGGATATAGACCTCCGCCTCGACCGGCGACGCTGCCGGACCCGTGGCGGGAACCCCGATGGCGACGAAGCCGGCGATCACGATGTGGCGGACGATCACGGCCTCGTCGTCTCGACGGGGCCGTGGAAATCCGCTTCGACGATGCCCAGCCGCCACCCCGCGGCGACCGCATCGGCGCCGGTGTCGCCGGCCTGTCGCGCATTGCTCACCTCGACGATCTTGCCGAAGGCGTCGCGGTCCTGTGTCGGCGCGGTCTGGGTGATCCGCAGCACGCGGCCGGTGGCAGCGGCGAAATCGATCGCAGCGTAGCCCAGCTGCCGCTCCGTCGTCCCCTGCCATACCGGGCGGCCATCCAGCGTGATTCGCAGCGGATAGCCACGCTGACGCCAGCCGACCAGCTTCAGCTCGATCGCGTTCAGCGTCACCGGCGTGTCGAACCGATATTCGATCCATGCGGTGTCCGGCTTGCCGTCGCTCGCCCAGCGCGACAGCTCGTTGTCGTCGACCGTCCTGTCGGCATCGGCCTGCGCCGATCCGGCGACGATCCGGGTCGGCCGCAGGGTGCTGCGCGTGACGCGATAGGATGGGCCGGGCGGCGTCGGACCGCGGGTGAGCAGGCCCGGCTGCGCCGCCTCCGCGAAGTCGCGCGACAGACCGCCCGATGTCGGCCCGGCGGCGACGGTGGGGATCGTCAGCGTCGCCGGCTTCAGGCCCTGCGCCGTCGCGGTCACCCGCACTGTGCCGCGCGTCATCCCCGCGCGTAGCAGGACGCGGTTGATTCCCGCCTCGACCGGCAGCGTGCGCGACAGGATGTAATTGTCCTCGGTCCGCGCCGTACCCGCGGTCGGCGTGGTGCCGGGCACCGCTTCCGCCTGAACCGCGACGGCGCTGCGCGGCGTGCCGCTGCTGTCGCCTTGCGCGATGCCGCCGCGCCATTCGGCGGGTCCGTCGAGCGTGAAGGCGATCCGGTCGTTCGCGGTCGGCACCCGTCGGCCGCGGGCATCGACCACCTCGACGTCGACCAGCGCGATATCGGCGCCGTCCATCACGAAGCCGCGCGGCGAGACGTGCGGCACCAGCCGCAGCGCCACCGGCGCGCCGGTCGTCTCGACGCTGTCCGCCGACGTGCGCCCGTCCGCATGCGTCGCGACCGCGCGCAACGTGCCTGCCTGCCATGACACGTCCGGCCAGGTGAACAGGAAGCCGCTCGATCGCTGCCCGCGACCCAGCGACCGGCCGTTGAGGAACAGTTCGACCGCGTCGCCGTTCGATACGACGCTGACGGGCTTCGCGGTGCCGGGCGGGTAGGTCCAGTGGCCGATGATGTGCGTCGCCGGCGTCTCCGGATCGACCCAGCCGTTCCACATCACCCGATGCGCGTAAAAGCCTTCCTTGGGCAGCCGCACCGCGTCGACCTCGCCCGACCGGCGATAGTTGTTGTCGCCGCGATAATGCGTGTTGCTGTCCGACCAGATGATGTTGACGCCGCCCGAACTGACGCGCCGCCCGGTGCCGGGCCGGATGCGGTAATAATCGTACCAGCGCCGCACGTCCTCGATTCCGTGGCTGTCCTGGTTGCGGTTATAGTCCGGTGCATCCTTGTGGAACGGCGGCGTCTGTTCGTCCTGATACAGCCGGGCGCCCTCGTCGCGGCTGTATTCCATCGCCCACATCGGGATGTGCGCGCTCTTGTTGATATACAGCATCTCGCCGCCATATTCCGCGACCTTGCTGTCGAGCATCTCGCGCGATCCGATCGCCCGCCCGCCGTGCGGATCGTAGCGATCGCGGATCGCCTTCATCTCGGCCATATGCGCTTCGCTGATGCTCTCGTTCCCGCTTTCGTAGAACAGGATCGAGGGGTTGTTCCGGTTGTAGACGATCGCGTCGCGCATCTGCTCCTTGCGCTGGTCCCAGCGGCGACCCTCGACGTCGCGTTCGGCATCGCCCGCCGGCATCGCCTGCGGCAAGCCGACGCGATCGGCGGATTCCACGTCCTGCTTCGACGGCGTGATGTGCATCCAGCGCACCATGTTGCCGCCGCTCCCGACCATCAGCGCGTTGGAGAAGTCGCTGATCCACGGCGGGATCGACACGCCGACCGCGGGCCATTCGTTCGACGTGCGCTGGGCATAGCCGTGCACCTGCATCACGCGGCCGTTCAGCCGGATCATGCCGTCGGCGAAGCGCGTCGAGCGGAATCCGGTCAGCGTATCGACCGCGTCGATCGGTCGGCCGTCGGCGATCAGGCTGGTCGTCACCCGATAGAGATAGCCATAGCCCCAGCTCCAGAAATGCAGGCCCGACAGCCGGCCCTGCGCGGTCAGCGTGCGCGTCTCGCCCGGCGCCAGCGTTGCGCTGCCGCCGTCCAGCCGCCCGACGACGCGGCCGTCGCGATCGCGGATTTCGGCACGGTACGCCACCGTCTTCGCCCGCGCATCCTCGTTGCGGACCTGCGTTTCGGCATGGATCGTCGCGGCGTTCCCGACGTGATCGAACGCATCCGCCCAGACGTACGGACCCGTGGTGCCGAGATCGGAGACCAGAGGTAGCGTCTGATAGGTAGGCGCGGTCAGGTGCAGCCGGACGTTCCTGGTGATGCCGCCGTAATTGACGTTGAAGTTGCGGTCGTTCCACTGAAAGGTGCTGCCGGTCGCGCGCTCCTTGTAGCCCCAGTCGTTGTCGACGCGCACCGCGATCACGTTGCCGCCGGGCTTCAGCGCCGCCGTGATGTCCGCACCGAACGCCATCGCGCCGCGTTCCGACAGCACCACCGACTGGCCGTTGACCCACACTTCGGCCGCCTGCCGCACGCCCTCGAACTCGAGGAACGCCTTGGCCGTGCCTGCATCCTTCGGCAGCGTGATCGTCTTGCGATACCAGATGATGCCGGTCGACAGGTCCTTGATATCGCGCGCGAACGCCTCCTTCTCGTTGAAGGCGTTGGGCAGGGTGACGGTCTGCCACCCGCGATCGTCGAAGTCCGGCCGCTCGGCGCCGCGCACGTCGCCGACGATCGTCCGCCATGCGGGATTGAGGTTGAACGTGCGGCGCGGCGAGGCGACCACCGACGATGCATCGTGCGCCGCGGCGGGCGCGGCGGGCGCCGCGATGGCGATCGCCGCTGCGGTCGTAAGGGCGTGAACGCGCATCACAAATTCCCGATGTCGATGTCGTGGGTTCGGTCCTGCGGACATGCGATACCGTATGCCAGTCCGCGCAATAGGGCCAGTCCGCGTACCCCGACCGACAGCGAATGGCCCGGATTACCAGGACGCCATAGCAGGATCGGCCGGCGGATATCGCGTAACTAAATGTAGTTAAGAAGCGATTCACCAGACCTTGACCGAGTTAAAGGCGAACCTTTTCAAGGTCCTGCACAACATCGTCCATCGAACACGCGTCCATCGTCGCCGGCAGGGGGGCGATCGGGGCGCACAGGCGCAAGAGGATGGCATCGGCAGGCATGGGTGCTCCATCGCTGTTCAAGACGGTGCTGAACACCCTGGATGCCGCATCGCTGGCACTGACGGTCTGCGACGTGGCGGCGGACGTGCGGGTGTCCGCCCTGCTGCCCGACAGCGTGGCTGCCCTGCTGGTGATCGACGGGACGATGTATCTCGATCGCGGCGGCGAGCGGCAGGTCTTTCGCGCCGGCGAGATGGCGATGATCCCGGCACGCGAACGGATCGTCATATCGGCATCGACCCGGGCGAAGGGACGGGCGCTCGACTGCCGCGACCATCTGGTGAAGCGGGGCAGCTGGCTCGTGTCCGATGCCACGCGCGGGGCGCGGTGCACGTTGCGTGTGGCCATGGTGAAGATCGATGGCACCCGCGCGCAATGGTTGTCCGGCGCGCAGCGGGTATCGCTGACCGCTGACGAGGATGGCGCCCGCCTGTTCGCGCTGCTGCACCAGCAGTTCGACTGCACCGATGCGGGAGCACCTGCGCTGGCGCTGTCGCTGGTCGGCGCGTGCATCGTGCAGGCGCTGAAAACCTCGTCGGGCGACGATCCGGCGCCGGCGGCGGATCAGCCGGCGCGCAGTCCCTCGCTGGAGCGCGCACTCCGCCTGCTCCATGTCGATCCGGGGCAGGCGCACACGACCGACACGCTGGCCCGGGCGGCGGGGATGAGCCGGTCGACGTTCATCCGGCAACTCGCACGCTTCGCGCACACCAGCCCGATGGAATATATCCAGCGGGTTCGGCTGGAACAGGCGTCGATCATGCTCCGCTCGACCGAGGCACCGGTGAAAGCCGTTGCGGCGGCGATGGGGTTCCGCAGCCGCAGCCATTTCTCGCGCATGTTTCGCGCGAATTACGGCATCGATCCGAGCGCCTATCGCGTCACGAGCGCCCGGCGGCACGTTCCCGACCGGGAAAGCCCCGACCGGGAAAACCCAAACTGGAAAAACGACGCCGATTTCGTCGATAAGGGTGCCCCACCGACGCATTGACGTGCCTGATCGTGTCGAACCGTGATGCCGCGATCATCGTCGCCAGCATCGCTCGACCCGGACGAAGGGCAGCTTGGTCCTGCCTCGTTACGTCGTCGTCATCACTGCCGCAGCGCAGTTGCCGGTGCGTATGCAGCCGGCGTCGGCCGGAACGGGAATTGTTCTCCGAAGGTTTTAACCATGCGACCCACGAGGATCGTGAATGTAAATCGATCAATGACTTAGGAGGTAGAAATGCCCGGTCTTTCGAACATCTTCGGTAGCGACAACAGCGACAGCAGCAGCACCGAATCCAACAGCCTCGACAACGTTCTGGACATCAACAGCACGTTGGGACTCGATGCCGATTCGTCGCAGTCGAGCTATGATCAGGACGAGGATGGCAACATCTCGGCCCAGCAGAGCGACAACAGCTTCGGTCTCGACACGAGCACGGACGGGTTGCTGTCGTCGGTCAGCGACACCTTCAACTCGAACGACGAATCGACGTCGTAATCGACTGGACGGCAAGGGAGGGTCGCGTCGCGGCCCTCCTGTTGTCGTGAGCGGCCTATGCTGACGCCTCCCCTGTTCCAACCGGGCAATCGCAATCTGGGCGGGTCGATCACCGACTTCAGCCTGTTCGGCGGACAACCGGCTCTGAACGTGAATATCGGCAGGGCCGGCCAGCGACCTGCCGACGTCGACCCGATCGACGAGGCGGCGACGACCGCAAGCGCTGGTGGCCCGGCGCCTGATCGTGTTGCGCCCGCCGGCGACGCTCCCGCTGCCGCGGCACCGGTCGAGCCGGTCGCTGGCGATATCTCGCAGGCCCCGCCTGCCGTTCCTCTTATTCTTCAGGCTGCGACCGCCCAGGGTGAGCCCGCGTCCGCACCCGAACCATTGCCGCTGCCCGCGGCGATCGGCTCGTCATCCGTTTTCACACCGCCGACGATCCTGTCGGACGATGCCTTGCCGCCCGCGACCGGCGATACACCGGCGTCCGTCATGCCGATCGACGGCGTCTCGCCGCCTTCCGTCGTCGCCGACCTGTCCGCCGGCGGCGTAGGGTCGTCAATATCCGCGCCGTTGCTGGATACGGTCGGGACCATCGCCGGTGCGACGATCGGCAGCATCGACGCGGTGGTTGCACCTGCCGTCGATGCGGCGGCGGCCACGATAGACGCCGCAACGGACGATGTCGGCGACCTTGCGACCGATGCCGTGGTCGCCGTCGGCAATGTCGCTGCCGACGCGCTGACCGCCACGGCCGATCGGACGACGGCGGTGCAGGATGTCGTCACGCAGGTCGTCGGCGCGGCCGACGCGGCGGTCGCCGACATTCCGGTCGTGTCCGATATCGTCTCCCCTGTGGTGGCCCCCATCGTCACCGATATCGTTCAGCCGGTGACCGCGCTGGCGACCGACCCCATAGCGGATGTCGCGACGACAGGCGCGCAGGCGGTGGAAACCGTGACCGGAGCAGTGCCCCCGGTCGTCGCGGCGGCGGCCGATCTGGTCGATACGCTGGCGACGGAAACCGCACAGGTGGCTGCTCCGGTCACCGACACCGTTGCGACGACTGCCGTCGCCGCGACGGGGGTGGTCGGCGATATCGCAGCCACCGCCGTGGACATGACGATCGGTGCGGCAACCGATGCTGCTCCCGTGGCTGGGCCTGCTGCACCCGCGCCGACCGTCACCGACCTGTTCACCGGCAGCGATCCCGCGGGGGGCATCCAGACATTGGTGGGGATGGTCCAGGCCGCGGACACGTTCGATCTCGGCCATGTCGATGCACCGGCCGCCACCGTCGGTGCGGTCGGTTCGATCGTCGACGCGCTCGCGTCCGATACCGCGGAGGATGGCGCGCTGCTCGGCGGTGACGATGCCGCGGGGCATGCGGCCGATCTGCTCGACCTGCACCACGGCCCTCTGGGAGGATTGGGATAGACGCATGACCGCGACCACGTCTGCCGATCTGAATTCGAACGAGCTGCGCGACGCGCAGGATCAGGCTGCGCTCGCCAGTGCGCAGGTGATCGCGCTCGACAGCGCGGTCCGCGCCAGCGAACTGGATTCGGGTGATGAATTCGCCTCCGCGCTGCGCCAGTGCAAGCGGCTGATCTGGACCGCCGCCGGATTCAGCGGTGCGGTCAACCTGCTGTTCCTCGCCTCGCCGATCTACCTGACCGAAGTCTACAACCGGGTGATCCCCAGCGGCAGCATCCCGACGTTGGTGTCGCTCAGCATCGGATTGCTGATCGCGCTCGCCACGATGGGATTCTGCGACGCCATTCGCGCGCGCATCCTGATCCGTGCGGCGGCGCGGCTCGACCGTATTCTGGCGCATCGCGTGTTCCAGGCGATCGTCCAGCTCGCCCCGCGCAACGGCGCCGTGTCGCGCAATGCGCAGATGCTGCGCGACCTCGACCAGTTTCGCAGCGCGCTGGCCGGTCCGGGCGCACAATTCTTCTTCGACGTGCCGTGGATGCCGCTGTTCCTGATCGTCCTGTTCCTGATCAGCCCGATCCTCGGCGGGGTCGCCACCGGCGGTGCGCTGCTGCTGCTGACCCTCGCCATCGTCAACAATCGGGTGACGCGTGAAGGATCGGAACTGGCGCAGGCCGCGGCGACGCGCAGCTATCGCTTTACCGATGCGGTGGCGCGGTTCGCGGGACCGGTGCGGGCGATGGGGATGGAAGACGCGCTGTCGGTGCACTGGCATATCGATCGAGAGACGATGATGCGGCGGCAGGCGGAGGGCAGCGATCGCGGCGCCGGCATGTCGTCGCTGTTCAAGTTCGTCCGGCTGGTCATGCAGAGCGCGATGATCGGCATCGGCGGCTGGCTGGTGGTCGAGGGCCGGATGCTGCCGGCCAGCATCTTCGCCGCCAATGTGCTGCTTGGCCGCGCGCTCGCGCCGCTGGAGATCGCGGTGACCGGATGGCGATCGATCGGTCAGGCGATATCCGCCGGCCGGCGGGTGCAGACGTCGCTGTTGCAGGCGCCGCCGCCGCCGGGTCGCATCGACCTGCCCGACCGCGACGTCGACATCGTCGTCGACAATGCGAGCTATATCCCGCCCGGCGCACGCCAGCCCGCGTTGCGCAGCATCAGCCTGACGATCGGGGCGGGCGAGGTGGTGGGCGTCGTCGGGCCCAGTGGCGCCGGCAAGAGCTGCCTTGCCCGGATGCTGGTCGCGATCACCAGCCCCAACAGCGGCAAGGTCACGATCGGCGGGATCGAGGGGCGCAACTGGACCCCGGAATACCTCTCCCGCTACGTCGGCTACCTGCCGCAGACGGTCGGGCTGTTCCCCGGCACGATCCGCGAGAATATCGCGCGCTTCACCAAGGCGAGCGATGAAGAGGTCATCACCGCCGCGACGCGCGCCAACGTCCATGACATGATCATGGCGCTGCCCGACGGCTACGAGACGCAGCTGGACGAAGGCGGCGCAGGTCTCTCCGGCGGCCAGCGTCAGCGCATCGGCCTTGCCCGGGCGATGTTCGGATCGCCGCGGCTGCTGGTGCTCGACGAACCCAACGCCCACCTCGACACCGATGGCGAGGAGGCGCTGGCCGCAGCCCTCGCGACCCTGCGCGGCGAGGGGTCGACGATCGTGCTGATCGCGCATCGCCTCAACCCGATCGCGCACGTCGATCGCGTGCTGGTGCTCAACAAGGGCGGCCTGCAACTCGACGGCCCGCGCGCCAGGGTGTTCCGCAAGGTCAGGACCGAGATGGTGCGATCGATCGCCCGCGAACCGGTGGAGGCGGTATGAAGCTGGACTTCCTCGCGGCCGGCGGCGCCGGTGCCCCGTTGCCGCGCCGGCTGGTGGCCCGCCGGATGCGCCAGCTCGACATCCGCCCGCTCGACCATGCCGGCGGCACGATCCGCGCGGGGCTCATCGCGCTCGGCCTGTTCATCGCGCTGATCGCGGCCTTCGCGCTGCTCGCGCCGATCTCGGGCGCGGCGATAGCATCGGGCGAGGTCACCGTCAGCGGCGACCAGATCGCGATCCAGCCCGCCGCGCCGGGCATCGTCACGCAGGTGCTGGTCCGCGAAGGGCAGGCGGTGCGTGCGGGCCAGCCGCTGGTGCGCCTGAACGGCGTGCGCTCCGGCGCGCAGCTGCGGCAGGCGCAGGCGCAGCGCGACGGGCTGCAGGCACTCGAGGCGCGGCTGATCGCCGAGCGCGACGGCAAGGCCGCACTGGTGTTCCCCGCCGACCTGACCCGCCGCGCCGGCGAGCCCGAGGTCGCAGCGGCGATGGCATCGCAACGCATGATCTTCGCCCGGCATCGCTCGGTGCAGCAGGCGGACCGCGGCAGCAGCGAGCAGGACCTGTCCGCCTCGCGCGTCAAGCAGGACGCGGCGCGGCGGCAGCTGGCGCTGATCAACGACGAACTCGCCGACTACCAGATGCTCTACAAGCGCGGTTTCGCGCGGCTGACGACGATCCGTTCGCTCGAACGCAACCGGGCGCAGCTGGAGGCGGAGGTCGGCACCGGCATGGCCGCGGTGCGTCAGGCGGAGATCGCGCGACAGCGGCTGCGCGACACGCAGACGCTGGACACCGTCAGCCAGCTCAACCAGGTCCAGCAGCAGCTGGTGCAGGTCGGGTCGCAGCTCGACGTGTCGAAATATCTCGCCGATCAGGACATGGTCCGCGCGCCCGCCGCCGGTCGTGTCTCCGGCGTCGTGCCGATGGGGCCGGGCATGGTGATGGGCAGCGGCCGGACGATCATGGAGATCGTACCCACCGGCCGCGCGCTGATCGTCGAGGCGCGGGTCAAGCCGCAGGACATCGACGACGTGCGGCTGGGACAGGAAGCGACGATCCGCTTCTCCAGTGTCAACCCGCATGGCCAGACCGCGTTCAAGGGACGCGTCGTCACCCTGTCGCCGGCGCGTATCGAGCAGAACGGCACCGCCTTCTACAAGGCGCAGATCGTGCTCGACGATCCACAGGCGGCGCGTCGCGAAGGGCTGACGCTGCAACCCGGCATCCCGGCGACGATCAACATCAAGACAAAAGAGCGGACGCTGTTCGACTACCTCTTCGCGCCGTTCACCGACGCGATGAGCCGCAGCTTCCGCGAGGAATAAGGAGACGAGACATGGCAGGTTTTCTCACCCGCATATTCGATTCGGACGAGGCGCAGGCGTCGGACGGTACGCTGGGCACCCTGGCGCAGGATCAGGCGCACAATCAGGATGCGGATCAGGGCGCGGGCGGCACCGACCAGAGCGCCGACAGCCAGAGCGGCAGCGTCGATGGCGGCCTGACGCTGGACGTCGATCCGACGATCACGCTGCACAGCGAGATGGGCGGCACCTATTACGGTCTGGACGGGTCGGAGACGACCTGGTCGCGCACCGACGACGTGACGCTCAGCGTCGATCTGGAGGCCACCGCGAACCTCGTCGGCACCATCACCCAGGAATTCACCGCGGACGGATGACCCGACCGGTCCGGTGCGCGACATCCACGTCCATCAATGAGGGAGAATGATCATGGCAGGCCTGTTGACTGATATGTTCGGGGGCGGTGCGGAATCGGCGAACGAGATCGTGCCCGTATCCTCGCTGGATCAGGCACCGCAGACCGACGGCGACGGATCGGGAATCGACGGCGAACCCGCCGGCTTCGACACGGCGTCGTTCGATCCGGCGGCCCGTGTCGCCGGTGGCGAGGGTAGTGACGAACTCGGCATGCCGGATGCGGCCATGCCGGTCTTCATCGGCGAACCGACGCCCGGGCTCAACGAAGCGCAATTCGGCGACGATATGGCGATGTAGCGCGGGACCCGCCGTTCAGTCGTCCGCGTCGGCGAGCGCGGCCTCGACCTCCGCGATGCTGATGCCGAAGGCACCGGCAAGCCCGGCGGTCGACGCGCCGCGCTTCGCCAGTTCGCGTATGCGGGCGACGTCCACCACCGTCGCATAGCCGCGGGTATCGCGCTGTTCCCGCACCACGTCCTTGCGGCCCGACCCGCGCCGCCGCTGGGCGGCGGCGGCATGGGGATCGCCGCTGGCCGCTGGCATCTCGGCCGCGCGCCGTTCCTCGCGCGCCCGCTCCCGCGCCTGCGCCTCCGCGTCGCGGTCCGTCGCACGCGCCTCCAGTCGTCGGGTGATGGCGGCGGCGCGATCCTGCGCGCGCGCATCGCGCGCCTGTGCGCGCTGGGTCGCACGCTCCGCCGCCGTGTCGTTCGTCCTGATCCGGAACCCGGTGGATCCGGTTCCCCAGCTTTTGTCTACCAACGTCCACCTCGTGCGATCACGGCGATGCGATCGCGCAAGGGGCGCGATGCGGCACATGGTTCGGTATGTGGTGCGCCCGGAACGATTCGAACGTCCGACCCTCAGATTCGTAGTCTGATGCTCTATCCAGCTGAGCTACGGGCGCTTGGGAAGAGCGCGCCTAGAGCGAAGCGCGCGCCGGGGCAAGCGTTCGTCGCGAAAGGTTGTGGATAATTGTCGACGGACGGGAAGGTTGACGGTGATGGAGCATGATCGCACGATCGGATCATGATCCGGTCCCTGCTGTCGTCCCTCGTCGTCCTGTGCATCCTCGTCGTCGGCGCGCTCTGGGGAAGCGGGACCGCGGCGGCGGAGGCGCGCTGCCCGTTGCGGGCCGGTGCCGGCAGCGTCGCACCGGATGGCGGCAAGCCCGCCGCGCTGCACGTGCCGGCCGGCTGGACCGGCGGGCCGCTGCCGCTGGTGATCCTGCTGCACGGCAGTACCGCGACCGGTGCGCAGATGCTCCGCGATTCGCGGCTTGCGGACACCGCCGACACGAACGGCTTCCTCATCGCCTATCCCGATGGCGGTATCCCGGTGAGGACCGGCTTCGTCTGGAACATTCCGGGTGTCCCCACCGTCGAGGGCACGATTCCCGGCCCTGGCGCGCGCGACGACGTCGCCTATCTGACGGCGCTGGTCGACCGGCTCGTCGCAGAGGGATGCGCCGATCCGCAGCGGGTCTACGTCACCGGCCTGTCCGGCGGCGGACGGATGACCTCGTGGCTGGGCTGCGTCGCGCCGGAGCGGTTCGCGGCGATCGCCCCGGTCGTGGGACTGCGCGCGGGCAATCCGCTGCCTGCCGATCCCGACCGGCCCGATCCGCAATCCTGCCGCCCGCGGACGCCGGTGTCCGTGATCGCCTTTGCCGGCGACAAGGATACCACCAATCCGATCGCCGGCGGCGGCGCCGGCTACTGGCGTTACACCATGCACGCGGCCGAACAGCGCTGGGCGCAGATCAACGGATGCACCGCCGCGCCGGTCACGCGGCGGATATCGCCGACGGTCTACGAGGAGCGCTACGGGAATTGCCGCAGCGGGACGGAAGTCGTTGCCCGTATCACCGTCGGTGGCGGTCACGCCTGGGTCGTCGACAACGATGCGCTGTGGAATCTGCTCTCGCGCCACGTCCGCGCCGACCGAAAGGCGGCAGGATAATCCGATCGCGTCATTCCTCGCTTGTCACACAATGATACCGCTATCATACTGCAATCAAAAGCAGGAGAGATGGCATGTCCGATCATATGGGCCCGATCAACCGGCGTGATGCCGTGGCGTTGCTTGCCGCCGGCGCCAATCTGGCCGTCCCGGCCGCCGCTGCGGCAGGGGCCGGGCGAACCCCGTCGGTCGCGTCACCGGATACGACGATGCTCTGGTATGCACAGCCTGCCGCGAGCTGGGTCGAGGCGCTGCCGGTCGGCAACGGGCGGATCGGCGCGATGGTGCATGGCGGGACGGATCGCGAATACATCCAGCTGAACGAGGATACGATGTGGGCTGGCGGCCCCTACGATCCCGCCAGCCCCGATGCCCTCGCCGCGCTGCCGACGGTGCGCGCGCTGATCTTCGCCGGCCGCCACGCCGATGCGCAGGCGCTGATCGGCGACAAGGTGATGGCGCGGCCGGTGCGGCAGATGCCCTATGGCACGATCGGCACGCTGGTGATCGCCAGACCGGATGCACCCGCAACGCCCCCGCCGACGCCGGCGTCGCGCGGGCTGACCAGCATCGTCACCCCCGCCGATGCACCCGCACCGGTCGCCGGCTATCGGCGCGAACTCGACCTCGACACGGCGACCGCGACCACGCGCTGGTCCGCCGGCGGCGTCACGTACCGGCGCGAGGTGATCGCTTCTCCGGTCGATCAGGTGATCGCCATCCGCCTGACCGCCGATGCGCCCGCCGGCATCGACGTCGACCTGTCGTTCACGACGCCGCTGAAGCAGGGCCGGATCGAACCGGGACGCGACGCGGAGATGGTGCTGGCAGGACGCAACGACATGGCGAACGGCGTCGCCGGTGCGCTGACGTTCGATGCGCGCGTGCGGGCGATCCCGACCGGCGGAACGCTGACGCGCAACGGCGATACGCTGGCGGTGCGCGGCGCGCGCGAGCTGGTCGTGCTGATCGCGATGGCGACCAGCTACCGACGGTTCGACGACGTCGGCGGCGATCCGGCGGCGATCACCCGCGGACAGATCGATCGCGCGACGGCGCACGGCCATGCGCGGATCGCGCGCGAGGCGGTGGCGGCGCATCGCGCGCTGTTCCGCCGCGTCTCGCTCGATCTTGGGCGCGGCGCCGGCGCGGACAGGCCGACCGATCGCCGTATCCGCGATGGCGAGAGTGGCGGCGATCCGGCGCTGGCGACGCTTTATTTCAACTATGCCCGCTACATGCTGATCGCCTGTTCGCGGCCGGGCAGCCAGCCGGCCAATCTGCAGGGACTGTGGAACGACAGCGTCAGCCCGCCATGGGGCGGCAAGTACACGATCAACATCAACACGCAGATGAACTATTGGCCTGCGGAGGCGACCAACCTGCCGGAATGCGTCGCGCCGCTGGTTGCGATGGTCCGCGATCTGGCGGTGACCGGCGCCCGCACGGCGAAGGTCATGTACGGCGCGCGCGGCTGGGTGTGCCACCACAACACCGACCTGTGGCGCGCGACCGCGCCGATCGACGGGCCCGCGTACGGCATGTGGCCGACCGGCGGCGCATGGTTGTGCACGCATCTGTGGGACCATTACGATTACGGCCGCGACCGGCGCTATCTCGCCTCGGTCTATCCGCTGATCCGCGATGCCGCCCTGTTCTTCGTCGACACGTTGCAGACCGATCCGGGCACCGGATTTCTGGTAACCAATCCATCGCTGTCGCCAGAGAACAATCATGGGCACGGCGGATCGGTCTGCGCCGGCCCGACGATGGACATGGCGATCCTGCGCGACCTGTTCGCGCAGGCGTCGCAGGCGGCGGCCATTCTCGGCCGCGATGCCGTTCTCGCCCGGACGTTCGACGCGACGCGCGCGCGGCTGGCGCCGTTCAAGGTCGGGCGGGGCGGGCAGTTGCAGGAATGGCAGGCGGACTGGGATGCCGATGCCAAAGACCCGCACCATCGCCACGTCAGTCACCTGTATGGCGTCTACCCCGGCGGGCAGATCGGCGTCCGCAGCACGCCCGCGCTCGCGGCGGCGGCGCGGCGATCGCTCGACATCCGCGGTGACGAGGCGACCGGCTGGGCGACGGCGTGGCGGATCGCCTTGTGGGCGCGGCTGGGCGATGGCGAGCGTGCGCACCACATCCTGCGGTTCCTGATCGGGCCCAAGCGCACCTATCCCAATATGTTCGACGCGCATCCGCCGTTCCAGATCGACGGCAATTTCGGCGGCGCGGCGGCGATCGCCGAGATGCTGATGAGCAGCACCGGCGACGACATCGCGCTGCTGCCGGCTTTGCCGCGTGCCTGGCCGACCGGTTCGATCCGCGGCCTCCGCGCGCGGGGCGCCTGTTCGGTTGACCTTGCGTGGCAGTCCGGCCGGCTCGCCTCGGCGACGATCACGTCCACGGTCGCCGGACAGCGCACGCTGCGCTGCGGCGATACGACGCGCGTGGTGACGCTGACGCCGGGGCGGCCGGTCCGGCTGGTCGGGCCGGACCTGCGGATCGCGTGACGGCCAGCGCGGGACGGCCCGCGCGACGACCAGCGCGTGACGGCCCGCGCGTAACGGTCAGCGCGCCGCGATCGCTCGGATCAGCACCCCCATGTTGCGGACGAACGCCTCCGTGCTGATCCCGCGCTGCGGCTCGGGGTCCGGATAGGGCGAGGTGTCGGTCGCGTCGCCGACATAGGTCTGCGCATAATTGCCGGGCGCGGGCCGCGGGTCGCCATCGCGCGTGTAGCGGTGGCTGGTGTTGCGCAGGGGCGTCACCCAGCGGCCCTCGGCATCCAGATCGGCCAGCACGGCCACCACCTCGGCCGCCGATGGCGCCGTCGGCGGCGTATCGGCCTTCAACTCGGCAAAGCCAATCGGCGCCAGCGTCACGTATTTCGGCAACGCGCGCCGCCCGGCCTTCAGCGGCGATCCCGCCGTCGCCTCCGCCACCGGCAATGCCGCCAGCCGGCTGTGCCGCGCGCGCAACCGGTCGACGTCGATCGCGCGGAACGAGCTGTAATGCGCGATCGTGCCGACCGGGTCGTCGTTGTGATAATAGGCGCCGTTGACGACGTTGGATCCGCGGCGATGGATGTACATCGGCTGGTTGCTGCCGATCGCGACGAAGGTCGGGCAGCGCCGCTTCGGATCGATCGCGGCGGGCAGGCGGATCGACTCCAGCCAGTCGATCGCTTCCGGCAAGCGGCGGAGGAATGCCGCGTCGCCCGTCAGCTCGTAGAAATCCATCATCAGCGCGACGTTCGCCGCGGTGGCATGCGACACCAGCGCCTTCGGCTCGTACGTCCGTGCGCCCGCCGGCTTCAGGTCGGCGACGCTATGCTGAAGGCCCCATGCCGGCTGCGGCATCGGCTGTTGCGCGGCGATGAAGCACTGCATGCCGCGCGCGATCGGGTCCAGCACGCGCCGGTCGCCCAGCGTCTGCCAGACCATCAGCAGGAACGCGATATTCTCTGCCGCGACATCGTCGTTGAAGGTGATGCAGGACGTATAATCGGGCAGGCCGTGGTGGTGGAACTCGTCGCGCAGCGGGAAACGCTGCGGCCAGCCGCCGACCGGATACTGGCTCGCCAGCATGAAGCCGATCGCCTTGTCGAGTGCGGGGCGGAACCGGGCGTCGCGCTTTTCCAGGTACATGCGCAGCAGGAACTTGGCGCAATCCGCGGTGCAGCCGTCGTCGAACGTGGCGTTGCCGTAATAATGCTGGAATTCCTCCAGCCGCCACGCATTCCTGCCGATCGTGTCGTACCAGCGCCGGGTCGATGCGTCGCCCGCAAGGTCGAAATGATAGTTCCAGCCGCCGCTCTCATGCTGCCCGCGAACCAGCACATCCGCCGCCGCCGCCGCCGCCCCGTAAAAATAGGCGTCCCCGGTCGCCCGATACGTATCGAGGAATAGCTGCCCCATCAGCGGCGTACCGGGATTCTGGATCCAGACGCTGGTCGGATAGGCCTCAAGCTCGCCCCATTGCCGCCCACCGTCGAGGGCGATCTGCCAGACATAGCCACCCTGGTGGCTCACTCGTTCGACCATGTGCCGCGCCGCACGCAGCATCGCGGCGGTGATCGCCGCGCGGTCCGGCGCGACATCGGCGGCGCACACCGCTGCGGCGGCGCCGGCCAGCGCCACCGCCGCGCTGCCGGCGAGCAATCCTCGCCGCGTGATCGACCGCGTGATCGCGGCCTTCGGCTCAGGCGCCATGACGCTGCTGCCACTTGGCATAGGCCGCGGCAACGCCGGTCCCGGCGGTGCCGAACCAGGAATAGCCGTTGCGCCGTTCCAGGCTGATCTCGTTGACGTCGTCGTGGATCGAACGGTCGCGATCGCCGAAGACCGGCTTGCCCGTCGCTGGATCGTAGAAGCGCGCCCATAGCGGCTCGGCCCCCGCTTGCGCGACCAGCCGCCGCCCCTCCGGAGCCGACGATTTCGCCCACGCCATGTCGCGCACTGCATGCGACGCGAACCACGCCGCGCCGTCCGTGATCGCCTGCCGCATCGCCGGCGACGGATCGGGCTGCACCATCAGGAAGCGGAGCAGCGCCGCGCTTTCCGCGGTCGCCAGCGCGATCGGTTCGAAATTGCGCGCACCGACCGGCTTGCGGGTCAGCGGATCATATTGCTGCGCCCAGATCGCCTTGCGCCCTTCGGACGTGATCTGCGTCGCCAGCATCGTCGCGATCGACTGCGCCGCCGCGTCGCGCGCCGCGGTTCGCACGTCCGCCGGCACGAAGGCATAGTCGCCCGTGCCCGCCGCGGTCCGCTGCAAAAGCGCCGTCGCCTTCACCATCGTATCGTCGTTCAGCGTCAGCGCATCGTGATAGCCGCCCTGCAACGGAAACACCTGAGGCCAGCCGCCGCCCGGAAATTCCGCCGTCAGCAGATAGCGAATGCCCCTCAGGAACGTCGTCCGATAGCGTTCCCCCGCCGCACCCGGCCGGCCCGCCTGTACGCGCGCCAGGAACGACAATTCGGTGGTGGTCGCGTCATTGTCGAGCGTACCGATGAAGCTCCACCCGCCGGCCCCGTCCGCCGCGGCATAGATGCCCGCCTTGCTGTCGAAGGGCAGGTACATCTGCCCGCGCGTCCGCGGTGGTGCGGTGCGGTCTTGGTTCTTGCCCCAGCCGCCGGTCGGCGTCTGATAACTGACGATATTGTCGGCGACCGCCTGCGCCGGCGCGGTTGCATACCAGCCGGCATAGGAATCGAGCGGCATCGTCTCCGCCTTCGATTCGGGCGGCGGCGTCGGAATCGTGGTCAGGCCCGCGCGCTCGGCGGCCAGCGCGGCCTTGTCGCGCGCCATCGCCGCGGTCGATCGCGCCAGATATGCCTGCCACGCCGCGCGCGCATCTGCGGGCAGGGCGGACAGCTGCGCCGCGCCGAGCGACGGGGGCGGCGTCATGTGCCCGACGACCGCCGCGGCCAGCGGCGATGCCATCGCGGTCAAGCCTATGAGAAGCCCCATCTTCCGTGTCATCAGCGCATCCTTTCCTCGATTTCGTCAGCGTCGTTGCGCTGTCCTGACACCGGTAGCAATATCTGCTTGCCAGTTGCAATGAATCGCGTAAATTTAGCGCTACCATAGAGTTCGACAGAACCGGTGAGGGAGGGAGAGGACGTGTCGACATTACCGGTCCATATTCCGCGGCTTAGCTGCTCGCGTCGCCAGGCTGCGGCGACGATCGCGACGGTCGGCGGGATACTGACGACAATACCCGCTCTCGCCGCCAGGGCAGCGACCACGTTGCGGGTCGGTCGAAATGATACCGGTATCACCACCATTTCAGAGGCGCTTCGCCAGGCGGCGACGATCGCCGGTCCGGTCGAGATCGTAATCGCGCCGGGCACCTATCGCGAAAAGCTGACCGTCTCCGTTCCCGACGTAGTCCTCACCGCCGCCGGCCCCGGCGTCGTCATCGTCTATGGCGCCGCGGCAGGCCATATCGCGCCTGACGGCAAGCCGTGGGGCACCGGCCGCACGGGCACGATGATCGTCGAGGCCGCCGGCGTGACTCTGCGCGGCCTCACCATCCGCAACGATTTCGATTTCATCGCCGATACCGTCAGCCACGCCAGCGGCGGCGCGCAGGCGGTAGCGCTATCGCTGGCGCGCAGTGCCGATCGCGTGTTCGTCGATCGCTGCGTGATCGAGGGCTATCAGGACACGCTGTACGTCAACGCGCGGTCGCTGTTCCGCCGCTGCCGGATCGTCGGCGGCGTCGATTTCATCTTCGGCGGCGCCCCGGCGCTGTTCCAGAATTGCGCGATCGTCACCCGCTTCGTGCCCAACGCGCTGCAATCGGGTTATATCGCGGCGCCGAGCACGCTTGCCGACCAACGGTTCGGGCTGGTGTTCGATCGCTGCCATGTGACGCGCGAGGCAGGGGTGCCGGACCGGTCGGCCTGGCTCGGCCGGCCGTGGCGCGCTGGCGGCAACATGGCGATCCTCGGCACCGCGGTGTTCCTGCGCTGTCGCCTCGATGCCCATATCAAGACCGACGGCTGGACCGCGATGGGCTTCACCGATCCCGCCGGGGTGCGCCGGATGCTGGAGCCGCAGCAGGCGCGATTGTTCGAATGGCGATCCACCGGACCGGGCGCCGCGCCCGCCGGGGCGAGCCGGCGACGACTGACCGACGCGGAGGCCGCCGCCTTCACGCCGACCGCAATTCTACAAGGCTGGGCGCCGTGAGCGCACCGGCCAATCCACGGGAGACTATGATGACCTATACGACGACCGCATTGGCCAGACTGGGGACGTCGCTCGGCGCGCTTGCGTTGGCGAGCCTGTTCGCACCCGCGGCTTATGCGCAGGAGCAGGTGCCGCAGGCCAGCCCGGTGCGTCCGACCGGTTCCGACCCCGCCGTCGACACCAGCGGCAATCCGACGCTGACGCCCGCGCCCAACGGTCCCTCGCGCGCGCTCGATACTGGCACGGACACGACGCAGACCGCGTCGACCGCCGCGCAAACGGATGCCGGCGACGCGTCGCAGGACATCGTCGTCACCGGCTTCCGCGCCTCGATCCAGAGTTCGCTGAACGACAAGCGTTATTCGGACGTGCAGATCGACGCGATCAACGCGCAGGATATCGCCGACTTCCCCGACGCCAACCTCGCCGAATCGTTGCAGCGCCTGCCCGGCGTCTCGATCGATCGCGACAATGGCGAAGGGCGCGGCATCACCGTCCGCGGTCTCGGCGGCGACTTCAACCGCACCCGCCTCAACGGCATCGAGGCGCTGTCGACCGCCGGATCGAACGATTCGGGCACCAGCCCGAACCGCAGCCGCTCGTTCGACTATTCGACCTTCGCCTCGGAATTGTTCAGCTCGCTGAAGGTGCAGAAGACGCCAATGGCGGAAACCGACGAAGGCTCGCTCGGCGCGACGATCGATTTGGAAACCGGGCGGCCGTTCGATTTCAAGGGCACGCGGATCGGCGGATCGGCCACCGCCAGCTACAACGAGAACAGCAAGAAGACGAACCCGCGCCTTGCCGGTCTCGCCTCGTTCCGCTTCGGTGCGGACAAGCGCATGGGCCTGTTGTTCTCGGGCGCCTACAACCGGACGATCAACGTCATCGACCAGTATAACCGCGGTGTCGGTGCGTCGGATTACCTCTACCGCAGCAGCCAGTTCGTCGGCGAGGGCGCCACCCAGCGCGCCGGTTTCTCGGCACCGGTCGGCACGCTCAACTACGCCAATCCCGATGCGACCGCGTTTCAGACCGGTTCCGATCCCGCCGCGTATGCCAAGCTCTATCCGGGCGCACCCTACAACACCCCCGGCCGCTTCGACGATTCCACCGTGCGCATCCCGGCACTGCCGGCGCTGACGCATCAGGTCGTTCGCAATCAGCGGCTGGGCCTCACCGGCGCGTACCAGTGGGACGTCACCGACAAGACCCGCGTCTCGATCGACGGCCTGTATTCGCGCTTCCACAACGAGAGCGAGAACAACCAGCTGTCGCCGGTCGGCCTCAACCGCAACAACACCAATGCCGCCTACAACACGGCGAACGGCCGGCTGACGCCGATCGCCGCACGTGCGGCCTATCCCGGCCTGTGCACGCCCGCCGCGGGCAGCGACATCGCGGTGTCGCAGGATTGCGGCCAGTCGCTGTACGGGACGACGCCTGCGTTTGCCACCGCGCTCAACGCGCAGGGGCAGCGCGTGGCGTCGGTGCTGGGCAGTGCGGCCGTCGTGCCGGGCGGCGTCAATCCGACCAACGCCAACATCTTCTCGACCAACCCGTTCAACCTAGATCCGTACGATTATTACAACAACCCGAATTCGGTGGGGTACATCCCGTCGAGCAACGGCCTTGCCTATCGCGGCCAGCTGATCGGCCGTCCGGGGGTGGACGTGCTCGACGCCAACGTCACCAACGGCCTCGCGGACTATCTCAAGCTGCGTAACGTCGACATGCGCTCGGCGGTCGATTACTCGGAATACACCACCAAATTCTGGCAGGGCACGTTCCGCCTCGATCACGAATTCACCGACAATTTCAAAATGGCTGCGATCTATGGCCGGTCGAAATCGACCAATGCCTCGACCGGGTTGCTGGTCGAATTCAATCGGATGGATTCGCCGCAGACCTTCACCTTCGACGATCGCGCCGGCGGCAACATGCCGGTGATGGACTTCGGCTTCGACGTCGCCGATCCCGCCAATTGGCAGACGGTGAAGGGCTTCTCGGCGATCCGCCACTACCAGCGCTACGTCAAGAACACCTATGAATCGATCCGCGCCGATTTCGACTGGCGGGTCAACGACCAGTTCAACGTCGGCTTCGGCGGGACGCTGCGCCGCTTCGGCTTCTTTACGTCGCAGGGCGAACGCAACACCGACACGCTCAACCCGACCCTGCTCGAAGCCGGTTCGACCACCGCGGAGAACAGCAAGGTCGTGCCCTTCGGTCAGGGCCTGCAAACCCCCGCCGGCACGGTAACGAGCTTCCTCGTCCCCGACCTCGCCAAATTCAACGACCTGCTCGGTTTCCAGTGTGACTGCATCAACAAATACGGCGACTGGCGCCTGACCACCAAGCGCAACGGCGGCTCGGCTACCTTCGGCGTCGATGAATACGACAAGGGACTGTACCTGCAGTTCGACTTCAATACCGAAGTCTTCGGCCGGTCGCTGCGAGGTAATGCGGGCACCCGCGTCGCCTTCACCAGCGTGACGTCGAACGGCACGTCGCAGGCCGGGCGTCCGATTATCGGTACCAACGACTATACCGACTGGCTGCCGTCGTTGAATCTTAATTACGAAATCGTGCCCGACCTGATCCTGCGTTTCGGTGCATCGAAGGTAATGGCGCGCCCATTGCTCGGCAATCTGTCGCCGACGATCACCTCGATTTCGATCCCGAACAACGGCGACAATCAAGGTGCCTCGTTCACCATCGGTAATCCGAAGCTCGCGCCGTTCCGGTCGAGCAACCTCGACCTTAGCGCCGAATGGTATTTCACCCGCAGCAGCCTGATCTCGGTCGCGGCGTTCCAGAAGGACATCTCGAACTTCCCGCAGACGGTGTTGTTCGCCGCGCCGCTGTCGCAATTCGTCGACGACGCGACGCGGGCGGCAATCCGGGCGCAATATACCAACATCAACCAGCTGGCGTATCTCGATGCCAACTTCCCGTTCGTCGCGCGTCAGTACCGCGATGCGCCGGGTGGTTACATCAAGGGCATCGAATTCAACTTCCAACAGAATCTGACGTTCCTGCCATGGGCGTTCCGCAACCTCGGCGTGCTGTTAAACTATACGCACATCAAGTCGGAACTGAACTACATACTTGATCCAGGTGCGGTCAGCGCGGCGGGCGTGCAAACCCGGCCGCAGGTGCTGGGGCAGGGGCCATTCCTCGGGGTGTCGCCGGATGCTATCAATGCGACCTTATTTTACGAGACGAAGGCGTTTCGTGCTCGCGTGTCGGTGGCGCAGCGTGCGGGGTACAGCACGACGTATCCGCTGGCGGCGGGATCGTGCAGCCCGGGACTGACTACTGTCGGCGGTGGCGTCGTCAACGGCGTGGTCACCGAGACCGTCGGCTGCGACAGCCCGCTGATCAACGACTTCGGCTTCAGCCGTTCGACCACCAACGTCGATGCGTCGATCAACATCAACCTGATGAAGGGCCTGTCGATCTCCGCCGAAGGGCTCAACCTAACCAACCAGACCAGCAACCGCTTCGCCTATGACGGGCAGGAGGCCGTGTCCCAATACGGCAGCTCCGGCCGCGTCTATCGCGTCGGTGCGCGGTTCAGCTTCTGATCTTCGCTTTACCGTACCTCCCCACCTCCCCGGGGGGAGTTCCTCTGGCCCTGCCGACCGGCAACGACGGGCGGGGCCCATTTTGTTCAGGGAGACAACGGGCATGAAACGACGCGACGTGCTGATCGGCGGACTGGCGCTTGCAGGCAGCGCCGCGGCCCGGCCGCTGCTCCAGACGGCACTGCCCTACGGTCCGGCGCCTCTGCCCGGTACGAAGCGGGCGGCGGATGCCGACGACAGCGGGCGGATCATCCCGGCTCCGCCAAGGAATTACTGGCCGTTCAGCGGCGTCAGCGGGGCCGGAAGACGCGCCACCGCGGCGAGCGCCAGCGGCGGCTGGACCAGCGGCATGCCCGACGTCCGCTACAAGGGGCCGGGTCGCCCACGCTACCCGGTGGCACCATGGAACGACTCCGATGCCGGCACCGCGGTGAAGGCCGGGCTGCTGCCCCGTATCCGTCCGCTGCACGACGCCCACATCCGCGACACGATCGTCTGCCCCGGCGGCGACGGCTATTATTACATGACCGGATCGACCGGCGACAACATCTGGGCGGTCAACGACGGCGTCGAGCTGTGGCGTTCGAAGGATCTGGACAGCTGGGAATATCGCGGCCTCGTCTGGTCGATCGAGCGCGACGGCGTATGGGAGAAGAACTGGCGGATGCGCGCCGGCGTGCCGTTCCGCGCGCTCTGGGCGCCCGAGATCCACTTCATCCGTGGCAATTACTACATCTGCCATTCGATGAGCCGCGCCGGTCTTGCGGTGCTGAAGAGCACAACGGGCAAGGCGGAGGGGCCGTACGTCCACGCCTTTTCGCCCGACGCGCCGATCCGCCGCAGCATCGATGCGACGCTGTTCGACGACGGCAGGTCGGTGTGGCTGACCTATGGGTCGGCGGAAGAGATCGTCCGGCTGAAGGACGATCTGTCCGGCCTCGCCGGCGACTGGCAGAAGATGACGGCGACCGAATGGGACAACGATCCCCGCCATCACCGCAGCCCGTGTGCCCCCGAAGGTTGCCGCAAGTTCGGCTATGAGGGCGCGACGATGTTCCAACGCGACGGCGTCTTCTATCTCGGCGTCGTCGACCGGTACGAGGGGCGCTATTCCTTCCGCATCTGGATGAGCGACACGCCTACCGGTCCGTGGCGCGAACCGCACGAAGGCGCGCCGTGCTGCGGCGGCGGCAACATCTTTCGCGACCGGCAGGGGCGCTGGTGGCAAACGTTCTTCGGTAACGACGAGGCGAGCCATTTCCGCGAGAAACCCGGTATCGTCCGGATCGATTTCGACGCACGCGGCCATGTCGTCGTGCATCGCGACCAGCCTTTTCTGATCCAGGAGCCAGCATGACCGAATTCAACAGGCGCGACGCATTCGGGCTCGCGCTCGCCGGCGGCGCGGCGCTGATCCCCGGCGCGCCGGCAGCAGCGGCCGAAAGGGCGGCACCCGATTGCATCCGCCCGTTCGACGCCAGCTGGCGTCGCGGGTTCGACGGGCAGCGGATCGCCGATCTGGGCGATGGCCGCTTCCTCAACCCGCTGATCGGCGGCGACCGGCCCGATCCCGCCATCCTGAAGGATGGCGCGGATTATTACATGACCTTCTCCAGCTTCGACAGCTATCCGGGGCTGACGATCTGGCACAGCCGCGACCTCGTCAACTGGCGCCCGCGCACCGCAGCGCTGACGCGCAACATCGGCTCGGTCTGGGCGGTCAGCCTCGAAAAGCACAACGGCCGCTACTTCCTGTACATCCCGACCAAGGCAAGCCCGAACGACATCTACGTCATCACCGCCGAGACTATCGACGGGCCGTGGTCCGACCCGGTGAGCCTGGGGCTGCATAGCCATATCGATCCCTGCCACGCGGTCGGCGAGGACGGGTCGCGCTGGCTGTTCCTGTCCGGCGGCGACCGCATCCGCCTGTCCGACGACGGGCTGTCGACGGTCGGCAAGGTCGAGCATGTCTATGACCCGTGGCGCTATCCCGACGATTGGGATGTGGAGGGTTTCAGCCCCGAAGGACCCAAGATCCACCGCCACAACGGCTGGTTCTACATGATCACGGCGGTCGGCGGCACGGCCGGACCACCCACCGGACATATGGTGATCGTCGCGCGGTCGCGGTCGATCCACGGCCCGTGGGTCAACGACCCCGGCAATCCGATCGTGCGGACGGTGTCGAACGACGAGAAATGGTGGTCGCGCGGCCACGCCAGCCTCGTTCAGGCGCCCGACGGCAGCTGGTGGTCGGTCTATCACGGGTTCGAGAACGGCTTCTGGACGCTCGGGCGTCAGGTGCTGCTCGACCCCGTTCGCTGGACCGCCGATGGCTGGTTCCGGATGACCGGCGGCGATTTGTCGAAACCGTTGCCGAAGCCCAAGGGCGGGCAGGCTGGCGCGCACGGCCAGCCGCTGTCGGACGATTTCTCCGCGCCGCTCAAGCTCGGCGCGAAGTGGAATTTCTTCCGCCCCGGCCCGAACGAGCGCGACCGTATCCGGATCGAGAAAGGCGCATTGGTGCTGAAGGCGACGGGCAAGGCGCCCAGCGATTCCTCGCCGCTGATGCTGATCGCCGGCGATCAGGCGTATGAGTTCGAATGCGATGTCGAGATCGCGCCCGGCGGTACCGCGGGGCTCGTCCTGTTCTACGACGACAAGCTCTATTGCGGCCTCGGGTTCGACGAGAAGCGCTTCGTCACGCACCAATACGGGATCGAACGCGGCCGGCCCACCAATCCGCATGGTCGCCGCATGATGCTGCGGATCGCCAACAAGCGGCATATCGTCGCGATCCATACCTCCGGCGATGGCGGCAAGACGTGGCAGCGCTTCGACCGCGGTATGGAGGTGTCGGGCTATCACCACAACGTCCGCGGCGGCTTCCTGATGCTGCGGCCCGGCCTCTATTCGGCAGGCACTGGCGAGGCGCGATTCCGCAACTTCCGGTTCCGCACGCTGTGATGCGGCTCGCCGCTGCGCTGCTGCTCGGTACGGCGAGCGCCGCGGCGGCGCAGGACATGCCGTTCCGCGATCCGGCGCTATCGGCGGAACGGCGGGCCGCCGATCTGGTCGCCCGGATGACGCTGGCGGAAAAAGCGGCGCAGCTGAAGGACAGCGCGCCGGCGATCCCGCGGCTCGGCATTCCCGCCTATGCGTGGTGGAGCGAGGGGCTGCACGGCGTCGCGCGCGCGGGCAACGCCACCGTGTTTCCGCAGGCGATCGGGCTGGCCGCGACGTGGGACGCGGCGCTGGTGCATCGCACGGCGGACGTGATCGCCACGGAATTTCGGGCGAAATACCTCGCCTCGCGCCATCCCGACGGCAGTTCGGATCGCTATCGCGGACTCACCGTCTGGTCGCCCAACGTCAACATCTTCCGCGATCCGCGCTGGGGGCGCGGGCAGGAGACGTTCGGCGAGGATCCCTATCTGACCTCGCGGCTCGGCGTCGCGTTCATCACCGGCCTGCAGGGACCCGATCCCGCCCATCCCAAGACGCTCGCCGTCGTCAAGCATTTCGCCGTCCACAGCGGGCCGGAGGCGGATCGGCACAAGGACGACGTGCACCCGTCCGCGCACGACCTGGAGGATACCTATCTGCCCGCTTTCCGCGCCGCGGTGACCGAGGCGAAGGTACAGGGGCTGATGTGCGCCTATAACGCCGTCGACGGCGTGCCCGCCTGCGCCAGTCCGCTGCTCCAGAGTCGCGTGCGGACGCAATGGGGGTTCGCCGGCCATATCGTGTCCGATTGCGCGGCGATCGCCGATCTGTTCCTGCCGACATCGCACCATTACGTGGCGACGCCCGAACGCGCGGTCGCTGCGGCGGTGAACGCCGGCACCGACCTGATCTGCGCCGAATTCGGGCGCGACAAAAGTGCCGACCCGGGTATCGTCGTCGATGCGGTACGGCAGGGGCTGCTAACACCGGAGACGCTCGACCGCGCGGTAACGCGGTTGTTCGAGGCGCGCTTTCGCCTGGGGCTGCTCGACGGCGGGACGTTCGGCGGTATCGGCAAGGCCGACTTCGACACGCCCGCGCACCGGGCAGAGGCGCTCGATGTCGCGCGCAAATCGATGGTGCTGCTCAAGAACGACGGCCTGCTGCCGATCAAAGGCGATCCGCGCCGGATTGCGGTCATCGGACCCAATGCGGATTCGGTCGATGCGCTGGTCGGCAATTACAACGGCACGCCATCCGATCCGGTGACGGTGCTGGCGGGACTGCGACAACGCTATCCTGCCGCCACGATCGATTTCGTCGAAGGCACCGGCCTGATCGGCCCACCGCTGAAACCTGTGCCGGCGACCGCACTATGCCTTGACCCGGCATGTGCCGCACCCGGTGTGAAGGTCGAGGAATTCGGCAACATTGCGCTCACCGGCCAGCCGGTCCGCGCCGCGACCGGGCAGAGCGTACGGTTCGGCTGGGGGCGTCCCGAACGGCGCGAGCACGCGACCTCGATCCGCTGGACCGGGTATCTCGCCGCCGCGGAGACGGGACCCTATCGCTTTCGCCTCAACGGCGACGGCGGCTACCGCATCCGCGTCGATGGCAAGACCGTGGTCGATGCCTGGGACGCCGCCGATCCCGCCTCGATCGCCGATGGCGAGATCGCGCTGACCGCAGGCAAACGCTACCAGATCGTCGTCGAGGCGATCCAGACCGGCGCGCGCGGCGACCAGAGCCTCGAATGGAGCAATGTCGGCGCGCGCGACGATGCCGCCGTGGCCGCCGCACGCGACGCCGATCTCGTCGTGTTCGTCGGCGGGCTGACCGCGAAGCTGGAGGGCGAGGAGATGAGGGTCCGCGCGCCCGGTTTCGCCGGCGGCGACCGCACCAGCCTCGACCTGCCCGCGCCGCAGCAGGCGCTGCTCGAACGCCTGCAGGCGACGGGTAAACCGCTGGTGCTCGTGCTGATGAACGGCAGCGCGCTCGGCGTCGAATGGGCGGACAAGCACGTGCCGGCGATCGTCGAGGCCTGGTATCCGGGCGGGGAGGGCGGTCGCGCCGTCGCCGGGCTGATCGCGGGCGACTTCAGCCCGGCGGGACGCCTGCCGGTGACCTTCTACCGCAACGTCGGCCAATTGCCGCCGTTCAAGGATTACGCGATGACGGGGCGCACCTACCGCTACTTCGCGGGCGATCCGCTGTACCCGTTCGGCCACGGCCTCAGCTATACCCGCTTCGCCTATGCTGCGCCGACGCTCGACAGGACGCACCTGCGTGCAGGCGCGAGTGCTGTCGTAACGACGCGTGTCACCAACACCGGTGCCCGCGCCGGCGACGAGGTCGTGCAGCTGTACGCGTCGCGCGCGCTGGCCGGCGCGCCGATCCGCGCGCTCGTCGGCTTCCAGCGGATCCATCTGAAGTCAGGTGAAAGCCGCGAGGTCCGCTTCGTCGTCGATCCACGCGGGATGAGCCACGTCGACACGGCGGGACGACGTGCCGTCGTTCCCGGTCCGATCGACCTGTGGGTCGGTGGTGGTCAGCCGGCGACGGGGGCGCAGCGGCCTCGCGTCCCCGGCGGCATGGTCCGGCTGACCGTGACCGGCAGCAAGCGCCTCGACTGATTCAGCGCCGCCGTCGCCACAGCCACCCGCCGATGGCAGCGAACCCAACCGCTGCGCCGGCACTCGCCGCCGCGGCTGCCTTGCGCCGCCGCTCGGGATGCCGGCGACCGCCGTCGGGACCGCTGGGCGCCGCAGGAGGATCGAATACCGCGCCTGGCGTGTCCTCGCCGCGATCCGCCCTGGTCGACCAGACGTCCATGAAGCCGTTCATGATCGCCGCGCCCAGATTGGGGGCGGCGAACTGGCCCAGCTTCAGCGCCAGTCCGGGCGCACCGACGACAGTGGTGTTGCGGGGATACCGCGCAAGCCGGACGACCGCCTTCGCGACCGTCTCGGGTGCCAGCGCACCGGGCGGCAGCGACAACCGCGCACCGGTGTAATTGCCCGCATGGTCGATGCCGGGCGTGTCGACGAACGTCGGATAGACGTCGCAGATGTGGATGCGCGGCTTCTTCGACACCTCGCCGCGCAGCGCCTCGCTGAATCCGCGCAGGCCGAATTTGCTGGCAGCATAAGCGGCGGCATAGGGCGTCGCCAGGAAACCGCCGACCGAGATCATGTTGACCCAGGTGCCGTGGCCCTGCGCGAGGAAAATCGGCAGCACGGCATGCGCATCATTCATGTGGCTCAGCAGATTGGCCTCGACCACACGGGTGTGATCGGCGATCGGCACGTCCTGATAGCGGCCGACGACGCCGACGCCGACGCAGCTGAACCACAGGTCGATGCCGCCCAGCCGATCCCTGGCGGCCGTCGCGAGGGCGGCGACGGCGGCGGCATCGGTGGTGTCGACCACCTGCACTTCCGCCGTGCCACCCGCATCGCGGCAGCGCCGGGCGATGTCGTCGAGGCCTGCCGCCCCGCGCGCGCCGAGGAACAGGGTGGCGCCCTGTCTGGCGAAAGCGATGGCGGTCGCGGCGCCGATCCCGCTCGATGCGCCGGTAATGACGACGCGCGGGGCGGGGCGGGGAGCGGGCGCGCTCACCGGCCGACCGCGTCCTTCACGGCATCGGCGACTTTCGACAACAGTCCCTTCTCGGCCTCTTCCGCCTCGGCCTTGGTCTTGAACGCCGCGCCTTCGGGTTCGGCGGGCGGCGCGTAGACCGAAAACAGCTTGAGCGGGCCCGATCCCTTGTTGACGATGTTGTGCTCGGCGCCCTTGGGCACCACCACCAGATGGTTCGGCGTCGCCTTGGTCGAATGCCCGTCGATCGTCACCTGCGCCTCGCCCTCGACGATATAGGTCGTCTGGTCGGCGGGATGCGTCTCGGTGCCGATCTCTTCGCCGACGGGGATGTTCATCAGCACGATCTGCACCTTGGCGTCGCGATACACCTCTTTCTGCCAGAGCGTGTTGCGGCCCGCGAGATCGACCATGTCCTTGTTGAAGATCGCCATGATGTGATGTCCTTATCCTGTTCGGGACAGGGACGAACGAGGCGGCGGCACGTTCCGTCAGCGCGTGGATCGACCGGCGAGGTAACGGGCGAGCGGATCGATCATCGCGTCGGGAATGCGGCGCGCGATCACCGGCATCGTCGCGTGGCTCTTGCGCGCATCCACGACCGTCTCCTCGCCGCGCCAGTGCCGCAGCCGTTGCGCGATATACCCGGCGCGCTGGCCGGCGATCACCGGATAGTCCTTGCCCGCGGTGTGGCAGCTGGCGCAGGCGGGCAGCTGAAGCTTCGGCAGTCCCTGTTCGACGATCCTCGCCGCGGCGGCATCGGTGCCCATCGGGGATGCGCCGAGGCCGGGCATCGCGGCGAAGCGGCGCGCGGCGTCGTCCATCTCGGCCGGATCCATCCGCATCGCAACCTGCTGCATAACCGCGCTCGACCGCTTGCCGCTCGCATAGCCCTGCAACGCGGCGAGCAGGTATGCAGGCTTTTGCCCACCGAGCACGGGAATGTCGCGCGCACCTCGCCCCTTGCCGTCTGTGCCGTGACAACCGGTGCAGGTGGCCAGATCCGCGCCCGGATCCGCCTCGGCGACGAGCGCATCATATTGCGCGGCGGTCATGCCCGGCAGGCGGCGGACGAAGGCGACCATGCGGCGCACCTCGTCGGGCCGGTCCTGCACCGCCCACGCCGGCATGCCGGTATATTTGACGCCGTGCTGCAGGATCCAGAACAGCTGCTTGTCGCTCCATTCCTTCGCATTGACCGCGAGGTCGGGGGCGGGGGGCGTCGCTGCCTGCATCACCGGCGCGGGCCTGACGCCCGGCGCGCCGTGACAGATCGAACAGGCGTTGGCGAAATGCCCGGCGGCGCTGACCATGCCGCTGTGGTCGGCGGGATCGTCGGGGCTGGTCACGGCCGCGTAGGTCCGTACCGAATTGCGCATCGTCCAGTGCAGGAACCAGTCGGTGATCGGCCAATGTCCGCTCGATGCCGCAATGTTGAACAGCCCGGACCAGGCGAACAGCATCCCCGCCGCGGCCAGCCCGACCAATGTCGCGACCGCGCGCGCCCAGGTGATGCGGATGGTCATACGGCGCGTGCCTCCGGGCGGGTCTGGAGCAATCGACCGAGCATCGCGAGCCCGCCGAGCAGATAGGCGATGCCGCCGACCAGCAGCATGACCACACCGGCGAGTTGCTGGTCGGCCAGCGCGTCGGCGCCGTGATGCATGTAGAGCGGACGGGGCGCGAGGCCGATCAGCGCGCCCAGCAGCGTCATGTGCATAGATGTGACCAGCAACGCACCGACGCCGGCCGCGCCGTGTCGTGGCGCGAGGACGGCGGACCACAGCAGCAGGCCGGCGGCGAGGAAGCTCGCCTGTTCGACGACGAGTGCAAGCGGATGATGCGCGGCGAGGCTGCGCAGGACAGGCACGTGCCAGCCCCACACCACCACCGCCTCGATCATCGCTGTGGGCAGGGGAGAGGCGAGCCGCGGCCAGCTGGTCGCGGGATCGAACCGCCCTCCCTGCACTCCGACCGCAATCAACGGTGCGGCGACGGCGACCGCGATCATGTGCGCCGCCATATGACCGGTCATGCCGTAGCCGCTCAGCACCCAGCCGATGGGCAGCAGCGCCAGACCTATCACCAACGCCCCCCGTGCTCCTGCGAACGCAGGAGCCCAGGACCGCAAGCGTTGCCCCCGGTCACTCTGGACTCCTGCGTTCGCAGGAGCACGGGGCGGCACACCGCTCACCGGCAATCGCTCAGTACGATGACCGGCGCGGCGGTAAACACCACTGCGATGAAGCTCAGCCCCGACAGCAGCAGCGTCGAATAAGCGATGAAGCGCAAGCGATCGACATCCGTCCCGCTGTCATGCGGTGCAGGCTCGCCCGGCGTGCGCGCCTGCTGCCATGCGATCAGCCCTGCGGCGACGATGACCAGCAACGCTATGACCGTCCCGATCGCGAAAGCGGTCGGAAACCGCGCCCATTCGCCCAGCTTCGCGCAGGACACCGCCGCCCACAAATACGAGAACAGGAAATGCACTGCCCATGTCGTCGGCGGTACGATCAGCGTCCACAGCGTGACGCGCAGGCTGCGCGCGCGCTTGATCAGCCGCCTCACAGCCCCGCCTCCGGGAACAGCCCGATCGTCAGGTAGGCCACCAATGCCGTAAGTGCGAAGAAATGCTGGTAGACGGTGATGTTGCGCAGATCGGCATCGTGCTTCGGCGTCATCCGTCCGGCGAAGCTGCGGGCCAGCGTGTAGAGCTGCATCACCACGCCCACCGCGGCATGCGCGACGGTCCAGATCACCAGCACATAGACGATCGCCGGATAGACGTTCGCCTTGGGATCAAGGCCGGACAGCCCCCGCAGACCGGCAAAGATGCTGATCCCTGCTAGCACCGCACCAGCGATCAGCAGCATCCTTGCCGGCAAGACCCGCGCCCGCACGTTCAGCTCGCGCGCCGCCACCGTCGTCGCCCAGCTCGCCAGCGACAGCGCCAGCGCGACCATCGGCCAGTACACGCCCGGCCCGTCGAACCCGGCGCCGAAATCGGGATGGATCGTCCAGTAGAAATAATAGCCGAACACCAGCCCCGAAAACGCCGTCGCATCCGCCATCATCGTGATGAACATCGCCCACCAGCCCGGCGCGGCGGGACCGGAGATATACAGCGGCAGGTCGATGCCATGGCCGATCCCCTTCTCCGGCTTCTCCGGGATCTCGGCGGTATCCCACAGCCACCACAAGACGCACGCCAGCGTCGCCACACCGCTCAGCGCCGCGAGAAGGTACAGATGATAGGTCGTCAGGATGAACACCGCGCCCAGCGCGACGGCGGTCATCATCGGCTTGACGCTCGGCGTACCCAGCCGGATCACCGACACCGGCTTGGCGTCGAGGACCGAGGTGATGATCGTCTCGCGTCGGCCTTCCTCGGCATCGGGCAGGAAGAAGCGGCCCTCGTCGACCTTGGCGACGAAGCCGGGCTGGTCCCAGATCGGATAGCGGCTCTCGATCAGCGGCACCGATCGGATGCCCCAATCCTCGTCCTCGGGCAGCGCCAGCCATTCGAGCGTGCCGGCGTTCCACGGATTGCGCGCCGCCTTCTTGCGCGTCGGCGACAGTGCGAGATCGACGACCAGCACGGCGACGCCGGTCGCGAACAGATACGATCCCAACGTCGAGGCGAGGTTGAGCCAGCCGATATTGAGATCGGCCGGATAGGTGAACACCCGCCGCGGCATCCCCTCCAACCCCGACAGATGCATCGGGAAGAAGGTGAGGTTGACGCCGACGAACATGATCCAGAACGCGATCCGCCCCAGCCGGTCGCTCAGTTTCTTGCCGGTGATCAGCGGCCAATAATAATACAGCCCGCCGAACAGCGGCAGCAACGTCCCGCCGATCAGCACGTAATGCAGGTGCGCGACGACGAAATAGGTGTCGTGCGCCTGCCAGTCGAACGGCGCGATCGCGACCATCACGCCGGTGAGCCCGCCGATGACGAACACCGCGAGGCTGCCGCTGGCGTAGAGCAACGGCGTCGACCATTTCACCTTGCCCGCCCAAAGGGTCGCGATGAACGCGAATATCTGCACGCCGGTCGGGATCGCGACGGCTTCGGAAGCGGCGGAAAAGAAGGCGAGGCTGATCTTCGGCAGCCCGGTCGCGAACATGTGGTGGACCCACAGCCCGAACGACAGGAATGCGGTGCCGACCGCCGCCAGCACGATCCACGGATAGCCGAGCAAATGCCGTTGCGCGAACGTCGGGATCAGCATCGCGAACAGGGCGATCGACGGCAGGAAGACGATGTAGACCTCCGGATGGCCGAAGATCCAGAACAGGTGCTGCCACAGCAACGGATCGCCGCCCTTCGCCGCATCGAAGAACGGCCAGCCGAGCAGCCGCTCCATTTCGAACAACAGGTCGCCCGCGATCAGCGGCGGGAAGGCGAACAGGATCATCACCGCGACGACCAGGATGTACCAGGCGTAAAGCGGCATCAGGTTGAGCCGCATGCCCGGCGGCCGGCATTTCAGCACGCCGACGATCAGCTCGACCGCGGCGGCGACCGACGACACCTCGATGAAGCTGAGCCCCAGCATCCAGATGTCGGCACCGAGCCCCGACAGGTCGGTGCGCGTCGTCAGCGGCGGGTACATGAACCAGCCGCCATCGGGCGCGGCGTTGAAGAAGATCGATCCGCCGACGAACACGCCGCCAAGCAGGAAGCTCCAGTAACCGAACGCGGAGAGGCGCGGGAAGGGGAGGTCGCGCGCGCCCAGCAACTGCGGCAGCAGGATGATCGACACCGCTTCGAACATCGGCACGGCGAACAGGAACATCATCATCGAGCCGTGCAGCGTGAACAGCTGGTTGAAGGTGTTCGCGCTGACGAGGTCGTTCTCCGGCACCGCCAATTGCGTGCGCATGATGAGCGCCAATACGCCCGCGAACAGCATGAAGCCGAACGCGGTCAGCGTGTACCAGACGCCGATCCGGTTGTTGTTGACGTCGGTCCAGCGGAAGAACCAGCCCGACGGCGGCTTCCACACTTCGCGCAGCCGCTCTTCCTGCGCCTTGCGGAGTTCGGGATCGTCCTGTGTGTGGAGGCTCATTGCAGGCCCTGCAGATAGCGGGCGATGGCGACGGCCTCACCTTGCGAGAGATGGGGGAAGGCGGGCATGCGCACGCCCGGCTTGGTGGTCTGCGGATGGCGGATGAAGCCCGCGACATTGGCGGTGGTCATCGGCAGGATACCCGCCGCCAGCGTCGGTCGCGCGCCGAAATGCGTCAGGTCGGGGCCGATCCGTCCGTTCGCTTGCGTGCCGCGGATCGCGTGGCAGGCGTTGCAGCCGTTGGCGGCGTACAGCCTTGCGCCGTCACCGCGCGCTGCCGCCGGTCGGCGCTGGTCGGCCAGCCATGTGTCGAACGCGGCAGGCTCCATCGCCACCACGTCCATCGCCATCAGCGCGTGGCTCAACCCACAGAATTCGGCGCATTGACCACGATATCGTCCGGCCTTTTCGGCGCGAACGACCAACGTGTTGGTGCGACCCGGGATCATGTCCATCTTGCCGGCGAGGCCGGGTATCCAGAAGCTGTGGAGAACGTCTGCGGCGGTCAGGCGAAATGCGACGGTGCGGCCGACGGGGATCCGGACTTCGTTGGCACTCTCGACCGGCGCGGCACCGGCAGGGCGATAGACGACGCGCCACCAGAATTGCTCGCCCTCTACCGCGATGTTGAGATCGGCGGGTCCGACAGGGCGGGGCTTCATGTAAGGCAACGACCAGACCAGCAGCCCGAGCAGCACGACCGTCGGGATGATACCGCCGAGCCACAGCACCAGCCGCATGCCCTTGTCGTGCGTCAGCTCGCCCTCCGGCGCGCGCACCGCATGTCGCATCAGCAGGGCGACGCCGGTCGCGATGACCACGGCGCCGGCCAGCATGACGAGGAACAGGTGGCGAATGTCGATGGCATCCGCACCGAACGGCGCCAGCGTCGATTGATGCGTGTTGCAGGCGGACAGCAACACAGCCGTCACACCGACCAACGTGAATATTCGCCCCCGCATCAACCCCGTAACGCATCGGGTCCGAAACGGTTCGGTGGCATGCGCACGTTTCCTGTTACGAAACGTTGCCGGGCGGCGCTCGCTTGCGCACGGGGAGGGCGGCATCGGCGAGCCGGCCCTCCCGTTCGGCTGGCGACCCGCCCACCTCGCCCGACCGGGCGAAATCCCGCGTCAGCCGAATACGCGCGCGAAAATCGTATCGACGTGTTTGAGATGATAGCCGAGGTCGAACTTCTCCTCGATCTGCTCCGCCGGCAACGCCGCGGTCACCTCCGGATCGGCCTTCAGCAGGTCGAGCAGCGACAGCGCGCCGTCCGATTCCCACACCTTCATCGCGTTGCGCTGCACCAGCCTGTATGAATCCTCGCGGCTCACCCCCGCCTGCGTCAGCGCCAGCAGCACGCGCTGCGAATGGACGAGGCCGCCCATCTTGTTGAGGTTCCTTTCCATCCGTTCGGGATAGACGAGCAACTTGTCGATCACGCCGGTCAGCCGGGCGAGCGCGAAGTCGAGCGTGATCGTCGCGTCCGGGCCGATGTAGCGCTCCACCGAAGAGTGGCTGATGTCGCGTTCGTGCCACAACGCCACATTTTCCAGCGCGGGCGTGACGTAACCGCGCACCATGCGGGCAAGGCCGGTCAGGTTCTCGGTCAGCACCGGGTTGCGCTTGTGCGGCATCGCCGACGAGCCCTTCTGGCCGGGCGAGAAATACTCTTCGGCTTCCAGCACTTCGGTGCGCTGGAGGTGGCGGACCTCTGTCGCCAGCCGCTCGATCGACGACGCTATCACGCCCAGCGTCGCAAAGTACATCGCATGCCGGTCGCGCGGGATCACCTGCGTCGAGACGGGTTCGACCGACAGGCCGAGCTTGGCGGCGACATGCTCCTCGACCGACGGATCGATGTTCGCGAAAGTGCCGACCGCGCCGGAGATCGCGCAGGTGGCGATGTCCGCCCGGGCCGCGATCAGCCGCGTCCTGCAGCGGTCGAACTCGGCATAGGCCTGCGCCAGCTTCAGCCCGAACGTTACCGGTTCGGCGTGGATGCCGTGGCTACGACCGATCGTCGGCGTCATCTTGTGTTCGATCGCACGGCGCTTGAGCACCTCCAGCAACCGGTCGAGGTCGGCGAGCAGGATGTCGGACGCCTGCGCCAGCTGCACCGCCAGTGCGGTGTCGAGCACGTCGGACGAGGTCATGCCCTGATGCATGAAGCGCGCCTGGTCGCCGACATTGTCCGCCACCCAGGTGAGGAAGGCGATGACATCGTGCTTGGTGACCGCCTCGATCGCGTCGATCGCGGCGACGTCGATCGCGGGGTTGGTGTTCCACCATGCCCACAGCGCCTGTGCGGCTTCCTTCGGCACGACGCCCAGCTCGGCGAGCGCATCGGTGGCGTGTGCCTCGATCTCGAACCAGATGCGGAAACGGTTCTCCGGCGTCCAGATCGCGGTCATCTCGGGGCGGGAATAGCGGGGGACCATGATGTTCCTTCGTCCTGATGGGCGCACGGCTCGTCGTGTCGAAAACGGTACGAATCGCGGATTTCCGCGGGGCAGTAGCAGTGTGGGCGTTCGGCCACAAACCTGCCGATGCGGAACCATTGCAATCAATAGATCATTTCCCATTTCAAGTAAGCGTGGCGGCCGGCGTAATCGAGCCGCTACAAGTTTCATGAAGAACGATGGGAGACAAGCAATGCTGAAATATGCTCTTCTCGCCGGCGTGCTGACGATTGCTGCGCCAGCTATCGCGCAGACGCAGGCCAATACTGCCCCGACCTCGACGCAGTCGGCACCGCAGGCCGCATCCGGTCAGGTGGACCCGGCGACGACGCCGCAAGCTGCTCCGGCCGCAGACCCGCAGGCGCAGCCCACCGCGCCGATGGACTCGACCGCGGCTGCTCCTGCAGCGGATGCGGCGCAGAGTGCGGCGGCCGAGCCGGCAGCGGGTGCCGATCAGGTCGCGACCGTCGTCCAGACCGAGTTCCCGGCCTATGACGCGAACAAGGACGGCAAGCTCGAAAAGACCGAATTCGCCAGCTGGATGGTCAAGCTGAAGCAGGTAAGCGATCCGAAGGCATCTGCGACGAGCGCCGAAACAAAGTCCTGGGTCAATGCCGCGTTCGCCCAGGCGGACAAGGACAAGAACCAGTCGCTCACCCAGCCCGAGCTGATCGGATTCCTGAGCCAGGGTCAGTCCTGATCGATCGCGCATGATTAGCGCGAGGCCGCCGGAGCGATCCGGCGGCCTTTCACATCCGGTCAGCCAGTGACGCTGGCAGACGGGACACGGGCTTGCCACCGCCGCACGACGCCGATCGCGCCGCACCACAGCAGCGTCTCGATCCCGGCATAGCCGAGGCCCAGATGTGGTGGGCGGGCGGCTATCACATCGCCCAGCGAAACCGCGCCGGATCGCAGCCCCGCCCGTCCGATCCGCGCCCAGCGGCGTGCGGTTTCCCAGCGGATCAGCTTGCTGCTCTCCGCATCCGGGCGCGCCTGCACGATGAATGCGGCCTGCAACGTCGCGATACCGTTTCCGAGCCGCATCAGTGTCGCCCGATCCGGCACCGGTTCGCCCCCCATGTTATGCCGTACGAGCAACGTGGCCAGTGCCGCTGCCTCGTCTTCGCCGAGCAGCGCGGCATGGGCCTGCGCCAGCACCTGCGTCGCGCTCGCCTGCATCGTCGAGATGAAGCGTTTCGACACGCCGCCGGCATGCTGACGGTACAGGACCAGGGGCTCGTCCAGCCGCGCGACCCTGCCGAAGCGGGCGATGCGATGGTACAGGTCGAAATCCTCGGCATAGACCAGCGCGGGACGGCTGAACGGATCGAGCGCCCGTGCCGCGTCGGTTCGCATCATCACGGTCGACCAGACGATCGGGTTCTCGATCCAGGTCAGCCAGGCGATCAGTTCCGGCGTGGAATGCGGCGCATACTGCATCGCGGACACCTTGCCCTCGCGCAACTGCTCGGCCTGGGCGCCGACCAGCACCACGTCGGCATGCGCCTCCAGATACGCGACCTGCCGCGCTAGCCGGTCGGGCAGGCACAGGTCGTCCTGATCCAGCCCCGCGATGTAGCGGCCCCGCACCGCCGCGATTCCCGAATTGCGGGCGAGGACCGGTCCGCCGTTCTCGCTACGCTCGATCAGCCGGACACGGGAATCCGGCCAGGCCTTGACCAGCGCACGGGTGTCGTCTGTCGAACAATCGTCGATCACGATCGCTTCCCAATCGCGCAAGGTCTGTCGCGCGAGCGATTCCAGCGTCTCGCCGATAAAGGCCACGCCATTGTAGCTCGGCATGACGACCGAGACGACCGGATCCGTCACGCCGCCGCCCGCGCGTCCGCCAGTACCGCGCCGGGCTGCTCCAGTCCCAGCAACTGGTCGACGATCATCTGGCCGACGTCGTTCTGCCACAACCACAGGCCGTTCGCCTGGCCGCGGAAGCTCGCCTCGCCACCCAGTTTACCCCACGGCACGAAGCCTGCCGACAAGCCGATGCCATAGGCGCCCGGCACCGGCAGGTCCTGCGCATCGAGGATACGGCAGTGCCGGTCGACCATCGGGCGACCGTCGTGATGCGCGAGCGCCAGTGGTTGCCCGTCCATTTCCAGCAGCGGCACCGCGCGCGGGCGATAGCCGAGCGCGCCCACCACCAGATCGGCGTCGGCGATGATCCTTCGCGCCTCGGCATCCTCGTCGCCACCGATCCGGTGCGACGCGACGCGGGGATCGGGCGTGCGACCGCCCAGTGCGAGCATCCGCAGCACCAATTCGCGCGATTCGAGGCGCAGGCCGGCCAGCCGCAACACGAAGCCGCTTACCGGGCAGATATCGTTCTCGTTGAAATCGTGGAAGCCCTCGGCATGCGCCGCCGCAATGGTCGGATAGAAGGGTTTGAGCGGCTGGCGATGCAGGATCGTCACCGCGCCGGCACCGAAGGCGAAGCCCGGCTGGTTCTTCAGCAGCAGCACGGCCGCGGCGATCGCGCTGGTCGACGCGCCGATGATCGCAACCCGTGGCGATGCTCGCCCGCGCAGCCGCTCATGCACCTGTTCGACCCCGCCGAGCCGCAGCAGCGTGTCGGATCGCATCAGCCGCTTGCCGGCGAGCTTCCCCAGCGCCACGCCAGCGACGCGCTTTGCGGCGACCTGTTCGTCGGTCTGATAGCCCCCGGTCGCCACCACGACGTTGCGCGACACCAGCGTGCGCGTTGCCCCGCATGCGTCCTTTACCGACGTGCGCCAGCGGCCATCGCCGGTGCGCTGCACGCTGGTCGCGTCATGGCCGGTCAGCACCTCGCCGCCGTGCGCGGCGACGATGCCCTTCAGCCGGTCCGCGGTCACCGACAGCAACGGCGCGGTATCGGTCAGCGGCGCGCCCAGTTCGGCGACGTAGCGCTGCATCAGCTGCCCGGCGGGATGGTGCTCCAGCGACGCGAGTTCGGGATGCGGGTTGTTCTTCACCGCCGACAGGAACGTTTCCGCCGTGGTGTCCGACCGGATCGCGTAATTGCCGAGCTCGCCCGATCCCATCCGCGTCCGCCGTTCGACGATGGCGAAGCCCGCCTCGACGAGCGGCACCAGCTTGTTCTGCTTGCTCGCCGACGTCAGCATAGCAGTTCCGGCAGGGCCGCCGCCGATCACCACCGTCGCCAGATCCGTAGCGTCCATCATCTCTCCCACCCGCGCGACCGCGGTATCCGCGATCCGTTCGATCGCCATCATCAGCCGCCCGGCGATCACCGGCGCATCCGCCGGAGTCATCGCATCGGTGATCGGCAGGCTCAGCATCCGCGCGCCGATATCGTCGGCGACCGGCGTCGGCTCGACCAGCGCGATGTCGCGGAACAGCGGCTGTTCGCCGATATGCGGGCTGAAATACTGGCCGACGGCCACACCGTCTTGCGCCAGCGCGGCAACGATCGCGGCCCGGTGCGGTGCCAGCGCTTCGGGCAGCAGCACCGGCATGAATTGCGTCGCCTGTCGCCGGCCCTGCCGCCGCTGCGTCGCAAAGGCGGGCAGGGCGTCGCGATAGGCCGTGTCGATCGCGGCGCGATGATCGCAGATCGCGTCGATGTCGGTCAGCTTGGCACGGGCCATCAGTCCGATCACCTCGGGCAATTTGGCGTTGATGCCGGGCAGGGTGGCACTGCGCCCGCCCTCGAACCCGAAGTTGATCATGCTCCGCAACTGGTCGATCAGGGCACGGTCGCCGCTATGGATCAGCCCGCCCTCCGCGACCGAAAAGGTCTTGGTCGCGTGCATCGAATAGACGATGGTGAACGGCGCGCCGGTGCCGAACCCGCGGCTCTCGCCATCCAGCGTGCCGAGCGACGCGGCGGCGTCGATCACCACACCCACCTGATAATGTTTCGCCAGCCATGCATAGCGATCGAGGTCGATCGCCGTGCCGAACGTCGCATAGGGCACGATCACGCCGATCCGCTCGCCGTATCGCGCCAGCAGCGCTTCTTCCTGCGCGGGATCGGCCGCCCATGTCGCAGCTTCGATATCGCAGATCAGCGGCGTCAGCCCCGACCAGACCGCCGCCTGCGCCGTGGCAGCGAAGGTCAGCGCCGGCATCAGCGCCAGCGTGCCCGGCCGCGGATGCATCCCCGCCGCCTGCCGCATCGCGACCATCAGCCCCAGCGTCGCATTGCCGACCGCGAGGCTCGCCCCGGTACCGCCGAACATCCGGTCGGTGATCTCCGCCTCGAACGCCCTCACTTCGGGACCATTGTTGCTGAATACGCCCGACGCCTCGATCCGGCGCAAGCCGTCGGTCAGCTCACTCAGTCGCGGCGGATTGGGCGCGATCAGCGGAAATTCCATGGGTCGGTGGTCCTGCGAAGTCCAAGGCGATGGCCTAGCGCCCCGGCCCTAAGAAGCGGTTAGCGATGGAGAGGTGCTCGATTCCTCTCTTGCTCCGACAGTCGATGGGGCGTCGCCGCGAACCCATGGTTTCATGGCCCACCTCCCGCTCCGTCACCGCTAACGCGGCGCCACTTCCCCCGCGCGGGGGAGGAGTGGGAGGCGATAGCAACATTATGCAACACTATTGACTGCCTCGGCAACCATTGCCATGGCAACCGCATGGCGTTCTACAGCGACTCGAATTTCCATCCCGAAAACTCGATCGGCTACCTGATCCGTCGGTCGGAACAGCTCGGCACGTCCGCGCTGGAACCGGTGTTCGCCGCGCATGACATTACCAAGACGCAGTGGAGTGCGCTGGTGGCGCTGCATTTCGATCGCGCCTCCACCTGCGCCGAAATCGCCCGCGACCTCGGTCACGACAAGGGCGCGACGACGCGGCTGGTGGATACGCTGGAAGAGCGTGGCTGGGTGACGCGCGCCCGCGGGGAAGAGGATCGCCGGCTGGTCCGCGTCGCGCTGACGCCGGCGGGCGAGGCAATCGCCGCGACGGTTCGCGACGTGGTGATCGCGCTGTGGAACGACTGGCTGAAAGACTGGAATGAAAAGGATGTCTCAGAGTTGACCCGTCTCCTTCGCCAACTCCGCAACACCCTGCAACAGGCCTCGGACGACGGCATCTCGGCATGAAGATCGCCAACCTGTCCCCGATCGCGGCGCTGCTGCTCGGTGCCTGCGCCGTCCCGCACAGCCCACCCGCAGTCGCTCCCGTTGCGCCTGCATCGCTCGGCCTGACCGGTCCCGTCGCACCCGCGATCGCCGATCGCTGGTGGACCGGCTTCGGCGATGTCCAGCTCGACCGCCTCGTCACCGACGCCACGGCGGGTAACCCGACGCTCGACGCCGCACTCGCCCGGGTGGCGCAGGCGCAGGCGGTGCTCGCCGGCCGCGATGCCGCCAACGGCCCCGACCTGACGCTCGACGGATCGGCGCAGGTCGCGCGCCTTTCGGGCCGCTACACCATTCCGCCGCCCTTCGCCGGATCGGTGCGCTTCGTCGGGCAGGCGCAGGCGAACCTCAACTGGAACCTCGACCTGTTCGGCCGGCAAAAGGCGGCGATCGAAAGCGCCCGCGCCTCGACGCAGGCCGCCGCGCTCGACCTCGCCGCCGCACGCCTCGCGATCGCCGGATCGGTGGTGCAGACCTATATCGATCTCGCCCGTGCCGAAGCCGAAGCCGGCATCGCCCGCCGGACCATCGCGACGCGGCAGGAATCGCTGCGGCTGGTCAACATCCGCATCCGCAACCGCCTCGCGAGCAATCTTCAGGCGGTCGCGGCCCAAACCCTGCTGGCGCAGGCGCAAGGCGCGCTGGTCCGCGCCGAGGGTAGCCGCGCGCTGGCGACCAACGCGCTTGCCGCACTCGCCGGGCGCGGTCCGGACTATGCCACGACCATCCGTCCCGCGATGTTGAACTTCGATGCCGCGCTGCCGCTGCCGGCGCAGGTGCCAGCCGACCTGCTCGCCCGGCGGCCCGATATCGCCGCCGGTCTCGCCCGGATCGATGCCGCCGCTGCCGGGCGTCAGGTCGCCCGCCGTGCCTTCTACCCCAACGTCAATCTCGCCGCGCTGGCGGGGTTTCAGGCGGTCGGCCTCGGCAACCTGTTCAGCCTCGATGCCGGTACGGCGGGGGCAGGCCCGGCGATCCACCTGCCACTGTTCGACAACGGCAGGCTGAAGGCGGACCTCGCCGGCGCAACCGCTGCGCTCGATCTCGCCACCGCCGATTACAACGATCGCGTCGCCGGCGCAGTGAAGGAGGCGGCGGACGCGATCGCTCTGGTCGCCAATTTGACGCAGCAACGCGCGCGCACCGCAGAGGTCGTCCGCGGCTTCGGCGAAACCAACCGCCTCAATGCGATCCGCGTCTCGAGCGGCCTCGATAGCAAGCTCGACCTCGTCGACAACGATGTCCGGCTGCTCGATGCGCAGCTCGCCCAAGCAAACCTCGCTGCCGAAGCAGCCCGTCAGCGCGTCGCGCTGGTGTTGGCGCTCGGCGGCGGCTTCTCCGCCCAGGAATCCAGCCGATGACCGATACGCAAGCGCCTGCTCCCGAACCCGCCCCCCAGCCGGCTGCCGACGGCGGCAAGTCGCGCACCCGTCGCCGCGCCTTCCTGATCCTCGGCGCGATCGTCTTGATTGCCGCCATCGTCTGGGCGGTGTTCCACTTCCTGCTCGCCAAGCCGGAACAGGAAACCGACGACGCCTATGTCGCCGGCGATGTCGTAGCGATCACTGCGCGCGATCCCGGCCAGATCACCGCGATCCACGCCGACAATACCCAGACGGTGAAGGCCGGCGCGCCGCTGCTCGACCTCGATCCCGCCACCGCCGACGTCGCGCTGGCCTCGGCGGAGGCGGAACTCGCCCGCGCCGTCCGCGCGACCCGCGCCGACATCTCGAAGGTGTCGGAAAGCGGCGCTTCGGTCGTGCAGGCCCGCGCACAATTGGGTGCGGCGACTGCCGATTATGCCCGCCGACAGGGTGCGGCAGCGCAGGGTGCGATTTCGGGCGAGGAACTCGCACACGCCGCCGATGCGGTGAAGATCGCGGGTGCCAACCTCAACCTCGCGCTGAGCCAGCAGACGCAGTCGCGCTCGGCGGTGCAGGGGACCGACACCAGCACCAATCCCGCCGTGCTCGCCGCCGCCGCAGCCTATCGCCGCGCCGCGATCACCCGCAGCCACATGCATATCGTCGCGCCGATCGACGGCGTCGTCGCGCAGCGCACGGTGCAGCTCGGCCAGCAGGTCGCGCCCGGCACGCCGTTGATGGCGGTGGTGCCGCTCGACAAGGTATGGGTGGACGCCAATTTCCGCGAGACCCAGCTGAAGGACCTGCGCATCGGCCAGCCGGCGACGATCACCGCCGACATGTACGGCGACGACGTGGTCTTCCACGGCCATGTCATCGGCGTCGGTGCCGGTTCGGGCAACGCCTTCGCGCTGCTGCCGCCGCAGAACGCATCGGGCAACTGGATCAAGATCGTCCAGCGCGTGCCGGTACGCATCGGCCTCGACCCGCGCGAACTGAACCGCAATCCGCTGCGCGTCGGGCTGTCGGTCAATGCGACGGTGGATACCGCGAACCTCGGCGGCCAACGCCTCGGCCGCGCCGCGACGCAGGCGTATGGACGCAAGCCCACCGACGGCAGCGACCCCGCCGTCGAGGCGCGCATCCGCCAGATCATCGCCGCCAATCGCTAATGACTCCGCGCCTGCCCTCACCCTTCGCCGGCTACGCCGTCTTTTCCCTCTCCCGTCGGGAGAGGGAGGGAGGCGCGCAGCGCCGGAAGGGTGAGGGCAGTCAGCATCGTTGGGACAAACGCTGATGCCCGCCCAACCCGCTCCGCTGACCGGCGGCAAGCTCGCGCTGATCGCCTTCGCGCTCGCGCTCGGCACGTTCATGATGGTGCTCGATACCACGATCGCCAACGTTTCGCTGACGACGATCGCGGGCAACCTCGGCGTATCGAGCGACAATTCGACATGGATCATCACCGCCTTCGCCGTCGCCAACGGCGTCGCGGTGCCGCTGACCGGCTGGCTGATGGGCCGGTTCGGCGTCGTCCGCACCTTCTGCACCGCGGTCGCGCTGTTCACGCTGGCCTCGTTCCTGTGCGGCATCGCGTGGAGCCTGCAATCGCTGATCGTGTTCCGCATCATCCAGGGCGCGGTGTCCGGCCCGATGATGCCCGGTAGTCAGGCGCTGCTGATCTCCGTCTTCCCCTCCGACAAGCGCAGCACCGCACTCGGCGTCTGGTCGATGACCACACTGGTCGGCCCGGTGATGGGACCGATCCTCGGCGGCTATATCAGCGACAATTATCACTGGAGCTGGATATTCCTCATCAACGTCCCCTTCGGCATCTTCACCGCGCTCGTGTGCTGGCGCGGGCTGAAGACGCGCGAGACGCCGACGCGCAAGCTGCCGATCGACACCGTCGGGCTCGGGCTGCTCGTCGTCTGGGTCGGTGCGCTCCAGATCATGCTCGATCTCGGCAAGAACGCCGACTGGTTCGCCGATACGACGATCTGCGTGATGGCGGTGGTCGCCGCGATCGGCTTCGTCGCCTGGGTGATCTGGGAACTGACGGACGCCAACCCCGCGGTCGACCTGTCCTTGTTCAAGAGCCGTAACTTCGCGATCGGTAACATCGCCTTCTGCCTCGGCTATGCGGTGTTCTTCGCCAACATCCTGATCCTGCCGCTATGGTTGCAGACGCAGGTCGGCTACACCGCGACCTGGGCCGGGCTGATCGCCGCGCCGAGCGGCATCGTCGCGGTCGTGCTGTCGCCGTTCGCGGCGCGCATGTCGGGCAAGATCGACGCGCGCATCCTCGCGACGATCGCCTTCATGGCGTTCGCGCTGTCGTATTATATGCGCTCGGGCTACACGACGACGGCGAGCTCATGGGACTTCATGCTGCCGTTGCTGGTGCAGGGCGTCGCGATGAGCGTGTTCTTCCTGTCGATGCTCACCATCTCGCTCGACGGCATCCCGCCGCAGCGGTTGCCCTCGGCGACCGGCATCTCGAATTTCGCCCGCATCGTCGCGGGATCGTTCGCCGCGTCGATCATCACCACCGCATGGGACCGTCGCGAGGCGCTGCACCAGAGCCGCCTGTCGGAAGCGGTGGGGCAGGGCATGCCGCTCCAGATGGCGAGCGAAGCCCTCCAGAGGATGGGCGCGACCTCGACGCAGGCGGCGGCCGCGATCACCCGGCAGATGGTCGGGCAGGCCTATCTGCTCGCCTCGACCGACTTGTTCCGCGTCTCGGCGTGGTTGTGCGCCGTGCTGATCGTCATCGTCTGGTTTACCCGCCGGCCCAAGGGTGGTCACGGACCCGTGGCCGCCGACTGAGTCAGCGGGAGCCCCCTTTTCCGGTCAAAGGAGCAAAGGGGCTCCCGCCTTGGCGGAAGGGACGCGCGGAGGGTTGCGGATGTTCCCGAAGCGGACCGGTGCGCAATGCGGGTCGGTTGACCCCGGCACCGTCCTTGCCTACCTCTCGGCCCATGACCGCCCCCACGATCCTCCTGGTAGAGGACGATCCCGCCCTTCGTACCCTGACCACCCGCGCGTTGCAGGAAAACGGCTATCTCGTCCGCCCCGCCTCCGCCGCGCCTGAAATGTGGCTGGCGCTGGAAGCCGGCCCGGTCGACCTCATCCTGCTCGACATCATGCTCCCCGGCACCAGCGGCATCGACCTGTGCCGCGCGCTGCGCCAGAAGAGCGAAGTCCCGATCATCTTCATCAGCGCCAAGGGCAGCGAGACCGATCGCGTCGTCGGCCTCGAACTCGGCGCCGACGATTATATCGCCAAGCCGTTCGGCACGCGCGAGCTGATCGCCCGCATCCGCGCGGTGCTGCGCCGCGGTTCGTTGGAGCGCAATCCCGGCGAGCGCGAAGAGGGCGTGCTGACCTTCGACGGATGGCAAGTCACGCTGCCGCGCCGCGAGCTGACCTCCCCCACCGGCGCGATCGTCGACCTGACCGGAGCGGAGTTCGACCTGCTCGTCAGCCTCGCCGAACATGCCGGCCGCGTCATCGCGCGCGAACGGCTGATCGAACTGTCGCGCACGCGGCTGGGCGACAGCTCGGACCGCAGCATCGACGTGCTGATCAGCCGCCTGCGCCGCAAATTGTCGAGCGCGGGCAAGGATGCGCCGATCATCACCGTCCGCGGCGTCGGCTACATGCTGAATACCGAGGTGACGCGCCGTTGATCGGCGATCGCAACCCCGCATATTCGGCATGAAACGCTTCCTGCGCCCCTCGATCGGCATCATCGGCCAGATCGTCGCCATCCTCCTCCTGACGATGGTCATCGAATTCGGCGTCAGCACGTTGCTTTACGAACGTGCGAGCCAGTTCGCGGTGCGCGACGACGAGGCCCGACGCCTTGCCGAACATCTCGTCATCGCCCGCCGCTTGATCGCCGAACAACCGGTGTCGCGCCGCGACGACATGGCCGAGGACCTGACCACCGAACGCTATGCGCTGCACTGGCAGCAGAACCTGCCCGCGCCGCCGCCGATCGCGCCCGCGCTCGACAGCATGCGGCATCAGGTGGTGGAATGGGAACCGACGCTCGCCACCACCGATCTGCGCCTGAAGCTGACGTCGCCGGGGCGCAGTTCGGTCGTCACCGGCGGGCTGCAACTGCCCGACGGCAGCTGGCTGTATTTCCGCACGCTCGAACCGCTGCACAATCTGAACCTCGCGGCGGAGCGTATCCTGCTCGCGCTGATCCCCGCGCTGGGATTGATGATCCTCGGTGGCCTGCTGATCCGCCGCTCCCTGCGTCCGATGCGCCAGCTCGCCGCCGCCGCCGACAGCTTTGGCGATACCGAGCATGATCCCATCTCGGAAACCGGCCCGCGCGAGGTGCGGCACGTCGTCGTCGCCTTCAATCGCATGGCCGCGCGCATCCAGCGACTGATCGCCGACCGCACTCAGGCACTCGCCGCGGTCGGCCATGATCTGCGCACGCCGCTCGCCCGCCTGCGCCTCCGCGCGGATGGTGTCGACGACATTGCCACGCGCGATGCGATCCAGCGCGACATCGGCGAAATGGAGGCGATGGTCACCTCGCTGCTTGCGTTTCTCGGCGGCGACAGCGATCCCGAAACGCCGGTGCTGACCGATATCGCCGTGCTCTGCGCGACGCTGATCGACGATGTCGAGGACCGAGACCTGCCCGGCATCTACGACGGCCCGGCGCATTGCGAGGTCACCGTCCGCCCCGTCGCACTCAAGCGCGCGCTCGCCAACCTCGTGGAGAATGCGCTGCATTATGCCGGCAACGTCGTGCTGCGCCTCGACAGCGCGCCCGACGGTGTGACGCTGACCGTCGAGGACGATGGCTCCGGTATTCCGGAGGATCAGCTCCGCCGTGTCCTCGAACCCTTCGTCCGGCTCGACAATGCGCGGCCCCGCGACACCGTCGGCTTCGGTCTTGGTCTGCCGATCGTCGCGCGAATCGTCGAGACCGAGGGTGGCACGTTGACCCTCGCCAACCGGGCAGAGGGCGGATTGCGCGCGACGATCGTCCTGCCGCGCTGATTTCGGACTCGCGCCCGGACGCCGGAAACAAATTAAAACGTTCGCGCGCCGACTCAGCAAGGTGGGCGGCATAGACGGCATATCCAATGCGGCTCTTGCCGTCCGGGAGTATCGCGCCGTGAACCCATCGTCCGAACCTGTCATCCGCCCCGGCACATTGCCGGACAACGATCGGTTCACGCACGCCCCGACGTCGCAAGCGCCCGTCCTGATCCGCGCCATCGCGCGCGGGGTGGAGTAACCATCATGCTCGGCGCTCTCAAACTGCCATCGATGCCGGTCATCACGCGTGATCTCACCGCGTCGATCGTCGTGTTCCTCGTCGCCATGCCGTTGTGCATGGGCATCGCCGTCGCCTCCGGAGTCCCGGCCGAAAAGGGCCTGATCACCGGTATCATCGGCGGTATCGTCGTCGGCAGCCTCGCCGGTTCGCCGTTGCAGGTCAGCGGCCCGGCCGCCGGCCTCGCCGTGGTCGTGTTCGAACTCGTCCGCGACCAGGGGCTCTCGGCCCTCGGCCCGATCCTGATCCTCGCCGGCCTGATCCAGGTCGTCGCCGGCATCGCCCGCCTCGGCGGCTGGTTCCGTGCGATCAGCCCGGCGGTCGTCCACGGCATGCTTGCCGGCATCGGCGTGCTGATCGTCGTCGGCCAGTTCCACGTCCTGTTCGACGCCAAGCCGTTGCCCAGCGGCCTCCAGAATCTGGCGGCGGCACCCGGCCGCATCCTCGGCCTGTCGGTCGACACGATCGAGGCGGCGGAACTGGCCTTCGGTATCGGTATGCTGACGATCATCGCGATGCTCGGCTGGGAAAAGCTGCGGCCCGCGTCGCTGAAGCTGGTCCCCGGTGCGCTTGTCGGCGTGCTCGCCGGCACGTTCGCGGCGATGGCGTTCGGTCTCGACGTGTCGCGCGTCAACGTGCCGCAGTCGATCGCGTCGGCGATCACGCTGCCCGGTACCGAATTGTTCGCCAAGTGGATGAACCCGTCGATCATCACCGCCGCGCTCGCCATCGCCTTCATCGCGAGTGCCGAGACATTGCTGTCCGCCGCCGCGGTCGATCGCATGCACGACGGCGTTCGCACCAACTACAACAAGGAATTGCGGGCCCAGGGGATCGGCAATTTCCTTTGCGGCCTCGCCGGCGCGCTGCCGATGACGGGCGTGATCGTCCGTTCGTCCGCCAACGTGCAGGCTGGTGCCACCACGCGCCTGTCGACCATCTTCCACGGTATCTGGATCCTTGGCTTCGTCGCCTTGCTGCCGTGGGTGCTGCGTGAAATCCCGATGGCGGCGTTGGGTGCGATCCTGGTCGTCACCGGCTGGCGCCTCGTCAGCCTCAGCCATGCACGTCACCTGCTGTCGCACTACGGTCCGCTGCCCGCGTTCATCTGGCTCGCGACGCTCGTCACCGTCGTCGCCGAGGATCTGTTGACCGGCGTGCTCGTCGGCATCGGCCTGTCGATGCTGGAACTGGTGCCGCACCTCAAGCGCCTCGGCCTCAACGTTTCCGAAGGGCAGGAGGGCGGCGCGCATGCCATCAACCTGTCCGGCTCTGCAACGTTCGTGTCGCTGCCCAAGCTGTCGGACACGCTGGAGCGCGCGCCCGCCGGCCAGCCGGTCCGCCTCGACGTCACCAACCTGTCCACCGTCGATCACACCTGTGCGGAACTGATCAAGGACTGGTTCCAGCGTCGTCGGGCCGCCGGCGATTCGGTCGAGCTGTTCGGCGCCCGTGGCAAGACTGCCGCACTTGCGCACTGATCGTGCGCGCGGCGCGCATTCGGACAAAAAGGCATTGAACCGACGATTATGCTGCGATAGCGAATAGGCGTTCGGGAATGATCGGTGCCCCTCCTTCGGGAGTGAGCGCGCCGGCGGCCCGGACGCAGGAGGGACCCTCCACCGTTTGAAAGGGGTCCCATGAAGTATCTCAGCCTGGCCGCGGCATCGCTCGCAGCCTTCGTCGCCCTCCCTGCCGCCGCGCAGGAGACCGCACCGCCCAAGCCGGTCACCGTCACCGGCAGTGTCGGCCTGGTTTCCGACTATCGCTTTCGCGGCGTATCGCAGAGCGACGAGCAACTTGCCGTGCAGGGCGGCTTCACCATCGCGCACGAAAGCGGTTTCTACGTCGGCACTTGGGGTTCCAACCTTGCCGGCTGGGGCACCTTCGGCGGCGCGAATATGGAACTCGATCTGATCGCCGGCTACAAACTGCCGGTCGGCGGCGGTACGCTGGATGTCGGCGCGACCTGGTATATGTATCCGGGCGGCTTCGATAACACCGATTTCATCGAACCCTATGCCAAGCTGTCGGGCACGCTCGGCCCGGCCAGCCTGACCGCGGGCGTCGCCTATGCTCCCAAGCAGGAAGCACTCGGCGCATGGTACCGCAACGGCACGGCCGCCGCGAACGGCGTCTACACCGATCCGGGCGACAAGAACGACAACCTCTATGTCTGGGGCGACATCAGCACCGCCGTGCCGAACACCGGCCTGACGGTGAAGGGGCACCTCGGCTATTCGAAGGGCAACGACGGCCTCGGCCCGTTCGCGACCAGCGTCGCGCCGACCGGTGAATATGCGGACTGGCTGATCGGCGCCGATTATACGATCGCCGGGACGCCGCTGACGGTCGGCGTCGCGTATGTCGACACCGACATCAGCAAGCGCGAAGCCGCCTATCTCCAGCCAAGCTTCAGCAAGGGCCAGGACGGCGTCGGATCGATTGCGGATGCCACCGTGCTGGCGACCCTGACCGCCGCATTCTGATCGCCAGCGCCGCCGCGTAGTGGTGACAGTGGGGAACGTTGGCGGCGAACGGCCTGACGCCGGTCGCCGCTTCCTCCCCCGTCACCGTTGAGCGGAATGGTCGTATTTCCCCCTCGCGGGTGAGGATCGGAAGGAAGGCGTGCAGCGTCGATTGGCGCTGGAATTTGACCGAACCACATCAAGCGCCAACATTCCTCCCACGCCAGGGGCAGGTGGCGCCGCGCAGCGGTGACGGAGGGGGAGGTGAGCGGCGAACTGTCTAACGACGGGCCCCGCTCACCTCCCTGTCCGTTGCGAGCAGCACAGACGCCCTCTCACCAAACGAAAAGTCGGGAACCACCACCGCCCCGCAGCGCTAGGCCCCTCATGCAAGACGCGCTGATCTTCACCCCCGACCACGTCGATCTCACCCGTTCGCCGCTTCGCCGCGGGATATCCGAGCCGACCTATGTCCTCGGTGCCTTCAACCCCGGCTTCACCAGCCTGCCCAACGGCAACCTGCTGCTGATGGTCCGCATTGCCGAGGCGCTGTCCGAGCCCGTCCGCGACGGCCACGTCCACGCGATCCGCTGGACTCCCGCGGGCTATGTCCTCGACGCTTGGCCGCTGACCAGCGTCGACATGACCGACCCCCGCCAGTTCGAGCTGAAGGGCAGCCGCCACCGCATCCTCGCGCTGACCTCGCTGTCCTGGTTGCTCCCGGTCGAACTCGACCCCGCCGGCGAGACGATCGTCGCGGTCCATTATGACGCCGCGATCGAACCCGCCGCCGCCTTTCAGGATTACGGCGTCGAGGATGCCCGCATCACCCGCATCGGCGACACCTGGTACATGACGACCTGCTCGGTCGGCGCCGAACGCCATTGCACCACGCTCCACACCTCGCGCGACGGCCTGCACTACCGGCTGGAGGGCATCGTCCTCGACCATCAGAACAAGGACATGATCCTGTTCGAGGGGCTGGTGGGGACCAAATTCATGGCGCTCACCCGCCCGCTCGGCGAAGTCTATTTCGCCTATCCCCCCGACAGCCCTTACGTCGGCGGCCCGTCGATCAACTTCGCGCAAAGCCCCGACGCGCTCCACTGGAAGCCGCTCGACACCCCCGGCCTGCGCGCCCGCAAGGCGTCGCGATCGGCGATGAAGATCGGCGGCGGCACCCAACCGATCCTGACCCGCGACGGCTGGTTGATGATCTATCACGGGGTCGAGGCGCGCGAGAGCGTCGGCATCTACCGCAGCTTCTGGGCGCTGCTCGACCGCGACGACCCGTCGCACATCCTGCGCATCGAGGACGACGTGCCGCTGATGGAGTCGAACCCCGCGCTCACCGCCCCGATCGCGCATCAGATGTACCTGCCCACGCCGGTGGTCTTCTCGACGGGGCTGGTCGACACCGGCGACGATTACCTGATCGCCAGCGGTGAAGCCGATCTCGCCTGCCGCATGACCCGCCTGTCCAAGGGGCTGTTCGCATGACCGCTTGGTGGAAGTCGGGGACGATCTACCAGATCTATCCGCGCTCGTTCCAGGACAGCGACGGCGACGGTGTCGGCGATCTTAAGGGGATCGAGGCACGGCTCGATCATCTCGTCGCGCTGGGCGTGGACGCAGTCTGGATATCCCCGATCTTCCCCTCGCCGATGCGCGACTTCGGCTATGACGTCGCCGATTATTGCGGCATCGATCCGCGCTTCGGCACGCTCGCCGATTTCGATGACCTGCTCGCCGCCGCCCACGCCCGCGGCCTCAAGCTGCTGCTCGATTTCGTCCCCAACCACAGCTCCACCGACCATCCATGGTTTCAGGAAAGCCGCGCGTCGCGCGACAACCCGAAACGCGACTGGTACATCTGGCGCGATCCCGCAGCAGATGGCGGCCCGCCCAACAACTGGATCAGCGACTTCGGCGGTTCGGCCTGGGAATACGACGCTACCACCGGCCAATATTATTATCACGCCTTCCTGAAGGAACAGGCCGACCTCAACTGGCGCAACCCCGACCTGCGCGCCGCGATGATGGACGCGCTCCGCTTCTGGTTCGACCGCGGCGTCGACGGCTTCCGCATCGACGTGCTCTGGCACATGGTCAAACACGCCGACTTCCCCGACAATCCGGCCAACCCGGCCTATCTGCCGGACATGGGCGCAATGCACAGCGTCCTCCAGCTCCACTCCACCGACCAGCCCGAAGTCCACGCCATCGCCGCCGAGATGCGCGCCATCGCCGACAGTTACGACGGCGACCGCGTCCTGATCGGCGAAATCTACCTGCCCGTCGAACGGCTGATGCAGTATTACGGCCTCGACGCCCCGGAAGTGCATCTACCCTTCAATTTCCAGCTGATCGACGCGCCGTGGCACGCCCGCCAACTCGCGCAACTGATCGCCGATTACGAAGCCGCACTGCCCCCCGGCGGTTGGCCCAACTGGGTCCTCGGCAACCACGATCGCCCGCGGATCGCCACCCGCGTCGGCGAAGCACAGGCCCGCGTCGCCGTCGTCCTGCTGCTCACCCTCCGCGGCACGCCGACGATCTACTACGGCGACGAACTCGCCCTCACCGACGTAGCGATCCCGCCGGACGAGGTGCAGGACCCCCGCGAACTGCGCGAACCCGGCCTCGGCCTCGGCCGCGACCCGGTCCGCACGCCGATGCCCTGGAACGCCAGCGACAACGCCGGCTTCTCCACCGCCGAACCATGGCTGCCGCTCAATCCCGACTGGCCGACCCGCAACGTCGCCGCGCAGGCAGCCGACCCCGGATCGATGCTCGCGCTCCACCGCGACCTGCTCGCCCTCCGCCGCAAGCACGCCGCGCTCGCGGTCGGCGATTTCCGGCTGATCGAGGCGGAGGGCGATGTCCTCGCCTACGAACGCCGGCACGACGGCGAACGCATCGTGATCGCGCTCAATCTCGGCGACACGCCGCAGCGCTTCGCCCTGCCGCCCGGCGCCATCCTCCTCACCACCGCCCCGGCGCGCGATCCCGACACGCTCGCGCCGAACGCGGCTGTCATCCTGCTCGCAACCCGCTAAGCCCACGCCCATGAAGATCGCGATGCTCGCCCCCATTTCGTGGCGCACCCCGCCGCGCCACTACGGCCCGTGGGAACTCGTCACCAGCCTGCTGACCGAGGCGCTGGTCCGGCGCGGCGTCGACGTCACGCTGTTCGCGACGCAGGACAGCCAGACCGCCGGCACGCTCGCCGGCGTCGTCCCCGCGCCGTATTCAGAAGATCCCAGCATCGACGCCAAGGTCTGGGAATTCCGCCACCTCGCCCACGTCTTCGAACGCGCCGGCGAATTCGACCTGATCCACAATCAGGCCGACTTCCCCGCCCACGCCTTCTCGCACCTCGTCGATACGCCGATGGTCACCACCATCCACGGCTTCTCGTCGGACCGCATCCTGCCGATGTACCAGCCCTATCAGGACCGCGTGCATTACGTCGCGATCAGCGACGCCGACCGCTCGCCGAAGCTGAACTACGCCGCCACCATCCACCACGGCATCGTCCTCGACGACTTTCCCTTCGACGCAACCGGCAGCGACGACCTGCTCTTCTTCGGCCGTATGCACCCCGACAAGGGCGCCGCCGAGGCCATCGCCGTCGCCAACGCCACCAATCGCAAGCTCGCGATGTACGGCATCGTTCAGGATCAGGGCTATTACGAGCGCAGCGTCGTCCCCGCCCTGAACGATCGCATCACCCATCCCGGCGCGGTCGGCGGCGACGATCGCACCCGCGCCCTCGGCAGCGCCGCGGCGCTCCTCCACCTCATCAACTTCGACGAACCCTTCGGCCTGTCCGTCATCGAGGCGATGGCCTGCGGCACGCCGGTTATCGCGATCAATCGCGGATCGATGCCCGAACTGATCGATCACGGCATCACCGGCTTCTTGGTGAACAGCGTCGACGAAGCGATCGCCGCCGTCGCCCGCCTGCCGGAAATCGACCGCGTCGCCTGTCGCGCCGCCGTCGCCGAACGCTTCAGCGTCGAACGCATGGCCGATCGCTACATCGCGCTCTACGAAACCATCATAGGCGGCTGACCCGCCGCCTGATTTGCGCCTATAGGACAGCCATGCTTGCCCGGCTGCGCCGTTTCCTCTCCGAAGAACATTGGGACTTCCTGCCCCACGAGATCCCGGCGATCCCCGGCTCGCCGGGGTCGGTGGAGCATCAGACGCGCCACCGTATCGCCTATGGCGTGATCGCGGTGCTGCTCGGCCTGACCGGCGGCTTCGGCAACGCGCTGATCTCCGCGAATACCTACACGCTGCAAGGCGCGCTCGGCCTCGACCCGGCCGAGATCGCATGGCTGCCGACGGTCTATGTGATGACCAACGTCAGCATCAACCTGCTGCTCATCAAGTTTCGCGCGCAATACGGCCTCAGGCCCTTCGCGATGATCTTCCTCAGCATCTATGCCGCGCTGACGTTCGGCCATCTGTTCGTCCGCGGGTTCGACACCGCCATATTGGTGCGCGCCGCCAGCGGCATGGCGGGCGCGGCGGTCTCCAGCCTGTGCCTCTATTACATGATGCAGGCGCTGCCGCTCAAATGGCGGTTGAAGGCGGTGGTGGTCGGCATCGGCATCCCGCAATGCGCGACCCCGCTCGCCCGGCTGTTCTCGCCCGACCTGCTCGCGATGTCGCAATGGCGGACGCTGTACCTGTTCGAACTGGGGCTGGCGCTGCTCAGCCTCGCCGCCGTCGCCTTCCTCCGCCTGCCGCCGACGACGCGGGCCAAGGCGTTCGAGCGGCTCGACTTCGTCACCTTCGTCCTGTTCGCGGGATCGATGGCGCTGTTCGCCGCCGTGCTCGGCCTCGGCCGCATCGTCTGGTGGAACAACGTCGCCTGGATCGGCTGGGCGCTGATCGCCGCGATCCCGATGCTCGGCGCGGCGCTGTATATCGAGCATCACCGCGTCAATCCGCTGCTCAACACGCGGTGGCTGGGCAGCGCCGACATCGTCCGCTTTACGATCGTCACGATCATGGCGCGCATCGTCTTGTCCGAACAGACCTATGCCGCCGTCGGCCTGCTGACGGTGCTGGGCCAGAACAACGACCAGCTGGTGCCGTTCTTCACGATCCTCTTCCTCGCCTCGGTGGCGGGCGTCGTGCTCAGCGCGGTGACGCTCGACGTCACCCGCCTGACCCATCCGATCATGCTCGCGATCGGCCTCGTCGCCATCGCCGCCTTCGTCGACAGCCAGTCGACCAGCCTCACCCGCGCGCCGCAGCTCTACGTCACGCAGGCGATGATCGCCTTCGCCGCAACCTATTTCCTCGGCCCGGCATTGCTGTTCGGCATGACGCGGGCGCTCCAGCAAGGCTCCGGCCATATCATCAGCTTCATCGCGCTGTTCGGCATGATCAATTCGATCGGCGGCCTCGCCGGCACCGCCCTGCTCGGCAGCTATCAGGTAATCCGGGAGAAGGCGAACAGCGCCGCGCTGGTGCAGGCGATCGATCCCACCGACCCGATCGTCGCGCAACGCCTGCAAGCCGGTGGCGCGGCGGTGTCGCGCGTCGTCGGCGATCCGGCGCTGCGCAGCGCGGAGGGCGGCGCGATCCTGTCGCAGACCGCCACCCGCGAAGCCAACGTCCTCGCCTATGACGACGTGTTCCGGCTGGTCGCCGTCCTCGCCGCGCTGACCTTCTGCTACCTCGTCTTCCTCATGATCCGCCGTGCGCGCCGGGAACGTCGCGCCGCCCTCGCCGGAACCCCAGCATGACCGACACCCGCAGCCCCGTCGATCCGACACCCGCCACCGAAGAAGCGCAGGCAGCGGTTGCCCCGCCCAGCGCCCCCACAGGTTCCGGCTGGCGACCGCAGCCGCCCAGCCGCACCGCGCTGTTCGTCATCGTCGCACTGGCGATCGGCGGTATCCTCGCGGTGCTCGCGGCGTGGCGCCTGCCGCCCTTCGCCAATGCCTATCAGTCGACCGACAACGCCTATGTCCGCGGCCGTACCACCGTCATCGCGCCGCAGGTGTCGGGCTATGTCACGCAGGTCTACGTCCGCGATTTCGCCGATGTGAAGGCGGGCCAGCCGCTCGTCCAGATCGACGACCGCATCTACCGCCAGCGCGTCGATCAGGCGACCGCGCAAGTTGACGCACAGGCGGCAACGCTCGCCAATGCCCAGCAGTCGGAGCGCAGCCGCACCGCCAGCCTCGCGGCGCAGACTGCCGCCGTCGCCAACGCCGAAGCGCAGTTGATGCGCGCGCAGGCCGACATGAACCGCGTCAACGACCTCGTCACCGACGGCTCGGTCAGCCAGCGCGAACGCGACCAGACGCTCGCCGCGCTCCGTCAGGCACAGGCCGCGGTGCAACAGGCGAACGCTGCCCGCCAGATCGCGCAACAGGACATCCGTACCGTACAGGTCGGCCGCGGCGGCCAGCGCGCCGGCGTCTCCGGTGCCGAAGCCGCGCGCCGCCTCGCCCAGATCGACCTCGCCAATACCGTCATCCGCGCGCCCGAAAACGGCCGCCTCAGCGAAGTCGGCGTCCGCGTCGGCCAGTACGTCACCGCCGGCTCGCAATTGATGTTCCTCGTTCCTCCCGAAACCTGGGTCATCGCCAATTTCAAGGAAGCCCAGACCGCGCGTATGACGGTCGGCCAACCCGCCAGCTTCACCGTCGACGGCCTCGCCAACGCGACGCTCCGCGGCCACATCGAGCGCATCTCCCCCGCTGCCGGATCGGAGTTCGCCGTCCTGAAGGCCGACAACGCCACCGGCAACTTCACCAAGGTCCCGCAACGCATAGCGGTCCGCATCCGCATCGATCCGGGTCAGGCCCTGATCCAGCGCCTCCGCCCCGGCATGTCGGTGCAGGCGAGGGTGGACACCAGCGACGGCCCGGTGGTGCAGTGATGCGGCTGTTTTCCGTATTCCTTCCTCGCGCAGCGGGGGAGGGGGACCAGCGAAGCTGGTGGAGGGGACGTTTCCGCAAGCGACCAGATGCGTCGCCTACCTCCCCCTCCGTCACCGCTGCGCGGCGCCACCTCCCCCTCGCGGGGGAGGAATTGGGACGCCCCGGAACCCGCTTCTCATTCCTCCCTCGCTTCAGCGGGGGAGGGGGACCGTTCGGCGCAGCCGAATGGTGGAGGGGGCGTTTCCGCAAGCAACGAACTCCGTCGCTTACCTCCCCCTCCGTCACGGCTCCGCCGCGCCACCTCCCCCTCGCGGGGGAGGCATTGGGACGACCCGGAACTCCCCTCTCATTCCTCCCTCGCTTCAGCGGGGGAGGGGGACCCTTCGGCGCAGCCGAATGGTGGAGGGGGCGCTTCCACAAGCAACGAACTCCGTCGCTCACCTCCCCCTCCGTCACGGCTCCGCCGCGCCACCTCCGCCTTGCGGGGGAGGACTTCAGCAGCTCGCCGCTCCGCACCGTTGCTGGCACCATCCTTCTCTGCATCGCGCTCACCGGCTGCATCGGACCCCGCCCGGCGCCCCCCGCCGCCAGCGCCGTCATCCCGCCACCACAATGGCGCGCTGCGCTGGGGCAAGGCCAGCCGATTCGCGCCGACTGGTGGAGCGCGTTCGGCGATCCCGTCCTCACCCGCCTGATCGACCGGGCGCTCGCCGACAACGTCGACCTCGCCGTCGCGGCATCCCGCATCGACGAGGCCCGCGCCGCCGCCCGCCTCGCCCGCGCTCAGCAGACGCCGACGCTCGGCGGCAGCTTATCGACCACCACCGGCCAGACCGTCAGTCCGCTCGGCACCCCCAGCGACGCGATCGGCGCGCAGCCGGCGATCACCGCCAGCTACGACCTCGACCTGTTCGGCCGCCTCCGCCAGGCGACCCGCGCCGCCCAGGCACAGCTTCTCGCCAGCGAAGGCGCCCGCGACACCGTCCGCCTCGCCATCGCCAGCGGTGTCGCCTCCGGCTACGTCACCCTCCGCGCGCTCGACCTGCGGTTGTCGGTCGCGCAGGAGACGCTCGCCGCCCGCACCGAAGCGCTCCGCATCGCCCGTCGCCGTGCCGAGGCCGGCTACACCTCCAACCTCGAACTGCGGCAGGCGGAGGCGGAATATCGCGCCACCCAGCAACTCGTCCCCGCCGCACAGCTCGCGATCAGCCGGCAGGAAAATGCGCTCAGCCTGCTGCTCGGCACCAGCCCCGGCCCGATCCCGCGCGGTGCGCCGCTCGACCGCCTGCTCGCGCCCGCGATCCCCGACGGCCTGCCCGCCGACCTGCTCCGCCGTCGTCCCGACATCTTCCAGGCCGAACAGAGCCTCGTCGCCGCCGACCGTACGCTCGACAGCGCGCGCGCGGCGATGCTGCCCAACCTCGCGCTTACCGGATCGGCCGGCGTCGCCCTCTCGACCGCGCTGTCCAACCCGATCGGCGTCTTCTCGGTCGGCGCCAGCATCCTCTCGCCGATCTTCGACGGCGGCCGCCTGCGCGCCCAGACTGATGTCGCCACCGCCCGCCGCGATCAGGCCGCGTTCGCCTACCGCCGCACCGCGCTCGTCGCGTTCCAGGAGGTCGACAACGCGCTCGACGGCGTCCGCCGCTCGGGCGAACAGGCGACCGCACTCGGGCTTCAGGTCGACGCCCTCGCCGGCGCACTCCGCAACGCCAGCAACCGCTATCGCGCCGGCTACACCTCGTACATCGAACAGCTCGACGCCCAGCGCGGCCTGCTGACCGCCGAACTCGCGCTGGTGCAGGCGCGCGCCGACCGGCTCAACGCCTATGTCGCGTTGTATCAGGCGATGGGCGGCGGCTGGTCGCGCACGGATGTCGACGCCATGCGCCGCTGACACTCGCTTCGTCGGAAAGGCAGGATCGCTCCGCTGTCCGGATCGTTGGCGGATCAACATAGGAGAAGCTCCATGCCGACCGAAGAGCCGAACAACGCACCCGATCGACCGACCCCCCGCGACCCCGACACCGCGGCCGGCGTCCTGAACGACGAGGCACTGGACACGCAGCCGGGCGGCGGCGGCATGGGCCCGCGTTCCGCCAGCACCGGCGCCGTGCCGCACGGCACTGCGCCCAACGCGCCGATCGACACCGGCCTTGCCGGGGAAGAACCGGCCGGCGAAGCCCGCACCCGGGCCACCGATCCCTCCTGATCCCGACACGAGAGACTGTTGCCGCCAATGGCAGACGAAGACCTGCAAACCGCCGGTGCGATCAGCGTCGGCAGCTGGGACTGGGACGTGGTCGCCGATCGCGTCACCGCCAATCCCGCGTTCGCGCGCCTCTATGGCGTCGATCCGGCGGCGGCGCGGGAAGGCGCCGCGCTCGACAGCTTCTTTGCTGCGATGCATCCTCACGACGCGCCGCGCGTGCGCGCGGAAATCGCCGAAGCGCTCGCGAGCGGACGGCCGTTCGAAAGCGACTATCGCCTGTGCCAGCCCGACGGCCGCGCCCGCTGGGTTGCGGCCCGCGGGCGTGCGCAGTTCGACGCGAACGGTCACGCGATCCGCTTCCCCGGTATCAGCTTCGACATCGACGCGCGCAAATCCGCCGAACTGCGGCTGCAGGCGCTGGTCCAGCTCAACGACGCCCTTCGCGAACCCGGCGATCCGGCCCACATCGCGCATGCCGCGGTCGAAATCCTCGGCCGCATGCTCGACGTCAGCCGCTGCGGCTACGGCACGATCGATCGCGAGGCGGAGACGATCGTCACCGAAAGCCCGTGGTGCGCGCCCGGCATCGAACCGCTGCCCTCCGTCCTCCACTTCCGCGATTACGGCTCGTATATCGAGGACCTGAAGCGTGGCGAGACGGTGGCGATCGACAACGCCTATAACGACCCGCGCACGCGCGATACGGCAGAGGGGCTGAAAGGCCTTGCCGCACTCTCCTTCATCAACATGCCCGTCACCGAACAGGGCGGCTTCGTCGCCTTGCTCTACCTCAACAACGCCGTGCCCCGGCCGTGGCTGCCCGAAGAGGTCGCCTTCGTCCGCGATATCGCCGAACGCGTCCGCGACGCCGTCGAACGACGCCGGGTCGAACAGGAACTCGCCGCGCTCACCGCCAGCCTCGAACAGCAGGTCGAGGCGCGCACCCGCGAACTGATGGTCGCCGAAGCGCATTTGCGTCAGGCGCAAAAGATGGAGGCGGTGGGCCAGCTCACCGGCGGGCTGGCGCACGATTTCAACAACATGCTCACCGGCATCTCCGGCGCGATCGAGATGATGCAGGTGCGCATCAGTCAGGGCCGGATCGGCGAGCTCGAACGCTACGCCAATGCCGCGCACGGCGCCGCCCGGCGCGCGGCGGCGCTGACCCACCGCCTGCTCGCCTTTTCGCGCCGCCAGACGCTCGATCCCAAGCCAACCGACATCAACCGGCTGATCGACAGCCTGCGCGACCTCATCCAGCGCACCGTCGGCCCCGGCATTACTATCGAGGTGGTCGGCGCCGGCGGGCTATGGCCGGCGATGGTCGATCCCAACCAGCTCGAAAACGCGTTGCTCAACCTGTGCATCAACGCGCGCGACGCGATGCCCGACGGCGGCAGCATCACGATCGAGACCGCGAACCGCTGGCTCGATCAGCGCACCGCGAAGGAGCGCGACCTCGAACCGGGCCAGTATCTGTCGGTCTGCGTCACCGACACCGGCACCGGTATGACTCCCGAGGTTCAGGCGCGCGCCTTCGACCCCTTCTACACCACCAAGCCGATGGGCGAGGGGACGGGGCTCGGCCTGTCGATGATCTACGGCTTCGCGCGCCAGTCGGGCGGGCAGGTCCGCATCTATTCGGAACTGGGGCAGGGGACGACCATGTGCATCTACCTGCCGCGTCATTACGGCGACACGGTGGAGGAGCGCGCACCCATGCCCGCGGCGGTCGCGATACCGGGTGAGGGCCGCCACACCGTCATGGTCGTCGACGACGAACCGACGATCCGCATGCTCGTCGTCGAGATACTGGAAGAACTCGGCCACACCGTGCTGGAGGCCGGCGACGGCGCCGCCGCGCTCCGCCTGCTCGCCACTGGCGCCCATGTCGACCTGCTCGTCACCGACGTCGGCCTGCCCGGCCAGATGAACGGCCGTCAGGTCGCCGACGCCGCGATGGCGCTGCTGCCGGCGCTGAAGGTGCTGTTCATCACCGGCTATGCGGAAAATGCGGTAATCGGCAGCGGCCCGCTCGATCCCAATATGGCGCTGGTCACGAAGCCCTTCGCGATGGACGTCATCACCGACCGTATCACCGCGATGCTGGAAGGGTAGAGCGCAAGATAATCCCCTCCCCTTCAGGGGAGGGGTTGGGGTGGGGAAGTCTCACCGAGATCAGCCCTCCCAGCCTCCTCCACCCGAACCCCTCCAAAGAGGAGGGGCTTAGTCGGCCAACCCCAGCACCCGCTCCGCCTCGGCAAGGTGCAGCCGCTCCACCATCTCGCCATCCAGCTGGATCGCTCCCAGCCCGGCCGTGCCCGGCGCAGCGAACGCGGCCACCACCGCGCGCGCCTGGGCCAGCTCCTCCGCCGATGGCCCGAACGCCGCATTCGCCCCCTCGATCTGCCCCGGATGGATCAGCGTCTTTCCGTCGAAACCCAGCATCGCCCCCTGCGCGCATTCCGCCGAGAACCGCTCCGGCTCGCGGATCGCGTTGCATACGCCATCCAGCACGATCAGCCCCGCGGACCGCCCTGCGATCACTAGCTGCACCAGCGCGGGCACCAGCGGCTCCCGCGCCACGCCCGGCCGACAGCGCATGTCCTTCGCCAGATCGTTGGTCCCGGCGATCATCAGTTCGGTCCGCGTTTCGCCCGCCGCCGCAACGATCTCCGCCAGCCGCAGGATCGCCCCGCACGTTTCGATCATCGCCCAGATCGGCGGCCCGTCCGCGCCCAGCAGCGCCCGCACATCCTGCAGGTCGTCCGCACGCCCCACCTTCGGCACCACCACCGCCGCCACGCCGCGCACGGTCGCCACTGCGGCCGCATCTGCCCGCCCCCACGGCGTGTCCAGCGCATTGATCCGCACCGCGCAGTCCCGCGCGCCAAACCCCTCCGCCGCTGCCGCCAGCGCCGAGCCGCGCGCTGCATCCTTCGCGTCCGGCGCCACCGCATCCTCCAGATCGAGGATCACCGCATCGCACGCCAGCTCCCGCGCTTTCGCCATCGCGCGCGGGTTGGAGGCCGGCATGAACAGCACGCTGCGCCGCCGGCGGGTCTGGTTCTCATCATTCATCCCGCAACACTAATGCGGATCGCCATCGATGGCTTCCATTACCTGATCGCCCCGCGGGATCGGCGGTGACGCTTCTGGCTCCCCTCCCTCGCAGGGAGGGGGAAAGACGCAGTAAACTTTCGACCGTCCGGGTAAGGGCGCCATGACGGCTCACGGTTCCTCCAACCCGAGTTGCCCACCGACCATATACCGACAGGTTTCCGGTTGCGCCGCGGCCGTCATCCGTCATGATGCCGCTATCGACCCGATCATAGGATCGGTGGAGGGGGACCATGACCGAAGAGCAACTGACCCGGATCGCCGACGATCCGCGCTATATCGCGCTGACCGGCACGCGCAGCCGCTTCGGCTGGCTGCTGTCTGGCATCATGCTCGCCGCCTATTTCGGCTTCGTCCTGCTCATCGCCTTCGACAAGGCGTTCCTCGCGCAGCCGATCGTCGCCGGCGGCGTCACCTCGCTCGGCATCCTGATCGGCTTCGCGATCATCCTGCTCGCGATCCTGCTGACCGGCCTCTACGTCGCGCGCGCCAACCGCGATTACGACGCCGCGCTCGCCGCCCTCGCCGCGGATTACCGCCCGTGAGGCGCTGGCTGCTCGCCGCACCGCTTGCCCTGATCGCCACGCCCGCCCTTGCAGACGCGGTGGTGGGCCAGATGCAGCAACAACCGACCAACTGGACTGCGATCGCCATGTTCGCGGCGTTCGCGCTGCTGACGCTCGGCATTACCCGCTGGGCGGCGCGGCGCACGCGTACCGTATCCGACTTCTACACCGCGGGCGGCGGCATCACCGGCTTCCAGAACGGCCTCGCCATCGCCGGCGACTATATGTCCGCCGCCAGCTTCCTCGGCATCTCGGCACAGATTTTCAACGACGGCTACGACGGCCTGATCTATTCGATCGGCTTCCTCGTCGGCTGGCCGATCATCCTGTTCCTGATGGCCGAACGCCTGCGCAACCTCGGCAAGTTCACCTTCGCCGACGTCGCCTCGTTCCGCTTCGCGCAGACGCCGGTCCGAACCTTCGCCGCGATCAGCACGCTCGTTGTCGTCCTGTTCTACCTGATCGCGCAGATGGTCGGCGCGGGACAGCTCATCAAGCTGCTGTTCGGCCTCCGCTACGAATATGCCGTCGGCATCGTCGGCGTGCTGATGACGCTCTACGTCCTGTTCGGCGGCATGACCGCGACCACCTGGGTCCAGATCATCAAGGCTGTCCTGCTGCTCGGCAGTGCGACCTTCATGGCGCTTATGGTGCTCGCGCAGTTCGGCTTCTCGCCCGAGGCGCTGTTCGCCCGCGCGGTGCAGGTGAAGACCGGCCTCGCCGCCGCGACCGGCCTGTCCCCATCCGAGGCTGCCACGCGCGGCGCATCGATCATGGGGCCGGGCAATTTCATCAAGGACCCGGTGTCCGCGATCTCGTTCGGCATGGCGCTGATGTTCGGCACCGCCGGCCTGCCGCACATCCTGATGCGCTTCTTCACCGTGCCGGACGCCAAGGCGGCGCGTACGTCGGTGCTGTGGGCGACGGGGTGGATCGGCTATTTCTACCTCCTCACCTTCATCATCGGCTTCGGCGCGATCGTGCTGGTCGCCACCGACAGCAGCTATGCGGACGGTGCCGGCGGGTTGATCGGCGGCGGCAACATGGCTGCGATCCATTTGGCGCATGCGGTCGGCGGCAACCTGTTCCTCGGCTTCATCTCCGCCGTCGCCTTCGCCACCATCCTCGCGGTCGTCGCCGGCCTGACATTGTCGGGAGCGTCGGCGGTCAGCCACGACCTCTACGCCACCGTGTTCCGCAAGGGGCAGGCGGACAGCGCCGCCGAACTGCGTGTCTCGCGCCGCACCGTGCTGGTACTCGCGGCGGCGGCGATCCTGCTCGGCATCGTGTTCGAGAAGCAGAACGTCGCCTTCATGGTCAGCCTCGCCTTCGCGATCGCCGCGTCGGGCAATTTCCCGGTGCTGATCCTGTCGCTGCTGTGGAAGGGGTGCACGACCCGCGGCGTGGTCGCCGGCGGTACACTCGGGCTGGTGCTGGCGGTGGTGCTGACGATCCTGTCGCCCGCGGTATGGGTCACGATCCTCGGCCATCCGGCCGCGATCTTTCCCTATTCGTCGCCCGCGATCGTCTCCATGCCGCTGGCCTTCCTGACGATCTGGCTGGTGTCCATACTGGACCGCAGCCCCAGGGCAGCGGTCGACCACGCCGGCTACCCCGCCCAACGCATCCGCGCCGAAACCGGCATCGGCGCGGAAGGAGCCTCGGCGCACTGAACCTCGCCATCGTCCCTACCGCCCCCCCACTCCGTCATCCCGACGAAAGTCGGGACCCATGGACCCGCCGAACGAGCGGCGGCGCACTACCATCAGCCACGCGCATCCATGGGTCCCGGCGTTCGCCGGGATGACGGTGGGAAGGGGAGCAGCGGTACTCCCACACGCCGTCATCCCCGCGCAGGCGGGGATCCATAATCACGCCGCCCGGTAAAGCGCCGCCACGTCAGCCACTATGGATCCCCGCCTGCGCGGGGATGACAAAGCGCGGAACGGGTCCGCCCATCACCTCGGCAACGCATAAGCGATCACATGATCGCCCAGCTTCGTCCCCAGCGACCCATGCCCACCAGCCACCACCACGACGAACTGCCGCCCGCTCGCCGCCGACCGATAAGACATCGGCGTCGCCTGCCCGCCCGCCGGCAACCGCGCCCGCCACAGCACCTTGCCGGTCCGCGTGTCATATGCCCGCACGTAATTATCGATCGCCGCCGCCATGAACGCCACCCCGCCCGCGGTCGTGATCGGCCCGCCCAGCGAGGGCACGCCCAGCTTGAACGGCAGCGGCAGGATCGTCTCGTCGCGGATCGTGCCGTTCTTGTGCTCCCACACCTTCTTGCCCGTCGTCAGGTCGATCCCCGCGACATAGCCCCAGGGCGGCTGCTGGCACGGCAGCCCGGCGAACGACAGGAACGGGTTCATGTCGACCGCGAACGGCGCGCCGGTGTTGGGATTGTACCCCGTCTCGTCCGATCCGCGCCGGTCGGAACCGCCCGCCGGCCCGCGTTCGTTCTGCCGGTCGCCACCCGCCTGCGGCACCAGCCGGTCGACGAACGCAAGATAATTCGGATGCGCGAAGGCCACCTGCCGCACCGGGTCGATCGAGATGCCGCCCCAGTCCATCACCCCGAAATTGCCCGGAAACACCAGCGACCCACGCAGCGACGGCGGCGTGAACGCACCCTTGTAATCGAGCGACCTGAAGCGGATGCGACACCATAATTGGTCGCTCATCGTAGCCCCCCACATGTCCTTCTCGCGTGCCGGTGCCGGCATCAGCGACACGGACGAGAACGGCTGCGTCGGCGACGTGCGGTCTCCCGGCGCAGCACCGGTCGGCACCGCCTTTTCCGGCGCAGGAAACACCGGCCGCCCGGTCCGCCGGTCGAGCACGAACAGATTGCCCGTCTTGGTCGATTGCACCAGCGCGGGCACCCGGCCACGCCCCGGCAGGTTCAGGTCGACCAGCGCGGGCTGCGCCGGCACGTCCATGTCCCACAAATCGTGGTGCACCGTCTGATATACCCAGCGCGGCCGTCCGGTGGCGATGTCGAGCGCCAGCACCGACGTCGCAAACCGCTCGGTGGTCGCCGGCCGGTTGCCACCCCATTGGTCGACCGCACCCATGCCCATCGGCAGGTAGACCATGCCCAGCGCCTCGTCCGCCGCGGGCGTGCTCCAGCTATTCGGCGACGACGGCGTGTACTGCCTGCCCGCACCCAGCGGCGCGGTGTCGTTCGGGTTGCCCGGATCGAAATTCCACACCAGCCGTCCGGTCGCAGCGTCATAGCCGCGGATCACGCCCGACGGCACCTTGGTCGCGATATTGTCGAACACCGCGCCACCGGTGATCACCAGCCCGCGCGCGACCAGCGGCGCCGACGTCACCTGATACCAGCCCTGATTATAATGCGGCTGCCCTGGCAGCAGGCTGACCGTCCCGCCCTGTCCGAAGCTACGGCACAGCGCGCCGGTCCGCGGGTCGAGCGCGATCAGCCGGCTGTCGTTGGTCGCGAGGAAAATCCGCTGCGGGCAATCGCCCACGTCGGCCCCCGCCCGCGCGCCATCCCAATAGGATACGCCGCGGCACGTCAGATGCTGCATGTTCTTCGAGGACGTCGCGATCTTCGGGTCGAAGCGCCAGCGCTCCTTGCCCGTCTCCGCATCGACCGCGATCACCCAATTATGCGGCGTGCACAGATACACCGTGTCGCCGACCTTGATCGGCGTCATCTCATACGTCGTCTCGCCGGGATCGCCTTCGCGCTTCACGTCGCCGGTCTGCAACTGCCACGCGACCTTCAGGTTGCCGACATTTGCGGGTGTCAGCTGCGTCAACGGCGAGAATTTGTCCCCCCGCCAACTCCGCGCATAGGCCGACCAGTCATCGTCCGGCACCCCGCCAGCATTCGCCACCAGCGCCTCGCGCGGTCCCGGCAGCGTGCCCTCCAGATTGTGCACGTCCCGCGTCAGCGACACGATCCCGAACGCCGCCGCCACCGCCAGCGCGCCCGCCAACGGCCCCGCCGCACGCCGCCAGCCGGTGCCCGGCACCAGCCGCTTCACCGTCCACGGCAGCACCAGCAACGCCCCGAAGATGAAGATCAGATCGCCCCGCGGCACCAGCGGCCACCAGTCCGCCCCGATCTCCGCCCACGCCCACACGACGGTTCCCAGCACCAACGCCGCAAACACGTGCAGCGCCACCGCCCGCCGGCGCCACAGCAGCACCGCGGTCGCCAGCATCGCCAGCCCCGCGGCGGCATAGAACAGGCTGCCCCCCAACGTCGCCAGCCACACGCCGCCGCCAAGGTTGATCGCCCCGACCGCGCCGATCACCACGGCGAGGATATGGGGCCATCGGGCAGGATGGCGGACGTGGTTCATGCGGCAACTCCGGGTTCGACCCCGGGTATACCGCTGCGCCGCAGCAATGTTCCGTTACACTAATCCATGAGGGTGCGATTGCCCCGGCGGCCCTGCCTCTGCAGGATCACCGGGCTTACTCGCCCAGCCAGCCCTTCCGGAACGCCATCTGCGTCGGCGTCACCGCCACGCCCGCCGTTTCGCTCCGAACCACCTCGAACGCCGGGTTCACTGCCAACCGCAACACGGCGTCCCGATCGACACCGCGCTGGCGGAACCGTACCGCAACCCGGTCGCCCGGCTTGTGCCCCTCCAGCGCCGTCTTGACCGCCGCCGGATCGCTCACGGCTGCCCCGTCGAGCATCAGGATGACGTCGCCCCGCTCCAGCCCCGCCGCATAGGCCGGTGCGGCAGGCGAGGGGGCTTCCCCCACCACCACGCCGCCATCCCCCGCCACCGCGGTCAGCCCCGCCCAGCCGCGCGCCGCATCCACCGGACGCACCGTCAGCCCCGCCTGGGCGAGCAGCGGCGCGAAGTCCGGCAACCCGCTCGCATGCACGCTGCCGTCGAAGAACGCCTTGGCGAACGCAGGATCGCGCGTCACCTCGGCGAGGCCACGCTCCAGATCGGCGGGCGTATAGGCACGCTCGCTATCGCCGATCGTCGTCCACAGATGCCGCATGTATGTGTCCAGCGACACGCCGCGATACCGCTGCCGCAACTGCATATCCAGCGCCAGCGCCACCACCGCGCCATACGGATAGTAAGAGATGAAGATGTTCGGATTGACCTGATCGATCGCCTTCGCCGCATCGACGAACGGCGCGCGCAGGCTCATCTCCTCGGGACCGCCATACCGCCGCCCGCCGCCGTTGACGACGCCGCTCACCGTCCGCCCCAACCCGTTCAGGAAGTCGTCGACGCTCATCTCCCCCGCGCGGCGGATCATCAGCGGCCCGTAATATTGCGTGAAGCCCTCCGCGAACCACAGGCTCGGCGTCGGGTTGGCGCGCGTGAAGTCGAACGGCTCCAGTTCCACCGGCCGCAACCGCTCGACGTTCCAGCTGTGCACGAACTCGTGGCTCAGCGTGTTGAGCTGGCCGAAATTCGCTTCGCGCAGCCCCCGCTTGTCGGTGATGATCGTCGAATTGCGATGTTCCATCCCGTCGCCGGCAATCTGCGGCAGGTAATCCGCGATGAAGGTATAGCTGCCGTAATCGTAGCGTGGCGCCTGCCCGAACAGCGCGTAATGCTGCGCTATCACCCGCTTTACCCTGGCGGTATAGGTATCCAGATCGGCGTCGGTCCCGGCATGATGCACCGCCAGCCGCACCAGCTGCGTCCGCCCCTTCGCATCCGTCACCGGCCACTCCCGCAGCGCGAAGTCGCTCAGCTCGGTCGGACTATCCATGAAATATTGCAGGTTCGGCGCCCAATAGGTGTCGGTCCCGCGCGCCGCCGGCAATTGCGTCGCCACCTTCCACTTGGGGTCGAAGGGCCGGAAGCGCACCCGGATCGCCTTGTCGGCATAGCCCGGCGACCACAGGAACGTCGCCGGCATGTTCAGATGCGCATGGCTCGCGTCGATCTGCGCATAGGTGCCGTCGCCCCAGTCGCCGAACAGCGTGTAGGTGACCACTACGGTCCCGTCATGCCCGGCGACGCTCCAGCCGTAGGGATCGGTGCGCGACACCGCCAGTGCACGCCCCGCGCCATCCTTCGCCGACACCGAATAGACGTTCTTGGCGAACTCGTGCACCGCATAGCGCCCCGGCGACGATCGCGCCATCTGCACCCGCAGCGGCCCGGCCGGCACCTGCCGGAACGTCGCCGTCACCTGCGCCTCGTGATGCACCGCATTGGCAAAGGCGATGTCGTACTGCACCGGTGCGGCGGTGCCGGGGTCCTGCGCCTGCTGCGCGGCGATCGCCTTCGCGGCCAGACCTTGCTCCGTCTGCCCTTGCGCACCGCTCCCTGCCAGCATTCCCAGCACCAGAATGGAACCCGCCAAACATCCCGACATCATCCGCACGCGACACGCCCCTTCGATCGATCCGATCCGTCTGTGTAGCCGGCGAACGAACGCCGTCAAATCAGCGACCTGACCTCAGGCCGCGCGCCGCAACAGATAGCCGCCATCGGTGCCCGCGACATGACCCAGCCGCTCCAGCGCCTCCAGCGTCGCCTGCACCCGCCGTTCGACCTTGCGCCCCTGCGCATAGCGGCGCGCGATCGTCTCCGCCGTCAGCGCATTGCCATGGTGCAGCGCCGCCAGCACCGCCGCGGTCTGGCCGATCGCATCGCGTGGGAAACTCGGCTTGCGCGCCGCCGCATCCGGCAACAGTGCCTCGATCTGCTCCGGCTTGGCGGCCTTGGCGGTCGGCAGCGCGGTCAGCCCGGCCTTGGCGATCTGATAATCCGGCCGCAGCCAGCGCACCTTGCCCGCCTGTTCCTCGGCATGCCGTTCGGCATTCAGCGCCACCAGCTGCGCGACGATCGCCTCGTCCGGCAAGTCCCCCGGCCAGCCATAGGCCGCCGCCACCGCCGCATCGATCCGGTCGTGCAGTTCGGCGATGATGTCCACCAGCCCGCGTCGCCGCTGATCCTGCTCCACCGCCGTCAGCGCTACACCCCCGCGCACCTTCTCGCGCAGGTTGTACAACCCGGTCAGCGTCAGATCGCCATGCTCCGCCAGCACCGCCTTGCGCGTCGCATCCAGCTCCTCGGCGAGATCGCCGATGATGCGGCGCTGTTCGGGCGTGGCGTCGGGGAAGGGGAAGGGGTCGAAGATATTGCTCTTGGTGTATCGGTGTCCTTGTTCGAATTTTGCGACACCCATCAGTCCGCTATTCGCGAAGGTCCATTCGAGGCTGATGCGAGACGTCAAGATACCGAGGCTGAACGCGTCATCTAGGGTCAGGACTCATTGGTCATAGCCAGAAGATGACTGTGGCCGCGAGGGCAACGGCCGAGAAGAAGACCGTTGGGCATCGGTCGTAGCGTGTGGCGACGCGGCGCCAATCTTTCAGGCGGCCGAA
>NZ_CAKLAX010000002.1:0-915584 GCF_920939475.1 Sphingomonas sp. Leaf37 | reverse complement strand
TAAGATTTCTTAGGACGGTCGGAGACCACGACCTTGATAGATCGGATGTGGAAGTGCGGTAACGCATGGAGCTAACCGATACTAATTGTCCTATTCGCGCTTGAGAGTCTCACACCATCAATGACAACACTGGGTCCAACCCAGCGTCAGCGATAGGCGTGGATGAACATGCTCGACGCCAGAATATAAAACCTCGTGATTTTCACACAAAGGTGCATCGATTTTAGAACCCATCACAGTGCAAGCTGTGATGGATAAAGCCCAAACCACATCAAAGTATCACTTTGATGTGCATGTCGTATCCGCCCGCTCCATTGCCTGGTGGCTATAGCGTCGGTGTCCCACCCGATCCCATCCCGAACTCGGCCGTGAAACCCGACTGCGCCAATGGTACTATCGCTCAAGCGATGGAAGAGTAGGTCGTCGCCAGGCATTGAAGCCGGCGGATACAAACATACAAAGCTCGAGAACCCATCCACATGTCATCTGGTCCAACCAGACACCGACACCCCCGCATACACGCGGGGGCGTTGCCGTCTCCAAAGACCGTACCCGCATCGAAGTACCACTTCGATGCACCACGTCGCGGGGTGGAGCAGCCCGGTAGCTCGTCAGGCTCATAACCTGAAGGTCACAGGTTCAAATCCTGTCCCCGCAACCAACGGTATCGCAAAAGCCCCAGACCCCACGGTCCGGGGCTTTTGTGCGTTTGGGTACAAGCGCTGTCGACAAACACCAGCATCCGTATCGGTCGAAATCGGATATGATGAATGCCGGGGCGCCGGGATGCGCTTGCCGCGACCCCGAATGGGGCCTAGGCTCCGCGTGGTGACAATGCGTCGGCCCCGTTCTGCTTTTACTGGCGTCATTCTAGTCGTCATCGCGCTGTTCGGGATCATTGCCGTGTCCGGCTGGCACAGTGCGATTGTGCATGATGACGATGCCATTCATGCCTCCTCGGTCAAGCACGACCATGCGCCATCCGATCAGGGCGATCCGGATGCCCCGATCCATATTCTCGCCCATGCGATGGGCCAATGGGTATCGATCACGGGGCCGCTGGCTCTTCCGATCGCGACCGCAATGGTCGATCGGAACTGGTCGCCACTGGCGCAAGCCTTCCGCAACGGGGTCGACCCTGCCGCGCTGTTGAGACCTCCGAGGAACTGAGATCCGCCGGCGCCGGTCGCCGACATCCCATTTCCTGGAAGGACCATCATGATGAACGGCCAATTTCGCCGGCGTCGCGCGTTCGCGCTCGCCGGTACCCTCTTGGCGCTGCCTTCCGCAGGCACGGCCTGGTCTCAGACTGCGCCGCCGTTTGCCCAACTCCTGAATCAAACGCGCGACGCGCCTCACGTCGCGATCCTTGAAGCCGATGTCGCACGCGCGCGGGGCATTGCCGGGCAGGCGCGGGCTCGCCCAAATCCGTCGATCAGTCTCTATGCCGAGAATTTCGTCGGTGACCTTACAGGCAATGCGCGCGATCAGCAGCAGACGACGTTGCAGATCGATCAACCGTTCGAACTGGGCGGAAAGCGGTCGGCACGTATCGCTGCGGGTGAAGCCGGTATCGCCGCCGCCACCGCCCGCAGCCGGCACGGACGCCTCGTCTATGCAACGGAACTGGCCCAGGCCTATGCACGTGTCGAGATCGCCGACCGTCGGATCGGTCTTGCCGAGGACGAAGTCGAGGAGGCGACGGCGGACCTGAAGGTCGCACGCGCTCTCGTTGGCGCCGGCAAGGAAGCCCGCCTGCGTCAGGTGCACGCCGAAACCGAATTGAACACGCTCGAGGCGGAACTCGAGACGGCGCACGCGCAGCAGACCGCTGCACTTGCCCGGCTGTCGGCGCTGGCGGGCGTGTCGACCGCGTTCACCGGCATTGCGGAATCGCTGCTCGATCGCCTCGATGCCCGCACCGTCACAGGGCCGATCGACCCGATGCAGACGACGATCGTGCGCGTCGCGGAGGCCGAGCGGGAGGCTGTAGCCCGCGCGGTCACGGTGCAACAGCGGCTTGCGACCCCCAATGTCGTCGGACAATTCGGCGTGCGTCAGCTTCGGGCGGCCAGCGGGCCAGCGATCGTCGCGGGCTTCTCGGTCCCGTTACCGTTGTTCGACCGCAACCGCGGCAATATCGCCGCGGCGCAGGCGGACTTGCAAGGCGCCGAGGCAAGGGCCGCGGCGGCCCGGCTCGATGCCGAGGCTGGCACCCGTGCCGCGCTCGCGCTGGTTCAGGCCGCCGATCGGCGAGCGACAGCCGCCGACCGCGCGATGCGAACCGCGAACGAGGGATATCGGCTCGCGCGGATCGCCTATGAGGCGGGCAAGGCACCGCTGATCGAACTGCTGGCGGCGCGTCATAATCTGGGCGCTGCGCGCGGCGTCATCCTCGACGCCGCGATCGCCCGGCTCGACGCCCGCGCCGGCCTGGCCCGTCTTCAGGGTCTCACCATCACCGGAGAACCGGTCCAATGACCGACAGACATCGCCTCTATGCCGGGGCCGCCATCGGGCTGGTTGCCGCCGCTACACTCGGTTTCGGTGCCGCGCGCCTTACCCAATCCTCGACGTCCCCATCCGTCGCGAAGCCGGTCGAGGCGTCGCCACTCGCCCCGCTGGACTCGGTCGCGATGACGCCGCAGGCGATCGCGACATCGCAGATCACGATAGCCCCCGCCGACACCGGAGACATCGCCGCCGCGATCCTCGCCTCCGCAACGATAGAGGCGATGCCGGATGCCGAGGCGGTCCTGACCGCGCGCGCGCCAGGGACCGTAATGCGCATCCTGTCGCACATCGGCGACCCCGTCCGCGCCGGGCAGACGCTCGCATTGGTCGAAAGCCGCGACGCGTCGCAGATCACGGCCGATCGCGAGGCAGCATCGGCGCGCGTTACGCTTGCCGCACGACAGCTTGCCCGCGAACGCACGCTACTCGATCAGGGCGTCAGCGCGCGCGCCGATTTCGAATCCGCGCAGGCCAGCCTCGCCGTCGCCCGGGCCGACGCACGTCGCGCCAGCGCCGCCGCAGGTGCCGCGCGCGTATCCGGGGATGGTCGTTCCGTCGCGGTCGTCAGTCCGGTCGCGGGGCGGGTGACCCGTGCGAGTGCCCATCCCGGCCAGTTCGTCGCCGCGGAAACCGAGCTGTTCCGCGTGGCCGATCCACGCCGTCTCCAGATCGTCGCCAGCGTACCCCCTGCCGATGCCGCGCGCATCCGGGCCGGTGACCGGGTGACGCTGACCACCAGCGATGGCCGGACGATCGAGGGGCGGGTCCGTGCATCGACGGGCGTGGTCGATCCGCAGTCCCGCGCCGCGACCATCGTGGTAACGCCGATTGCAGCGGCCGGCATTCTGTCACCGGGCCAGATCGTTCAGGCACGCATTTTCGCGACCGCAGGGGCGGCGCGTAATGGCATCGTCGTGCCGCAGGAGGCCGTTCAGATTCTGGGGCAGCAAAGCGTGGTCTTCGTCCGCACGGCGACCGGCTTCAAGGCTCGACCGGTCCGCATCGACAGCCGGTCGGGTGGCATGGCCGCGATCGCCGGCGGGCTGGCCGCAGGCACGCCGATCGCGACCGTCAATGCCTTCCTGTTGAAGGCCGAACTGGAGAAGAATGCGGGAGGCGAGGAATGATCGACCGCATCCTTTCGGCCTCCGTGCGCATGCGCTGGCTGATCGCCTTCCTCACGCTGCTCGTCATCGGTTTCGGTGCGTGGCAGATCACCAGATTGCCGATCGACGCCGTCCCCGACGTCACCAATCGACAGGTGCAGATCAGTACCTTCGCCCCGACGCTGGGGCCGGTCGACATCGAGAAGCAGGTGACGTTCCCGATCGAGACGGCGCTGGCCGGCATACCCGGCCTCGAAATCACGCGGTCGCTCTCGCGCAACGGCTTCAGCCAAGTAACGGCCGTCTTCACCGACGCCACCGACATCTATTTCGCCCGCGCGCAGGTGACCGAACGTCTGGCGCAGGCAACGGAAAGCCTTCCCGCTGGCGTGCAACCCAATCTTTCGCCGCTCAGCACCGGTCTCGGCGAGATATTCTTCTATTCGGTGGCCTTTCGCCATCCCGACGGCAAGGGCGTGCCGATCGTCGACGGCAGGCCCGGCTGGCAGTCGGACGGCAGCTATCTGACGCCCGAAGGTGCGCGACTGACGACCAAACTGGCCAAGGCAGCCTATCTGCGCACCGTGCAGGACTGGATCATCCGGCCGCAAATGCGGACCGTGAAGGGCGTCGCCGGCGTCGATTCGAACGGCGGCTACGTCAAACAATATCTGGTCGAACCGAACCTCAACGCGCTTGCCGCCTATGGCCTCTCGATCCCCGCATTGGCGGACGCTCTCGAGCGCGCCAACCTGTCCGCCGGATCGAATTACGTCCGGCGCGCCGGTGAGAGCTTTCTGGTCCGCGCCGATGCCCGCCTGAAGTCGATCGACGACATCGAGCAGGCGGTCGTCGCGACCCGCGCCGGTGTCCCGGTCCGGGTGAAGGACGTCGGGCAGGTCGTGATCGGCGGTGCGGTGCGTACCGGTTCCGGCAGCCGGATGGGCGCGGAGGCGGTCATATCGACCGTGCTGATGCTCGTCGGCGAGAACAGCCGGATCGTCGCGACCAGCGTGGGCGAGAAGCTGACCCTGATCAACCGGACGTTGCCGCCGGATGTGTTCGCCGAACCCGTCTACAACCGGTCGAAGCTGGTGAACGCGACGATCGCGACCGTCGAAAAGAACCTGATCGAAGGCGCGCTCCTCGTCATCGTCGTGCTGTTCCTGCTGCTCGGCAACGTGCGCGCCGCGCTGATCACCGCGGCCGTGATCCCGATCACCATGCTGATGACCGCGGCGGGGATGAACGGGCTGGCCGTGTCCGGTAACCTGATGAGCCTTGGTGCGCTCGATTTCGGGCTGATCGTCGATGGTGCGGTCATCATCGTCGAGAACGCGCTGCGCCATTTCGCAGAGCGGCAGCACGCAGAGGGCCGCCTGCTCACGCTGTCGGAGCGTCTGGCGGTGACGACCGCATCGGCACGGGAGATGATACGGCCGACCGTGTTCGGCCAGCTCATCATCTTCCTCGTCTTCGTACCGCTGCTCACCTTCCAGGGCGTCGAGGGCAAGACCTTCTCGCCGATGGCGATCACCCTGATGCTGGCGCTCGCCTCCGCGTTCGTGCTGTCGCTCACCTTCGTGCCGGCGATGCTGGCGATCGTCGTCACTGGGCGTGTCAGCGAGGTGGAGGTGCGGCCGATCCGCTGGTTCAAGGCCCGATATGCTCCGGCGCTCGCCACCGCCATCCGTCGCCCCATGCCCTTCATTCTGGGCGGGGTCGGCGTGTTCGCCATGGCGGTGCTGTGCTTCGGCTTGCTCGGCGAAGAGTTCATGCCGCAACTCGACGAGAAGGACATCACCGTCACCAACTTCCGCGTACCGTCCGTCTCGATCGATCAATCGACGCAGATGCAGCTCCGGATCGAGGATGCGCTGAAGACACTGCCCGAGGTGGCGCTGGTCTTTTCCAAGAACGGCAATGCCGATCTCGGCACGGATCCGATGCCGCCCAACGCCTCCGATACCTATGTCATTCCCAAACCCGAAAGCGAATGGCCGGCGGATGTCCACAGCAAGGCCGACATCCTGCGCCGGATCGAAGCGCGCATGAAGCCGCTGATCGGCAACCGGACGGAAATCCAGCAACCGATCCAGATGCGGTTCAACGAACTGATCGCCGGCGTTCGGTCCGATGTCGCGATCAAGCTCTATGGCGACGACCTGGAACAGATGACGCAACAGGCCCGGCGGATCGCCGCGGCGGTTGGTGGAATTCCCGGAGCGGCCGACGTGAGCGCGGAACAGACGGACGGCGCACCGACCTTCGACGTGAAGATCGACCGGCAGGCAGTCGGCCGATACGGGCTCACCGTCGAGGAGGTGGCGAACACCGTATCGGCTGCGCTCGGCGGTCGCGAGGCCGGGTTGCTGTTCGAGGGCGATCGCCGCTTCTCGGTCGTGGTCAGACTGCCCGACGCGCAGCGCGACGATGTCGATGTGCTGGGATCGATCCCCGTCATGCTGCCGGCTACCGATGGCCAGATCGCCCGCTCGATTCCGCTCCGGGAGGTCGCCCGGTTCAGCTACACCGAAGGGCTGAACCAGATCAGCCGCGAGAATGGCAAGCGTATGGTGATCGTCCAGGTCAACGTGCGCGGACGGGACCTCGGCGGGTTCGTTGCGGAGGCGCAGGCGAAGATCGCCAGGATGCAGCTCCCGCCCGGCATGTTCACGGCATGGGGCGGCACGTTCGAAAGCCTGCAATCGGCCCGTTTACGGCTCACCATCGTCGTGCCGATCTGTTTCCTCGCGGTCTACGCGCTGCTCTATGTCGCGCTCGGCGGCTTCGTGCCGGCGCTGATCGTCTTCAGCGCGGTGCCTATGGCTCTGGCGGGCGGCGTGTTCGCGTTGCTGCTGCGCGGTATCCCGTTCTCGATCACGGCAGCGGTCGGCTTTATCGCCTTGTCCGGGGTCGCGGTCCTCAACGGCCTCGTGATGATGAGCGCGATCCGCCAGCACCGGGCGGATGGCGAGGACGAGGATCAGGCCATCGCCGACGGTGCGATGGAGCGCGTGCGTCCGGTCCTGATGACCGCGCTGGTGGCCAGTCTGGGTTTCGTGCCGATGGCGTTGGCGACCGGCACCGGAGCGGAGGTTCAGCGGCCTCTGGCGACCGTGGTCATCGGTGGTCTCATCACCTCGACCGCGCTGACCTTGCTGGTGCTCCCCGCGATCACGGCATGGGCGTCCCGCCTGACCCCGGCGGCACGGCGATGGCGGCAAGACGGGACGGCCATTCCGCCCGCCGTCGCGGCGCCCTGACGCTCGGATCGCCGCGCCGGCAGCAGCGATCGATGCGGCGTTTTGCAGGCGCCATGCGTTCGGTACGGACAATCAGGAGAGCTATATGACCGACCGACCCGTCGACGCCGCGCCGCCAGCAACGCTGGCCGACCTGCCGATCCAGCCGACGGGATCCGGCGTCGCCGATCTCGAAGTCGCGTATGAGCAGATGACGCTCGCGGCCGACGATGCCGACTTCCGTGCGGATATGCAGGATGGCGAGGCCGCGGCGGAGGCGGCCGCACATCCCAGTTGATCCGCGCACCGGTCCAATCAGCTAAATCTGCATCAAGTCAGTCGCTTCGGCGCTGGTCTGACGTCTATCATGCGTTAAGCTGGGGGATACCGGCGACGGCACCGGCTCCCGGCGTGCTGATGGATGGAGGCCGCTCTGGATTTCGAACTGCCTGCCATCGTCTGCATACCGGCGCGTCGCGAGCAGAGGATGTTGCCGGCTTTGCTGCAAAGCCTGACGCAACTGCAGGTCGGCGCCCGGCGAACAGCGTTCTGCTTCTATCTGGACGGCCGCGACGATGCCGGCGAGGCGCTGCTTCGGGACGCGGCCGCGACGCTGCCGGGCCGGGTCCATGTCATGATCGGTGAGGACCATCCGGAACCGAATGCGGGGCGAGCCCGGCGCGCGGCAATGACGTTCGGCCTGACGCTGACGGCATCGGGAAACGCGCTGTTGTTCACCACCGACGCCGACAGCCAGCCCGCACCGGACTGGATTTCGGCAGGTGCAGCCGCGCTGCGGGTCGCGGACGTCGTCGCCGGGCTGATCCTGCGGCAGGATGGTACGAGGGACCGGGACCAGACGCGGATCGAGCGATATTACGATCGCCTCCATGCGTATCGCCGGCGGATCGATCCGGTGCCGTGGGAGGCGGATGCGACACATCATTTCGGGGGCGGCGCCAACATGGCGATGCGGGCAGGGGTCTACCAGGAGATCGGCGGCTTTCGCCCGTTGCCGTCGGCGGAGGATGCGACGTTGCTGGACGACGCCGCCCGTGCCGGCTTCCGGGTCCGTCGGGACGCCGCGATGATCGTCCACACCTCGTCGCGGCGTGACGGCCGGGCGCGCGGTGGGCTGGCGGGCGCCCTGCGATCGCTGGATGGCGGAGAGGTGCAGCGCGTCGCGCATCCCGATGGCGCCGCGTGGCAGGCACTGGCGCAGGCGATGGCGCGTCGCAGCTACGCCGGCATCGACGATGCGGCGGTCCGTGCGACGCTGGGTGCATTCATCGGGCTGAGCGGGGACCATGTCCTCGGCGTTTCGCGGGACTGCCCGACTGCAGAAGCCTTCGCGATGCGCATCGTGCCCGCGCCGCCGATGGCCGGACATCTGGTGGCGCTCGACGAGGCCGAGGCGGCGTTGGCGGCGCTGGAAGACGGATGGTGCGAGGTGGCGGCGTGATCGACATGACGACGCTGTTGCGCGATGCGATCCGCTCGCACGATTGGCATCGCACGCCGGCGCGCGATCCGCAGACGCCGGCGGACGCGCTCGCGGTGTTGAGGCCGCTCTACGCCATGGGACGACACGACCTGCCGCTTGGGCGGTTGCTGGAGGGGCACGTCGATGCCGTCCAGATCGTCATGCGCCATGGCGATGCCGGGCAGGTCGGGCAGCTTCGTCGCGCGCTCGCCGACGGCGCGATGCTCGGCGTCTGGAACGCCGGTCTGACTGATGAGCCGCTGATCCTCTCTGGCAGGCGGCTGCATGGCGGCAAGAGCTATGCTTCCGGCGCCGGCGTGCTCACGCATGCGCTCGTGACGGCGCAGGCCGATGACGGAACCCGGTTGCTGCTGATCGATCTCGGCACCACACCGCCCGCGATCGATCGCGGCTGGTGGCGGACAACGGGCATGCAGCGATCGGCGACGCATCAGGTACGCTGGCTCGATGCGATGGTGTCGCCGGAATCCCGTATCGGCGGCCCAGACGTATACGCGCGCGAACCGTTCTTCAGCGGTGGTGCCTTGCGCTTCGTCGCGGTTCATGCCGGCGGGATCGCCGGGCTGTTCGATCGCACCCGGGACCATCTCGTCGCGACCGGCCGTGCCGACGATCCTTTTCAGGCCGCGCGACTTGCCGAATTGTTCTGGCTTGCGGATGCGGCGGCCGGGGTGGTGCGACACACGGCGATCGACGGGTTCGACCTCGAAGGGGAGGCGCGTCTGGCGCGCGTGGCGGCGGCGCGGCTGGCGGTAAGCGACATGGCGGAACGCGCGATGGCGGTGGCGCAGAATGCGGTCGGGCTGGCCGGACAGTTCGTCGCGCATCCGCTGTCCGCGATGCTGGCCGATCTCGCCGTCTACCTGCGGCAGCCGGCACCGGATGCGCAGCGGCTGCGCGTCGGACGGGCGGTTCGCGACGGACTTCTGGTGCCGGCGCTGTGAGATTGCCGCTCGCCGGTGTCCGGCACGCGCTGATCGTGGCGCCGCATCCCGACGACGAGGTCATCGCCGCCGCCGCCCTGATCGCGGTGCTGAAGGCGAGGGGCAGCCACGTCGCCGTCGTGATCGTGTCCGACGGCGCCGCCTCGCATCCCGGCAGCCGCCGCTGGCCGCGTGGCAGGCTGATCGCGGAACGGCGGCGCGAAAGCCTGCGCGCGCTGCGCCGTCTCGGGGTGTTCGCCGGTGGCGTCCGGTTCTTGGGACTGCCGGACGGCGCGGTGCATGATCATGCCACGACCTGTCGACGTCGGCTCCGGAATATCGCCCTCGCCATGCGGGCCGATCTGATCGTCGGTCCGGCGATGACGGATGCGCATCCCGATCATCGGGCGGTCGCGCGTGCGCTGCGGACGGTGCGGTCCGCGTCGCGCAGGCTGAGTTATCAGGTCTGGCCCGCCCGTGGCCGTGAACGGGCAAGGACCCGGTATGTCCGTGTGCCGGGCGGCTGCATGGCGAAGCGATCGCTGATCGCGGTTCACCGGACGCAGCTGGGCGCGATCCGCGACGATCCCGCCGGCTTTTCGATCGCACCGCACGAACTGGCGGCGTTCGCCCATCCGGTCGAGGCATTCGTCGAGGCGATGCGATGACGGCGATCGATCTCGTCGGTTTCGACGACAAATTCGCCGCCGATGCGGACCCTTGGCGCACGTTCACCAGCCACGACGAGGCGGTGAAGCGCGCGGCGATCCTCCATGGTCTGGGCCCGGGGCCGATCGGCCGTGTTCTCGAACTCGCCAGCGGCAATGGCTCCAACAGCGTCGCCATCGCACCGCGCGCGCTGCGTCTCGACGCCACCGAGGGCACGCCGGAGGGGACGCGGCTCACTGCCGGGGCGCTCGTGCGATGGCCGCGTGCGCAGGCATCCGTTCTCGCCCTGCCGGCGCTGCCGCCGCGTCCGGTCTACGACGCCATCGTGGTGGCGGAGATCCTGTATTACCTGTCGCCTCGCGTGATGGCCTCGGTCGCACGGATGGCGGCGACGGCCCTGCGTCCCGGCGGATGCCTGATCCTCGCGCATCACAAGATCGACTTCTACGATTTCGCGCAGCATGCCCGCGGCATCAACCGCCGGTTTCTCGACCGGTCCGGATCGCGCTGGCATGCCCGCGTCGTGCGCTCCACGGCACGCTGGGAAGTCGTCTCCGCCCGGCTCGCGCGCCCGGCCGTCGAATAAAGAAAGCGCCGCATCCGGAGGATCGAAGGCGGGCGTGATGCATTCATGATGCCGCATCGAAGGATATCATCATGTTACGTTCGCTTCTCATCGGGCTGGTCGCCGGGCAACGGGGGATCACGCCGCTGGCGGTGATCGCAACGGCCTCGCGCCGCAAGGAGATCGCGGCGGACCTGCCGCTCCAGACGCTCATGCTGCATCCGCTGGTCGCCGCCGGGACCGCGGCGTTCGCCGCGGCGGAGATGGCGGGCGACAAGATGAAGACCGCGCCCGACCGCACCGTCCCGATCGGACTGGTCGTGCGCGGCGTCACCGCCGCCTACGCCGGCGCCGCGCTGGCGCCACGCGACCAGCGGGTGCTGGGCGCGACGCTCGCGGTCGGCGCGGCGCTGGCATCGTCCTACGCCGGCCTCGCCGCCCGAAAATGGGCGATGCGGCGTTTCGGCCAGACCGCCAGCGGCTTCGTCGAGGATGCGCTCGTATTCGGCAGCGGCCTCGCCCTCGCCAACCCGAAGTTGATCACCGGCAGGACCTGACGGACGCGCCGGATTTCGGCTGGCTCCCCACGCCATCGCTGCTATCCCGGCTCTATGAACGCGAACGATCGCCCCAACGCCGACACGCCGCCGTCGGCGGCCGACCCCCGGATCGCCGCGCTCGAATCCTACGCGATCCTCGACACGCCTGCCGAGGCGGACTTCGACGATATCGCCTGCCTGCTGAGCGAGACGTTCGACGCGCCGATCGCCGTCGTCAATTTCGTCGCGGCCGATCGCCAGTGGTTCAAGGCGGAAATCGGGATCGGCGCACGGGAACTGCCGCTCGACGTGTCGATCTGCGTCCATGCGATCCTGCAGGGCGACATGCTGGTGGTGCCCGATCTGCGCGCGGACGAACGGTTCGCCGCCAATCCGCTGGTGATCCCGGACGACGGACTGCGCTTTTACGCCGGTGCCTTGTTGCGCAGCGCGTCGGGACTGCCCATCGGCACGGTCTGCGTGCTCGATCGCGCGCCGCGACCTGCGGGTATCACCGACCATCAGCGGCGCGTGCTCGACGTCCTCGCCCGACAGGTGATGACCCAGCTCGAACTGCGCAAGGCGCTGCGCGAGGCGGCGTTCCGTGCAGACGAGATCGCGCAGGCGGTCGCCGACCGCGAGGCGGTCGAGACGGCATTGCACCAGGTCGAGGAACGCTACCGACTGGTCGCCCAGGCCACCAACGATGCGATCTGGGACTGGAATTTCGCGACCGGTCACGTGACGTGGAACGAGGCGCTGGCGGTCAGCTACGGGCATGCGCTGGCGGATGTCCGGCCGAACGGCGACTGGTGGCTGGACCATATCCACCCCGACGACCGCAGTCGTATCGATGCCGGCATTCATGCGGCGATCGACGGCGTCGCCGCCAGCTGGAGCGACGAATACCGGTTCCGCCGCGCCGATGGCAGTTACGCGACGGTGCTCGATCGCGGGCATGTCATCCGCGACGATGCCGGCCGCCCGCTCCGCATGATCGGCGCGATGCTCGATATGTCGGAGCGGCAGGCGGGTCGAGCCGCACTGGCGATGAGCGAGGAACGGCTGCGGCTCGCGACGCAGGCGGCAGAGGTCGGCTTCTGGGATGTCGACGTGGTGAACGACATCCTGATCTGGCCACCGATCGTAAAGCGCATGTTCGGCATTTCGGACGATGCGCCGGTGTCGATGCAGGATTATTACGAGGGCGTGCATCCCGAGGATCGCGACGCGACCATGGCGGCGTTCGCGGCCGCCTGCGATCCCGGCCGTCGCTCGCAATATGACGTCGAATATCGCACTATCGGGCGCGAGGACGGCGTCGTCCGCTGGGTCGCCGCGAAGGGGCGGGGCATGTTCGATGCCGACGGCACCTGTATCCGGGTAATCGGCACCGCCATCGACGTGTCCGAACGCCGGCGACGGGACGAGGCGCTGCGTGCGAGCGAAAAGCGGTTGCGCTTCACCCGGGCGCTCGACGAGGTGTTGCAGGCGGCGAGCGACGCGCCGGACGCGATGCTCGCCGCCGCCGGACTGCTGGCGCGGGATCTCGGCGCCTCCCGCTGCGCCTATGCGGATGTGGACGCCGACAACGACCGCTTCATCATCCGCGACGATTATGTCGCCCCCGGGATCGAGAGTTCGGCGGGCATCTACAGCCTCGACCTCTTCGGCTCGCGCGCGGTCGCGGATATGCACAACGGGCGCACACTGGTGGTGCGGGACGTCGCGGGCGAGCTTGCCGTCGCCGATGGCCGCGACATGTTCCTGTCGATCGGCATCGGCGCGATCGTCTGCTGTCCGCTGGTGAAGGACGGGCGACTGGTCGCGATGATGGCGGTGCATCAGGATCGTCCCCGCCAGTGGCGCACGGGCGAGATCGAGCTGGTCGAAACCGTGGTCGAACGCTGCTGGGCGCACGTCCAGCGTGTCGGCGCAGAGGCGCGGCTGCGCGAAAGCGAGGCCCGCTATCGGACATTGTTCGAGGCGGTGGATGTCGGCTTCTGCGTGATCGAGATGAAGTTCGACGGTGACCGCCCGGTCGATTATCGCTTCGAGGAGGTCAATCCCGCCTTCGAACGCCAGACCGGTCTGGTCGGCGCCGCCGGCCGCTGGGTCGGATCGCTCGTCCCCGATCTCGAACAACACTGGTTCGATACCTACGGCAGGGTCGCTGCCACCGGCGAGGCGATCCGGTTCGAAAACGGATCGGCGGCGATGGGACGCTGGTTCGACGTCCATGCCTTCCGCGTCGGCGCCGCGGGCAGCAATCGCGTCGCCCTCCTGTTCAACGACATCAGCGCGCGCAAGGCGGCGGAGGATGCGTTGCGCGGCCTCAACGAAACGCTGGAACAGCAGGTGTCGGAGCGGACGACGGAAATCCGCCGCTATCACGACATCGTCGAGGCGACGGCATCGCCGATCTGCGCCTTCGACACCGAATACCGGATGATCGCCTTCAACACGGCGCACAATGTCGAATTCCGGCGCGTAAACGGCTTCGATTCGAAGATCGGCGACGTGTTCCCCGATCTGTTCATCCCCGAACAGCGGGTCACCATGCGGGCATTGATGGCACGGGCCCTGACGGGGGAGCGGTTTACCGTGATTGCGGCATTCGGCCGCCCCGAACTGGGCCAGCCGTCGTGGGAAATCACCTACACGCCGCTGCGCGACGAGAGCGGCCGGATCATCGGCGCGTTTCACATGGCGACGGACATCACCGACCGGCTGCGGGCCGAGCAGGACCTCGCAGCGACGCATGAGGCCCTGCGGCAAAGCCAGAAGATGGAGGCGATGGGCAGCCTGACCGGCGGCGTCGCACATGATTTCAACAATCTCCTGACGCCGATCGTCGGCAGCCTCGATCTCCTCCAGCGCAAGGGGCTGGGCGGCGAGCGCGAACAGCGGCTGATCGCCGGCGCGATCCAGTCGGCCGAGCGTGCCCGGACGCTGGTGCAGCGGCTGCTGGCGTTCGCCCGACGCCAGCCGCTCCGCCCCCATGCGGTCGATATCGGGCTGCTGGTGACGGGGATGGCAGATCTGGTTGCGAGTACGTCGGGGCCAAGGGTCCGGGTCGAATGGGATGTCGCCGACGGCCTGCCGGCGGCGCTCGCCGATCAGAACCAGCTCGAAATGGCGCTGCTGAATCTCAGCGTGAACGCGCGCGATGCCATGCCGGACGGCGGGCGGCTGCGTATCGCCGCGCGGACGGCGGACGTGGCCGGCGCGCATCGCACGGGCGTCACGCCCGGCCGGTACGTGGTGCTGTCGGTATCCGATACCGGCATTGGGATGGACGCGGACACGCTGCGACGCGCAGTCGAGCCGTTCTTCTCGACCAAGGGCATCGGCAAGGGCACCGGTCTGGGGCTGTCGATGGTGCATGGACTGGCCGCGCAGCTCGGCGGCGCGCTGACCGTCGACAGCAGCGTCGGATCGGGGACGACCGTCGAGCTATGGCTGCCGAGCACGCAAGAGGTGCCACGCGGACCGGAGACGACGGACGCCGCCACGACCGGACGCCCGCCCGAACGTCGCGCCGGGTGTGTGCTGGTCGTCGACGACGAGGATCTGGTGCGCAACAGCACCGCCGACATGCTGTCCGATCTTGGCTATACGGTGGTCGAGGCAGTATCTGCCGAAGACGCGATCCGGCGGCTTGACGATGGGCTGGTGCCCGATCTGCTGGTCACCGATCATCTGATGCCGGGAATGAACGGTACGGAACTGGCGCGGGTCATTGTGGCGCGGCTACCGCGCTGCCGTGTGTTGATCGTGTCGGGATATGCCGAAGTGGAGGGAATCGCACCGGACCTGCCGCGGCTGGTCAAGCCGTTCCGGCTATCGGACCTGTCGGCGGGCCTGATGGAGGTCAGCCGTCCCGCCGACGCTTGACGTCGTGACGAGACCACCGGCGGCCCTGGCCCTAGCCCTCGCCCTGGCGGAGCCGGCAAGCGCCGACGCCCATGATATCGGCCATGGTGCAGTCCTGGTCGTACTCACCGTCAGCCGAGCGCGATGCGCACGCCAAGGGCTGCGATCAGCGCCAGCGGCATCGCGACGGCGCCGACCCGCAGGAACTGCCTGAAGTCGATATCCTGCCCCTCGCGCCGGATCGCCTGCAGCCACAGGATCGTCGCAAGCGACCCGGTGATCGACAGATTGGGGCCGAGATCGACGCCGATCAGCAGGCCGTCGACCACCAGTTGCGGCGGCTGCGCCTGCGCAACCGCGGTACTGGCGACGAGGCCGGCGGGCAGGTTGTTCATCAGGTTCGATGCGAACGCCAGGATCGTGCCCGAAACCGCCGATGCCTGTACCGGGTCGGCCGACGCGATGCGGATCGCATCGGCGATCCCACCGATCACGCCGGTGATGTTCAGCGCCTCGACCAGAACGAACAGCCCGGCGACGAGCGGCAGGACGCTCCACGAGACGTCGCGCAGCAGCGACACCGGCGACGAGCGGGCGATGGCGCAGACCGTCAGCGCCGTGACGACACCCGCGATCGCGGTGGGCAGCCCGAGCTGGATGTCGCATGCGGACGCCACCAGCAGGACGATAGCGGTGGCGACGATGCCGATGAAGGCGGCCTTGCCCCCTCTGGTCAGCGGTGTCCGTTCGACCTCGCTGATGCAATTCCCCGCCAGCCGTTTGCGCTCGAGCCGGCGCAGCACGAGAAAGGTGACGGCGATCGATGCCAGCGACGGCAGCGCGAACGAGGCGAACCACTGCCCGAGCGGGGGCATCCTGCCGCCGTACAGGACCAGATTGGCGGGGTTGGAGATCGGCAGGACGAAACTCGCCGCGTTGGCGATCAATGCGCAGGCGAACAGCAGGGGCAGGGGGTCTGCCTTCGCCTTCTTCGCCGCCGCATATACGGCCGGTGTCAGCACCACCGCGGTGGCATCGTTCGACAGGAACGTCGTGGTGACGATGCCGGTGACGTAGACCAGTGCGAACAGACGTGCGGTCGATCCCCGCGCGTGGATCGCCGCGCTTGCCGCGATCCAGTCGAACAGGCCTTCGGCACGGGCCACCTCGCTCAACAGCATCATGCCGATGAGGAACAGATAGACGTCCAGCCCCTTGGCGATCGCACCGGCCGCGGCAGACACGGGGATCAGGCCGGACAGCAGCAGCGCCGCCGCACCCGCGACCGCCCAGATCGCTTCCGGCCAGCGGAACGGCCGCGCGATCACGGCGGCGGTCGAGGCGGCGCAGATCGCCCATGTCGCCCCGGTGGCGAGGATCATCGCGGCGTCCCGTCCGGGCGGGGCTGCGCGCGGTGCGGGGGCTCGACGCCGGCAAGCGCCGGCATCGGTGTCGCCGACCGGCTCAAGCGTGTGTGTCCGGCATGGCGACGAGGTACAGGACGAAACCGGCGGCGGCGATGCCGGCAAGCGTCAGGAAGCCGGCGCTGTATCCCGCCCAGACGATGATCGATCCCGCCAGCGTCGCGGACAGCGCCGCACCGAGGCCGAAGACGCTGGACACGACGCCCTGGCTGACGTTGAACCGGCCGGTCCCTCGGGTGAGATCGGCGACGATCACCGGGAACAACGCACCGAAGATCCCGGCGCCGATGCCGTCGAGCGCCTGTACGCCGACCAGCCACCATGGATCGTTCGACACCGTATAGAGCGCGCCGCGTGCGGCGAGGAAGCCGAATGCCACGAGGAAGATCGGCTTGGTGCCCCAACGTTCGGTGTTGCGGCCGACGACGATCGCGACCGGCACCATCACCAGCTGCGCCGCGACGATGCAGGCTGCGGTCAGCGACGTCGCCTTGTCCGTGCCGACGGTGCGGCCGAGCAGCTGGCTGACCGAGGTCAGCATCGCCGCATTCGCCAGATGGAATGTGAAGGCTGCTGCCGCGAAGATCATCAGCGGCCGGTTCTCGATCAACGTCTTCCAGCCGCTCGGTTCCTCGCAGCCTTCGTCCGGTTCGCAGTCGAGGCCGCGGGCGACGGCATTGTCGATGTCGTCGTTGTTCAGCCGCATCGAGACGACGATGCTGGCGACGGTCAGCGCGGCCATTAGCCAGAACACGACCACGGGTCCGAACGACCAGGCGAGCACGCCGGCCAGTCCGGCCGATACCGCGTTACCGGCATGGTTGAACGCCTCGTTCCGGCCGACCCGCTTCGCGAACAGCTTCGGCCCGACCAGTCCCAGCGTGATGGCGGAGATCGCGGGCGCGAAGATGGCGCCGGCCGCCGCGGCGATCGACTGGGTGATCGTCACCATCGTGAAGCCGGAGACGAGCGGCAGCGACAGGCTGCCCAGCGTGACCAGCAAGGCGGCGGCGATGACGATCCGCGGCTTGTTCCCCGCACGATCGATCAGGCCGCCTGCCGGCGTTTGCGACAGCAGGCCGACGATGCCGGCGATGGTCAGGACCAGTCCTACCGTCGCCTCGTTCCAGCCGTGCGACGGACCGCGCACGACCAGCAGATAGATCGCGAGATACGGTCCAAGACCGTCGCGGACATCGGCCAGGAAGAAGTTGAGGGCATCCAGCGTTTTGGCCGGCGTATGTCGTTTGCCGGACGGCCCGGTCGTATCGGGCGTGATCGCCGCTGATGCCATGACGTCTCTCCAGCTTGGGGGCGCGCACGACGTGGCGCGGCGGTGCGATACGGTACGCCGGCGCCGGCAACCTGAACCGGGCCGTTCAGGTCCGGTTTACGATGCGTGTCGCCGGGGTCATCGCCGGGACGTCTATACGTCGAGTGTCATGATCAACTCCGGCGATGGCGGCGCACAACCGCGCGGATCGTGCGTTGGTTCCGAACCGGGCCGACTGTGCCGTCCCGCCGGGCACCGCGCTCAGCGCTGCGTCGGCCCCCCGAACCGGACGTCCAGACCGTAATCGGTCTCGACCCGAACCGAATCCAGCGTTGCGCGCTGCTCCGCATTCCCGACGACGACGGTCGCCGGCGTATCGAGATAGACCGGCGCATCCTTGCGCAACGGCAGGATCGACAGGGTCAACGGCTGGCGCAGAGAGGCGTCGAAGCGGCGCAGGTTCACCTGCCAGGCGCGGCTGTCGTAATAGCGGTCGTCGATCAGCGTGCTGCCGACGAACAACCGGCCGATATCGCCCGTCCAGCGCACGACCAGTCGCCGGTCCTCGGTTGCGGGCGGGGCGGGGGGCACCGCCAGCGACCATGCCGCCGATGCCGCGAAGCTTTCCGGATAGGGTTCGACCGCCGCCTGTGCCGGGCCGCCGATGCGGACGGGCGGCGCGGTGCCCGCATCGCGCAGCGGCGTGACGGTCACCGTGTCCCGCCGGGCACGCGCCGTCGCGCGGTAGCGGACGAACAGGCCATCGGCATCGCCCCGGCTCAAGGGCAGGCTGGCGGTCGTGCCCGCCGCCGCGGGGAGCATCGCGAACGAGAAGGCCGGACTGCCCCGCGACACGAGATGAAGGCCGTCCGCGGTCGGCGCGATCTCGTGACCGGTCATGACCAGCCGTTCGGCACCGGCGATCCCGACCTTGCTCACCTGCCGCGCCTGATCCTGCGTCAGGATCAGGATCCGTTCGCTGCGGCCCTGCCGGTCGACGACCTCGACGATCGCACGCGTTCCGGGCGTAAGCCCCTCGACGATGAAGGTTTCGCCTTCCTGCCGGACACGCGCACCGCCGGCACGCACCCGCGCCGCGGTGATGGCCAGGCTGACCGGAATCCCCGGCACCGCGTGCAGCACGGTGACATGGCCCTGCGGCGTGGCGATGCCGGTCAGCGGCTGCGCCGTCGCCCACGCGACACGCGCCCCCGTCTCGCCCAGCGGCAGGTCGATCGGCCAGATGAAATAGCGCCCCGCCGGAATGTCGATCGGGGTCGCGGGAAATGTCACCCGCCCCCGCGGCAAATCCACCGCGAAGCGGACGCCGCGCTGCACGGCGGCGGGATACTGACGGATGTGACTGTTGTAGAACAGGAACGCCTGGTCCCCCGCGCTGCGCACCGCGAACCGCGGCGTGGCGAGATCGCCGGGCCCGGCCGGCACCACATCGGGCTTGCGCACCGCCATCGGCGCCAGCGCGCCACCCCATTCCTGCAGGAACAGGTGAAACGGCCGGATCGCCGGCAGCACCGGATTGGCCGCGCCATATTGCCCGAACGGCGCCTGAAAGTCGTAATCCACGATCGGCAGGTCGTTGTATCCGCCGATCGCGGTCTGTTCCTGCAACGTGGTGGCGCCGATCGCGTTGCGGCCGCCGTGATACATGTAATAACCGTACAGGTTGACGCCGGAACCGAGCTGCACCGGCAGCATCGCGGCGATGTCGTCCGGCTGCATCACCGGCCGCCGCCGGTACATCGTCGGGATGCCGCCGCCGTATTCGGCCCCCAGGAACGGCGTGTGCGCGAGGTCGCCGTCCGCATCGCCGGTCCGCCCCCCGCGCGTCTGCGCGCCGAGATCGCCGCTCACCCGGCTGCCGAAGCGAAACGCATAGGTCTCCTTCGGCGCCAGCACCTTCGCCGTCTTCGCCCACGGTTCGTCCGGATAGCCGCCGAACACCGGCGCCACCTCGCGACGCGGGTACACCGTCGCATCCCAGCCGGTCACCGTATACAGCGGCACGTCGAAGCCGAGCCGGACCGCCATCGCCTTCAGCGTGGCGATATGCCCGGCGCCCTGCCGGGGCCCGCGCAGATTGTATTCGTTCTCGATCTGGATGCCGATCACCGGGCCGCCATCCTTCCACAGCAGGCCGCCGACCTGCGCCCGCGCCTGTGCCCAGAACCGCTCGACGTGGCGCAGATAGGCCGGGTCGTCGCTCCGCGTCGGCATCGACCGGACCACCCAGTCCGGAATGCCGCCATAGCGCACCTCGGCATGCACCCACGGCCCCAGTCTCAGGAACACCTTCAGCCCGTGCCGCCCCGCCGCCGCGACGAAGGCGCGCAGATCGCGATCGCCGGACCAGTCGAAACGCCCCTCCGTTTCCTCGTGGTAGTTCCACATCAGATAGGTCGCGACGATGTCGACCCCCGATGCCTTGATCTTCGCCAGCTCGGCATCCCATTCGTCCGCCGGCGTGCGGACGTAGTGGAACTCGCCCATCACCGGCAACCACGGCTTGCCGTCCAGCGTCAGATACTGGCTGTTGATGCCGATCGTGGCGCCATCGGGCGCGCGGGCGGTGCCGAGCTTCAGATAACCCGTCTCCGGCGTCGGCACCTTGCCGCGCGCATCGACATGCAACGTATCCGCAGCGGAGGGCTGCGCGACCGCTGCCGACAGCGCCGCGATGATGGTCCAGCGTCGGGTATCCACCATGATGTGCGATCCTGCTCCTGTGCGGCGTAATTACCTGTTATGTCCGACAATAACCAGCAGGACCGAACGCGCAAGTGCCTGATCGCGGACGCGAGCCTACGGGTCCGGCTGTGCGCCGAACGACAGCGCCTCGGCCGACCCGACCTGCTGCTCGCCGCCGAACAGCTGGTCCAGCCTGACCTTGATCTCGTCACGATACGTTTGCAGCGATGTCCGCCGCGGCGCCGCGACCGAGACTTCGTTGGCGATCGCATCCTTGATCCGCTCCAGCGCCGGTTCGTCCAGCACGTTCGCGTTGCGCAGCTCGATGCACAATTGCACCAGCCCGATCGCAGTCGCCTGCGCGCGCAGGCCCACGTTCATCACATCGAAGTGCAGGCGCTTCTGCTTCTCCATCGACAGGGTCATCGATCTCTCCTCTCGCCGATCGCCATCGCCGCGTCATCGCGCAGGGGCGTTCGTTCCAGAGAGGCCAACGATCCGCCAGGCGCTTGGCTTCAGAGCGGCCGATCCGATACTTTTGTATCACTGTCGCGAAGCGGAATCCGCCACCAGGCGCTGGAGGCATTCCTGCTGGTAAGCCGGGTGCCGGTATCCCGATACGTTGCATCAGACCTGTCGCGTTCGGTCCAGCATTGTGCACTACGACGACACTCAGCCGAGAATGCACCGAGTAGCCTGACAAGGGGATTTCCGTCTCAAGCAGTGGATCATGTCAAACCGCACGATACTAGATCGCAAATGACGGATTGTGACGCGATGCCGCGCGCGCCGGTATCGAAGACCGGTCAGTTGCGACATTGACCTAGCGATAGGGCGCAGCGCTCGATAGCGGCTTCATATCGGCGGCGTATCCAAACCGACCGGTTTTGGTCGATCTGAATCCGCTGTCAGAACCGGAGAAGGCTTCAAATGCATATCCCTGTCGCTAGCATTCAGCTTATGGGGCCAAAGCCGCTATAACGGTCTGCCTGAACGATTCCGCGTCCGAAACTAGTCAAACTAGCCGACCGCTGTTTTCGGCCCACAGCGCCCCTTCTAGTCAGTTTCCTTGCTGCCCACCGACCTTCCCCTGATGAATCTAACCCCGGTCAGACAAACCCAGAATCAGATACTCAATCGACGCACCTAATTAACGTCAAGATTAGCTGCTTTATACAGTTCTATCACGCATGACCTGCTCGCCGATGCCACTTCGATCGAGGACGCTATTACAAGCTCCTGATCCTCGGGACTCTTTGCTTCCATGACGACAGATCGAAGCCTGTCTAACTTAACGGTCAATGTAGATACTGACTTTACGTTTCCACCTGCCCTATCAATAATCACGTTTACGTCCATAAGCCGCCACTGTAACTCAGTAATTTTATCGAGCAAAGCGCCTCGTCTTTCAGTTAGCGATTCTTTGCCATAGAATAAGCTTTCATTATACTGTCGAACATCGACAGCCAAATCGACGCTAAGCTTATTTAGTTCTGATACGGTCTGTAGTAGGTGCGCGGACCTGTTTTTTTGAAATTCAAAATCTTGGTTTAAGATCGGGGCCACAATATAAGTGCCGACCGCAGCACTTGCCGCGAGCAGTACAGAGAGCCAAATTGGCATATTGTCGCGGGATATATATCTAAAAAAGGACGACCTAACTGAGGGTCGTGCCACAAATAAAACTATAATTGCTAATAAGACAAAACTACATATCGCGATTGTTGGCTTCATCATTAGCGCACGACTCGTTGAGTAGCTGACAGTTCCGGGGCACGGTTGCCATGAAGCGTCATTCCTAGCTTTGCACGGGCTGGCCGTCCATATTTGACCCGTATTTCCGCGGTCTTACCTGCGCGAAATGAATTTCCGAGTGCGGAAAGATCGATTCCCACATCAAACCTGTGCCCGCTTGTAACCTCTGTCGCTTGTGCGGTGACTTGCTGATGAACCGCTGCGGGGTCGTTGGCTTCACTGCTAAGGGTAGTCGCAATTACCATTGCTACAGCTATGGCAGCGCCCGATCCTATCAATTTAGCAACATATCCGCCCGGTGATCCAAATGCCTGCGCAACCTGAAGCGCAATTTCTGGATCGAAGTATGCATCAGCCGCATCTTCTAGGCTCAAATCGTTAAAGAGATCGACTTCACCTTTTGCAAATGCAGAGTAGTATGCAATTGCATACTTAACTATAAACGATGCTTCCGCTGTGGCAGTAGGATCGTTAGAGTTGTACTGTGGTCCGAATATATCTAATTTCGATATATTTCCCCATACATAGGCATGGTATAGGAACCTAAATATACTTTCGTAGTAAGTTTCATCAATTCGCGTGATTGCTTTCCTGTTCTGAAGTCGTCTAGCTACTTGAACAGGAAAATCTCTCCGACTAAGGCTATGCGAAAGCCAATTAACGGAGCGGTATGGAACAGCATTCTCTCCCTGTTCCGGAAGGTGAAGGACTTCGTTATCGTTCCACCGAGTTTTTACCTCCCCGATCAAAAGCGGATCATAATGGTTACTCGGCGTCATTATAACAACGTCGCCGACCTTCATGTCCACGAACATGGTTCGCAGGTTGCTCAAATCTGCTATAAAAGACTGATTGAGTCGACCATCGACCTCCGGTACGTTTTCGCTATAACTTGTCGTTGCGAGAGGACGTGGATTACTGGTCGGATCGCGTAAATACCGTTTCGTGGCATCAGCACGATTTAAAGCGCGGGTCATTGTTCCTTCCGTTGAAAATGTGTCGGGATCAGTAGCTAGGCCGGGCAAGTCCAAGAAAATTGCGGACTCTGCCTGACTTATTCGCATGTATTTACGGTCGCGACCGGCATAATAAAGATAGACACCAACATCTGGTTCGATAAACCGGAAGAGCGGTAAGTCCACTTTTGTCTTTCCTTAATTAGGGTAGTAGCCGCACCATAATCAGAACTATTGCAGTGGCAATGGCATTCTGGTCCATTTCACCGACGCGACAGGGCTGGAGACGTTCACACGCCGCAAGGCATAGCGACTTCGCGGTTCAACGAGTTCGAAGATGCAATCGGCGTACACGATGCCTCGTGTAGAAAACAGTAGACGGTCGCTCTAACGCAGCGTCGTCCTTGGCAGTCGGATTCCCACTCGTGTTTACGTGCAGATCGAGTGCAAGGGTTAGCTCGTCTCTAGACCAGACCGGATTGCGTGGGGGCTTATCCATCAACGAATAATAGCCCGCTACCGGTAGACACGCGACCGCTTCGGGCCGGCGTCGGGTAACGTTTCCACCTCGAAAGGGTATGAGATAATACTGTGAGATTTTGCTGTCAGTCACCACGCCAAGTTATCGAAAACTACAGCGTGGTGACCCCTACGGGAATCGAACCCGTGCTTCAGCCGTGAAAGGGCCGCGTCCTAACCGCTAGACGAAGGGGCCAGCGGGGGTGCTGCTAGAAGAGGGTCGGCGATCGGTCAAGGGGCGTTCGCATCAATTTGCCCATGCGGCGTCCTCCAGATGCAATTCGGCGGCGGGGCGGCTGCCCCAATCGTCGATCTTCGCGCGTCCCGCGAGCCACAGCTTGCGGTGCGGCGCGGCGCCCAGCAGCGCCTGGCCGAGCGCGCTATCGGCGGCGCGAAAGGCGACGGCCTTGAAGCTGCGGCCATCGTCGCCCGCCACGATCGCGCGGACGTGGCCGTTGCCGACGATGTCCGACTTGATGATCCGCGCGGGGCCGACCGCGATGCGCGGTGCCGGCCAGCCCATGCCATAGGGGCCGCCGACATCGAGCGATTCGACCAGCGCGGGAGTGATCCCGCCGGGCGCCAGCACCGCATCGACCAGCAGGGCGCGATCCCCCATCGCGCGATCGATGCCGGCCGCGAGCCGTTCCTCCAGAAAGGCGGCGAAGGCCTGCACCTGATCGGCGGCGATCGTCAGGCCCGCGGCCATCGCATGGCCGCCGCCGGCGATCAGCAGGCCGTGTTCCTTCGCGGCGAGCACCGCCGCGCCCAGGTCGACGCCGGCGATCGACCGGCCCGATCCCTTGCCGATGCCATGCGCGTCGATCGCGATGACGATCGCGGGGCGGCCCAGTTTCTCCTTCAGCCGCCCGGCGACGATGCCGATGACGCCGGGATGCCATCCGTCGCCCGCCACCACCACGACGCGGCGGTCGTTCGGGGCGCTGGCTTCGGCCGCCTGTTGCACATCGCCCTCGATCATGCGGCGATCCTCGTTCAGGCGGTCGAGCTCCTCGGCGATCGTGCGCGCCTCGTCGGGATCGCGGGTGGTGAGCAGGCGGACGCCCAGATCGGCGCGGCCGACCCGCCCGCCGGCGTTGATGCGCGGGCCGAGCGCGAAGCCGAGGTCGCTGCATGTCGGTGCGCGCGTCAGGCGGGATGCGGTGATCAGCGCGGCGAGGCCGGGGTTGCGACGCTGCGCCATCACCTTCAGCCCCTGCGCGACAAAAGCGCGGTTGAGGCCGCGCAATTGCGCGACGTCGGCGACGGTGCCGAGCGCGACGATATCGAGGTGATCGATCAGCCGGGGCTCGGGCCGCCCGGCGAAGAAACCGCGGGCACGCAGCGTGCGGATCAGCGCGGCGGCGAGCAGGAAGCAGACGCCGACCGCGGCGAGGTGGCCGTGCGCCGCGCCCTCGTCCTCGTCCAGCCGGTTGGGATTCACCAGCGCGTGCGCGATCGGCAGGGTGGCGGCGCATTTGTGATGGTCGACGACGACTACGTCGACGGGATGCGCGCTCGCCGCCGCCAGCGCGTCGAACGCCTGTGCGCCGCAATCGACGGTGACGATCAGCGATGCGCCCTCGCTCGCCAGCCGGACCAGCGCCTCGCCCGACGGGCCATAGCCCTCCAGCAGGCGATCGGGGATGTAGGCGCGCGCCTCGATCCCCAGATCGCGCAGGATCAGGATCAGCAGCGCCGCCGATGTGGCGCCGTCGACGTCGTAATCGCCGAAGACGGCGACGCGCTCGCCGGATTGTACCGCGTCCGCCAGCCTTGCCGCGGCGCGATCCATGTCGCGGAAGATCGAGGGGTCCGGCATGAACGCGCGGATCGAGGGCAGGCGGTGCTGGTCCAGCGCCTCGCGCGGGGCGCCGCGGGCGAGCAGCAGCTGGGTGACGAGGTCGTCCGCGCCGAAGCCGTCGCGCGCATCGGCGGCAAGCGCGCGCCATCGCCATGGCTGGCCGAGGATCGAATGGGATACGCCGAGAACGGGGGGCATGCGGTCAGTTCGTCCGATAAGGTCTCGATGCCCCCTTAGGATGGCCGGGCGAGCGGGGTAAGGGCCGGACGGCGGGTCGGTGTGTCGGTGGGTCGGCGTGTCGGCGTCTTAGCGTTTCAGCCACGCATTCTCACGAAACCATTTGGTGACGATGTACTTCGTGCCCTCAACCACCGCCGTGCCTTCGTGCAGCGTCTGGACGTTGGGAGTGCCGTCCGGGTTCATGTTGTTCCACGCCAGCAACAGGCCCCGCCGCGGCGCGACCTTGAACCCCGCTTGCGGAAACCACGTCGCGCCGCCCTCCGCGACATCGTTCAGGTAGATCATCGTCGTCCACGTGCGCTGGCCGCCGGAAGCCTGCATCTGCTGCCAATAGCTCTCCGTCTCGTGAAAATAGTCATGATGCGCCCGAAACCGCTGCCCAGGGGCGTAGCGCTGGCCTTGTAGCGTTTCGCCGTGTTCCGGCGGCAGGCCGAGCAGTGCGGCGATTGCCTCGTCGGTCGGCTGCACTTCCGGCGCGTAGCGGTTCATGTCGCAACTGTCGCTGGTGCGGAAGTCGGGATCGTTGCGATCGGAGAGCAGCGACGAAGGGCGCCGGTTCGCATCGATCGTCGCGATGAGCGTGTCGCATTGTGCGAAATTCAGAAAATCGAGCTGGTAATAAATCTGGATGCCCGAAACCTCGGCGCGGACCATGTCGGGATTGGCGTCGAGCCGGCGGCCGACATCCAAGCCCATCTGCTGGCGACGGAGGGAGGGAGCGGGCGCCTTCTTGCGAGCGAACATGACGGGGAGATGCCAATCCGCGTCGTTAAAGACAAGACATTATACCGCGTGGTTACGAGACGAGGCCCGACGTTTCCGTCGAGCCTCTTCCGTCTGAAATCAGTCAAAGATGCCGTAGACGCTGTCGACGACCTGGCCACTGCGAATGTCGACCAGCAGCGCATCGTCGTAATAGCGTATCCAGCGAAAGGGGCCGTACGCCTCCGGCAGACGATAGTCGTAGGGATCGTCGATCCAGTAATTCTGGCTGAACAGGATCGACGACAGCGACACCCCGACGGAGAAACGGCGATAGCCGTAACCCCAGCCCGAAGGCGCGTAATAGCGCGGCAGGCGATAGGCGCTGCGGTTCGCCTGCCGATACCGGTTCCAGTCGTAGCGGGTGTCGTTACGCCAGCTACGGTTCCAGTTACTCCCGCGGTTGTCGAGCCGACCGGCGTTGCCACGCCAATCGCTGCGGGGCTGCCCAAAAGCCTGGCGCTGATCGTAGCCCTTCCGGGTCCGGTCGCTCCACTGCCGCGCGCCGTCACGATCGCTCCACTGTCGCGAGCCATCGCGATCCCGGTCGCCCAATCCGCGGGAGTCGTCGCGACGATCTAAGCGGCGCTGGTCCTGCCGGTCGGGGCGGCCCTGATCCGCTCGGCCCTGATCGAAGCGGCGACGGTCGTAGCGGTCCTGTTCCGCACGGGGCTGGACGATCTGCGGCGTATCGGCACCTCGGCGTTCGCGCCAGCGATTGCCGCCATCCGCGTTTCGGGCCTGACCGGTCCATCCCTCCCGGCGGCCGTCGCCGCCGCCACCGGACATGTCCGGACGCGGCCGGTTCTGGTCGCGCTCGCTGCGCTGCCCACCGAAGTCGCGGGCCTGCGGGCGTTCGGTTCGAACCTGGCCCTGCACGCCAACCTCGGCCGACCGGTCGGGGCGGGCGGCGCGCTCGCCCGATTCGCCGCGGCGGCCCTGACCGCGCTCGCGGCCGTCCTGCTCCTGCGCCTGCGCGGCGATCGGCATCAGCATCGATGCCGCCAGCAGGGCCTTGATCACGCTCTTCATGACGCCTTCGTCCTCAATCCGCCGGCGCACGAGCCGGCTCCGATGATGGGACCTCCTTGCAGCTCTGGCGGTGTGCCGAAGCTGAATTGGTTCGTCAGCGTTCCGAAAGCTTGTCGCGCGGCGGCGGCACAAGTGCGGGTACGAGTCGCGCGGCGTCGTCCGGATCGATGCCGGGCCGAACGCCAGCTGGAATCGTCTCTTCCCCGCGTGCCGCCCGACCTGCCCGCTGGATCGCTTCGACCATCCGCGGATAGATACCGCAGCGGCAGATGTTGCGGATCGCTGAGCGGATATCGGCCTCGGACGGGTCGGGATTGCGCTTCAGCAGGACGGCCGCCGCCATGACGATGCCGGGGATACAGAACCCGCATTGCGGCACGTTCGCTGCGATGAATGCGAGTTGCAGCGGATGGTTGCGTTCGCGCGACAGCCCCTCGATCGTGGTGACGTAACTACCCTCGACGCTGCCGATCGGTGTCTGGCACGACAGGCGGGCATGGCCGTCGATCTCCACGATGCAGGCGCCGCAATGGCCGGTGCCGCAACCATATTTGGTGCCTGTCAGGTTGGATGCGTCGCGTAATGCCCACAGCAGTGGCGTTGCGGGATCCAGCCGGTATTCGACGGGCTGGTTGTTGACCGTAAGGCGCGACATGATGCCTCTTAGGCGAAACGCGCCGTTTCGATCCAGACGATTGCGACGACGCTGCGATGATCCGACGTTGGCGGTCATGACGCTTCCTACGCTATTCGTGCCGCATGGCGGTGGCCCCTGTTTCTTCATGGACCCCGCCGGCGGGCCGCCCGATCGGATGTGGCGGCCGATGCAGGCCTATCTTGCCGGTCTGATCGCAGGTCTGCCCGAACGACCGCGAGCGATCCTGATGATCTCGGGCCATTGGGAGGCGGCGGACCTGACCGTGCACGTCGGCGAGCGTCCCGACCTGCTGTTTGATTATCATGGCTTTCCCGAGCACACTTACCGGTTGCATTGGAATGCCCCTGGTGCGCCGGACGTCGCGCGCCGTGCAGCGCGGCTGCTGCAGGATGCCGGGCATCGCGTCGGCGAAGAGGCCGCGCGAGGCTGGGATCACGGCATCTTCATCCCGATGATGGTCGCAAATCCGGCAGCGGATGTTCCGTTGGTGCAGATGTCGCTGCGCGCCGACCTTGACCCCACCGCGCATATCGCCGTCGGTGCGGCACTGGCACCGCTCCGCGACGAGGGCGTGCTGATCGTCGGATCCGGCATGAGCTTCCACAACTTGCGTGCTCGGGGACCGCAAGTGACGCCGGTCGCCGCGGAATGGGACGCGGCACTGATAGCGGCCGTGACCGATGCGGACCCCGCGCGGCGCAGGACGCGCGTGGCGGCATGGGACCAGCTGCCCCACGCCCGTTTCGCGCATCCGGAGGCGGAGCATCTGCTGCCGCTGATGGTGGCGCTCGGGGCAGGCGGGGACGCGCTGGCAATTTGCGACTATCGGGACGTCGTGATGGGCTGGGCCGTATCCGGTTTCCGTTTCGGCTGAACCGCTTGCCAGCGTGGCCCGCGCCCGCCTATGCGGCGGGCAAACGATCCTGAGAGGCTGCCGACATGGCAATGCACGTCGATACCAATAACAGCGCCGCGTCCGGCGACGCATCGCACGGCTATGATGCGCCCGATCTGCGTATCTTCGTCATAGCGCTGTTCTTCATCTTCGGCGGCATCACCAGCCTCAACGACATCATCATCCCGAAGCTGAAGGAGCTGTTCACGCTCGACCATGCGACATCGATGCTGGTCCAGTCAGCCTTTTTCCTCGCCTATGCGCTGTTCTCGCTGCCGGCCGCCGCGATCGTGCGCCGCGCCGGGTACATGCGGACCGCGTCGATCGGCCTCGTCACGATGATGGTCGGCTGCCTGTTGTTCATTCCGGCGGCGCAGAGTGCGCGGTTCGAAATGTTCCTGGTCGCGCTGTTCGTGCTGGGCGCGGGCATCACCATCGTGCAGGTGGTAGCCAATCCGCTGATCTCGCTGCTTGGCAAGCCGGAGACCGCGTCCAGCCGGCTGACCTTCGCGCAGGCGTTCAATTCGCTCGGCACGACGATCTTCCCGCGCGTCGGGTCGACGCTGATCCTTGGCGGGCTTGCCAGTGTTAGTGCGGCCTCCCTGAGCGGCGCCGCGCTGGTCGCCTATCGGCAGGAAGCATCGCAGGTCATCGTCCACACCTATCTCGGCCTCGCCGTCGCGCTGGGGGTGATCGCCGCAGTGGTCTGGACCCGCCGCAACCGCCTGAAGGAAGAACAGGATCGCAGCGGCAATATCTTCCACGCATTCTCTCTGCTGAAGCGCCCCCGGTTCGCGATGGGGGCGGCCTGCATCTTCCTGTACGTCGGTGCCGAGGTGGCGATCGGCTCCGTCATCGTGCTGTACCTGATGCAGTCTTCCGTATTCGGGATCAGCGATCAGGCAGCGGGCAACTACGTCGCCTATTACTGGGGCGGCGCGCTGATCGGACGCTTCGTCGGATCGTACGTGCTGACCCGTATCGCACCGGGCAAGGTGCTGGCGGCAGTGGCAACGGGCGCAATCGCGCTGATCCTGATATCCGCCAACTCGACCGGCGCGCTGTCCGGATACGCCCTGTTGGCGATCGGCCTGATGAACGCGGTCATGTTCCCGACGATCTTCACGCTGGCGAGCGAAGGCCTCGGCAAGCGCGCCGCGGAGGGTTCGGGTGTGATTGCCACCGCGATCGTCGGTGGTGCGATCGTGCCGCCGCTGACCGGCATGATCGCCGACAAGACAGGATCGATGCAGTTTTCGCTGCTGGTACCGGCGATCTGCTATGCGATCATTCTTGCCTATGGTCTGTATGCGCGCCGTTCGGCGGTGGAGGTCGAGCGCGCGGCCTGATCGGTCCGCGTAGGGATCAGTGCCCCAAGCCGCCGATCTCCGCGGCCGAGAAACCCAGATCGGCGAGGGATGCCGCATCGTTTCTCACGTTCTCCATCGCGGGTGGCGTTGTGCCGCTGACCGAATAGCGTGGGGAGGGGGCGGGCTGGGTCACCCCGTTCGCTATCGTCATCGAGCGGCGATGATCGTTCTGAGGGTGGACGGCGGCTTCGTCGAAGCCCAGCACCGGCGTAACGCATGCGTCGCTCCCCGCGAAGGCCGCGACCCAGGCGTCGCGCGACCGGGTCAGGAAGCGGGCCGCCAGCGCATCGCGCATCTCCGGCCATGCGGCGGGATCGAACTGGTGGTCCCATAGCGGATCGTCCAGTCCCATCACCCGGCGGAGCGACGCATAGAACGCCGGCTCGATCGCGCCGACCGCAAGCCATCGCCCGTCCTGCGTCGTATAGGTGTCGTAGAAGGGGGCGCCGCCGTCGAGCAGGTTGGTGCCGCGCGCATCGCTCCACCGGCCCATAGCGCGAAAACCCCAGATCATGCTCGCCAGCAATGCGGAGCCTTCGGCCATTGCGGCGTCGACCACCTGACCCTCGCCGGTCCGCTGCGCGTGCAGCAGCGCGGCCAGCATGCCGAATGCCAGCAGCATGCCGCCACCGCCGAAATCGCCGATCAGGTTGATCGGCGGCGCAGGCTTTCCATCTGCCGTGCCAAGCGCATGAAGGGTGCCCGACAGAGCGATATAATTGATATCGTGGCCCGGATCCTGTGCCATCGGACCGTCCTGTCCCCAGCCGGTCATGCGACCGTAGACAAGGCGCGGATTGTCGCCGATCAGCAGGTCGGGACCCAGACCCAGCCGTTCCATGACGCCGGGACGAAACCCCTCGATCAGACCGTCCGCATCGGCGGCGATGCGGCGGACCGCAGCGATACCTTGCGGCGTTTTGAGGTCGAGCGCGATCGACCTGCGGGAGCGCAGCAGGGGGTCTCTGGCGGGATCGCTGAAACCAGGCTGCACGCCGCGATCGATGCGGATCACCTCCGCACCATGATCGGCCAACATCATGCCACAGAACGGTCCGGGCCCGATGCCCGCCATTTCGACGATGCGCAGGCCGGCGAGGGGCGGTGGTGCCAAGCGATCTCTCCCGTTTCGCCTGAAGCTAGCAGGCGATCCGTCGAACACAACAAAGGTTATGGTGCGCGTGCAGCTTGCCGCGCCGCGCCGTCAATCGCCCGAACCGAGGCGCGGCGCGGAACGATCCGTCGCCAAATCGGCATCCGAGAAGCGGATCGGTGTGCGCAGTCCTTTGATAGGTACGTTGTCCAGCACCATCGCGCGGGCGGCGATATGCGGATCGTTCAACGCCTGCGCTACCGAATTGATCGGACCGGCAGGCACACCTGCCGCGTCCAGCCGGGCAAGCAGATCGTCGCGCCGGAAGCGCCGGGTGGCCTGTGTGATCGCAGCGAACAGCGGCTCGCGATGTTCCAGACGCAGGGCATTGGTCGCGTAACGTGGGTCGGATGCGTCCAGATCGACGACCGCGCAGAAGCGGCGGAACTGGCCGTCGTTACCCACCGCAAGGATAAACCAGCCATCGGCAGTCTCGAACACGGCATAGGGGCAGACGTTGACATGCGAATTGCCGACGCGGGCCGGCGATACCCCGCTGGCGAAGTAATTCGCCGCCTGATTGGCCAGAACCCCGGTCATGGTGTCGAGCAGCGCCATGTCGATCTGCTGTCCGCGTCCCGTCCGCTCGCGCATTGCCAGCGCTGCCTGGATGGCGATCACCGCATACAGTCCGGTCGTGATATCGGCCATCGCGACGCCGATCTTCTGCGGCGCGCCGTCGGGATCGCCGGTCAGGTCCATCATCCCGCTCATGCCCTGAACGATGAAGTCGTAACCGGCCCGCGGGGCATAGGGGCCGTCCTGCCCGAAACCGGTGATCGAGCAATAGACGAGGCGCGGATTGACACCCGCAAGGCTGGCGTAATCCAGTCCGTATTTGGCGAGACCGCCGACCTTGAAGTTCTCGATCAGGACATCGGCGTCGGCGGCGAGCGCGCGGACGCGGGCCTGCCCTTCCGGCGTGGTGAAATCGATCACCAGCGAGGTCTTGCCCCGGTTGCACGCATGGAAATAGGCGGCGTCGCGCGTACCGTCGTCATTGTAGACGAACGGCGGTCCCCACGTCCGGGTGTCGTCCCCGGCCGGACTTTCGACCTTGATAACCTCCGCACCGAGATCGGCGAGCACCTGTCCCGCCCACGGACCGGCGAGAATACGCGCGAGTTCCAGAACCTTCAGGCCGGCGAGGGGGTGCGGCATCGCAGCGGGTTTCAGAACGCCGCGATGCCGGTAATCGCGCGACCGAGGATCAACGCATGCACGTCATGCGCGCCTTCATAGGTATTGACCGTCTCGAGATTCATGACGTGGCGCATGACCTGATATTCGCCCGAAATGCCGTTGCCACCGTGCATGTCGCGGCTGGTGCGGGCGATATCCAGCGCCTTGCCGACGTTGTTGCGCTTGATCATCGACACCATTTCCGGCGCGAACCGCCCCTCGTCCATCAGCCGGCCGACGCGTAGCGCCGCCTGCAGTCCGAGCGCGATGTCGGTTTCCATGTCCGCGAGCTTCTTCTGGTAGAGCTGGCGTCCGGCGAGCGGCGTGCCGAACTGCTTGCGATCGAGGCCATATTGGCGCGCGGCGTGGAAGCAGAATTCCGCCGCGCCCAGCGCGCCCCAGCTGATGCCGTAGCGGGCGCGGTTGAGGCAGCCGAAGGGTCCTTTCAGCCCCTCAACGTCCGGCAACAACGCGTCTTCGCCCAGTTCGACGTCCTCCATCACGATCATGCCGGTGATCGATGCACGCAGCGATAGCTTGCCCTCAATCTTGGGCGCCGACAGTCCCTTCAGCCCCTTGGTGAGCACGAAGCCGCGGATTGCGCCCCCGTGCGCGTCGGACTTGGCCCAAACGACAAATACGTCGGCAATCGGGGCATTCGAAATCCAGGTCTTGGTGCCGGACAGGACATAACCGCCCTCGACCTTGCGGGCGCGGGTGGTCATGGCGCCGGGATCCGAGCCTGCATCGGGCTCGGTCAGGCCGAAGCACCCGATATATTCGCCGCTCGCCAGCTTGGGCAGAAAGCCCTGCCTTTGCGCGTCCGATCCATAGGCGTAGATCGGATACATCACGAGGCTGGACTGCACGCTCATCATCGAACGATAGCCCGAATCGATGCGTTCCACCTCACGCGCAACCAGGCCATATGCCACGTAATTGGCGCCGACGCCGCCGAACTCCTCGGGAATCGTCGGCCCCAGCAGGCCCAGTTCGCCCATCTCGCGAAAGATTGCCGGATCGGTGTGCTCGTGCTGGAACGCCTCCACGATGCGCGGCGCCAGCCGATCCTGCGCATAGGCGCGCGCGGTGTCGCGGATCATCCGTTCGTCTTCGCTCAGCTGATCGTCGAGCAGGAACGGATCCGCCCAGTCGAACTTGCCCATGCCGGCCATCATCGTCTCCTTTTGAAGGTGCGGTACGGATGATCCGTGCATCCGGCAAGGGCGCCGACGCTACAGGCTGGTCCGGACGCCGAGCAATTCGGGGAAGAAGCGCTGTTCGACGACGCGGGCGAGGTACGGCACGCCCGCGGTGCCTCCGGTGCCGGTCTTGAAACCGATCACCCGCTCGACCGTCTTCAGATGGCCGAACCGCCACAGCTGGACGTGATATTCGAGGTCGACGAGCTTTTCGGCGAGTTCGTACAGGTCCCAATAGGCCGCGGGGTTGCCGTACACCGTCGCCCAGCACGCCTCGATCGACGGCGATGCCGCCGCGGTGCGCGTGAAATCTCGTTCCAGCCGGTCCGCCGACACCGGCAGTCCGCGCCGGTGTAGCAGTCGCAGCGCCTCATCGTAGATGCTGGGGCGGGCGAGTTCGTCGAGCAGCCGCTGCCGAACGTCGGCCTCTTCGAACACGTCGATCATGGCCGCGTTACGATTGCCCATGATGAATTCCAGCTGGCGATATTGATCCGACTGGAAACCCGAACTTTTGCCGAGGCTACCGCGCATGGCGGCATAATCGGCGGGTGTCATCGTCGCCAGCACCTCCCAGGACTGGATCAACTGCGTCTGGATCCGGCTCACCCGCGCCATCATCTTGAGCGCGGGCGGCAGGTCGTCCGCGGCGATACGATCACGTGCGGCATGCAGTTCGTGCAGGCACAGCTTCATCCACAATTCGGACGCCTGATGGATCGTCACGAACAGCAGTTCGTCGTGCACGTCGCTGAGCGGGCTCTGCAAAACGAGCAGTTCGGGCAGGCGCAGGTAGCTGCGATAGGTTACCGTCATTTCCCGAGCGTAGCGGATCGCGCATCAGGCTTCCAGCAACAGCGCCTCCAGCACGATTCCGTCGCCATCCGCTCCGCGGTGGCAGTGTGAGGCCACGATGTCCGCGACGATCAGGCCGGAAACCGCCAGTTCCTCTTCAGGTAACGCGGCCAGCCAGCCGTCGATCGCAGCGCCTTCGACCGTCAGCGTGCCGGACAGCCGATGCCCGGTAAAGGTGGCACTGGACCACGGTCGATCGGTGAAGACGATATGCTGCAAGGACAGGCCGAACCGGTTTGCACTGCCGGCAAGTGCACGCTTGAAACGGGCGAATGGATCGCGCTGGTGGATCATGCGGTTTCTCCGTCGATGAAGCGTTCGATTCGGGCTGCGGTGGTGGCGCCGATCGTCCGGCCGTTCATCATGTCGGTGACCAGCCGCGGATCGTTGATGGCAAGCCGGCCGAACTGGCTACGCGACATCTTGGTGTGGCGCAGATAGCGGTCGATCTTGATCAGCAGTGACATCGTTTCCCTCCGACTCCTCAGAACCTCGTTCACGATCTGTTCCCACATCTCCAACTTGTCTAGGAAAATTTCCTAGGCTATCGATCCGGTATGGAGACGGTGGATCCGCGTGCCCGTTTGCGGGATCTGGCTGCAGGGCGGGGGGACAGCCTGGCCGCGCTGTCGGCGATGCTGGGGCGCAATGCCGCCTATCTTCAGCAATTCGTAACGCGCGGGTCGCCGCGGCGGCTGGCGGCGGACGATCGACGGCGGCTGGCGGATTATTTTGGGGTCGACGAAGTCGCATTGGGGGCGGATGCCGGCCGACCTTCGTTCAGTCTGCCGCGGCTCGACATCGCGGTGTCCGCGGGTCCCGGTGCATACGTCGATGGCGAGATCGTGCTCGGCGCGGCGGAGCTCGACCCCGCGCTGGCAACGAGGCTCGGGCTGCGTGAGGGGGAGGCCGCGATCGTACGGGTGCGGGGCGATTCGATGGAGCCCGGGCTTGTTGACGGCGATCTGATCGTCGTCGACCGCGCACGCCGATCGCCCGATGCTCGCGGAGCTGTGTTCGTGGTGCGGATCGACGACACGGTTATGGTCAAACGCGTGATGCGAACGCCGCAAGAACTGAAGGTCATGAGCGATAATCCCGCGGCGTCACCGGTTCCGTCGGGTCGCGTCGAAATCGTCGGGAAGGTCGTCTGGCTGATGCGTCAGCCGCGCTGATCAGCGGCGGCTGTCCCGAAGCCAGATTGCGACCGCAGCAAGGCTGCCTATCACCAGTCCGCCGAGAAAGCCGATGGTCACCTGCCCCTGCATCAAACCGATGACGGCGCCGCCGATGCAACAGATCGCGATGAGGATGCCGCCCGCGGCGGAGGGGGGAGTGTCAGCCATGCCACGCCCCTGCCACGTCCCGCAGCGGGACGCCAGCGTCCCCGAATGGCACAATCGGGACGGCTCGAATAGCTGCCGGGCCGATGCGTTTACCATCGATCCCCCCGCAGGTGCGTAGATGCGGCGCCGTGGCACGAACTTTGTAAAAGACAGTGGTGCAGTGGTTCAGGAGTAACGCATGGTCCCGATGTATCTCGCCGACGCCGAACAGGTGGCAGAGGCCGCGGACCTGATCGCTGCATTCGGCGATCATGCACCGGTGGAAGCGGCGATCCGCGCCGGGCATATGCGCGATATCGGCAATTATCTGCGTTTTTGCCGTTGGCGGCAAACCGAGCGATTGATCGAGGTGCTGGCGTCGGAAGAAGCGATCGGAACGATCCACTGATGCGCGTCCGGATCACTCCGTCCGCCCGGATGTTCGGTCAGGTTCCCGGTTAGGGGACTGTCGCACGCGACACGGCCACGCTAACACGCGCCGATGGTATCGCGTGTGGGGTGGTTCGGGCTTGGCGCGACCGCTGTGCTTCTTTTCTGCGGACAGGCCACGGCGCAGACCTTGCCCGCGGAGTCGGTGCCGCTCGACCCCAACGCACCACTGGCGCCACTGCCGGATATCGGGGTCGCCTGGCCCGATCTGGGTGCCGACGCCGGAACGGAAGCGGTAACGCAGGCGATCGATGGCATCGCCGAGACGCGCTACGGCTGGCGGATCGAGGGTATCGACGCCGCGGAGACGGCGCTGCTACGCCAGCGGTTCGACGATCTGTCCACCCTGAATGCCAATGATGACGGAGCAGCGAATGCTGCGCAGCTGGACCGGCGGGCGCGTGAGGATGCGGACCTGCTCCAGACGCTCCTGCGTGGCGAAGGCTATTACGAGGCGCGGGTGACCACGCGGGTCGAACCGGGCGCCAAACCGCAGGTGGTGCTGCAGGCGGAACCCGGGACGTTGTACCGGTTTAAAGACGTGACGCTGGGCGGGATTGCCGCAGCGGGGGACAAGGCACCGGTTCTGCGCGAGGCCTTCGGCGTGAAGGCGCAAGACCCGGTCAACGCCGATGCGATCGTCGCCGGAGAGGCCCGACTGACAACGCGGATCGGGCAGGAGGGCTTTCCGTTCGCCGATGTCGGTGATCCACAGATCGTCGTCGATCATGCGACAAAGACCGCGACGCTCGATTTGGCCGTCGCGCCGGGATCGGAGCGACGGTTCGGGCAGGTGGTGGCTCTGCCCGGCAATCGCGTGTTTGATGCGCGTCACGTGCAGGAGATCGCCCGGTTCGCGCCGGGCGATCGCTACGACGCATCGTCGCTGGATGATCTGCGGCGGGCGTTGATCCAGACCAGTCTGGTGTCGACCGTGGTGGTCAAGCCGATCGAGGGTCGCGCGCCCGGGACGGTCGATATCGGTGTCAGGCTGGAACCCGCACCACCGCGCACGATCGCCGGCGAACTGGGCTATGGCACTGGTGAAGGCGCGCGCGCGGAGCTGAGCTGGACGCACCGCAATCTGTTTCCGCCGGAGGGGGCTTTGACCGTGCGCGGCGTGGCGGGAACGCGCGAGCAGCTCGGCAGTCTGGTATTCCGCCGCAACAACTTCGGCGGGCGCGACCGGGTGCTGACCGGGCAAGTCGCCGCCGCGCACGTCCGGCGCGACGCCTATGAGGCGAAGACATTCACCCTGTCTGCGACGCTCGAGCGACAGACGACGATCTTCTTCCAGAAGAAGTGGACATGGTCGCTGGGTGGCGAACTGCTGACGTCCGACGAAAGGGACGTGATCGCCGCGACGGGCGATCCGCGCCGGCGGACCTTCTATATCGCCGCGACGCCGACCAGCCTCAATTATGACGGATCGGACGATCTGCTCAACCCGACGCGCGGATTCCGGCTCGGCGGGCGGATCAGTCCGGAATTTTCGTTGCAGGGCGCCGCATTCGGCTATGGACGGGTGCAGGTCGACGGCAGCGCTTACCAGTCCGTCAGGAGTGGGCTGGTGCTGGCGGAGCGGGTGCGGCTCGGATCGATCCTGGGCGCCTCGCGTGACCGGATCGCACCGTCGCGGCGTTTCTATGCTGGTGGTGGCGCATCCGTGCGCGGCTATGGTTTTCAGGCGATCGGGCCGCGCGACATCAACAACGACCCGATCGGTGGGCGGAGCCTCGCCGAATTCTCGATCGAGGCGCGGGTAAAGACGTTCGGCAATTTCGGGATCGTGCCGTTTCTGGATGGCGGCACGATCTATACCAGCGCACTGCCGCGACTGAGCGACTTCCAGTACGGCGCGGGCGTGGGTGTGCGCTATTATTCCAATTTCGGCCCGATCCGTCTGGACGTCGGCACGCCGCTCAATCCGCAGCCGGGGGATAGCCGGATCGCCGTGTACGTGTCGCTTGGACAGGCGTTTTGACGCGCTGGCTGCGGCGCATCGCGATCGCTCTCGCCGCCTTGCTCGCGGTGTTCGCGGGCGCGCTGCTGATCGTAGACACCGACATCGGTCATCGCTGGGTCGCGGAACGCATCGGGGCGATCCGGACCGGTAACGGGCTGCGCTTCACCGTGGGGCGGATCGACGGGTCGTTGTACGACCGGACGGTATTGAAGGACGTCCGCGTCTACGATCTCGATGGCGTGCTCGTTCAGGCGCCGGCGGTGACGCTCGACTGGACGCCGTGGCTGTGGCTGCGGAACAGGCTGGAGATCGACGCAGTGACGATCCCGCAGGCGACGATGTTCCATGCGCCGCACACGCGCAAGACCGCGAAGCGAGGTCCGATCCTGCCCGATGTGGACATCCGCATCGGGCGACTGGCGATCGATCGGCTGGTGCTGGCGAAGCCTGTTCTGGGGACCGGGCGCGTCGGGCGGATCGCGGGATATGCCGATATCCGGCACGGGCGCGCGCTGGTGCGGCTCGATGCGCTGGTTGCGGGTTCCGACCGGCTGGCGTTGCGGATCGATGCCGAGCCGGATCGCGACACATTCGACGTGGACGTGCGTGCGGCGGGCTCGGCAGGTGGCGTGCTGGCCCGCAGTTTCGGGATCAACCGCGCACTGACGCTGGAGGTCGGCGGCGACGGCAGCTGGTCCAGGTGGCGCGGGAAGGCGATCGGGCGTGCCGGCGGCGTACGGGCGATCGACCTCGCGCTCGCGGCGGAGGCCGGGCGCTACACGCTGTCGGGACAGCTGGCGCCGGGCCGGCTTATCGGCGGATTGGCGCGACGCCTGGCAAGCCCGCAGCTGCTGGTGAACGGCAGCGCGACGTTTTTCGAACGGCGGCTGGCCGGGACCCTGTCGCTACGCAGCCCGGCGCTCGTGGCGGAGGTATCGGGCGCCGTCGATATGGGGACGAGCACGTTCCGCAATATGCGGGTGCGAGCGCGGTTGCTGCGGCCGGCGGCGGTCATCCCCACGATGAGCGGCAGTGGCGTCGAGCTGCGCGGCGTGCTGGATGGCGATATCGCGACGGCGCGATTCGATTATCGGCTGCGCGCGGACCGACTGACGATCGATAGAGCCGGCATGACCGCGGTCCGGCTGGCGGGCAGCGGGCGGCTGGGCCAGCGGGTGCTGGCAATGCCGGTGCGCTTCGCGGCGGCGGAGGTGACCGGCGTCGGGGCCGTTGCCGGCGGTATCCTGCGCAACCTCCGCCTCGACGGACCGCTGACGTTGCGAGGATCGCTGTTGACCGGCGACGCCCTGCGGCTGCGATCGGACAAACTGGCGGGCCGGATCATGCTGTCCGTCGATTTCGCCAGCGGCCGTTACGAGGTCGGGCTGAACGGCACGCTCAACCGGCTGTACATTAAGGGGCTCGGCGTCGTCGACCTGCGCAGCGAGCTTCGCGTGGTGCCGGGGACCGGCGGATGGGGCACACGGATCGTCGGGCGCGGCACGGTGCAGGTGGTTCGGCTCGACAATGGTTTCCTGCGCGGGCTAACCGGCGGATTGCCGCGGATCGTCACCGGGCTGGAGCGGACACCCGACGGCGTGCTGCACTTCGCCGACATGGTGCTGACATCGCCGCTGCTGAGCCTGCGCGGTGCTGGTCTGCGGCGGCAGGACGGCACGTTTCATATCGAGGCGGCCGGGCGACACGCGAAATACGGGCCGGTGACGGTCAGGCTGGACGGCAGGATCGACCGCCCGACGCTGGACCTGGTGTTCGCGCGACCGAACGATACGCTCGGCCTGTCGCAGGTGCGGGCGCATCTGGACCCGACGGCGCAAGGATTCCAGTGGCGTGCCGAGGGGGGATCTCGCCTGGGGCCGTTCGGGGCGACGGGATCGATCCTGCTCCTTCCGCCGGGCGTGGACGATATCATCCAGATCGACCGGCTCGCCGTCAGCGGCACGACCGCGTCCGGGCGGCTGGCGATCGTGACCGGTGGCTTCACCGGACGGCTCGGTGTCGCCGGCGGCGGGTTGTCCGGCGAGTTGCTGTTCCGGCCGGTTGGTAGCGTGCAGCGGATCGAGACGCATCTGGATGCCGCCAATGCCCAACTGGACGCGACGACGCTGCGCCGCGGGCATCTGGATGCGGTGATGCTGCTGGATCCGGCGGGAACGTCGATCGACGCGACCGCGACAGGCACCGGATTACGACAAGGCCGCCTCAACCTGGCACGGTTCGCCGGCAATGCGCGGCTCCGCGGAGGCGTGGGCGAAATGCGCGTGTCGATCGCGGGATCGCGCGGACGGGCGTTCGATATCCAGACGGTCGTGCAGGTTTCGCCCGATCGCTACGTCGTATCGGCGCAGGGAACGCTGGACCGCCGGCCGCTCAAGCTGTTGACCCCGGCCGAGATCGGGCGCGATGGCGACGGCTGGCGGCTGGAATCGACCAAGCTGTCGTTTGCGGGCGGCGAGGGTGCGGTGAGTGGACGGTTCGGCGGCGGGCGACTCGCGCTGCAAGCGTCGCTGACGCGGATGCCGCTGGCGATCCTCGACATCGGCTTTCCACGTCTCGGACTGAGCGGCACCGCGTCCGGCACCTTCGATTACGCCACCGCCGACGGGCAGGCACCGACCGGAAAAGCGAACCTGACCGTGCGGGGGCTGAGCCGGGCGGGGCTGGTGCTGTCGTCGCGCCCGATCGACGTGGGGTTGGCGGCGGCGCTATCGGCAGATCGGCTGGGCGTACGGGCGGTGATGGCATCGGGCGGCAAGACGATCGGGCGTGGGCAGGCGTTGTTGCGACCGCTGGGTACGGGCGATCTCGCCAACCGGATCGCGGCGGCGCCACTGTTCGCGCAACTGCGCTATCAAGGGCCGGCAGACACGCTATGGCGTCTGACCGGAGTGGAATTGTTCGACCTGTCAGGGCCGGTCGCGATCGGTGCGGACGTCAGCGGTCGGATCGGTGCACCGGTGATCCGCGGTGTGTTGCAGGCCAGCAACGCGCGCATCGAGAGTGCCAACACCGGCACCGTCCTCACCAACGTGCAGGCGAGCGGGCGGTTCGGCGGATCGCGTCTGCAGATCGATCGCTTCGCCGCCGATGCAGGCAAGGGTGGGCGGGTGACCGGCAGCGGCGGGTTCGACTTCGCGGCGGCGCATGGCATCGGCATCGATATCCGGCTGGCCGCCGACCGTGCGGTGATGATCAATCGCGATGACATCGGTGCGACCGTGACGGGGCCGTTGACCTTTACCTCCGACGGCAGCGGCGGAAGGATCGCAGGCGAACTGGTGCTCAACCGCAGCCGTTACCGGTTGGGGCAGGCGACCGCAGCGAGTGCGGTGCCGCGACTCAATATCCGCGAGATCAACCTCCCCGATGGCGGCGAGGAGGATGAGACGCCCATCGCTCCATGGACGCTGGCGATCAAGGCGAGAGCGGCGGACAAGGTGATCGTCAGCGGATTGGGCCTGTCCAGTGAATGGTCCGCCGATCTTGCCATCGCCGGCCAGCCGGCGAACCCGGCGATCACCGGGCAGGCGACATTGGTGCGCGGCGATTATGAATTCGCCGGTCGCAAGTTCGGTCTGACCCGCGGCGTGATCCGGTTCGCCGGGGAAGTGCCCGCCAATCCGGCGCTGGATATCGAGGCGAATGCCGATTCGACCGGTCTCAGCGCGTCGATCCGGGTGACCGGTACCGCGCTGAAGCCCGAAATCGGCTTTTCCAGCGTGCCGGCATTGCCCGAGGACGAGTTGCTGTCGCGGTTGCTGTTCGGCACCTCCATCACGCGGCTGTCGGCCCCGGAGGCGTTACAACTGGCGGCGGCGGTGGCGGCGTTGCAGGATGGCGGCAACGGTCTGAATCCGATCAATGCGGTGCGGCGCGCGGCGGGGCTGGACCGGCTCCGCATCCTGCCTGCCGATCCGCAGACCGGGCAGGGCACATCGATCGCGGCGGGCAAGTTCGTGACGCGGCGGCTGTATGCCGAGATCGTGACCGACGGGCAGGGCTATTCCGCGACCCAGGTGGAGTTCCAGGTGACGCGGTGGCTGTCGCTATTGTCGAGCATCTCGACGCTGGGGCGGCAGAGCGCCAACGTCCGGGTGTCGAAGGACTATTGAAGGCGAGGCGATCGCAGGTCGCTCTACTCTACACCCGGTGTCGCGGCGGAAGCTGGCAGCTATATAGGCATATGCCTCACGCCGTAGTGCAGTGCAGCTGTGCAGTATTCCCGCCTGCGTGCGGATGACAGGATCAGGCGACGCCCGGTGCCCCGCACCAGCAAAGGCGAACCGTGATCGAATGCTTATCGATCTTCAAGCATCGGCTAGCCGCCATAAGCGCAGCCTGTAACCGGATCGTGGTCCGAAGCCGCTCGCCGGGTGGCGAGCGGCTTGCGCGCCATGTCAGCGCTTGCCGACGCGCTGCTTGCGAGCGGCGTAGCGGGCATCGCGCGCTGCCTTCATCTCGGCTTCGGTCGGAATCTTGGGTTTGGCCTTGGCGGCGGCTTCGGCAGCGGCGAGGGCTGCCGCCTCGGCGGCGGCCTTCTTCTCGGCGATCGCCTGTTCGCGGGCGGCCTGCTTGTCCGCACGCGCCTGCGCGAGCGCGGCTTCCTTGGCTTCGGCGGCGGCCTTGCGCTCGGCGACGATCGCCGGGTCCATGGGGGGCTTGGCACGCAATTTGTCGAGCGCGGCCTGCTTGGCCTGGGCGGAAAGGGCGGCGCGCTCCTGGAACGTCTGGGGCTTGTAGGCTGGCATGTGGGTCGTGATGATCCTGTCGGTTCGGGCGAGTGACTCGCGAAGTGCGGGCCGGCTCGTAAGGGTCCGTTACAGCAGAACGCCCGAATTGCCAAAAACGTGCCCGGACGACGCGCCTCGCCTTGCGGCGCGGGCGGCTGTACGGGCGAGCTTTATGCATACGGGAGTGACGCTGCCATGACGCCGCGGGAATTGCTGGGGACTGCCGAGGTGCCGGGTGGCGAGCCGCTGCGGCTGTTCCGGCGGGGCGCGGACTTCATGATCGTGCTGGAACGCAACGAGCTGATGAACAGCCGGATGAGCGGGTCGGAAGAGGCGCTGGCGACGATGACGATCGATCGCTTGCGCAGTTCCGCCCCGCATCTGCTGGTCGGCGGTTACGGCATGGGGTTCACACTGCGGGCGGCGTTGGCGAAGCTGGGGCCGCAAGGGCGGGTGACTGTGGCCGAACTGGTGCCCGAGATCGTCGACTGGGCGCGAGGGCCGATGGTGGAGCTGACCGCGGGTTGCCTCGACGATTCCCGGGTGGCGGTGGAGTTCGGCGATGTCGCGGACGTGATCGCGGCGGGGCGGGGGACGTATGACGCGATTCTGCTGGATGTCGACAACGGCCCCGACGGGCTGGTGCGGCCGGTGAACGACCGGCTGTATTCGGCGCGGGGCCTGTCCATGGCACGGGCGGCGTTGCGGCCGGGCGGTGTGCTGGCGGTGTGGTCGGCTGCGAAGGATGCCGCGTTCGCCCGGCGGCTGCGCGAGGGCGGGTTCGATGTCGACGAAGTGACGGTGCGGGCGCGCAGCAACGGCAAGGGGCCGATGCATACGATCTGGTTCGCGACAGGGCGTTAAGTCCCACCCCTTCAGGGGAGGGGCTTCTTATTGCTACCTTACCCCGGCTCCCCAACGATCGTCTTCAGCTCCATGAAATCGGCGATACCGTATTTGCCGCCTTCGCGACCGTTGCCGGACTGCTTGTAGCCTCCGAAGGGCGTGCCGATCGTGCCGCTCCAGGCGTTGATCGTCACCAGTCCGGCGCGCAGTCGTGGTGCGATCTTCGCCGCGGCGGCGGGGTCGCCGGAGATGGCGGCGGACAAGCCGTATTCGGTTGCGTTGGCGAGGCGGATCGCCTCGTCCTGCGTCGTGTAGCGGGTGATCGTCGCGACCGGGCCGAACGTCTCCTCGCGCGCGATGCGCATGTCTGGCGTGACGTCGGCGAAAACCGTCGGGCGGATGTAATAGCCGGCGTTGCGCCCGTCGGGGCGTCCGGGCCCGCCCGTGACGAGGGTCGCGCCTTCGTCGATCGCAGACTGGATCAACGCCTGTATCTTGTCGAACTGGGCCTTGTTGACCACCGGTCCGATGTGCGCACCCATCTCGGCCGGATCGCCCACCGGTGTCGCTTCGAATATCGCCTTGGCGACGTGCTTCGCCTCGTCGATCTGGCTGTCGTGGACGAGCAGGCGGGTGGGGGCGATGCAGCTCTGGCCCGAATTGGCCAGCACGCCCTGCAACGTCGGCGGCAGGACGCTGGCGAGGTCGGCGCCCTCCAGCACGAGATTGGGAGCCTTGCCGCCAAGTTCCTGATGCACGCGCTTGACGGTGGCGGCGGCGGCCTGTGCGACCGCGATGCCGGCGCGGGTCGATCCGGTAAAGCTGACCATGTCGACGTCGCGATGGCTGGAGAGCGCCGCGCCGACGGTCGGCCCGTCGCCGTTGACGAGGTTGAAGACGCCCGCCGGCACTCCCGCTTCATGAAGGATTTCGGCGAGGATCATCGCACAACGCGGTGCTTCCTCCGACGGCTTCAGGATCATCGTATTGCCGCCGGCGATGGCGGGTGCAACCTTCGCGCAAATCTGGTTGAGCGGCCAGTTCCATGGGGTGATCATCGCGACGACGCCGACGGGTTCATGGACGACGCGTGCCTTGCCGACCTGTTCGGAGAAGGTGAATTCACGCAGGGCCTTGGCCGTCCCCATGATGTAGCCGAGTCCGGCGGGTGCCTGCGCCGCCTGTGCGAAGCCGATCGGGGCGCCCATTTCCTGGCTGACCGCTTTGGCGAGATCGGGGATGCGCGACTTGTAGGCCTCTATCACGCGGTCGAGCAGGTCGGCGCGTTCTTCGGGGCTGGTCTGTGAGAAGGTTTCGAAGGCGGTCCGCGCCGCGGCGACGGCCTTGTCGACATCGGCCCGCGTACCGAGTGTGATTTCCGTCACCGGCTGTTCGGTCGAGGGATCGATCACCTGATGCGCGGTGCCGCCTTCGCTCTCCACCCATGCGCCATCGATGTAGAATGTGAGGTGACTGTTCATCGCGTCGCTCTCCGTCGTTATGCTTTGCACCCGATGTGCGACGGCGACCGAAAGGTTGCAACCCGAAACGCGTGTCGGCGTTGGATCGGCGGTTTCGATGGAGTGACGGGCGATGGGTGAACGGGTGGCGCGGATCGCGCGGACCGGCGGGCCGGAAGTGATCGAGTGGGTCGACGTGGACCTGCCGCCGCCGGGACCCGGCGAGGTGCGGATGCGCCATCGTGCGGTCGGACTGAACTACATCGACACCTATCATCGCAGTGGCGTCTATCCGGTGGATTTGCCCGCCGGCCTCGGCAGCGAGGCGGCCGGTGTCGTCGAGGCGGTGGGGGCGGGCGTTACCGATGTCGCGATCGGCGATCGGGTCGGTACGTTCGGGCCGTCGCGCGGCGCCTATGCGACTGCGCGCAACGTCGCGGCGAACCAGTTGCTGCGCCTGCCCGACGATGTCGACGACCGGACCGCCGCCGCCTTGCTGTTGAAAGGCTGCACGACCGAGGCGCTGGTCGAGCGATGCGCGCGTGTGCAGGCGGGGCAGACGGTGCTGGTATGGGCCGCAGCGGGCGGCGTGGGGCAGTTGCTGGTCGGCTGGCTGAAGGCGATCGGCGCGACGGTGATCGGTACGGCAGGCCATGCGGACAAGGCCGACCACGCCCGTGCGGCCGGCGCGGATCATGTCATCCTTCACCGCGACGAAGATGTCGCAGTCCGGGTACGGGAGATCACCGGCGGGCGCGGCGTCGCCACGGTGTTCGACGGCGTCGGCATGGCGACATGGGAGGCGACGCTGGCAGCCACCGCACGCCGCGGCCTTGTCGTCAGTTACGGCAATGCCGGGGGACCGGTTAACGGCATCAACCTCGGCACGCTGGCGGCCAAGGGATCGCTGTTCGTCACGCGCCCGACGCTGTTCGACTATTATGTGACCGCGGAGGAGCGGACGGCCGGCGTCGAGCGGGTGTTTTCGATGCTGCGCAACGATGCGATCAGGCCGACGATCGGCCGCACGTTCGCGCTGGAGGATGCCGAGGCAGCGCACCGCGCGCTGGAGGCTGGCGAGACGCATGGGAGCAGCGTGTTCGACGTGTGAGCTGAGGCATATTGGCGGCAGATGACGCCTTTGTCATGGCGGCGACGCGATGCTGCCATCCATCCCGTCGCAATGGCGGGGCTGGAGTGTCGCCAATGTCCCAGCATCCCGTATTCTACGACGTCAGCGGCCGGCGAAAGCGGCGCTTCACCTTCGGCATCGTCGCTTTCGCGTTGCTGGTGTCGCTGTCGATCGCGGTGTTCGTGGTGTCGATCGGCGGGGTGCCCGCGGCGCCTTTGTTGCCGGTGGAGGCCGAACGCCCCGTATTCCATCGCCTCTCCGCGCCGCACGGGGTGATCCGGCGTGCCCGGCGCAATCTGGATGACTATGCCGCACGGCTGTTCGGCGGCCACGGCACGTCAAAGGCTGCGGCAAGCGGCAACCCGGCACTTGCGATCGCCTTTCATACGCCATGGGATCCGTCGAGCGCCGCCAGCCTCGGCCGGCATGTCGAGCAGCTCGACTGGGTGATCCCCGGCTGGGTATCCGTGACCGGCGCCGATCATCGTATCACGGTGTTCCGCGATCCGGCCGGCCGGGCGATCCTGAACCGCGCGGCGCATCGCCCGGTGATCGTTCCGATGATCCAGAACGCGATCGGCGGCGACTGGGACGGGAAGGGCACGGCGGCGCTGCTGGCCGATCCGCGTGCGCGCGGCGCGTTCCTAGATCGGCTGGTGCCGTGGCTTGCGGCGAATCATGCGGGCGGCGCCTTCTTCGATTTCGAAGACCTGCCAGCCTCCGCTCAGGGGCATTACCGCCTGTTCCTCAGCGAGGCGCGGCGACGGTTCGGCCCGCGTCGCTGGTCGGTGTCGATCGCCGCGCCGGTCGGCAACCCCGATTGGGACATGGCCGCCTACGCCCGCGTGACCGACAAGATCTTCCTGATGGCCTATGACGAGCATGAGACCGCCGGGCCAGCGGGGCCGATTGCCTCGCAACGCTGGTTCGCCGGGCAGGTGGCGAACGCCGCCCGCGGCATCCCGGCGGCGAAGCTGGTCGTGGCGATCGGCTCCTACGCCTATGACTGGCACGGGCGGGGCGGCGATGCGCTGGGCGTCGAGGAGGCATGGCAGGCCGCGCGGGAATCCGGCACCGTTCCGGTGTTCGACCGGGACAGCGGCAACAGCGGGTTCGCCTATGCCGAAGGCGGCGTGCGCCACGTCGTCTGGCTGCTCGACGCGGCATCGGCCTACAACCAGATCGATGTCCTGCACCGCGCCGGCGTAGGCAGCGTGGCATTGTGGCGGCTTGGATCGGAAGACCCGGGATTGTGGTCGATCTTCGGCCGCGATCATCGCGTACTGCCGCCGGTGGCGGCGATCGACGCAATTCCCGCCGGTACCGACGTCGATATCGAGGGAGCGGGCGAAATCCTCAAGATCGGCGCGACGTCCGTCGTCGGGGCACGGCGCGCGGTCGCCGGGCCGCACGGCGGTATCGTCGATATCCGCTTCGATCGCCTGCCATCGCCGTATGAGGTCGATCGGACCGGCTATCGGCACAAGCAACTGGCGCTGACCTTCGACGACGGACCCGACCCGACGTGGACGCCGCAGGTGCTCGAGGTGCTGAAGCGCGAGGGGGTGAAGGCGACCTTCTTCATCGTCGGCGAAAATGCGCTGACCCAGCGCTCGCTGCTGCAACGGATGGTCGCGGAGGGGCATGAGATCGGCAGCCATACCTATACGCATCCCAATCTGGCGAACGTGTCGGCGGGGCAGGTGCGGTTCGAACTCAACGCCAACCAGCGGCTGTTCCAGGCGTTCACCGGCCGATCGTTGCGGCTATTCCGTGCGCCCTACTTCGGCGATGCCGAACCGACGACTGCGGACGAGATCGGGCCGGCGTTGCAGGCGCAGCAGCGCGGCTACGTCTCGGTCGGGCTGCACGTCGATCCGGGCGACTGGAAGCGGCCGGGCGTGCAGGCGATCATCGACACCACGATCGCGCGGGTCACCAATGCTCCCGCGACCTGCGATGATTCGGCCGATGCGGATTGCAGCCGCAACGTCATCCTGCTGCACGACGCCGGTGGCAATCGCGCGCAGACCGTCGCCGCGCTGCCGGTGATCATCGATCGGCTCCGCGCGATGGGCTACAGCTTCGTGCCGGTTTCGACGCTTGCGGGCATTTCGCGCGATCAGGCGATGCCGGTGATCTCGTCGAGCGACCAGCTCGCCGCGCGGGCCGACCTCGCGCTGTTCATCACGCTCGGCGGGCTGGTGGTGGCGCTGCACTGGCTGTTCGGCATCGCGATCACCGTCGGCATCCTGCGCGCGCTCGCTTTGTCCGCGCTGGCACTGGTGCAGGCGCGGCGGGAGGGGCGGACGGTGTTCCCCGCGATCGATCCCGACCGGTTCGTAACGGTGATGATCCCCGCCTATAACGAGGAACGCGTGATCGAGCGGGCGGTGCGTGGCGTGCTCGCCAGCACCGAGGTGCAGATCGAAGTGATCGTGATCGACGACGGGTCAAAGGATGCGACGTCCGCCGTCGTCGCCGCCGCCTTCTCCGACGATCCACGCGTGCGGCTGCTGACGCTGGAGAATGGCGGCAAGGCGCGGGCGCTCAACACCGGGCTGGCGCTGGCCAAGGGCGAGATCGTCATCGCCCTCGACGCCGACACGCAGTTCGAACCGACGACGATCGCGCGGCTGGCGCGCTGGTTCGACGATCCGCAACTGGGCGCGGTGGCCGGCAACGCGAAGGTCGGCAACCGCGTCAATCTCGTCACCCGCTGGCAGGCGCTGGAATACATCACCGCGCAGAATCTGGAGCGCCGCGCCTTCGCCCGGCTGAACGCGATCACCGTGGTTCCCGGCGCAGTCGGCGCCTGGCGCCGTGCGGCGGTGGCGGCGGTCGGCGGCTATCCGCACGACACGCTGGCCGAGGATCAGGACCTCACCATCGCCATCCAGCGGGCCGGCTGGCGGGTGCAATACGATCAATATGCGGTCGCGTGGACCGAGGCACCCGAAACGATGCGTGCGCTCGCCAAGCAGCGTTTTCGCTGGGCATTCGGTACGCTGCAATGCCTGTGGAAGCACCGCTCCGCGATCGGCCGCAGTGCCCCGCGTGGGCTCGGCTGGGTCGGATTGCCGCAGGCGATCGTATTCCAGATCCTGCTCGCGGCGATCAGCCCGATCATCGACCTCGCGCTGCTGGTCAGCTTCGTCGTCACCTATCTCGACGTGCAAGCCCACGGCTGGGCGCAGACGAGCCACGACGTCTACACGATGCTGGCATTCTGGCTGGTCTTCACCGCGATCGACCTGCTCGCGGCGACGATCGCCTTCGCACTGGAACGCCGCGAGCGCTGGCGACTGCTCTGGCTGCTCATCCCGCAGCGGATCGGCTATCGGCAGGTGATGTATCACGTCGTGCTGAAGGCGATCGCGCAGGCGCTGCGCGGGCCGATGGTGGGCTGGGGAAAGCTGCAACGCACCGGGCGTGTGACGAGCGCGTGAGCGCACGATTTCTTTACCCACGGCTTGCTAGCAACCATGCATGGTGGAGAAATCAACGATCGCCGTTCTGGCTGGCGCTGGTGTCGTCGGGATCTTGGTCGGCGTGGGTACGGCCCCCACCACTCCCGGCAGTGCTTCACCCGTCGAAGCGGTGACGGCCGTGGTCAGTACCGCAGCAGTGGCGGCCGGGGTCAAGCGCGCCCGCGATCCGCAGCCGGGCGACCAATGGGGCGGCTGCAACGATGCGCGGGCAGCAGGAACGGCGCCGTTATATAGCGGAGAGCCCGGCTTTCGATCGGAGATGGACGGCGATGGCGACGGTATCGCGTGCGAGAATTACAGCGGCGGTTCGTCAGGGGGTGGAATGACGGGCGGGTTCCGGCGGCGCCGGTCACATTGACGGCGACGTCTCGCCGAGGCTGGCAATCCTTCGAATGAAGTGACGTCCGGGGGAAACCCGGATCGATTTATCGACCTGACGTTGTATACGGCGCGCTGGAGCCGCTTGCTCGCCCTGGAGCCGTCATGATCCGTCCGCTGCTGTCGATCCTCGTACTGCTGGTTGCCACGCCCGCCTTGGCGCAGAGCAAGCCTCCGCTGGTGCTCGCCGCCGCCAGCCTGCAGGAATCGATGACTGCCGCCGCCGATGCGTGGGCGAAGCAGGGACATCCCAAACCGGTCATCTCGTTCGCCGCCTCGTCCGCGCTGGCGCGTCAGGTAGAGGCCGGGGGCGATGCCGACCTGTTCGTCTCGGCGGATCAGGAGTGGATGGATGCGCTCGCCGCCAGGCGGTTGATCGTCGCGAACACGCGCGTGACCTTCCTCGGCAACCGGCTGGTGGTGGTCGCGGCGAAGGGCAATCCGGTGCGCATCCCCGTCCGTCCTCCCGCCGCGCTGGCGCGGGTGCTGGCCGCGGGTCCGCTGGCGATGGCGGACGCCCCGGTGCCGGCGGGTCGCTATGCGGAGGCGGCGCTGCGCACGCTCGGCGTCTGGGCTGCGGTCGCGCCCAAGGTGGTGCGCGGCGATAGCGTGCGGGCGGCGCTGACTCTGGTCGAGCGCGGTGCCGCGCCGCTCGGGATCGTCTACGCCACCGACGCCAGGGCATCGCGGATGGTACGCATCGCCGGTGTGTTCCCCGCGGCGAGCCATCCGCCGATCACCTATCCGGTCGCGCGGCTGGCGAGTTCGCGCAATCCCGAGGGTGAGGCGTTCCGCCGCTTCCTGATCAGCGCGAGGGGCAAGGCGGTCTTCGCCCGCTACGGGTTCACCGCCCGCTGATGCTCACCCCGGACGAATGGACGATCGTCGCGCTGTCGCTGAAGATCGGTGGCGTGGCGATGCTGGTGGTGCTGCCGATCGCCTTCGCGCTCGCGTGGGCGCTGGCGCGGGTGCGCTTCCCGGGCAAGCTGTTGCTGGATGCGATCGTGCACCTGCCGCTGGTGGTGCCACCGGTGGTGACCGGCTGGGTGCTGCTGCTGGCATTCGGACCCGCCGGACCGATCGGCAACCTGCTGGATCGCTGGTTCGGTGTCACCGTCCTGTTCCGCTGGACCGGCGCGGCGATCGCAGCGGGGATCATGGCGCTGCCACTGATGGTGCGCGCGATGCGGCTGTCGATCGAAGCGGTGGACCGCCGACTGGAGAACGCCGCCCGGACGCTGGGTGCAGGGCCATGGCGGGTGTTCTGGACGCTGACGCTGCCGCTCAGCCTGCCCGGCCTCCTGGCAGGCATGGTGCTGGGCTTCGCGCGGTCGATCGGGGAGTTCGGCGCGACGATCACCTTCGTTTCCAACGTGCCGGGCCAGACGCAGACGCTGCCGCTGGCGATCTATTCCGCGTTGCAGCAGCCCGGGGCGGAGGCGATGGTCTGGCGGTTGTCGGCGATTTCCGTGGCGCTCAGTCTGTTTGCGCTGATCGCGTCGGAATTGCTGACGCGGCGGGTACGACGGGGGCTGCATGTCCTTTGATATCCGCGTCGACAAGCGGCTGGGCGAGGCCTCGGTGTCGCTCGACCTGACGGCGGGCGAGGGGCTGACCGTGTTGTTCGGGCCTTCCGGGATCGGCAAGACGAGCATACTGAACATGGTCGCCGGATTGCTGTGCCCCGATACCGGGCGGATTGCGGTGGCCGGGCGGGAGCTGTTCGATGCCGCGACCGGTGTGAACGTGCCACCGCAGCGGCGGCGAGCGGGCTATGTTTTTCAGGAACCGCGCCTCTTCCCGCATCGGCGGGTCCGGGCGAACCTGCTGTACGGTGCGTCCGACGGCGCGGGGCTGGCCGGGGTGGTTGCGATGCTGGGCATCGGTCACCTGCTCGATCGCTGGCCGCGGACGCTGTCGGGTGGCGAGGCGCGGCGGGTGGCGATCGGGCGTGCGCTGCTGAGCGACCCTGCGTTCCTGCTGCTCGACGAACCCCTGTCCTCGCTGGATCGCGCGCGACGTGGCGAGATCATGACCGCGATCGAGCGCGTCCGCGACGAGGCCGGACTTCCGATCCTGATGGTAACGCACGACCCCGAAGAAGCGGAACGACTGGCAACCCGCATCGTACAGGTCTGAAATCTACCTAATTCCTCCCCCGCAAGGGGGAGGTGGCGCGCTCGCCAGAGCGTGACGGAGGGGGAGGTAAGCAGCGCACTTCATCACGGAATACGGGTCAGGAATTCAAAGCAGCTCGAATTCCTTGCGCTCGCCTCCCGCGGAACTCGTCGCCACCCACACGTGGAACGTCCCCGGCTCGACCACCCACTTGCCGTCTATCCAGAAGCGCAGGTCATCCCGCGCCAGCGTGAACTGCACCTGTTTCGACTGGCCGGGCGCCAGCGCAACCCGCTGGAACCCCTTCAACTCCCGGATCGGTCGCGTGTGGCTGGCGACGACGTCGTGGATGTAGAGCTGCACCACCTCGTCACCGGCGCGCTGCCCGGTGTTGGCGACGGTTGCCGTTACCGCGATGCGATCGGTCATCTGCGTCGGCACGACGATGTTCGACACGGCGAAACGCGTGTAGCTGAGGCCGTGACCGAACGGGTACAGCGCCTCGTTCCGTGTTTCGCGATAGCGCGCCTTGTATTCGGACAACGGACCATCGGGCTGCGGCCGGCCGGTGACCTTGTGATTGTAGAAATACGGCTCCTGCCCGCTGTAGACCGGGAAGCTTGCCGATAATTTGGCGGACGGATTGACGTCGCCGAACAGCACGTCGGCGATGGCGTTGCCGCTTTCCGAGCCGAGGAACCAGGTCGCGAGGATCGCCGGCGCGGTCTTCACCGCGCCCTCCAGCGCCATTGCGCGACCGTGGCGGAGCAATACCACGACCGGCTTGCCGGTGGCTGCGATCGCCTCGGCCAGCGCCATCTGCGCGTCCGGCACGGTGATCTCCACCCGCGCCTGCGCCTCGCCCGACATCAACTGCGTCTCGCCGACTGCGAGCAGCACGACGTCGGCGCCCTGCGCCGCGGCGACCGCAGCCTCGATCCCGCCGGGGATCGCGGCCTCGACGTCCGATCCCTTCACCACCGTCACGTTCGCCTTGCGGTTGCGCAGGCCGGCGGCGATCGAGACGTTGAGCTTGGCGTCCGCCATGAATGCCCAGGTGCCGACGACATTCTCGACATCCTCGGCAAACGGCCCGACCAGCGCGATCTTCGCCGTCTTCGCCAGCGGCAGCACGTCGCCCTCGTTCTTCAGCAACACGATCGATCGCGCGCCGGCCTCCCGGCTGAGCTTGAGCATTGCCGGCGTGGAGACGCTGGTCCGCTCCGCCTTCTGGCTGACCGAACGATAGGGATTGTCGAACAGCCCGATCTGCTCCTTCAGGTGCAGCACCCGCCGGACGCCCTCGTCGAGCCTTGCGACTGGCACCTCCCCCTTCTCGACCAGATCGGGGAGCCATTTGTTGAACAGGTCGGACTGCATCGCCATGTCCATGCCGGCCATGAACGCCTTCCTGGCGGCATCGCGGCCGTCCTTGGCGTAGCCGTGCGCGATCAGTTCCTCGTCCGCGGTATAGTCGCCGACGACCATGCCGCCGAACTTCCATTCGCCCCGCAGCAGGTCGGTCATCAGCCAGCGATTGCCCGATGCCGGAACGCCGTCGATGTCGTTGAATGCGCTCATCAGCGTCGCGACACCGGCGTCCACCGCCGCCCTGAACGGCGCGAGATGCACCTCATGCAGCGTCGACGGGCTGATCTCGGTAAAATTATACTCCATGCCCCCCGACACCGCGCCATAAGCGGCGAAATGCTTGGCGCAGGCGGCGACACGGGTCGCATCCTTCAGGTTTTCACCCTGGAAACCGCGAACGCGTGCGACGCCCAGCAGCGTGCCGAGATAGGGGTCCTCGCCCGACCCTTCCGCGACGCGGCCCCAGCGTTGGTCGCGCGCCACGTCGACCATCGGTGCGAAGGTCCAGTGGATGCCCAGCGCCGTGCTTTCCAGCGCCGCCGCCCGCGCCGTACGCATCGCGAGATCGGGATCGAAGGCGCAGGCTTCGGCGATCGGCAGCGGGTATGCGGTGCGCAGGCCGTGGATGACGTCGCCGGCGAAGATCAGCGGGATCTTCAGCCGCGTCTGCATCGCCGCGTCCTGCGCCGCCTTTGCCCCCGCATAGCCGACACCATTGAACAGCATGCCGATCGCGCCGGTCTTGATCCGCGCGAGCTGTTCGTTCGCGCCGCCGCTGGCGAGACCCGGGTTGAACGGCACGCCGATCGGGCGGATCTGGTCGGAGAAGCAGGACAGCTGCCCGGCCTTTTCCTGCGGAGTCATCGTCGCGATCAGGCTCTCGATCCTGTCGCTTTGCGCGAACACCGGTGCGCCGAGCGTCAGCCCGGCAATGGTCGCGCCGCCGCTGAGGATCTGACGACGATCGAGGATGGCGGGCATGTCGGTGTCTCCTGCACGTATCTGTCTTGCCCGAAGCGGCTATACCCCGCGCCAGCCGAGGGCAACCATCCTGCCGCGTGTCCGGACGGCGGAATTGCGACCGAATCTTCGCCCGACCAACGCTTCGCCAAGTTTCCGCCCGAATGTGACGTCAGGTTGCGAATGTCGCCCGGTAGATCGACCGGTGGCATGGGGGTTGGGGAGCGGGACGATGCTGAAACGATGGCATTGGCTCGCGGGAGCGGCCGCACTGGCCTTGCCGGCCGGCGGCGCGGCGCAGGACATGGCGCCGACCCCGGATACCCCGCCATCGTCGACGCGGGACGATATCGTCATCACCGGCAAGCGACTGCCCGGGTCGGTGATCGGTGATGCCGAACCGGTGGCGGTGCTGGATGCGGCTGCGATGCAGGCGATGGGCGTCACCAACCTGACGGACATGCTGCGCCTGCTGAAACCGTTGACCACGTCGGCGAACGGTAGCGAACCGGTGTTCCTGCTCAACGGGCGGCGCGTCTCGGGCTATGGTGAAATCCAGTCGCTGCCCCCCGAAGCGATGGAGCGCACCGAGATATTGCCGGAGGTCGAAGCGGCACGGCTCGGCTTTCCGTCCACGGTGCGCGTCGTCAACTTCATCACGAAAAAGCATTTCTCCGCCCTGACGCTGGAGGAGGGGGCGGGGACGACGACGGACGGCGGCGGCGGCATCGCGTTGCTGCAATTCGGATCGACCCGGATCGAGGGGCCGGCACGCCAGTCGTTGACGATCGCCTACGATCGGCAGGACCCGCTGCTCGCCTCGCGGCGGCCGGTCTTTCCGGATGCCGGCAGCCTGTTCGATATCGTCGGCAACATCGGTCCGGCCGGCGGCGGCAGCATCGACCCGGCGCTGGACGCGCTGGCCGGGCGCGCGGTGACGAGCGCAGCGGTGCCCGTCGACCGTGCGATTAGGGGAACGCTCGCCGGGTATGCATCCGGCGCCAACACGCCGCGCGTCACCGACCTCGCACCGTTCCAGTCCATCCCCGGCCGGGATACCCTGAAGGTCGACGGAACGCATGCGATGCCGATCGGCCGGTCGGTGACGGCATCGCTCAACCTGACGATGGAGGCGAAGCGGGGATTGGGGCTGAGCGGGCTGCCACGCATGCTGCTGCGCGTGCCGGCGGGCAATCCGGCATCGCCGTTCGGACGTGACGTGTTGCTCTACCGCTATGTCGAGGAGGCCGGCCCGCTGTTGCAGCGGACGCGCAATCTCGATCTGCATGCCGGCAGCACGTTTCAGGGCCGCCTCAAACGCTGGGAATGGTCGGTCACGGGCAATTACGATCGGTCGCGGTCCGATGCCGCAGTGGATCAGGGGCTGGTGGCGGATGCGAGGCAGGCGGCGATCGCTGCCGGCGGCGATCCGTTCGCGCCATTCACGCCTGCCGAGATCACGAACCGTATCGTCGATCGCAGCCGAACCGTGACGAACACCTATTCCGTAAAGGCCAATGCGAACGGCAAGGCCTTCGCATTGCCCGCAGGCGACGCCCGGATGACGGTGACGGGCGATTATGCCCGCTCGGCCAGCCGCGGATCGCTGGTCGGCGCCAGCGGGCCGGCACGCGATTTCGCGCGCGCCGTGCGGGGCGCGAGCGTCAATCTCGACATACCGCTCGCTTCGGCCGACAGGGGCGTGCTCGACCGGATCGGATCGCTGTCGGCGAACGGCACGATCGGGTTATCTTCGGTATCGGATTACGGCAGTCTGGTGAGCGGCAACGCCGGCGTCACGTGGACGCCGCGCGGCCCCGTTCAGATCACCGCGTCGGTCACGGTCACGCAGCTGCCGCCCGCGATCGGTATTCTCACCACACCGGTCGTGACGGTACCCAATGCCCCGTATTTCGACTTCGTGACCGGCGACAGCGCGCTGGTGACGGTGGTGACCGGTGGTAATGCAGACCTGATCCCCGAGCGCCGGCGGACCAGCACGGTCGGTGCATCGTGGAAGCCGATGAAGACCAAGGAAGTCCGCTTCAACCTGGACTATACGGAAACGCGGATCGAGGGGCAGACCGCCTATCTGCAAGCTGTGACGCCGACGTTGCAGGCGGCGTTTCCCGATCGCTTCGTCCGGGACGCGGCAGGGCGGTTGCAGTCGGTCGATCTGCGGCCGGTCAACCTGACGCGCGAGACCGATCGCAAGGTGCAGGGCAGGGTATCGCTGTGGCTGCCGGTGGGTCCGGCGCCCAAGCCCGCCGCCGGTGCGCCCGCCAGGGACGCGCCGCCGCCGCCGCCACCGAAGCCGCGCCCGATGATCTATGGTTTCGGTTCGGTGACCGCCAGGCTGGACGACCGGCTGGTGTTGCGGCCGGGGCAGCCCGAACTCGATCTGCTCGATGGCGATACGCTGGATGGCAGCGGCGGACGCTCCCGCTATGAGGCGCAGGGCAATCTCGGCGGGTCCTACGGGCCGGTGCAGGGCGGGTTCTATGCGCAATGGCAGGGCCCGACGCGGATCCGTAGCGACATCGCGGCATCCGACCTGCGTTTTTCGGCCAAGATGTTCGTCGGGCTGTATTCGACGATCGACGCCGCGCGATTGGCCCCGCGTGCCGGCTGGGCGAAGAAGATGACGTTCCAGCTCAACGTGCAGAACATCTTCAACGACCGGATCGCCGTGCGCGACCGCAACGGGACGGTGCCGTACCGATTCCAGCCGGCGTTTCTCGATCCCTACGGACGGATCGTGCGGCTGTCGGTGCGGAAGCTGTTCTGACGATCGCGTGCTGGCGATCAGCCGGCATCGCTCCGTACCCAAACGCCTGCCTTTTGCGGATGACGGTCGTTATGATGCGGGATGTGACGACGGGGCGCGAGGGCAGCGCCGAACGTTGGACGTGACACCGGGGGGCGGGCTCGGGGCAGCGCATCCGTTCATGGCTGCGCGACCGTGAAGAGGGCCAATTTCAGCGAATTCGGATACCCGCCTGTGCGACGATGACTGACATGGTCGTCGACCACGCACACGAAAAGGGCGGCCCGTTGCCGGACCGCCCCTTCGACACGCAATACTGAAAGAGACGCTTAGCGCTTCGAGAACTGGAAGCTGCGACGTGCCTTCGCACGGCCGTACTTCTTGCGCTCGACGGTACGGCTGTCGCGGGTCAGGAACCCGGCGGCCTTGACCGGCGCACGCAGGATCGGTTCGAACTTGGTCAACGCCTGGCTGATGCCATGCTTGACCGCGCCGGCCTGGCCCGAGAGGCCGCCGCCCTTGACGGTGCAGACGACGTCATACTGGCCTTCGCGCTCGGTGATGCCGAACACCTGGTTGATGACGAGGCGTAGCGTCGGACGTGCGAAATAAACTTCCTGATCGCGACCGTTGATCGTGATCTTGCCCGAACCCGGCTTGATCCAGACACGGGCGACGGCGTCCTTGCGACGGCCGGTTGCATAGGCGCGGCCGAACTTGTCGAGGATCTGCTCGCGCAGCGGCATCGTCGGCAGGACCTGCGTCGGGGCGGCGGGCGCTTCACCGTCCGTGGTGATCGCCGGAGCGGCGTTCGCGGTCGGTGCCGGCTGCTGCGTCAGCGACGCGAGGTCGGAAAGGGACTGGCGATTGTCGGTCATTATGCGCCCACCTTGTTCTTGCGGTTCATGCCCGCAATATCGAGAACTTCCGGGTTCTGGGCCTCGTGCGGATGCTCGGTGCCCTTGAAGATGCGCAGATTGCGCATCTGCTCGCGACCCAGCGGGCCGCGCGGAATCATGCGCTCGACGGCCTTTTCGAGAACGCGCTCCGGGAAGCGGCCTTCGAGAACCTTGGCGGCGGTGATGCCCTTGATGCCGCCGGCATAACCGGTGTGCTTGTAATAGATCTTCTTCTGCGCCTTGTTCGACGTGAAGCGGATCTTGTCGGCGTTGATGACGATGACGTTGTCACCGCAATCGACGTGCGGGGTGAACGACGTCTTGTGCTTGCCGCGCAGGACGTTGGCGATGATCGACGCGGTGCGGCCGACCACCAGGTCGGTGGCGTCGATAATGTGCCACTTCTTCTCCACCTCGTGCGGCTTGGCCGACTTGGTGGTCTTCATGAGCGCCTTCATGGGCGTAGACCTTTCGGTTTGAAACGATGCACGCCGCCCCGAGGGACGGCGTGATTGACGTGGCCAATGATCGAAAGGGGGCGCCAAGTCAAGCAAACGGCGGGTTTGCTGACGGGTAAAATAATACCATGCGGGCTATTGGTGCTGCGGGCGTCCGCAGGCGTGGGCGGCGAACACCGTTGCGATCAGCAGCAGCGCGGCATTGCCCTGATGAGCGACGGCGACGTCGATCTGCACGCCGCTCATCAGCGTGGCGATGCCGAGGACGATCTGCAGCGTCAGCAAGGCGATCACCCAGAACCCGGCCTTCGGTCCCGTCCGGGTGGCGCGGACGGCGAGCCACGTCAGTCCGACGCCGGCGGCGAACGCCCACCAACGATGGATGAACTGGACGACGACGGGATTGTCGATAGCGTTACGCCAGGACGGATCGACCATCGGTACGCCGGACGGGAAGATCGCATCGCCCATCAGCGGCCAGCTTGCGAAGACGTAGCCCGCATCCAGCCCGGCGGTGAATGCACCATAGACGAGCTGGACGAACAGCAGCGCAAGCGCGGCGATCGCCACTCCGGTCAGGCGGGCGGGGTGCGCCAATGTGTTCCGGTGCAGCGCAAGGAGGTCGAGCGCGGTCCAGACGATGCCGGCCAGGATGGTCAGCGCGGTCAACAGGTGAACGGCAAGGCGGACATGGCTGACGTCGGTCCGCACCGACAGGCCGGACGCGACCATCCACCAGCCGATCGCGCCCTGCAAACCGCCGAGCGCCAGCAGCGCAACCAGCCGCCAGCCATAGCCGGCCGGGATCTGCTTGCGAACGGCGAACCAGATCAGGGGCAGCGCGAACGCCAGTCCGATGATCCGGCCGAGCAGGCGATGCGCATATTCCCAGAAGAAGATGCTCTTGAATCCGCCGAGCGTCATGCCCTGGTTGAACGCGGCATATTCGGGGATGCGCCGATAGTTCGCGAACTCGGCCTGCCATTGCGCCTCATTGAGCGGGGGCACGATTCCGCTGATCGGTTTCCACTGCGTGATCGACAGCCCGGATTCGGTCAGGCGGGTGATGCCGCCGATGATGACCATCGCCACGATCATGCCGGCGACGACGAACAACCACCGGGCGACGTTGCGTGGCCGGGCACGCGAGAGGAAGGCGGCACTGGGCTGAAGCATGTTTCGCATCATACGCGCGTCGGCCGGGGGTGGCCAGCGTCCGCGCCCTACATCATGGCGCGACGGTGAAGCGGTATTTCAGCTGGTTCGACGAGCGCCCACCCCCGCCGCCCTGCGGTACGTTATCAAGCACGACGACCGAATCGCCGGGCCTGGCGAATGCGATGCGGATGATGGCGGCGTCCCGCGTCGGCTGATCGGGATCGGCGCGGGCGTCGACCTGATCGACGACCGTGTAAGCGGCGTCGGGCCGTACGCGCCAGTAATAGCCTGTGCCCAGCTCGGGGGGCAGCACGATCCGGACTTCCTGACCGACGCGGGCGGCGATCAGTCGGCCGACGTCGGCCGTCCGCAACTGGAGCGGGGTGTCCGCGGTCGGTTGAACAGGCGCCGTAGCGACCGCCCCGATGGTCATGAGCAGGGCCGCGGCGATCGATCCGGACATGTCGACTCTCCAAAAGAAATCAGCGTTGCCAATGTATTGCATTCCGGGTCGTTGCCGACAACCGCCGATACCAGCGGTCGGTGAACGACGCTTCGAACGCAACGGAGGTTCGGATGGCGCAGCGGCAGGAATAAATGCCCGATGGCGATCATGTGATGTTGTAACCTGCCTCGGGCGGGCCTAGATGGTGGCGACGGATGAACGACACGACTCGCCTTATCGGCCGCTTCGGCGGTGCCGGACTCGATCGCGCGGCGATCGCGTTGTCGGGGTTGTGCGTCGTCCATTGTCTCGCGAGTGCGGTATTGCTGGCGATGCTGTCGGCGGCGGGCGGTTTGCTGCTCAATCCGATCTTCCATGAAGTGGGGCTGACGATCGCGATCGTGCTGGGCGCCATCGCGCTCGGGCGTGGCGTGATGGAGCATGGCTATGTCATGCCGGCCGCAATGGGTGCGTTCGGTCTCGGGATCATGGCGGGGGCGATGTCGCTGCCGCACGAGGGCGGGCATGGCGCGGAGACCTTGTGGACGGTGATCGGCGTCGGCCTGCTGGCATTCGGCCATGACCTGAACCGGCGCGCTGTGATCTGACATGCGGCTTGTCGTCGAAGGCGCTGCATCCTAAATCAAGATCATGGCCCATGCGCATCACGATCATAACGAACCGCAGGGTGACGACCTGACCAAAGCCGCCCAGGCGACGTTGGAGAAATCGGGTGAACAATGGACGCAGATGCGGGCCAACGTGTTCGCCGCGCTGGCCGGCTTCGCCAAGCCCGCGAGCGCCTATGACATTGCAGAGGCGCTGTCCAAGAGTGAGGGGCGCCGTGTCGCCGCCAACAGCGTGTACCGGATCCTGGATGTGTTCGTCGCGTCGAACCTTGCCCGCAAGGTCGAGAGCTCGAACGCCTATGTTGCCAACGCGCACCCCGATTGCCTGCACGATTGCATCTTTCTGGTGTGCGATTCCTGTGGGCAGACGGTGCACCTCGACGATGACGTCGTAACGAATGGTGTACGGAATGCCGCGCAAGCCGCTGGTTTCTCACCCGTTCGTCCCGTCATCGAAGTGCGGGGCAAGTGCGCCGACTGCGATTGATCGAACGCATGCCGGCAATCGACAGTCTGTCGCGAAGGGCGTAGACGCGGCGGATGTCCGAACTACCCGACACGCCGTTGCTCGATACCGTCAAGACGCCGGAAGAGCTACGAAAACTCAAGCCCGAACAGCTCCGGCAGCTCGCGGATGAACTGCGGCAGGAAACCATCTCGGCGGTCGGCACCACCGGCGGGCATCTCGGTTCGGGGCTGGGCGTCGTCGAACTGACCACCGCGATCCACTATGTATTCGATACCCCGCGCGACCGGCTGGTCTGGGACGTCGGCCATCAATGCTATCCCCACAAGATCCTCACCGGCCGTCGCGATCGTATCCGTACCCTCAGGCAGGGCGGTGGCCTCAGCGGCTTCACCAAGCGTAGCGAGAGCGAATACGACCCGTTCGGCGCCGCGCACAGCTCGACCTCGATCTCGGCGGCGCTGGGCTTCGCGGTGGCGAACAAGCTGGCGGGGACGCCGGGGCGCGGCATCGCGGTGATCGGCGACGGGTCGATGTCGGCTGGCATGGCCTATGAGGCGATGAACAATGCCGAACAGGCGGGCAACCGGCTGGTCGTGATCCTCAACGACAACGACATGTCGATCGCCCCGCCCGTCGGTGGCCTGTCCGCCTACCTCTCGCGCATGGTGTCGAGCCGCGAATTCCTCGGGGTGCGCGAAATCCTCAAGAAATTCGCCCGGCGCCTGCCGCGTCCCTTCCATCAGGCGGCGCGCAAGACCGACGAATTCGCCCGCGGCATGACGATGGGCGGCACCCTGTTCGAGGAGCTCGGCTTCTATTACGTCGGCCCGATCGACGGCCACAACCTCGACCATCTGATCCCGGTGCTGGAAAACGTCCGCGACGCCGAGGAAGGCCCGATTCTCGTCCATGTCGTCACCAAGAAGGGCAAGGGCTATGCCCCGGCCGAGGCGGCGGCGGACAAGTATCACGGCGTCCAGAAGTTCGATGTCATCACCGGCACGCAGGCCAAGGCGCCTCCGGGGCCGCCGCAATATCAGAACGTCTTCGGTGACCAGCTGGTCAAGGAAGGCCAGCGCGACCCGACCATCGTCGCGATCACCGCGGCGATGCCGTCCGGCACCGGCGTCGATCGCTTCGCGAAAGCGTTTCCCGATCGCGCGTTCGACGTCGGCATCGCCGAACAGCATGGCGTCACCTTCGCCGCGGGTCTGGCAGCACAGGGCATGCGACCGTTCTGCGCGATCTATTCGACCTTCCTCCAGCGCGCCTACGACCAGGTCGTCCATGACGTCGCGATCCAGAACCTGCCGGTCCGCTTTGCGATCGACCGTGCCGGACTCGTCGGCGCCGATGGCGCGACCCATGCCGGCTCGTTCGACGTCACCTATCTGGCGACGCTGCCGAATTTCGTCGTGATGGCGGCGGCGGACGAGGCAGAGCTGGTCCACATGACCCACACCTGCGCGGTTCACGACAGCGGCCCGATCGCGGTGCGCTACCCCCGCGGCAACGGCGTCGGCGTCCCGCTGCCCGAGGTCGCGCAACGGCTGGAGATCGGCAAGGGCCGCATCGTCCGCGAAGGCAAGACGGTGGCGATCCTGTCGCTCGGCACGCGTCTGGAAGAGGCGCTGAAGGCGGCCGAAGTCCTCGAAGCGAAGGGCCTGTCGACCACCGTCGCCGACCTGCGCTTCGCCAAGCCGCTGGACGAGGCGATGATCCGCCGCCTGCTGACCACGCACGAGGTCGCGGTGACGATCGAGGAGGGCGCGGTCGGCGGCTTCGGCGCGCACGTGCTGACGCTGGCGAGCGACGAGGGGCTGATCGACGGCGGGCTGAAGCTCCGCACGATGCGCCTGCCCGACACGTTCCAGGATCAGGACAAGCCCGAAAAGCAATATGCCGAGGCGGGGCTGGATGCCGAGCACATCGTGCAGACCGTGCTGACGACGCTGCGCCACAATAGCGCCGGAGTGAGCGAGGGCGCCCGCGCGTGAGCGGGCCGGTCAAGGCGGCGATCATCATCGGCCTCGCCGTGGTGGTGCTCGTCGCGCTGAACATCCGGATGTACCGGGCGATGAAGGCGGCGACGGCGAAGGGGCGGGAGAACGGGGACAGTTGACGTCCACTTTCGCCCGAGTAGCGGCGACGTGGTATGCTTGCGTCATGAAGCTGACTAGGACCCCCGACGGTTATGTGGTGCAGGTGCCCGACGATGTCGTTGCGGCGCTGGGGCTGAGTGACGGTGATGTCGTGCGGGTCTCGAAGCCGAACATCATCGAATTGGTGGTTTCTCAGTACGATCGCGATAACGCGATCGCAGAAAAGAAGCGTCTCGCACGACCTCTACCCGCGGATTACAAGTTCGATCGCGAAGAAGCCAACGCCCGGTAAGCCGGGCTTTCTTCGATTCGAACATTCTCGTCTATGCATTTTCCTCCGACGCGCGCAGCCCGGTTGCTTATGCATTGCTCGAGCGGGGCGGCGTGGTCAGTACGCAGTCGCTCAACGAACTGACCACCGTCCTTCGGCGCAAGCAGAAGATGAGTTGGCCTGAAACACGGCGGCCGTCGATCTCGTTCTTGAGCAATGCCCTTCGATCGTCGTGCTCGACCTCGACCTTCATCGGCTGGGTGTTCGCATCGCGGAACGCCAGAAACTCTCGGTCTACGATGGCATGATCGTCGCCGCTGCGCTGATCGCAGAATGCGACATCCTCTATTCGGAGGACATGCACGACGGCCTCGTCGTCGACGGGCGCTTGCGGATCGTCAATCCGTTCGCGCCCGCGACGTGAGCGGTCACCGCCCCATGTAATGCGCCTGTGCGGCGTCGGTCGCGTTGATCGCCAGGATCGATCGGGCGTCGCCGGGTGGGCGCGGATGGCCGTGGCCGTCGGTGCCGGCGCTGATGACGCGGCCGAGCAGTTCCTGCCCCTCGTGCCACCAGCCGATCCCGCTCGCCGCGTTCAGATGCCCCTGCGGTCCGGCATCGACGAAATGGCTGCCCCATTGCGCCGCGAGGCTGTGCGCGCGGTCGATGCCGATCCAGGGATCGTCGCTGGATGCCACGACGATCGACGGGAAGGGCAGCGGCGTCTTCGGCGTCGGCGCGAACGCGCGCAATTCGTCCGGCGCGCCGGGCCGATCGACGTCCGCCGGCGCGACCAGCAGCGCGCCGGCGACCGGCCAGCCATAGGGTTGCGGGCTGAGTTCCGCCCACCACGCCACCGCGAGGCAGCCAAGGCTGTGCGCGGCGAGGATCACCGGCGCCTCGGCGCGGGCGATCGCCTGATCGAGCTTGGTCACCCAGGCGTTGCGGTGCGGCGTGTTCCACATGCCGAGTTCGACGCGTACGGTATCGGGCCGCGCATCTTCCCACAGCGTCTGCCAATGCGACGGGCCTGACCCGCCGAGGCCCGGCACGGTCAGGATGGTCGGTTGCGCGGCGTCGAAACTGGAAAATCCGGTCATGGCTGCATCTCCCTCCAGGGAAGGCGGGACGACCGGTGCTTCAGGCACACCGTTCGATACGCCCCCATGCCCATCGAGATAATCCTACCAACATGATGGGCAATAGCGATGCGGCCAAGCGATGATCGCGGGCGGCGGAGCGAACGGGGTGACGCGGAGACCGGATTGGGGGTAGGGGGCGGCATGGCCAAGATCCGTGCTGACCAGATGCTCGTCGACCGTGGCCTCGCCGAATCGAGGACGCGGGCGCAGGCACTGATCATGGCAGGGCTGGTCTTCGCCGGCACGAAAAAGGTCGACAAGCCCGGGCAGGCGCTGGCCGATGACGTCGTGCTCGACGTGCGGGGTCGCGATCACCCCTGGGTGTCGCGTGGCGGCATCAAGCTGGCGCATGGCCTCGACTATTTCGGTTGGGACGTAACCGGCGCGGTGGCGATCGACGTGGGATCGTCGACCGGCGGCTTCACCGACGTGTTGCTGACGCGCGGCGCGACGCGGGTCTATGCGGTAGACAGCGGCACCAACCAGCTTGCGTGGAAGCTGCGGCAGGACCCGCGCGTCATCGTCCACGAACAGACCAGCGCGCGCATATTGACCGCGGCGCACATCACGCAACCGGTCGATGTGATCGTCTGCGATGCCAGCTTCATCGGACTGTCCAAGGTGCTGGAGCGGCCGATGACCTTTGCCGGCCCCGGCGCTCGGCTGATGGCACTCATCAAGCCGCAATTCGAGGCGGGGCGCGAAGAGGTCGGGAAAGGGGGCGTCGTCCGCGATCCCGCTATCCGCCAACGGGTCTGCGATGCGACGGTAGCGTGGCTGGTTGAAGCCGGCTGGATCGTCGCCGGCGTTGTCGAGAGCCCGATCACCGGGCCGGAAGGCAATGTGGAATATCTTGTCGCGGCGTCCCGAACCGGACCGCATACGGAACGATAACCATTGCGGATGCTTTACGAAGGCTGCGTGGCGCGGCAATGCAGCATCGTGAGCAGTCGAGGAGCATAGGGTGAGCGGCATCGCGTCGAAAAGCCAGTTGCGCATGTCGTTCCTGCGGTGGGCCGTTGTGACCGTGCCGTTGATCCTGTTGCTGGGCTTCGCGTCTGGGCGTGCGGTGCCGTCGGGCAGCGAGAACGGCTGGTACATGGCGCTGCAGAAACCCGCGGTGACGCCGCCGGGTATCGTGTTCCCGATCGCGTGGACGACGCTTTACATCCTGCTGGGCCTTGCCGTCGCCGTCATCCTGCATGCGCGCGGGGCGAGGGGACGGGGACCGGCGCTGGGCCTGTTCGCGATCCAGTTCGCCCTCAATCTTGCCTGGACGCCACTGTTCTTCGGGATGCATCAGGTCGGAAGCGCTTTGCTCGTCATCGTCGCGATGCTGGTGCTGTCGATCGTCACGACGGTCCTGTTCGGCCGCATCCGTCCGCTCGCGGCGTGGCTCATGGTCCCGTATCTGGTGTGGATCAGTTTTGCCGGCGTGCTGACATGGCGGATCGGGCAACTGAACCCCGATGCGGAAACCCTTGTGCCCGCGGCGCACACGTCCCAGATGCTCTGACGCACCTCCACGCCGGGAATAGTTTTTATGCAGTCCGACAATCGCATGTTCGACGATATCGTGAAGCTCGTGAACGGCGCCGCCGGCACGCTTGCCGGGGTCGGCCGCGAAGCCGAGGCCGGCGCCCGGTCGCGTGCACGCGAATGGATCGGTGGCCTCGACTTCGTCAGCCGCGACGAGTTCGAAGTGGTGAAGGCGATGGCGGTCGCCGCCCGCGACGAGAATGATGCCCTCAGGGCGCGCCTCGATGCACTCGAAGCCCGGTCGGCTACGTCGGCCCCCGCGCCGACCCCCGTCGGCGACCCGGTTCCTACCGCCTGACACAGTTTTCCACAGGTTTATCGACAGCCTTGTCCACGACGGGGTTGCCGGCGGCTTTTTGCCCCGGCAGCCTTGTCGTGCGATAAGAGGCGTAACGATGCTCGACCACGCAGAACACGATCAGGAACCCGCCGCCCCCATCGACATGCTCGAGGCTTATTATGCCGCGCATGGCTGGGAATTCGAACGCCATGACGATGAGATCGTCGCGACGGTCAAGGGCAGCTGGACGACCTACGAATTGCGCGCATTGTGGCGCGAGGACGACAGCGTCCTCCAGTTCCTGGCGTTTCCGGATATCAAGGTCACCGACGATCGTCGCGGCGGCGTTTACGAAGCGATCGGGCTGGTTAACGAGCAACTGTGGATTGGCCATTTCGAACTCTGGTCGTCGTCAGGCGTGCTGCTGTACCGCCACGCGGCGATGATCGATGGCGAGGATGAGGGCACGATGTCGCTCGGCGCGACCGAATTGCTCGTCGAATCGGCGATCGAGGAATGCGAACGCTTTTACCCCGTATTCCAGTTCGTGCTCTGGGGCGGCAAGTCGCCACGCGAAGCACTTGCCGCGGCGCTGATCGAGACGCAGGGCGAGGCTTGATTCGATGCGATTGCTGATGATCGGCGCCGGCAATATGGGCGGCGCCATGCTGCGTCGCTGGCTGGAAGCCGGGCTTGCACCGGCCGATGTGACGGTGGTCAGTCCCAGCGGACGCACGATGCCTGAGGGCGTTCGTGTCGTTTCGTCGGTGCCGGACGCGGGTGAGGCGACATACGACGCCATCCTCCTGGGATTGAAGCCGCAGCAGCTGTCCGCTTTGCATGGTGGTCCGCTGGCCGGCCACGCGCCACGTCTGTTGGTATCGATTCTCGCCGGAGTGGAGGTGGCGACGCTTGCCTCGCTGTGCGACGCTGCCGTGGTCGTGCGGGCGATGCCCAACCTGCCGGTCGCGATCGGCAAGGGGGTGGTGGCGCTGCATGCCTCGGCGACCGACGATGCGACGCGCGACGAACTGGACCGCTGGATGGCGCCGCTCGGGCTGGTCGAATGGATCGCCGACGAGGCGCAGTTCGACGATGTTACCGCATTGGCCGGATGTGGTCCCGGCTTCGTGTTTCGGTTCGCCGATGCGCTGGCGCAGGCGGGGGCGGCGCTGGGGTTGCGATCAGATCAGGCGGCGCGGCTTGCACTGGCGACGCTGGAAGGGGCGGCGATCATGGCGTCGGACGCGGCAGTCACTCCGGCCGTGCTCGCCGATCGCGTCGCAAGTCCGGGCGGATCGACGCGGCAGGGCCTTGACGTGCTCGATGCCGACGATGCGCTCGTTCGCCTGCTGACCGAAACGCTCGCGGCCTCGGCCGCCCGCAACCGGGAAATGGCTGCTGCCGCCCGGATCGTCTGAGGACGATCCCCGCAGCCGATATCGCTTGATCAAACGGGGCCGGTCCCTACGACCGCAGCCCCTCGACCTGCGCGCGGTCGACCTCGGGGATCATGCCCTCCAGCACCGCCCAATAGCCCGATACCGCATCCTGGCCGGCGGCTTGGTACGCCTGCGACATCTTGACCCGGACCGATTCGAACAGATCGTTTTCCATCGCCATGCCATCTTCGGTCAGCCGAAGCAGACGCTGGCGTCGGTCGCGCTCACCGGGACGGGTGTCCACCAGCTTGCGGTCGGTCAGTTCGTTGAGTACGCGCCCAAGCGACTGTTTGGTGATCGCCAGCAACGCCAGCAACTCGCTGACTGTCAGGTCGGGTTTGCGGGCGATGAAATACAGTGCACGATGGTGTGCGCGGCCCAATCCCTGTGCCGCGAGCCCCTGATCGACGGAGCGGGTGAGATGGCTATGGCCAAAATACAAAAGCTCCATGCCGCGACGGAGTTCGGGCTCGCGGAGGAACTGGGCGGAAGCGGTGGGAGCTGTGGCAGCCATGTTGACCGGTTTAGACACCCACCGTACGCGTCCGCAACCCCTGAAGCCTGAGAGAATGCGATGAACACCGCTTTGACGCCCGGCGAAACCACCGGCCCGGCCGCTTTTCGCTTCGACCCCAGCGCGACCCCGGTCGACGCCAACGAGCGGGCCGCACGGCTCGTCGATCCGGGTTTCGGACGTGTCTTCACGGATCATATGGCCGTCGTTCGCTATAACGAGCAGCAGGGTTGGCACGATGCGGTGATCACCGCCCGGGCGCCGATCACGGTCGACCCATCGACCGCCGTTCTGCATTACGCGCAGGAGATATTCGAGGGGCTGAAGGCCTATCGTCTCGACGACGGCACGATGGCGCTGTTCCGTCCTGACGCCAACGCGCGCCGCTTCAACAACAGCGCACGCCGACTGGCGATGCCCGAACTGCCAGAGGCACTGTTCCTCGAATCGTGCCGCCAGCTCGTCCGCACCGAACGCGACTGGTTCCCCGATGTCGACGGCGGTGCGCTGTACCTGCGCCCATTCATGTTCGCGAGCGAGGCGTTCCTTGGCGTCAAGCCCTCGTCAGAATACCTCTACATGGTAATCGCATCATCCGTCGGCGCCTATTGGAAGGGCGGTGCGCGCGCGGTGTCCATCTGGGTCAGCCAGGATTACACCCGCGCCGCACCCGGCGGCACCGGCGAGGCGAAATGCGGCGGCAATTATGCCGCGAGCCTGCTCGCCCAGTCCGAGGCGATCCGACAGGGTTGCGACCAGGTCGTCTTCCTCGACGCTGTCGAGCGCCGCTGGGTCGAGGAACTGGGCGGCATGAACGTCTTCTTCGTCTTCGAGGACGGATCGATGGTCACCCCGCCGCTCACCGGCACGATCCTGCCCGGCATCACTCGCGATTCGATCATCCGCATCGCGCGCGATCAGGGGATCGAGGTCCGCGAGGAACTCTACGGCATCGACCAGTGGCGCGCCGACGCCGCCAGCGGCCACCTGACCGAGGCCTTCGCCTGCGGTACCGCCGCCGTAGTGACGCCCATCGGCGAAGTGGCCAGCCCGACAGGCCGCTTCACCATCGGCAGCGGCGGCACCGGCCAGCTCACCCAACGCATGCTCGATGCGCTGTCGGCGATCCAGCGCGGGCGGGCCGCCGATGCGCACGGTTGGGTCCAGCGTCTAGGCTGACATTTTGCGGCGGCCTTCGCGAAACTGGCGACGGCAGGGCTTTTCACGCCCGCCGACCCGGCTATAAGGCCGCCTCCGTTGGGGCGTCGCCAAGTGGTAAGGCAGCGGCTTTTGGTGCCGCCATTCGCAGGTTCGAATCCTGCCGCCCCAGCCAATAAATTAGCTAACACGCTGATTTGTATTCATATATCATATCCCCTTGCGCTGTATTGGACATGGCGGGTGTGACGGCTCCACCTCGTATCAGCCATCGGACGACGATCCAGTCGGTGGCATAACGGACGGGCTGCGCCCTGACGGCGCAGAACAGGACGCTGAAGGTGATCCTTGGCAAAGTTGGCCGATCCGCACCCTCACCACGAGCCAGAGGGCAAATCTCTATCGCAAGCCGATTGAGGAAATGCGAGATTACCTCGAGCCAACACGATCGACGGCGAGTGATCGCAACCTGCGACATTAGGGATTTGCCGTGGTATGGCTCGTCCCGACACTATGGTGGCTTGAAAGTATTATCGTTGCGGAGGTCAGTATGTTCATCCGGCTACGAAAAGACGCTGACGCAATTGTCGGTGGGATCCCGATGCCAATTGCTATGCACCGGTGGTTGCCGCTTGCCAGCCTGTTGAACCGCGAGCCGCTACATCGATCCCAAAAATGCCGGTCGCGTAAAGGGGGCGAGCGTCATCGGCACATGGTCGACATCCAGCGCCGCGTCGGGCGATAATGTCGGGCGACGATTCCACACCAACGTGCCGAGCGTCGCGCTCGCCAGCATCAGTACAAAAAATAGTCCTACGCGCATCCATCACCTCAATTGCGGGACCGATTGTCCGCTGGGCGGCGCGCTGTTCGACGGGCGCAGCGTCGGGCCGCTCGGCCGGATCGTCTGATGCGCATGGCCTAGTGCTCGTCGACACCGGCTATGGCCTGCGCGACGTGGCGCATCCGCACCGTCGGCCCGATCCGCAGATCACGCTGCCGTGGCGTGCGATGCTCAACATCCGGTTGCACGAACGCGAAACGGCGATCCGCCAGGTCGAGGCGCTCGGCTATCGCGCAGACGACGTCCGCCATATTGTCGCGACGCACCTCGACTTCGACCATGCCGGCGGACTGGAGGATTTCCCGAACGCGACGATCCACGTCATGGCGCGCGAATATGACGATGCGACCGGACCGCGCGCCGGCATCGTCGCGCGCAATCGCTGGCGACCGCGGCAATTCGACGCGGTGCGGCATTGGCGGCGCTATGGCGCGAGCGGCGAGGCCTGGTTCGGCTTCGACGCGGTGCGCGATCTGGAGAGATTACCGCCCGAGATCCTGATGGTCCCGCTGCCCGGCCATACCTGGGGGCATACCGGCGTCGCGGTCCGGAAAAGCGACGAGCGCTGGCTGCTCCATGCCGGCTATGCGTATTTTACCGGGGCGAGATGCGGCAGGCGCGGCGGCGCTCTACGCCGGGGGTGCGTGCGTATCAGCGCCTGATGGAGGTGGATGCGACGGCGCGGCTGCGTGCGCTGTCGATCGAGCGGGGCGATCGGTCGAGCTGGAACGCTGTCAGGCGGTCCGGCGGGGCGGCGCTGACATAGCGGAAGTAACTGAATCTATGTGGCCGCCGACGCCGCGCTTTCAAACGACCGCCGCGCCGAACATAGGAGGATAATGGCCGACCACGTCCTCTACAGCTTCCGCCGTTGCCCCTATGCGATGCGCGCCCGATTGGCACTGGCCGTGAGCGGGGTGCGTTACCACCATCGCGAGGTCCGTCTCTCCGACAAGCCTGACGAGATGCTCGCGATCTCGCCAAAGGGCACCGTGCCGGTACTTCAGACGGCCGATGGGAGAACGATCGACGAAAGCCTCTCGATCATGCGTTGGGCGCTCGACGTGCGGGACCCGGAAGACTGGCTTGCGCGCGACGACCCGGCGCTGGTCGCCAGCAACGATGGCATGTTCAAGCACCACCTCGACCGATACAAATATCCCGATCGTCATGGCGCCGAGCCGGCCGTGCATCGCGACCTCGGCCTCTCGTTTCTGGAAGAACTCGAGGGCCGGATAGCTACTGCCGGGCAGATCAGCGGTAGCAGGGCGGGCCTGGCCGATGCCGCAATAATGCCGTTCGTGAGGCAGTTCGCCGCCGTCGATCGCGAATGGTTCGACGCGCGGCCGCTTCCACATCTGAAGGCGTGGCTTGTCGATCATCTCGCCTCGGACCTGTTTCAGCAGATCATGCACAGGTTTTCCCCCTGGTCTCCCGGCGAGAGGTTCGTCGTCCCTGCGGAGCATGATGCCAGCCGATCTGCGGACCGATCCTGACCGACGGATGGGCGGGGAGGCCGCGACGAACGAGCGCTTGTTTCCTACGGCTGCGAAGTGACCCGCGAACGTCGGCTTCCAGGTCGTCTGCAGGTGTTCGACGTCGGCTACGCGATCAAAGCGGACCGTCGGTAGGCGCAGCCGTCGAAGCCGATTGTGCGAGGTGCAATCCGACAGGCGCGCAACGCGCTTGTGTTTTGGGCGTCGCGCGGGCGAGAGAAGCGTTCTGCAATGTCTGGAGCCGTTTATGTCGAAGAGCATCATCGCCGACCTGTTTGCCGAGACGCTCCACCTTGCCGGTGTCGAACGGATCTATGGCGTGGTGGGCGACAGCCTGAACGGCCTGACGGACAGCTTGCGACGGCAGGGCAAGATCGAATGGGTCCACATGCGCAACGAGGAGGCGGCTGCCTTTGCGGCGGGGGCAGAGGCGCAACTGACCGGGCGGCTCGCGGTGTGCGCCGGGTCGTGCGGGCCCGGCAACATGCACCTCATCAACGGGCTGTACGATTGCAACCGGACGCGCGTGCCGGTGCTTGCGATCGCCGCGCAGGTGCCGAGCGGCGAGATCGGATCGAACTATTTTCAGGAAACGCGGCCCGAGGCGCTATTTCGCGAATGCAGCGTCTATTGCGAGACGATCGCCGACGCCGACCAGATGCCGCGCACACTGGAAACCGCGATCCGCGCGGCGGTCGGACGGCGCGGCGTCTCCGTCGTCGCAATGCCCGGCGATGTCGCGTTACGTTCGACCACGGGCACGCTGGCCCGATCCGCCGGCGCGTTGCTGCCGCCGCCATCGACGACGGTTCCTGCGGACGCGGACGTGGCAGCGCTGGCGGCGCTGCTGAACGGCGCGAAGGTCACGATCCTGGCGGGGCGCGGATGCCGGACGGCGCATGCCGAACTTGTGAAGGTCGCGGAGCTGCTTCAGGCGCCGGTCGTCCATGCGCTGGGCGGCAAGGAATTCGTCGAATACGACAATCCCTATGATGTCGGCATGACGGGGCTGATCGGGTTTTCGAGCGGCTACGATGCGATGATGGCGTGCGACGTGCTACTCATGCTCGGCACCGATTTTCCCTATCGGCAATTCTATCCGACGGGGGCGAAGGTCGCACAAATCGATCTGATACCGGAGAATCTCGGGCGGCGGACGGCGATCGATATCGGGTTGGTCGGCGATGTCGGGGCGACGCTGAAGGCGCTGATCCCGCGACTCACGGCGAACGGCGACGGTGCGTTTTTGCGATCCGCGCGCGAGAATTACGCCGAGGCCCGCAAAGGACTCGACGAACTGGCGGACGGCACGCCGGGGAGCGGCGTGATCCACCCGCAGCATGTCGCGCACGTCGTCAGTACGCTGGCGGACGACGACGCGGTCTTCGCCTGTGATGTCGGCACGCCGACGATCTGGGCGGCGCGCTATCTCAAGATGAACGGACGGCGGCGGCTGATCGGATCGTTCAACCATGGGTCGATGGCCAATGCGCTGCCGCAGGCGATCGGCGTGCAATCGGCCTTTCCCCGGCGGCAGGTCGTCACCTTGTCCGGCGACGGTGGGCTGGCGATGCTGATGGGCGAGCTGTTGACGCTGCGACAACTCGGGTTGCCGGTGAAGATCGTCGTCTTCAACAATGGCACGCTGGGCTTCGTCGAAATGGAGATGAAGGCCGCGGGCCTGATCGAGACGGGAGTCACGTTGGACAATCCCGATTTCGCAGCGATGGCGCGTGCGATCGGGCTGCACGGCGTGCGGATCACCGATCCGGGCGAGGTCGAGGCGGGCGTGCGCGAAGTGCTCGCGCATCCAGGGCCGGCACTGCTCGATGCGGTGACCGCGCGAACCGAATTGTCCATGCCGCCCAAGATCACGCTCGAGCAAATGAAGGGCTTCACGCTTTATATGGCGAAAGCGATCATCTCCGGTCGCGGCGATTCGGTGGTCGAACTCGGCAAGACCAACGCCGGTCTTCTCAAGCGTCTGTTCTAGGGCGAGGTCGTCGGGCCAGCATGTCGGCAATGCGGTGGATCGATCGGCCATGAGCAGTCATCTCGCGGATTGATCGGTCCCCTGCAGGTGGATCGGGATCGTCTCGCTGCCTGATGCTTGACGCCGCTTGCTCGCGTCGCGCGGGAACTTCGATCGGTGCAGACTGTTCAAACTGCTACCTCCCCGGAAACTAATCCAGGTTATGTGCCACGTCCTGATCATAGAAGACGAGCCGCTCATCGCGTTGCTGATCGAGACATTGGTGGAGGATGCCGGGGCTACATCATGGGACATCGCCGCCACCCAGGAGGCGGCCGTAGCGGCAGCGATGGCCCGTCCGCCCGACCTGATAACCTCGGACGTTCAATTGCTCGAGGGAACAGGGCCTGAGGCCGTCGCGTCGATCCATGCCGCTTTGGGGATCGGGCCAGTGATCTACGTCACCGCAACCCCGGATGCCTGCAAACCACTTTCGGCATCCAGCATCATCCTGAGGAAGCCGATGCAGACGGCGGCATTTACCGAGGCCTTTCGCGAGATGTGCTGAGGGGATGCGCGACAGTCGTGAACCATGACTAACCGCCAATACGCGCAGAGCATTCTAGAGGTGGGATGTCGTTGCCGGTAAGCCGCTTCCGGATGGCACGGATGATCCAGCTCACATCGCTGTGTCATTCTGGTCTGGCGTAGGCAGGTCGTGACCTACCGCCGCAAGCGCTCGCAACACGCGGGCGCGGTCGAGCGGCTTGATGCATCGGCAAGCATTCTCGTAGCGGGCCGGGATCAGCGCGGCATCGTAGCCGGTGGCGAACACGAACGGCACCCTGGCTGCCTGCAACGCGTCTGCGACCGGGAAGACCGGTTCGGTGCCCAAAGTGACATCAAGCACTGCGACATCGGGCAGCGGACCGGCGTCGATCAGCGCAAGGGCTTCAGCGACACCCGGCACCGGTCCCAGTACCTCCGCACCCTGTTCCTCCAGCCATTCGGCGAGGTCGGAGGCAATCAGATACTCATCTTCCACCACGAGGGCCCGGCGTCCCGTGACGCCCGCAACCGCTTCATTCGTCATTCCGGCCTGCCTTTGATCGGTACTGCAATCGTGCAATGCACTCCATCCGAGCCGAAGCTCAGCTCGGTCCTGGCCTTGAGCTGGTAGGGCAGGGCACGGGTGATCAGCTCCGTTCCATAGCCTCTGCGGCTGTCCGGCGCATGTTCGGGCATCGCCACGCCGCTCTCCCGCCAGTCGATGACGGCAACGTCATCACGACCCTGCGCCGAGACGGACCAGGTCACCGCAAGCTTGCCATCGGCCTGTGCCAGCGCGCCATATTTGACGGCATTGGTGGCAAGCTCATGGATGCCGAGCGCGAGAGCCTGCGCGGCTGTCGGCGGCAGCGTCACGTCAGGTCCGTCGATGCTGATCTTGTCGGTATGGGTCGCGCCATCGCCGTGCGCGACCAGCTCGGCATCGATGAGTGCACGCAGGGAGACGTCGCGGTAATTCAGCTCCGCCAACACACTTTGAACCCGGCTCAATGCACCGAGACGCTCCTCGAAGGCGTCCATGAACGCCGTCAGCGAACCATCACTCTTCTTGATCGTCTGTCGAGCCAGTGCCTGTACGACGCCGAGCAGATTGCGGGTGCGATGCTGCAGTTCAGCAAGCAGCACCTCCTGCCGATCCTTCAACGTGCGCAGGTCGTGGATATCGGTCATCGTACCGATCCACTCCGCAGGACTGGACGAGCTGTTCAGGGGGTGAGCGCGGGTCTGATGCCAGCGATACTCTTCGCCACCGGCGTGGCAGACACGATGTTCGACGTAATATTCGCCTGCCGCGGTCGCTGCATCCCATGCGGCGCGGGTGTGGGGCCGATCATCGGGATGGATCGCTTCGAGCCAGCCTTGTCCCAGACTGTCTTCGAAACCCACACCGGTGAATTCGATCCACTGCGGACTGGGCCAGGTTCGTTCACCATCGGGGAAGGTCTTGAACACCAGCTGGGGGACGCTGGTCGCCAGCAGCCTGAAACGTTCGTCCTGCTCGCGCTCACGTCGCTCGGCCTCGTACTGCTCCGTACGATCGCGGGCGATCTTCACGTAACCGGTGCCGTCACGTAGCGGCATCAACAGTCCCGACGCCCAGAAACGGCTGCCATCCCGGCGCTGATGCCATCGTTCGTCGAGCGCCCGTCCATGATCGTCGACGTTTCGCCGCTCGTCATCCGGTATGCCGCGCGCCCTGTCTTCGGGCGTGAAGATGGCATCGCCGCTATGGCCGACGATTTCGGCGGCGGTGAACCCGAAGAGCCGCTCTGCGCCGGCGTTCCAGCTCGTGGCGATGCCGCGCAGATCGGTGGTGTAGATCGCGAAATCGGTCGCGCTGTCGATGATCAGTTCGAGCAGCTCGTCGCGGCGGATCCGGCCTCTTGCAGCCTCATTCTCTTCGTCCAAGACACGATCTCCAGCGGAGCGATCGCCGATAGCCGCCTGTCGACCGCGCATCACTAGACTGGATTATGGATGTTCGCCTTTGTCGGCATTGCTTGGCGAGAACGGATGACCGTTCGAAGTTTCGAGCGCGGCGGGGGCGCGAATGTCCGGGATCGTGTCTCGCCCGCGTCGTGGCCCGTGGGCGGCGCGCAAAACGGCGTCGCCTGTCTCCGTTCGAGCCGACCGGTACCGTCGACGGTGCGCAGCACTCCGGCTACATGCGTTCGATGTTCTGCCGTTCCCGCGTTCCAATGCTGCTTATCGGTGCGGGCCTTCTGTCCGGCACCGCGCAGGCACAGCGGGCCGGCGTGTGGACGAGTCGCGTGGAGGTGGCCGGACAGGCTCCGGTGGCGGGCGGCGAGGAATGTATGGCCGCCGATCTGCCGCATGGCGTCATGTCTCGATGGCCTGCCGATTGCCGGGTCGCCGACAGGGCCAGGACGGCGTCGGGGGCGTTCGTTGAAGCTGCGTGTCGCCGCGGGGGCGGCATGACGCTGACGATCCGGCGCGAACTGATCGAGAGAGGCGATCGCGATTATACCATCGTCACGACCAGCCGGATCGATGGCGCCGGGGTCGCCCCGCACATCCTGCCCGCGACGTCGCTCCACGCGCATTATGTTGGCCCCTGTTCCGATCCCGCGGGTCGTGCGGGCGTGGGCGAGGTCGGGAGGACTGCCGGTGCTCCGACGCGGCGCGCTACGATATCGTGGATCGTTCAGATGCTGGCGTTCGTCGGCTTCGTCTATGCGTCGATCAGGGGATGGCGCTGGCTGATCCATCGTCCGGCACGCAGCCGTTACGAGCGCGCCGCCGTCGCGAACATCACGATAGACCAGACGGGTGCGGCCGACGTTCCGGTCCTCGCGACCTTCTCGGGCGTGCGTGGACTGCCCTGGTGGTATGCGGTGGCGACGAACAATGCCAGGCCGTCGCTGGTCGTCACGCCGGGCGGTCTCGACTTTCGTGTGGTTCGCCGTCACCGGCGGTCGTGGGGCGAGATCGAGCGCATCGACGTCCGACAGGCTCCGGGAACGGTGAATCTCGACGTGACCTTTCGCGGGGCGTTGCTGACGTTCAGCGCCAATCTGGGGTCGGTGCCGCTTGCCGGTCATGTCCTGTCGCTGATCCCGGCTTCCGTGCCGCTGTCGGATCGGGCGGTGGCGGTGAGGGCGGGATAACCGTGCTCGTTCTGACCGGCGGGTTTCCGATCGCGGGTAGCGGTATGGGCGACCGGAACAGTGCCTGCCGAGACGAACACCTGACCGGCTTCGATCCTGTGCTTCGGCCGGCGCGGCATGCTAGGACCGCCGGTATGTCAAAGACCCAAAGCAACGGCGGCACCGTCACTGTCGATGGCGCCATATACGATTGGCACCTCCAGCATGAACCGCGTCAGTCGGATGACGATGGCTGGAAGGGGATGACGATCGCCCTTTTCCAGCGCGATGCGAAACGGCAGGCGTGGGTGGAATTCCCGCCGCCCAAGCGGCTATTGAAGGGCCTGCCGCGCGGTCGTCTTCAACTCGACGACGCCACGATTTCGCGGTGCGTGCGCGCTGCTATGTCGGCGGGCTGGGAGCCGATGTCGCGGGGCAAGCCGGTGGTGTTCACGGTCGATGCGGAAGGCAATTGACGCGGCAATCGTGAGCTGAACCTATGGCCGCTTTTCGATCAACTCGATAACCCAGTCACCTGCAAGCATGCGCTGGTCACCGGTCCGGGCAACCTCGATCGCCTGGTCGCCGCGGTATATCCGCACGATCTGGCTGCCTGTGACATCCCGCGGCGATCGACCTTCCTCTTCTGCGCGTACGGCACGTTCCCGCAGTTCGATCCGACCGGCCCGCGTGACGAGGTCGGTGACGTAGTCAGCCACATGCGGACCTGTGGTGCACTGGGCCAGCAACTGCCCGCCGAAGCTGACCGGATTGACGATGATGCTGGCGCCCGCATCGCGGGCAAGCAGTTCGTTCTCGATCGCGGCGATCGACACCGCGATGCCGGCATCGGGTGCGAGCCTGCGACAGGTGAGGATGATCAGGACCGCGGTATCGTCGCGACCGGGACAGACGATGACGTTGCTGGCTGCATCGACCTTGGCAATTTCGAGTACCTTGTTGTGGGTCGCATCGCCTTCGACCGTCGCGACCCCCAATTCTTCCGCCAGGCGTAGCCGGCCGGCGTCCTCGTCCACCACGACGATCCGGTCGCACGCATGGCCACGCTCCAGCAGTTCTCCGACCGCGGCCGAGCCCGATCGGCCGTACCCGCAGACGATGACATGATCCTTCAACCCATGCCTGACGAGGCCCATGCGCCACCGCTCCCATCCTTGCCTCAGCATGAAGCTGTAGGCGCTACCCAGAAAGATCAGGAACACAAATATCCGGATCGGCGTGACGACGAAGGTGTCGAACATGCGCGCCGAATCACTCACCGGCACGATGTCGCCATACCCTACCGTCGTCACGGTGATCACGGTGAAATAGACGATGTCGAGGAAGCTTACCGCGCCATCGGTGTTATCCCTGAGCCCGGCACGATCGATCCAGTGTCCGCCCAGCGCGATACCGACCAGCACCAGCACGGCGACACCGCGGATCGCCAGCGTGGTAAGGGGACTGAGCCGCCCCGGACGATAGAAGCGCGGGCGTATGGTGAGGACGGTGGATCGCGCCGCCATGCGACCGGGCGTCAATGCGGGCTGTCCTGACCGGCGATGTCTCACGGACGAATGACAGGGGCGACAGGACTCATTCCTGCATTCTCCGCGACAGGCTCGCCGCGGGCAAGGCTTTCCTCGTCGCGCGCAAGGCCTGTACGATCCGGATCACCGTTCCCTTTTTCATCCGGCGCTAGAGCGCCATGCCTGCGGCCGGGACGGTGTGCAGCCGTGCGATATCCTGTCGCGGCGGAGCACCGAACAGCCGGCGATATTCGCGGCTGAACTGCGACGGACTTTCGTATCCGACCGCGAAGCCCGCCGTTCCGGCGCTCGCCCCGCCGACCAGCATCAGTCGGCGCGCCTCCTGCAACCGCAACTGCTTTTGATATTCGAGAGGCGTCATATGGGTGATCGCCTTGAAATGCGCGTGGAGCGAGGAAGGGCTCATGCCGGCTTCGGCCGCCACCTCCTCGATCCGGATCTGTGCATCGAAGCGCCGGCGGATCGCCGCGATGGCGCGGCTAACCTGGTTCAGATGGCTGCCGGCGGTCGCGACGTGGCGCAGCATCGGTCCGTGTGGCCCGGTGAGCAGCCGGTAGAGGATCTCGCGCTCGATCAGCGGCGCGAGTGCGTCGATCGTTTCGGGGCGGTCCAGCAGCCGGACGAGGCGGCAGGCGGCGTCGATCAGGTCGGGGTCGCCGGGATAGACGGCCAGTACCGGCAGATCGGTGCTGGACACGTCGCCGCCCTCGCTGACCATCAGATCGGCGAGCATCGCGGGATCGAGGTCGATCTTGCAGCAGAGATAGGGCCTGTCGGGACTCGCATCGATGACGTGGCCGACCAGCGGCAGATCGACCGAGACGAGCAGGTAGTGCGCGGCGTCGTAGACCACGCTGCGATCGCCGATCGAGACCCGCTTGGACCCTTGCGCGATCAGGCAAAGCGACGCCTCGTACACAGCGGGGGTCGGCGTGCTCGGCTGATCGGCGCGGATCAGCGACAGGCGCGGCATGACGGTGGTGCAGATGCCCGTTCCATTGACGTGACGGTCGATCACGTCGGCGAGCTGGGTGATCCTCTCCATGCCCGCCCTGATCGGACAGGCCGGCCCTTCCCGCAAGCGTCCGCCTCTCGTTCTGGAGGATCGGGCAAGGAGTGCGGACGATCGCTCTACCGCTCCCGCCCGTGCCGGCGCCATCTGGATGGCACCACATTTCAACGGAAAGGAAGCATCATGACGCAGAACATCGACAAGGTCGTGCTGGTCACCGGCGCATCGAGCGGCATCGGCGAGGCGACGGTACGCGAACTGGCGGCGGCGGGCGCCCGGGTGTTCATCGGTGCGCGTCGCGGCGACCGGCTCCAGGCGCTGGCTGAGGAACTGGGCGACATGGTCGCGTGGCGCGAGCTGGACGTTACCGACGGCAGCGACTTCGATGCCTTTGCCGCGGCGGCGGTGGAACGGTTCGGGCGCGTCGACGTGCTGGTCAACAATGCCGGCGTGATGCCGCTGTCTCCGCTCGCCGCGCTGAAGCGGGACGAATGGAAGCGGATGATCGACGTCAACGTGCACGGCGTGCTCAACGGCATCGCCGCGGTGCTGCCGCGCTTCATCGCACAGGGCAGCGGCCATGTCGTCAACGTCGCCTCGGTCGCCGCGTACATGGTGATGCCGACTGCGGCGGTCTATTGCGCGACCAAACATGCGGTGCGGGCGATCACCGAAGGGCTGCGGCAGGAGCATGACGAAATCCGTTCCACGCTCGTCTCGCCCGGCGTGGTCGCGACCGAACTCGGCCACGACATCACCGATCCTGCGGTCGCTGCGGCATTGAAGGGGTGGCGGCAGAAGTCGTTGACGCCGGATGCGATCGCGCGGGCGATCCGTTACGCGCTCGAACAGCCGGAGGGCGTCGACATCAACGAGGTGATCGTGCGCCCGACTGCCGCCGACATGTAGGCCTGAAGGCAGGCGACCTTCCGCCGCGTCGATCGTTGGGCGGGGCAGAGGAGAGCGTTTTCCATGTCCCGCCGTATTCTGATCACCGGCGCCAGCGTCGCCGGCAACACCGCGGCATGGTGGCTGGGCCGCGCCGGGTTCGACGTAACGGTCGTGGAACGTACACCCGCCTTTCGCGACGGTGGTCAGAACGTCGACGTGCGCGGTGTCGGCCGCGATGTCATGCGGCGCATGGGGCTGGAGCAGGCGGCGCTGGATCGGGGAACCGGCGAGGAGGGGACGGCATGGGTCGAGGATGACGGCAGCGTGGCCGCACGGTTCCTGACGGCGGATCAGAAGACGAACGGACCGACCGCAGAGATGGAGATCCTGCGCGGCGATCTCGCCCGTCTGCTCTACGAACCTGCTGCCGACCAGGCGACCTATCGTTTCGGCGACAGCATCGCGGCGATCACTGAGGATGGCGAGGCGGCGCGTGTGACGTTCGCCAGTGGCAGGACCGACCGTTATGATGCGGTGATCATCGCCGAAGGGGTCGGTTCTGCGACACGCGATCTGATCTTTCCGGGCGAGAATGCGCCGCGCTGGATGGATTTGACGATCGCCTATTTCACGATCCCGCATGCGGCGACCGATGATCGGCTGTGGCGATGGTACAATGCACCAGGCGGGCGCAGCGTCTCGCTTCGCCCCGATCGTCATGGCACGACGCGGGCGATGCTGTCCGTGCAGCACCCCGCCGGCGGCGAACAGGATTGGGATGTCGACCGCCAGAAGGCGTGGCTGCGCGAACGGTTCGCCGATGCCGGCTGGCAGTCCGCGCGCGTGCTGGATGGCATGGATGCGACCGACGATTTCTATTTCGACGTGCTGCGGCAGGTGCGGATGCCGCACTGGTCGAAGGGCAGGGTGGTGCTGACCGGCGACGCGGCATGGTGCGCGACGCCGATCGCGGGCATCGGCACGACGCTGGCGATCACCGGCGCCTATGTGTTGGCGGCCGAACTGGCGCGGTGCGACGCTATCGCTGACGGGGTTGCTGCATACGAACGCGCGATGCGGCCGATGGTCGAGGAGGCGCAGGGTGTGCCGAAGATCGCGCCGCGGTTGATGAACCCGCAGAGCCGGACGGGCATTCGCCTGCTGCACACGGCGCTCGCGGTGTCCAGCCGGCCGGCGTTCCGGAGTGTCGCGGGCAAGGTGTTCGGCGGCAACTCAGCGGAGCCCGACCTGTCCCGTTATGACGGGGCAGGCGGCCCGGATCGCGCGCTCGTCGCGACGAGACAGGGCGCGCCGTCCTTGCCGGGCGGGCTGTCCCCGTTGCTGGCGGCGGGCGCGGTCGGCCTCGTGCTGGGTGCGAGCGCCATCGTCGGACGACGCAATGCGCCGGATCCGTCGCATCCTGATATCCGACGCTGGTATCGCCGCCTCGACAAGCCCGGGTTTACCCCACCCGATGCGGTGTTCGGGGCCGTGTGGCCGGTGTTGGAGGCCGGTCTGGCGGCCGGCGGTTATCGCCTGTTGCGACGGCCCTCCGGTACGGCGCGCAATGCCGCGGTAGGGCTATGGTTGCTGAACACCGCGATGGTGGGCGGCTGGACGCAATTGTTCTTCCGCGAGCAGCGACTGGGATCGAGTGCCGCGGCGTCGGGGGCGATGGTCGCGTCCAGTGCCGCCTATGTCGCGACCGCCGCGCGGGTGGATCGACCGGCGGCGGCGGCAGGGGTGCCGTTCTTCGCCTGGCTCGGCTTCGCGACACTGCTTGCGACCAAGATCTGGCACGACAATCCGGCGAAGCGGCGATGAGCGGCGTGACCGTCTGGCACGACGGAAATTGTCCGCTTTGCCGGCGCGAGATCGCGCTGATGCGGCGGCTCGACCGGGGCGGCAGGATCACGTTCGTCGATGCGACCGGGCCGGAGGTCTGCCCATCCGATCGCGCCGCATTGCTCGCACGGTTCCACGCGATGGAGGACGGCAGAATGCTGTCCGGCGCCGCAGCATTCGCGGCGATGTGGCGCGCCATTCCGTTGCTACGGCCGATCGGTCTGCTCGCGCGGTACAGGCCGGTGCTTCGTCTGCTGGAGCGCGCCTATTCCCGGTTTCTGATCGTCCGCCCGCGTCTGCAACGCTGGCTGCTCCGGCGCGAGGCACGCGCGTGAGGCCAAGACCCGATCCCGTCGCCCCCGGACAGGAGAGCGTCTGGCGTTATCCGCGTCCCGCTATCGCCCAGCCGGGTGGCCGGCATATCCGTATCGAGCATGGCGGGATCGTCGTGGCCGATACCAACGCCGCCGTGCGTACCATCGAGACGAGCCATCCGCCAAGCTGGTACATCCCGCCGGATGCGATCACGGCGGGCCTGCTCCGCGCGTCCTCGCGGCGATCGTTCTGCGAATGGAAAGGCGAGGCGCGCTACTGGCATCTGGATATCGACGGGCAGACGCTCCGCGATGTCGGGTGGAGCTATGCCGACCCGACGCCTCCCTTCGCCATCCTGCGCGATCACGTGGCATTCTATGCGGGTCCGTTCGACAGCTGCACCGTGGACGGCGAACGGGTTCGGCCGCAGCCCGGCGGCTTTTATGGCGGATGGATCACGTCCGATCTCGCCGGTCCGTTCAAGGGGGTAACCGGCAGCATGGGCTGGTGATCGCCCCGAACAGCCTTACTCCGTCGTATCGAATGGACGATCGATCGTTCGCTGTGGCTCGGTGAACCAGGCAGCGCCGGTTTCCGTGACGTGGAAATGGTCTTCGAGGCGAACGCCGTAGCGATCGGGAACGACGATCATCGGTTCGTTCGAGAAGCACATGCCGGGGCGCAGGACGGTTTTGTCGCCGCGCACCAGATAGGCGGGCTCGTGGATGGCCAGCCCGATACCATGGCCGGTGCGATGCGGCAGGCCGGGAAGCCGGTATCCCGGCCCCAGCCCCGCCCTTTCGAGCACCTGTCGGGCCGCGGCATCGATCCGTTCGCAGGTTTCGCCCGGGCGGACCGCCGCGAATGCTGCGGCCTGCGCCTCGTGCTCGAGGTTCCAGGTGGTGCGGATGGAGTCGTCGACCCGCCCGAAGGCGTAGGTGCGGGTAATATCGGAATGATAGCCGTCGACGAGGCAGCCCGTGTCGACCAGAACGAGCTGATCCTCCTCGAGCGACTGATCGCCGGGCAGCCCATGGGGGAAGGCGGTCGCGCGACCGAACTGCACCGCGCAGAACGTCGATCCGGCGGCGCCGAGCGCGCGGTGGGCATCGTCGATGAAACGCCGGACGGTACTGGCGCGGATGCCGGGCGTCAGGATGCGCGCGGCGCGGCGCTGCACCTCGATCGTCATCGCCTTGGCTTGCTGCATCAGCGCCAGTTCGGCGGGCGATTTGATCATGCGCAGTCCGTCGATCACCGGACCCCCATCGACGACGTTGCGGTTCATGCGCAGTCGCTCGGCCATCGCGAACGGCAGCAGCGGATCGAGGGCCAGTGTCGCACCGGGCGCCGTGGCATCGCGCACCAATGCGGCGGGATCGTCATCCTCCTGCCACAAGCGGATGTCGGCGGCGATGACCAGTTCGGCCTCCAGCGAGCCGATCTCGAACGCGGGGCAGATCACGATCGGTTCGCCGGACACGGGCAGCAGCAGGGCGACCAGCCGTTCGGTCGGCGACCATGTGACGCCGGTGAAATAGCGCAGGCTGGGACCCGCGCTCACCAGCAGCGCGTCGATGCCGATCGCCGCCATCGCCCGGCGCGCCGATGCCAGCCGGGTCTGCCGTTCGGCGGCACCGACAGGCTGCGCGCGATGCGGCCAGTGCGCGAGCGAGGCGAGTTCACGTTCGATGGTCGATCCGCCGACGGTCATGACATTGCTCCTTTGCGTGTCGATCGTTCAGGCACGAGTATTTGCGCTATCCATACGTCGTCCTCCCGATCCTTGTATGACGAGGTACAATATCGTATACGATATTACAGCTGCAATGACAGGATATGACGATATGGCGATCGACTGGAACGGTGTTTTTCCCGCGGTGACCACGCAGATCCGCGAGGATATGTCGATCGATCTGGCCGATACGCAGCGTGTCGTGGACGATCTGGTGCGCGACGGCGTCACCGGCGTGATCGCGCTCGGAACCGTCGGCGAGAACAACTCGATGGAGCGCGACGAGAAGATCGCAGTGCTGACGGCGATCGTCGAGGTGGTGGATGGCCGCGTGCCGGTCATCACCGGCGTATCCGAATTCGATACCCGCCGCGCCGTCCGTTACGCGCAGGCGGCGGAGAAGGCGGGCGCCGATGGCCTGATGCTGTTGCCACCGATGGTCTACGTTCCCAAGGCGCAGGAACTCGTCGCGCATTTCAAGGGCGTCGCGAACGGCGTCGGCCTGCCGATCATGCTCTACAACAATCCGCCCGCCTATCGAACCTCGATCGATCGGGAGGTGCTGGAGGCGCTGATCGAGGTCGATAACATCGTCGCGGTGAAGGAGTCCGCGCCGGACACCCGTCGCTTCACCGATATTCGCAACGCGTTCGGTGATCGCTACGTCCTGTTCGCCGGCCTCGACGATGTCGCGCTGGAGGGATTGTATCTCGGCGCGAAGGGCTGGGTGTCGGGGCTGACCAACGCATTTCCGCGGGAGTCGGTCGAACTCGTCGCAGCCTTCCAGCGCGGCGATCATGCCAAAGCCATGGACATCTATCGCTGGTTCATGCCGCTGCTTCACCTCGATGCGGAACATGATCTGGTCCAGTCGATCAAGCTGGCCGAGCAGGTGATGGGTCGCGGGTCCGAACGGGTCCTGCCGCCGCGTTATCCGCTGACGGGCGCGCGCCGGGCGGAGGTGATCGCGATGGTGGAACAGGCGGCGGCGACGCGACCGACGCTCGGCGATACCGGCGCGCAAGACAAAGCGGCGTAGCACGCCATGCGGCACACCTTCTTCTGCATCGATGGCCATACCGCCGGCAACCCGGTCCGGCTGGTCGCTGGCGGCGCGCCCCTGCTGAAGGGCGCATCCATGTCGGAGCGGCGGCAGGACTTCCTCGCCCGCTTCGACTGGATCAGGACCGGATTGTGCTTCGAACCGCGCGGCCACGACATGATGTCGGGCGGGTTCCTCTATCCGCCCACCCGGGCCGACACCGATTGCGGCATCCTGTTCATCGAGACGAGCGGGTGCCTGCCGATGTGCGGTCACGGTACGATCGGCATGGTGACGTTCGGGCTGGAGCATGGGCTGATCCAGCCGGCGACGCCCGGCCGCCTGCGGATCGAGGTTCCTGCGGGTGTGATCGATATCGCGTATGACAGCGATGGCGGCCGGGTTACCGCAGTGCGGATCACCAACGTGCCGTCCTATGTCGCGGCCACGGGGATCGCGATCGATGTCGAAGGGATCGGCCCGCTGACGATCGATGTCGCCTATGGCGGCAACTACTATGCGATCGTCGAACCGCAGGGCGGCTACGTCGGCCTCGACATGCTGGGTGCCGCGCGGATCGTGGAACTCAGCGGCCGCATCCGCGCCGCCGTCCGTGCCGTCTTCGAACCGGTGCACCCGCTCGATCCGACGATCCGCGGCGTCAGTCACGTTCTGTGGGCCGATCGCCCGGCAAGCGATGGGGCGGACGGCCGCAATGCCGTATTCTACGGCGACAAGGCGATCGATCGCAGCCCGTGCGGCACCGGTACTTCGGCCCGGCTCGCGCATCTCGCGGCGCAAGGACGATTGCGGATCGGCGACCGCTTCGTCCATGAAAGCTATATCGGCAGCCGCTTCATCGGCCGGGTCGAGGCTGCCACCACGGTCGGCGAGCACCCAGCGATCATCCCGTCGATCGAGGGTACGGCGATCGCGACCGGTTTCAACACGATCTGGATTGATCGCGGCGACCCGTTCTGGGAAGGCTTTCAGGTCAAGTGATCCGTTCGCCGGCGCTGGTCGGGCAGCAACGGGATTGCAGGAGAGCCAGCGCGTGAGCAGCATCGTCGTACGCACATTGTCGGAACAGGTGTTCGAGGTGGTGCGCGAGCAGATCGTGATCGGTCGGTTGGCGACGAACACGCCGATCCGGCAGGATGCGCTTGCCGCACAGCTGGGCGTCAGCAAGATCCCGCTGCGCGAGGCGCTGGCCCGCCTGGAGCAGGAGGGATTGCTCGTCAGCCATGCCAATCGCGGCTATTTCGTCCGGCCGATGTCGGCCGGGGAGGCGGACGAAATCTATGCGCTGCGGCTGAATATCGAGCCGGCCGCGGCGGCCTATGCCGCGCGCGTCGCAGACGAGGGTGCGCGGGCCGAGGCTCTTCATGCATTCGAGCGGCTGGATGAGGCGGCAGGCGCCAATCTGGCCGAAGTGGCCAAGCGGAACCGCGATTTCCACACCGCACTGGTGCGACCGGGGGGCAGGTTGCTGACGACGCATATGGTCGAGCGGCTATCGATCCTCGCCGAACGGTACGTCGTCGCGCACCTGCAGCCCGCGGGTCGGGAATCGCGGGCGCATCAGGAACATCGCGCGCTGCTGGACGGATGGCTTGCCCGGGACGAGGCGGCGCTGGAAAGCCTGCTGGCGCAGCATATTCAGGCGACCCGTGACGATCTGAAGGAGCAATTCGCCGCGGGCGACGTGACGGGCGCCGAAAACGGAGGCGCGGCCACGTCTGCTTAACCGGGCAGTGCGATATGCCGCACCGTCGAACTGATGCGGGCGGACATCCCGCAGTATCGCGATCGAAGGAGTGCGGATGCCGAAGACGTTGGTGACTGGTGCGGCAGGCTTCATCGGCATGCATGTCGCGGAGGCGTTGCTGGCGCGGGGCGGCGAAGTGGTCGGGATCGATTCGCTCAATGCGTATTACGACGTTGCGCTGAAGCACGACCGGCTGGCCGGCCTGCACGCTCGTCATGGCGACCGGTTCGTCTTTCATCACGTCGATTTCGCCGACGCCGAAGCGCTGAAGACGACCCTCGCCGTGCACGACTTCGACCGGATCATACATCTCGGCGCACAGGCGGGGGTGCGGTATTCGATCGAGCATCCCGAGGTCTACGGACAGTCGAACCTGATCGGCCACCTCAACATCCTCGAACTCGCCCGTCATCGCGCGGTGAAGCACTGCGTCTATGCCTCGTCCTCCTCGGTGTACGGCGGCAACACGTCGGTTCCGTTCCGCGTCGAGGATCGCGTCGACCGGCCCGTGTCGCTGTATGCCGCGACGAAGCGTGCGAACGAGATCATGAGCGAAAGCTATGCGCACCTTTATCGCATCCCATTGACCGGCCTGCGGTTCTTCACGGTTTACGGTCCGTGGGGACGGCCCGATATGATGATCTGGATCTTCACCAAGGCGATGTTCGCGGGTGAACCGATCCCGGTGTTCAACGACGGCAGGATGGAGCGCGACTTCACCTTCATCGACGACATCGTCGCAGGCGTCCTCGCCGTGCATGACAATCCGCCGCCCGACGACGGGCGGGAGAAAGCGGGCGGCAGTATGGCGACCCACCGGCTCTACAATATCGGTAACAACCGGTCGGAACCGCTGGGACGGATGATCGAGTTGCTGGAGGCGGCGACCGGTCGGTCAGCGATACGCCGCAACCTGCCGATCCAGCCGGGTGACGTGGTGCGGACGGCGGCGGATATCGATGCCATCGCCGGAGATCTGGGCTATCGACCGACGACCTCGATCGATGTGGGCGTGCCGAAGTTCGTCGACTGGTACCGGGGATATCACGGGGTTTGATTACCCGGGGGCGGAGCACTTCCGCCCCCGGGCGCAACCTTGAGGACGCGTCGCCGCCCGAGCGATGACGCGTCCCCTCATCCCCTGAAAGGATGAAGGGCAGGGCCTATTTCTCCGCCGTTACCGTCGCCTTCGGCTTGACGTACCGGTCCAGCCAGTCCGTCATCTGCCACAACGTTTCTTCGGTCGATTCCAGTGCGCGATAGCCATGCGGTTCGTTGGGGAGCACCACGTACCGAACGGTTGCGCCATTGCCCTTCAGCGCCGCGTACATTCGTTCCGACTGGATCGGGAACGTGCCGCTATTGTCGTCTGCGCCGCCGTGGATCAGCAGGATCGGTGCCTTGATCCGGTCGGCGTAGGTGAAGGGGCTCATCTCGGTATAGGTCGGCGTCGCCTGCCAATAGGTGCGCTGTTCCGCCTGGAAGCCGAACGGCGTCAGCGTGCGGTTATAGGCGCCCGATCGCGCGATGCCGGCGCGGAACAGGTTGGTGTGGGCGAGCAGGTTTGCGGTCATGAAGGCGCCGTAGCTGTGACCGCCGACCGCCATCCGGCCCTTGTCCCCGACGCCGAGCTTCACCACCGCATCGACCGCGGCCTGCGCATCCTGCTGAAGCTGCTTGACGTAGGTGTCGTTCGCCTCCGCACCGCCTTCGCCGATGATCGGCATCGCCGGATTGTCGAGGACCGCATAGCCCTGCGTCAGCAGGAACAGGTGGCTGATGCCCCGCGGACGGACGAAGCGGTTGCCCTGATCCACCGTCTGCCCGGCGACCTTGGCATCGGTGAATTCGGCGGGATAGGCCCAGAGCAGCGTTGGCAGCGGCCCATCGCGCTTCACGTCATATCCGGCGGGGGTGTAGAGCGATGCGGACAGCGGCAGGCCGTCGGCGCGATTGTAGGTGATCGTCCGCTGGGTGACGCCCGCGAACACAGGTGCGGGATCGGCGAAGGCGGTAACGGCTCTGGCGCTGCCGCCCTTCACCGTGCGGATCATGTAATTGGGTGCGAGCTTCGCGCTTTCCCGGCGCGTCAGGATACGCTGCGCCTTGTCGTCGAGCAGGGCGACGACCGTCTCGTAATACGGCGCCTTGGCGGTCCACAGTCGCTTCGCCTCCCCGCCCGCAAGCGGCATCGTCGCCAGAAACGGAAAGGCGCCCGCCTTGGTCGCGCCGTCGCCGGTCATGTAGACGCCATCATGCGCAGGGGTGAAGCGCATGACGGGCTTGCCCGCCGCATTGTCTTCCAGCATCGGGAAGCCCGGATCGCCGTATTGATCCTGATAATTGCGGGTGAGCAGCGGGCGTGTCTGTCCCGGCTTCGCAGGCGAGACCGCGAGGCGATGCTCGGTCCGGCTGCGCCATTCACGGTCGATCACCATGGCGAAGCCATCGTCGCCCCACATCGTCGTCCCATAGCGGGCAGGCGTCATCGCGAGTTCGACGGGTTCGGCGGTGAAGGGCGCTGCCTGCATCATCACCTTGTCGTGGAAGGCGATCTTCGCACGCGGATTGCCGCCGTCGAGCGCCTCCGCCCAGACGAGCGTCGCAGGCGCGTCGGACCGCCATTCCGCTTCGCGTGGTCCTTTCACGGTCGCATCGAAATCGACCGGCAGATCGTCGGCGAGCGGGCGATCGACCAGGGTCTTCACCGGCTGTCCGTCGATGGTGGCGACGGCGATCTCGGTCGGGAAATAGCTGGCCGGCAGCAGATAGGAATAGGGGCGTTTCAGCCGCTCCGTCAGCAGATAGCGGCCATCGGGCGACACGCTGAAGTCGGTAATGAGACCCGGCGTCCCGATCGGTGTCGCGGTACCGTCGATGGCGATGCGGGTGAGCTGCCCGGTGAAATAATGGTCGAACAGGGCCTCGTCATGCGCATCGCCCAGCAGGTCTTCATAGGTGCGTGCGGCGGACGTGCGGCCGGCACTTTCCTGAACGACCGGACCGGTCGGCGTACTGCTGGCGGCGGGCGCCGCTCCGCGGTTGGCGGGCACGGTATAGGCGATCAGCGCCTTGCTGTCGGGTGTCCATTCGAACGGCGTTCCGAACGTGCCGTTCAGCCGGCCGGCGATCTTGCGGGCGTTGCCGTCGCGGGTGGCGATCCACAGCGACAGGCCGTCCGCCTCCTGCGCGTAAAACGCGATATGGCTGCCGTCGGGCGACCAGTCCGGCGCAGCGAAGCGCAATGCGGCGGGCAGGGAGACGGCGACCGTCTTCCCGCTCGCGACATCCTTGAAGCTCAACGCGTTCAGCCATTGCACGCGCACCTCGGCCTGACCGTTGGTGGCGGGGTCGATGCGATAGCCGCCGAGGCGCAGGATCGGTTTCGACAGATTCGCGATCGACGGCAGGTTCTCGCGACCGAGGATCGCAAGCGTCTTGTGATCGGGGCTGACCGCCACCCCCGGGGTCGGCGGCGTTTCCAATGCCCGGGCGATCGCATCGGGCGCACGGTGATAGGCGGTGCCTGGCGTCTGCGCCGCAGCGGTCGTGGTGAAGAGGAGAGCGATCAGACAGGTACCGGCGCGCATTCGTAACCCCTTGTTCTGGTTTACGGTGGTGTGTGCCATGCAGCGGACGCGGGCGCTAGGCGGGTTTCCGGCGATCTCACTCCGCGCCGAGCGCCCAGGGCGCCTTGGCCAGCGTCTTTGCCAGATGATCGATCACCACCTGTACGCGTAAAGGGCGCAGCGGGCTGGGCGGGGTGATGAGGTGCAGGCCCAGCGCTGGGACGGTCCAGTCCGGCATCGCCACCTCCAGACGCCGGTCGCGGATCTCGCGCCAGACGAGAAATTCAGGCTGCAACGCCATGCCTTGCCCGGCCAGCAGCGCCGGATTGAGCATGTCGGCGTTGTCGGTCCAGATGCGCACCGGCGGTTCGACCGTCTCCTCGCCGAACTGTGGATGATGAAACCGCCACAGTCCCCGCGTCGCGCCGCCGGTATAGGCCAGCGCATGATGATCGCGCAGCTGCGCCGGATGCGTCGGCCGGCCGTGGACGTCGAGGTATCCGGGCGACGCGACCAGCAAGATCCGGACGGTACACAGCCGCCGCGCGAGCAGCGAACTGTCCTCCAGCGCCGCGATCCGCAGCGCGAGGTCGAACCCCTCCGCAACCAGATCGACGCGCCTGTCGCTCAGGGCGAAGTCCAGCGTCACCTCGGGATATGCCGTCAGGAACGCCGGCAGGGTCGCACCGACATAGGCGGTGCCGAACGACAGCGGCGCGCTGATCCGCACCAGGCCGCGGGCGACATCGGACTGTTCGGCCGCAGCATCCTCCAGCGCCTCGCCTGCGTGCAATATGCCGGCCGCGCGCTGCAGCATGGTGCGACCCGCCTCGGTCAGCGACAGGCGTCGTGACGTGCGTGACAGCAGGGCGAGGCCCAGCCGCGCCTCCAGCCGGGCGATCGCTTTCGACACCGTCGGGTTGGACAAGCCGAGCGCCTGCGCCGCACCGGCGAAGGAGCCGCGTTCGGCGACCTTGGCGAAAATCGCCCAGGCTTCGAGATCGGGGAGGCGACGTGTCATTTCCGGCAATGATGTGATGCCATCATTGCTATTTCGTCAAGTCGCGGTCGCGACCATCTTGTGGGCAACAGACAACGGAGACAGACCATGATCGAACGTCGCCCCTTCGCCACCCTCGGCGGTGCCAACCACGGCTGGCTCGATGCCAAGCATCATTTCTCGTTCGCCAATTACTACGATCCCTCGCGGATGGGCTGGGGCCCGATCCGCGTGTGGAACGACGACCGGATCGCCGCCGGAACCGGCTTTCCGCCGCACCCGCATGCCGACATGGAGATCATCACCTACGTCCGCACCGGCGCGATCACGCATCAGGACAGCCTTGGAAACATGGGCCGTACCGAGGCGGGGGACGTGCAGGTGATGAGCGCCGGATCGGGCGTGCGTCATTCGGAGTACAATCGCGAAACGGAGGAAACCACGATCTTCCAGATCTGGATCGAACCCAAGACGCGGGGCGCCGCACCTTCGTGGGGTGCCAAGCCCTTTCCCAAGGGCGAACGCTCGGGCAAGTTCGTGACGTTGGCGAGCGGGTTCGACGATGACGGCGATGCCCTGCCGATCCGTACCGACGCCCGTATCGTCGGCGCGACGATCAAGGCGGGGGAAACGGCGGAATATACGCTGGGCGCGGGGCATCACGCCTATCTGGTTCCCGCTACCGGCAAGATCGAGATCAACGGCGTCGCCATTGACGCCCGCGACGGCGCCGCGATCCGGGACGAGAGCGTCATCCGCGTTACCGCGACGGAAGATGCCGAGATCGTCCTGGTCGACGCCGCCTGAACGATCGATAGGATAGCGGATCGTGCTCCTGCCCCCGCCGGGCAGGAGCAGTGACGGCGAAAGGGCTTCGGATGAGTGACAAGATCCTGATCTTCTACGGATCCTACCGGTCCGATCGCCAGGGCATCCGGTTGGCCGATTATCTCGTGCGACAGCTCACCGCGCGCGGTGCGCAGGCCGAACTGATCGATGCGAAGGCGCTCGACCTGCCGATGCTCGACAGGATGTATAAGGAATATCCGGAAGGCGAGGCGCCGTCCGCGCTGGAAGCGCTTGCCGACAAGATCAAGGCGGCGGATGCGTTCGTGTTCGTTGCGGGCGAATACAACTGGAGCGTTCAGCCCGGTCTCAAGAACCTGACCGACCATTTCCTCGAGGAATGGTATTGGCGGCCTGCCGCGATCGCCAGTTACTCCGCAGGCCGCTTCGCCGGTGCGCGGGCCGGGCTGGCATGGCACGGTATCCTGTCGGAGATGGGAATGGTCGTGGTTTCGAGCACGCTGGCGGTCGGCGGCATCGGCAAGGCGCTATCCGTCGAGGGCGAACCCATAGGCGACGGCGGGGCGAGTCTGGCCAAGGCGTTTCCCCGCTTCGCCGACGATCTGGCGTGGTGGACGGAGGCGGCGCGAGCGCAACGCGAGCGGAAGCCGCCACCATATTGACGATCGCGCCGCCGCGACGTTGCCGTCACGCCGGACGCGTTCCGGCGGGCACCCGCTACTGAAGAACGCACTTTTCGGAGCGGGTCGCAAATAGCAGCCGGACGGGCCGGCGTATGGGACGCTATCGGGCAGCTTTCTGCATCTTGCGGAAGCGGTGAAGCAGCGGTTCGGTATAGCCGTTCGGCTGCGCGATCCCGTCGAACACCAGTGCACGGGCCGCCCGATAGGCGAGGCTATCGCCCTCCCGCCCGCCCATCGGTCGATATTGCGGATCGCCGGCGTTCTGCGCATCGACCTTCGCCGCCATGCGCGCGAAGGCGGCATCGACCTCCGCCTCCGTCGCGACGCCATGCAGCAGCCAGTTGGCGATATGTTGCGACGAGATACGCAGCGTCGCGCGATCTTCCATCAGGCCGACGTCATGCATGTCCGGCACCTTCGAACAGCCGATCCCCTGATCGATCCAGCGGACCACATAGCCGAGGATGCCCTGTGCATTATTATCGAGTTCCGCCCGCACCTCGTCCGCCGACCAGTTCCGTCCGGCCTCTGCAACCGGCATGGTCAGCAACGCGGCGAGCGGCGCGACCGGCTCCCTGCTCCGCTCGCGCTGGCGGTCGAACACATCGACGCGGTGATAATGCGTCGCGTGCAGCGTAGCGGCGGTGGGCGAGGGGACCCAGGCGGTGTTCGCGCCCGTCTTCGGATGACCGATCTTCTGGTCGAGCATATCCGCCATCCGGTCGGGTGCGGCCCACATGCCCTTGCCGATCTGCGCGCGCCCGGACAGGCCGCACGCGAGACCGATCTGGACGTTGCGGTTTTCATAGGCTGCGATCCAGCCGGACGTCTTCATCTCGCCTTTCGGGATCATCGGGCCGGCGTGCATCGACGTGTGCATCTCGTCGCCGGTACGGTCGAGAAAGCCGGTGTTGATGAACACCAGCCGGTGGCGGACGGCATGGATACAGGCGGCGAGGTTGGCCGAGGTGCGGCGTTCCTCGTCCATCAGCCCGACCTTGATCGTGTAGCGCGGCAAGCCCAGAAGATCCTCGACTGCGTCGAACAGGCGGTCGGTGAAGGCGGCTTCGTCCGGCCCATGCATCTTGGGCTTGACGATGTAGATCGATCCCGTCCGGCTGTTATGTCCGTCGTCGTGCAGCGCGATCAGCGACGTGACGATCGCGTCGAGGATACCCTCCGGCGCCTCGCTGCCATCGGGCAGGCGGATCGCGGGGTTGGTCATCAGATGGCCGACGTTGCGTACGAACAACAGGCTGCGACCCGGCAGCGTCAGCGTCGTTCCGTCGGGCGCAGTGTAGCGGCGATCCGCCGCCAGTGTCCGCGTCACGGTTTCGCCGCCTTTGGCAAAGCTGGCAGTCAGGTCGCCGCGCATCAGCCCCAGCCAATTGTCGTAGGCCGCAACCTTGTCCTGCGCATCCACAGCCGCGACGGAATCCTCCAGATCGCAGATCGCGGTCAGCGCGGATTCCAGCACGACGTCGGCGATGCCGGCGGGATCGGTGCGACCTATCGGATGACTGCGATCGATCACGAGCTCGATATGCAATCCGTTGTGGCGAAGGAGCAGCGTTTCGCCGTCGCGGCCGACCAGTTGCGACGGATCGCCGAGGTCGGGCGTGCCGCCGGTCCAGTCGGTCCAGCTACCGTTCGACAGTGGCGCGATGTCGTCGAGAAACGCCTTGGCCCAAGCGATCACCTGCGCCCCCCGCCCGGGATCGTATCCGCCACGCGTCGCGCTACCGGGCAAGGCATCGGTGCCATACAGCGCGTCGTACAGGCTGCCCCAACGCGCGTTGGCGGCGTTGAGCAGGAAGCGGGCGTTCAGGATCGGGACGACGAGCTGCGGCCCGGCCATCGTCGCGATTTCGGCGTCGACATTGGCGGGATCGACCGCAAAAGGCGCAGGTTCGTGGACGAGGTAGCCGATCTGCGTGAGAAACGCCTGGTAAGCGTCTGCTTCGAAAGGATTGTCTTGATGCCATGCATCGATCGCGGCCTGTAGCCGGTCGCGTTCGGCAAGCAGGCTGTGGTTGTCGGGCACGAACCGGTCGAGGATCGCCGCGACGCCGCACCAGAATGCGTCGGCATCGATACCGGTGCCGGGCAGGGCGCGCTCTTCGATGAAGGTGATGAATGCGGGAGCGATGTCGAGGCCGGCGCGGTCCATGGGTCGATGTCCTTTGCGATCGCATCGTTCATAGACGCCGCACCATCCCCGCTCTAGCGTCAAAGATGTTGAAGCAGCTTATCGCCGGAAGAACGAATGATGTTCGATCCCGATTACTCCCTGTTCGTCGCGGTGGCCGATAGCGGCAGCCTGTCCGCCGCTGCGAGAACCTTGCGCATCTCGCCAGCAATGGTGTCCAAACGACTGCAAAGGCTGGAAGGTCGCCTCGGCGTGACGCTGATCCATCGCACCACGCGGCGACTGGCGCTGACGGAGGCGGGCGGGCGGCTGCGCGACGACCTCGATGGAATCTTGTCGGCGCTCACCGCGGCGGAGGCACGGGTGACAGGCGCGCGTGGCGTACCGGCGGGACCGCTGCGGGTATCGGCGCCCACGTCGTTCGGGCGGCTGCACGTCGCGCCACATCTGTCTACATTTCTCGCCGCACACCCGGCGGTGGAGCTTACGTTCGACCTTGGCGACGGCTTCGTCGATCTGCTCGGCGACCGGGTCGACTGCGCGATCCGTATCGCTTCGGAGGTGCCGTCCAACGTCGTGGCGCATCGGCTGGCCACCAGCCGCCGGGTGTTGTGCGCAGCGCCTTCCTATCTGGCGGCACACGGCGATCCGGCGTCGGTTCCCGCGCTGGGCGATCACCGGTTGCTCGCGGCGGCGGGGCAGATGCCGTGGCGGCTGGTCGCGCAGGGCAAGGCCGTGCAGGTCGAACGCGACAGCCACGTCCGCACCAATTCGAGCGAAATGGTGCGCGAACTGGCGCTTGGCGGCGTCGGCATCGCACTGCGATCCCTGTGGGATGTCGGCGACGCATTGCGTAACGGCCGGCTGGTGCGCGTCCTGCCGGACTGGGAGGGAACGGCCGACGTCGGCATCTATGCCGTCCACCTGCGCAGCGGCGCCGTGCCGCCCGCGGTCCGCGCATTCGTCGCATTCCTGCAATCCGTGATCGATCCCGCCAGCTGGCAGGGATGATCGTCAGCTCTTCCGCCCGCTCAACTCCGCGCCGGCCTGAGGATCGAACCGCCAGTTGACGAACACTGCCAGCAGCGAGATCGCGGTGACGGTCCAGAAGGCGACGGTGAAATCAGTGAATGCCACCGCTTCGCCGCCGCGCGACAGCATCGACACGTGCAACGCGGTCGCGCCGACGCAGATGCCCAGCGACAGCATCAGTTGCTGAAACGTCGAATAGAAGCTGGTCGCTGCGCTCATCCGGTCCTTGCCGATCTCGTCGTATGCGATCGTGTTGTAGGCGGTGAACTGGAACGAGATCAGAAAGCCGGACAGGACCAGCACGGCGAACACCGCGGGCAGCGGCCAGTTCGGGCGGAACAGGCCGCAGATGGCATAGGCCCCGGTCCCGAGCACCCCCATCACGATCAGGCTGCTGCGGAAACCGAAGCGTTTCAGGATGCGACGCGCGACGCCCTTCATCCCGAACGATCCGATCGCGCCCGCGACCGTCATCGCCCCGCTCTGCGCCGCCGACAGGCCAAAGGCGAGCTGCATCATCAGCGGCAGCAAGAACGGCTGCGCGCCCTGTGTGATGCGGGTCAGCGATCCGCCCAGCACCGACAGGCGAAACGTGGCGATCCGCATCAGCGAGAGGTCGAGGATCGGGTGTTCGGCGCGTCGCGCATGCCGCCAATAGGCAAGACCGAACAGCGCGCCGATGCCGACAAGCGCCGCCGCCACCGCCGCCTCGCCCGGGCGGCTTGCCATTTCGAACCCGAACAATAGACACCCCAGAGCCACGCCCGACAGAATAAAGCCGATTGCGTCGAAGGCGTGCGGTGCTTCCTCGCGAATATCGGCGATGAAGCGTCCGACCAGCACGATGCCCAGCAACCCGATCGGCAGGTTGAGCCAGAAGATCCAGCGCCAGTCGAGATATGTGACGATGAACCCGCCCAGCGGCGGACCCAGGATCGGGCCGACCAGCGCTGGCATGATCAGCCACGACATCGCCGACACCATGTCGCGCTTGGCAACCGATCGCAGCAATACCAGCCGCCCCACCGGCATCATCATCGCGCCGCCGATCCCCTGTACGAACCGCGCGACTACCATCCATTCGAGGCTTGGGGCCAGACCGCAGGCCAGACTGCCCGCAACGAAAACGCCGATCGCTGCGCGAAACACCGGCCGTGCGCCGAAGCGGTCGGCCATCGTGCCGGAGGCGGGAATAAACATCGCCAGTGCCAGCAGGTACGATGTCAGCGCGATGCTTATCGCCGGTGCGGCGACACCGAAATCGCGTGCCATCGTCGGCAGCGCAGTGGCGAGCACCGTCGCGTCCAAATTCTCCATGAACATCGCCGTGGCGATGATCAGCGCGACGGTGCGATAGTTGCGGGTGGGTGCGGCGCCACCGTCGGCATCGGTCGTCTGTGCAATCCGATCGCCCGCCGGGACGATCCCATCGCGCACTTCGGCATTGACCGATGCGATCCCGCGCCGCCGCGGCCGCAATAGCTGACGCGGATCCAGAGCGGCTGGGAGATGCAGATTCATGACGGGCGTAACGACCTTCGTGCGTGGATGGCCTCTCCGGTGGACGGGGGCCGATCGTTGTCATGGGGCCGTACCGCTGTCGTATCCTGATATAGGTACGATCGCGCTCCGGGCGAGGGGATATGCCGGCACGATGTAGCCAACCTTAGATAAGCCATTGCAATTAAAACAGATTAATGCGACCCGCCGCACCGTTCTCAAGGGAGTGGCAATGACGGTTCGATCTGCGCCGGTGGCGCAATGCATCACGGACGAGCGATGGCGGATCGTGTCGGCAGACGACGCCTATCTGGAATTGCTGGCGCGGCCACGGATCGAGGTGATTGGTCGTTCGCCGCTCGAATTTACCGCGCCGGGGGATCAGGTGGTCAACGACATGCTGCTGCACCGGCTGGTGCGTCACGGTCATGCATTCCAGATTACCAAGCGCTACGTTCGCGGTGACGGGCAGCTGCAGTGGGTGTGTAACCACGTCTCCGCCTTTGCCGATGGCTGCGGGGAAAAGCGCCTGATCGCAACCTGCGAGCCGCAGCCGGATCCGCCGGCCACGTGCGCGGAGGCGCGACTGCGGCAGCACGCCACGACGCTGCTGCAAACCATCGGCGCCGCGAAGCATGCATTCGGCGACGACCTGATCGGATCGCCGGCGCTGGAGGCATTGCTCCATCTTTACCTCGCTGAAATGGAAGGGCGGTCGCTCACCCCGCGTTGCATCGCAGCGCTGATTCGCCATTCTGAGGCTGCAACGCTGCGCTGGATCAAGGTGCTGGAACAGCGTCGGCTTGCCGAAGTAGAGCGTAATACGCCGGTCGACATGGGCGCGCCGATGCGTATCTCCGGCATGGCGCAGCAGATGATGGAGGACGTCACCGGGCGGTTGCCCGTCGCGGGCTGAGCGTCAGCGCAGTGTCGCCGCGGCTGCCAGCGCCCGCTCGCGCGCCTCGCGATGGCCGATCAGCTTGGCCGGATAGTCGTTCGGCCGGACACCGCTATCGTCGGGATCGTGGATCGTCGCGTCCGTCAGGTCGCGCAGTTCCGGCACCCATTCGCGGATATAGTCCGCTGCATCGAACTTCCCCGACTGGCTGAGTGGCGCCATGATCCGCCCGAACATGTTCGCATCCACGCCCGTACCGGCGATCCACTGCCAGTTGACGGCGTTGTTGCCGTAATCCGCATCGACTAGGCAGTCCCAATACCATCGCTCGCCTTTGCGCCAGTCGATCAGCAGGTGCTTTACCAGAAAGCTCGCAGCGATCATGCGGACGCGATTGTGCATCCACCCGCTCGCCCACAATTGCCGCATCCCGGCATCGACGATCGGGTAGCCGGTGCGTCCCTGCTGCCACGCCTGAAGATCGCGTTTCGCCTCGGCATCCTTTCGCCACGGCAGTGCATCGTATTTCGGGCGCCCGTTGACCTCGCCGTACTTCGGCAACGCGAGCAGCACGCCGGACGTGAAATCCCGCCATGCGAGTTCGCGCAGGAAGGCGCCGGCATCCCTGGTGTCGCCGAGCGCATGATAGATTGCCCGCGGCGAAATCTCCCCGTGATGGAGGTGCGGCGACAGGCGAGACGTACCTTCTTCCGATGGCAGGTTGCGGCGGCGGTCGTAGGCGGCGACATCGTCGGACCAGTCCTTAGCCTTGGCGAGCGCTTCCGTTTCGCCGGGCGTCCAGTCCTTGTCGAAGCCGGTCGACCAATCGGGTCTGGTCGGCAGCAGCGTCCATTCCGCAAGCTCGTCGCTCATCGGCCAATGCGCCGGTGCCGGGATCGCGTGCGGGACGGGAAAGGGATCGGCGGGCGGCAATTGCGACTGGAGCGCCTTCCAGAATGACGAGAACATCTTGAACGGGGTCCCGCTCCCGGTGGTCAAGTCCTCCAGCCGGACAAGGTGGTTGCCATCGTGCAGTTCCAGCCGATCGCCCAGTTTTTTCTCCGCATCGCGCCACCACGGCTCGTAATGACGGATCGCGTGAATGCGGGAAGCACCGGTTTCCTCCATCAGTGCCGTCAGGATCGATACCGCATCGCCGCGTCGCAGGATCAGCCGGCTGTGCTTCGCTCGCAAGGCTGCGTCCAGGGTGGACAGGCTGTGGTGCAGCCACCAGCGTTGCGCTCCGCCGATCCGCCATTCACCGGGCGCATCGTCGTCGAGGACATAGACCGGCACGACCGGTCCTTCGTGCGCGGCGGCGACGAGTGCAGGCTGATCGTGAAGGCGAAGGTCCTGGCGTAGCCACAGGATGCTTGGTTGTGTCATGCGCACGTCCAAGCGGATGGCCACCGGGGAAGTTCCTGCATCGGCGTCGTCGCGAACGCCGGACTTGTACGCGGGCCTGTCCTGCCGCAAACGACCGTGCCTCTGGGGCGGAGCGAACATGAAACGATCATTGATCTGGCTGCCGCTGCTGCTGGCGGCCTGCTCCCCATCGGCACCCGATCCGGCACCGCCGCGCCTTCCGGTGCCGATCCGCGGTTCGGACGCCATGACCCTGATACGGGGAGATGCCCTGGACAGACTGGTGCGGGGTAGCGTCCAGACCCGGGCAGGCGAGGGCGGCATACCGCCAGTCGAACGCTTCGCTGCGACGGGCGACGGCTATACATTAAGCTACGACCGGCCCGATACCGTCGGACGTTACCGGGTGACGCCGGACCGGGTGTGCCTGCGCTTCGTCGATGAGCGCAGCATCTTCTGCCGCTTCTACCTGACCGATGCGAGTGGGCAGGTGTGGATGGCCGAGGACGATCGTGACTATCCGCTGCATGTGGCAAAGGTGACGGTTGGGCGCGGGCGCTAGGACGGGATTGCTGCGAAGCAGGCGAAGCAGGCGAAGCAGGCGAAGCAGTTCGTAGCATATCTTGCCCGTTTACCGGCTTCGCTGCACCGGCCCGGCTCGCCGGGGGAATGAGCCAGTCCTCCCTCGCTTGAGCAGGGGAGGGACCGCGGCGAAGCCGTGGTGGAGGGGGCGTATCAGCGAGCGACCAAGCGCGCGGCTTAACGCTTCCGACCCACCGTGGCCGTTGGATATCAGGCCACCATCGCTGCGCCGGCGATGATCTTGTCGAGCGTGATGGGGTATTCGCGGATGCGGACGCCGCTGGCGTTATAGATCGCGTTGGCGATCGCCGCGCCGACGCCGCACAGGCCGAGCTCGCCGACCCCCTTCGCCTTCATCGGCGACGACATCGGATCGACTTCGTCGAGGAAGATCACCTCCTGATGCGGAATGTCGGCGTGCACCGGCACTTCATAGCTGGCGAGATCGTGGTTGACGAAGAAGCCGAAGCGCTTGTCGACCGCGAGTTCCTCCATCAGCGCCGCGCCGACGCCCATCGTCATCGCGCCGATCACCTGACTTCGTGCCGACTTCGGGTTGAGGATGCGCCCCGCCGCACAGACCGCGAGCATGCGGCGTACGCGGATCTCGCCGGTATAGGCGTCGACGCCGACCTCGACGAAATGGCCGGCGAAGGTCGATTGCTGTTCCTTCTTGGCGAGATCGCCGAACTCGATCGTGTCCTCGGCGGACAGGCCCTTGTCGCCCGCGGCTTCGGACAGCGCTACGCTGCGGTTGCCGGCGCGAACCTTGCCGTCGGCGAATTCGACGTCGGCGGAGTTGAAGCCCAGCTTCTGGGCGACGGCCTCGCGCAGTTTCATGCAGGCGGCATAGACGCCGGCGGTCGAGCTGTTCGCACCCCATTGGCCACCCGAGCCTGCCGCGGCGGGAAAGGAGCTGTCGCCGAGCAGTACGACGACCTTGTCGAGGGGCACGCCCATGACTTCGGCGGCGGTCTGCGCGATGATCGTGTAGCTCCCGGTGCCGATGTCGGTCATGTCGGTGGCGACGGTGACGACGCCCTTCCTGTCGATCCCGACGCGGGCGGCGGACTTCATCGTGATGTTGTTGCGGAAGCCGGAGGCGACGCCCATGCCGACGAGCCAGCGACCGTCGCGCACGGAGCGCGGCTTGGGATTGCGCTGGGACCAGCTGAACTTGTCCGCACCCATACGCAGGCATTCTACCAGCTGGCGCTGCGAGAACTTGCGCTCCGGCTTTTCCGGATCGACCTGCGTGTCGTTGACGATGCGGAACTGGACCGGGTCCATCCCCAGCTTTTCCGCCATCTCGTCCATCGCGACCTCGAGCGCCATCAGCCCGGGTGCCTCGCCGGGCGCACGCATCGCATTGCCCTCGGGCAGGTCGAGGACGGCGAGGCGCATCGAGGTCAGGCGATTGGCGCCCGCGTAGAGCAGCTTGGTCTGCGACACCGCCGTTTCCGGGCCGCCGCCGGGCAGATCGCCCGAACCGCTTTCGTGCGCGATCGCCGTGAGCTTGCCGTCCTTGCCTGCGGCCAGCCGGATGCGCTGGCGCGTCGCCGGACGGTGCGTGGCGTTGTTGATCATCAACGGGCGCTGGAGCGTGACCTTGACCGGACGCCCGGCCTGCTTCGCGCCCAGTGCGGCGAGGATCGCATCGGCGCGGACGAACAGCTTACCCCCGAAACCGCCGCCGATGTAGGGCGAGATCAGGCGGACGTTGTCCTTGGGGATGCCGAGCGTCTTGGCGACGTCGCCCTTGCCCCAGGCGATCATCTGGTTGGACGTCCATAGCGTCAGCTTGTCGCCCGCCCACGATGCGGTGCTGGCATGCGGCTCCATCATCGCATGGCTCTGGTCGGGCGTTTCGTAGAGAGAATCGATCTTGACCGGCGCGGCGGCGAAGGCCTGTTCGAAATTGCCGACGCGATCGACCGCGGGGGCGGCGCTGCCCTCGCCGCTGCTGTCGCCCTTCAGCGGTGCGGTCTTGAGCGCCGTGTCGAGGTCGAAGCGACCTTTCTCGCGGGCATAATCGATGCGGATCAACGATGCCGCTGCGCGCGCCTGTTCGAATGTCTCGGCCACCACGAGTGCGATCGCCTGATGATAATGATCGATCGCCGGACCGCCGAGCAGCTTGGCGGTGTTGAAGTCGCCTTTGGTGAGCGGGCCCGCGGTATCGGCGGTGACAATCGTCAGCACGCCCGGCGCAGCCTTCGCCGCGCCGAGGTCCATGCTCGCGATGCGTCCCTTGGCGATGCCGGCGCCGACGACATAGCCATAGGCCGCGTTGGGTGCGACGTCATGGCGTTCGTAGGCGTAGGGCGCCGTGCCGGTGGTCTTGAACTTGCCGTCGATGCGGTCGGTCGGCTTGCCGATGACCTTCAGCTGGTCGATCGGGTTCCGGCCTGCGGGTGTGTCGAACTTCATGCTGCTTCTTTCGCTTCGGCCATCACCGCGGCGAGCGTGCGCTCGACGAGGGGGACCTTGAAGGCATTGTCTTGGGTCGGTTTTGCGCCGGCGAGCATCCGGGCCGCGGTCGCCTTGGCACCCTGCGGCAGGGCGGCTTCCGCCGCCTCGACGCGCCACGGCTTGGGCGCGATGCCGCCGATCGCGACATGGCCGGTGCCGTCGGGCTGGAGGATCGCCGCCACCGACACGAGTGCATAGGCGTAAGAGGCGCGGTCGCGCACCTTATGGTAGATATGCGTGCCGCCGACCGGCTTCGGCAGGGTCACAGCGGTAATCAGCTCGCCCGGCTTCAGGTTCGTGTCGATGTGCGGCGTATCGCCCCACAGCCGATGGAAGTCGGCGATCGGGATCTTCCGCGTCTGACCATTGGGCTGAACCGTCTCGACGGTCGCGTCGAGCACGCGCATGGCGACCGCCATGTCGCCGGGATAGGTGGCGATGCACGCATCGCTGGTGCCGATGATGCCGAGCTGCCGGCTATAACCGCCAATCGCAGCGCATCCCGAGCCCGGTTTGCGCTTGTTGCACGGCTGGTTGGTGTCGTAGAAATACGGGCAGCGGGTGCGCTGGAGCAGGTTGCCCGCGGTGGTCGCCTTGTTGCGCAGCTGGCCCGATGCGCCGGCGACGATCGCGCGGCTGAGCACGCCATAGTCGCGGCGGACCCGGGCGTCGCTGGCGAGGTCGGTGTTGCGCACCAGCGCGCCGATGCGCAGCCCGCCGTCCGACGTCGGCTCGATCTTGTCGAGCTTCAGGCGGTTGACGTCGACCAGATGCACCGGCTCCTCGATCTGCAGCTTCATCAGGTCGAGCAGGTTGGTGCCGCCGGCGATGAACTTCGCGCCCGGCCTGGCCGCGACCGCCGCGGCCGCCGCGGCGGGCGTGGTGGCGCGTTCGTAGGTAAAGGCCTTCATGCTTCTGCCCCCGCGACGTCGCTCATCGCTTCGATGATGTTGGAATAGGCGCCGCAACGGCAGATGTTGCCGCTCATCCGTTCGCGCATCTCCATCGCGGTCGGTTGCGCCGCCCCGGTGATGTCGGCCTGCACATGGCTGGGGACGCCGCGCTTGATCTCGTCGAGCACCGCGACCGCCGAGCAGATCTGGCCGGGGGTGCAATAGCCGCACTGATAGCCGTCGTGCTTGATGAAGGCGGCCTGCATCGGGTGCAGGTCGTCGGGCTTGCCGAGGCCTTCGATCGTGGTGATCTCATCGCCGTCGTGCATCACCGCGAGGGTGAGGCAGGAATTGATCCGGCGACCGTCGACGAGGACGGTGCACGCGCCGCACTGGCCGTGGTCGCACCCCTTCTTGGTGCCGGTCAGCTTCCAATGTTCGCGCAACGCGTCGAGCAGGGTCGTGCGGGTGTCGAGGTCGAGGCGGCTGGTCTTGCCGTTGACCTTCAGCGTCACCGGCATCGTCGGCGGTGCCGCGCGATCCTGCAACGGCGGGGTCGCGGCCTCGGCGGGCAGCGCGGTCGCCGCCACGCCGACGGTCCCGCCCGCGATGACGCCGCGGCGGGATACCTGTAGTTCGTTCTGGCTCATAAGAGACCCCCTGATGCTATTGAAAACGCCGCGGCGATCGTCGCTGGCGTTCACCGGCTCTGGAGGTGCTCTAACGTGCGATATCCACCCAAAGCAAACGCTTGTTGGGAGATACGCGGGACGATAGGTCCGGGTTCCACCTATTCGAGGCGGAACCCGGATTTCGGCCGATCAGAAGCCGATATGCGCACCGGCGGAGATCACGACGGCGCTGGCGTCGCGCAGGTAGCCGTTGGTGACGACCGGCGTCTGCACCGCGGTGCCGGCATAGGCCGCCGTCACGCGATCGATCGTGGTGTTCTTGAAGTCGACATAGTTCGCAGCGAGATCGATGCCGATCTTCGGCGTCAGCTGGAAGGTGCCGCCGGCGCCGTAGTTCCAGCGGTTGGCGTCGGGCACGCGCGCATCGCGCAAACCGTTCTGGGTCGGCGTGGTGGCGTGCTGGACGCCGGCGCGGAGCGTCAGCTGCGGCGAGATCGTATAGTCGATGCCGCCGGCGAGGCTGTAGCTGTCGCGATAGTTCTCGGGCAGCGCCTGATTGAGCGGCGCGCCGAGGCGGATCGCGTCGAACTTGCTCCAGTTATAGCGAACCGCCTGCCCGTTCAGCGTCAGCGCCGGGGTGGCGCGGATGCGGGCACCGACGATGACCTGTGCGGGCGTGTAAAAGCTCGCCTCGACGTCGTTGACCGTGCGGTTCTGCGCGGCGAGCGGGCCCTGGAGCCCCTCGACCAGCAGGTCGCCCTTCAGCGTGTGCTCGATGCGCGACTTGTAGCTGACGCCGACGGTCGCCCAGTCGTTGTGCATCTGGAAGCCGGCGGTCCAGCCGAGATCCCAGCCGTCGCCTTCCAGCTTCTGGCGGCCATCGGGCAGCGCCGCCGACAGGTTCGGCAGGTTGTTGCCAAGGCTGGCGTAGACGTGCTCGACATTGGCACCACCGCCGACGCGCAGCCAGTCGGTCAGCGCGATGGCGATCGACGGCTGGATATCGATCGTCTGCAGCTTAGTGCGGGTCGCGCTGTAGCGGGTCCAGCTAGTCGAATCGTAATCGGTGGTGAAGCTGTAGGGCGACGTGACCGCGAGGCCGATCGCGACCGGGCCGAACGGCATGGCGATCGCGCCCGAGGGCAGAATGCCGTTGTCGATCGGGTCCTTGGCCAGCTGGTCGCCACCGACGGGCGCGAATTGGCCGCCCGGACGGCGGATCAACGTGCCGTTGTTGACGACCTTGCCCTTCGGACGGATCACCGAGGCGTTGATCGCGGCTTCGCCGTTCTGCATGCCGGCGATCGCGGCGGGGTTCCACCACAGCGACTGCGGGCCGGTGTCGGCGACTTCACCCGAAAATGCACGGCCTGCACCACGTGCCGACTGCTCTTGCAGGTAGAAGGCCTGCGCGTGCGCGACGGTAGCGACACCGAACGAACCGAGAACGGCGGTGGCGAGGAGGGGAGCCTTGAAACGCAACGACATAATGGGTCTTCCTGAAGCTTACTGGTAGGTTTTGGGGAGGCAATCTTTAACGGACGCGGGTCCAGGTCTGGGTCTTGCAGAGTGGCACGAAGACACAGCCGCGGACCTTCAGCGTGTTGGCGTCGACCGGTGTAACCTTGGCTTTGTAGGTCTTGCCGTCGTCGGGATTGTAGATCTGGCCACCGGACCATGCGTCGGACTCGGCGGTAAAGCCGCTGATCAATAACAGACCCTTCAGCGGGCGATTACGCTGCGCCGCGTTCTGGTTGTTGCCGTCTTTCAGGTCGGGACGCTGGCGGAGCAGGTCGGAGGTGAGCAGGCGACCGCAGATCGATGCGCCGCAGCGCTGGATTTCGACGACGCCGTTCTTGGTCTCGGTCTTCCAGCGACCGATCGCGAGGTCGGCGGCGGGAGCGGGAGCGGCGGCAAGCAGCGCACCGAGCAGCAACAGGGACATGAGCGTAATCTCCTCTCCGTGACGCCCGCTAAAAGCCGCGGGCATCGGGTAAGCCGTGTCAGCTCCGCGCCGTAACTGTACGGTCACGTTGAACGTCACCTGTGGCAGCCGTTAGATGAACGGTGACCTAATGGCGAGCGCCCTGCCGTATACGGCAGTTGGCGGCTCGGTTAGGGGATTGGCAAGATGTGTCAAGTGTCATGTCGTTCATTGCGGCGGCATGAGGTGATGCGGGCGTAACGATCGCGGGGTGGATCGGTGCCAAGACGCCTAATATTCTTCCCTCGCGAGGGGGAGGGGGACCGTTCGGCGCCAGCCGAATGGTGGAGGGGGAGGTGGGCGATGCACTCCAATTTTAGAGTGCGTCGCTTACCTCCCCCTCCGTCACCGCTTTGCGGCGCCACCTCCCCCTTGCGGGGGAGGAATATGAAGGATGCGTCAGTTGCGCAGTGGTTTGCCCGTCGTCAGCATCTGCTGGACGCGCGCCTGGGTGCGGGGATCGCGTACCGCTTCCATGAACGCCTCGCGTTCCAGCGTCAGCAGGTCGTCCTCCTGCACGATGTCGACCAGATCGGCCTCGCCGCCGGTGAGGACATTCGCCAGACGCGCCGAGACGACCTCGTCATATTCCGTGGCCATGCCCTTTTTGCGGAAGCCATCGACGACGCCCGCAATGCCGACGCGGCCGCTTTCGCCGGGCAGGCGGAAGGTCGGCTTTTCGGGGGCCTTATAGCCGTCGACCAGCGACAGCGCCTTGGCCTTGGCGTCCGCCAGCAACCGGTCGCGGTTCATCGTGATGCCGTCCGACGCGCGGAGGAACATCATCTCCTTCGCCAGCGCCGCCGACTTGGATACCTGCGCGGTCGAGATCGTCTCGAACGCCTTGGCGACCGCGGGCATCGGGCCGCGCGGCATCATCGGCGACTTGGCCATGCGATCGAGCATCTCGCCGTTGCCGCCCCAGCCGGGGAGCAGGCCGACGCCGCATTCGACCAGCCCGACATAGGTTTCGGCATGCGCCTGCACCGCGTCGGAATGGAGCAGCACCTCGCAACCACCGCCCAGCGCCATGCCGGCGGGCGCGGCGATGACGGGGAAGGGGGCGTATTTCAGCGCCTTCAGCGCCTGTTGCCCGCCCGAGATCAGCTTCTCGATCTCGCCCCACATGCCTGCGGCGACTGCGAACATCGCCATGCCGAGGTTGGCGCCGGCGGAAAAGTTCGACCCTTCGTTGTAGATCACCAGCGCCTTGAAGCGTTCCTGCACCAGCGGGATCGCTTGCTGGATCAGGCCCATGATTTCGCCGTCGAGCGCGTTCATCTTGGTGGTGAACTCGAGCGCCGCGACGCCGTCGCCGACGTCCCAGAGCGCCGCGGAGGCGTTCTTGAGGAGCGGTTCCGAGGCGAGCTTGATATCCTCCAGCAACAGCACGCCGTCACCGCGGACGACGTCCCGATAGTCGCCGGCGAGGGTGAGGAACTGGCGCTTGCCCTCGACCACGCGGTAGAAGCTGCGGTTGCCGGCCGTGTCGAGGATGGCGGGAACCTCGCGGCCCTCGTCGCGCAGGCGGGCGGCGAAGGTGGCGGCACCGATCCGGTCGAGCAGCTCGAACGGACCGAACTTCCAGTTATAGCCGAGCTTCATCGCATCATCGATCGCGACGATATCGTCTGCCGCTTCGCCGACCAGCATCGCCGCGTAGGACAAGGTCTTGCCGAGGATTTCCCAGGCATAGTCGCCGACCTTGCCGGGGGTGGCGATGAGGGCGGCGAGGTCCTTTTCCGCCTTGGGCAGCAGTGCGGCGGGCTTCTGCCCCTCGCGGTATTCGCCGGTGGCCAGGTCGAGCGCGAGTTTGGTCTTGGTCGCCTTGTCGAAGCGGTAGAAGCCGCCCTTACCCTTGCGCCCCGTAAAGCCCTCGGCGATCATCTTGTCGACCAGCGGCATGTCGCGCACCGTGTCGAAATAGGGGTCGCCCTGCGGCAGGGTGGACGACAGGCTTTTAGACAGCAGCGGCATCAGGTCGACGCCGACGAGATCGACGAGGCCGAAGATGCCGGTCTTGGGTACGCCCATCGGACGGCCGCCGATCTGGTCGGCCTCCTCGACGGTCAGTCCCTGATCCATCGCCGCGTTGATCGCGACGGCGAGCCAATAGGTGCCGATGCGGTTGGCGATGAAGCCGGGCGTGTCCTTGGCGCGGACGATGCGCTTGCCCATGAAGCGGTCGACGAAATCCTCGACCTTGCCCGCGACGCCAGCGTCGGTGTGTTCGCCGCGCACGATTTCGATCAGCCGCATGTAGCGCGGCGGATTGAAGAAGTGGGTGATGAGGAAATCGGCCTTGAACTGGTCCGATCGTCCTTCCACGAGGTTGCCGAGCGGGATCGTCGAGGTGTTCGACGACACCGCGGCGCCGGGCCGCTTGAGAGCTTCGAGCTTGGCGTAGAGCGCCTGCTTGATGTCGAGCCGTTCGACGATCGCCTCGACGATCCAGTCGCATTCGGCGACGCGATTGAGATGGTCGTCGATGTTGCCGGTCTCGACCAGCTTCGCCGCACCCTTCGACATGAAGGGGGCGGGTTCGGTCTTGAGCATCTTGGCGACCGCCCCCTTGGCGACGGCGTCGCGGTCGTCACCCTCGCGAGGGACGATGTCGAGCAGCAGCACGGGAATACCGGCGTTGGCGACCTGAGCGGCGATGCCGGCGCCCATGACGCCCGCGCCGATCACGCAGACTTTCTTGATCTGGTCAGCCATTATGCGCGCTCCAGCACCGTGGCGATGCCCTGACCGCCGCCGATGCACTGGGTCGCCAGTGCATAGCGGCCGCCCTCGCGCTCCAGCAGCGCTGCCGCCTTGCCGACGATCCGCGCACCGGTCGCGCCGAGCGGATGGCCGATCGCGATCGCGCCGCCGTCGAGGTTGATCGTCTCTTCCTTCAGGCCGAGGTCGCGGATGCAGGCGATCGCCTGGCTGGCGAAGGCTTCGTTGATCTCGACCACGTCGAGGTCGCCGACCTTGATGCCCGCACGCGACAGCGCCTTTTGCGAGGCGCTGATCGGGCCGAGGCCCATCGTCTCGGGCTCGATGCCCGACACGCCGACCGCGACGATACGGGCGAGGATCTTGAGGCCGTGCTTCTTGGCGAACTCTTCCGAGGTCACCAGCACCGCAGACGCGCCATCGGTCAGCGGCGACGAGGTGCCGGCGGTCACCGACCCTTCCAGGCTGAACGCGGGCTTGAGTCCGCCGAGCGCTTCAACGGTGGTGTCGGAGCGGATCGTGCCGTCCTCGCTGACCGTGCCCGCCTTGGTAGTGATCGGCACGATCTCGTCGGTCAGGCGACCGTCGGCGCGCGCGGCCGCGGCCTTGTGCTGGCTCTTCACCGCAAAGGCGTCCTGCTCGCCGCGGGTGATCTGGTATTTGGTCGCGACGTTCTCCGCCGTGTCGCCCATCCCCATGTACGCGCCGGGGTTCGCCTTCGCGAGCACCGGGTTGGGGAGGGGATTGTAGCCGCCCATAGGGATGCGGCTCATCGATTCGAGGCCGGCGCAGATGAACGCCTCGCCCGCGCCGATCTGGATCTGGCCCATCGCGATGTGGATCGCGCTCATCGACGATCCGCAGAAGCGGTTGACCGTCATGCCACCGACCGACAGCGGCAGGTCGGCGAGCAACCCGATCAGCCGCGCGACGTTAAGACCCTGTTCGCCCTCGGGGAAGGCGCAGCCGAGGATGATATCCTCGATCTCCGCGGCATCGACGCCGGTCTTTGCGATCAGCCCGCGGATCGTCTGCGCGGCGAGATCGTCGGGACGGACGCGGGCGAGCGCGCCCTTGCCGGCGAGGTGGAACGGCGAGCGCGCGTAACCGGCGATGACGACGTTGGTCATGATATCCTCTCTGATTGGCATTCGAGCTTGCGGTATGCCGTATAGGTGCGATACCTTCCCATTACGTCAAGTGGCACGAGCGGACAATATGCTCGATGGTAGAGTTCGAGAGGAAGCATTGATGAGCGAAACCGCCAACATCGAAGCGGCTGCGCCGCTGGCGATCAAGCAAGGCGTGCCGCTGCCAGCCAACCCGCGGCTGCTCGGCGATATGCTCGACCGGTCGGTGGCGCGCTTTCCGGATCGTGCGGCGATCGACTTCATGGGGCGGATCACGACCTGGGGCGATCTGGGCGCGGCGGTTGATCGTGCGGCGGCGGGGTTGCAGGCGTTGGGGGTGGTGAAGGGGACGCGCGTCGCGCTGTGTCTGCCGAACACGCCGTATTATCCCATCCTGTTCTACGCGACGCTGAAGGCGGGCGGGATCGTCGTCAACGTCAATCCGCTCTACGTCGAGCGGGAGTTGACGCATCTGGTCGAGGATTCGGGGGCGGAGATCATCGTCACCCCCGATGTCGCGGATATCCAGGCGCGCGTTTTGAAGGTGGCGGGCGAGACTGGCATCCGTCACGTCATCAGTTGTCCGATCGCGGACGTGCTGCCGACGTTCAAGAAGTTCGCCTACCGGATCGTCAAGCGGGGCGAGATCGGCCGGGCACCGCGTACGCCGCAGCATCTGTTCTTTGCCGACCTGATGGCGAAGGGTGGCAAGCCGACGTCGGTCCCCGTCGCTCCGGACGAGGTCGCGGTGCTGCAATATACCGGCGGCACCACCGGCGTGCCCAAGGCGGCGATGCTGTCCCATGCCAATATCGTCGCCAACACCGATGCGATGCTGGTCCATGTCGGTGGCGAGAACGCCGAACAGGATCGCGTGCTCGGTGTGCTGCCGTTGTTCCACGTCTTCGCGCTGACCAATGTGCTGACCTTCGGCACGTTGGTGGGGGCGGAGATGATCCTGCTGCCGCGATTCGAATTGAAGCAATTGCTGTCGACGTTGAAGCGGACGCGGCCGACCTATTTCCCCGCCGTGCCGACGATCTACAACGTGCTGGCCAATCTGGGCGCGGACCAGCGGCCCGATCTGTCGTCGGTAAAGGTCTGCATCTCGGGCGGCGCGCCGCTGCCAATCGAGGTGCGGCATGCGTTCGAGGCGAACACCGGATCCAAGCTGGTCGAGGGCTACGGCCTGTCCGAAGCCTCGCCGATCATTACCTGCAACCCGTTCGAGGGGCTGAACAAGGAAGGATCGGCCGGATTGCCCTTCCCCGGTACGACGATTGAGATCCGCGACCGCGAGGACCCGACGCGGATCATGCCGGCGGGCGAGAAGGGCGAGATCTGCGCCCGCGGCCCGCAGGTCATGTCGGGCTATTGGCACAAGCCCGCCGAGACCGAGGCGGCGTTCGCCGAGGGCGCGCTACGCACCGGCGACGTTGGCTATCTCGATGCGGACGGCTATCTGTTCATCGTCGACCGGATCAAGGACCTGATCCTGTGCGGCGGCTACAACGTCTATCCGCGCGTGATCGAAGAGGCGCTGTACGAACATCCCGCGGTGGTCGAGGCGGTGGTGATCGGGGTGCCCGACGCGCATCGTGGGCAGGCGCCCAAGGCGTTCGTCGTCCTGAACGAACCCGGCGTCGTTACCGGTGCGGGCTTGCGCGATTTCCTGCGCGACAAGATCAGCAAGATCGAGCTTCCCCGCGAAGTCGAAATCCGCGACACTCTGCCCAAGACGCTGATCGGCAAGCTTTCGAAGAAGGAGCTGGTCGAGGAGGAGTTGCAGAAAGCGGCGCGTTAGACCGCGGATTCGGGGAGTGGGCATGAACGGTCTTGGGGACGACAGGGGGGATTTGCAGGGAATTCAGGAGGTGGCCGACATGCTCGGCATCACCCCCCGCACCCTGCGCTTCTATGAAGACAAGGGGCTGATCGAGCCGTGCCGCATCGGCACGACCCGCGTCTATCGCCGGCGCGAGATCGCGCGGATGCAGCTGATCCTGCGCGGCAAGCGGCTCGGCTTCTCGCTCACCGACATCGCCGAATTCCTCGACCTGTACGACGCCGACCCGCAGCATCTGGAACAGATGCGTGCGCTCGCCGAGCGTGTGCGGATGCGCATCGTCGAACTGGAAGCGCAACGCGACGCGCTCGACCAGACGCTGGTGGAACTGGCGAAGCTGGAGGGCGAGGCGCTCGCCCGCGTTCACGCGCACGAGCCGGAGGGCTTGCGCGCGGCGGGATAGTTGTTGTGCTCCTGCGCAGGCAGGAGCTTAGGGTAACAAGCTGCACCGTTCGTGGCTCTGGGCTCCTGCCTGCGCAGGAGCACGGGGGCATGAGGTGCTTGGTCCCCGCCTCGCAGCCTTGTAGAGCCTTGCCGATGCCCGATCCCCGCGAAACCGAACTCGTCCTCGATCCCAAATACGATGCCGCCGGCCTCGTCACCGCCGTTGTCACGACCCGCGCCGGCGCGCTGCTGATGGTCGCGCACATGAACGCCGAAGCGCTCGCCGCCACGCAGGCCAGCAAAGAGGCGACCTTCTGGTCGCGCAGCCGCCAGCGCCTGTGGAAGAAGGGCGAGACCTCCGGCAACGTGCTGCGCGTCGTCGAGATGCGGATCGACTGCGATCAGGACGCGATCTGGGTGATCGCCGACCCCGCCGGCCCCGCCTGCCACACTGGGGCGACCAGCTGCTTCTATCGCCGCATCGACGGCGACCGGTTGCAGGCGATCGGATGAGGGCGGCGCCGGCGCTCGCGCTGCTGCTGGCCGCGTGTGGATCGCAGCCGCACGCAGCGCAAGACACGCCCGGCGTGCGGCTGGAGGCGGCGGCGGTACAGGCGGGGCTGGTGACCGATCCCGCCAAGGCGAGCCTTGCCGGATCGTGGGCGCGCGATACCGATCGCGTTTGCGTCGTAGCGGATCAAGGCGACACGTTTCGGATCGGCGCGCTGATCGATTACGGCGAAGGGCAGGGCTGCGCCGCGTCCGGCACGGCGCAACGCCGCGGCGACCGTGTAGCGGTCACCTTCGGCGCGTGCCGCTTCACCGCGCAATTCGAGGGCGATCGCATCGTTTTTCCAGCCGAGATGCCGAGCGTCTGCGATCGATTGTGCACCGGCCGGGCCTCGCTCGCGGCGCTCACCGTCGACCACCTTAGCGCGTCCGCATCGGAAGCGGAGACGCTGCGCGCGCCATCGGGAAAGTTGCTCTGCCTCGCGGGTGAGTAGATTGACGTTGACGTAAACGTGATGTAACTCGTCCGGCATGGCCTCGTCACCCGCTTATGCCCTGATCGAGCATCGCCACGATCGCGAGCATTTCACCATCTCCGATCTGTCCGACGAGTTCGGAGTCACCGCGCGGGCGTTGCGCTTCTACGAGGACGAAGGGCTGATCGCGCCCGAACGTCGTGGCACGCAGCGCATCTATTCGCACCGCGACCGCGCCCGGCTCGCGTGGATCCTGCGTGGCAAGCGCGTCGGCTTTTCGCTCGGTGAAATCCGCGAGATGATCGATCTTTACGACGTCGGCGATGGCCGGCGCATCCAGCGGCAGGTGTCGATCGACCGCTGCCGGGCGCGGATCGCGCTGCTCGAACAACAGAAGCAGGACATCGACGCCGCCATCGCCGAACTCAACGAATTCGTGACGGTGGTCGAAGCCGTCCATACGTCTGACACGCAAGGATAAACGGATGCCCCAGTATACGCCCCCCGTCCGCGACACGCGCTTCATCCTCGAGCATGTCGTCGACCTCCAGAACTACAGCAACCTGCCCGGTTTTGACGCCGCGACCCCCGACGTGGTCGAGGCGGTGCTGGAAGAGGGCGGTCGCTTCGTCGCGGACGTGCTGTTCCCGCTCAACCTGTCCGGCGATCAGGAAGGCTGCACGCGCCATGATGACGGCCGGGTCACCACGCCCGCCGGCTTCAAGGAAGCCTATGCGCAATATGTCGAGAGCGGCTGGGCGACGCTGGGCAACGCACCGGAGTACGGCGGACAGGGCATGCCGCACGTCGTGTCGATTGCGTTCCAGGAATATATGATCTCGTCGAACATGGCGTTCGCGATGTACCCCGGCCTCACGCATGGCGCAATCGCCGCGCTGGTCGCGAAGGGCAGCCCCGAGCAGCAGGCGATGTACGTTCCCAAGATGGTGTCGGGCGAATGGGGCGGCACGATGAACCTGACCGAGCCGCAGTGCGGCACCGATCTCGGCCTGATCCGCACCAAGGCGGAGCCGCAGGCGGACGGATCGTACGCGATCACCGGCACCAAGATCTTCATCTCGGCCGGCGAGCACGACCTCACGGACAACATCATCCACCTCGTGCTGGCCAAGACGCCGGGTGCGCCGGACAGCTCGAAGGGCATCTCGCTGTTCGTGGTGCCGAAGGTGATGGTCAACGAGGACGGATCGCTGGGTGAGCGCAATGCCGTCACCTGCGGCTCGATCGAGCACAAGATGGGCATCCACGCCAATTCGACCTGCGTCATGAACTATGACGGCGCGAAGGGCTGGCTGGTCGGCGAGGAGATGAAGGGCCTCGCCGCGATGTTCATCATGATGAACGCCGCACGTCTCGGCGTGGGGCTTCAGGGCCTCGGCATCGCCGAAGTCGCCTACCAGAACGCCGTCCAGTACGCCGAGGACCGGCGTCAGGGCCGCGCGCTGACCGGACCGAAGGAGCCGAACGAAAAGGCGGATACGCTGTTCGTCCACCCCGACATCCGCCGCATGCTGATGGAGGGCAAGGCGTGGACCGAGGGCCTGCGCGCGCTCTGCCTCTGGGGTGCGCTCCAGGTCGATCTCGAACATCACGGCGCGACCGAGGAAGAGCGCGAGATGGCCGGCGACCTGATCGGCCTGCTGACCCCGGTGATCAAGGGCGTCGGCACCGACAAGGGCTATGAGGTCGCGACCAATGCGCAGCAGGTTTATGGCGGCCATGGCTATATCGCCGAATGGGGTATGGAGCAGTATGTCCGCGATGCCCGTATCGCGATGATCTACGAAGGCACCAACGGCGTGCAGGCGATGGACCTCGTCGGCCGCAAGCTCGCCACCAAGGGCGGCCGTGCGGTGCAGGCGCTGTTCAAGATCGTCGCCGAGGAAACCGCGGCGGCCGAGGGCGTCGAGGCGACCGCGACGATCGCAACCGCGCTGAAGAAGGCGCTGGGCGAGCTTCAGGCCGCGACGATGTGGTTTATGGCCAACGGCATGAAGAACCCGGAGAACGTCGGTGCCGGCGCGGTGCCCTACATGCACCTGATGGGCATCGTCGCGACCGGCCTGATGTGGCTCCGCATGGCCAAGGCCGCGGCCGAGCTGAAGACGGCAGGCGAGGGCGACACCGCCTTCCTCGACGCCAAGCTGGTTACCGCGCGCTTCTTCGCCGAGCGGATCTGCCCCGACGCAGGCGCGCTCCGCCGCAAGATCGAAGGCGGCGCGGAATCGCTGATGGCGCTCCCGCCGGAGATGTTCCGGGCGGCGTGAGTTGACCCGCTGATTCCGTCTTTGCGAGTGTCGCGAAGCAATCCAGGGCGTCCTGATCCGACCTTGGATTGCTTCGCTACGCTCGCAGTGACGAGCTGTGAAGTCGGCCATCATCCACGAGGCCGCGCGTACCGGCCGCTCAGCGCCCGCCGGATCCATCAACCCAGCCGATCCGCCAAAGTCCGGATCGCCTGTCCTGCCAATACGGTCACCCGTTCGCCGTCCAGCACCACCGGATGCTCGGGTCGCAGGATCGCGTCGTTCTGCAACGTATTGTCGAGCGCCAGCCACGCACGGACGGCATTCTCCAGGCTCGTCACCTCCGGCACTTCATTCCCGCCGCGCTCGACGTTGGCGAGCACCGCGCTCATGCGCCAGTCGACGCCGCTCATGCCCGATCACCTTGCCTGCCGATACGCGCCGGCCGGTCGGGATCACGCGATGGATGGCCGTAAACGAACGCGCCGACGCCGGCCGCGATGGTCGCAGCGACGGCGGCGGTGATGCCGGGATGCTTGGCCGCTGCGGTGTAGAGGCTGGTCGTGCGCGCCGCGGGATGCTCGCCCGAACGCACGCGACCGGTTGCGGCGCTGGCGAACAGGTTGCCGGGGCCGGGCTGTTCTTTCGTCGGATCGACGAAGCTCGCCGCTGCCTTTGGCGCGAGGCGGTCGAACAGATGCGGGAAATGCGCCGCGAACAGCGCCTGCGCGCGGCCGGCACCGCCCATCGTCAGGTCCCGCTTCGGATGCGTCGCACAGAACAGGATCGCATCGGCAACCAGCTTCGGGTCGTATACCGGGGGCGGCACCTGAGCCTCGCCGCCGGCATGATTGATGGCATGCTGCGCGACCGGCGTATCGATACCCGATGGCTTCACGAGCGTGACGACGATCGGTACGCCTTCGTTCGCCAGTTCCATGCGCAGCGTGTCGACATAGGCCTTTGCAGCATGCTTCGTCGCGGCATAGGCGCCCATCAGCGGGCTCGGCATGTCCGACGCGATCGAGCCGATCGTGATCAGCGCGCCGCCGACATCCCGCATATGCGGCACCGCGGCGCGGCATCCGTGCACCATCCCGAAATAGTTGGTGCGAAACAGCTGGCGGTGCTCGTCGTCCGGAACGTCGAGCAGTTTGCCATAGATGGCGCTGCCCGCGTTGTTCACCCAGGTGTCGATCCGTCCGAAGCGCTGGACGGCGTGGCTGGCCGCCGCACGAACCGCCTCGGGGTCGCCGACATCGGCGGCATGGAAATCCGCGGTGCCGCCAGCGGCGGTGATTTCTGCGACGATGCTTTGCAGGGCTTCCCCGTCGCGTGCGACGAGCACCACCTTGGCCCCTTGGCGCGCGGCCGACCGCGCAGTTTCCAGGCCGATGCCGGAACTCGCCCCGGTAATGACGATCACTTGCTCGGACAGCGGCTTGAGCGTTGATTTCATGGGCGATCGTCTCCGGCAGGGTGGAGCGGGTGAAGCGCCTCAGCGTCGTGGCCGGTTCCCTGCGATGACATCGGCACCCGGACAATCCGTCAGCCATGCGTCCGCATCGGAACATTGCTGCACCGCAGGGGTTCGCCGCGCCATGACCGACAACAACTCCGCGAACACCGCCAGCAAATATCCCTTGCTCGCGTTCCCCCACATCCAGCTCCACGGCGTGGTCGACGACATGATGTACGCGCGCTTCAAGACGCAGCTGGCGGACGCGCCGCAGGACGGCCCGCTGGTCGTGTCGATCACCACGCTCGGCGGCGATCCCGAAATGGGCCGCGCGATGGGCGCCGATATCCGTCTGCTACGGGATTATTCCGGTCGCGAAATACTGTTTCTCGGCAAGGTTGCGGTCTATTCCGCCGGTGCGACCTTCATGTCAGCGTTCCCGGTCGAAAAGCGGTTCCTGACCCGCGGCACCCGGCTGATGCTGCACGAACGTTCGATGACGAGCACGATCAACCTGTCCGGCCCCCTGACGACACTGCCGGCGATGCTCAAGGCCAAGCTGCACGAGATCGAGGAATCGGTGAAGATTCAGGAAGAGGGCTTCCGCGACATCGTCCGCGGCTCTGGCGTCACCTTCGAAGAATTGCAGAGCAAGGCGCCATCCAACTGGTATATCGAGGCGGAAGAGGCGCGCGACCGTGGCCTCGTTCTTGATGTGATCTGATCCCGGCCTTATCTCTCGGGGGTTGCGCCGCGCCCCCGAAAGGCATAGCCGCAACGCAGCATTCAATAGGAGCGTAGCGGCGATGGCCGAGTTCACCCTGCCCAAGAACAGCAAGGTCAAGGCAAAGGGCAAGGTCCATAAAACGACCGGTGACGCCAAGCGCATCAAGACCTTCAAGGTCTATCGCTACGACCCCGATACCGCCGAGAACCCGCGCTACGACACGTTCGAGATCAATCTCGACGATTGCGGCCCGATGGTGCTCGATGCGCTGATCAAGATGAAGGCGGAGCAGGACAGCTCGCTCACCTTCCGCCGTTCGTGCCGCGAGGGCATCTGCGGATCGTGCTCGATGAACATCGACGGCCGCAACGGCCTCGCCTGCACCACCGCGATCGAGGACGTGAAGGGCGAGGTGAAGATCACGCCGTTGCCCGCGATGGACGTGATCAAGGACCTCGTTCCCGATTTCACGCACTTCTACGCGCAATATTCGTCGATCAAGCCGTGGATGCAGACGGTGTCGCCGCCGCCTTCGGGCAAGGAGCGGCTCCAGTCGCCTGAGGATCGCGCCAAGCTGGACGGGCTGTACGAATGCATCCTGTGTGCCTGCTGCTCGACGTCCTGCCCCAGCTATTGGTGGAACGCCGACAAGTTCCTGGGGCCGGCGATCCTGCTCCAGGCCTATCGCTGGCTCGCCGACAGTCGCGACGAAATGACGGGCGAGCGCCTCGACCAGCTGGAAGATCCCTTCCGCCTGTATCGCTGCCACACGATCATGAACTGCGCGAATACCTGTCCCAAGGGTCTGAACCCGGCCAAGGCGATTGCCGAGGTCAAGAAGATGGAAGCCGAGCGCATCCTGTAACCGACGGTGACGGACACGCCATTACCGGTCTTCAGTTACGAGGACGATCCGGAACTGCCGGGCTGGAAGCGCTGGCAGTTCCGCGACACCACGCGGTACAACGCCTTCATCGAGCCGCTGCACGTCCGCGTCGAGGGGGAGATCGCCCGCGTCCGGATGCTGCCGCGGCACGAACATTCCAACATGCGCGATAACGTCCACGGCGGCGCGCTGCTCGGCTTCATGGACGTGGCGCTGTTCGCGGCGGCGCGTGGCTTCGGCGTCTTGGGGGCAGGGGGCGCGGTGACGCTCGACCTGTCGGCGCAGTTCATCGGCGGCGGCATGATCGGCGTGCCGTTGGAGGCGCGCATCGAACTGCTGCGCGAAACCAGCCGCATGCTCTTCCTGCGCGGTCTGGTCGTGCAGGACGACAGGCCGACGATCGCCAGTTTCACCGGCACCCTGCGCAAATCAACCCCGCCGCCCTCGCTGCAATAATTTCCGTGCTCCTGCGCACGCAGGAGCCCAGAGCCACGAGCGTTGAAGCCGGTAATCCCGGGCTCCTGCGTTCGCAGGAGCACCAGAATGACCAACGTCCTCAACGCCTATGACGCGCTCGTCGCCGCTGGCGAACTCCGCACCGACCCGGAACAGCGCGCCGCCGCGATCCGCCTCGACATGCTCGCAGCCGAACTCGAAAGCCCGAAGAAAACCGGCCTTCTCGCCCGCCTGACCGGCCGCGCCGCACCGCCCCCCTGCGGCGTCTACATGTTCGGCGACGTCGGCCGCGGCAAGTCGATGATGATGGACCTGTTCTTCGCCAACGTGCGCCTAGACCGCAAACGCCGCGTCCACTTCTCCGAATTCATGATCGAGGTGCACGGCCGCATCGCGATCGAGCGCCGCAAGGAAGCCGGCGACCCGATCGCCCCCGTCGCCGCCGCGCTGGCGGAGGAAACCCGCCTGATCGCCTTCGACGAGATGATGGTCACCAACTCGCCCGACGCGATGATCCTCAGCCGCCTGTTCACCGGCCTGCTGGAGGCGGCGGTGACCGTCGTCACCACCTCAAACCGCGCGCCCGCCGACCTCTACAAGAACGGCCTCAACCGCGAGCATTTCCTGCCCTTCATCGCGCTGATCCAAAGCCGCCTCGACGTGGTAACGCTGAACGGCCCGATCGACTATCGCCGCGACCGGCTCGGTCAGCAGAACACCTGGCTTGTTCCCAACGGTCCGGAGGCGACCGCCGACCTGTCCGCCGCCTTTTTCCGCCTGACCGATCACGAAGTCACCGAGCCGATCCCGTCCGAGGATGTGGTTGTACAGGGACGCACGTTACATGTGCCCAAGACCCTGAAGGGCGTCGCCGTATTCTCCTTCAAGAAGCTGTGTGGCGAGGCGCGCGGCGCGGCGGATTACCTCGCGGTCGCCCGCCGCTACCATACCGTCATCCTCGTCGGGATCCCGCGGCTGGGTCCGGAGAACCGTAACGAGGCCGCCCGGTTCGTCGCGCTCATCGATGCGCTCTACGAACACAAGGTCAAGCTGCTCGCTGCCGCCGATGCCGAACCTGACGCGCTTTACCCGGAGGGCGACGGCCGCTTCGAATTCCAACGTACGGTGAGCCGCCTCGAGGAGATGCGCTCCGAAGACTACCTCGCGCAAGGCCATGGCAGCAGCTAATTGCATCTGCGAACCATTATCAACTAAAGTCCTGATCAGTCTCGATTAGCGGTTGCCGGGCGTCGCAAAGAGGCGTAGTCGGCGTGGCCAATCAGGACCTGCCTTTACGGAGATGGATTGGATGGCTCGCAAGAAGATCGCGCTGATCGGCGCCGGGAACATCGGCGGCACGCTCGCGCACCTCGCGGCGCTCAAAAATCTGGGTGACATCGTCCTCTTCGACGTCGCCGAAGGCGTGCCGCAGGGCAAGGCGCTCGACCTGTCGCAATGCGGCCCGGTCGAAGGGTTCGACGCGAGGATCACCGGCTCGAACGATTACGCCGACATCGCCAATGCGGACGTCATCATCGTCACCGCCGGTGTCGCCCGCAAGCCGGGCATGAGCCGCGACGACCTGCTCGGCATCAACCTCAAGGTGATGAAGGCGGTCGGCGAGGGCATCAAGAACAACGCCCCCGACGCCTTCGTCATCTGCATCACCAACCCGCTCGACGCGATGGTCTGGGCGCTGCGTGAATTCTCCGGCCTGCCGCACCACATGGTTGTCGGCATGGCGGGCGTGCTCGACAGCGCGCGCTTCAGCCGCTTCCTCGCCGAGGAATTCCAGGTGTCGGTGAAGGACGTGACCAGCTTCGTGCTCGGCGGCCACGGCGACACGATGGTCCCGGTCATCAGCTACTCGACCGTGTCGGGCATCCCGGTCCCCGACCTCATCAAGATGGGCCGCTCGACGCAGGACAAGATCGACGCGATCGTCAAGCGCACCCGCGGCGGTGGCGGCGAGATCGTCGCGTTGCTCAAGACCGGCTCGGCCTATTACGCGCCCGCGACCAGCGGCATCGCGATGGCGGAAGCCTACCTCTACGACCAGAAGCGCGTGCTGCCAGCGGCGGCCTATGTCGACGGCCAGTATGGCGTGAACGACCTGTACGTCGGCGTGCCGGTGGTGATCGGTGCCGGCGGCGTCGAGCAGATCGTCGAGATCGCGCTGGACGACGAAGCCAAGGCGAATCTCACCGTTTCGGTTGACGCGGTGAAGGAACTGCTGGTCGCCTGCAAGGGCATCGACGGCTCGCTGAACTAATCCGCATTCTGCAGGGCGGCGTTGATCGACCGCCCTGCACCATATCGCCGAACCTCCGCGATGGCGGAGGTTGCGCCACATTCAGGAGCCTCCATGAGCATCCTCGTCAACAAGAACACCAAGGTCATCACGCAGGGCATGACCGGCGAAACCGGCAGCTTCCATACCAAGGCGGCGCTGGAATACGGCACGCAGATGGTCGGCGGCGTGACGCCGGGCAAGGGTGGCACCGAGCATCTCGGCCTGCCAGTCTACAACACCGTCGCCGAGGCGAAGTCGAAAACCGGCGCCGATGCGTCGGTTATCTACGTGCCGCCCCCCTTCGCCGCGGATTCGATCCTGGAAGCGATCGACGCGGAGATCCCGCTGATCGTCACGATTACCGAAGGCATCCCGGTCCTCGACATGGTTCGCGTCAAGCGCGCACTGTCGGGCAGCAAGTCGCGCCTGATCGGCCCGAACTGCCCCGGCGTGCTGACGCCCGGCGAGTGCAAGATCGGCATCATGCCCGGCAGTATCTTCAAGCAGGGTTCGGTCGGCGTCGTCTCGCGCTCCGGCACGCTGACCTATGAGGCGGTGTTCCAGACCTCGAACGCCGGCCTCGGCCAGACCACCGCCGTCGGCATCGGCGGCGATCCGGTCAACGGCACCAACTTCATCGACGTGCTCGAACTGTTCCTCGCGGACGAAGCCACGCAGTCGATCATCATGATCGGCGAAATCGGCGGCGACGCCGAAGAGCAGGCCGCGCAGTTCCTGATCGACGAGGCCAAGCGTGGCCGCAAGAAGCCGATGGCCGGCTTCATCGCAGGCCGCACCGCACCTCCGGGCCGTCGCATGGGCCATGCCGGCGCAATCGTGTCGGGCGGCAAGGGTGATGCGGAAAGCAAGATCGCCGCGATGGAAGCCGCCGGGATCAAGGTCGCCGCCAGCCCCAGCGAGCTGGGTTCGACCCTGCTGGAAGTGTTGAACGGCTAATACCAAAATCCCTCTCCCATCGGGAGAGGGAGGGAGCGGCGCAGCCGCGGAAGGGTGAGGGCAGGTGGGCCTTCCCCTTCGACCCTCACCCTCCCACCGCCCTGCGGGCGGCGGGCCCCTCCCTCTCCCGATGGGAGAGGGAAATAGGAAGAAGACCATGGGCTACGAAGGTCAGGATTTCAGCGACATCGCCGCCGGCGTGTCCCCAGCGTACATCGAAGCGCTCTACGCCAAGTATCAGGCAGACCAGTCGTCGGTCGACCTCGGCTGGCGCGGGTTCTTCGAAGGTCTGGAGCAGGGCAGCGGCGGTCCGAGCTGGACCAACAAACGCTGGCCGCTGACCACCACCGACGACCTGACCGCCGGCCTCGATCCCACCCAGATGGAGCCTGCGCCGAAGCCGGCGAAAGGCGGCAAGCCCGCCGCAGCCGCTGCGCCCGCGCCGTCGAAGGACGACATCATCAAGGCCGCCGGCGACGCGATCCGCGCGCAGCTGCTGATCCGCACCTATCGCGTCCGCGGCCACCTCGCCGCCAACCTCGATCCGCTCGGCCTGTCGCATCGCGACATGCCGGAGGACCTGCGCACCGAATATCACGGCTTCACCGACGCCGACATCGATCGCCCGGTCTACCTCGGCGGCACGCTCGGCTTTGAATGGGCGACCGTTCGCGAGCTCGTCGACACGCTGCGCCGCAATTATTGCGGCAATGTCGGCCTCGAATACATGCACATCGTCGATGTCGAGGAGCGCCGCTTCCTCCAGGACCGCATGGAGGGCAAGGACAAGGCGATCGAATTCAGCGTCGATGGCAAGAAGGCGATCCTCTCCAAGGTCATCGAGGCCGAGCAGTGGGAGAAGTTCCTCGGCAAGAAGTATGTCGGGACCAAGCGCTTTGGCCTCGACGGCGGCGAGAGCATGATCCCGGCGCTCGAAAGCGTCATCAAATACGGCGGACAGGCCGGCGTGCGCGAGATGGTGTTCGGTATGGCCCATCGCGGCCGCCTGAACGTGCTCGCCAACGTCATGGCGAAGCCGCTGCGCGTGATTTTCCACGAATTCGCCGGCGGCTCGGCCAATCCGGACGACATCGGCGGTTCGGGTGACGTGAAATACCACCTCGGCACCTCGACCGACCGCGAATTCGACGGTCACAAGGTCCACATGTCGCTGGTCGCCAACCCCTCGCACCTCGAGGCGGCGGACCCGGTCGTGCTCGGCAAGACCCGCGCGATCCAGACGATCGCCAACGACCTCAAGGAACATGCCGGCTCGCTGCCGGTGCTGATCCACGGCGACGCGGCATTCGCGGGGCAGGGGATCGTCTGGGAATGCCTCGGCTTCTCCGGCATCCGCGGCTACAACACCGGTGGCTGCGTCCACTTCATCATCAACAATCAGGTCGGCTTCACCACCAGCCCGCAGTTCGCGCGCTCGTCGCCTTACCCGTCGGACGTCGCGAAGGGCGTGCAGGCCCCGGTTTTCCACGTCAACGGCGACGATCCCGAGGCGGTGACCTTCGCCACCAAGATGGCGATCGAATTCCGCCAGAAGTTCCACCGCGACATCGTCATCGACATGTGGTGCTACCGCCGCTTCGGCCACAACGAGGGCGACGAGCCGGGCTTCACCCAGCCGCTGATGTACAACGTCATTCGCCAGCACCCCGGCGTCAGCGAGATTTACGCCAAGCGCCTGATCCAGGAAGGCGTCATCGACCAGGCGTGGCTGGACGAGAAGGTCAACCAGTTCACCACCCTGCTGGAAGGCGAGTTCGAGGCCGGCGCGAGCTACAAGCCCAACAAGGCGGACTGGTTCGCCGGTCGCTGGTCAGGCCTGTCGGCGCCGACCGACGGCGGCACCGAGCGGCGCAACGTCGAAACCGGCATCGAGTTGAAGCTGTTCGACGCACTCGGCCGCACGCTGACGACGGTGCCGGAAGGCATCCAGATCCACAAGACGCTGTCCCGCGTCCTCGATGCCAAGCGGCAGATGTTCACGACCGGCAGCAACTTCGACTGGGCGACCGGCGAAGCGCTGGCGTTCGGCTCGCTGCTTTCGGAAGGCTATGGCGTCCGCCTGTCCGGTCAGGACTCCGGCCGCGGCACCTTCTCTCAGCGCCACGCGGTGTGGGTCGACCAGACCGACGAGCACAAATACGTGCCGTTGACGACGGTCGAACATGGCCGGTTCGAAGTGCTCGACAGCCCGCTGTCCGAATATGGCGTGCTCGGCTTCGAATACGGCTATGCGCTCGCCGACCCCAAGACGCTGGTGATGTGGGAGGCGCAGTTCGGCGATTTCGTCAACGGCGCGCAGATCATGATCGACCAGTTCATCACGTCGGGCGAGTCGAAGTGGCTTCGCGCCAACGGTCTCGTGATGCTGCTGCCCCACGGCTACGAAGGGCAGGGGCCGGAGCATAGCTCGGCGCGTCCGGAACGCTTCCTGCAATCCTGCGCACAGGACAATATCCAAGTCGCGAACTGCACCACGCCGGCGAACTATTTCCACCTGCTCCGCCGTCAGATGCACCGCAACTTCCGCAAGCCATTGATCGTGATGACGCCCAAGTCGCTGCTCCGCCACAAGCTGGCGGTATCGGCCGCAGCGGATTTCCAGGGCGACAGCCACTTCAAGCGCATCCTCTCGGACACCAACGGTGCCGCGGATGCCGAGACGAAGCGGCTGGTGCTGTGCACCGGCAAGGTCGCCTACGACCTGATCGAGGCACGCAACGCCGCGGGTGACACGACGACGCAGATCGTCCGCATCGAACAGCTCTATCCGTTCCCCGGCGACGCACTCGCCCGCCGGATCGCGCGGATGCCGAACCTGGAACATGTCGTCTGGGCGCAGGAAGAACCGAAGAACAACGGTTACTGGTTCTTCGTCGAGCCGCTGATCGAGGAATCGCTGACCGCCGCGAATTGCGCGGTGAAGCGTCCGCGCTACGCGGGTCGTCAGGCCGCCGCCTCGCCGGCGACCGGCCTGATGAAGCGGCATACGGCGGAGCAGGGGGCGCTGGTCGCCGACGCGCTCGGCCACAACGTACGCGAGGAAATCCGCCGCACCCGCAGCGAAGGCTCGACCACCACCGCCCGCCCCGTCCAGGGCCCCAGCAGCTAAGACACGTCCCCGATTGAGACCCCTCCCCGGGGAGAAGGAAGCAAGAGATGGCCACCGAAGTTACCGTACCGGTCCTCGGCGAATCGATCACCGAAGCCACCATCGGCGAATGGCTCAAGCAGCCCGGCGATCCCGTGAAGGTCGACGAGCCGATCGCCAGCCTGGAAACCGACAAGGTGTCGGTCGAGGTACCGTCGCCGGTCGCCGGCGTGATGGGCCAGCATGCGGTGCAGGTCGGCGATACCGTGCAGGTCGGCGCGATGCTCGCGACGATCGAGGCTGGTGACGGCTCGGCGGCTGCTCCGGCAGCGGCTCCCGCACCAGCAGCCGCACCGGCTCCGGCGCCCGCCGCTGATCCTGCACCCGCGCCTGCCGCCCAGCCGGAAGCTTCCGGCGATTCGCCCGCCGCGCTGTCGCCTTCGGTCCGACGCGCCGTGCTCGAATACGGTCTCGACCCCGCGTCGATCACCGGCACCGGCAAGGACGGCCGCATCACCAAGGAAGACGTCGCCGCCGCGGCTGCGTCCAAGCCTGCCGCCGCTGCACCTACGGCCGCCCCGGCACCCACCGCCGCCGCGACCACGGGCGGCCGCAAGGAAGAGCGCGTCAAGATGACGCGGCTCCGCCAGACGATCGCCAAGCGCCTCAAGGAAGCGCAGAACACCGCCGCGATGCTGACGACGTTCAACGACGTCGACATGACCGCGGTGATCGAGGCGCGCGCCAAGTACAAGGACCTGTTCGAAAAGAAGCACGGCGTCCGCCTCGGCTTCATGGGCTTCTTCGTGAAGGCCGCAACGATGGCGCTGAAGGACATCCCCTCGGTCAACGCCAGCATCGAAGGCGACGAGATCGTCTACCACGACTACGCGGACATCTCGGTCGCGGTGTCCTCGCCGGGCGGCCTCGTCGTGCCGGTCATCCGCGACGCGCAGGACCTGACGGTCGCCGGTATCGAGAAGACCATCGGCGACTTCGGCAAGCGCGCCAAGGAAGGCACGCTCAAGATGGACGAGATGAAGGGCGGCACCTTCACCATCTCGAACGGCGGCGTCTTCGGCTCGCTGATGTCGACCCCGATCATCAACCCGCCGCAGTCGGCGGTGCTCGGCCTCCATCGAATCGAGGATCGTCCGGTCGTCGTGAACAGCCAGGTCGTCGTCCGCCCGATGATGTACCTCGCGCTCAGCTACGACCACCGGCTGATCGACGGTCGCGAGGCGGTGACCTTCCTCGTCGCGCTCAAGAACGCGATCGAGGACCCGACCCGCATCCTGATCGACCTGTAATTCACTGATTGAGAAGGCCTGTACCCCGGCGGAGGCCGGGGCCCGGTTCGGGAAGGCCGATGTAAACAGGCGCGGCGCGCACTACATGCCGGCCTGCAACTGGACCCCGGCCTCCGCCGGGGAACGGAGAAGACCATGGCTGACGAACAGCAGTACGACTATGACGTCCTCGTGATCGGCGCCGGCCCTGGCGGCTATGTCGCCGCGATCCGCGCCGCGCAGCTCGGCCTGAAGACCGCCTGTGCCGAGGATCGCGAGACGCTGGGCGGCACCTGCCTCAACGTCGGCTGCATCCCGTCGAAGGCGATGCTGCACGCATCGGAATATTTCGATGCGCTGGCGAACGGCGCGATGGCCAAGATGGGCGTCAAGGCGACCGGCGTCGAGCTCGACCTCGACACGATGCACGGGCAGCGCCGCGACGCGGTCAAGCAGCTGACCGGCGGCATCGAATATCTGTTCAAGAAGAACAAGGTCGAATGGCTCAAGGGCCGCGCGAGCTTCACCGGCAAGGACAGCGTCGAGATCGCCGGCAAAACCGTCCGCGCCAAGAACATCGTCATCGCCACCGGATCGTCGGTCACCCCGCTGCCCGGCGTCACCGTCGATCAGAAGGTGATCGTCGACAGCACCGGCGCGCTCGAACTGCCAAAGGTTCCTGACCACCTCGTCGTGATCGGCGGCGGCGTCATCGGCCTTGAACTCGGCAGCGTCTGGCGTCGTCTCGGCGCCAAGGTCACCGTGGTCGAATATCTCGACCAGATCCTCCCCGGCTTCGACGGCGACGTCCGCAAGGAAGCGCAGAAGATCTTCAAGAAGCAGGGCATGGAGTTCAGGCTCTCGACCAAGGTCACCGGCGTGACCGTGGCCGGTGACACCGCGACGCTGACCGTCGAACCCGCCGCTGGCGGAGAGGCGCAGACGATCGAGGCGGATTGCGTGCTGCTCGCGATCGGCCGCCGTCCCAATACCGACGGCCTCAACCTCGAAGCCGCCGGCCTGTCGGTCAATGGCCGTGGGCAGGTCGATATCGACCATGAGTTCGCCACTAGCGTCCCCGGCGTCTGGGCGATCGGCGACGTCGCCCCCGGCCTGATGCTCGCGCACAAGGCCGAGGACGAAGGCATCGCGGTCGCCGAGAACATCGCGGGCCTGACCGGCATCGTGAACCACGACATCATTCCGAGCGTCGTCTACACCTTGCCCGAATTCGCCGGCGTCGGTCTGACCGAGGAAGCTGCGAAAGCGAAGGGCGAGATCAAGGTCGGCAAGTTCCCGATGATGGCGAACAGCCGCGCCAAGACCAATCACGAGCCCGACGGCTTCGTGAAGATCATCGCCGACGCCAAGACCGATCGCGTCGTCGGCGTCTGGGCGATCGCCAGTGTCGCCGGCACGATGATCGCGCAGGCGGCGCAGGCGATGGAGTTCGGCGCCACGTCGGAAGACATCGCCTACACCTGCCACGCCCACCCGACGCATTCCGAGGCGATGAAGGAAGCCGCGATGGCGGTGACCGGCAAGCCGATCCACATCTGATGCAGGACGGCGCGGGACCGGATGGGGACCGCGCCGCGCTGGAATCCGATAGGCTCCATCTGACCCGCGTGGAGCTGCCCGGTCTGGCAGGTCTCCGCGGTTGGCCGATCCGTGCCGATCATTGCTTTCAGCGCGTGTTGCTCGACATCGCAGTCGGCGGCGTCTGGTACGATGCGGTCGCCGAGCGCCCCGCCTATCGCTTCATCGCGATCGATCTGCTCCGGGCCGCCGTCGCGCTTGGCCGCGGTGTCGCAGATGGATCGCAGCACCTGCCCGCACTGAACCAGCGTTCGCTGGCGTGGCGCCGGGCGCGGAAGGCTGGTCAGGACGGGCTTCGGCGCTTGCTGTAACGTCGCGATGGTCGCCAGCACGAGCTTATCCCAGAATGTCTCAAGCGCCCGGAGGGTCGCTTTCAACCATGAATCGCATCCCCGGCGAAGGCGGTCGCCTGGTTGCACCGGCTTCGCGGTGGCGCGATGATCATCGTCACCAGCTCTGATGTGACTGGACCCCGGCATTCGCCACGGAGATTTCTGCATGGCAGTCTGCACGTAGATGACAAGCCGAAACGGCGACACGGTGCAGCAGCGATTTTTTCCGAAACGTCTGACACCAAACAGAAATCCTGCAACGCTGTTTTCTCATATTCAACACTCGATCCACCCCGCGACGATGGACCCTCCTCGCGAACCGCTCGTTCTGGTCCGCGAGGGGGGCTTCGTGACACGCACGCCGAATCATCGTCCATGCTGATCCGGGCAACTCGGCGAGCAGGGTTCCTGGCGGCACTCGCCACTACCGCTTGTGCGCCCGCGCTACTCGACCCCGCCGGCCCGGTCGCCGCCGGCGAGAAGACTCTCCTGATCAATTCGCTCGCGGTGATGCTCGGCATCGTCTTGCCGGTCATCCTCGCCACCATCGCCTTCGCCTGGTGGTTCCGCGCTTCTAACACCCGCGCCAAGCACCTTCCCGAATGGTCCTATTCCGGCAAGCTGGAGCTGCTCGTCTGGTCGGTCCCGCTGCTCGTCATCATATTCCTCGGCGGCATGGGCTGGGTCGCCAGCCACGACCTCGATCCGCAGCGCCCGCTCGCCTCCCGCCAGAAACCGATCACGGTGCAGGTAATCGCGCTCGATTGGAAATGGCTGTTCGTCTACCCGGAACAGGGCGTCGCCAGCGTCAACCGCCTCGTCATCCCCGCCGGTACGCCGGTACAGTTCCGGATCACATCGGCCACCGTCATGAACAGTTTCTTCGTGCCGCAGCTCGGCAGCCAGATCTACGCGATGGCGGGGATGGAGGCGAAGCTCAACCTGATGGCCGATCGCCCCGGCCGGTTCCGCGGCCTGTCCGCCCATTACAGCGGCGAAGGCTTCTCGGACATGGACTTCACCGTCGACGCGGTCCCGCCGCGCCAGTTCGCCGCTTGGGCCGCCGGCACGAAAGGGCAGGGGCCAGCGCTGAACGGGGCCAGCTATCTCGCGCTCGCCAAACAGCACGGCAGCATCGCCCCCTTCACCTACGGCAGCGTCCCTCCCGGCTTCTTCGCCGCGGCGGTACGGCAGGCCGGTGCGCCGGTCCACGAAACCGACAATGGCGGACGGGAGAGCTGATCGCGATGTTCGGCAAGCTCACCCTCCACTCGATCCCCTGGGATCAGCCGATCCCGCTGATCGCCGCCGCTATCGTCGGTGGCGGCATGCTTGCGGTGCTGTTCTGGACCTGGCGCGCCGGCCACATCCCCTATCTGTGGCGGGAATGGATCACCTCGGTCGATCACAAGCGGATCGGCATCATGTACTGCATCTTCGCCCTCGTGATGCTCGTCCGCGGCTTCGTCGACGCCGCGATGATGCGCAGCCAGCAGGCGATCGCCTTTGGCAATCCGGGCTATCTGCCACCCGAGCATTACGATCAGATCTTCTCGGCGCACGGCACGATCATGATCTTCTTCGTGGCGATGCCCTTCATGATCGGCATCATGAACTTCGTTGTGCCGCTGCAACTCGGCGTCCGCGACGTGGCGTTCCCGACGCTGAACAACGTCAGCTTCTGGCTCACCGCCAGCGGCGCGCTGCTCATCAACATGAGCCTCGTCATCGGCGAGTTTTCCAAGACCGGCTGGCTCGCCTATCCGCCGCTGTCGGAACTGCGCTTCTCGCCCGGCGTCGGCGTCGATTATTACCTTTGGGCGCTCCAGATATCCGGCGTCGGCACGCTCTTGTCCGGCGTCAACCTCGTCACCACCATCCTCAAGATGCGCGCGCCGGGCATGGGCTATACCCGCATGCCGATGTTCTGCTGGACCTCGCTCGCCTCCAATCTGCTGATCGTCGCCGCCTTCCCGATCCTCACCGCCACATTCGCGATGCTGCTGCTCGACCGCTACCTCGGCTTCCATTTCTTCACCAACGAACTCGGCGGCAACCAGATGATGTTCGTCAACCTCATCTGGGCGTGGGGCCATCCGGAGGTCTATATCCTGATCCTCCCCGCCTTCGGCATCTTCAGCGAAGTGGTGTCGACCTTCTCGGGCAAGCCGTTGTTCGGCTACCGCTCAATGATCGTCGCCACGATGGTGATCTGCATCCTGTCGTTCATGGTCTGGCTCCATCACTTCTTCACGATGGGGGCAGGGGCGGACGTCAACGGCTTCTTCGGCGTCACCACGATGATCATCGCGGTGCCGACGGGGGTAAAGGTCTTCAACTGGCTGTTCACCATGTACGGCGGTCGCATCCGCTTTGAAGTGCCGATGATGTGGGCGGTGGCGTTTATGATCACCTTCGTCATCGGCGGCATGACCGGCGTGCTGCTCGCGGTGCCGCCCGCCGATTTCGTGCTCCACAACTCGCTGTTCCTGGTGGCGCATTTCCACAACGTCATCATCGGCGGCGTGCTGTTCGGCGCGTTTGCCGCCTACAATTACTGGTTTCCCAAGGCGTTCGGCTTCAAGCTGCACGACGGCTGGGGCAAGGCCGCGTTCTGGCTGTGGGTGATCGGCTTCTACGTCGCCTTCATGCCGCTGTACGTCCTCGGGCTGATGGGGATGACCCGGCGGATGCAGCATTATGACGTGCCGGGCTGGCATCCGTGGCTGATCGTCGCGGCGTTCGGGGCGATGATGATCGCCGGCGGGATCGCCTGCCAGGTCATGCAGTTCTACGTTTCGATCAAGCATCGCCACGACCTGGCCGACACCAGCGGCGATCCGTGGGACGGCCGCAGTCTCGAATGGATCACCACCTCGCCGCCGCCGTTCAACTTTGCGGTGCTGCCCAACGTGAAGGGCGAGGAGGCCTATTGGGGCATCAAGGCGCAGGCGCGCGAGAACCGCGAACTGTCCGAACGCCCCAAGTACGAAGCCTTCCACATGCCGCGCAACTCGCCGACCGGTTTCGTCACCGCCTTCTTCACCACCGCCTTGGGCTTCGCGGCGGTATGGCACATCTGGTGGATGTTCATCCTGGGCTTCCTCGGCGCATGGGCGACCTTCGTCGTTTTCGCCTGGCGGGACGAGAACGAGATCGAGATCAGCGCCGCCGACGCGAAACGCCTCGACGACGAACGTCGCAACGCCAAGGCGCAGATGCTCGACATCCCGGCGGAGCGACCGGCATGACCTCCGCCACCGCCGACCAGCGCGCCCAAGGCAGCGATCCGCACAAACTCGGTCGCGGTGATACGCCACCCAGCGAGCGCGGCCCCGCTCAAAAGCGGATCGTCGTCGCCTACGGCTTCTGGATATTCCTGCTCACCGACTTCATCATGTTCGCCGGCTTCTTCGCCGCTTACGCCGTGCTGGCGAAGGCGACCGCCGGCGGCCCGAGCGCGGCAGACATCGTCGAGCTGCCGTTGGTCGGCGCGGAGACGGCGCTGCTGCTCGCCTCCAGCTTCGCCTGCGGCATGGCCGGGATCGCCACCGCGGCAAAAAACCGCTTCTGGTTTCAGGTCGCGATGGCCGTCACCGCGCTGCTCGGCGCAGGCTTTCTGTGTCTCGAAGCCTATGAATTCCTGAAGCTGATCGGCGAGGGACATGGGCCTCAGCGCAGCGCCTTCCTCTCCGCCTTCTTCGCTCTGGTCGGGTGCCACGGCCTGCATGTCATGCTCGGCCTGTTGTGGCTGACGACGATGATGGCACAGGTGCAGGCCAAGGGCTTCCGCGAAGAGATCGTCCGCCGCATCGCCTGTTTCAGCCTGTTCTGGCATGCGCTCGACATCATCTGGGTGGCGCTGTTCACCACCGTCTATCTGCTGGGAGTCGCAGGATGAGCGACCAGACCGAACTCGACGACGATCGCGCCCCCGGCGAGGGGCAGGGCGACGACATCCAGGCGAAGGTGCTGACCTATGTCGCCGGCTTCGTCCTCGCCGCGATCCTAACCGCCGCCTCGTTCGCGGTGGTGCATAGCGGTGTCATCTACGGCCCCGGCATCCCCGTGGCGCTGATCGCATTGGCGATCGCGCAGATGGGCGTCCACCTCGTCTTCTTCCTCCACGTCACCAGCGGCCCCGACAACACCAACAACGTGCTGGCGCTGGCGTTCGGCGTGCTGATCGTCGGCCTCGTCCTGATCGGATCGATCTGGATCATGAGCCACCTCGACCACAACCTCATGCCCGCCAGCATGCCGGCGATGTGAAAGAGGGTGGTCTTGCTCTACGCCGCCACCTGCATCGTTCCTCCACGAATCATATCCGCCGCTTTCTCCGCAATCATGATCGTCGGCGCGTTGGTGTTTCCGCTGATCAGCGACGGCATCACCGACGCATCGACCACCCGCAGTCCGTCCAGCCCACGCACCCGCAGCGTACCGTCGACGACCGCCTCCGTATCGCTGCCCATCCGGCACGTACCGATCGGATGGTAGATCGTCTCGGCCGTCGCCCGGACCCAGGCGTCGATCTGCGCGTCGCTGCGCACATCCTCGCCCGGCGCCAGTTCGGCGTCCCGATACGGATCGAGCGCCGCCTGCGCCGCCACGTCACGACCGATCTTGACTGCCTCGCGCAGCACCCGCCGATCCTCGGCGGTGCTCAGATAGTTCGGTTTGATCAGCGGATCGGCGAACGGATCGTCCGACTGCAACCCGATCCGTCCGCGGCTTTCGGGCCGCAACTGGCACAGATGCAGCGAAAAGCCGTCCTCCGTCGCCTTCACCTTGCCATGGTCCCGCATAATCGCCAGCACCGCGTGGATCTGGATATCGGCATGTTCCAGCCCCTCCCGCGACGGGATGAAGGCACCCGCCTCCAGGAAGTTCTGCCGCCCGACGCCCTTGCCGGTGAAGGCGTAGCGCAATCCCACACCCAGCTGGCGCAACCCCTTCACCTCGCTGAACACCGTCCGCAGGCCGCGGCTGCGCCAGTTCATGATGACGTCCAGATGATCCTGCAGATTTTCGCCCACGCCCGCCAGGTCGTGCACCGGTGCGACGCCGGCCGCCTGCAGTCGCTCCGGGTCGCCGATGCCGGAAAGCTGAAGCAGGTGTGGCGACTGGACGGCGCCCGCCGCCACCAGCACTTCCATTCGTGCGTCGGCCTGCCGCAGATCACGGCCGACCGCATAATCGATGCCGACCGCCTGGCCACCCATCAGCCTGATCCGCGTCGTGCGCGCATCCGTGACGATCGTCAGGTTGGGGCGGCGGAGGGCAGGGGCGAGATACGCCTCCGCCGCGGTCCAGCGTCGCCCGTCGCCGATCGTCAGATCGTAAGGTCCGAACCCTTCGGGCTGCGTACCGTTGAAGTCTTCCGTGACGGGATAGCCTGCCTGACGCCCTGCTTCGATGAAGGCGGCATTGAACGGGCTGTCGCTTTCGCCGGGCGATACCTTGAGCGGTCCGGTCTGGCCGTGCAGATCGCCGCCCCGGTGATGCCCCTCGAGCTTGCGGAACCACGGCAGCACGTCGTCCCAGCCCCAGCCTGCCAGCCCCGATTGCCGCCACCGGTCGTAATCACGGGGATGGCCCCGCGAATAGATCATGCCGTTAATCGCCGAACTGCCGCCAAGGCCCCGTCCGCGCGGCCACCACAGCCTTCGCCCATCCAGATGCGGCTCGGGCGCGGTCCAGAAGCCCCAATTGTGCTTGCTCTTCGCCTTGATCAGTTCGCCGACGCCCGCCGGCATCCGTACCAGCAATTCGCGGTTGCGCCCACCCGCCTCGACCAGCAACACGCTGACCGCCGGGTCTTCCGTCAGGCGGCCGGCAAGCACGCAGCCGGCCGATCCGCCGCCTATGACGATGTAATCGTAGATCCCGGTCCGCATGCTCTCTCCTCCGCGACCATTCCGGTCGTCATTCGGTCGCCCGGATAGCAGAGGAGCGCGATCATCTCCTCCATCAAGGTCGCGCGATCCAGCTCGGGTGCGTGGACCTTGCTCAATCCCAGCGTCATCAGCGCATAGCTTCGCACCATCGCATCGTGCCGATCGAACCCGTTCGCCTGCAGGCATCCGACCAGGAAACCGATCACCTGTCCGTCATGACGCTGCACCGCATCGCGTGCGCGGGAATCGCTCTCGGCCCATGCGCGCATGGCGATCGACAGCCGCGACATGCCGCGCCGACGCACCACCTGCGCCAGCAGGCGGATGCGTCCGATCGGGTTCGCCTCGGCGCGACCGATCGCGTCGATCAGTTCGGCGATCTGCGCGCCGGCGAAATAATCGGCTAGCCGTCCCTGATAATCGTCGAAGTCGCCGAAGTGATGATAGAAGCTGCCGGTCGAAACACGCAGTTCGCCGGCGAGCGGCCGCAGTTTCAACGCGCGCAGGCCACCGCGTCGCAGCAGCGATTGCCCCGCCTCCAGCCAGTCGCGGGGCGACAAATCGTGGGATCGCCGGATCGCTGGTCCGGGCGCGTTCGCATTACCTGTCGCCGGATTGACCATGACGAATGTTATGCCGTCGTCCGCCGGCGGTAAAGCCTTGTGCGATCATCGCGCGGGTCACGCCGTTGGTCCAGCCGAAGCCGTCCTGCAACGGATATTCACCGCCACCGCCCGGCAGCTTATGTACGACATTGTACTTCTCGAGCAGCTTGCCACTCGCGTCGTACTCCCGTTCGACCGTGGCGAGCCAGCCGCTCGCGATCCTTGTGGCGAGCGCATCCTCGCGATACCGCCGCAGCCCCTCGACGGCGATCCATTGCAAGGGTGCCCAGCCGTTCGGTTGATCCCATTGCTGTCCGGTGGTTCTTGCCGTCGTACCGAGGCCGCCCTCGCCGATCAGCGATGCCAGCACGGTTGCAGTGGCATGTGCCCGCTTCGGCGAGGCCAGCCCCGCGAACAGGGGGAACGCCATCGCGGCCGTACGTCCATCCATCGCGCGCCGGGTATCCAGATCGTAATCGGCATAATAGCCGCCAGCGCTATGCCACAGATGCGCGTCAATCGCGCGTCGACGGGCCGTTGCGGCGGTGTCGTATCGCCGCACGCACGCGTCATCGCGCAGGGTTCGGCAATTGTCGGCGATCGTTTGTTCCAGCCCGAACATCAGGCTGTTGAGATCGACCGGTACGATCCGGGTCGTGCGGATCGTTGCCAGCGTCCGGCCATCGGCCAGCCAGCGCGAGCTGAAATCCCATCCGCTTTCCGCCCCGGCGCGCAGGTCCCGAAACATCGTCCGTGCATCGCGTGCGGGTGTTGCCGCGACCAGCACCGCATCCTCCCGGTAGCTTTCGTCGCGGGGATCGTCGCGGTCGTCCCAATACCGGTTGAGCAGCGATCCATCCGACAGCCGGATCACCCGCGCATGTTCGCCGCCGGGCTTCAATCCTTCCGCTCCGGCCATCCAGAAATCGTGTTCAGCGCGAAGCCATCGGGTTCGCTGCGCCAGCGTCCCGGCGTCGCGCGACATCTGTGTGATCAGGTAGAAGAAGGGAGGTTGCGACCGGCTGAGGTAATAGCTCCGCGTGCCGTTCGGGATGCGGCCGTACCGGTCGATCAGACTGCCGAAATCGACGATCATATCCTCGACCAGATCCTGTCGCCCGGACACCTGAAGGCCGAGCATCGTGAACCAGCTGTCCCAATAATACATCTCGCGGAACCGTCCGCCGGGAACCACGAAGCGGCGGGGCAGTGACAGCGCGGACGATCCCGCCGGCACACTCGGCAGCGTCCGCGTGAGTTGCGGCCACAGCGCGTCGATATGTGCGGATAACGTCAATCTGCCCGACGGCGGGGGCGCGGCAGGCGTAACCGGCAGCGTGAAATTGGCGAGCACGAACGCCTTCAGCGCGGCATCGTCCTTGCAAACGCATTTCCGATAGTCCGCCAGGATAGCGGCATCGCTACGCCGCGGCTGTGCGTCGGCAAATGTTTTCGAATCGGGGAACACCCCGCGCATCTGGACATCGCGGAACAGCGCACCGAACCGCTGGGCGGGCGATAGTGGCGCGGCGGCGACGAGCAGGCCAGCGACGGCCAGCAGCATGGCACGAAACATCAGCGACTCTCCAGAACGATGCCATGGCTCAGCGATACGCGACGGATCTGCCGGTCGAACCGCAAGGCGGTGTTACCGTTGTCGTGCGGCAGCCGCAGTTCGAAGCCCGGTGCGTCGGTCCAGTCGGTCGCCGCCATCGCTTCGCCGGCCAGCGTCCGCCATTCGGCGTCGGCGTAGGGGGCAACCCGCGTCAGACCATGCGCCGCACGAAAGTCCGCCAGTGCAAAGGCGAACGCTTCCAGCGCGCGATCGCGCGCCGTCCAGTCGACCCAGCCGATCGCATTGTCCTGCGCATAGGCATTGTTGTTGCCCCGTTGCGTCCGGCCGAACTCGTCTCCCGCGCTGAGCATGATCGTGCCGCGCGAGGCGAACAGCGTCGCCAGCAGCGCCCGCACGTCGGCATTGCGGTGCACGATCACCATCGGGTCGTCGGTCGGCCCCTCGACCCCATCGTTCCAGCTATGGTTGTCGCCATGGCCGTCGCGATTGTCCTCGCCGTTCGCCTGATTGTGCCGTTCCGCATAGGCGACAGTGTCGGCCAGCGTGAAACCGTCATGCGCGGCGACGAAGTTGACGGTACGGGTGTCGCCGCTTCCGAACACGTCGGCCGATCCCGCCACCCGTGTCGCAAACATGCCCGCGGCACCATCGCCTTTCCAGAATCGACGCACATCGTCGCGATAGCGGTCGTTCCATTCCAGCCAGTCGGCCGGGAATTCTCCCAGTCGGTAGCCACCGGGACCGATATCCCACGGCTCGGCGATCATCACGCGGCTGGCCAGCAACGGATCGGCCGCAATCTCCGCAAAGATCGGTGCCTGCGCGTCGAACCCCGGCCCGCGCGCCAATATGGTCGCCAGATCGAACCGGAAGCCGTCGACGCCACAGCGCGCGAAATGCCGCAGGCTGTCCAGGATCATCGCCCGGACCTCCGGTTGGCTGCAATCGAGCGTGTTACCGGTGCCCGTGTCGTTGATCAGCGTGCCGTTGTGGGCATGTGCGTAATAGAGCGCCTCATCGAAACCACGCAGCGACAGCGTCGGCCCGTGCACGTCGCTTTCGCCGGTGTGATTGAAGACGAGGTCGAGGATGACGCCGATCCCCGCGGCACGCAACGCCGCCACCGTATCGCGCAATTCGGCTACGCCGCCCGGCGCGAGCCGCGGATCGATCGCCATCGGCACGACCGGATTATAGCCCCAGGCGTTGGTCAGTCCCAGCGGCGGCAAATGCCGCTCGTCGATCCATGCCACGATCGGCATCAGCTCGATCGCCGACACGCGCAGCGATCGCAGGTGAGCGATCACCGCGGGGTGTGCCAGTGCCGCAATCGTCCCCCGCTGCGCTTCGGGCACTGCCGGATGCAGCATCGTGAACCCGCGGACGTTGAGTTCGTAGATCAGGCCGCCGGGTGCGAACAGGGGCGACGACAGCGACCCGGTCGGAGGGCTATCCCGTACGATCGCGAGCGGCACGAGTCCGCCCGTATCCACCCCCCGCTCGCGCAGGCGCGCATCATAGGCAAACGGTCGATCGAGTTCGACCGCATGGGGATCGACCAGCAATTTCGCGGGATCGGCGGCGGCGCGATATCCGTACGCCTGCCCGGCGACGATCCCCGGAACCTCGACCGACCAGATGCCGTCCGCTCCCGCCATCGCGACGCGCCGCTCGCCTTCCGTACCGAACAGGCACAACGTCACCGGAGTCGCCGATCGGACGGCGAAGCGTGCCCCTCGTTCGCTCAGGTACACGCCCGGATGCCCGTCGGTCATCCGCGCGCCTGCCGCCGCACCCGCTCGATCACGTCACGACGTCCGGTGCGTCGCGTCCGGTATGCCGCTTCACGCCGGCAATCTCATCGGCCGCCGCGATGATATCGCTTAGTATCTCGCCCGTGTCGCGATCGAGATGCCCGTCCGCCGGTTCGTACCGCTCCAGATAGACGCGCAGGGTCGCGCCGCTCGTGCCTGTGCCCGACAGGCGGAACACCACGCGGCTACCGCCCTCGAACAGTACGCGCACGCCCTGGTTGCGGCTGACCGAGCCATCTGTCGGGTCGGTGTAGGCGAAGTCGTCCGCTTCGACGATCGTCAGCCCGGCGAGGGTCGTTCCCGGCAGCGACGCCAGCTTGCCGCGCAATTCCGTCATCAGGGCATCGGCGCGCTCGCTCTCGACACCTTCGTAATCGTGGCGCGCGTAATAGTTGCGGCCATAGGTCGCCCAGTGATCGCGCGCGATCGCGTCGACGGATTGCTTGCGTGCTGCGAGGATGTTGAGCCACAGCAGCACCGCCCACAAACCGTCCTTTTCCCGAACGTGATCTGATCCCGTACCGGCGCTTTCCTCGCCGCAAATCGTCGCCATGCCGGCATCGAGCAGATTGCCGAAGAATTTCCATCCGGTCGGCGTCTCGAACATCGGCAGCCCGAGCTTTTCCGCGACGCGATCCGCGGCGGCGCTGGTCGGCATCGACCGCGCGATCCCCTTCAACCCGCCCGCGTAGCCCGGCGCCAGATGCGCGTTCGCCGCCAGCATCGCGAGGCTGTCGGACGGCGTCACGAAGCGGTGGCGACCGATGATCAGGTTGCGATCGCCGTCCCCGTCCGATGCCGCGCCGAAATCCGGCGCGTCCGGTGCCATCATCGTCTCGTATAACTCGTGCGCGTGGACGAGGTTGGGATCGGGGTGATGACCGCCGAAATCCTCCAGTGGCGTGCCGTTGCGTACAGTGCCATGCGCAAAGCCGAGCCGCCGTTCGAGGATTTCCGTTGCATAGGGACCGGTGATCGCGTTCATCGCATCGAACGCCATCGTCAGGCCGGCGCCGCGGATGGCAGGAAAATCGAACAGCGTCTCCATCAACGCTGCATAATCCTCGACCGGATCGATAACCTCGACCGTCATGCCGCCGACCGCGACCTCGCCCAATGCGTCGAGGTCGACATCCGCCGCATCCACCGTCAGCCAGCGGTTGATCGTCTTCGTCCGCGCGTACAGGGCGTCGGTGATCTGTTCGGGCGCAGGGCCACCGTTGGCGATATTGTACTTGATCCCGAAATCCTCGGCCGGACCGCCGGGGTTGTGACTCGCCGACAGGATCAATCCGCCCAACGCCTTTCGGATGCGGATCATGTTGCTGGCCGCCGGCGTCGACAGCAGGCCGCCGCGCCCCACCACCACGCGCGCAAAACCATTCGCCGCGGCGATGCGGATCGCCTTCTGGATCACCTCACGGTTCAGGAAGCGACCATCGCCGCCGACGACCAGCGTCGCGCCGGACTTGCCGTCGATGACGTCGAAGACCGACTGGATGAAGTTCTCGGCATAATTCGGCTGCTGGAACACCTTCACCTTCTTGCGCAGGCCGGACGTTCCCGGCTTCTGGTCGGTGTAGGGCGTGGTCGCGACGGTGATGGTCATGCGGCTCCTGTCAGGCTCTTGTAGAGTTCGGCGTAGCGGCGACCGCTCTCCGCCCATGAGAAATCGGCACGCATCCCGTTACGCTGGATGCCGCACCACAGATCGGGACGCGCGTAGGCGGCGATCGCACGGCGAATGGCATGTGCCAGCGTGTGATAACCGGTTTCGCCATGCTGGAATCCGGTGGCGACACCGGCCGCGAGCGCGGCTTCGTTGGCGTCGATCACCGTGTCAGCCAGCCCGCCTGTGCGTGCCACGATCGGGACGCACCCATAAGCGAGGCCGTAGAGCTGGGTAAGACCGCAGGGTTCGAACCGCGACGGGATCAGGATCGCATCCGCGCCCCCTTGCAACAGGTGCGACAGCGGTTCGTCATAACCGATACGTACCCCGATGCGCCCCGGATGGCGCGCGGCGGCGGCGAGGAAGGCTGCCTCGAGATGCGCATCGCCCGACCCCAGCAGCGCGAGCCGCCCGCCGAGCGCGACTAGCTCGTCGAGGCATTGCACCAGAACGTCCATGCCCTTCTGCCAGGTCAGCCGGCTGATGACGGTGAAGATCGGGCCATCGCCGCGATCCAGTCCGAACATCTTTTCGACTGCGCGCTTGTTCGCCTTGCGCCGGCCGAGCGCGCGGGCGGTGTAGCGGCTGGGCAGGGCAGTATCGCTCTCCGGGTTCCACACCGCCGGGTCGATCCCGTTGACGATCCCGTGCACCCGCTCGCGCCGCGTTTCGATCAGGCCCTCCAGCCCCATGCCGAACCGGTCTTCGCGAATTTCGGCGGCATAGGTCGGGCTGACCGTCGTGATCGCATCGGCGGCCTCTAGTCCCGCCTTCAGGAACCCGACACCGCCATAATATTCGACCCCGTCCAGCGCGTAGGCGGCATCGGGCAGACCGAGTTCGGGGAAGATCGTCGTATCGAACCGGCCCTGAAAGGCGATGTTGTGCACGGTGACCACACTCGGCGTGCGCTTCGCCGCATCCGAATAGCGCAGATAGGCGGGCGCCATCGCCGCCTGCCAGTCGTGCGCGTGCAGCAGATCGAATCGCAATTTCGGCGCAGTGCCCGAGGCGATATCGGCAGCGGCACGGGACAGGGCCGCGAACCGCTGCCAGTCGTCGCCGTAACCATAGAGTCCGCCCGGACGTGCGAAGAGGGCAGGGGCATCGAGCACCAGCAGGGGATGCTCGCCGATCCGCGCCGACAATAATCGCGCCTCCACCCCCATCAGATCCGCCCAGCGGTGGACGACCTTCGCACCCTTCACGGCCGCGCCGACCGCCGGATAGCCCGGGATCAGCGTCGTCGTTGCAACCCCGTGCGGCGCAAGCGCATCCGGCAGGGCGCCGACCACATCGGCCAACCCGCCCGTCTTGACGAGCGGGAAAGCCTCCGATGCGACCGACAGGACGTTCAGCGTCGGCACCACGGTCACCGGTCCAGACGGTCGATCATCGGTTGCGTGATCAGGCAGATGCCCTTGTCGGTCCGGCGGAACCGGCGGGCGTCCAATTCGGGGTCCTCACCGACGACCAGACCGTCGGGAATGACGACGCCCCGGTCGAGCACCACGCGCTTCAGCTGCGCGTTGCGGCCGATGTGGCAATACGGCAGGACGACGGCCTCATCCAGCGACGAGAAACTGTGCGCGCGCACCCCGGTGGACAACAGGCTCCGCTGGATCGACGATCCCGACACAATGCAATTGCCCGATACCAGACTGGACACCGCCGATCCGCGCCGGCCATCCTCGTCATGGACGAACTTGGCGGGCGGGGTGATCTCCGAATAGGTCCACAGGGGCCATTCGTGATCGTAGACGTCGAGCTGCGGGATGATATCGGTCAGGTCGATATTGGCTTCCCAATAAGCATCGACCGTGCCGACGTCGCGCCAGTAGGCGGCGGGTTCCTCGCTGGTCCGCACGCAACTCGCGGAAAAACGATGCGCCTGCGCGTGGCCATGCTCGACCAGATAAGGGATGATGTCCTTGCCGAAATCGCGCGCCGAACCCGGCGTATCGGCATCGCGCCGCAGTTCCTCGATCAGGAACTTGGTGCGAAAGACATAGATACCCAGGCTGGCGAGCGCGGTATCGGGCTGGCCGGGGATCGACGGCGGATCGGCAGGCTTCTCGACGAAATCGATGATGCGGTCCTGTTCGTCGACGTGCATCACGCCGAACGCCACCGCCTCCATCCGCGGCACTTCCATACAGGCGACGGTCACGTCGGCACCGCTGTTGCAGTGCTGCTGCAACATGATTTCGTAATCCATCTTGTAGATGTGATCGCCGGCCAGGATCACCATATACTCGACGTCGTACGCCTCGATGATGTCGATGTTCTGGAACACCGCATCGGCGGTGCCCTCATACCATTGGAATTCCGACACGCGTTGCGAGGCGGGGAGAATGTCGAAGCTCTCGTTGCGTTCCGGCCGCAGGAAGTTCCAGCCGCGTTGCAGGTGGCGGATCAGCGAATGCGCCTTGTACTGCGTCGCGACGCCGATGCGGCGAATGCCCGAATTGATCGCGTTCGACAGCGCAAAATCGATGATCCGGCTCTTGCCGCCGAAATAGACCGCCGGCTTGGCGCGCGTGTCGGTCAGCTCCATCAATCGGCTGCCGCGGCCGCCCGCCAGCACATAGGCCATCGCATCGCGCGACAGCGGCTGCCCTCGTCTGTCTACCATTCGCACCCTCCTGTTATCGTCACCGGCCGTTTCAGCCTTCATATTCCAGCATGATCGTGGCCAGCGGCGGCAGGGTGACCCATGCCGCACCCTGCTTCGCCTCGACACCACCCAGGTTACCCAGGCCCGATCCCCAATAATCATGGGCATCGGAGTTCATGATCTCGCGCCAGCGGCCATCATGCGGCAACGGCACGCGATACGGCGCGCGCGCGACCGGCGTCAGGTTGGCGATCACCGCCACCGGCTTCTCGCCGGGCGCCTTGCGCAGCCAGGCGAACACGGAATTGGTCGCATCGTCGCCGATCAGCCACTCGAACCCCTCCGCCTCGCAATCGCGCGCATGCAACGCGGGCGTGTCGCGATAGACGCGGTTGAGCTCGCGAACGAGTTTGCGCACGCCCTCATGCGCCGCCGAATTGCGGAGGTGCCAGTCGAGCGCACGTTCCTCGCTCCATTCCTGCCGCTGGGCGAACTCCTGTCCCATGAACAACAGCTTCTTGCCGGGATAGCCCCACATGAAGGCGTAATAGGCGCGCAGGTTGGCAAATTGCTGCCAGTCGTCGCCGGCCATCTTTGTCAGCAGCGATCCCTTGCCGTGCACGACCTCGTCATGACTCAGCGGCAGAACGAAATTCTCATCGAAGGCATAGACGAAGCCGAAGGTGATCTCGCCATGATGATGGCGGCGATGCACCGGTTCGCGCGCGAAATACTGGAGCGTATCGTGCATCCAGCCCATGTTCCACTTGAACCCGAAGCCGAGGCTTTCCTTCGGCCCCTCCTCGAACGCCGGCATCGATACGCCGGGCCAGCTGGTCGATTCCTCCGCAACCGTGAACACGCCGTCCTGCTTGCCGTAGACCGCCCGGTTCATGTCGCGGAGGAAGGTCACTGCCTCCCAATTCTCGCGCCCGCCCTGCTCGTTCGGAATCCACTCGCCCGGTTCACGGCTGTAATCGCGATACAGCATCGACGCGACCGCATCGACGCGCAGGCCATCGACGTGATAGCGCTCCGGCCAGAACAGCGCGTTGTTGATGAGGAACGAGCGCACCTCGCGCCGACCGAAATTGTAGATCGCCGTGTTCCAATCGGGATGGAAGCCGAGCTTCGGGTCCTCATGTTCGTACAATGCCGTGCCGTCGAACCGGCTCAGGCCGTGCGCGTCGACCGGGAAATGCGCCGGTACCCAGTCCAGCAATACGCCGACCCCGGCACGATGCGCTCCATCGACGAATCGCGCGAAGCCGTCGGCATCACCGAACCGGGCGGAGGGCGCGTACAGGCCGGTCGTCTGGTATCCCCATGACGGATCATAGGGGTGTTCGCTGATCGGCATGAACTCGATATGCGTGAAGCCCATGTCGACGACGTAAGGGATCAGCCGGTCGGCGAGCGCATCCCACGACAGATACCAGCCGTTCTCGTCCTTGTCCCAACTGCCCGCATGCACTTCGTAGATGCTCATCGGCACCCGGCGCGGATCGACCTTTGCCCAGGTCTCGCGATGCGCATCGTCGCCCCAGACGTGCGCGGGCGGCGCGGTCGTGATGGAAGCGGTCTTCGGGCGCAGCTCCGCGGCAAAGGCGAACGGATCGGCCTTCAGCGGCTGCAACCGCCCGTCCGGGCCGTGGATCGCGAACTTGTAGCTGCGACCCTCGCCGATATCGGGGAGGAAGATTTCCCAAACGCCGACGTCGCTGCGGCGACGCATGACGTGGCGGGCGTGGTTCCAGTCGTTGAAGTCGCCGACCACCGACACGCGCTGCGCATTCGGCGCCCACACCGCGAAATGCATGCCGGACGCACCCTGATGGTCGATCAGGTGCGCGCCCATCTTGTCGTAGAGGCGGAAGTGCGATCCCTCCGCAATCAGATAATCGTCGGTCGGCCCGAGCACGGGTCCGAAGCTGTAGGGGTCGGCCACCCACCATTCCGCGCCATAACCCTGCGCCTTGTAACGCACTGGTTGCGGTGATCCCGCGATGACCCCTTCGAACAGATCGTCGATACCAACGCGCGTCAGCATGCCCAGCGACGTGCCGACGAGGTCGTGCGCCTCTGCCGTCTCGGCACCCGGTATCCAGGCGCGCGCGAAGGTACCGCCCGGACCCGCGAACACGCCGAGCAGCGAGAACGGATCGTCGTGGCGCCCGTCGAGCAGGGCGGCAATGGCGCCACGCGGTGGTTTCACATGACCCCCCAAATCTGTTTTGCATATTCGCCGATCGTCCGATCGGACGAGAACCAGCCCATGTTGGCGACGTTGAGCACGGCCGATCGGCCCCATGCCGCCGGGTCGTTCCACTTGGCATCGACGTCGCGTTGCGCGGCGGCATAAGCATCGAAATCGGCGGTGAGCATGAACCAGTCGTGGTCGTACAGGCCGTCCATCAGCCCCTTGTACCGGTCGGGATCGTCCGGCGAGAACACGCCGGACGCGATCGCATTGACCGCCTGCGCCAGTTCGGGCGATGCGGCGATCACGTCGCGCCCGCGATAACCGCTGTTGCGCTTGTCGGCGACTTCGTCCGCGGTCAGGCCGAAGATGAAGATGTTGTCGTCACCGACGTGATCCTTGATCTCGATATTCGCACCGTCGAGCGTACCGATCGTCAGCGCACCGTTGAGCGCGAACTTCATGTTGCCGGTGCCGGAGGCTTCCATGCCCGCGGTCGAGATCTGTTCGGATAGATCGGCGGCGGGGATGATCCGTTCCGCCATGCTGACGTTGTAATTGGGCACGAACGCCACCTTCAGCAGGTCGCCGACCGCGGGATCGGCGTTGATCCGCTTGGCCACGTCATTCGCCAGTTTGATGATGAGCTTGGCGTTATGATAGCTCGATGCCGCCTTGCCCGCGAACAGCTTCACGCGCGGCGTCCACTGCCGCTCCGGATGGCTGCGGATCTGGTCGTACAGCGCCACCGCCTCGACGATGCCGAGCAGCTGGCGCTTGTATTCGTGGATGCGCTTGATCTGCACGTCGAAGATCGCATCGGGATCGATGCTCAAACCCATGCTGTCCTTGATATACGTCGAGAGCGTCACCTTGTTGGAACGCTTCACCGCGGCGAAACGCTCCCGGAATGATGCATCGTCGGCAAAAGGAATCAGCGCGGTCAGCTTCATCGCGTCGTCGCGAAAATCCTCGCCGATCGCTTGCGTCAGCAGATCGGTGAGGCCGGGATTGCATTGCTGCAACCAGCGGCGCGGCGTGATGCCGTTGGTCTTGTTGTTGATCCGGTCGGGATAGAGGCGGTGGAGATCGGCGAAGACCGTCTTCTTCATCAGCTCGGTATGCAGCGCCGCGACGCCATTGACGCTGTGGCTGCCCGCAAAGGCGAGGTTCGCCATGCGCACGCGCCGCTCGCCGCCCTCGTCGATCAGGCTGATCGCGGCGATCGCGCGATCGTCGATCCCCTCGGCCTTTACCGCCTCGCGCAGCAGTCTGGCGTTGATCGCATAGACGATCTGCATGTGCCGCGGCAGCAGCCGTTCGAACAACGGCAGCGGCCAGCTTTCCAGCGCCTCGGGCAGCAACGTGTGGTTGGTATAGCCGAAGGTCGCACGGGTGATGTCCCACGCCTCGTCGAACGACAGTTCGTGAAAATCGGTGAGGATGCGCATCAGCTCGGCGACGGCCACTGCGGGGTGGGTGTCGTTGAGCTGGATCGCCGCCTTGTCGCTCAGCGTCCGGATGTCGCCGAAATACTGGACATGCCGGCGGACGATGTCCTGGATCGATGCGGAGGAGAAAAAGTATTCCTGTCGCAGCCGCAGTTCCTGTCCCGCCGGCGTGCTGTCGTTGGGATACAGCACGCGCGTCAGCGTTTCGGCACGGGTCTGGCCGGCCAGCGCGCCCTCGAAATCGCCGGCATTGAACTGGTCGAGCTTGATCGGATCGAATGCGCGCGCATTCCACAGCCGCAGCGTGTTGACCCGCTTGCCGCGCCAGCCGACCATCGGCGTATCGAAGGCGACCGCCTCTACAGCCTCCGCGGGGGACCAATGGACCCGGCCCTCCGCGACGCTCGTCACCTCGCCGCCGAAGCCGATGAAATAGGCGCTCTCGCGGCGTTCGAACTCCCACGGGTTGCCATGCGCCAGCCAGTTTTCCGGCAGCTCCATCTGCCAGCCGTCGTCCAGCCGCTGGCGGAACATGCCGTTCACGTAGCGGATGCCATAGCCGTAGGCGGGCAGGTCGAGGCTCGCGAGGCTTTCCATGAAGCACGCCGCCAGCCGGCCTAGACCACCGTTGCCGAGCGCGGCGTCGGGTTCGATCTCCTCGATCTCGGCCAGATTCACGCCCAGCGTCGCCAGCGCCTCTGCCACCTCGTCGTTGTGGCGCAGGTTCGACAATGCATCGCGCAGCAGCCGGCCGATCAGGAATTCGAGGCTGAGGTAATAGACCCGCTTGGCCCCCGCGGCGTGCGCCGCCTTGGTCGATTCCATCCAGCGTTCGATGATCTCGTTACGCAGGGTGAAGATCGTCGCCGCCAGCCAGTCGTGCGGGCGGGCGGCCTGCGCATCCTTGCCGATGCGATGGGCGAGGGTATCGACGATGGCGGAAGCAAGTTCGTTACGGGTCGTGGTCGGAAGAGCGGCGGCTGGGCTGTCTGTCACGGCATGTCCGGAGCAAGAGGAAGGCGCACTAGACGACGACGATCGCCCGATGTCACCCATTTAAAGGCCGTATCGGGATTAAAGCATGCCGATCAGCAGGGTGAGGTTCAGCCCGATGATGATCGCCGCAATGGCCCAGGCAAGGGTACGAAGCCATAACGGGCTGACGAAGCGGCCCATCACCCGGCTTTGACCGGTGAACAGCACCAGCGGCACGACCGCGAATGGCAGTTGCAGGCTGAGCACCACCTGACTGAGCACCAGCAACTGCGTAGCGCCGCTGTCGCCCGATGCGCCGACGACGATCACCGCCGGCACGATCGCGAGCAATCGCGTCACCAGCCGGCGCAGCCACACCGGCAGCCGCAGGTTGAGGAACCCCTCCATCACGATCTGCCCGGCGAGCGTGCCGGTGACCGTACTGTTCTGTCCCGAGGCGAGCAGCGCGATACCGAACACCACGCTCGCCGCGCCGACGCCCATCATCGGTGCCAGCAGGCGATACGCCTCGTCGATTTCCGCCACTTCGGTCCGACCGGCGGTATGGAACACGGCGGCGGCGACGATCAGGATCGCGGCGTTGATGAAGAAGGCGAGGCCGAGCGCGATCGTGCTGTCCAGCGTCGCCATCTTCGCCGCTTCCGCCTTGCCCTCGTCGGTGGGAGCGAAGGCGCGGGTCTGGACGATCGAGGAATGGAGGTAGAGGTTGTGCGGCATTACCGTCGCACCGAGAATGCCGATCGCGAGGTACAATTTGGCCGGATCGGTGACGATGCCGGGGGAGGGGATGAACCCCGCCATCAGCGCGCCCATGTCCGGCTTCGCGTGGAACAGTTCGTAGGCGAAACAGCCGGCGATGATGACGAGCAACGCGACGATGAAGGCCTCGATCTTGCGGAAGCCGAAGCGTTGCAGCGCGAGGATCAGGAACACGTCGAGCGCGGTCAGCACAACGCCCCAGACCAGCGGCATGCCGAACAGCAGCTTGAGCGCGATCGCGGTGCCGAGCACCTCGGCAAGGTCGCAGGCGATGATCGCGACTTCCGCCAACACCCAGAGTACCAGCGATACCGGTTTGGAATAATAGGCGCGGCACGCCTGCGCGAGGTCGAGCCCGGCGGCGACGCCCAGACGGACGGACAGCGCCTGCAACACGATCGCCATCAGGTTCGACAGCAGGATGACCGACAGCAGGGTATAGCCGAACGCCGATCCGCCGGCGATGTCGGTCGCCCAGTTGCCGGGGTCCATATAGCCGACTGCGACGAGGAAGCCCGGCCCCATGAACGCGCCCAGCCGCCGCCAGCCCTTCAGGCCGGTCGGCACGGCGACGCTGCGATGGCTGCCGCTGAGCGATGCGGGATGGGGGTGGCTGGGAGGGGCGGCAGTCGTCGGCGTGGCTGTCGTCATGAACCGACCTGTGACGGATGGCAGCGGTCGGGGCAAAGGGAAAAGCGCGGATCGTCCTGGCCCAAGTTAGAAGGGCCCGGGGCTAAGCCGCTCTTGCCGTCAGCTGACGCGGCGTAATCTCATACCGGCGCGGCATCCACATCCGGTCCGGCGCCGTAATGGTGCCAGGTGAAGATCGCGAGCGCTCCACGATGCGGCCGCCAGGCTTCGGCCAGCGCGCGACAGAGCTTTTCCGAGGGCCGCTCGTCATGGCCCAACAGCCGGCCGAGCTCGATCTGCACGGCGAGGTCGCCGGCAGGCCAGATGTCCTGCCGCCCCTCGGCGAACAGCAGGTAGATTTCGGCGGACCAGCGACCGATGCCCTTCACCCGCACCAGTTGCGCGATCGCCTCCTCGTCGTCGGCTGGCAGATTGTCGAGGTCGAGGCGCCCACTGGTCACCTCTTCGGCGAGGCTGCGGGCGTAGCTCGCCTTCTGCCGCGACAGGCCGGCGGCGCGCAGCGTCTCGTCGCTGGCGGCGAGGATGGTGTGCGGATCGCCGGGCTCGCCGACCAGCGTCTCCAGCTTGCGATACACCGCGGCGGCCGAAGCGACGCTGACCTGCTGGCCAAGGATGGTGCGCAGCAGCGTCGCATAGCCGCGCTCGCGGATGCGGGGCGGTGGATAGCCGACGCGCGACAACCCGGCGGCGAAGCCCGGCTCCGCGGCGGCGAGCGCATCCATCGCCACGCGGATCTGTTCGGCGCTCAGGCCCATGCTTGATCCTTTGGCGACGGCGCGGCATGGCCGGCGGCGACTTCAGCGGAGAATATCATGTCCAAGCTTATCGTCACGACGCGTGAGGGGGAAGAACGCGAGATCATGGGCGAAGCCGGCCTGTCGGTGATGGAGGTGATCCGCGACGCCGGTATCGACGAACTGCTGGCGCTGTGCGGTGGCTGCTGCAGCTGCGCCACCTGCCACGTCCATGTCGACCCGGATTTTGCGGACAAACTGCCCGCGATGGGACCGGACGAGGACGATCTGCTCGATTCGAGCGACGAGCGCAACGCGACGTCGCGCCTGTCGTGCCAGATCCAGATGACGCCGGCGCTCGACGGCCTGAAGGTGACGATCGCCGGCGAGGATTGATCGGCTCGCGCGGTGAGCGGCTAGCGTGCCGCCACCGCGTAGAGCGCGATCGCGGCGGCGTTGGAGACGTTGAGGCTCTCCACCTTGCCGCTGATCGGCAGCTTGGCGAGTTCGTCGCAATGTGCCTCGGTATTCTGGCGCATGCCTTCGCCTTCCGCGCCGAGCACGATGCAGATGCGCTGCGTGCCCATCGCCTCGGCCAGTGTCTGGTCCGCATGACCGGTGAGGCCAATCCGCCAGAAGCCCGCCTCGGCGATCTCTTCCAGCGCGCGGGCGAGGTTGACGACGCGAATCCACGGCACCGTCTCCAGCGCGCCGGATGCCGAACGTGCGACCGTGCCGCTTTCGGGCGGTGCGTGGCGGTCCTGCGTGACGATGCCGAGCGCGTCGAACGCCGCCGCCGAGCGCAGGATCGCGCCGACGTTGTGCGGATCGGTGACCTGATCGAGCACCACCAGCGGGCGGTTATCGTCCTTGCCCTCGATCAGCAGGTCGGCGAGCCACATGTCGTCGAGCGGCTCGACTTCCGCCACCAGCCCCTGGTGCGGTGCGTCGGACGGCACCAGACGCCCTAGATCAGGCGCCTCCGCATAGACGACCGGCAGCGTCGACGGGATGTCGAGCGCCGCCAGCGCCTCGCGCGTTCCCCACAGCTTGCGCACGACGCGGTTCGGATTGGCGAGCGCCGCCGTCACCGGGTGGCGGCCCCAGAATTTGGGGCGGTTGGCGGTGCCGGTCGACGGGCGATGGCCTTTGCGCGCCATCAGACGGCGGCCGGTAGGCAGAGGGAGGCGGCAGGTTCAGTCATCATTGGTATCGCTATAGGCAAAGGGATCGGTGACCACCGGCTGCGTCGGCAGCGGCGGGCGAGGCAGCGCCTTGTCGGCATTGGCGGCGGAGAGCAAGACCGAGGCGAGCACGATCGAGCCCTGACGCAGGTCCTCCGGCTTCAGGTGATCGAACGTATCGACCGAACTGTGATGCACCCGGCTGCCGTAATCGAGCGGGTCCTGGATGAACTGGAAGCCGGGAATGCCGATCTGTTGCAGGCTGACGTGATCGGTGCCGCCGGTCTGGCGTGCGACGACGTTGCCCGCGCCCATCGACGCGAAGGGGCTGAGCCATTCGCGGAAGATCGGTACGACGGCGGGATTGTTCTCAGCATACAGGCCGCGCAGCTTGCCCGATCCGTTGTCGATGTTGAAATAGGCGGCGACCTCGCCGTGGCCGGGCAACGGCACGATCGGCCAGCGATAGGCAAAGCCGAAATCGACGCCCGCCGGCTGTGCCCCGGTGCCGCGCCGCGCCAGATGCGCGCGGGTGTAGGCAGACGAGCCGAGCAGCCCTTCTTCCTCCGCGCCCCACAACACGAAGCGGATCGTGCGCTTCGGCCGAACACCGCTGGCGGACAGGATCCGCGCCGCCTCCATGATCTCCGCCGACCCGGCGGCATTGTCGGCAGCCCCGTCGCCCGCGACCCAGCTGTCGAGGTGAGCGCCCGCCATGACGTAACCGGCCTTGGGATCGGTGCCGGGGATTTCCGCAATCACATTGTACGCGTTGGCATCGCTGTCATCGAAGCGGACGTCGCTGACGATCTCCAGCGTCGGTGCGGGACCGATCTTCGCCAGCCGGGCGAGGCGCAGATAATCCTCCTGTGCGATCTGCACTGCGGGCAGCGAGGCGGTGTCGCCGACACCGAACAGATAGCCTTCGCCATGCACCAGCTTGCCGTCGCGATACGACATCGTCGCCACCGCCACCGCGCCCTCTTCCTTCAGGAACGCATCGAGCTTCTTCGCATAATCGAGCCGCTTCATCCGGCGATCGGCCGCCGCGGGATCGTAATTGGGCTGCTGGAACTGGTCGAGCTTGCCGATGTCCTCGCCGGTCAACCGGCGGAACGGCGCCTCGGTCGCATCGCCGGCAGCGCGGGGGAGCGAGATCATCACGATCTTGCCGCGCAACTGGCCGCGGTATTTCGTGAAGTCTCGCTCGCGGGCGATCGGCGCGACGACGACCGGCGCCGTCAGCGTGCCATTCGTCGCCGGCGTCCATGCGACCGGAATCGCCGTCAGCTGGACCGGGCGCGGGCTGACCATGCGGACGCTGGCGCGCTCGATCGACCAGCCGCGACCGAAGGCGAAGCCCTCCCTGCGCACGTTCTTCAGCCCCCATTCGCGGAACTTGCCCTCCGTCCACGCTTCCGCCTTGCGCGCGCCGGGCGAATTGGCGAGTCGCGGGCCGATCACATCGGTCAGGTGCTGGACGGTTTGCACCACCTGGCTGTGGTTGGTGCCCTGATCGATGATCGCGGCGATGGCGGCGCGATCCTGCGCCGCGGCGGGTGCGGCAAGAACGATGGCGGCAGTGGCAAGCAGCAGACGACGCATGAATATCCCCGGTATTGCGTTCGGGGTGCTAGGCGGCGTCCGCCGTTCGCGCAAGCATCCGCAATTCGGCGGCAGCGGCGTTGACAGCTGCGTTTCGCTTCGCCAATAGGCCGCCTCGCTTCGGCGAGCTCGCATCCGGACAGGTGGCCGAGTGGTTAAAGGCAGCAGACTGTAAATCTGCCCGTGCAAGCGTACGCTGGTTCGAATCCAGCCCTGTCCACCACCTTCCGGCATGGCCGGAAGGACGCGGCCAGATCGGCCGCCTTGCTCCACCACAGCGTTGCCATTCTGCCGCCGAATGGACGAAACTAGCTTTATCTAGTTGAATCTACATGCGTAACGACTGGAACGGGCGTGTTCGCGCCGGGTTAGGGGGTCTTCCGAAGGGAGATCAGGATGACCGACGCACATGACGATGCGCCTGCCGCGACGTCCAAACGCCGCGACGCTGCCGATACCGTCACCGAATCGCTGATTGAGGGGCAAGGCTCCTCCGTCGTCGGGCGATCGGTGACGATCAACCGGCCAGCGAGCGAGCTCTACGCCTATTTCCGCGATTTCACGAACCTGCCGCACTTCATGGAGAACGTCGTTTCGATCGAGGTGACGGACGACAAGGTGTCGCACTGGACGGTCAAGGCACCGGCCGGTGCCACCGTCGAATGGGACGCGCGGGTGACGCAGGAGGAACCGGATCGCTTCATCGCATGGACGTCCGAACCCGGCGCCGACGTTGCCAATTCCGGTCGCATCGAATTCCGTGATGCCGGCGAGCGTGGCACGGTGGTGACCGTGACGATCGCCTATGACCCGCCCGGCGGCGTTATCGGCAAGGTGATCGCGAAAATGTTCCAGCGCGAACCGGCGATCCAGGCGCGTCGCGACCTGCGCCGGTTCAAGCAGCTGATGGAAACCGGCGAGATCGCGACACCGGCGATGAACCCCAAGCAATATGAGGAGATGGGGCTGTGAAAGCACTCGCCTGGCACGGAAAGCACGACGTCCGCATGGACACGGTCGACGACCCGGAGATCGTCAATCCCCGCGACTGCATCATCAAGGTCACCTCGACCGCGATCTGCGGCTCCGACCTGCATCTCTACGACGGCTATATCCCGACGATGCAGTCCGGCGACATCCTTGGCCATGAATTCATGGGTGAGGTGGTAGAGGTCGGCGCAAAATCGACCCTGAAGAAGGGCCAGCGCGTGGTCGTCCCGTTCACGATCGCCTGTGGCAGCTGCTATCATTGCGGCAAGCACCAGTATTCGGCTTGCCCCAACGGTCTGCCGGCCGACAATCAGGACATCGCCCAAACCCTGTACGGTACCGAAATGTCGGGGCTGTTCGGCTACAGCCACATGACGGGCGGCTACGCGGGCGGACAGGCGGAATATGTCCGCGTGCCGTTCAGCGACGTCGGCCCGATCGTCATTCCGGACGGCGTTGACGATGACAAGGTGCTGTTCCTGTCCGACATCCTGCCGACGGGCTGGCAGGCGGCGGAATATGCGCAGATCGAGCCGGGCGATACCGTTGCGGTCTGGGGCTGCGGCCCCGTCGGTCTGTTCGCGGTGCAGTCGGCGTTCCTGATGGGCGCAGAACGCGTCATCGCGATCGATCATTTCCCGCACCGTCTCGAACTCGCGAAGCGCTTCGGCGCCGAGACGATAAACTTCGAGGATAGCGCGACCTACGAAGCGCTGATGGAGATGACCGGCGGGATCGGCCCCGATGCGGTGATCGACGCGGTCGGGCTGGAGGCACACGGCCTGTTCGTCGACAACGTCATCGATCAGATCAAGGCGTCGACCTTCCTCGGCACCGATCGGCCCCACTCGATCCGCCAGGCGATCATCGCCTGCCGCAAGGGCGGACGGGTATCGATGCCGGCGGTGTACGGCGGATTCGTCGACAAGTTCCCGCTGGGCGCGTTCATGGAAAAGGGGCTGACGCTCAAGACCGGCCAGACCCACGTCCAGCATTACATGCCGGGGCTGCTCAACGCGATCATGGAAGGGAAGATCGATACCGAGTTCCTCATTTCGCACCGCATGCCGCTGATGGACGCGCCCAAGGGCTACAAGATGTTCAAGGATCACCAGAACGAGGTGACCAAGATCGTCCTGAAGCCGGGAATGGCGATGAGCTGACCCGACCCACCGTCATCCGGCGAACGCCGGGACCCATGGAGCGCTTCACCGGCGTTTGCGCACTTCATCGGCTTCACCCCCTCCACGGATCTCGGCGTTCGCCGGCATGACGGGAGGGGGACGAATCCCATCTAAAGGATCACATCATGGCCAACAAACTTGCCATCATTACCGGGGCATCGACCGGCATCGGCTTCGAACTCGCGACGCTCGCCGCGAAGGACGGCTACGACATCGTCGTCGTCGCCAACGAGGCGCTGATCCATTCGGCAGCGACCGATTTCGAACAATTCGGCACGTCCGTAACGGCGGTCGAGGCGGATCTCTCGACGACCGAGGGCGTCGATACGTTGCTGGCTGCGGCCGGCGGACGGCAGATCGATCTGGTCTGCGCCAACGCCGGCCATGGTCTCGGCCGGGCGTTTCTCGACCAGTCGGTATCCGACTGGCGCATGGTGGTCGACACCAACATCACCGGCACGGTCTATCTGCTCCAGCAGGTGCTGAAGCCGATGGTCGCCCGCAACGACGGCAAGGTGTTGGTGACCGGATCGATCGCCGGCTACATTCCCGGCGCATTTCAGGCGGTCTACAACGGCACCAAGGCGTTCGTGGACAGCTTCGTCGCTGCGATCCAGAACGAGATCAAGGACGCGGATGGCGTCACGCTGACCAACCTGATGCCCGGGCCGGTCGACACCGAATTCTTTGCGCGGGGTGACATGCTCGACACCGATGTCGGCACCGATCCCAAGAAGTCGGATCCCGCCGACGTAGCGAAGGACGGCTGGGACGCCCTGATGGCGGGCAAGGCGGCGATCGTGTCGGGCTGGAAGAACAAAATTCAGTCGGCGGTCGCCAACGTCACGCCGAACGCCATTCTCGCGGAGCAGCATCGCAATATGGCGGAGCCGGGGACGGCGAAGGACTGACGAAGAAAGGAGGTGCGGCGGCTGGAGCGGGTAACGGGAATCGAACCCGTGTATTCAGCTTGGAAGGCTGCTGCACTACCATTGTGCTATACCCGCGCACGCCGTGCGTCAGCGCCATTACAATCCTCCGCATGCCGGTGCAAGCGTCTGATCGGCTTGCGGCACATGGTTCACGACTTGCTTACCGTTCCTGCGCTAGACGAGCGCGCATGTATCACGATGCCACGCTGGCCGCGCATTCCGCGGCAGACCCGCGCCCCTCTTCTGCGGTAAGTCACGGCGTGGGTATCGCCGGTATGGCAGGTCTGACCCTGTGGCTGGTCGCCTGTCTGGCGATCGGCATGGACGGCCCCTATGCGGCGCTGGTCGGGCTGCTCGCCAGCGGGCTGCCGATGGTCGGCTGGTCGCTGCTGGTCGACAAGGTTCATCGTAGCCCGACGACCGGTATCGACTGGAGCGTGAAGCGCACGTTCGCCGAAACCCGCGACATCAGCCTGACCAAGCTCGCCGGCCTGTACGTCACCTGGGGCGGTATCGCGATCATCTATGGCGTCGGCCGCTTCTATTGGGAGGGCAATTTCGCCTTCGCCATGTGGTGCTTCAGCTGGGCGGTGCCGATCGTCGCACTGGTCGCGGTGCCGTATGTGCTGTGGCTCGATCGTCATCTGGTGGAGCCGCACGACGGCGCGTGGCATCTCGGCGCATGGCTGACCGGGCAACGCGGTGTCGATCGCCAGGCGATCCACGGTCATCTGCGCAGCTGGGCGGTAAAGGCGTTCTTCCTCGCATTCATGCTGGCGGTGGTGCCGGGCAACTTCGGTGGCTTCATCCGCACCGACCTGTCCGGACTGCGTGATCCGGTGGCGCTGGCGCAATGGCTGATCGCACTGATGTTCGTCATCGACGTGGGCTTCGCCACGGTCGGTTACATCCTGACGCTGCGTCCGCTCGATTCGCATATTCGCAGTGCCAATCCGTTCGCGGCGGCGTGGACCGCGGCGCTGATGTGCTATCCGCCGTTCATCCTGATGGAGGCGGGCGGGCCGCTCGACTATCATCCCGGGACGCAGGAATGGACCGACTGGTTCGCGGGACATCCGATGCTGATGAGTGCCTGGGGCGCGGTGCTGGTCGTTCTGACCGCGATCTACGCATGGGCAACGGTGGCGTTCGGGCTGCGATTCTCCAACCTGACGCATCGCGGTATCCTGACGCACGGCCCCTACGCGTTCTCGCGGCACCCGGCCTATCTGTCGAAAAACCTGTTCTGGTGGTTGTCGACGCTGCCGATCCTGACGACCGGCAGCGTGATTGATGCGGTGCGCGCGACCGCGCTGATGGGTGTGGTCAGCGGCATCTATTACTGGCGCGCTCGCACCGAAGAACGGCATCTGGGACTGGATCCCGTCTACCGTGAATACAGCGAGTGGATGACGCGGCGCGGTGCGGTGCCGCGCTTCTTCCGTTGGATGGTCGCTCGTTAGGGCGCCTTTGGCAGCGCCCTCGTCCACAGGGCATCGACCCGCCGTTGATCGCCGCCGCTTTCCCGCAAACGAAAGTCGAGCAATTCGACCTTGCGGCCGCGCAACATCTGCCCCTCGGTCTTCCAGACGACGTCGTATATCGCCTGACGCGTCGTCGGCCGGTCGTCGGTAAAATAAGTATAGCGCACCAAAACAGGCAACCGCCCGGTCCGATCGTCCGGGCCGCCGTCGGTGGCCTTGCGCAACGCGGCGTCGAACCATCCCGCCTCGATCGTCTGCGTCACCGAATCCTGCGGTGACACGCCGAGCGCGGCCGGGAAGGTGACGCGGATGTCGCCGAGCGGATGCGCCTCGTCGCGCACCAGCATGATCGATCGTTTGTCCTCGGCCACTGCGCCGCGCAATACGAAACGCGTCTTGTCGCGGGATGCGCTGGCCTGTTCCACCGCCTTGTCTGCAGCCGCGTCCCGACGCTCCTGCCAGTTGCTGTAGAGAGTCAGCGCGGCGATGACGACGCCGGCGACGGCCACCACTTCCGCCAGCGTGACCCAGCGGCGGCGGGTATGCGCCTGATCCTTCGTCTCGGTCATCGTCCGCCCGCCTCGAGCAGGCTGCGCGGCGCGGCGAGTTCCCAGCTTCGCGAGATGCGATCCTCGATCAACGCCCAGTCGGGATCACCGTCCAGCGCCACGCCGACCCAGCCTGACGGGCCGAGATAGGCCGGCTTAGAATAGATCTCCGGAGCGGAATCGATCAACATCGCCTGTTCGTCGGTGCCGCTGGTGCGCACGCAGACGACGTTCAGCCCGTCCCCGTGATGATTTTCGCGAACCTGTGCGAACTGCCTGTCCTCAACGAAGAACGTTGGCTGGCCGTGACTAGGTCGCTCCTCCACCTCCGGCAGCAGCAGTGCTATCTCACGGATGCGGGTGAGGGCGGGAGACACGGCAGGAGAATCGAGGGTCATCGGCTGGCGAACTCCTTCAGCACCTGTGGATAGAGGCGGTGCTCGGCGGCGAGAACGCGCGATGCCAGCGTATCGGGTCCATCGTCGGCGAGCACCGGCACTTGGGCTTGTCCCAGCAGGGCGCCGCCGTCCAGCTCCTCCGTGACGATATGCACGGAGCATCCTGCGACGGTATCACCCGCGGCGATGGCCCGCGCATGCGTATCGAGGCCCTTGTATTTCGGCAGCAGTGACGGGTGAATGTTGACGATCCGGCCGCGCCACCGCGCGACGAAATCGTCCGACAGCAACCGCATATAGCCCGCCAGCGCGATCACCTCGCATCCTGCCTCTCGCAGGGCGGCGTCGATCTGCGCCTCATAGGCGGCCTTGCCAATATCCTTGGGCGACAGCCCGAACGCTGCGATGCCGCGCTCCCGGGCCCAAGCCAGGCCCGGTGCGTCCGGCTTGTCGGAGGCGACGAGGCTGACCGGGATGCCTGCCTCGACCAGCGCCATCATGTTCGATCCGCGGCCCGAGATCAGGATGCCTACGGTCTTCACGCCGGCTCAGCCCGCATGCGTCGCGGTCCAGTCCTTGCGGGCGCTCCACGTCTCGGTCGATCCGCGAACGGTGCAGCCGCGGGGTCCCGGCTCGATCCGGCCGATCGCGTGCACCGTCTCCCCTGCTGCGCGCAGCGCCGTGACGACGGCGTCCGCGCGATCCGCCGCGACGACGACCGCCATGCCGATCCCGCAGTTGAAGGTGCGCGCCATTTCTTTCGGCTCGATCGCACCCTGCGCCTGCAGGAATGCCATCAGCCGCGGCTGCTCCCACGCGTCGGCGTCGACCACCGCATGCGCCTCGGCCGGCAGCACGCGGGGGATATTTTCCAGCAATCCGCCGCCGGTGATATGCGCCAGCCCCTTGATCGCGCCCTCGCGCAGGAGTGGCAGCAGGCTTGCGACGTAGATCCGCGTCGGCGCCATGAGGATGTCGATCAGCAGCCGGTCCGAATCGAACAATGCTGGCCGGTCGAGCTTCCACCCGCGATCCGCGGCGAGGCGGCGGACCAGCGAAAAACCGTTCGAATGCACACCGGAGGATGCCAGCCCGAGGATGACGTCGCCCGCGCCGATCTCCCGCCCGGTCAGCACCCGGTCGCGCTCGACCGCGCCGACGCAAAAGCCCGCGAGATCGTAGTCGCCGTCTGCATACATGCCGGGCATTTCTGCGGTTTCGCCGCCGATCAGCGCGCAGCCGGCCTGACGGCAGCCCTCTGCGATCGATGCCACGACACGCTCGGCGATGGCGTTGTCGAGCTTGGCGGTGGCATAATAATCGAGGAAGAACAGCGGCTCGGCGCCCTGCACGATCAGGTCGTTGACGCACATGGCGACGAGATCGACGCCAACGCCTTCATGCCGATCCCACTCGATCGCCAACTTCAGCTTGGTGCCGACACCATCGTTCGCGGCGACCAGCAGCGGATCGGAGAAACCCGCTGCCTTCAGGTCGAACATGCCGCCGAAGCCGCCCAGTTCCGCATCCGCTCCCGGCCGACGGGTCGCCTTCGCCAGAGGCCCGATCGCACGGACCAGCGCGTTTCCGGCGGCGATCGACACGCCGGCATCGGCATAGGTGTAGGACTGGTCGCCAGAGGCTGTCGGGGGGGAGGGCGGATTGCTCATCCGACCAGCCTGCTAGGGTTCTGTAGCGACACTGGCAATGCCGAACCGCGCACGGCGCGCGCGGATATGGGGAGGGAATAGCCGTGGCAGACAACCTATATCCCACCTCAAGCACGCCCGACCGGTGTCGATGATTTCGCCGGGGCGCATCCTCCCTGCCGCACATCCCGCTTGGTTTTCCGTGTCGGCTTCGCCAAAAGGCGGGCGACATGCGCAACCGTACCCTGTTTTCCTCGCTGGCCGGTGCCGCATTGCTTCTCGGCGCGGGCGCGTATGCGCAGATCGAGGGCGGCCGCGGGGTCGCGCCGATCGACAGTTCGGGTGATTTCGAGGTGAGTGGAGTCAGCGTCGATGTCGCCGCAAAGACGGCGGAGGCCGCACGACTGGGCGGCTGGCGGCTGGCGCAGCGCAAGGCCTGGGTTCAGCTGTCGCGACGGCTCGGCGGCGGCGGTGGGCTTGTGTCGGACGGTACGCTCGATCAGTTGGTGTCGGGTATCGTCGTCGAGAACGAACAGATCGGGCCGACGCGCTATATCGCTAAGCTTGGCGTGTTGTTCGATCGCGGTCGGGCGGCGTCGGTGCTGGGCATCAGCGCCTATTCCGATCGTTCTCGCCCGATGCTCGTCGTGCCGCTGCAGGTGTCGGCGGGTGTCGAAACCGTCTTCGAACAGCGCAATGACTGGCAGGAGGCGTGGGCACGCTTCCGAACCGGTAACAGTACGGTCGATTACGTTCGCCCGTCCGGCACTGGCGCCGATTCTCTGCTACTCAACGCAGGTCAGATCGCGCGGCCCGGCCGCGGTTGGTGGCGGACGATCATCGACCAATATGGTGCATCGGATATTCTGATCCCGGTGGTTCGGCTGTATCGCAGCTATCCCGGCGGCCCGATCATCGGCGTGTTCCAGGCGCGACATGGCCCCGACAACACACTGGTGGGCAGTTTCACGCTGCGGGTCGGCAGCGCGGCGGGTTTGCCGCAGTTGCTCGACACCGGCGTCACGCGGATGGATGCGCTTTATCAACAGGCGCTTCGCAGCGGCGCACTGGGCTTCGACCCGACATTGTCGCCGCCGCCGGAACCCGAACCGGTCGTCGATCCTGCCGCCGTCGATGACGAGAGCGGTGGGGAGACGCTGGCGGAGATCGTCGGCGACACCGCGCCAGCCAGTGCCGGTATCGCAGTGACTATCCAGTTCGATACGCCGGGCGCCAGCGCCGTCGCCAACACCGAAGGACTGGTTCGCGGTATCGCCGGCGTCCGCTCTGCTACCACCACCAGCCTCGCACTCGGCGGGCTGTCTCTGATGCGGGTGACATTCGATGGCGACCCCGATTCGCTGCGGGCGGCGCTGGAGGTGCGCGGCTATCAGGTCACCGGCTCGGGCCAGACGCTCCGCATCCGCCGGGCACCGCAATTGCTGCCACCAAACCTGCCGACAGACGACAGACCCGTAGGCTAACGTCGATGACCAACCAGCTCGCGCTTCCTCTGGGATGGCCGGCGGACCCAAAGGACGACGCCTTCCTCATCACCAATTCCAACCTGCGCGCGGCGCAGACTTTAGAACATTGGGCGACCTGGCCCGTGATGGCCGCCGTACTCACCGGCCCGCGGAAGTCGGGTCGCAGCCTGCTCGCACGCATCTTCGCCGCCAAGAGCCAAGGCAGCATTATCGATGATGCTGAGAATGTGCCCGAAACGCAGATATTCCATGCCTGGAATCAGGCGCAGGCCGATCGGCGCCCGCTCGTCATCGTCGCCGATGCGTTGCCGCCGTCTTGGGGGGTGCGGTTGCCCGACCTTAAATCCCGTCTGGCGGCCAGTCCTCATGCGGCGATCGGCGCGCCCGATGACGAACTGATCGCGGCGCTGCTCGAACATCTCTTCCAGCGCCGCGGCCTTGATGCGCGCCCCGATCTGGTGACGTGGCTCAGTACGCGGATCGAGCGCAGTCATATCGTCGTGCAACGTGTCGTCGATGCGCTGGATCAGGAGGTGCTGGAGAGCCACAAGCGCCTGTCCATTCCGCTGGCGCGAACTGTTTTGACCGCCGCGGGGATCGTCACGCAACCGCAACCGTTGCTGCCTATGACGTAAACATGACACGCCCAGCTCACCTTTCGCATCTGTCCGCGGCGGACGACGATCCCTTCGTTCCAGAGGTCAACGATCGCTATTTCAATCGCGAACTGTCGTGGCTGGCGTTCAACCGGCGGGTGCTGGAAGAGGCGTGCAATCCGGCGCATCCGTTGCTGGAGCGGCTGCGGTTCCTGTCGATCTCCGGCAACAACCTCGACGAATTCTTCATGGTCCGCGTCGCGGGTCTAAAGGGCCAGCAGATGAAGGACGTCGACCGGCGTTCGTCGGACGGTTTGACGCCGGGGCAGCAGCTTGCGGCGATCACGACCGAGGCTGATGCACTGATGGCCAGCCAACAGGCGGTGTGGGGCGACCTGCGTACGTTGCTCGACGAAGCCGGCTTGCACGTCCTGCGCCGCGACGAGGTGGATGCCGAGGCCGCGGAGTGGCTGGAGACGCACTTCCGCGAACAGATATTCCCGATTCTCACCCCGCAGGCGCTCGATCCGGCGCATCCGTTCCCGTTCATTCCCAACAAGGGGCTGTCGGTAATGTTCGATGTCGTCCGCGATTCGGACGGCGAACCGGTGCGCGAACTGGTGATGATCCCGGCGAGTGCGCCGCGCTTCGTGCGCCTGCCTGGCGAGCCGGCGCGCTACGTTTCGATCGAGGCGCTGCTGAAGCGTTTCGCCCCGGTGTTGTTCCCCGGCTACACGCTCGTCGGCGCCGCCGCCTTCCGCGTTCTGCGCGACAGCGACATCGAGATCGACGAGGAAGCGGAGGACCTCGTCCGCTACTTCGCCAACGCGATCAAGCGTCGCCGTCGCGGTCGCGTTATCCGGCTCGAACTCGAGACCGGCATGCCCGATGCGCTGGCGCAGGTGCTGCGCGACGAGCTGGGCGGCGCGGATGCGACGATCACCGAGAGCGGCAATCTGCTGAGCATCGGCGATCTGGATGCGGTGATCGACGAGGACCGGCCGGACCTCAAGTTCCTGCCGTTCGTGCCGCGCTTCCCCGAGCGTATCCGCGAGTTCGGCGGGGATTGCTTTGCGGCGATCCGGTCGAAGGACATCGTCGTCCACCATCCGTATGAGACGTTTGACGTCGTTCTCGCCTTCCTGAAGCAGGCGGCACTTGATCCCGACGTCATCGCGATCAAGCAGACGCTGTATCGCGCGGGCAAGCAGCCCGCGGTCATCAATGCGCTGATCGCGGCGGCCGAGGCGGGCAAGTCGGTGACCGCGGTGGTCGAATTGCGCGCGCGCTTCGACGAGGAGCAGAACATCCTCTGGGCGAGCGCGCTGGAGCGCGCCGGCGTTCAGGTCGTCTACGGCTTCCTCGAATGGAAGACCCACGCCAAGGTATCGATGGTGGTCCGTCGCGAAGGCGGGCAGTTCCGCACCTATTGCCACTTTGGCACCGGCAATTACCATCCGGTGACGGCGCGCATCTACACCGATCTGTCGTTCTTCACCGCCGACCCGCGCATGGGCCGCGATGCGGCGCAGATGTTCAACTACGTCACCGGCTACGTCGAGCCGACCGACATCACCAAGCTGAGCCTCTCCCCGCGCGATCTGCGCCAGAAATTGCTCGACCTGATCGATGTCGAGATCGCCAATGCCCGCGCCGGCAAGGCGGGCGCCGTCTGGGCGAAGATGAACAGCCTCGTCGATCCCGCGATCATCGACAAATTGTACGAGGCGAGCGGGGCGGGGGTGCAGATCGAGCTGATCATCCGCGGCATCTGCTGCCTGCGGCCTGGCGTCGCGGGTATGTCGGCGAATATCCGGGTGAAGTCGATCATCGGGCGCTTTCTGGAGCATAGCCGCATCTTCTGCTTCGGCAACGGCGCGGCCTTGCCCAACGACGATGCGCGGGTGTTCATCTCGTCGGCGGACTGGATGCCGCGCAATTTCGATCGGCGAGTGGAATATATGCTGCCGATCGAGAACCCGACGGTGCACGATCAGGTGCTCGACCAGGTGATGGTCGCCAATCTGATCGACAGCGAACAGAGCTGGGAGCTGGAGCCGGACGGGCGTTACGTGCGGGAAGTGCCGGGGGACAAGCCGTTCAACCTGCACCGGTACTTCATGACCAACCCGTCGCTGTCCGGGCGGGGGGCGGCGCTTGCCGAGAGTGATGCGGTGCCGACGCTGGCCCTGCGACGGCGGCGATAGCGGGTTGTTGATGGGGGCTGGACCGGCCACAAGCCTGCTGATGATGGTTTTTCCCGTGCCTCAGATCCTCCGTCACCCCGGACGTGTTCCGGGGACCAATGGGCGGCGCGGCGGAGAGCCAGAGGCTCAGGCCCTTCCTTTGTGGACCGGTGGACCCCGGAACTGGTCCGGGGTGACGGGGAGCGTGAATTGACCCCATCCTACCCACGCACGGGCATCGTCGATATCGGCTCCAACTCCGTCCGGCTGGTCGTGTATCAGGGGCATCCGCGTGTCCCGGCGACGCTGTTCAACGAGAAGGTGATGGCGGGCCTCGGTCGCAGTCTGGCCGCGACGGGGGCGATCGATTCGGACAGCATGGCGCTGGCGATCGGGGCATTACGGCGCTTTGCCGCGGTCGCGCGCGAGATGGAGGCGGAGGTTCGCACCGTCGCGACCGCCGCCGTGCGCGATGCGAGCAACGGTCATCGGCTGATCGAGGCGGCGAGCGATCTCGGCTTGACGGTCGAGCTGTTGTCCGGCGAGCAAGAGGCGACCGCGTCCGGCCTCGGCGTGCTGTCGGGCATTCCCGATGCGGATGGCGTCGTCGGCGATCTCGGCGGTGGCAGCCTTGAATTGGTGCGCGTGGTGGCGGGGACGGTGACCGATCGGGTGTCGTTCCCACTCGGCGTGCTGCGCATCGCGGCGTTGCGGCAGGGGCGTGGGCCGGGGTTCGACCGCCACGTCACCCGCCTGATCCGCGAGGCCGGCTGGGCTGGGCGGGGCAGGGGCCTGCCGCTGTATATGGTCGGCGGGTCGTGGCGCGCGCTCGCCCGGCTCGACATGAGCCTGACGCATTATCCGCTGCCGATCATCCATGGCTATGCGCTGGCGCCGGAAACCGTCGGCCGGCTGGGGCGCAGCATCGCGCATCTGTCGAAGCAGCGGTTGCGGGCGGTGCCGGGCATGTCGTCGGCGCGGGCGGGGCAGTTGGGGGATGCGACCGCGCTGCTGGGCGTGGTGATGCGCGAACTCGGCTCGGCCAGCGCGATCGCGTCCAGTTCGGGGCTGCGCGAGGGGCTGCTTTATGCGGCGCTGGATAAGCCGACGCGCGCGCTGGACCCGTTGATCGTCGCGACGCGTGAGGAAGGGCGGCTGCTCGGCCGCTTTCCGGAGCATGGCGACCTGCTCGCCGCGTGGATCGCGCCGTTGTTCGCGGATGACGACCCGCACCTCGTGCGGATCCGCCATGCCGCCTGCCTGCTCGCCGATACGGGCTGGCGGGCCAACCCCGAATTCCGCGACGAGCGTGGTTTCGAGGTGGCGCTGCATGGCAATTGGGTCGCGATCGACATCGCGGAACGGGCGATGCTGGCGCAGGCGCTGCACACCAGCCTGGGCGGTACTACGGTGCCGCACCCGATGCTGACGGGGCTCGCCAATGCGGGGCAGATCGCGTTGGCGATCCGTTGGGGGCTGGCGATAAGGTTGGGCCAGCGCTTCAGCGGGGGGCTTGCGGGGCCATTGCAGCGGGCGTCGCTGGCGTTGCGTCCGGGGCAGGTCGCTTTGGCTTTGTCGGCTCAGGATCGGCCGCTTTATGCCGAGACGGTGGAGCGCCGACATGCTGCCTTGGCGGGCGCTTTGAAGCGTAAGGCTGCGGTGGTGGCGGGTTCTTGAGAAGGTTTGTTCGCGCGGAGGCGCGGAGGCGCGGAGAAGAAGTGGGGCATGATGCCGCGTAAGCGGCTGTTACGCATCTCTCGCCAGTTGATACGACGATCGTGTTGAGGCGCTGCGCGCGGCCGAGTGCCGCTCTTCTTCTCCGCGCCTCCGCGCCAACCAACCTTCTTCTATGCCACGCGTTTTATGTTTATTTCACGCGAAGACGCCAAGACGCCAAGACGCGAAGCGTGTGCGGCACAGCGCAGCCTTCTGTAGTTTGGCGAGCCGCTGGCGCGGCAACGACCAAGTCTTTTACGTCGCGCCTTCGCGTCTTCGCGTGAATCAACCTTCGAGCTTACCCGCAGCGCAGGCCGTCGATCTGTCTGCCGTCGTCGAGCAGGATGTTGAGCCGGTCGGGGCGGAAATCCATCGTTGCCGCATCGTCGGGGCGCAGCACGCGCGAGGTCGCCGAATTGGTCGCGCGTTCGATCTCCGGGCGCATCCGTTCGCGGAACTTCATACCGGCGAAGCGCATCCTGACCGTTTCGTCGACAACGCAAGGACCGCGCGGGGGCGGCGGGGGCTGCATCGTCGCGCATCCTGCCGCCAGCACCGGCAGCAGCAAAGCCATCGTCCGCGTCATGCCGCATCCTCCGTTCGCGTCATCTTCAGCTTGCCGCCCTTGACCGCAAAGCCGAGTCGACCCTCGACCAGATCGAGCGCATCGCGGCCGAACTGGTCGAACCGCCAGCCCTCCAGCATCGGCAGACCGGTGCGCGCGCCGGCGGCCAGCGCCTCCAGTTCGTCCGAACGCGCGAGCAGCTTCGACGCCACGTCGATGTCGCGCGAGCGGATCTTGAGGAGGAGCTTGAGGAGGTCGGCGACCAGCGCGCCGTCCTTGCCGAGACCGGGCTTGCGGTCGTCACGCGGTGGTAGTTCGTCGGCCGACAGCGGCGGCGCATCTTCCAGCGCCTGCATCAGGCGACCGCCGATGTCGTTGTTCGCCCAGGTCGCCGAGAGGCCGCGCACCTTGGCGAGGTCGGCCTGCTTGCGCGGCGGATGTCCGGCCATGTCGCCCAAAGTCTCGTCCTTGACGATGCGTCCGCGCGGCAGGTCCTTCGACTGCGCCTCCAGCTCGCGCCAGCGGGCTAGCGCCTTCAGGCGGCCGAGCACGTCGGGCTTGCGACCGGAGATTCGGACGCGTTTCCACGCCTGATCGGGATCGTTGGCGTAATTCGCCGGGTCGGCGAGCCGCTCCATTTCCTGATCCAGCCACACGCCGCGCCCGGTCTTGCGCAGTCGCTCCAGCATCATCGGGAAAATCCTGGCGAGATGCGTGACGTCGCCGATGGCATATTCGATCTGGCGCGCATCCAGCGGCCGGCGCGCCCAGTCGGTGAAGCGCGCGCCCTTGTCGACGACGATGCCGAGCCAGCTATCGACGAGATTGGAATAGCCGATCTGTTCGCCTTGGCCGAGTGCCATCGCCGCGACCTGCGTGTCGAACAGCGGGTGGGGGGTCTTGCCGGTGAGATTGTAAATGATCTCGATGTCCTGCCCGCCGGCGTGGACGACCTTCAGCACGTCCTCGTTGTCGGTCAGCAGGTTGAGCAGCGGCGTCATGTCGAGGCCGGGCGCCATCGGGTCGATCGCCGCCGCTTCGTTCACGTCGGCGATCTGGATGAGGCAGAGTTCGGGGTAATAGGTGCTCTCGCGCATGAATTCGGTATCGACGGTGATGAAGTCGGCATCGGCGAGGCGGGCACAGAGATTGGCGAGGGTCGCGCTGTCTGTAATCAACGGGTGGATATGCATGCCGGCGTTCATAGCCATACGCGCGCGGGTTGACAAAGAGGGGATGGACGGGGGAGGGCGCAGACCAACCAACCACCCGTCACCCCAGCTCAGGCTGGGGTCTCCTTCCGTAGGCGTGCGCTTGCGGGCAGAGGTCCCAGCCTTCGCTGGGACGACGCCTTTAGAGAATGCCCATGCACGCCTATCGTACCCACACCTGCGCCGCGCTCACCGCGAGCAACGTCGGCGATACCGTTCGCCTGTCGGGCTGGGTGCATCGCAAGCGCGATCACGGCGGCGTGCTGTTCGTCGATCTGCGCGACCATTACGGTATCACCCAGATCGTCGCGGATAGCGATTCGCCGGCGTTGTCGACGCTGGAGTCGCTGCGCGTCGAATCGGTGGTGACGATTGATGGCGTGGTGAAGGCGCGGTCGGAGGCGACGGTGAACCCGAACCTCGCCACCGGTGCGATCGAGATTTTTGCGCAGGCCGCCAACGTGCAGAGCCATGCGCAGGAGCTGCCGATGCCGGTCGCGGGCGATCAGGAATATCCCGAGGATATCCGCCTGCGCTACCGCTTCCTCGACCTGCGTCGCGAGCGGCTGCACCAGAACATCATGCTGCGGTCGAAGGTGATTTCGTCGATCCGCCAGCGGATGATCGGGCAGGGCTTCACCGAATTCCAGACGCCGATCCTGACCGCGTCGTCGCCCGAGGGCGCGCGCGACTATCTGGTGCCGTCGCGGGTCCATCCGGGCAAGTTCTACGCGCTGCCGCAGGCGCCGCAGATGTTCAAGCAGCTGCTGATGGTCGCCGGCTTCGATCGCTATTTCCAGATCGCGCCGTGCTTCCGCGACGAGGATGCGCGCGCGGATCGGTCGCCGGGCGAATTCTACCAGCTCGATTTCGAGATGAGCTACGTCACGCAGGAAGACGTGTTCCAGGCGATCGAGCCGGTGCTGCATGGCGTGTTCGAGGAATTCGCCGACTGGCAGGGCAAGGGGCGCGTCGTGTCGCCGCTGCCGTTCAAGCGCATTCCGTACCGCGAATCGATGCTGAAATATGGCAACGACAAGCCCGATCTGCGCAACCCGATCCTGATTACCGATGTGTCCGAGCATTTCGTCGGTTCGGGCTTCGGCCGCTTCGCATCGATCGTCGAGGCGGGCGATGTGGTGCGTGCGATCCCTGCGCCGGGCACCGCCGACAAGAGCCGCAAGTTCTTCGACGACATGAACGGCTGGGCACAGTCGGAAGGGTTCGCGGGCCTCGGCTATGCGACGCGCAAGGGCGGCGAATGGGGCGGTCCGATCGCCAAGAACCATGGCGAGGACAAGATGACGGCGATGGCTGACGCGCTCGGCCTGGGGCCGGACGACGGTTTGTTCTTCGCGGCGGGCAAGGAATCGCAGGCGGCGAAGCTGGCGGGTCTCGCGCGCACGCGGGTCGGCGAGACGCTCGGGCTGATCGACCAGAACCGGTTCGAATTCTGCTGGATCGTCGATTTCCCGATGTTCGAGTATGACGAGGACAACAAGAAGGTCGACTTCAGCCACAACCCGTTCTCGATGCCGCAGGGCGAGATGGAGGCGCTGGAGACCAAGGACCCGCTCGACATCCTCGCCTATCAATATGACATCGTCTGCAACGGCGTGGAGCTGTCGTCGGGTGCGATCCGGAACCACCGGCCGGAGATCATGTACAAGGCGTTCGAGATCGCCGGTTATACCGAGGCCGATGTCGACACGAATTTTGCGGGCATGATCAACGCGTTCAAGTTCGGCGCGCCGCCACATGGTGGCTCGGCACCGGGGATCGACCGCATCGTGATGCTGCTGGCCGACGAGCCCAACATTCGCGAGGTCATCGTCTTCCCGATGACGCAGAAGGCGGAGGACCTGATGATGGGCGCCCCGAACTTCGCAACGCCCAAGCAGTTGAAGGAGCTGAACCTGCGGGTCGCGCCGCAGATCGAGGCGCCGAAGGCGGGCTGACGCATCGACCGCGGCACCGGTGTTCCCGGTGCCGCGGTCGGATCAGCGAAGGATCGCCTCCGCGTCGACCAGTTGCACTTCGTGCATCATGTCGAGATAGGCATCGAAATACGCCTTGTGCGACGATCCGGAGACCGACAGCACCCGCGCGCCGGGCTGGGTCGCGAAGGCGGCGCGGATGTTGGCGACCATGCGCAGGTTGCGCACCTCCCACCAGCCGACGTAGCGGCGGCCCCAATATTCCGGCGTCTTGTCCTTGATCGATACGCCGAAATCGCTCTCGATCGAATCGCGCTGGAAGCGGACGCTGTTCGACATGCGGTAAGTCGCGAGCATATCCGCGGCATTGTCGAATGGCTGGGCCTGCGCCGTCGCGACGGCCTTGTTCGGGCCCGACCAGATGCGCTTGATCGCGACGCCGAAACCCGGTTCCTCGCTATGAACCGCGTCCGCGGTGTGATCGTCCACCGCATGGACGCGCTCCAGACCGCATCGCGCCGCAAGCCGCGCGCCGACTTGATAATTCTCGTTCGCCAGTTCATCGACATCGCGCAGGCGTTTCACCAGCACCTCGTCCAGCCCGTCACCCTCGCGCCGCTCCGCCTCCGGCAGACGCAGCCACTGGACCAGTGCCGATGCGGGTTCACCGGCAGCAAGCATGATACTCGCCAACCGCCGCCGCGCCCCGGGCCGCGGATTAGCCGGCCACGTCGCCAGCATTGCCTCCATCTGCGCAACCGCGGTCGCCTGATCCAGTCCCGTCGCCTTGTGCGCCGCCTCGACGGAGACGCAATATTGGTCCGCCATCCCGAGATATATGGTCGCATAGCGGCGCAGCACGTCGCATTGTTCGCCCGACAGCGCCTCGATCGTGACCACGGTCGCCTTGTAGGCTGCCAGCTTGTCGAGCGTGGAGGTCATCCACGCCGGCTTAAACCCCTTCAGATTGCTGAGGTGCGACGACCCGAGCACCAGTACCTGTGTCTTCGGTCCCGCGACATCGCGCTTCCATGAGCGTGGATCGAAAGACGGCGTCTGCGCGGCAGCCGTCTGTCCTGCCAGCAGGCCGATCACCGTCGCTGCCAGAAGCGTGGCTTGCCTCATCATCACAAAGTTCCCCCGATCGCCCTCGCGATCGACGCCGTTGATCACGTAACGCTAAAGCGTTGTCCAGCGACGGCGAGACTGGCAGTTCGTCGTTAACCATGCCAACACGCCTGTCGCGCTAGGGGGCAGGCGACATGTTGGACGATCAGCTATTACCGGCACCGCCGACGCCGCTCGTCCGCAGCCTTGGCGTGATGGGCGTGCTGTTTCTTACCCTGTCGGTGGCAACGCCTGCGTCGTCCGTATTCGTCATCATCCCCGGCATGTTGCAGGTCGCCGGCACCGGCGCGATCTGGGCGATGATCCTTGCCGGGATCGTCTGCGTCGCCACCGCCTTCGTCTATGCCGAACTGTCGAGTGCATGGCCCGTCGCAGGCGGCGAATATGTCGCGGTCGCCAAGACGCTGGGGCCGCTCGCCGGGTTCGTGATGCTGGGGGTCAACGTCTTCAACAACCTGTTCTTCCCGCCCGTTGCCGGTCTTGGCATCAGTGCGGTGCTGTCGACCGTTTACCCCGGATTGCCGGAAATTCCTGTCGCGGTAGCGGTGGTCGCCGCGTCGACCCTCGTCGCATTGCTTCAGATCCGCATCAATGCCTGGGTCACGGGGCTTTTTCTTTTAGGGGAAGTGTTGGCGCTGCTCGCCGTGATCGTGCTCGGCTGGTCGGATATCGTCCGCCCGTTCGGTGAATTCCTGTCCGCCCCGGTCATGCCGCAGGCCGCCGCATTGGTGCCCTCGTCACCCGCCGCGATCGGCCTTGCCACCTCGATCGCTATCTTCGCGCTCAACGGCTATGGCGCCGCGGTCTATTTCGGCGAAGAGATGCGCGAACCGTCCCGCCTCATCGCGCGCGCGATCCTCGCCAGCCTCGTCCTGACCCTGTTGTTCGAGATCGTGCCGACGGTCGCGGTGCTAATGGGTGCGCCTGATCTGCATGCGCTGCTGACCGCCGACGATCCGTTCGGCCTCATCGCCCGGATGCGTGGCGACGGTTGGCTTGCCAATGCGATCGCGATCGGTGTCGTAGTTGCCATCGTCAACGCCATCATCGCCTGTATCCTCGCCTGTTCGCGCTTCTTCTACGGCACCGCCCGCGACGGCAGCTGGGGCCGACCGCTGGACCGCTGGATGACGCAGATCCATCCCCGCTTCGGCTCGCCGTGGATCGGCACGCTGATCGTCGGAGGGGTGGGAGTGGCGTGCTGCTTCCTGCCGCTGACATTGTTGCTGGTGCTGAGCGGCACCGGCCTCGTCGCGATCTATGCCGGCATCGCGATCGCGGCGATGGTGGGTCGGCGCAGCGGCGCAACCGATCATGCCCGTTATCGCATGCCGTTCTACCCGTTGGCCCCGGTCATCACCCTGATCGCGTTGGGCTACGTCGTCTGGACGAGCTGGCTCGATCTGGAGGAGGGGCGTCCGGGCCTCATCATGACCGGTGTCCAGATCGTCGTCTCCGCGGGTTATTACTGGTTAGTCCTGCGCCGTCGGGGCACGTGGAGCGTTCATGTGCCTGATGCAGGATAGGATGACGCGGATGATCGAGCTTGCCGATTACGAGAAGACGAAGGCGTACAAAGGCCATTACAAGCGCGACCTTGCCGCGCTGCAGGATCGGCTGGAGCGCATCCTCGTCGCCTACATCATCCATGGTCGCCGCGCCGTCGTGATGCTGGAGGGATGGGACGCCGCAGGGAAGGGCGGCATCATCCAGCGGCTGACCGCGCAATGGGATCCGCGCCATTTCGAGGTCTATCCGATCTCTGCACCGACCGCGGAGGAGAAGGCGCATGAATTCCTCTGGCGCTTCCGCACGCGCCTGCCCGAAGCCGGCGACGTCACGATATACGACCGGAGCTGGTATGGTCGCGTCCTAGTCGAGCGGGTGGAGGGCTATGCGTCCGAGGAGGAATGGCGCGCCGCGTATGACGCGATCAACACGTTCGAGGCAGAATTGGTCGAGGATGGCACCACCCTGGTCAAGCTGTTCGTCCACGTCTCGCAAGCCGAACAGGACAAGCGGCTGAAGGATCGCCTGACCGATCCCTGGAAGCGCTGGAAAACGGGCCTGGACGATTACCGTAACCGGTCTCGGCGCGAAGATTATCTGACGGCGATGCACGACATGTTCGCGCGCACCGACACCGGCGGCGCGCCATGGGTCGTGATCAACGGCAATGACAAGAAGTCCGCCCGTATCCACGCTTTGACCGCCGTGGCCGACCAGCTGGAAGCGAATGTCGACATGACACCGCCACCGCTGGACCCGGAACTGGAGCGGGTAGCGAGGGCGGCGTTGGGGCTCGGCTAGGAACTCCCCGTCACACGGGAACCCGCGGAGGATGCCGAGGAAAGGTCAGAAACTCGCCTCGTCATACACCCGGCTGAGGTCACTCGCCCAGTCGCCGTTGTACCGATCGAGCAACACCTGCGCCGGCACCTTGCCGGACCGCACGACTTCCCGCAGCGGATCGAGGAAGCCCGTCTCGTTGTCGCCGGCGAAATTGCCTCGCGCCCGCGCCGCCAGTCCGGCGTGCGCGATATCGAGCACCTGGCCTGCGATATCGCCGAGCCGCCCGCCACCCGGTAACGGCGCATCCAGCGCCAATCGCGGCACTGCGTCGCGCAACGTCTGGCGATCCTCGATACTCCAGTCCTTCACCAGATCCCACGCGGCATTCAGCGCGTCGTCGTCGTACAGCAATCCGACCCAGAACGCCGGCAGCGCGCAAATCTTGTTCCACGGCCCACCATCCGCGCCCCGCATCTCGAGGAACGTCTTCAGACGCACTTCCGGAAAGGCGGTCGACAGATGGTCGTTCCAGTCGTCCAGCGTCGGCTTCTCGCCCGGCAGCACGCTCAATTCGCCACGCAGGAAATCGCGGAACGAGAGCCCGGCCGCATCGATGTAGCGCCCATCGCGGTAGACGAAGTACATCGGCACATCGAGCATGTAGTCGGCGTAGCGTTCGTACCCGAAGCCATCCTCGAAAACGAACGGCAGCATGCCTGTCCGCGCCGGATCTGTATCCGACCAGATATGGCTGCGATACGACAGGAAGCCGTTCGGCTTGCCCTCCGTAAAGGGCGAATTGGCGAACAGCGCGGTCGCCATCGGCTGCAGCGCCAGCCCGACGCGAAACTTCTTCGCCATATCTGCTTCCGACGCATAATCCAGATTGACCTGGATCGTGCACGTCCGCAGCATCATGTCGAGGCCCATACTGCCGACGCGCGGCATGTGCCGCAGCATGATCGCGTATCGGCCCTTGGGCATGATCGGCAACTCGTCGCGCCGCTTGTCGGGCCACATGCCGAGGCCGAGGAAACCGATACCCAGCTTCTCTCCCGCCGCCTTCACCTGTTCCAGATGCCGGCCTGTTTCGGCACAGGTCTGGTGTAAATTCTCCAGCGGCGCGCCGGACAGTTCGAACTGTCCCGCCGGTTCCAGGCTGACGCTGCCGTCCGCGCCGGTCAGCGCGATCAGGTTTCCTCCTTCCTCAACGGCTTGCCAGCCATATTGCTGAAGCTCGATGAGAAGGTCGCGGATGCCGCCGGCCTCGTCCCAGGTCGGTGCGGCGTGATCGCGGGTGCGATAGACGAATTTCTCGTGCTCCGTTCCGATCCGCCAGCGGTCGCGCGGCTTTTCGCCCCGCGCGAAGCTGGCGATGAGTTGCTCGCGCGACTCGATGATCGGCGAGTTCTTCACGGTCTCGGTCTTGGTCGTCATGTTCGCGCCCTTACGCGCGGATGAACGGGTACGCCAGCCAGACTTCCTACCAGTCGCCCGCCGCCGCCATCCACAGCGACACTGCCGCCGCCGCCGCCGTGTCGGCGCGCAGGATGCGGGGTCCCAGACCTACGCCAACCGCCTGAGGATGCGCGCGAATCGCCTCGCGCTCGTCCGATGTGAAGCCACCCTCCGGTCCGATCAGGATCGCTGCGGGGCCGGGGCGCGAACGCATCGCCTTTAGCGCAGGCACTCCGCCCGTTTCGTCGGCGAAGAATAGCGTCCGCCCGGCCGGCCAATCTCTCAGCAATGCCGCCAGCTTCACCGGCTCGGCCAGCGCTGGCAACGCCGTACGTGCGCACTGTTCCGCCGCTTCGATCATATGGCTGCGCAACCGATCGAGCTTGGGCCGATCCACTATTGTCCGTTGCGTCAGCACCGGCACCAGCCGATCGACGCCCAGCTCGCACGCCTTCTCGGCCAACCAGTCGACCCGGCCCTTCTTCAGCGGCGCTGAACATAGCCATAGGTCGGGAACCGGCTCCCGCGCGCGCAAACATGTCGACACGTCGACGTTAAGATCGCGCTTGCCGACCTGAGCCGCAATGGCCAGCCATTCGCCCGTCTGGTCGTCAAACAGCCTCACCGGATCGCCCGGCGCCATGCGCATTACGGACACCAGGTAATGCGCGGCGGGCCCTTCGATGCGCAGAGGCCCGGCCTCCAGCCGCTGATCGACGAACAGGCGCGGGGTCGACTGCGGCGGCCATGCAGGGGTTGCGGTCATGGGCGCTCTCCGCGCTTCGCCTGCCGATCGCGTTGCCGCACCCATAGCTTCCGTGCGATGATCCACACCAGCAACGCCGCCATCGCGACCCCGACCACGGCGAATGTAACGACCCCCGCCACGCGCAAGATCGCCCAGAATAGCGCCTCCACGAAACGCCCGACGGCCACCGATAATCCGATCATCGTCATCCGATTGCCGCAACATCGCGGCGATAGCGAGGCAATTTCCGATCCTCCTTGCCGTCATGGCCACGAACACGCCAAAGACGGACGATGCTAGCCGAACCCCGTTCCGACCAGATTGTCCCCGACAGCGAACATCGTGGCCTCGTCGGGCGTCTGCCGCCACTACCGCGCGGCCTCGCGTTGCTCGCCCGGCTCGATCGTCCGATCGGTTGGTGGCTGCTGTTCTGGCCAGGCGCCTGGGCGGTGGCCCTTGCTGGTGGTGCGGTCTCGCACTGGCCGTTGATCTGCTGGATTCTCATCGGCAGCATCGCGATGCGCGGGGCTGGCTGCGTCTACAACGACATCGTCGATCGCGATCTGGACGGGCAGGTCGCCCGCACGCGTGCGCGGCCAATCCCAAGCGGCCTGATATCCGTCAAACTCGCTTGGGTCTGGCTGCTCCTGCTCTGCCTCGCCGGCTTGGTCGTGCTGCTGCAACTGCGGGCCATTGCCGCGATTGTCGCGGTCGCGAGCCTTGCCCCCGTCGCTGCCTATCCCTTCATGAAGCGGATCACCTGGTGGCCGCAGGCGTGGCTGGGCCTCGTCTTCTCCTGGGCGGCGCTGGTCGGGTGGAGCGAGGTCGCAGGCGATCTCTCCCTGCCGATGTGGCTGCTGTACGCCGGCTGCGTGGCATGGGTGATCGGATATGACACCATCTACGCGCTGCAAGATCGCGAGGACGACGCCATGATCGGCGTGCGCTCCTCCGCATTACGGATGGGCTCGCACGTCAAAGGCGGCACTGCCGCGTTTTATGCGATTGCGATCGCATTCTGGGGCGTCGCCATCTGGCAGGTCCGGCCTGACGCGCTGGCTGTACTGGCCCTGCTGCCGGTCGGTGCCCAGCTGATCTGGCAAGTCGCGACGCTGATACCCAATGATGGCGACAACGCCCTCGCGCGCTTCCGCAGCAACCGCTTCGCCGGCCTGCTGATGTTCCTTGCCTGCGCCGTCGTGGGTTTGTCGGCAGGGTGAGGATCGCCGTGGTGGACGCAGGCGCCGCCCTCCGGATGGGTCCGGACGGCGTTCGCAAGACCATGAAGGCGGCGCGCAGCCTCTAGCATCGCGTCCCCCATATCCCTAAGTCCGCAACCATGCTGACACCTGATCAGGCGCGCGATCGCGCAGCCGATATCGTAGCCCTTGCCGCACGCGCCGGAGCGGATGCCGCCGATGCGGTCTTTGCCGCCGATGCATCGATTGATCTTTCAGTCCGCCTCGGCGCGCTGGAGGATGTCGGACGGTCGGAAAGCGAAGAACTCGGGCTGCGTGTTTTCGTCGGCCGGCGTTCCGCCAGCGTTTCGACCTCCGATCTTTCTGATGACGCCGTTTCGGTTCTGGTCGAGCGGGCCGTCGCGATGGCGCGCGAAGCGCCCGAAGACAAATGGTCCGGCCTTGCCCCGCAGGATCGTCTGATGAACGGCGCGCCGCCGCTGCTCGATCTCGATGACGGTGGCACGCTGACCCCCGCCGAACTGCGCGAGTTGGCGCTGGAGGCAGAAGACACCGCGCGCGCCGTGCCCGGCGTGACCAATAGCGAGGGTGGTGGCGCCAGCGCATCCCGGTCGATTTGGGCGCTGGCGACCAGCCACGGGTTTGCCGGAGCCTATGCCGCTACCGCCTACAGCCTGTCGGCAAGCGTGCTGGCTGGCGACGCGGCGAATGGCATGGAGCGCGATTACGCGCACCACGCCGCCCGCAAGCGCGCGCATCTTGAATCGGCTGCCGATATCGGTCGTCGCGCCGGCGAGCGTGCGGTGGCGCGGATCAATCCGGGCCGGATCGCCAGCGGACCGATGCCGGTCGTGCTCGATCCGCGTGTCGGTTCGTCGTTGCTCGGCCACCTCACCGGCTCCATTTCCGGGCAGGCGATCGCACGCAAGACCAGCTTCCTGCTCGACGCACTGGGTACTCAGGTGTTCGCGGACGGCGTCACCGTGCGAGACGATCCGCACCGGCCCCATGGCCTGCGGTCACGTCCCTTCGACGGCGAGGGCCTGCCGGTGTCTCCGGTGGCGCTGATCGAGAATGGGATGCTGGAGAGCTGGTTGCTGGACAGCGGTTCGGCACGGCAGCTGGGCCTAGAGCCGACCGGCCACGCCGCTCGCGGCGTCGGTGGATCGCCCGGCGTTTCGCCCAGCAATCTCTACATGGAGGCAGGCGACGTGCCGGTCGCCACCTTGATCGCCGATATTGCCGATGGCGTGTACGTCACCGAACTGATCGGGCAGGGCGTCAACGGCGTCACCGGCGACTATAGCCGCGGCGCAGCGGGCTTCCGCATCGTCGGTGGACAGATCGCCGACCCGGTTGCCGAGTTCACGATCGCAGGCAATCTGAAGGACATGTTCCGCGCTCTGACACCAGCCAACGATCTCGAATTCCGGTATGGCACCAACGTGCCGACGTTGCGCATCGATGGCATGACCGTCGCAGGTGGCTGATCCCCGCGCCGATCTGACGGCCGCCGTCGCTCAGGTCGCGCATGAGGCGGGACAGATGGCGCTCGCTCGCTGGCGAACGGATTTCTCGCGCTGGGAAAAGACGCCGGGCAGTCCGGTGTGCGAAGTCGATCTGGATGTCGACCGGATGCTGCGCGCACGGTTGGCGGGCTTGCTGCCGGCCGCGGGCTGGCTGTCCGAGGAGACGGTCGACAGTCCGGATCGGCTGGCGCAGGCGCAGGTCTGGGTGGTCGATCCGATCGACGGTACGCGCGATTATATCCGCGGAAGGGAAGGCTGGGCGGTGTCGATCGCTCTCGTGGAGGACGGTCGGGCTACCATTGGCGTGCTCGACGCGCCCGCGCGGGGGGAACGATGGAGCGCTGCGGTCGGGCAGGGGGCCTGGCGGAATGGCGTCCGCTTGCGGGCTGGCAATCGTATCGAGCTAAACGGCGCGCGTGTTCCGACGGATGCCCTACCGAAGGTCGACCGACATCTGGTGATGGTCCACAAGCCGAATTCCATTGCTCTGCGCATGGCGATGGTCGCCGCCGACGAAGCCGATCTCGTCGCCACGCTCCGTTGGGGGAACGAATGGGACATCGCCGGCGCTGCGGTGATCGCGAGCGAGGCCGGGGCTGGCGTCAGCGATGCGACCGGCGCCCCGCTGCGTTACAACAAACCCAATCCTACCGCATTCGGCGTCATGGTCGCCGCGCCGGGCATTCAAGATGCCGCGGTAGACTGGCTACGGGAACGCGCGTCGGCGATACTCATACGATAGCTGACGTGAAGCGCCTCTAATCCCGACGTTTTCTTCAGGTCGCAGGAACGCGATTTGTGTTCGTAACGTTTTGTTTCCAGTGGCGGCCGTGTCGGTCGCCGTCACCGGAAGGGATGATTTTCGATGCTGTGGACGATCGCCGTGATCCTGCTGATCCTCTGGCTGCTGGGCGTGTCCCTCAATATCGCTGGCGGGTTGATTCACATCCTGCTGGTGATTGCGATCATCGTCGGTCTTATCCAGCTCTTCACCGGGCGACGCGCCTTGTAGCGGAAGAGCGGGCGGTCCATCGTCGGACCGCCCCGTCATTAGTGGACGAAACGCGCCACGACGTCGCGATAACTGCGGCTGACCTTAACGCTCGCGCCCGAATCGAGCACCAGGAAGCACTCGCCATTCGTGTGCGGCTTCACCTGCTTGACGAGATCCAGGTTGACGATGGTCGACCGGTGAACGCGCTGGAAACGTCGGGGGTCGAGACGCTTCTCAAGATCCTTCATCGTCTCCCGCAGGATCAGTGTGTTGTCCCCGGTGTAGATGCACATGTAATCGCCGGCCGCGTCGATCCGCTCGATCGTGTCGACGTCGACGCGAAAAATCTGGCCACGATCCTTGATGTTGATGAGCTTCTCGAAGCGATTCGCGCTGACCGCATCGCCGCCGCCGTCCGCCATGTCCGCCGCCGCTTCAGGCGCATGCTCGGCGAGAACCTCCTTCAGCTTCTCGACCTCTTCGACGCCACGTTTTTCGCTCAGCCGCTGCCGCACGCGTTCGATCGTATCGGCAAGACGGGACTCTTCGACCGGCTTCATCAAATAATCGACCGCCTGCGCCTCGAACGCCCGCAGCGCGTGATCAGAATAGGCGGTGACGAAGACGAACAGCGGAGGCTCCACCTCCATCAAGCCTTGCACGACAGAAAAGCCGTCGAAGCCCGGCATCTGGATATCGAGGAAGACGAGGTCGGGCTTATGCGTCTTGATTGCCCGGATCGCCTCGCGGCCATTGGAGCATTTTTCGATGATCTCGATATCATCGTGCGCTTGAAGCCTTAGCTCCAGCCCTTGGATCGCGAGTGGTTCGTCGTCCACCAGGATGGTTCTGATCGTCATGCGGCCTCTCTACTCAGATCGTCGAGCTGGAAGGGTATTTCGATGTCCACCGAAAAGCCTCCAGCCGGCGTGGTACGCGTCTCGAAACGGTGATCTGGGCCGTATGCCTGGATCAGCCGTTCCCTAATATTGGGGAGACCTACGCCGGTTGAAAGGCTTGGCATCGCACGCCCGTCCTGCAAACCCGGTCCGGTGTCGGATACGCCGATCTGCACGCGATCCCCGGCGAGCCGCACACGAACGCAGATTTCCGCGCCTTCCTCCTGCGTGCTGACCGCATATTTGATCGCATTCTCAACCAGTGGCTGGAGCAGCAGCGACGGCAAACGTGCACGTTCCGCAGCCTGATCGATCTCGAATTTCGGCCGCAGCCGCTCCTCGAACCGCATTTTCTCGATCTCCAGATACAGCTTCAGCGTCTCCACCTCCTGCGCGACCGTCACATGCGCAGTGGGCTCGTTCGCGAGAGTGTACCGCAGGAACGAGGACAGACGGCTCAGCATGGCGTTGGCCCGCTCGGTTTGCTTCAGCAACACCAGCGTCGAGATCGAATTAAGCGTGTTGAACAGGAAGTGCGGGTTCAGCTGATAACGCAGCATCGCGAGCTGTGCCGACGACGCCTGATTCTCCAGATGCTGCATCTGGTCGATCTGATCCTCGACGATCAGGTAGAAATTGATCCCGAAATACAGCGCCGACCAGCCGAACAGCGCTGTGAAGGTGACGTAGAATGACACCAGCATGCGCGGAATCGTAACCCCCGGCTGACCGTTTTGAATGAGTGACCAGGTAAATGCGTCGAGAAATGCGGAGAATAGCGTGGCGAAGGCGAAGGCGAGAATCGTCAGGATGAGCCCCGGCGCGCGCGGCAGACCTCTGAAATAGCCGTAGAGCGTCGAGAGCAGCAGCGTGACGCAATAGCCGACGATCGCTTCGAAGATCACCGGGATGATGACGTCGAGCGACAGGTTGGTCAGCGTCGATGCGCCGCGGAGCAGCAGGTAGCCGGTCCACCCGACGGCCTGCAAAGTCCAGAACGCGCGGCTCTTGTTCTCGAAGAATGGTCGCACGTTGAGTGCGGGGCGGGGTGGGGCGGGAAGGGTCGCCATGTCGCCGCGGTCTCTACACGGCAGTGGGGCAGGGTGCAAAAAAGAAGGGCCGCCGTTCCCGAGGGAGCGGCGGCCCGGCAATTAAGGCTTTACGCGGCCGTTAAAACGAGAAGCGCGCGCCGATGCGGATCAGGTACAGCGAGTTGGCGACGCTTGCCGCCCCGGTGTTCGGGGTACGGAACGACGTATACCGATACTGCGCGCAGGTCTGCGTCGGCGCCGTGTTGACGACGCCGGCACCGGGCGTGGTTCCCGTCGGCGTAGCAACGCTGAGGCAGGCAACCTGCACCAACGGCGCATACTGCGGGAAGCCGAGCTGACGAAGGCCACCCCAATCCTTGTTCAACAGATTGGGCAGGTTTTCGATATCCCCGAAGATCGAAATACGCGATTTGCCGAGGAACGTGGGAAGCTCTTGCTCCAGGTGAAGATCGATGCGGGTGAATGCCCGGTTACGGGCGATATTCCGCGGTGCAATCTTACCCCGATACTTGCTCAGGTTCGTGCTGTTGATCAGACTTTCCACGGCATTCTGTGTATCGGCGGTGTCATAGCTGATGATCGGATCGGTCGTGCCGGTCGGTACGTAGAACAGGAAGCGCGAGTCCCCGTTCGTTCCGAGGCCCGTCCCAAGCGTACCGAAGACCGGCGAACGGTTGCCGGTGCTCTGCATGGTGTAGCTGAACGGACGTCCCGCACGCGTCTCGCCGAACAGCTGGACCGTCGTCTTGTAGTCACCGAAGAAGGCGTGGTCGAATCCGAGATTGTACTTGAACGCCCACTTGGTCTGGTCTGCCGAGATACCATAGGGCGCGTTATTCGGGTCCGACATCGCGGTGTTGGCATAGTTGGATGTCGCAGTCGACGATGAAGCTGGGCTTACGTCCTTGATATCCTGGTAGGTGTAGCTTCCGCCGAAGGACAGGCCCCAGTCAAACGTCTTGTCAAAGCTGACGACCGCGATGTGGCTGCGGCCCTTGCCGGTGTTGAACAGCAGAATGTCCGAATTGGTGTCGGCAGTCTGTCCGGCAACGCCCGGCGTCGCCAGGAAGTTGTAGCGCGGACGGCCATCCGGCAGCGTGCCGGTCCGTACCGACCGCAGATCAGTGAAAGTCACAGCATCGTTGGTCTTGGTGTACAGATAGTTGGCAGCCACGTTGAAGCCGAACAGCTTGTAGTCGGCCGACAACGTCAGCTTGGTGACCGACGGCAGGCGGAAGTCCTGAGCGATCGCATTCGTCGGCGCGGTGCGAAGCGAAGCCGTTGCCGTCGCCAGATAGTTGTTCACCGATGCGGGGATCGACGTGCCGGTGACGCCATTCAGCGCCGCCGTGCACACGCCGTTCAACGCGACCGTGTTGTACGGCGACGCGCAGGTGGCGGTGACCCCGGCAGCCGCCGTAGCACGGGTCACCGTCGAGATGCGGTTGGTGAGTACGCCAGTGTTGGAGAAGCTGTTCGACAGATAGATATCGGGCGATCCACCACCGAACACCGCGGCACCGGCACGCAGTCGCAGGTTGGTGACCGGCTTCCACTCCGCCTGGATGCGCGGCTGGAAGTTGTCCAGACCCTTATACGTCTTGGTGTTGTAGAAGCCGTAGCGGGCGAAGAAGCTGTCGTTAGGCGCAACCTGCGAGCGCATCGCATATACGTCGTAACGGGCGCCGTAGGTCAGCGTCAGAGCATCGCTGATGCTCCAGGTATCCTGAAGGCCGAACGTGTACTGTTGGTAACGGAAGTCTGCCGCCGCATCGCGGGAGTTGAGCGACACCGCATTCGAATAGTCGAATTGCGATGCGGCACGGTTCTGGAAGTCGGCGATCGAGTCGAAGTAATATGCTCCGTTTACGCGCTGGAGGAAGTAATTGAACGTCCGATTGGCGTTCACCTCCGCCAGTGCCTTCACTTCATGGCCGCCAGCGGTGTAACGCGCCTCGAACGAGCCACCCCACGTATCGAAGAACAGTTCGTTCGCCTGACGGCTGATATCGGGTCCGAACACGACGGTCGGGTTACCCGTGCCGCACGAATTGACGAGGTTGCCGGTCGCCTGAACGATGCTCGTCGGTGCGGTGCAGACGGTGAACTGGGCAAAATTGTTGCCGAGCAGCGGGTTGGAACCCACCTCGTTCGACTTGTAGATGAACCGGGCTTCGGTCGAGAAGTTGTCCGTCCAGTCCGAGTTCAGCTGCGCGATGCCCGCGCGCAACAGGACGCTGCGCTGATAATAGTCCGATGCAAGGCCAAGGCCGGGGGTCGCGGTCGACGTGCTGCTGCCCTGCGCGACGGTGCTCGATTCGTAGGCATTGATGTAGGAAAGCGATAGACGCTGACCGGTGGTGATGTTCCAATCAATCCGGCCGACGATCTTTTCGTCCTTCTGATTGTTGATCGATACCACGCCGCCGGTGTCGTAGTTGTACACGGACTTCGCGATGCCCGTGATCTGATCGACCTGGGTCTGGCTGAGGCCGGGGATTTGGCCGATCGTGCTGGGCGTAAGCGGCCGGGGATCCGTGTTACGCTCACCCGAAACCATAAAGAACAACGTATCGGGGATCAGCGGACCCGACAGCGTCGCGCCATAGGTTTCGGACTTGTACTTGGGTGTCACGAAGACGTTGGAGCCGATCCGCTTGCCTTGGATGTCGTCACGGCTCTGCGAATAGAATCCGGTGCCGTGGAACGTGTTGGTTCCCGACAGCAACACGGTGTCGATGGCGCCGCCCTGGAAATTGCCCTGACGAATGTCGGTCGGCGCTACCGAAACCGAGAACTGGCTGATCGCATCGAACGGGATGGGACCACGTCCGGTGGGGTTCGCATCGGAGTTCAGGCCGAAATTGTCGCCGACCTGCACACCATTGATGGTGAAGCGGTTGAAGCGCGGATTGACGCCGGCGAAGCTGACGGCGCGTGAGTTCGAGAGGTCGAGCGTGGCGAGTGGGTCGCGACGTTCCAGATCGCGGATGTCACGATTGACCGACGCGACCTTGCGGATGTCGGCTTGCGTCAGCACCGTACGAAGGCCGCTGCCGACCGTGCCGGCGCCCGCGATGGACCGCGCCGTCACGACGATGTCCTCGCCCGCGGAGTCAGCCGACGATGCGAGTTCCACCGGAAGCTCGAAGGGCTGCTGTGCGACGGTGAAGATGTCCGTCACGGTCGTGTTGCCCTGCGGGCTTGTCACTTCGACCGTGAAAGGGCCACCAACGCGGAGGCCGGACTGGGTAAAGGAACCGTCGGCACCGGTGGTCGTTTCGGCGCGGGTGTTCGAGGGCACGTTGGTGACTACGATAGTAGCGCCGGCGACCGGCGCGCCGTTTGCGGTAACGCTGCCGCGGATCGTCGAGGTCGTTTCCTGTGCCGATGCGGCAGCCGGAACAATCAGCGCGACCGCAGCCACGCCCAAGAAAAGGTTGTTACGCATCTGGTCTAGTCCCCTTTGAGCATCACGCTCGAACACCGCGGCACGTTTCATCGCCGTTGCCGCCGCCAATGTCGGTTGAATATTGCGGGTTTGTGACAATGGCGAGTCTCGAACGGGGGACGGCAATCTTCGTTTATTGTGCGTTGCAAAAACGCCACGGTTTCAGCGGTTTTAGGTTCGTTACGGAACCTTCGACGGTGGCAGGGTCAGCCGGAGTTCGCCACGATCTCGGCCCATTGCGACTCGGTGATCACCTCTACGCCGAGATCGGCGGCTTTCTTGAGTTTCGAACCGGCATCCGTGCCGGCGATCACGAGGTCGGTCTTGACCGATACCGAGCCGGATACGCGGGCGCCGAGCGCTTCCGCCTGCGCCTTGGCCTCGTCGCGACTGAGCGTTTCGAGTTTGCCGGTGAACACCAGCGTCTTGCCGCTGACCGGCGAGGCGCGGGTCTCCCAGACGAGATCGGCGGGCGTGACCTGCGTCAGCAGGTCGGCGACCGCTTCGCGGTTGTGCGGTTCGGCGAAGAAGTCGACGAGCGCCAGTGCGACCTCCGGCCCGACCTGCTTGGTATCGACCACCGTCGCCAGCGCCTTGGCCACGCGGGCGCGATGCTTGTCGTCGGCTTCGCCGATCGCGGGCGGGGTGGCGTTGCGTTCGGCGATGGCGCGCGCGACCATCTCCATCAGTCCGGTCCAACTCGTCCAACGGCGGGCGAGGTCGCGCGCGGTGACTTCGCCGACGTGACGGATACCCAGCGCGAACAGGAAGCGATCGAGCGAGGGGCGTCGCTTAGCATCGATCGCCGCGATCAGATTGCGGGCGGACACCATCGCCCACCGTTCACGGGCAAGCAGGGTGTCCTCAGTCAGACGGTAGATATCGGCTGGCGTGCCGATCAGACCATCGCGGAAGAAGCTTTCAATGTTGGTGATCCCCAAACCCTCGATATCCAGGGCGTGGCGGGAGGCGAAGTGGCGCAGGCGCTCGACGCGCTGGGCCGGGCAGATAAGGCCGCCGGTGCAGCGAAAATCGACCTCGTCGGGTTCGCGTTCGGCGGTCGATCCGCATTCCGGACAATGCGTCGGAAACGGCCAACTCGCGCGCGCGTCGTCGCGCGACAGGTTCTCTACGATCTGCGGGATGACATCGCCCGCGCGTTGCAGGACGACGCGATCGCCCGGATGCACGCCCAGCCGCCCGACTTCGTCGGCGTTGTGCAGCGTAGCGTTGGTGACGACGACCCCCCCGACGGTGACCGGTTCCAGTCGCGCGACGGGGGTCAGCTTGCCGGTGCGCCCGACCTGGATATCGATGGCATTGAGTATCGTCTGCGCGCGTTCCGCCGGGAATTTGTGTGCGATCGCCCAACGGGGGGACTTGGCGACCTGTCCGAGCCGCTGCTGCCAGTCGAGGCGATCCACCTTGTAGACGACGCCGTCGATGTCGAAGGGCAGGTCGGCGCGCCTAGCCTCGATCGTGCGGTAGGCGGCGAGTGCCTGTTCGACCGTATCGACGCGGGTGAAGCCCTCGGCGATCTTAAGGCCCCAATTGCGGATCGCATCGACCACGCCCGATTGTGTATCTGCGGGCAGTGCGGACACTTCTCCCCATCCGTGCGCAAAGAATTTGAGCGGGCGGCTTGCGGTGACGCCGGCGTCCTTCTGTCGAAGCGAGCCTGCGGCGGCGTTGCGCGGATTGGCGAATTGGCGCGCTTTGGCGGGATCGACTGCTTCGGCGAGCAAACGGTTGTTGAGGGCGGCGAAATTTGCCTTCGCCATATAGATTTCGCCGCGGATTTCGAACACCGCGGGTGCGTCGCCGTGCAGGTGCTGCGGAATGTCGTCGATCGTACGAACGTTGGCTGTGACGTCTTCGCCCGTCGTGCCGTCGCCACGGGTGAGCGCCTGTACCAGCACGCCCGCTTCGTAGCGCAGCGAACACGACAATCCGTCGATCTTGGTTTCTGCAGTCAGGGCCACGGCCTCATCTTCGGCGAGGCGCAGGAAGCGGCGGACGCGGGCGACGAATTCCCGCACCTCATTGTCGTCGAACGCGTTGTCGAGGCTCATCATCGGACGGGCATGCGCGACTTTGGAGAGATGCCCGGCAGGCGCGGCGCCGACCTGACGACTGGGTGTATCGGCGCGGATCAGATCGGGGAAGGCGGCTTCGATCGCGGCATTGCGGCGCACCAGAGCATCATATGCCGCGTCGGCGATCTCCGGCGCATCATGCGTGTGATAGGCACGATTGTGATGCGCGATCGTAGCGGCGAGCGCCTCCAGTTCGGTGGCGGCCTGTTGCGCGGTTTCGGGCAGGTCGGTCATGGCAGCGGGGTAGGGGATCGATGGCCCGTCTCGCAAGCAGTCACAGCCAGAATGCGGGACAGATGGTGGTGATGACGGTCGACAGCAGCAGCGGAACGACGGCGACATGCCAGTCGAACGTCGCCATCGTCTCGATGCCCTGGCGCAGGTTAACGGCAGCGACCGTCAGGGCCGCGAGGCACCACAACAGCCACAGGCCGGCATGCGGCGGCTGTCGCCACGCGAGATCGATGGCGAGCGCTGCGACGGCGACGAAGCCGAGCGCCGCCGCGAGCATCATGATGGCGCCCAGCGGCAGCATCGCCAGCGCGATCCGCGATTCCATGTCCCTGCCGCGCATGGGCGGCTTCCTCGACGCCCGGCGTCTTTCTGGCAAGTGGTTGAGTTAATTTCGAACCTGCGATGAACCAACCGGGTCGGCACGCGATTCTGTCACGAACGTACCGGGAGCTTCCGCCATGACCGACCAGACCAATCGCCGCGATCTGTTCAAGGGTGCCGCCGTCGCAGGCGTCGCCGCAGCGGCAGGTCCCGCTTTCGCGCAAGCCGCACCGCCATCTGACCCGCAAACGAAATACACCAGCCAGCCATTTCCCGAACAGCGCCAGAAGTGGCCGGCGCTCCAGCGCGAGATGCGGCCGGTGCCGGACTGCGGTGAGGCGAGCTACCGCGGATCGGGGCGACTGACCGGCCGAAAGGCGCTGGTTACAGGTGGCGATTCGGGGATCGGTCGCGCTGCCGCGATCGCCTTCGCACGGGAAGGTGCGGACATCGCGATCAATTACTACCCTACCGAAGAACCCGACGCTCAGGATGTCGCGAAGCTGCTCCGCGCCGAGGGCCGAAAGGTGGTGCTGATCCCGGGCGATCTGACCGACGAAAAGTTCTGCCGCGATCTGATCGCACGCGCCCATCGCGAGCTTGGCGGGCTGGATATTCTGGTGAACAACGCAGCATACCAGCAGTCCAAGGCCTCGATCGCGGAGATTACGGCCGATCAATTCGACCGCACGATGAAGACCAACCTTTACGCGATGTTCCACCTGTCCAAGGCGGCGCTACCGCTGATGAAGCCGGGTGCGGCGATCATTAACACCGCGTCAGTCAATTCGGTCGACCCCGGCGAGGAACTGCTCGACTACGCCACGACGAAGGGGGGCATACTGATCTTCACCAAGGGACTGGCGAAACAGGTCGCCAAACAAGGCATTCGTGTCAACGCGGTGGCGCCGGGGCCGGTGTGGACGCCGTTGCAGGTCGCCGGAGGGCAACTGCCGGGTAAGCTCGGAGAATTTGGGCAGGATACGCCGCTCGGCCGTGCGGGGCAGCCGGTCGAACTCGCCGGGCTATACGTGACGCTGGCCGATCCGATGATCAGCTTCACCACTGGCAGCGTGTTCGGCGCAAACGGCGGCACCGGCGCGATCTGAGCCTTGGAGGCGGCTCAGGCCGTCTCCAGCAACCGCTTCGCTTGCGCGCGGGCTTCGTCGGTGACGACCGCGCCGGACAGCATGCGTGCGATCTCCTCACGACGTTCGTCCTCGCCGAGGCTTCGAACCCCGGTGCGGGTGACGATGCCGTCGTGGCTCTTGGCGATCAGGAAATGCTCGGCACCGCGCGCGGCAACTTGCGGCGAATGGGTAACGACCAGCAGCTGTGTGCGTTCGGCGAGCCGCGCAAGGCGTTCGCCGATTGCGCTCGCCACCGCCCCGCCGACCCCGCGATCTATCTCATCGAAGATCATCGTCGCCGCGCCCCCTTCCTCCGCAAGCGCAACCTTCAGCGCCAGGATGAAGCGGGACAGTTCCCCGCCCGATGCGACCTTTGCGAGTGGTGCGAAGGGGGCGCCGGGATTGGTCGCGATTTCGAACTCCACCCGATCCTTGCCGTGCGACGACCAGCCGTCCTGCGACGAGGTGACGACGACGGTGCGGAACCGCGCGGCGTCGAGCTTTAGCGGAGCAAGCTCGCCGGCAACGGCGGCGTCGAGCCGTTCGGCGGCGGCATGGCGGCGCTGCGACAGGATATCGGCAGCAGCGTCATAATCCGTCCGTGCGGCGGCGACAGCAGTTTCGAGCAGGGCGATGCCGTCTTCGCCCGCATCAAGCCGCTCCAGCTTCGTGCCCAGTTCTTCGGTGAGTGCGGCGAGCTCGTCGGGTTGCACGCGATGTTTACGCGCCATGCCGCGTAATTCGAACAGTCGCGCTTCGTCGTCCTCAAGCGCACGCGGGTCGAACGCGAGATCGCGGCGGGCCTCGACCAATTGTTCCTCGGCCGTCGACGCCTCGATCACCGCGCGGTCGATCGCGGCGAGTGCTTCGCCGAGCGCGGCATGATCGCCGGCAATCCGTTCGAGAACGCGCGCCGCCTGTCGTAATCGGGCGAGTCCGCCGTCCGACCCCTCCAGATACGAATCGATCGCAGCGAGATCGTCGGCGACCTTTTCGGCACGCTGCATTCCCCGGCGTTTATCGGCGAGCGATTCCTCTTCGCCGGGTTCGGCGGCCAGAGCGGTCAATTCGCCGACGGCATGCTCCAGCCATTCACGGTCGCGCGCGGCCGTCTCGATCTCCGCGCGCGCGTCAGCAAGCTTCGCCTCCGCAGCCCGGAACGTTGCCCAGGCGCGTGCGGTATCATCGGGATCGACCCTGCCGAAGGCATCGAGCAGAACCCGATGGCCACGTGGGTTGAGGAGGCCGCGGTCGTCGTGCTGGCCATGTATTTCTACGAGCAGGGGTGCCATTTCGCGCAGCAGGGCGGCGCCGGCGGGCTGATTGTTGACGAAACCACGGCTGCCACCGTCGGCCTTGACGATGCGGCGGATCAACAGCGGTTCGCCGGGTTCGACCTCCACGCCATTGTCGTCGAGCAATGCGGCGAGCGCCCCGGCGGGCGGATCGAACGTGGCGGTGACCACCGCCTGGGCCGCGCCGTGGCGGACGAGGCCGGTTTCGCCGCGACCGCCGAGCGCCAGGCCGAGGGCATCGAGCAGGATCGACTTGCCCGCACCGGTTTCGCCGGTCAGCACATCGAGCCCGGACTGGAATTCCAGATCGAGCGCCTCGATCAGTACCACATCGCGAATGGACAGCGCAGTCAGCATCGCCGCCGATATAGCGTGCGTTGCGGCGATGTTGATCCTTAAATGTTCCGTTCCCGCAGGAAAGTGAGAAAGAGCCGGACGTTCCGGCTCCTTCCCCTTACGTCGTCGGCGTTTCCGTCGTCGGGACCGGCGCGCCGTTCGTCCCGCCGCTCGGCGCGACCGGCGTCGGCGGAGCGGGTGCTTCCGCCTTGGGAGTCGTGGTGCCGGATTCGCCGGGCAGCGACATATTCTGCGATCCCGGTGTCCCGACCGGGACAACCGGCTGCCCGGGCGCGACGGCGGCCACGGCCTGCGGCGGATGCTTCTGCATCAGCTTGTAGGCCTGACCATACCAGTCGCTGCCGGGGTAGTTCGCTCCCAATACGGCCGTCGCCTTCTGCGCCTCGTCGGGCAGTCCGACGGCGAGATAGCTCTCCGTCAGGCGCATCAACGCTTCCGGCGTGTGGGTCGTCGTCTGGTATTTGTCGATGACGGTGCGGAAGCGTAGCGTTGCCGCAAGCCACTGGCCACGCGTTTCGTAGAAGCGCCCGATCTCCATCTCCTTGCCGGCGAGGTGATCGTTGACGAGGTCGATCTTCAAACGGGCGTCGGACGCGTAACGGGAGTTGGGATAGCGGCGCGTCAATTCGCCCAGCGCGTTCAGCGCCTGCAGCGTGATCTTCTGATCGCGGGTGACGTCGCGGATCTGTTCGTAATAGCTGAGCGCGACGAGGTAATAGGCATAAGGCGCATCGCGGTTGCCGGGGTGGACGGACAGGAAGCGCTGCGCCGACTGGATGCTCTCGGTATAGTCGCGATTGAGATAATAGCTGAACGCGCTCATCAGCTGCGCGCGGCGGGCCCACACCGAATAGGGGTGCTGGCGCTCGACCTCGTCGAACAGCACTGCCGCTTCCTTGTAGCGCCCCTGATCGAGCCGCTTGCGCGCGGTCGAGTAGAGCGTGCCGACGTCGCGGGCGACATAGGGCAGGTCGGACTTCGCACGATTGCGGGCGCAGCCCGCGATGGGAAGCGCGAGGACGGCGATCAGCGCTGCGGCAAGCGCCTTGGACTGTGGGGTACGCATCGGCTAAGGCTCTTAGCGTAAGCGCGGCCTCGCGAACAATCCCTTCCGTCGCACGTTGCGCTCACTGGTTTCGATCACGAAAGGACCCGCATGCCCGCTACGTTGCTCCATACCCATCGCGTCGAAAAGCCGTGGGGCCGGCACGATCTGGGCTTCGGGTTCGAGGACGCGCCGAAGGACGGCGCGCCGGTGGGCGAAATCTGGTTCCAGGAACCGGGCGACACCACGCCCGACCTGCTGATCAAATATCTGTTTACCGGACAGAAGCTGTCCGTGCAGGTCCATCCCGACGACGAGCAGGCACATGCCCGCGGCCTGCCGCGCGGCAAGGACGAATGCTGGACGATCCTGGCGGCCAAACCCGATTCGACGATCGCGCTGGGACCGAAGGCACCGATGACGGCGGAGCAGTTACGGGCCGACGCGCAGGACGGGTCGATCGAGGACGATCTCGACTGGGTGCCGATCAAGGTCGACGATTTCTATTATGCGCCATCGGGAACGATCCATGCGATCGGCGCCGGACTGACGCTGATCGAAGTGCAACAGAACAGCGAGACGACGTATCGCCTGTACGATTACGGCAGCGATCGCGAATTGCATCTGGATGACGGTGTCGCGGTGTCGCACCTGACGCCGTATCGGCCCATCACGTCGCCCGGCGCGGCCGGCGCGGGACGCGACATTCTGGTCGAAGGGCCGAAGTTCGTGCTGGAGCGCTGGACCGGCGGAACGCGCGACGTCGCGCTGGCGGAGGGTCAGACCGGCTGGCTGGTGCCGATCACCGGATCGGGCGCAGTCGCGGGCGTCGCCTTCAAGGCGGGTGAGTGCGTGACCGTCACCGGCGCCGAGACGATCACGACCAGCGCCGACGCCGACCTGTTGTTCGCCTATCCAGGCACGACGCGTATCTGACGGAAAGCGTTAACCCCGAAGCATTAGCGTGGCGCCCTATGCTTCGGGTCCTGACACTCTCCACCCTGTTCCCGGACGCGACGCGACCAAATTTCGGCATTTTCGTCGAGCGGCAGACAGCCGGACTGGCGGCGACGGACGGTGTCGAGGTGAAGGTGGTCGCGCCGATCGGCCTGCCACCGGGGCCGCTGGCGCTGATCCAGCATGCCGACAAGCTGTCGCTACCGGAACGCGAGATGTGGCGCCGGATCGACGTGTACAGACCGCGCTTCACCAGTATCCCGGCAGTGGGCGGGCGCTGGCACGCGCACCATCTTCTGCGCGCGCTGGAGCCGCTGCTGGACAGGATTCGGCACGATTTTCCGTTCGACGTGATCGATGCGTCGTTCTTCTTTCCCGATGGCCCCGCGGCGGTGGCGCTGGGCGAACGCTATGGCGTGCCCGTATCGATCAAGGCGCGGGGCGCCGACATCCATCACTGGGGGACGAGCGGAGCGACCGCCGCACAGGTCGTAGCGGCGGGGCAGGCGGCCGACGGGCTGCTGGCGGTCAGTGCGGCGATGCGCGCCGACATGGCCGGCATCGGGATTCCGGGCGAGCGCGTCAGGGTTCATCATACCGGCGTCGATCTGGACCGCTTTCGTCCGATCGATCGCAGGAACGCCAAAGCGGCACTGGGCGTGGACGGCCCGCTGGTGCTGTCGCTCGGCGCGCTCATCCCGCGCAAGGGGCATCACCTGGTGCTGCACGCGATCGCCGTTTTGCCCGGGGTAACGCTGGCGATCGCCGGTCAGGGGCCGGAGCACGGCCGGTTGAAGGCCCTGGCGGCGGAACTGGGCGTGGCGGATCGCGTGCGACTGCTCGGCGGGATCGCGCATGCTGACCTGCCGGCGATCATCGGTGCGGCAGACGTCATGGCGTTGGCCTCGACATCCGAAGGGTTGGCCAATGCGTGGCTGGAGGCGCTCGCGTGCGGAACGCCGATCGTGATTTCCGATGCCGGCGGCGCGCGTGAGGTTGTGCGGACGCGCGATGCCGGGCGGATCGTCGCCGGCAACCCCGCCAATATCGCGGTTGGCATCGCCGACGTGCTGGCGCATCCGCCCGAGCCGGACGCCGTGCGCGCTGCTGCAACCGATTTCACATGGGAAGCCAATCGCGCCGCGCTGGTGGCGCATCTCGCCACCCTGGTGGCGCGGGGTCGGCGGCGGACGCCGCGGCAGCGTCAGGCGTCGAGAGGGTAGAGCGCGGCGCCGATGACCCGGCCTTCACCGCGCAGCACACCCCAGGCGCGGGCAGCGGCGCGGCTATCCATCGCCTCGACCCCGATCTCGCGATCCTCGAGCGCGCGGACCAGCCCGACCGGCGGCCGGACCAGCGTGCCGCCCGTACCGATCAGGATGAATTCGGGAGCCAGATCGATCAGCGGCTGCAACGCCGAGTCGTCCAGCAGGTCGAGCGGCGGCGGCGTCCATTCCGCCGCCGTTTCCGGCGTCAGCAGCAGCGCGCGATAGACCGTTTCGTCATCGACGCGAAAGCCGCTGCCGGCAAAGCCGCGGACGATCGGTCCGCCGGCCTGCTGTTCCCGCTCCATTCGCATCGCATCAACGCTCCCGCGGGGCGACCCGCTCGGCGTTGTCCATGCTGCGGCGATCGGGGCGCTCCGTCGTGTCCGGCTCGGCGCGCAGGCCGAGCGTGATGAGCAGCGACGACGACACGTAGATCGACGAATAGGTGCCGACCACGATACCGAGGATCATCGCGGCGGTGAAGCCGCGCAGCACGTGGCCGCCGAGCGCCAGCATCGCGACCAGCGCGAGCAGGATCGTGACCGAGGTCATGACGGTGCGGGGCAGCGTTTCGTTGACCGACAGATTGACGATCTCGCGCATCTCCATCTTGCGATAGCGGCGCATGTTCTCGCGGATGCGATCATCGATGACGATCTTGTCGTTGATCGAATAGCCGATGATGGTGAGGACCGCCGCGACGATGTTGAGGTCGAATTCGAACTGGCTCAACGCGAAGAAACCGACCGTCATCAGCAGATCGTGGACGATCGCGACGATGGTCGAGACGCCGAACTGCCATTCGAAGCGGACGATCGCGAACAGGCCGATGCCGAGCACCGCAAGGACGACGGCGAGTACGCCATTGCGGATCAGCTCGCCCGAGACCTTGCTGGACACGGTCGAATAGCGGCTGAACGTCGCGCCGGGAAACCCCTGCCCGAGCGCCGTCTCCACTTTCTTGACCACGGCGTTGGTGGCGCCTTCATCGGCACCGTCCTGCACGGGCAGACGGATGACCAGCGTGCGCGGATCGCCGAACTGCTGCAGCGCGGCATCGCCGACGCCGAGATTGTCGACGACCGTGCGGACCTTGTCCTGATCGGGCGGAGTCGGGAACTTCTCCTCGATCATCAGGCCGCCGGCGAAGTCGACGCCGAAATTCAGGCCCTTCACGCCGGTGAGGCCGACCGCGAGGATGCTGAGCAGCAGGGTCAGCCCGAACGCCCAGCCGCGTAACGAGACGAAATCGATGTTGGTGTGATCGGGTACGATTTTCAGGAGGCGCATGTCTTGGCCTTTCGCCTCAGATGTTGATCGTCTTGGGCTTCTCGCGCCGGATCCACAGCACGACGAGCATGCGCGTGAACGTGACGGCGGTGAAGACCGAGGTGACGATGCCGATCAGCAGCACGACGGCGAAGCCCTTCACCGGGCCGGAGCCCAGGATGAACATGATGATGCCCGAGATGGCATGCGTCATGTTGGCTTCGAAGATGGTGCGGCTGGCTTCCTTGTAGCCGAGTTCGACCGCCTGGACGACGGATCGCCCACGACGGCGTTCCTCGCGGATGCGTTCGTTGATCAGCACGTTGGCGTCGACCGCCGTACCGATCGTCAGCACGAAGCCGGCGATGCCCGGCAGGGTCAGCGTCCCCTTCAGCATCGCGAGGACGCCGAGGATGACGAACACGTTGATGACGACCGCGAGGTTCGCATAGAGGCCGAAGCGGCCATAGGTCAGGAACATGAAGACGACGACGAGCGCGACCGCGACCGAGCAGGCGAGGATGCCGGCGCGGATCGAATCGGCGCCGAGATCGGGTCCGACGGTCGATTCCTCGATGACCTTGAGGGCGACGGGCAACTTGCCCGAACGCAGCGCGATGGCGAGTTCGTTGGCGCTTTCGACGGTGAAGCCACCGTTGATGACCGCATTGCCGCCGAGGATCGGTTCGTTGATGTTCGGTGCGGAGATCACCTTGTTGTCGACGATCATCGCGAACGGCTTGCCGGTGTTCTGCTGCGTCACGCGGGCGAAGCGGTTGCCGCCGACCGCGTTGAACGTGATCTGGACGTTCGGCTGGTTGGTCTGCTGGTCGAACGCCTGACGCGAATCAGCGAGCTGGTCGCCCGAGATGATGACCGAGCGCTTGACCGCGATGAACGGAATGCCCGACGGGTTGCCGGGATAGGGGAGCACCTGGCTGCCGATCGGCGCGATGCCCTTGGCGAGCTGCGCCGGATCGTTGGCGGTCGTATCGACGAGCTTGAATTCGAGGCGTGCGGTCTTGCCCAGCAGGTCCTTCAACGCCTGCGGATTCCCGAGGCCCGGCACCTGTACGAGGATGCGGTTGTCGCCCTGGCGGACGATGGTCGGTTCGCGGGTGCCGAGTTCGTCGATGCGGCGGCGGACGACGTCGGTCGCGTCCTCCATCGCGGTCTTGATCGCCTCGTTCATCCCGGCCTGCGTCGGGCTGAGCACGAAACGGCTCGAATCGACGACCTGGATGTCCCATTCGCGCTGGCCGGTCATGCCTGCGCCGCCGCCGGTGATACCGAGCAGGCGTTCGCGGGCCGCGTCGACCTGGCTGGGATCGCGCAGCATGAAGCTGATCTGGTTGTTGCGCGTCGAAATGTCGCCGATCTGGATCCGCGGCGTGCCGTTGCGCATCGTGCCCTGGATCTGTTCGCGCAACGCCTCGATCCGCGTGTTCGCGAGATCCTGCGTATCCGCTTCCAGCATCAGGTAGCTGCCGCCGGCAAGGTCGAGGCCCTTGTTGACGCGCGGCGCGAACGGCCAGTTGGCCGTGGTCGATTCAGGCAGGAACGTCGGGATCGCCAGCGCGCACAGCAACGCCAGCACGGCCCAGATCGACACCACCTTCCAACGCGGGAAGTCGAGCATCAGTCGTTCGCCGGCTTCGAGTTGAGGCCGGTCACCTCGGCGATGGTCGCCTTGACCACGCGGATGCGGGTGTTGGGGGCGACCTCTACCTCGACGATCGTGTCCTCGACCCTGGTCACGCGGCCGATGATGCCGCCGGCGGTGACGACGCTGTCACCCTTCTTCACCGCGGCGACGGCGGCCTGCAACGCCTTCATGCGGGTCTGCTGCGGGCGAATCATCAGGAAATAGAAGACGATGAAGATGAGCAGCAGCGGTGCGAAGCTGATGAGCGAGGCGAACCCGCCGGATTCAGCGGCGCCGCCGGCGGTCTGGGCATAAGCTGGGGAGATGAACATCTGATCCGTGCATGGCTGATCGGCAGGAGAAATCCCCCCGCACCTGAAGCGCCGCGCGCTAGCATCGCTTGGGGTTCTGCGCAACGGCGGGACGTGGCGAGGTTGCGGTGGCGGGTGTGTCGCGCAAAGGCGGCTTGCATCGCCGCACCGACCCGCCTACAGGCCCCGCTCCGGGATCGACGGCCTTGTGGCGATCGGTCCCGTCGGTCGGGGCGTAGCGCAGCCTGGTAGCGCATCACACTGGGGGTGTGGGGGTCGCAGGTTCGAATCCTGTCGCCCCGACCATTTCATCCGGCGGATCGTCGGACAGCCGTCGCCGGGCGGCCGGAAAAACATCCAATTCGATTTCGTAACAGGTCGTTTACCGGCCGATCCGCATGTCGGCGACAGATGATCGGCGCCGGGGGTTTGATGTCGCGTTTTCGTTGGATCGGTCTGTTCGCGGCGATGGCGGCGGCCTGTTGCGCCACGCCGGCAGCGGCGGCGCTGTGCAATGCGAGTGCCGCCGCGACCAGGAATGCGGGGCCCTATTCGCCCGCAGCGGTGCAGGCCGGCAAGGTGCCTGCGATCGTCGGGTCCGCCGGCCTGACCTGCGATGCGAGCCTGCTGGTGATCCTTGGCAGCAATTCGGTCCGCGCGACCTTTTCCAGCCTGAACGGGTTGAAGCTGAAGGGGGCGTCGACGGATATCGCCTACACCGCCGCGGCCGATCCCGGCGGTACGGTCGCGCTGACGCAGGACAAGACGACCGAATACATGCAGAACAACGTGATCAACGCGTTGGGCCTGCTGGGCGCGAACAACGGGACGATGCCGCTGTACCTGACCATACCGAGCGGTGCGCAGCCACCGGTCGGCCAGTACAAGGACGTCATCACGATCACGTGGGACTGGCGGATCTGCCGAGGTATCTCCGCGCTGATCTGTATCGGCGGGTACGAGACGCCGCCGGTGCCGGTCAAAAGCGTGATCACCGTCACGCTCGACGTTCAGGCGGTGACGATGACGATGGCGCTGACGTCCGTCACGACGTGGGACCCGGTGAAGGGCACGGCGGCGCCGCTGGACTTTCCCGGCGCCAAGGGGCGGACGACGCTGCGGGTGGACAATCCCGATCTCGTGCCGCTGGAAGGCGTCGTGTTGATCTACAAGGTTCCGAACCGGACCAGCGTCGCGCTGGACGGCGACGGGACGAACGCCCCCGTGATCGGCTTTGCGGATGGCCAGCCGTCATCCGGCATCGCGTTCAATTATACGCCCGGCAGCACGACCGACGATGTCGATTTTTCCACCGACAACGGCGCGACATGGGCCTATGCGCCGGTCGCGGGCAACCGGACGTCCGAGGCCAACGTCACGCATCTACGGTTCAGGCCGCGTGGTGCATTGAATCCGTCGAGCGGATTTTCGGTGTCGTTCCCCTATCTGGTCCGCTGACGCGGCATCAGTAGAGCGTCAGCATCGACGGCATCCGTGCCGGCGTTTCGCCGCGGGTGATCGCATAAGCGGCGTTCACGGCATCGCCCAGCGTGGCGTTATGGAACGGCTTGGCGATACAGCCGAGGATCAGGGGGTGGCCCGCACCAGCCGGACAATTGCCGCTGAGGAAGATGCTGGGAATGCCCCGCCCGGCAAGTGCCTGCGCGACGGCGATGCCATTGTCGCCCAGGGCCAGCTTCACGTCGCATAGAGCCATATCGGGACACTCGCGATCCGCCGTCTCCAGCGCGGAGGCCAGCGTATCCGCAATGCCGACGACCCGATGACCGTGCAGCGTCAGCGCGTCCTCCACCAGCATCGCGACCAGCGCCTCGTCCTCGACGACGAGCAGTTTGAGCGAGCGCGGGATGGCTTCCATCATCGGTGATCCAGTGGAATGCTGAGCGTTGTGCCTTCGGTGCCGACCGCGATCGTCCCGCGCAACTGCCGCAGCAACGCCGTCTTCATGCGGGCGGCAGCACCCTGCCGATCGTCCCGCGGTGCCAGATTGGCGAACGTGACATGCAAGCGGCCCGCGTCGACGGCTATCGCGATCGCGACGGGATCGTCGGCTTTGCGACCGTCGAGTAACGTGTGGATCAGCAATGCCAGCGCGGTCGCCATCTCGACCGGAACCGGCGGTGCCGCATGGATCCGGCCAAGCGCGACACCGTCGCCGCGCCCTTCAACCACCCCGGTCAGCAATTTGCCCAGATCGATCGCGTCGGGGGTTTCGCCGGCGTAGAGCGGACGATGCGCGAGCGCGAGCACTTGCAGGCGATCGACGGCGCGTGCCAGCGGTGCCCGCGCGTCCTCGTCCGCATCGGCGAGTTCGACCGCCACCAGCCCGACCGCCACCTGCAATGCATTGCGGACGCGATGATTCAGTTCGGCGAGCAATCGTTCGCGGGCCTCGACCCCGTCACGCAGTTCCGCCTCCGTCTGCAACCGATACTTCGCGAGCGCGACGTAGTGACAGACGGTGTGCAGGAAGCTGATCTCGTCGGCGGTGAAACAATTTGCCCAGCGCCGCCCGAAACCGAGCGTACCCAGCAGCCGGTCGCCGTGCAGCAACGGCGTGCAGACATAGGCGTCCAGCCCCAGGTTCTTGACGAATGCGTGCAGGGGGTCGTCCGACGATTGCACGTCTGTCGCATGAATCGGTCGCCGATCCCGTGCCACGCAACCACAGACCGCCTGACCGAGCCGCAGTTCGGCGCCGTCGCGCGCCTCCGCCGCGGTCATGCCGCCATGCGCTTCGAGGACCAGCCGATCGTCTTCCAGCCGATAGTTGAAGAAGATGTCGAGCCGGAGTTCGCGGCGGATCAGCGCGAACAGCTCGTCGACCATCGCCGCCGGGCTGCCCGCCGACAGCAGTCGTTCGGCGACATCGGCCAGCAAGGACAGATATCGCTGCGGTACGGACCCATGCGGATCGTCCACCGGGATCGCGGTCGGCGTTTCGACGGGGATCATGACCGACCCTTAGGCCCCCGACGCCCGGTCAGGCAACAGTCGCTGTCGGTATCACGCTGATCAGGATAGATTTTATGCCGCCGGGTCGGTCCAGCCCAAACCCAATGCCTTTTGCAGCGATACGAAATCGCCGGTCAGGCTGGCGACGCCGGCGGACAGGTTCTGATCCGCCGCCACGCGGCTGCGTTCGGCGTCGAGCGTATCGATCAGCGTCGCAGTGCCGGCGCGGAAGCGTTGCTGCATCAGGTCGGCCGCACGGTCTGCGCTCGCCTTGCTGCGCATCAGGCTGGCGACCGTTTCCCGCCGATGGCCGAAGCGCGACAGCGAATCCTCGGCGTCGCGCAATGCCGTCAGCACGGCACCGCGATATTGCGCCTCCGCTTCGTCACGCTGCCCCTCGGCCTGATTGATGCGCGCACGGTTGCGGCCGAAGTCGAGCACATTCCATTGCAGCATCGGCGCGGCGATGCCGAGCAGCTTGTCCGGGCTGATGTCCGACAGCTGAGTGCCGCCGAGGCCGATCAGCCCCAGGATATTGAGCCGCGGGAAGCGCGCCGCATCGGCGATGCCGATCTGCGCCGTGCGTTGCGCCAGCTGGCGTTCGGCGGCGCGGATATCGGGGCGGCGTTGCAGCAAGGCGGTGGCGTCGCCGACCGCGACCTGCGCCGGCGGCAGCGGCACCGGTGCGGGCTGCGTCAGCATCGCATCGAGTGCGCCCGGCTCCTGCCCGGTCAGCACCGCGAGCGCGTTGAGGTAGCTTTCGAGCTCGGCCTGCAACGGCACGATCTGGCCATTGGTCGCCTCGACCTGCCCGCTCAGCCGCTCGACGTCGAGCGCGGAGGCGGCACCGCGATCGAACCGCTGCCGCGTGAGCGCGAGCATCTGCTGCTGCATCCGCGCCGATTGCTGCGCCAACACGATACGCCGCTGCCGGTCGCGCAGATTGACATAGGCCTGTGCCACATCGGCGGTCAGGCTGACCTGCGCATCGGCGACGTTCGCCTCCGCCGCCTGTGCCTGCGCCCGTGCCGCCTCGACCGAGCGGCGGCGACCGCCGAACAGGTCGACTTCCCAGCTGGCGTCGAAACCGAGGTTGTAGACATCGACCGCACTGGCGCCGGTATCGCTGCCGCTTCCACCCCCCGCACCGCCGCCGGTCGCATCGCCGAGATCGATTCCGGGAACGCGGGCGTGGAGATAGGTCGCCGAAACGTTGGCGTTGGGTGCCTGATTGGCGCGCTCCAGTCGAAGCGACGCACGCGCCTGCCGCAGCCGGGCCTGCGCGACCGCGATATTGGGGTTTGCCGCAAGTGCGCGGCGTTCGAGATCGGTCAGCGTCGCATCGTTGAGCTGCGTCCACCATGCGGCGATAGCGGGCGCAGCGGGGCTGGCGCTCTGGCCACCCCGCCTGAATCCGGTACTGCCCGACGTGTCGGACAGCGTCTTCGGCGGGCCGGCGTAGTTCGGTCCGACGGTGCAGGCACCCAGCGTCAGAGCGAGGGCAAGAAGGGGGAGGGTACGCATCATCGCCTCAATGCATCGCCGCGACTTTGCCATGCGGCAGCGGGCGGAGGAACAGGACCAGCGGCACGACACAGCAGATGCCGACCGATAGCAGCCAGAACAGGTCGTTGTAGGTCATCACCAGCGCCTCGCGCTGGATCGTGCCACCCAGCGACTGGATCGCTGTGGCGGCATCGCCGAGCGACCGGGCCGTCCCCGCGAGGTAATCCTGCAGGGCGACCGAATTGGCGTTCAGCGTCTCGTCGATGCGGCGGCTGTGCAGGTAGCTGCGCTGGTCCTGCAAGGTCGCGATGCCGGCGAGCGCGAACGACCCGCCGATGTTGCGCGCGGCGCTGAACAGACCGGCAGCGTCGCCCGCTTCCTCCGGACGAACCGAAGCAATCGCGGCCTGATTGAGGAAGACGAAACCCAAGATGGTGCCGACGCCGCGCAGCAGCTGCGAGTCGGTGAAGGCGCTGCCCACCGAGTCCGCGGTCAGCGTCGTGTCGAGGTAACAGCTCAGCGCCATCAGCAACAACCCGGTCGCCACCGCGAGCCGGATGTCGAGGCGGCGAATCATGATCGGCACCAGCGGCATCATCAACAGGCTTGGGATGCCGCTGAGCAGCACCACCTTGCCTGATTGCAGAGCGTTATAGTCGGCAATCGCCGCCAGGAACTGCGGAATGACGTAGCTGCTGCCGTACAGCACCATGCCGAGCACCAGGCCCATCGTCGCGACGCTGCCGAACTGGCGGTCGAGCAGCAGCCGCAGCTTCACCACCGGCTTCTGCGAGATGAACTGCCCGGCGAACAGCATCACCAGCCCTAACACGGTAAGCGCGGTGAGCTTGATGATCAGCGCCGACTGGAACCATTGTTCGCGTTGCCCCTCTTCGAGCACCACGGTCAGTCCGCCGAGGCCGAGCGCCAGACCGGCGATGCCGAGCCAGTCGGCCTTCAGCAATTCGCCGAGGTGGGCCTTTTGATGCGGCAGGCCGACCAGCAGCAGCACGAGCAGGAGCACGCCGACGGGGATGTTGAGGAAGAAGGCGTAATGCCAGCTGACGTTTTCGGTCAGGTAGCCGCCGATCAGGGGGCCGAGCACCGGACCGAGGATGGCGGTGACGCCGAACAGGGCGGTGCCGATCGGCTGCTGCGAGCGTGGCAACCGGGTCGCGATGATCGTCATCGCGGTCGGGATCAGCGCGCCGCCGGTGATGCCCTGGCCTGCGCGCCCGACGATCATCATCGTCAGCGAGGTCGAGAGGCCACACACCACCGAGAAAGCGGTGAACAGGACCGAGGCGATGAGCAGGAAGGTGCGCAGGCCCAGCACCCGCTCCAGCCACGCGGCCAGCGGAATGATGATGATCTCGGCGACCAGATAGGAGGTCGCGATCCACGTGCCTTCGGTGCCGCTGGCTCCAATCTCGCCCTGGATCACCGGCAACGCCGAGTTGACGATCGAGATGTCAAGCGTCGCCATCAGCGCGCCGAGGCTGCCCGCCGCCACCGCCAGCCACGCGCCGAGATCCGCCTTTTCAGGCGTGCCGGCACCCCCGCTGGCGAGCGCGCGCCCGGCCGGAGCGGCGGCGCTGCTCATCGCGCGCGCCGCTCGTTATGCCGTTCCTGCTCGTCCTTGATGCGCTGGACGGTGCCCTTGGCGGAGCGGGTATCGACCGTGACGTCCGCCGACATGCCCGGCACCAGCAGCTGGCGGGTTTCCTGACCGGCGTCGATCGCGATGCGGACCGGAATGCGCTGGACGATCTTGGTGAAATTGCCGGTCGCATTCTGTGGCGGCAGCAGCGAGAATTGCGCACCGGTGCCGGGCGACACACTCTCGACATGGCCGCGGATCTCGACGCCGGGCAGCGCGTCGACTTCCAGCGTCACCGGCTGGCCGACACGCATCAGGCCGAGCTGCGTCTCCTTGAAGTTCGCCTCTACGTACAATTGCTGCACGGGGACGACGGACATCAGCCGCGTACCGGCCTGGACGAACTGGCCGATCCGCACCGTCTTGTCGCCGACACGGCCGTCGATGCTGGCGCGGATGATCGTGGCGCCGACGTTGACGTTGGCGGCCTCCAGCTGGGCGCGACTCGCCTGACCCTGCGCCTGCGCCTGCTGGACCTGCGCCTGCAACGTCCCGACGCGACGGGTGGCGCTGACCAGGGCTGCGTTGGCGGCGGCGACCTGTGCGTCGGCCTGACGCGCCTGATTGATCAGTTGCGACAGCTTCTCGCGCGTTTCGGCGCCCGACGCGGCGAGCGGCTGGTAGCGGACGACCTCGGCATGCGCGAAGGCGGCGTCGCTGCGTGCGGCGGCAAGGTCCGATCGCGCCTTGTCGATCGCCGCCTGTTGCTCGCGGATCTGTGCGCGGACGCCCTCGGCATTGGCGCGGGCGACGTCGATCTGCGCCTCGACCTGCGCGGCCTGCGCGCGATAGTCGCGCGCGTCGATCCGCAGCAGGGGATCGCCGGCCTTCACCTGCTGGTTGTCGGCGACGAACACCTTGTCGACATAGCCGGACACCTTGGGCGAGATCGTGACCGCGTCCGCCTGGATATAGGCGTCGTCGGTGCCCTGCATGAACTTGCCGACGCTCTGGTAGCGAACATACCACAGCACGCCGCCGATCACCGCCGCGGCGAGCACCAGCAGCAGGATGATGCGGACTTTCGGACTTTTGAGCGGCGACGGCCTGGCGGGGGCGTCCTCCGCGCTCTGGTCGTGCGATTCGCTGCTGTCATCCGGCTGTTGCTCGTGTTCGGCCATGCGCTTCATCTTTATGGGTCAGGAATGCGAGCCTTAGATGCTCGCACTTGCAGCATAGTGCAAGACCATTTAATGAGGGTCCTCACATATGTCAGCATCCGAACCCCTCGCATCCAGCCTGTTCAGCCTGTTCCTGCGCATGCATCGTCTGATGAACCGCCGCATGGCCGATCAGGGCGCGTCGCTGGCGCGCACCAAGCTGCTGCTGTTCCTCGCCAAGCGAGGACCGGCGCGCGCGGCGGACATCGCCGAATTCTTCGACAATGCGCCGCGAACGGTGACCGAGGCGATCGACGGGCTGGAACGCGACGGGTTGGTGGTCCGCACCCCCGACACGCGCGATCGACGGGTGAAGCAGGTGTCGATCACCGATTCCGGCCGCCGCGTGATCGGTGAGACCGAGCCGATGCGGCAGGCGCTGATCGACGATGTGTTCGGCGTGCTCAGCGTCGGGGAACAGGCGCAACTCGAGGACATGCTCGGCCGGATGCTTGCCGCGGTCGACGCGCAGGAGGCGCTGCACCGCAGCTAACCTTGGCTATTGCAACCGATCCGGGCTGTGTTAGCCTTCGTATTGCCGTCGTCAGAACGGCAGAGGAGAGGTGTCATGGACCGGTATCAGCCGACCTTGTGCCAATGTGGTTTCGGGATGCTCTGCGCCGCCAGCGGTGCGGCGCTGTCGATCTGCGCGGTGACGTTCGTTCTGTTGGGGTGAAGAGTTGGGGGGCGGCGATCCGTCAGCAGCATTTGCCGCCATTGCGCCCGCCGTATCGTGCCTCCTGACGGTCACGGAAGAACGCCGCCTCCGTCATCACCGGCCGGTCGGGATGCGTGGCCGCCATATGCTCGACATAGGTGCGGTAGGACGGGACGCCGACCATCAACCGGCCCGCATCGGCAAGCCCTCGCCATAGCCCTGCGGCGCTCATTCCGCCGCCACCGCATGGGCAGGAGCTTCGCTGGTGCTCGGCGCATCCAGGCGCCGCGCGATCAGGCAGGTGCGAATACCGTAGCCGATGATCGACACCACCACCGCCAGGAACAGCGCGCACAGCGCGGCGTCGATGCGGTCGTTCATTACTACTCGGCTCATCTCGGCGAGCGACTTGGCGGGGGCGAGCACCTCGCCGCGCGCGGCGGCTTCGGAGAAGCGGCTGGCGTGCGCGAGGAAGCCGACGCGGGGATCGGCGGAGAACAGCTTCATCAGGCTGGCGGTGACGGTACACAGAACCAGCCATGTCGCGGGCAGGATCGTCACCCAGGCGTAGCGTTCGCGCTTCATCCGGAACAGCACCACCGTCGCCAGCACCAGCGCGACCGCCGCAAGCATCTGGTTCGATATGCCGAACAGCGGCCACAGCGTGTTCACGCCGCCCAGCGGATCGGTGACGCCCTGATACAGGAAGAACCCCCACGCCGTGACGCATAACCCGGTGCCGATCAGCCCCGGCACGAACGACGTCGAATTGCGGAAGCTCGGCACCGCCAGCCCGATCAGGTCCTGCAGCATGAACCGTCCCGCACGGGTGCCGGCATCGACGGCGGTCAGGATGAACAAAGCCTCGAACAGGATCGCGAAATGATACCAGAAGGCCATCATCGCGCGTCCGCCGATGAGGTTGCTGAAGATGTGCGCCATGCCGACCGCCAATGTCGGCGCGCCGCCTGCGCGGCTGATGATCGTCGTTTCGCCGACATCCCGCGCGGTCGATGCGATCGTCTCCGCGCTGATCGGAAAGCCCATCGCGGTCACTGCGACCGCGGCGCTGGCGGCGTCGGTGCCGACCACCGCCGCCGGGCTGTTCATCGCGAAATAGACGCCCGGATCGATGATCGACGCGCCGACCAGCGCCATGATCGCGACGAAGCTTTCCATCAGCATCGCGCCATAGCCGATGAAGCGCGCATCGCCCTCGCTCGCGATCAGCTTGGGGGTGGTTCCGCTGGCGATCAGCGCGTGGAAGCCGGAAACGGCACCGCAGGCGATGGTGATGAACAGGAACGGGAACAGCGACCCGGACCACACCGGTCCGCTGCCGTCGATGAACTGGGTCAGTGCCGGCATGCGCATCGGTGGCGCCACCACGACGATGCCGATCGCCAATGCTGCGATCGCGCCGATCTTGAGGAAGGTCGACAGGTAATCGCGCGGCGCGAGCAGCAGCCACACCGGCAGCAGCGACGCGATCGCGCCATAGCCGATCAGGATCCAGCAGAGCTGCACCGGCGTATAGGTGAACCACGGCGCCCATGTCGCCGACGCCGCGATATCCTGTCCGTAGACGATCGCGAGTATCAGCCCGACGAGGCCGAGCAGCGACACCTCGCCGATCCGGCCCGGCCTGATCCAGCGCGTGTAGACGCCCATCAGCAGCGCCAGCGGGATCGTCGCGGCGACGGTGAACATCCCCCACGGGCTGTCCGCCAGCGCCCGCACCACGATCAACGCCAGCACCGCGAGGATGATGACCATGATCATGAACGCGCCGAACAGCGCAATCGTCCCCGGCACCGCGCCCATTTCCATCCGAATCAGCTCGCCGAGCGACCGCCCGTCGCGCCGCATCGACAGGAACAGCACCATGAAGTCCTGCACCGCGCCCGCCAGCACGACGCCCGCCAGAATCCACAGCATCCCCGGCAGATAGCCCATCTGCGCGGCGAGCACCGGGCCGACCAGCGGCCCCGCGCCGGCGATCGCGGCGAAGTGATGCCCGAACAGCACCCGCCGATCGGTCGGCACGAAATCGAGGCCATCGGGGTGACGCACCGCCGGCGTCGGCCGCGAGGGATCGAGCCCGACCACCACCTTGGCAAGGTAGAGCGAGTAGAAGCGATAGGCGATCAGGTAGACCGAGACCGCGGCGACGACGATCCACACCGCGTTCACCGCTTCGCCGCGCGCGGTGGCGATGACGGCGAGCGCTCCGGCGCCGATCAGGGCGAGGACGATCCAGCCGATCCTGCTTGCGATGCCCAACGCGCGTCTCCCCCGTTTAACCGTTGTGGACCTGCCTAACCGCCGTGGCCGGAGCGGGCAACCGGTGGTGGTCGCGGTCGTTGATAGCGACATGACCGATGCCGCACGACCGCTCAGATTAGGCTTTCCCGTCAAGGTGATGGGCAAGCCCGGCCTCAAGAGCAACGACACCCGACGCTGGCAGAAAGGCCCGCATCTGAAATGCTCGCTGGAGGAGGTCGACCGGGTTCTCGACCATCTGAAGGCGCACGATCTGAACATGTACCGGCTGTCGTCGGACCTAGCGCCGTACGCAACGCACCCGAATATGCCCCAATTTCATCGAATGGTGGCCGAAAGTGATGCCGAATTACGGGCATTCGGGGCGAAAGCGCGTGAATACGACGTCCGTTTGTCGTTCCATCCGTCGCAATATGTGCTGCTCAACAGCCCCGATTCCGACCTGACCGCCAAGAGCATCTGGGACCTGTCGAGCCAAGCCGAAATGCTCGACCGGATGGAGCTGGACGACGAGGCAGTGATGGTGACGCACGTCGGCGGCGTCTACGGCGATCACGAGGCGAGCCGGGCACGGTGGATCGAGGGGTGGAACGCCTGCCCCGAGCATGTCCGGCGGCGGCTGGTGCTGGAGAATGACGATATCCGCTTTTCCGCCGCGGATGCCTTGTGGCTGCACGAGCGGACGGGGGTGCGGCTGATCTTCGACTATCAGCATTTCTGGTGTCTCAATCCGGAGGGGCTCGACATGCGGGCGACGCTGAAGCGGTTTCTCGGGACGTGGCCGGATGGCGTGCGACCGAAAATTCACTTTTCGTCGCCGCGGACGGAGATGCGGGAGATCAAGCAGAAGGTCACCGCCAAGGATCGCGCGAGCGGGAAGGTGACCAAGAAGGGCGAAGTGACCAAGGCGCCGGTCAAGGCCAATGCGCGCGTCAAGACGGTGCTGCGCCCGCCGATCTGGACGGGGCATGCCGACTTCACCAACCCGTTCGAATTCGCGACCTTCATGCGGATGGCGGAAGGGCTGGTGTTCGACGTGATGATGGAGGGGAAGGCGAAGGACGTCAGCCTGCTGAAGCTGCGGCCGGACCTGCTGCGGTTCGCGCCGGATGTGGCGGCGCGGTTCGGGATTTTCGCGGAGGATGCGGAGGGGCTGGCGCGGGATGAGGCTGCGTTGGAGCAGGGGGTGTCGGCGGACGAGGAGCCGGATGTAGATGAGGGGGTGCAGTAGCTCCCCTCCCTGGAAGGGAGGGGCTGGGGGTGGGTGGCGTCTTGGCGATATGTACGACCGATGGCTTGCGGCGCCGTATCGTCAGGCATCCACCCACCCCCGACCCCTCCCTTGCAGGGAGGGGAGGAGGAGAGGGCTAGGCTACCCTGTTCGCGACCAGATCGTCGACCACGGCCGGGTCGGCGAGGGTGGAGGTGTCGCCAAGGCTCGACGTGTCGCCCTCGGCGATCTTGCGGAGGATGCGGCGCATGATCTTGCCTGACCGGGTCTTGGGCAGCGCGGGGGCGAACTGGAGTTTGTCGGGGGTGGCGATCGGGCCGATCTCCTGGCGGACCCAGGCGACCAGCGCCTTGCGCAAATCCTCGTCGCCGTCGCGGCCGGCGTTGAGGGTGACATAGGCGTAGATGCCCTGGCCCTTGACGTCGTGCGGCATGCCGACGACCGCGGCTTCCGCCACCGCCTCGTGCAGCACCAGCGCGCTTTCGACCTCGGCGGTGCCCATGCGATGGCCTGAGACGTTGATGACGTCGTCAGTCCGCCCGGTGATCCAGTAATAGCCGTCGGCGTCGCGGCGGCAGCCGTCGCCGGTGGTGTATTTGCCTTCGTACGTGGTGAAATAGGTCTGGAAGAACCGGTCCTCATCGCCCCAGACGCCGCGCATCTGGCCCGGCCAGCTTTGCGTGATGACGAGGTTGCCCTGCGCAGCACCCATCAGCGGCGTGCCCTTGTCGTCGACCAGCTGCGGTTGGACGCCGGGTAGCGGTTTCGATGCGGAGCCGGGCTTCATCGGCACCGCGCCGGGCAGGGGGGCGATCATGATGCCGCCGGTTTCGGTCTGCCACCACGCATCGACGATCGGCGCACGCCCGCCGCCGACGACGTCGTGATACCAGCGCCATGCCTCCGGGTTGATCGGTTCGCCGACCGAGCCCAACAGCTTCAGCGAGGATCGGTCGGTCTTGCGGACGTAATCGTCGCCCTCCTTCATCAGCGCGCGGAGCGCCGTGGGTGCGGTGAAGAGCGTGTGGACCTTGTGCCGGTCGACCACCTGCCAGATGCGGCTGGCGTCGGGCCAGGTCGGCAGCCCTTCGAACATGAGCGTCGTCGCGCCGTTCGAAAGCGGGCCGTAGAGAATGTAGGTGTGCCCCGTCACCCAGCCGATGTCGGCGGCGCACCAGAACACCTGGCCCGGCTTATAGTCGAAGGCGATCTTGAAGGTGTAGTCGGCCCAGAGCAGATAGCCGGCCGAGGTGTGCAGCACGCCCTTCGGCTTGCCGGTCGATCCGCTGGTGTAGAGGATGAACAGCGGGTCCTCCGCCGCCATCGGTTCTGGCGCGCAGTCGGTGCCGACCGCGGCGGCGGCTTCGTGATACCAGATGTCGCGTGCGCCCATCGGCACGTCCGCGCCGGTGGCTTTCACGACGATGACCTTCTCGAGGCCGGGCGCGCGGGTGGCGGCCTCGTCGACGCACGCCTTGAGCTTGATGCGCTTGCCGCCGCGGCGGCCTTCGTCGGCGGTGATGACGATTTTGGATCCGCAATCCTCGATCCGGCCTGCGAGCGCGTCCGCCGAGAAGCCGCCGAACACCACCGAATGGATCGCGCCGATCCGGGCGCAGGCGAGCGCGGCATAGGCCGCCTCCGGGATCATCGGCATGTAGAGCGTGACGCGGTCGCCCTTGGCGACGCCCTGCGCCTTCAGGACGTTGGCGAAGCGGCAGACCTCGGCGTGGAGTTCGCGATAGGTGATGTGGCGCGCATCCTCGCCGGGCTCGTCGGGTTCCCAGATGATCGCGACGGTGTCGCCGTGCTTGGCGAGGTGCCGGTCGAGGCAGTTGGCGGCGACGTTGAGCTTGCCGTCGGCAAACCATTTGATGTGGAAATCGGCCTTGGCGAACGACCAGTCGCCGGCGATCGTCGGTTCCTTGATCCAGTCGAGCCGCTTGGTCGCCTGATCGAGCCAGAAGCTGCCGGGATTGCTCGCCGCGGCCTCGTACAGTTCTTCGTACAGCTTGGGGTTGAGGCTGGCGTTGGTCCAATCGCCGCTGATCGGATAGATTTCTGGATCGGTCATCACGCACCCTCGGCTAGGAACCACGGATGCTCTGGCGGCACCCGTGGCATTGACTAGTCAGGCGGCCGGCAAGATGCCAGCCGCCTTTGCCTATCGACCGAGGAAGGTGAGCAGGTCGCTGGTCAGGCGGTCGCCGTGGGTGGCGAACAGGCCGTGCGGCGCGCCGTCATATTCGACCAGCTGGCTGTTCGCGATGCCGACCGATGCGGCGCGGCCGGCGGCGTCGATCGGCACCGTCGCATCCGCCGTGCCGTGGATGATGAGGGTCGGCACGCGAAACGCGGACAGGTCGGGACGGAAGTCGGTGTGGCCGAACGCCTGCGCACAGGCGAGCGTCGGCTTGAGGCCCGCCTGCATCGCCGTCGCGGTTGCCCAGTCGAGCACGTCGTCGCTGACCGGGTGGCTGATGACGCCGACGCCGAAGAACTGCTTGAAGAAGGTGTCGCGGAAGAAATGCGCGCGATCCTTCTGGATGCTGGCGCCGATCTCGGCCAGCTTCTCTTCCGGCGTACCGTGCGGATTGTCCTCGGTTTTCAGCATGTAGGGGACGACGGAAGCGACCAGCCCGGCGGCGATCACGCCCTTGCCGCCGTGCCGGCTCATGTAGCGCGCGACCTCGCCGCCGCCCATCGAAAAGCCGATCACCGCGGCATCGTTCTCCGCGCCCGTGGCGGCCATGACGTCGGCGAGATCGTCCGCCAGCGTGTCGTAGTCATATCCGCTCCACGGCTGGCCCGACCGCCCGAACCCGCGCCGGTCGTAGGCGATGGCGCGGAAGCCCGCATCGGCCAGCGCCATCATCTGCGGGTCCCAACTGTCGGCGGACAGCGGCCAGCCGTGCAGCAGGATCACCGGACGGCCCGATCCCCAATCCTTGACGTAGATGTCGGTGCCGTCGCGGGTTTTGACGTAAGGCATGATGCGAAGTCCTTTCAGGCGTTTGCCGGCGGTCAACGATGGCGGCGGATGGCCGTTCCTCACGGGGTGGCATTCCGGCGGCGCGGCTGTCAGCATCGGTGCAAAGCGCGAATCGAGGAGTAGGACATGCGTATCATCCTGGCGGCATCGCTGCTGGCCATCGCCGTATCGGGCTGTTCGCCGAGCAAGCCGGCGGCGTCCGACCAGAATGCGGCGGCACCGGCGGCGACCCCCGCGAAGCCGAGCAACTGGGCGCAGTTCCGGGACGCTTTCGTCGAGAGCTGGTTCAAGCTCGATCCGGCCAATGCGGTCTATCAGGGGCGGCACGACTTCGACGGGCAGTTGCCCGACTGGAGTGCGGCGGGGCTGAAGCGGCAGTCGGAATTCCTGCATCAGGCGATCGATCGCGCCCGTGCCTTCGGCGACGCCGACCTCACGCCGGACGAGGCGTTCGAGCGGGATTATCTGATCCGCGTCGCCGAGGGGAAGCTGTTCTGGCTCGACGATGCCGACCAGCCGCACAGCAATCCGGCTTATTATGTCGGCGGCGGGCTCGACCCCAACGTCTATATCGCGCGACCCTATGCCGATGCGCCGACGCGGATGAAGGCGCTGATCGCCTTTCTGCAACGCGTGCCGGCGGCGGCGGGGAACATCCGCGCCAATCTGAAGACGCCGATGCCGCGATCGTTCATCGATTACGGCGTGGCGGGTTTCAACGGGTTCGCGGATTATTACGTCGGTGATGCCCGGAAGGCGTTCGCCGATGTCGCCGATCCCGCGATGCAGGATCAGCTGACGCAGGCCGCCACGGCGGCCAGTGACGCGATGCGTGACCTCGGCACGTGGCTGAACGGCCAGCGTGCCACGGCGACGGACGATTTCGCGCTGGGCGCGGATCGATTCCAGCGGATGGTGCGGGCGACGGAAGGGGTCGACACCTCGCTCGATACGCTGGAGGCGGCAGGCCGCGCGGACCTGAAGCGCAATCAGGATGCGCTGGCGGCCGCGTGCAAGCTGTTCGCCAGGGGCAAGACGATCCCCGAATGCATCGACAAGATGAACGCCGACAAGGCGGCCGATGGTCCGGTGGCGGAGGCGCGGCGCCAGATCCCGGTGCTGCGCGCGTTCGTTGAAAAGAACGACCTCGTCACGATCCCCGGCACCGAGGAGGCGAAGGTCGAGGAAAGCCCGCCGTACAACCGGCAGAATTCGGCCTATATCGATCCCGCCGGGCCGTATGAGAAGAACATCCCGTCGGTCTATTATATCTCTCCGCCCGATCCGGCGTGGGACCAGAAGACGCGCGATGCCTTCGTACCGGGGAAGAAGGATCTGCTGTTCACGTCGGTGCACGAGGTGATGCCGGGGCATTTCCTCCAGTTCCTGCATGCCAACCGGTCGAAGTCGATGTTTGGGCGGATCTTCGTGGGGTATGCCTTTGCCGAGGGCTGGGCGCATTATGCCGAGGAGATGATGTGGGAGGCGGGCCTGAACAAGGGCGATGCCGAGACGCATATCGGGCAGATCAGCAATGCGCTGCTGCGCGATTGCCGCTTCCTGTCGGCGATCGGGCTGCATGCGCGGGGGATGACGCAGGCGCAGAGCCTGACGATGTTCCGCGAGCAATGCTATCAGGACGAGGGCAATTCGCGGCAGCAGGCGGCGCGGGGGACGTACGATCCGGCGTATCTGAACTATACGATGGGCAAGCTGCTGATCCGCAAGCTGCGCGACGACTGGGTGGCGAGCCGTGGCGGGCGGAAGGCTTGGAAGGCGTTCCACGATCAGTTCCTGAGTTACGGCGGGCCGGCGATTCCGTTGGTCCGGCAGCGGATGATGGGGGAGGCTGAGGCCAAGACGGTGTTTTAGAAGGATTGTTCGCGCGGAGGCGCGGAGGGGGCTCGCCCGCGGCAGCTTTATCCTGATGATCCGAGCGTCGGATTTGCCGAACGGTTGATGGATGAGGGCCGCTGGCGCGGCAGGCGGGACACCTCCGCGTCTCCGCGCCTCCGCGTGAACCAACTTTCTTCTATCTCGAGACCTGCGTGCCCGGCTGTTCGTCTTCCGCTTCGTCGCTGCGGGGGTTGCGGATCGAGGGGCGCAGGCGGGCGAGGCTGCACAGGCCCGCTACCAGCGCTAGGCCGGCGGCGACGAGTGGCGGGGTCATGCCGCCGCCAACGCCCGCCGCCAGTAGTGCCGCTACCAAGGTCGCGCCCGTGGTTTGGCCGACCAGCCGGACCGTGCCGACGAGGCCGCCTGCCGCTGCGGCGCGCTCGCGGGGGGCGGAGCCGATGATGAGGCGGGCGTTGGGTGGCAGGAACAGGCCGAAGCCGGAGCCGCACAGCGCCATGCGCCACGCGATATCGAAATAGGCTGCGTCCGGCGGCAGCGTCGCGATCAGCAGCAGCGCGGCGATCGATACGGCCATGCCGATGCCGCCGAGGATGCCCGCCGGCACCCGGTCCGACAGCCAGCCGGCCAGCGGCGCAACAATCATATTGGTGAGCGGCCAGGGCGCGATCGCCGCGCCGACCTCCGCCGGGGTGAAGCCATAGCCGTGGGTCAGGCGGAACGGCGTCGACAGCAGCAGCGTCATCGATGCGGTGAAGGCGGTGTAGGCACCGACGGCCGATAGTGCGATGACCGGCTTGGCGAGCAGGTCGATGGGCAGGATCGGCTTCGCCTCGTGCCGTTCGCGGCGAATGAAGAACCAGCCGATGCCGGCGCCGACTGCGACGATCGCCGCCGACACCACCGGGCTGTCGCCGTGCACCGCGCTCTCCGCGCCGGAGATGACGAGGCCGATCATACTGGCGCACATCACTGCGCCGAGCACGTCGAACTTCTCGTCGCGCGGCTGCGGCGCGGGGAGGGCGCGGCCGAGCACCAGGCTGAGGATCGCGAAAGGCACGGCGCTGGCGAACACCCAGGGCCAGGGCGCGACGCCGAGGACGAGGCCGCCGAGCGTCGGGGCGAGGGCGGCCGAACTCGACACCACCACCGAATTGATGCCGAGGCCTCGGCCCAGTTGCGTCGAGGGATAGATCGAGCGGATCAGCGCCGACGACACGCTCAACGCCGCCGCCGCGCCGAGCGCCTGCGCGGCGCGAACGACGAGCAGGAACGGCAGGCTCTTGGCGAAGAAGCAGAGCATCGTCGCGACGGTGAAGACGAGCTGGCCGAACTGGTAGGTGCGCTTGAGGCCGAACTTGTCGCCCAGCCCGGCGAAGGGCAGGATCATCATCGCAAGGATGAGCTGGTAGACGGTCACGACCGCCACCACCGCGCTGTTGCCGACGTGCAGGTCGCGCGCGATCGTCGGGAGCGCCACGGTCGCGATGCCGCCGTCGATGATCACGAGCGCGGTGCCGGCGGAGATCGCGCCGATCGCGACATAGCGGCGGGGCAGAGCCAAGCCGTCGGTCATCGTTCTCTCGTCGGAAGCGTAGCGGATTGCGCGGCAACGCTTTGGTCGGCAGAACCGCCGCATCCATGGGAGTTACGCAACCGATGATCCTCCGTAGCCTGCTGCTCGCCTCTACCCTTCTTGCCGCGGCCCCTGCGCTCGCCCAAGTGAAGCCGATGACCGATACCACCACCGCGACCGATCCGTACATCTGGCTCGAGGACAAGGACGGCGCGAAGCCGCTTGCCTGGGTCGAGGCGGAGAATGCCAAGACGCTGCCGCGGTTGCAGAACGATCCGCGCTACAAGACCTTCTATGCCGAGGCGCTGGCGATCGCGTCGGCTAAGGATCGCATCCCGATGCCGAACCAGTTGTTCGGCCGCATCTACAACTTCTGGCGCGACGCCGATCATCCGCAGGGCATCTGGCGGTGGACGACGGAGGCGGGTTACGCCGCCGCGCAGCCGCAATGGACGACGGTGCTCGACCTCGACGCGCTGTCGCAGGCCGAGGGCAAGAAGTGGGTGTGGAAGGGCGCGTCCTGCCTCCAGCCCGACGAACGGCTGTGTCTGGTCGCGCTGTCCGAGGGCGGCGAGGATGCGATCAGCTATCGCGAGTTCGATCTCCAGACCGGGCAGTTCGTCGCCAATGGCTTTGCGCTGTCCAAGTCGAAGCAGGGTGCGTCGTGGCTCGACAAGGATACTTTGCTGGTCAGCCGCGACTGGGGGCAGGGGACGATGACCGCGTCGAGCTACCCGTTCGTGGTCAAGATGGTGAAGCGCGGCCAGCCGCTGGAGCAGGCGCAGGAAATCTTCCGCGGGCAACCGACCGACCAGCTCGGCACCTATGCCGGCGTGATCACCGACGGACAGGGCAACAGGCTGGTCGCGATCCAGCGGCGTACGACCTTCTTCGGTGGCGAGACGCATGTCTGGACGCCGCAGGGCACCAAGAAGCTCGATATCCCGGCGCGCACCTCGCCCGCCGGCATGGTCGCTGGGCAGGTGCTGTTCCAGACCAGCGATCCCTGGGGTGCGATCCCGGCCGGCGCGCTGGCGTCCGCGCCGGTCGCCGAGGTGCAGGCCAATGCGATCAAGCCGGTGCTGGTGTTCTCGCCGACGCCGCGCCAGTCGGTCGACGAGGTGGTGACGACGAAGAACAACGTCGTGCTGATCTACAACGACAACGTGCGTGGTCGTGCGGCGATCTACACGCCGGGCAAGAGCGGCTGGACGTCGAAGCCGGTGGCGCTGCCCGACAATGCGTCGCTCGGCGTCGCCAGCGCCGACGACAAGAGCGACCATGCCTATCTGACCGTCACCGGCTTCCTGACGCCGACGACCTTGCTGCCGCTCGATGCCGCGGCGGCCACCGCCGCCACGCCGGTCAAGACGCTGCCCGCCAAGTTCGATGCCGCCAATCTGGTCGTCGAGCAGCATGAGGCGACCTCGACCGACGGCACCAAGGTGCCGTATTTCATCGTCCACAAAAAGGGCGTGGCGCTGGACGGCACGACGCCGACGATCATGACGGCATACGGCGGGTTCGAGCTGCCGATGCTGCCCAGCTACAACGCCTCGACCGGCAAGCTGTGGCTGGAGCGCGGCGGCAGCTTCGTCCTCGCCAATATCCGCGGCGGCGGCGAGTTCGGGCCGAAGTGGCATGACGCCGGTCGCAAGACCAAGCGGCAGGTGATCTACGACGATTTCGCCAGCGTCGCGAAGGACCTGTTCAGCCGCAAGCTGACCAGCCCGCAGACGCTCGGCATCTATGGCGGGTCGAACGGCGGCCTGCTGATGGGCGTCGAGTTCAACCAGCATCCCGACCTGTGGAAGGCCGTGACGATCCAGGTGCCGCTGCTCGACATGATCCGCTACGAACAGATCGCCGCGGGCGCGTCCTGGGTCGACGAATATGGTTCGGTGACGGTGCCGGAGGAGAAGGCGTTTCTCCAGACGATCTCGCCCTACCAGAACATCAAGAAGGGCGTCGCCTATCCGGAGCCGTACATCTGGACGACGACCAAGGACGACCGCGTCGGCCCGCAGCACGCGCGCAAGTTCGCCGCGCGGCTGAAGGAATATAACCTGCCGTATCTGTTCTACGAGGACACCGCCGGCGGCCATTCGGGCGATGCCGACATCGAACAGGGCGCGCGGTTGCAGGCGCTGCAGATGACGTACTTCGCACAAAAGCTGATGGGGCCGGCCGCAGGGAGTCAGACCGCGGCGAAATAGCGTGACCCACGCCGGAGGGTATCTGACACTCCGGCGCCGGATCGCGGCGCATCCTTTTCACGAAACGTCACCTTGCGACGGAGCCAGTGAGTCTTACGTATACGAATGCACTATTGCTGCGATGCAGCACGACCGTATAGGGTAATCGCGATGACCCAGACCCAAGCCGCGACGGCAGCGCCGACCGGGCCGGTGCCGACGATGTTCGAAGCGATCGTCCGCCAGCTTGCCGTGACCGCCACCTACAACCGGGGATCGGTGACGATCGCTCCGCATATCCTCTACACGCGGCACGGCGAGATCTACGTCGACGCCGTCACCGTCGAACGGGACGGAAAGCCGCCGCGTGAGGAGAAGCTCGGCACGTTCAAGCTCGACGGGCTCGGCGAACCGACATTGACCGACAAGGCCTTTACGCCAAGCACGCTGTTCGAACCGGCAGCCGAGAAATATGTCGGCGAAACGCTGATGGCGGTCGAGCGGCGCTGATCGCCCGCCCGACCCCAAGGACATTCAGCGACAGCGAACCTGCGACTGGTTCTGCTCGATCGAACGCCCGGCAAGCGCACCCACCGCACCACCCAGCAACGTGCCGACCGTGCGGCTGCGTCCGCCGTCGATGACGTTGCCGAGGATTCCGCCGGCTGCGCCGCCGGCGATCAGTCCGGTCGTGCCGTCGTTCCGCTTGCAATAATAACGGCCGTCGTTGCCGGCATAGACGCGTTCGTCCGCGCTCAGCGTACGTTCGCGATAGTTCGAACCCGAACGGTAATAACGGGATGGATCGTATCCGTTTTCGTACCGGTCGTCTTCGGCAGAGTAATCCTCGTCCTGATAGCGGGGGTCGGCGACGCGCGGTTCGTCGTAATTGCCCGGGAGCGGTGCGGTGCGATATCCGCCCGACCCGGCGTTCCCCCGGCCGGCGCGATACCGATCGAACTCCGCTCGATAGCGGGCAAGCTCGGCATCGAACCGCTGCTGGGCGGCGGCGAAGCGCGCGTCGTCACTGGCGGACTGCGCAAAAACGGGCGATCCGGCAGACAGGGTCAGGGCGGCGGCGGCAAAGAGACAGGATCTGAACATCGGGATGTTCCTCAAGCCCGCCCGGTGAGTCGGACGGCGGCAGAGCATACGCAGCGTGACGCTTGGCGGTTCCTGAACAGAACGGGCCAAGAAACACTGGCAGGTTGCGCGATCAGGCAGTAACTTGCTGAAGTGGGGCGGAAACTTGATCTGAATCAATGCGAGAATTCTCTGCCGTTCCTGTGCGGGGACGGGGAGATGATCGAGCGCGTCCGCAGCCTTGACTGGGCAGCGACGCCGCTGGGCGCGGCAGCGGACTGGCCTGTCGAGCTCAAGACGACGGTGGGCACGATCCTGGCATCGGACTTTCCCGCGGCGATCGTCTGGGGACCGCAGTTCACGACGATCTACAACGATGCCTTTCGTCCGCTGCTGGGCAACAAACACGCCTGTCTGGGGCAGGGGTTCGATCGCATCTGGGCGGAGGCGTGGGACACGATCGCGCCGATCGCCCGGCGAGCCTATGCGGGGCAGAGTACGTTCATCTCGGATTTTCCCCTGACCATCAACCGGAACGGGGCCGCCGAAGAAGCCTTCTTCACCTTCAGCTATTCGCCGCTACGCCTGTCCGACGGCACCATCGTCGGCATGATCGATACGGTGATGGAAACGACGGCAAGCGTCCGCGCGCGCATCCAGGCGGAGGTGCTGAACCACGAACTCGGGCACCGGCTCAAGAACACGGTTGCGATGATGCAATCGCTGGTGCTCCAGACGCTGCGCGACGTTCCGGACCGGGGCGCGGTGGCTGCGCTGATGGAACGCGTGGCGGCGATGGGTCATGCGCACGACGTGTTGCTGGCATCGAACTGGGCGGCGGCCGACCTGCGCGTCGTTGCAGCCACCGTACTCGCGCCACACGATCCTGGCGATCGTTTCACGCTGCACGGGCCACCGGTAACGCTGGGACCCCGCGCGGTCCTGGGCCTGTCGCTGATGCTGCACGAACTCGCCACGAACGCGGCGAAATACGGCGCGCTGTCGGTGTCGGACGGGCACGTGACTCTCGACTGGCGTATCCATGATGGCGAACTGGCGCTGTTCTGGCGTGAACGCGACGGCCCGGTTTGCACGGCGCCGGCACGTACCGGGTTCGGATCGCGATTGATCGACCGAGGGCTGGGCAGGGGCCGCGTCAGCCGCCGGTACCCGGCAACCGGGGTCGAGGTCGATCTTCACGTACCGACAGCCGAACTGCTCGACGGATGATACATCGGCCTGCCGGCTCCCAAGGGGGGGCGGCAGGCCGACAGAACGATGCAGTCGGCTTAGGCCGCGCGGGCCTTTTCGTCGTGCGTGTTCGCATCTTCGACTGCGGCCAGCGGCGCGCCAGACTTGATCGCGATGGTCTTCGGCTTCATCGCTTCGGGAACTTCGCGCACCAAGTCGATGACGAGCAGACCGTCGTTCAGACGGGCATCCTCGACGAACACGAAGTCCGCGAGTTCGAAGCGGCGCTCGAAGCTGCGGTTGGCGATGCCGACATGCAGGAAATTGGCATTCGCCGCCTTGTCGTCTTTCTTGCCAGCGACCAGCAGCAGGTTCTGCTGTGCGGTGATCTCGATCTCGTCGCGCGCGAAACCGGCCACCGCGAGCGTGATGCGGTAACGATCCTCGGCAAGGCGTTCGAGATTGAAGGGGGGATAATTCTCTGCCGTAGCCGAGCGGGCGTTGCTTTCCAGCATATCGAACAGCCGGTCGAAACCGATGGTCGAGCGGCGATAGGGGGTCAGGTCGAGTCGCATGTCAAATCCTCCACAGGAAGCGAGTTGCACGACGGCATCCACAATGGTGCGATGCCGGTGCACGGCCCGTCATTGGCACCGTGCCGTACCTATCTGGTTCGCTGTCATGCGGCTTCAAGAGGGGCGCACACCAAAAAAAATCGGCCCGTCCGTTGATGCCGAAGCATGGCTTTGTCCCGCCCAAGCTTCTCCATCTTTGAATATCCCCCGAAACGATAGAGTTTGACGACAAAGAACCTTCAGGGAGCTTGCCATGTCGTTGACCCTCGCCATTCTGCTGGCCGGCCAGATCGCCGTTCCACCTGCGGACGTACCAGCGCCCGATCCACAGGCCGGGACTGCGGCAGCGCCCGTGGCGGATGAGCAGGAGGCGACCGGCCGTACCGGTCCCGCGGCAAGCAATGCGGGCGGCGACATTCTCGTCACCGCCCGCCGCCGTGCCGAATCGGTGCAGCGTGTACCGATCGCGATGTCGGTGATCGGGGGCACCGCGTTGGCGGAGACGGGTACGTATAACGTCAACCGGCTGACGCAGCTGCAACCTTCGCTGCAATTCTACTCGACCAATCCGCGCAATTCCGCAGCCAACGTCCGCGGATTGGGCGCGCCGTTCGGGCTGACCAACGACGGCATTGAGCAAGGCGTCGGCATCTACGTCGATCAGGTCTATTACAGCCGTATCGCATCGGCGACGTTCGATTTTACCGACACCGAGCGGATCGAGGTGCTGCGCGGACCGCAGGGCACGCTTTACGGCAAGAACACGACCGCCGGCGCGATCAACGTCACCACTCGCAAGCCGAGCTTCACGCCGGAAGCGCGGATCGAGTTGACCGGTGGCAACCTCGACTTCTTTCAGGGCAAGGCATCGGTATCCGGCCCGCTGGTCGACGACAAGGTCGCGATCCGTCTGTCCACGTCGATCACCACGCGACGCGGCACGATCTACAACACGCGCCAGAACGAATGGCAGAACAGCCAGGACAACCAGTCGCTGCGTTCGCAAATCTACTGGAAAGCGACCGATACGCTCGATTGGACGCTTTACGGCGACTATAACCGCCAGAACCCCAATTGCTGCGTGCAATATTACGCTCGCACCGGCGCGACGCAGCGGCCGGTCACCCGGCAATATGCGGCGCTGGCGGCAGCGCAGGGCTATGTCGTGCCATCAACCGACGCCTTCGACCGCGTAACCGACGTCGACACCGATCTTCGTGCGAAGCAGGAACTCGGCGGACTGTCGCTGGTCGGCAATCTCGATCTTGGCGGTGCGACGCTCACGTCGGTCTCGGCATGGCGGTTCTGGCACTGGAACCCGTCGAACGACCGCGACTTCATCGGGCTGCCGATCACCACCGTCTCCGCCAATCCGTCGCAGCAAAGCCAGGCGAGTCAGGAGCTTCGCATATCATCGAACGGCGTACGCTCGCTCGATTACGTCGCCGGCCTGTTCTATTTCTACCAGACGATCGATACCCAGGGGTTGCAGGTCCAGGGGCCAGCCGCGAGCGCGTTCCTGCTCAATCCGGCCAGCGCCGCCAGCCGGGACCCGTCGACGCTGAATGGCCTGACCTCACGCAACACGATCGGGTTCAAGAATACGTCGGCGGCGCTGTTCGGCAAGCTGACGTGGCACCCGACCGAGCAGCTATCGATTTCGCCGGGCCTGCGCGTCAATTACGATAAGAAGGAGGGGTCGTACGTCTCGCTGGTGACCACCGGCACGGGCAGCAGCGATCTGACCGCCGACCAGCGCGGCGTGCTTGCGCCGCAAAGCTATCAGCCCGACTTCGACGACTGGAACGTCTCGGGCGACCTCACCGTCGCCTACGATGTCAGCGATACGGTGCATTATTACGCGACCTATGCGCGCAGCTACAAATCGGGCGGGATCAACCTGTCCGGGCTGCCGCTCGATCGCAACAACAACCCGATCCTCTCATCGGCGACGATCCGCCCGGAGAAGGTCAATCATTTCGAGCTCGGCCTGAAGACCCAGTTCGCCGACCGCCGGGCGACGGTGAACCTCGCGGCGTTCTGGACGGAGATCGAGGACTATCAGGCGACCGTGACGAACAATCAGGTCGGCGTCCTGCGCGGCTATCTCGCCAACGCCGGCAAGGTGCGTACCCGCGGGTTCGAACTGGACAGCGCATTTCGTCCGACCGCGCGGCTCAACATCTACGGCAACGCCGCTTTAACCGATGCGAAATACGTCCGGTTCGTCGATGCTCCGTGCCCGCCCGAGCTGTCGGGCGGCACGGCGCTGGCCGCGGGGCAGACGCCCGCGGCAGCTGGCGTATCAGGAATAAGCCCGGACAATTGCGACATCTCCGGCCAGATCCTGCCCGGCGTTTCGAAATGGGCGTTTTCCTACGGTGCGGAGTATAACCTGCCGCTTCAGCTGTTCGGCACCGACGGCCAGCTCTATGCCGGCGTGGACGGCAGCTATCGTTCGAAATTCTCGTCGAACCCGTCGCGCTCGCGCTACACCGACATCGCCGGCTATGCCCTCACCAACTTTCGCGTCGGCTATCGCAAGGATGGCGACTGGAACGTCTTCGGCTGGCTACGGAACGCGTTCGACACCGACTATTACGAGGTACTCGCAACCCAGAGCGGCAGCACCGGCCTGATCGTCGGCCAGCCGGGCGATCCGCGCACCTATGGCCTGACCCTGTCGAAAAGCTTTTGAGCGGGTTGGGAGTCTCGACGGAATTGGCCGCCGTTATAACGCCGTTCAGGATTGATCTGCGATAACCATCGATGCCGGACAGGGGGCGCGAATTGGAAGCTCCCTCCCTCTGCCCGGCGCTTTTTCGAGGTGAGCGCACAGCCCGGAAACGGCAAACGCCCGGACCGTTTCCGATCCGGGCGCCTGCGTGACGAGAAACCCGTCAGCCCCCTTAGGTCGCCTCCTGGAGCGCGCGTTTTTCGCTGCGCTTCCGATCGGCTATTCCCCGAACCACGGCCGTTGCCTGTGTCTCAGATGAGTTTTTGCTAGGCACCCGGGCGGGCTTTGTCACCGCCTATGTGCGGCCGGTGAACCGATTGGCTGGACCCTGTGTCGAATCCGCAACATTTGTTGCACCCCCCGCCGGCGTCACCTAGAGCCTCGACCCATGCTTCTCTCCACCTACGAACGGATGATCGCCCGGCGCTACCTGCTTCCGGGCAAGGGAGAGGCGTTCATCTTCCTCGTCGCCTCGATCAGCCTCGTCGCGGTGATGCTCGGCGTCGCCGCGCTGGTCATCGTCATGAGCGTCATGAACGGCTTCCGTGCCGAGCTGTTCGACAAGATCGTCGGCCTGAACGGCCATGCGGTGGTGCAGGGCGTCGGTGGCCGGCTGCCCGACTGGCGCGACATCGTCGCGGAGGCGCGGCGGACGCCGGGCGTCACGTCGGCGGTGCCGATGGTCGAGCAGCCGCTCGCCGCGACCTATAACGGCCGTGCCGAGGCGGTACTGGTCCGCGGTCTCGGCACCGCCGACGTCCGTCGCATGATCGGCGGCAAGCTCATCATGGGCTCGCTGTCGGGCATCCGTCCCGGCAACGGCCAGATCGCGCTCGGCTCGCGGCTCGCAGAGGCGCTGGGTGCGCAGGTCGGCAGCGAGGTGTCGCTGTTCAGCCCGCAGGGGCAGACGACGCCGTTCGGGACGGTACCCCGCATCGTCAGCTACAAGGTCGGTGCGATCTTCGAGATCGGCCTGTACGATTACGACAAGGCCTATGTCCTCATGCCGATCGAGGATGCGCAGACATTGCTGCTGCTCGGCGACAATGTCGGCATGATCGAATTGCAGACGGTGGACGCGGACAAGGTCGGGCCGATTCTTGCGCCGCTCGCCGACAAGCTCGGCGGCAATGCGGTGATCGCCGATTGGCGCAGCATGAACGCCCAGCTGTTCCAGGCGCTGGAGGTCGAACGCGTCGCCATGTTCACCGTGCTGTCGATCATCATCCTCGTCGCGGTGTTCAACATCCTCTCGTCGCTGATCATGCTGGTCCGCGCCAAGACGCGCGACATCGCGATCCTGCGGACGATGGGCGCGACGCGCGGCGGGCTGATGCGCATCTTCATGGTGGTCGGCACCACGATCGGCGCTCTCGGCACGCTCGCCGGGCTGGTACTGGGCTTCATCTTCCTGTTCTATCGACAGGCGGTGGTAAACCTCGTCCAGCTGATCACCGGCCAGAATTTGTGGGACCCCTCGATCCGCTATCTGACCGAGCTGCCATCGAAGACCGACCCGGTCGAGATCATCATCATCGCGCTGATGGCGCTGGTGTTCAGCTTCCTCGCCACGCTGTACCCGGCGTGGAAGGCGGCGAGCACCGATCCGGTACAGGTGTTGCGTTATGAGTGAGTTCGACGCGAACGGCGCCGGCGGCATGATCCGGCGCGGCCCCGCGCCGGTCGAAGAGGTCGCGGTGCTCCAGACCACCGGCCTGACCCGCAGCTTCACCCAGGGCGGCGAGACGATCCATGTCCTGCGCGGGGTCGACCTGTCGGTCGCGCCGGGAGAGATCGTCGCGCTGGTCGGCCCTTCCGGGTCGGGCAAGTCCACGCTGTTGCAGGCGGTCGGCCTGCTCGAAGGCGGCTTCCAGGGATCGATCCGCATCGCCGGCACCGAGGCGGCGAAGCTCGACGCGCATGGCCGCACCGTGATGCGCCGCGATCACCTCGGCTTCGTCTACCAGTTCCATCACCTGTTGCCGGATTTCAACGCAACCGAGAACGTCGTCCTGCCGCAACTCGTCCACGGTGCCGATCGCAAGACCGCGGACGACCGGTCTGCGGCGTTGCTGACCGCGCTTGGCCTCGGCCATCGCCTGACGCATCGGCCCAGCCAATTGTCCGGCGGCGAGCAGCAGCGCGTCGCCGTCGCCCGTGCGCTCGCCAACCGCCCGTCGCTGGTGCTGGCGGACGAACCGACCGGCAACCTCGACGAACATACCGCCGACATCGTGCTCGCCGAATTCCTGCGGCTGGTCCGCGGCGAGGGTTCTGCGGCGCTGATCGCCACACACAATGAACGGCTCGCGCAGAAGATGGACCGCGTCGTCCGGCTGCACGAAGGCGTGTTGTCGTGAGCCGGTGGGGCGAGACGTTGACGCTCACCGGCGCTCACGTGACGCTCCGCCCGCTGGAGCGCGCTGACCGGGACGCGTTGGTCGCCGTCGCCGCGGCCGGCAACCTCTGGGACACCTTCTACGCCAATGTGTCGCAGCTAAAGGACGCCGATCGCTGGTTCGACGCCGCCTTTCAGCAGCAGGAGTTCGGGCGCGCCCGGCTGTTCGCCGTTTGCGATTCGGCGGGGCAGGTGGTCGGCACGACCCGCTTCATGCGGATGAGCGAAGGTCATCGGCGGCTCGAACTCGGCGGCACCTTCTATGCGAAGACGGTGCAGCGCACGGGCGTCAACACCGAGGCGAAGCTGCTGCTGCTCACGCATGCGTTCGAGGCGCTGGACTGCCAATGCGTGCAGATCCGCACCGACGCGCTGAATCAACGCAGCCAGACGGCAATCGAGCGGCTTGGTGCCAAACGCGACGGCATCCTCCGCGGCCACCAGATCGTCGATGGACGCCTCCGCGACAGCGTCGTCTACTCGATCCTCGACCGCGAATGGCCGGGCGTTCGCCAGAACCTGTGCTTCCTGCTCGCGAGGCACGCATGATCACCAATTTCACCGTGCAGTCTGCCGATGGGAGCGCCGTGCCGCTCGATCGTTATGCCGGGCAGGTGCTGCTGATCGTCAACACCGCCTCCAAATGCGGCTTCACCCCGCAATATGAGGGGCTGGAGGCGCTCCACCGCCGCTATTCCGATCGCGGCTTCGAGGTGCTGGGCTTCCCCTGCAACCAGTTCGGCGCGCAGGAACCCGGCGACGCGGCAGAGATCTCGCGCTTCTGTTCGCTGACCTATAACGTGACCTTTCCGGTGTTCGCCAAGGTCGACGTCAACGGGGCAGGGGCCGACCCGCTATTCGATCGGCTGAAGCGTGACGCGCCGGGCGTGCTGGGATCGAAGGCGATCAAGTGGAACTTCACCAAATTCCTGGTGAACCGCGCCGGCGAGGTGGTCCACCGCTACGCCCCGGCGACGAAGCCGGAGCAGCTCGCCGCGGACATCGAGGCCCTGTTATAAAACAGACCCGTTCCGGAGCATGAAGGGAGTTACACGGCTGGAGCGGCAAAGGCCGCTGCGCCGGTCTTGTGGTTTAGCGCCGACGCCACCGATGCCACGCCTCCGAACACGAAGCTGATGCCCAATACGAACCCCGGCAGGGTCAGGGCCGACCACGGCAGCGTCGCCAGCACGTACACCGCCAGCAGGAGGTTCACCACGCCCAGCGCAATCATCAGTCCGCGCCCGCGCCGGAACCGCGCACCCAGCCCGATCTCCATCGCGCCGCGAAGCCCGAGCCAGACCGCAACCATCAACGTCAGCGAGAGCGCTCCCGACAGCGGAAAGAACGCCATCAGCAACCCGACCACCAGCGACAGCAGACCGAATCCGATCGCATAGCCGCGTCCCTCATGCCCCTTGCCGGCGAACCCCGCCGCGATCGACACCAGCCCTGCGGCGATGAAGAATGCCCCGATCACCAGCGTCGCCGCGTATGTCGCGGCGAAGGGATTGAGGAACGCCAGCACGCCCAGCACGATCGACAGCACGCCATAGGCCAGTATCCAGCCCCAGCCGGCACCGACAGCGGGCGGGTTCAACGGGTCGGTGGCGGCGTGCGTGTCGGTCATGGCAGGTGTCTCCGTTCACCGGGCCAACGGAGTTATCCACCGCCGGTTCCTCCCGCCGCCTGTTCGAATCACGCGGCGTCGGCTAACGCGCTTCCATGGCCCATTCCGGTTTCGTGCCGCTCCGCATATTCTCGTCCTACACGATGCTCGACGGGGCGATCGAGCCCAAGGCGATCGCCAAGCAGGCGAAGGCGATGCACTTTCCCGCCGCCGGCCTGACCGATCGGAACGGGCTCTATGCGGCGATGGCGTTCTCCGATGCCGCGAAGAAAGACGGCGTACAGCCGGTGATCGGCACGATGCTGTGCGTCGCCCGGCCCGGCATGCCCGACGGCGTCGTCGCACCGCTCGACTGGATCGCGCTCTATGCGCAGGACATGACCGGCTACGACAACCTTTGCGCGCTCGTCAGCCGTGCGCACCTCGATCGCCCGATCGAACTGCCGGCGCACGTCGATTTCGCCGCGCTCGAAGGGCGCACCGATGGCCTGATCGCATTGACGGCGGGCGGTGAGGGGGCACTTGCCCGTCTGTACCACGAGGACCAGCCAGCCCGCGCGACCGACTATATCGACCGCCTTCAGGCGCTGTTCCCCGACCGGCTCTATATCGAGCTTGCCAGACGCGGCGATGCGATCGAGGACGCGGCCGAACAGGCGCTGATCGATCTCGCCTACGACCGCAATCTGCCGCTGGTCGCGACCAACCCCTGCTGCTTCTCGGACAGCGCCTTTCTCGACGCGCACGACGCCATGCTCTGCATTGCGCATTCGACCTATGTCGAAAGCGAGGACCGCATCCGCTCCTGTCCCGACGCGTGGCTGAAACCCGCCGAGACGATGAAGCAGCTGTTCTCCGATTTGCCCGAGGCGATCGAGAACACGCTGGTGGTTGCGCAACGCTGCGCAGTGATGGCGCCGTACCGCAAGCCGATCCTGCCCAGCCTCGCCGGCGATCGTGATGGCGAGGCGGCGATGCTGCGTTCCGAGGCGGAGGCGGGACTGGAGGCGCGGCTCGACCGGATCGAACAACTCGGCACGCAGCCTGCCGACGATCCGGACTGGCGCGACGTCTATCGCAAGCGGCTGGCGTTCGAGGTCGACGTCATCGTCCAGATGGGCTTCCCCGGCTATTTCCTGATCGTCGGCGACTTCATCAAATGGGCGAAGGATCACGACATTCCGGTGGGTCCGGGGCGTGGCTCGGGCGCAGGATCGGTTGTCGCCTGGGCGCTGACGATCACCGACCTCGATCCGATGAAGCTCGGCCTGCTGTTCGAACGCTTCCTCAACCCGGAACGCGTGTCGATGCCCGACTTCGACATCGACTTCTGCGAAACCCGCCGCGGCGAGGTGATCCGCTACGTCCAGGAGAAATACGGCCGCGATCAGGTCGCGCAGATCATCACCTTCGGTAAGCTGAAGGCGCGCGCGGTGCTCAAGGACACCGGTCGCGTGCTCCAGATGAGCTACGGCCAGGTCGATCGCCTCGCCAAGCTGGTGCCCAACCACCCGACCGATCCGTGGGACCTCAAGCGCGCGCTCAACGGCGTGCCGGAGCTCGCCAAGGAATATTCGAACGACAATCAGGTCCGCCGCCTGCTCGACCTCGCCACCAAGCTCGAAGGCCTGCCGCGCCATTCGTCGACGCACGCCGCCGGCGTGGTGATCGGCGACCGTCCGCTCGCCCAGCTGGTCCCGCTCTACCGCGATCCCCGCTCGGACATGCCGGTCACCCAGTTCGACATGAAATACGTCGAGGGCGCAGGGCTGGTGAAGTTCGACTTCCTCGGCCTGAAGACGCTGTCGGTCCTCAAGAAGGCGGTGCAGCTGCTCGCCAAGCGCGGCATCACCGTCGATCTCGATGCGCTGCTGTGGGACGACGAGGCGGTCTACAAATTGCTCCAGAAGGGCGACACCGTCGGCGTCTTCCAGCTGGAATCGGAAGGCATGCGCCGCACGCTGTCGGCCGTTCGCCCGACCAACTTCGGCGACATCATCGCCCTCGTATCGCTCTACCGCCCCGGCCCGATGGACAACATCCCGAGCTTCGGCCGCCGCAAGCAGGGGACGGAGCCGATCGTCTACCCGCACCCCGCGCTCGAGCCGATCCTCGCCGAGACGTACGGCATCTTCGTCTACCAGGAACAGGTGATGCAGGCCGCGCAGATCCTGGCGGGCTTCTCGCTCGGCGGTGCCGATCTGCTGCGCCGCGCGATGGGCAAGAAGATCAAGGCCGAGATGGACGCGCAGCGCGCGATCTTCGTCGAAGGCTGCGCCAAGGTGAACCAGATCCCGAAGGCGAAGGCCAACGAGCTGTTCGACTTGATCGACAAGTTCGCCGGCTACGGCTTCAACAAGAGCCACGCCGCCGCCTACGCACTGCTCGCCTACCAGACCGCGTGGCTCAAGGCGCACCACCCGCACGAATTCTACGCCGCGTCTATGTGCTACGACATGGCGCAGACTGACAAGCTCTGCATATTCGTCGACGACATGCGGCGCCTCGGCGTGACGATCTGCGGCCCTGATATCAACAAGTCGGACGCTGAATTCGACGTCGAGGAGACACCCGACGGCCTCGCCGTCCGCTACGCCCTCGCCGCGCTGAAATCGGTCGGCGAAGGCGCGATGGAACGCCTCGTCGTCGAACGCTCCACCAACGGCCCGTTCAAGAGCATCGACGACCTCGCCACCCGCGTCGACCCGCGCCTCATCAACAAGCGCCAGCTCGAAACGCTCGCCGCCAGCGGCACGTTCGACTGTTTCGACACCAACCGCGCCGGCATCCACGCGGTCGCCGAGACGATCCTTGCCGTCGCCGCCCGCACGCACGCGGGCAAGACCAGCGGCCAGCACGGCCTGTTCGGTGCCGAGGACGTCGCCGGCGACGCGATCAAGCTGCCCGCATCGGCACGCTGGACGATGGCCGATGCAATGGAGCAGGAAAAGGAGGCGTTCGGCTTCTACTTCTCCGCCCACCCGGTCGATCGCCACGCCCATCTCGCCAAGATGCACGGCGCCCGCCAATACGTCGCGCTCACCGAATTGCGCATCCCGGAGGACGGCACCCGCGCCGGCGCGACGATGGCGGTGCTGGTCGAGGATGCGCGCTGGCGCACCTCGGCGCGCGGCAAGCGCTACATGATGGCGACCGTGTCGGACGCCAGCGGCCAGTTCATCGCGACCTGCTTCGACGATTCGGTCGCCGCCGAGCTGGAGGACGCCGCCCGCGCGGCGGGCTGCGGCCTCATCACCGTCGAACTTGATCGCCGCCCGGGCGAGGAAACCCCCCGCGTCTCGATCAAGCGCATCCAGCCGTTCGAGACGCTCGCCTCGATCGCCCGCTTCACCATCGAGGCGAAGGTCGCGCATGCCGCCGGTTTCGAGGCGCTATCCAGACTGCTCGCCCAGCACCGCGGCGCCCGCGGCGAGGTGAGGGCGCGCATCCCGGTCGGCGATGGCGAGGCCGTGGTTCTGCTCGGTCGCGATTTCCTGCTCGACATGGAGCTGGTCGAGGCGATCCAGACGATCCCCGGTGTGACGAACGTCGCGCTCGACCGGGTAGCGTCGCAGCTTCGATCCGTGGGGTAGACGGCATCCGCTGCCCGGATGCCTGACGTACGAAAGCCGAAGTTCATGCCGATCGACACCAGCCTCCCGTTCCGTCCGGTCAACATCGCCGTCCTCACGGTCAGCGACACCCGCAGCCTTGCCGAGGATCGCTCCGGCGACACGCTGGTCGAACGCCTGACCACCGCCGGCCACGTTCTGGTGGACCGCGACATCCTGCGCGACGACACCGACGCGATCGTCACCCGGCTTCACCGCTGGGTCGACGACGAGACGGTCGATTGCGTCATCACCACCGGCGGCACCGGGGTCACCGGTCGCGACGTCACGCCCGAGGCGATCGAGCGCGTCGCCACCAAGATGATCCCCGGCTTCGGCGAACTGTTCCGCTATCTTAGCTACGCCAAGATCGGCACGTCGACCGTTCAGTCCCGCGCCTGCGCCTGCGTTGCCCGCGGCACCTACATCTTCGCGCTTCCCGGCTCCACCGGCGCGGTGAAGGACGGCTGGGACGGCATCCTCGCCGACCAGCTCGACAGCCGCCACCGCCCCTGCAACTTCGTCGAGCTGATGCCCCGCCTGACGGAGCGCTGAGTTCAGGCGACCTGCATCACAGCCAGTTCGTGCCCGTCCGGATCGGCGAAGTGGAACCGCCGCCCGCCCGGAAATGCGAAGGTAGCGACCGTCACCTGCCCACCGGCCGCTTCCACCGCAGCTAGCGCCGCATCGACATCCTCGACCTCGATCACCGGCAACGCCGCTGCGGTCTTCTGTGCGTCATCCGCCTGAAATCCCACGTCGGTATCGCCCGTCACCGTGGCGGCATAGGTCGGCCCGAAGTCGCTGAACGCCCAACCAAACGCGGCGCCGTAGAAGGCCTTCGCCCGCGCCGTATCCGCCACCGGCAGCTCGAGATAGTTCATCCGTGCCATCGCCTGCGTCCTTCCAGCAAAGTTCTTGCTATGTTCTATATCGCCGCCTAGCGATACGCAATGGCCCATGCCAAACGCCCGATCCGCGGTGCGACCGTCAACACGGATAGCCGCCGCTTCAACCTGCCGCAGACGGAGGCGGACGGCGACTGGCTGGACGCGCGCGGTGACGTCGATGGCGCCCCGGCACGCCTGCGCACCACCGTCACGGTCGAACATCCTCGCACGATCATCAGTCGCAACACCTCGCCCGACATCGGCTTCGATCGCTCGATCAATCCATATCGTGGTTGCGAGCACGGCTGCATCTACTGCTTCGCGCGTCCCACGCATGCGTTCCACGATCTCTCCCCCGGCCTCGACTTCGAATCGCGCCTGTTCGCCAAGCCGGAAGCCGCCGATCTGCTCCGTGCCGAGTTGCGAAAGCCCGGCTACACCGTCGCGCCGATCGCGCTGGGCACCAATACCGATCCCTATCAGCCGATCGAAAGCGACTGGCGGATCACCCGCAGCATCATCGAGGTGCTGCACGCGACCGACCATCCGCTCACTATCACCACCAAATCCGACCGCGTCGTGCGCGATATCGACCTGCTGGCCGACATGGCGGCGAAAGGCCTCGCCGGCGTCGCCATGTCGATCACCTCGCTCGATCCGAAGATCGCCAGCACCATCGAACCGCGCGCGCCTCACCCCGAACGCCGGCTGAAGGCGGTGCGCGCGCTCGCCGACGCCGGCGTTCCCGTCTATGTCTCTATTGCGCCGATCATCCCGGCGATCACTGATCACGAACTGGAGCATCTCGTCGCGCGCGCGGCCGGGGCGGGCGCGCGCGCCTGCTTCTTCATCCCCGTCCGCCTGCCGCATGAAGTCGCGCCGCTGTTCCGTGAGTGGCTCGACACCCACTTTCCGGATCGCGCCGGCAAGGTCATGGCCACGATCGCCTCCCTCCGAGGCGGCAAGGACAACGACCCGGAATTCTTTACCCGCATGCGCGGATCGGGGCCATGGGCGGACCTGCTGCGAACCCGCTTCCGGATCGCCACGCGCAAGCACGGCCTCGTTCACCGGCCGCCACCCCTTCGCACGGATCTGTTCCGCCCGCCCGCCGGCGCGCAGGGCGAACTGTTCTGATCTTATCGCATCGCTAACCATCTTGCGGCATGAGGGGCGTGCATGACCCCGCGGCGTATCTGGCTGATCCTGTTTCTCGTCGCATGCGCGCTGCGGTTGCCCGACGTCGGCAACCCGCTGGTCGACGTCGACGAGCAGATGTACCTGCTCGTCGCGCAAAGGATGTGGGACGGGGCCGTCCCATACGTCGATATCTGGGACCGCAAGCCGATCGGGTTGTTCCTGATCTATATCGCCAGCGGCGTGCTGCCCGGTGATCCGGTGGTCGCCTGTCACCTGCTCGCACTTGCCGCCGCGTTCGCCACCGCCGGGCTGATCGCTCGCCTCGCCCGTCGTATCGCGACCCCGGCGGGCGCACTCGCTGCCGGTATCCTCTATCTGGTCTGGCTCGAACTGCTCGGCGGTCGAGGCGGGCAGTCGCCGGTCTTCTACAATCTGGCGATGGTCGTCGCAGCCGGATTGACGACGCAGGCGATCGACGGCCGACGCCGCGCCGCGCCGCTGGCGATGCTGTTTGCCGGCATCGGGCTTCAGATTAAACCGACGATCGTGTTCGAGGGCGTATTCTTCGGCGTCACGATCCTGACCGCGTCATGGTACCGGCGTCGTAGCATCGTCGACCTAGCCACCACCGGCGCCGTTTGCGTCGCCATAGCGCTGGTCCCGACCGCCATTGCCTATGCGACCTACGCCGCGATCGGCCACGCCGATGCATGGTGGTTCGCCAACGTCGACTCCATCTTTCTCCGCCGCATGACGCCCGACGATCCGACCCTGAGCCGTCTGGTGGGCGTCATGGCCGTGCTGTCCATCCCGGCGCTTCTCGCGATCCGCGGCGCCATGCTGCAGCGTGGCCGCACGCGTATGCTTCTGTGCGGCTGGCTGATCGCCGCGACGATCGGCTGGCTGCTGGTGCCGCCCTATTTCAACCATTACGCGCTGCCGCTGCTCGTACCGTTCGCCGTCGCCAGTGCCGCCGCGCTGGATCGCCGCCCGTTGCGGATCGTCGCGGGTTTAGTCGGGGCCGGTCTGTTGCTGCTCAGCGGCTATCCACATTGGGGCGACCGCACCGATTCCCGTCATCGCCTCGCCGGGCTCTCCGCTGTGATCGATCGCGCGCGAGGGCAGGGTTGCTTGTTCGTCTTCCAGGCCCCGCCCGCGCTCTATTCCACCACCGGATCATGCCTGCCGACGCGCTATCCCTTCCCCTATCACCTCGTCGAGGCGAGCGAGGCAGGTGCGATCGGAGTCGATCAGGATGCCGAGGTCGCCCGCGTCCTCGGCGCCGGGCCACCGGTGATCGCCGTCGGCGACATCCGTCGCAATCGGGCCCGTCCGTCCGTGCAGCGCGTCGCCCGCGCGCTTGCCGATCATTATCGCCCGATCGCCAGTGACCTCGGCGTGACCGTGTATCGCCGGGTCAACTAACGAAAATCAGGACGTTTTCTTGCATCCCTGCGCGACCCGATCCGTTGAGTCGGCGAACCTCACGCAGCAGGAGCATCGATCATGGCCACCACCGCGCCCAATCAGGACGTCGCGCAGGAACTGTTCGTCACCGGCCTCAAGAACGCGCACGGTGTAGAGCATCAGGCGCTTGCGTTGATCGACCGCCAGCTCGATCACCTCGCCAATTACCCGGAGGTTTCGGAGCAGTTGCGCATGCACCGGAACGAAACCGAACAGCAGATCAGTCGTATCGATGAAATCCTGTCCGGCTTCGACGCCAGGCCGTCGGCGCTCAAGGACCTGGGCCTCAGCCTGTCAGGTAACATGGCCGCGCTCGCGCACGTTTTCGCCCCGGATGAGATCCTCAAGAACAGCTTCGCCAATTACGCGTTCGAGAATTTCGAGATTGCCAGTTATACCGGCTTGCTGACGCTCGCCGACCTCGGCGGGTACACCAACCAACAAGCGTTGCTACGCGAATCGTTGTCGGAAGAGCAGCGTATGGCGGCCTGGGTCATCGAGAATATCCCTGCGCTGACCCGCAAATATGCCGGGCTACGCGCCGCCGGCGAAACCGCCAGCCATTGATCGACCCTATCTTTGCGGCCGGCCGGGGATATCCGGTCGGTCGCGACCGTTCTGACTGAAGCCTCGATCCACGGGGCGTGGTGCAGCAGGAGACGATCATGGCCGACCCGACCGAACCGGCGGAAGACGAGAACGTCGAACAGAATCCGGCAGACGAAGCCGAAGAATCCGGTGCCGGTTACGGCAACCACGGCGATGGGGGTCAGCAACGCTGACGACGACCCATACCGGCGGGGGAAAGGCGAATGTCGGTCTCCCGCCACATGGCCCATGATGCCACATGATCTATAACGGGATGTCCCGCCGGCTCGTCATCAGCGGCTGGATGCGTGTTCCGAAATCCTCCACTCCTTGCAGGAAATCGTCGAACGTCAGCAACACGCCGCCGGTGTTCGGTACGGCGGCCATCTCGTCCAGCATCCGTGCGACACTGGCATAGCTGCCCACCAGCGTTCCCATGTTGATGTTCACCGCGCCTTCGGGCGCGGCGAGCTGGCGCACGTTGGTGCTGGTGTTGACGGTGTCCTTTGCCCCCTGATCGGCAAGCCACGCGATCGCGTCGATATCGACGCCGGCGTTGTAATGCCGCCATTTCGTCATCGCCGCATCGTCGGTCTCGGCGGCGATGATCATCACCAGCACGAATACCGACACGTTCCGTCCGGTCTTCGCCGTCGCCTGCGCCAGCCGGGCGTTGTTCGAGGCGAACGCGGTCGGCGTGTTTACGCCCTTGCCAAGGCAAAAGGCATAATCCGCCCATTTCGCCGAAAACGCGAGGCCCTCGTCCGACGATCCGGCACAGATGATGCGCATGTCACCGGTCGGCTGCGGCCGCACCCGGCAATCCTCCATCCGGTAGTAATCGCCCTTGAAGTCGGAAACACCCTCAGCCCACAACTCGCGCAGGATGTGGGCATATTCGTCCAGCATCTTGTATCGATTGCGAAAATGCTCGTCGCCAGGCCACATTCCCATCTGCGTATATTCGGGCGGCTGCCATCCGGTGATGAGATTGAGGCCGAACCGTCCGTGGCTGATCGAATCGATCGTGTTGCACATGCGCGCCGCGAAGGCGGGCGGGATCACCAGAGTGGGGCAGGTCGCATAGATCTTGATCCGCTCAGTCACCGCCGCCAAGCCCGCCATCAGCGTGAAGCTCTCCAGCCCGTATTCCCAGAATTCGGTCTTGCCTCCGAACCCGCGTAGCTTGATCATCGACAGCAGGAAATCGAGGCCGTGCTCCTCCGCCCTCAGCGCGATCGCCTTGTTCAGGTCGAAGCTCGGCTTGTACTGCGGTGCGTTCTCGCTGATCAGCCAGCCATTGTTGTTGATGGGTACGAAAACGCCGACCTGCATGCCCTGATCTCCCGTCTCAGCCGTCGAGCCAGTCGAGCAGCCACATGTTGAAATGCTCGGCGCGGGTGACGTTGCAGGCGTGTCCACCTGTCGCCATCCGCGCCAGTTGCGCGTCGGGAATGTCCGCCGCCAGCCGCTCGGATTGCGCTGGCGGCACCAGCATATCGTCCTCGCTGACGACGATCAGCGTCGGCACGTGGATCGTCGGCAGGCGGTTCGCGATATCGAATCGTCGTGCCGCCGCGATCCGTCGCTGCACCATCTCCGCGCCGGGAAAATGGGCAAGCATCGCCTCCTCCTCCGCCTGCAACGTATCGTGATGATCCGAAATCCATTGCGCCGGATACAGGAACAGCGGCTGTGCATGCAGGAACGCGCGCGGGCCGCTGTCGCGCAGCAATGCCAGCCGCGTGTCGAAGCAGCGTGCGCTATGTGGATCGAGCTTGGCCCAGCCGTTGATGACGACCAGCCGTTCCAGCCGCTCCGGCCGCCCCAGTGCGATCGCCAGCCCGGCCATGCCGCCGATCGCGTGGCCGATGAGGGTGGTTTTCGGGATGTCCAGCGCGTCCATCAGCCTGACCATATCCTGCCCGATCGCCTCCAGTGTCAGGTCGCCCGGCACCTCGCGCGCGGATCGGCCGGTGCCCCGATGGTCGTAGACAATGACGCGGTGGCGCTGGGCGAGGGCGGCGATGTTCGGAGCCCAATAGTTCGCCGATCCGCCCAATCCGGGGGACAGCAATACCGTCGGCGCACCTGCGTCGCCATGCACCTCGTAATGGAGCCCCGCCGCCTGCGGCATCAGGCGAGATGCGCCACGCTGGCGATCTCGACGAGGCAGTCGGGCTTCACCAGATCGGCCTTGACGCAATAACGCGCAGGCTTCGCACCAGGAAAATACTCGGCATACACTGCGTTGAACGCGGCATAATCGGCGAAGTCCTTGAGGAAGATGTGGTTCATCGCCACGTCGGCCATCGTCGCGCCCGCCGCCTCCAGCGTGATGCGGATCGTGTCGAGCACCGCGCGGGTCTGCGCTGCCGCATCGCCGACGTGCAGCACCACACCGCCTTCGCCGAGCGCGAGCACGCCCGAGACATAGACCGTATTCCCGGCCTTCGCGCCGGCCGAATAGGGCGCGATCGGCGTCGGGAATTGCGGCGGATTGATCGCTTCGAACGGCATGTTCATTCCCCCGATGGACCGGTCTGCCGCTGGCCGAAGCTGCCGCAGAAATCCGCGACGTTGCTCACCCAGCCGAAGAACTTCTCGACATTGTAGATGGTCGCTTCCTGCATGATCGGCGGCCCGAGATGATGCGTTGCATCCTCCAGCATCACCCCGAAATATTCGAGGTGGAAGCCGTCGCGCAGCGTCGATTCGACACACACGTTGCTGGCAATCCCGACGAAGACGATGTTGCGGATGCCACGACTGCGCAACACGCTGTCGAGCTCCGAATTGAAGAAGGCGGAATAGCGTGTCTTGTGAACGCGGATATCATTGGGCTGCGGCTGCAACGCATCGACCAGCTCGTAATCCCAGCCGCCGCGCGCCAGGAACTTGCCGGCCAGTTCGGGCCGCGCGCGCATCGTCTTGAGTGCGTTGGACTTGTGCCAGTTGGGCGAACCCGGCCCACCCGCCTCGACATAGTCGGGATCCCAGCCGTTCTGCAGGAACACGACTGCCATCCCCGCCGCCCGCGCCGTGGCGAGCACCGTCGTGATCCGGTCGATCACCCCTGCAGATCCGGCGATGTCGAACCCGGCGAGGTCCACATAGCCGCCCTCGGTGGCATAGGCGTTCTGCATGTCTATTACGACCACTGCCGTTTCCGCCGGATCGAGCCGCAGCGCCTCCGGCCGGGCGGGCAGGGTCACGGCGCGGCTCTCGTCGGCGCCCATGCGAAGGATCGGTTCGGCTTCGGCCATGCGCCAAGCTGAACCGAACAGGGGCCATTGTGCAAGCGCGAAACAAAAAGGGGCCCGGAAGCGATGCTCCCGAGCCCCTTTTCCGAACTGGCGAGAGGTCTTTAGCCCCAGTTCGCCATCTTGCCTTCGAGATTGGCACGCACCGCCTCGAAGAACTGCTCGGTGGTCATCCACGGCTGGTCCGGACCGATCAGGATCGCGAGATCCTTGGTCATCTGGCCGTTCTCGACGCACTCGATGCAGCAACGCTCCAGCGTCTCGGCGAATTTCACCACTTCGGGCGTCTCGTCGAACTTGCCGCGATACTTCAGGCCGCCGGTCCATGCGAAGATCGACGCGATCGGGTTGGTCGACGTCGCCTTGCCCTGCTCGTGCTGGCGGAAGTGGCGCGTGACGGTGCCGTGCGCCGCCTCGGCCTCGACCGTCTTGCCGTCCGGCGTTAGCAGCACCGAGGTCATCAGGCCGAGGCTTCCGAAGCCCTGTGCGACCTGATCCGACTGCACGTCGCCGTCGTAGTTCTTGCAGGCCCAGACGAACTCGCCGTTCCACTTCAGCGCCGATGCGACCATGTCGTCGATCAGGCGGTGTTCGTAGACGATGCCCGCTTCCTTGAACTTGTCCTTGAACTCGGCCTCGAACACCTCGGCGAACAGGTCTTTGAAGCGGCCGTCATAGGCCTTGAGGATCGTGTTCTTGGTCGACAGGTACACCGGCCACTTAAGATTGAGACCATAGTGCATCGACGCGCGGGCGAAGTCGCGGATCGAATCATCGAGGTTGTACATGCCCATCGCGACGCCCGACGAGGGGAACTGGAACACCTCCTCGTCGATCAGCGTGCCGTCGTCGCCCTCGAACACGAGGCGCAGCTTGCCCGGACCCGGTACGCGGAAATCGGTTGCCTTATACTGGTCGCCGAACGCGTGACGGCCGACGACGATCGGGTGCGTCCAGCCCGGGATCAGGCGGGGGACGTTCTTGATCACAATCGGTTCGCGGAAGACGACGCCGCCCAGGATGTTGCGGATCGTGCCGTTCGGCGACTTCCACATCTTCTTCAGGCCGAACTCCTCGACGCGCTGCTCGTCGGGGGTGATCGTCGCGCACTTGACCGCGACCCCATGCTTCTGCGTCGCCTTGGCCGCCTCGACCGTCACGCGATCTTCAGTCGCATCGCGATGCTCGATACCGAGGTCGTAATAGTCGAGCTCGATGTCGAGGTACGGCTTGATCAGGCGCTCGCGGATCCATTCCCAGATGATCCGCGTCATCTCGTCGCCGTCGATCTCGACGATCGGGTTCTTCACCTGAATCTTGGCCATTTTCACGTCCTATGGGAGGGGAATTTGCCGATGCGTCTAGGCACAAGCGGGCAGGGGATCAACCATTGGAGATAGTCCGAGCCGCCGGAGCGTTGTGTTGCATGAACGACACGGGTACACCCCATGGATATGCCATCGCTCGAAAAGCCTCCCCACACGCCGTTGCCCACCACGACCGTCAAGTGGCGCTTCCCGTCGGTACATCCCGAAGGTCACAAATATGCGGCCATCGCGCTGGGCATCACCCTGCTCGCCACGATCGTTACGAAGGTGCTGTTCTGGCCGCTGCTCGCCGTTGTGGTCTGGGTGCTCACTTTCTTCCGCGATCCGATCCGGACCACCCCGGTTGGCGAAGGCCTCATCATCGCGCCGGCGGATGGGCTGGTCACCATGATCCAACGGGTGCCGGTGCCGCGCGAACTCGTCGGCGACTTGGGGGATGCGTCGCTGATCCGCGTATCGATCTTCATGTCGGTGTTCGATGTTCATATTAACCGCACGCCGATCGCAGGCACGATCCGTCAAGTTGTTTACATCAGCGGCAAGTTCCTCAACGCCGATCTCGACAAGGCGTCGGATGAGAACGAACGCCAGCACATCGTCGTGGAAGGTCGTGACGGCCGCCGGATCGGCTTCACCCAGATCGCCGGCCTTGTTGCGCGCCGCATCGTCCCGTTCGTCAAGCCAGGCGACATGGTCGCTACCGGCCAGCGGATCGGTTTGATCCGCTTCGGCAGCCGCGTCGACGTGTTCCTGCCCGATGGCATTATTCCGCAGGTGACGCTCGGCCAGCGTTCGATCGCCGGTGAAACCGTCATCGGCCGCGTCGGCGGCACGCCGATCACCGGTATTGCCCAGTGATGGACCAGCGCGACCCGGCTGTTCCGCCCCGCCGTCGTCTGCCGCGCCGTCCGCGTGGTCTGCCGCTTCGCGCCGTCGCACCAAATGCGGTCACCGCATTGGCGCTGTGTTCCGGCCTCAGCGGCGTCCGTTTCGCTATTGGTGGCGAATGGCAGAGTGCAGTGGCGATGATCATGGTTGCGGGCGTACTGGATGGGCTCGACGGCCGCATCGCCCGGCTACTCCATGGTGAAAGCCGCTTTGGTGCCGAACTCGATTCCCTGTCCGATGCCATTTCCTTTGGCGTCGCGCCGGCCCTGATCCTCTATCTTTGGTCGCTTGCGGCATTGCCACGGCTCGGCTGGATCAGCGCCCTTATTCTTGCCGTGTTCTGCGCACTCAGGCTAGCGCGCTTCAACGCCAAGATCGACGAAACGGACCAGCCCCACAAATCCGCAGGGTTCCTGACCGGGGTGCCCGCGCCCGCCGGTGCAGGTCTCGCCATGCTGCCTATGTACTTCTGGTTTTGGACAGATCAGCCGATATTTGCATCGCCGTGGCTCGTTGCCCCCTGGGTCGCGCTCGTCGCCATGCTCATGGTATCGAGCGTCGCTACCTTCTCATGGACGTCGTTGAAGCTACGCCGCACGGTGCGCTTCGAGGCAATTGCGGGGGTTGTTCTGCTTGGGGCCGCTCTGGTCTCCGCCCCATGGCACACGCTCAGTGTGATCTGCGTATGCTATCTGCTGACGATCCCGTTCAGCATCGCGAGCTACACGCGCGTCAGGCGGCTACGCGCAACGGGTTGACGCCAGCGGGAAGCGGCGCGGAAGCCCAGCGCCTGACGGCTATCCGGCGCTCTGCCGAAGCAAGCTGAGACAAGGGTGCAAAGGCCGGTTCCACATTGCCCGACGCCAAGCTGACGATCCGCCGCCATTGCGGCGCAACCGTCGCAGCGATGACGCCAACGGCCGTGAGAAACGCACCTGCGAACACGACAATACCAAGCACTGCAACCATCGAACCAACTCCCGGTCAGGTCTGCGAGCAACCTGTGGATAACTCGCTAAACCAGTGATTTGTCAGCAAGTTCCATGGCTGAACCAGATTCTTCCGTTTCGGACACTTTGCAGGGTCTTAACCGGGATCGGAGCATTCATGTCCACTGTCTGGTCGCTTTATGTTCCACCTACGTTCCAAGTGTCAAGTGGGAACGTGTATCTTGCATCTTGCTGTCCGATCGACTAGTGGCGCCCCCCTCAACCCCGCATGGGAGGCATCATAGCCCGGTGCGTCGGCCGCAACGCTGACGTCATCCGCTTCCCAGAGGCTCAACCGGAAGGAATTATCCTATGGCGGCACCCGTCGTCACCATGCAGCAGCTCATCGAGACTGGTGCGCACTTCGGCCACCAGACGCATCGCTGGAATCCGAAGATGAAGCCTTACATCTTCGGCGATCGTAACGGCGTCCACATCCTCGACCTGTCGCAGACCGTTCCCCTCTTCGCGCGCGCGCTCGAGTTCGTCTCGTCGTCGGTCGCCGGTGGTGGCAAGGTCCTGTTCGTCGGCACCAAGCGCCAGGCGCAGGATGCCGTCGCCGATGCGGCGCGCCGTTCGGGCCAGCATTTCGTCAACCACCGCTGGCTGGGCGGCATGCTCACCAACTGGAAGACGATCTCCAAGTCGATCAGCCAGCTGAAGTCGCTTGAGGAGCAGCTCTCGGGCGATACGCACGGCCTGACCAAGAAAGAAGTGCTGCAGCTCACCCGCAAGAAGGAGAAGCTGGAGCTTTCGCTGGGCGGCATCCGTGACATGGGCGGCGTGCCCGACGTCATGTTCGTGATCGATGCGAACAAGGAAGAGCTGGCGATCAAGGAAGCCAACACGCTCGGCATTCCCGTCGTCGCGATCCTCGATTCGAACGTGTCGCCCGACGGCATCGCCTTCCCGGTTCCCGCGAACGACGACGCCAGCCGTGCCATCCGCCTGTATTGCGAAGCGATCGCCATCGCGGCGACCCGTGGCAATCAGGAGCAGCAGTCGCGCCGCGGCGTCGATCTGGGCGCGCAGGATGTCGCCCCGACCGAGGAGGCGCTGACCGTGCCGACCCCCGCGGCGCAGCCGGAAGACGTGCAGGCGCCCGCCGAGCCGGAAGCCAAGGTTGCCGAGCCGGAAGCGGAGGCCGCCACGACCGTCGAAGGCGCCGGCACCGAGACCGAGCGCCAGATCGACGCGTAACGCCCGTCGTTGAAACGTCATGCGGGCGGGGTAGGGCGATGCCTTGCCTCGCCCGCAACCACATTCGAGTATAAGGATTACGCACATGGCTGAAGTTACCGCAGCGATGGTCAAGGACCTGCGCGAGAAGAGCGGCGCGGGCATGATGGATTGCAAGAAGGCGCTGAACGAGACCGCCGGCGATATGGACGCCGCGCTGGACTGGTTGCGCACCAAGGGCCTCGCCGCCGCACAGAAGAAGTCCAGCCGTACCGCAGCCGAGGGCCTCGTCGGCGTCGCCACGGGCGGCACCAAGGGTGCCGCGGTCGAGGTGAATTCGGAAACCGACTTCGTCGCCAAGAACGACCAGTTCCAGCAGTTCGTCCGCGAAGTCACGCAGATCGCACTCGCCACCGGTGGCGATGTCGAGGCGCTGAAGGCCGAGGCGATGCCGTCGGGCACGACCGTGTCGGAAGTGCTGACCAACAACATCGCGACGATCGGTGAGAACCAGTCGCTGCGCCGCGCCAGGCGCCTCGAAGTGAGCAAGGGCGCGGTTGTGTCCTATGTCCACAACCAGGCATCGCCCGGCCTCGGCAAGATCGGCGTGCTCGTCGCGCTCGAATCGGAGGCTTCGGACGAGGTGCTCCAGGGTCTTGGCAAACAGCTGGCGATGCACATCGCCGCCGCCTTCCCGAAGGCGCTGAACGAGAACGACCTCGACGAGGGCGAGATCGAGCGCGAGCGCGCTATCGCCACCGAAAAGGCGGGCGAATCGGGCAAGCCCGCCGACATCATCGCCAAGATGGTCGAAGGCAGCATTGCCAAGTACCGCAAGGAGCATGCGCTGGTCAGCCAGCTGTTCGTGATGGACGGCAAGACCAAGATCAGCGACGTGGTGGCCAAGGCCGCCAAGGACGCCGGCACGGAGATCAAGCTGGTCGACTATGTCCGCTTCCAGCTCGGCGAAGGCATCGAGAAGGAAGCGTCGGACTTCGCCGCTGAAGTCGCTGCCGCTTCGGGCGTCGCGCAGAAGTAATGCTAGGGGAGGGCGGGCGACCGCTTTCCTCACGTCCTCCGTCACCCCGGACTCGTTCCGGGGTCCACCGGGCGGCACCGGAATCGCAGGAGCCTCCAGCTTTTCCCTTGGCCGGCAGGTGGACCCCGGAACGAGTCCGGGGTGACGCATGTGTGGGGTCGAATGCATTCCTCCCGATGCACCTCTCATGCACTCGCCAACAAATTCCTATGCACCTTACGCAACGCGCCCAGCCGAGGTTGCCCCTCCTGCGCACCCCGCCTAAGGTCCGCGCCGCTTTCCCTTATCGTCAGGACCCCATGACTTCCGGCCCCCGCTTCAAACGTATCCTGCTCAAACTCTCCGGCGAAGTGCTGATGGGGGAGGGCGGTCTCGCGATCGATCCCACCGTCACCGCCCGCGTTGCGCAGGAAATCGCTGACGTTCGCGGACAGGGTTACGAGCTGTGCATCGTCGTCGGGGGCGGCAATATCTTCCGCGGCCTGTCCGCCGCCGCCAAGGGCATCGAACGCGCCACCGCCGATTACATGGGAATGCTCGCGACCGTCATGAACGCGCTCGCGGTGCAGAACGCGCTCGAACAGATCGGCGTTGACACCCGTGTGCAATCCGCGATCCCGATGCAGTCGGTGTGCGAACCCTTCATCCGCCGCCGCGCCGAACGCCACCTCGAAAAGGGTCGCGTCGTGATCTTCGCCGCCGGCGTCGGCAGCCCGTTCTTCACCACCGATTCCGGTGCCGCGCTCCGCGCTGCCGAGATGAAGTGCGATGCGCTGTTCAAGGGTACCTCGGTCGACGGCGTCTACGATGCCGATCCGAAGAAGGTGCCGACCGCGACCCGCTACGACACCGTCAGCTATTCGCGGGTGCTGTCCGACGACCTCAAGGTCATGGACGCCAGCGCAATCGCATTGTGCCGAGACAACAACATCCCGATCGTCGTCTTCAACATCCGCGAACACGGCAATTTCGCCGCAGTCCTCGGCGGTGATGGCGTCTCGACGATCGTCCAGAACGAACAGGAGTAGATCATGGCAGCCTATGACAAGGCCGACCTCGAACGCCGCATGGCCGGCGCCGTCGAATCGCTGAAGCACGACCTCAACGGCCTGCGCACCGGCCGCGCCTCGACCGCATTGCTCGACCCGGTGACGGTCGAAGTCTATGGTAGCCACATGCCGCTGACCCAGGTCGCGACCGTCTCGGTGCCCGAACCGCGCATGCTGTCGGTGCAGGTCTGGGACAAGTCGAACGTCGGCCCCGTCGAAAAGGCGATCCGTTCGGCCGGTCTCGGCCTCAACCCGATCAACGACGGCCAGACGCTGCGCCTGCCCATCCCCGATCTGACCGAGGAGCGCCGCAAGGAACTCGCCAAGCTCGCCGGCAAATACGCTGAGGCGTCGCGTATCGCGGTGCGCAACGTCCGCCGCGACGGCATGGACAGCCTGAAGACCGACGAAAAGAAGGGCATCATCGCCGAGGACGAGCGCAAGCGCCACGAAACCGAGGTGCAGAAGCTGACCGACGCCACCATCGCCGAGCTCGACGCGGCCGCCGCGGCGAAGGAAAAGGAAATTCTCGGCAAGTGACGGGAAGGCAGCGCATGCTGTTTGGCTCATGCCGGGGGCATGGGCGGCCCGCCACTCCTCGGGATGCTGGACTATGAGCTCCGCACCGATCCTTTCCGCGGTACCGCAATCCGCGCTGGTTCCCCGGCATGTCGCCATCATCATGGACGGCAACGGCCGCTGGGCGAAGGCGCGGATGCTGCCGCGCGTCGCCGGGCACAAGGCCGGGGTCGAGGCGGTTCGCCGCGTCACCCGTGCTGCCCGTGCCCTCGGGGTCGAGGCGCTGACACTCTATGCCTTTTCCAGCGAGAACTGGCGACGTCCCGAGGATGAGGTCGGCGCGCTGATGGGCCTGCTGCGGCTGTTCATCCGCAGCGACCTCGCCGAACTGGTGGCGGAGAACGTTCGCCTTCGCGTGATCGGCGACTACCGCCGCTTCGCCCCCGATCTCGTCGCGCTGGTCGACGATGCGGTGGCGAAGACTGCGGGCAACACGGGACCGATCCTCGTGATCGCACTCAACTATGGCTCGCAGGCCGAACTGGTCGCCGCGACGCAGCGCCTCGCCGCCCGCGCCGCTGCCGGCGAGATCGATCCCGCAGCGATCACGCCGGAGCATATCGAGGCGGAGCTCGACACCGCCGATCTGCCACCGCTTGATCTCGTCATCCGCTCGTCGGGCGAACAGCGGCTGTCCAATTTCCTGCTGTGGCAGGCGGCCTATGCCGAATTGCTGTTCATCGACACGCTCTGGCCCGATTTCACGGGCGATACGCTGGCGGATGCGATTGCGGCGTTCGGTCAGCGCCAGCGGCGTTACGGCGGCTTGTGAGCGACACGCCTCAGGCCCCGCGCCGGTCGGAGCTTGCGACGCGCACGCTGGCCGGCCTCGGCATGGTCGCGCTGGCGCTCGTCGCGCTCGCCTTCGGCGGCTTTCCGTTCTGGTTGCTCGCGGTCGTCGCTGGCGTCTTCATGATGGCGGAATGGAGCGAGTTGCATCTTGCCGAGCCGAAAACGAAGCGGCTCGGCCAATATGTCCTGTTCGTGCCGCTGGCGATCATGTGCCCGATCGCCGCCGGCCCCAACTTCTTCGCACTCGGCCTGCTGGTCGGTGCGTTCTTCTTCCTGACGATCGTCACCCGCCGCCCGCAACTGGGCCTTGGCGTCCTCTATTGCGGTCTGCCGGTCTATGCCCTGCTATTGATCCGCCATGAGCCCGACGGCATCCGCAACGCGCTCTGGGCGCTGAGCCTCGTCTGGGCGACCGATATCGGCGCCTATTTTGCCGGCCGCGCGATCGGCGGGCCCAAGCTCGCCCCGACGATCAGTCCCAACAAGACATGGGCCGGGCTGATCGGCGGTATCGCCCTTGCTACAATTGTCGCCTTGCTGATGCATGCCTTCTACCTGCTGCCGTTGCGTTTCATCATCGCCAGCCCCTTGCTAGCGATCCTCGCACAGGGCGGTGATTTATACGAAAGCTGGCTCAAGCGTCGCGCCGGGGTCAAGGATTCGGGCAGCGTCATCCCGGGCCACGGTGGCGTACTCGACCGGCTCGATGGTGTGGTGCCGGTGATGCCGCTGGCTGCGCTGCTCGTCGTCGTGCCGCTGGCGTTTTGACATGAAGACCGTCACCATCCTGGGCGCGACCGGCTCGGTCGGCACTTCGACTCTCGACCTCGTCGAGCGGGAGCCGGACCGCCTCAAGGTACGGGCGCTCACTGCCAATTGCGATGTCGCCAATCTCGCCGCCGCCGCGATCCGCACCCGCGCGGAGATCGCGGTGGTCGCCGACGAATCCTGCCTGCCCGCATTGCGCGATGCCCTTGACGGTACGTCGACGCAGGCAGCCGGGGGCGCGCAGGCGATCTGCGACGCCGCTGCGGGCGCGGACTGGACGATGGGCGCGATCGTCGGTTGCGCCGGCCTCAGGCCGGTGATGGCGGCGATCGAACACGGCGGCACCGTCGTCATCGCCAACAAGGAACCCTTGGTCTCCGCAGGCGAGGTGATCCTCGCCGCGGCTGCCCGCTCTGGCGCGACGCTCCTACCCGCGGACAGCGAACACAACGCCATCTACCAATGCTTCGACTTCGCGCGTCCCGAGGGCGTCCGGCGCATCATCCTAACGGCCAGCGGCGGGCCGTTCCGCGACTGGTCGCTGGAGCGGATGGCGGACGTCACCGTCGAACAGGCGGTCGCACACCCCAACTGGTCGATGGGCGCTAAGATCAGCATCGACAGTGCGACGATGATGAACAAGGGCCTGGAACTGATCGAGGCCGCCCGGCTGTTTCCCGTCGCCAACGATCAGATCGAGGTGGTGCTGCACCGCCAGTCGGTGATCCATTCGATGGTCGATTACGTCGACGGATCGATGTTGGCCCAGCTCGGCCCGTCCGATATGCGCGTGCCGATCGCCCACACGCTGGCTTGGCCCGAGCGGATGGCGACACCGATGGAGCCGCTGGATCTGGTCAAAATCGGCCGCCTCGATTTCGAAGCCTGCGATCCCGTTCGCTTTCCCGCACTGGTGCTCGCCCGCGCCGCGCTGGAGGCGGGTGGCGCGCGGCCGGCGATCCTCAATGCGGCCAACGAGGTGGCCGTCGCAGCGTTCCTTGCACGGCGCATCGGCTTCCTCGAAATTGCCGCAATCGTCGCCGATACGCTGGAGCGGTACGATCCGCCGGCTCCCAATACGCTGGAGGCGGTCCTCGCCATCGACGGCGAGGCGCGACGAATGGCGGACGAGAGTGTACAGGGACGTGCTCAGGGGCGTGTAAAGGTCCACGCGTGAAGGATTGCCAAGCTTGATCCAGTCCCCCGGCGTTCTGATGGCCGTCCTCGCGTTCCTCTGCGCGATCGGTCCGCTCGTCTTTATCCACGAGATGGGCCATTATCTGGCCGGCCGCCTGTTCGGGGTTAAGGCGGAGGCGTTTTCGATCGGCTTCGGGCGGGAGATCGCGGGCGTCACCGATCGCCGCGGCACCCGCTGGAAGTTCGGCTGGCTGCCGCTCGGCGGTTACGTCCGCTTCGCGGGGGACATGAACCCCGCCAGCCAGCCGGACGCGGCGTGGCTGTCGTTGCCCGCCGCGGAGCGCGAACAGACGTTTCAGGCCAAGCCGCTCTGGCAGCGCGCGATCATCGTCGCCGCCGGGCCGGCGATCAACCTGATCCTCGCCGTCCTCATTCTGGCTGGCTTCGCCCACACTTATGGCGTCGATCGTACGCCTGCCGTCGTCGGAACGGTGATCGAGGGTGGTCCGGGTGCGAAAGCCGGGCTGCGCCCCGGTGACCGGATCGTCGCGATCGACGGCCGCGAGATCGAGACCTTTTCGGACGTCGCCCGCTATGCGCTGATCCGTCCGGGCGCGCAGGCGACCGTGCGCATCGATCGCGCGGGCAGCGAGGTCGACCGTCCGCTGGCTATCGGCGTGGTCCGCCAGCGCGATCGCTTCGGGAACGAATATCGCATCGGCAGGATCGGTATCGGCAGCGGCGATCCCGTGCTGGAACCGGTCGGCCTGCTCGCCGCCCCCCTTGCCGGTGTGCGGATGACGGGAGAGATCATCAGCGGTACGCTGGAAACACTGGGCCAGATCATCAGCGGCCGTCGCTCGATCGACGAACTCGGCGGACCGATCCGTATCGCCAAGATTTCCGGCGAACAGATGGCACTTGGTATCTCCGCCTTCGTCTGGCTGGTCGCGATGCTGTCGATCAATCTGGGGTTCATCAACCTGCTGCCAGTACCGATGCTGGATGGCGGCCATTTGTTCTTCTATGCGATCGAGGCGATCCGCCGCCGCCCCCTCGAACCCCGGGTACAGGAATGGGCGTTCCGCGGCGGACTTGCGATGGTGCTGACGCTGATGCTGGTCGTGACCTTCAATGATTTGAGCGCCGTGGGCCTGTGGCAGCGCCTCGCCGGGTTGATCGGCTGACCGGGTTGGGGCAGGGCAGTTTTCTGCGTCTTCCGGTGCATATGAGTATCCTGACGTATTTGGGGTGGGTTGAGTGACAGCGATGAAGAGTTCCATGTTCGTGGCCAGGGGCGCCGCGCTGCTCGCCGGCACCATGCTGTCGGGCGTGCCCGTCATGGCCCAGACCGCACCGGCGCCCGCCTCTGCGTCCCAGCCCGTCGTCGCGCCTGCGCCCGCCGCTGGCCAATCCGCTACGCCCGCGCCGGTTCGCACGATCAAGACGCTGCGCGTCGAGGGATCGCAGCGTATCGAGCCGGAGACGGTTCTGTCCTACACGAAGTTGCGTGTCGGCATTCCGTACACTGCGGAAACGCTCGATCAGGCGCTGAAGGATCTTCAGGCCTCGGACCTGTTCGTCGATTTCTCGATTTCGGGCGTCGAGACCGGGGATATCGTGCTGCGTATCCGCGAGAACCCGATCATCAACCGCGTGATCCTCGAAGGGAACAAGGCGCTCAAGAGCGACAAGATCACCAAGGAGATCAAGCTCGCGCCGCGGCAGATCTTCACGCGCACCGCCGTCCGTCAGGACGTGTCGCGGATCATCGAACTGTACCGCCGCCAGGGCCGCTTTGCCGCCGTCATCAGTCCCAAGATGGTCAGCCTCGACCAGAACCGCGTCGACGTGGTGTTCGAGATTACCGAAGGGCCCAAATCCAAGGTTCGCCAGATCAACATCATCGGCAACGAGGTGTTCGAGGACGGCAAGCTGCGGGGCGAGATGGCGACGAAGGAATCGCGCTGGTTCCGGCTGCTGTCGTCGAGCACGTCCTACGATCAGGATCGCCTGAACTACGATCAGCAGAAGCTGCGCCAATATTATCTGACGCAGGGCTATGCCGACTTCCGCGTCACCAGCGCCGTTGCCGAACTGACGCCGGACAAGCGCGACTTCATCATCACCTATGTCGTCGAAGAGGGTAAGCGCTACAAGTTCGGCGACGTCAGCGTCGACAGCGAGATCCGCGATTTCGACAATAAGAAGCTCGCCGCATCGCTGCCGATCAAAAAGGGCGAATGGTACAACGCCAAGCTGGTCGAGGATTCGGTCGATCAGCTGAGCGAATCGGCCGGTCTGTTCGGCTATGCGTTCACCGACGTATCGCCGGACTTCCAGCGCGATCCCGAAACGCTGACGATGGGGATGAACTTCCACATCGGGCAGGCGCAGCGCACCTATATCGAGCGCATCGATATTAACGGTAACACCCAGACGCAGGACAAGGTCGTCCGCCGGGAAATCCGCCTCGCCGAAGGCGACGCGTTCAACAGCTTCCAGGTCAAGCGCTCGCAGGACCGCATCAACTCGCTGGGCTTCTTCCAGGACAAGATGGAGATCAAGCAGAACCCCGGTTCCGCGCCCGATCGCATCATCCTCGAAACCAATCTCGAAGAGAAATCGACCGGCGAGTTGCAGCTCTCCGTCGGCTATTCCAGCCTCGAACGTTTCATCGTTCAGGCGAACATCACGCAGAACAACTTCCGCGGTAAGGGGCAGGTGCTGCGCGCCGGCGTCAACTATTCATCCTATTCGAAGTCGATCGAGCTGGGCTTCACCGAGCCGTATCTTTTCGACAAGAACGTCGCGATCGGCGTCGACGTGTTCCGCCGCGACTTCAACTCGTTCAACTATGTCGGTCAGGATCGCCAGACCACCTATTCGCAGGTGTCGACCGGCTTCCAGGTTCGTACCGGCGTACCGCTGACCGAATATTGGTCGCTCGCCGGGCGCTACGGCCTGTCCTACGATCAGGTCGGGCTGGACGAATCCACCTATTATACCAACGGGCAGTGCGACCGGTTGAGGGCGGGGCGTTACCTGTGCGAGGCGATCGGCAATCGCTGGACGTCGTCGATCGGCTATTCACTCATTTACGACAGCCTCAACAGCCGCCTGCGCCCGACCGCGGGCCAGCGTCTCAGCTTCAGTCAGGATTTCGCCGGTCTCGGCGGTGACGTGAAGTACATCCGTACCCGGCTCGAAGGATCGAAGTTCTGGAACGTCGGCAGCGGCTTCATCGGCTCGATCGTCGGTGAGGGCGGCTATATCAAGTCGCTCGAAAAGAGCCGTGGTCTTGGCGTCGACTCGGTGCGTATCACCGATCGTTTCTATCTTGGCGAACCGCAGTTCCGCGGCTTCGACATCCGCGGCATCGGTCCGCGCGTGCAGCGTGCGTCGTTCACCACCGACGCCAACGGCAAGCAGATCGCCGTCACCGATCGCGATCAGATCGTCGACGACGCGCTGGGTGGCAACGCTTATTACCTGGTTCGTGCCGAGCTCGAGATCCCGCTCGGCGCCGGTGCGCGCGAACTGGGCCTGCGTCCGTCGATCTACGTGCAGGCGGGCAGCCTGTTCAGCCTGACGCGACCGCAGCCAACGGCGACGTTCCCGACGATCACCGATGCGAACGGCAACGTCACCGTCCTGCCGCTCACCACGCCGGTTCTCGATAGCGCGGGCCGCCAGCTGTATCTGGTGTCGTCGGCCGATACGACCAATGCGGGCGCGATCACGACCTGCGCCATCGGCTATGCGGCGGTGGGCGGTGGAGCGTGCTCGGGCAGCTCGACCAACACGATCTATCAGACCTCGACTCCCGCATTCCAGGAAACCTATTACGGCTCCCGTGCCACACCGCGCATCAGCGTCGGCGTCGGCGTCAACTGGAATTCGCCGTTCGGTCCGCTTCGTATCGATCTCGCCAAGGCGCTCGTCACCCAGAAGGGCGACGATCCCAAGCTCATTACCTTCAACGTAGGGACGCAGTTCTAATGAAGACCATGACCAAGACTTGCGCGGCGATGCTCGCCGGCGCTTCCGTCGCGCTGCTCGCCGGCTCGGCTTCGGCCCAGACGGCAGGGATCGCCACGGCGCAGGCCGATGCGGCGATCTTCAGCGCCAAGGCGTTCGATGCCGCGAACCAGCAGATCTCGACGACCTACAAGGCACAGCTCGATCAGGCCGCTGCCGCACAGACCGCGCTGAACACGCAGCTGCGCACGCTGCTCGATACCAACAAGGACGGTCAGGTCAGTCAGGCCGAAGCCGCTGCGGCCGAAGCGCCGAACAACGCGATCGGCAATCAGGTTCGCGCCGCCCAGCAGAAGGCGCAGCCCGGCATCGAAGCCGCGCAGGGGCCCGCGATCAAGGCGCAGGCCTATGCGCTCGAGCAGATCACCGCAAAGTACGATCCCGCCCTGCGCGCGGTGGTGAACGCAAAGAAGATCAGCATCGTGCTCGCGCCGAACGCGATCCAGTTCGCGCCGCCCGCGACCGACATCACGCGCGACATCATCGCCGAGATCGATCGCACCACGCCGTCTGTGCCGATCGCACCGCCTGCCAACTGGCAGCCGCAGCAGCAGACCGTCGAGCTGCTCCAGCAGTACCGCCAGCTCGTATATGCGAATGCCGCCCGTCGTCAGCAGGCCGGCGCTCCGGCACCGGCAGCCGGCACTGCACCGGCGGCTGCCGCCCCCGCCACCACCCCGCGCGCCACGCCGCAGGGTCGCTAAGGCGCGGATCGGGTGAGCGAAGACACACCGGTGACCATGGGCCCGCTTGATATCGGGCGGGTCATGGCCGCACTGCCGCATCGCTACCCGATGCTGCTGGTCGACCGCGTCGAGGAACTCGTTCTCGACCGGTCGATCGCGGCGATCAAGGCGGTGACGATCAACGAAAGCTTTTTCCAGGGACATTTTCCCGGTCGGCCGATCATGCCGGGCGTGCTGATCGTCGAGGCGCTGGCGCAGGCGGCAGGTATCCTCGCAGTCGAAAGCCTAGGCCTCGCCGGCTCCGGCAAACTCGTCTATTTCATGGCGATCGACGGCGCGAAATTCCGCAAGCCCGTCGAGCCCGGCGTTCTGCTGCGGCTCGAGGCCACGTTCGTCCAGAAACGCGCCAGCGTCTGCAAGTTCGAAGGCATTGCGAAGATCGACGGGCAAGTCGTTGCTCAGGCCAATTTTACCGCGATGATTGCCGATCCGCCCAAGGCGTAAAGGCGTCACGCGAAGCTCTCAACTTTGACAATGTCGTCAACGGTCGCTAGGCGGCCTTTCCTTTCCAGGCTGGTCGGAACCAGCCGCATCCGGAGCATGCAGACGTGAAGAAAGAAACCCATCCCGACTACCACATGATCAAGGTCCAGATGACCGACGGGACCGTGTTCGAGACTCGCTCCACCTGGGGCAAGGAAGGCGACACGATGACGCTCGACATCGATCCGCTCGCGCATCCGGCATGGACCGGCGGCCGTGGCACGATGCTGGATGCCGGTGGCCAGGTGGCGCGCTTCAACAAGCGTTTCGGTGGCGGTCTTACCCTGCGCAAGGGATGATCCGTTTCGTTTACGCGGCCTTAACCATCGCCCGATAGGCGTTGGACATGTTCGCCGCGGAATTCGAACCAGCAGATATCAACGGCCGGCGCCGCTCACAGCGTGCGCCGGTTTCGTTGGATGCGCATATCGGCAAGGGCGTGCGAACGCTCTGCAAGGTCGTCGACATCTCGGTCCACGGCGCGCGTCTGCAAACCTATTCGGCGCTGACCAAGGACAGCACGATCTGGCTGACCTTGCCGCACGCCGGCTCCATCGCCGCCGACGTCAAATGGGCGGACGATTACGTCGCCGGTTGCCAGTTCAAGCAACCGATCCCGCTCGATGTGTTCGAACGGCTCGTCGAACTCAACCGCTAGCCGTTCCGCGCTGGTAATTGGCGGAGAGAGTGGGATTCGAACCCACGGTAGGCTTCCACCTACGGCGGTTTTCAAGACCGCTGCCTTAAACCACTCGGCCATCTCTCCGTGGTCGGCTCCGAATAGTCGCACCGCGGCTGCCCGTGCAAGCCCCGCGACGATAAGAGGTTCACGCCGCGGCCGCCCTGTGGCACCAACGATGGCATGTGGGGGCAACGACTGACACGCGGGCTGAAGGCCGGCATTCTCGCGACGACATTGACACTGGCGTCCGCCGGTCCGGCCGCGGCGCAGGACGAATCGGGTTTTCAGGCCTATCTTGCGACCCTACGTCAGCAGGCGCAGGCAGAAGGCGTAACGCAGCGGACGATCGACGCGGTGTTCCCGACGCTGACGCTCAGCGAACGCACGATTCAGCTCGATCGCGCACAGCCCGGCAATCCCGGCAGCACCGCGACACCCCCTTTCGCGCCGTACAAGGCGAGCCATGTCGACGCCGCACGGATCGGCCGCGGACGCGCGACCTATCAGGCGCAGCGCGCACGTCTGTCGCGGGTCGAGCGGGAAACCGGCGTGCCCGAATCGATCATGGTCGCTATCTGGGGGCATGAGACCAACTACGGCGCCTACACTGGCAATTTCGATCTGCTCCGCAGCCTCGCCAGTCTTGCCTACGAGGGCCGCCGTCGCAGCCTGTTTGCCGGTGAATTTATCGCCGGCCTCAAGATCCTCGATCGCGGCATCCCGCGCGAACGTCTGGTCGGCAGTTGGGCGGGGGCGACCGGTAACCCTCAATTTTTGCCCTCGGTCTACCTCCGGCTGGCGCGCGATGGCGACGGCGACGGCCGCGCCGACATCTGGACCAGCCCGGCCGATACGCTGGCATCGATCGGCAATTACTTCGCCAACGCCGGCTGGCGACCGGGTCAGCCGTGGGGCATCGCGGTCAGCGTTCCCGCCGGCCTGAACCGTTCGGCCCTGACCAACCGGCTCGTGTCGCCCCGCTGCCCGCGCGTGTTCGAGCGGCACAGCCGCTGGCGGACGATGGCGGAATGGCGGAGCATGGGGCTGGTGCCACAGGGCAGGGGATGGCCCGCCGACACCGTGCAAGCGACGCTGATCGAACCTGACGGCCCCGGGACTACCGCTTATTTGCTGACCAGCAATTACCGCGTCATCCTCGATTACAATTGCTCCAATTTCTATGCGCTGTCGGTCGGTTTGCTCGCGGATGCCGTAGAGGGCTGACGCAGCGACGGACTGCCGCTATGCCGTCATCCATTCCCGTTCCAAGTTCCGGAAAGTCAAAGACGCCGTCATGAAAACGCTGATTGCCGCTCCGCTTGCCATCGTCGCGCTTGCGATGCCTTCCGTTGCCGCGGCTCCGCAGTTTCAGGGCACCGCGCCGATCGCGTACATGGAGGACCTGTCCTCGGGCGCGGTGCTGTACCAGCGCGATGCCGATCGCCGGATGCCACCGGCATCCATGGCGAAGATGATGACCGTCTATGTCGCGTTCGACATGATCAGGAAGGGCGAACTGAAGCTCGACCAGAATTTCACCGTCCGGCCCGAGACGTGGCAGCGCTGGCACGGTCCGCAGGCCGGATCGACGATGTTCCTGTCGACCGGTGAGAACGTGAGCGTCGAAAACCTGCTGAAGGGCATCGTCACGCTGTCGGGCAACGACGCCTGCGTCGTGCTGGCGGAAGGAATTTCGGGTACCGAACAGACCTTTACCGACCGGATGAACCAGCAGGCAAAGAAGCTGGGGCTGACCAACAGCCACTTCGGCACATCGAACGGCTGGCCCGACAATGGCGTCACTTACGTCACCGCGCGCGATCTGGCGCATCTGGCAACCGCGACGATCAAGGACTTCCCGGATCTCTACAAGCGCTTCTACTCGCTGCGCAGCTTCACCTGGGGCAAGACGCTGGGCGCCGGTGCCGACATCACGCAGGCGAATCGCGATCCGCTGCTGGGCCGCGTCGCCGGTGCCGACGGGCTGAAGACCGGCCATACCGAAGAGGCCGGCTACGGCTTCACCGGATCGGCGGAGCAGAACAACCGCCGCCTCGTCATGGTCGTCGCCGGCCTGACCTCGTCCGGCGGCCGCGCCGAGGAATCGGTGCGCTTCATGGATTGGGGCTTCCGCGCATGGCAGGCGAAGCCGGTCGTGGCGCAGGGCAAGCAGGTGTCGACCGCCGAGGTGCAGATGGGGAGCTCCGGCAGCGTCGGCCTCGTCGCGCCGAAGCAGTTGACCGTCACGCTTCCTGCCGGTGCGGTGCCCCAGATGAGCGCAAAGGTCGTCTACGAAGGTCCGATCCGCGCTCCGATCAAGGCGGGTCAGCATATCGCCGATCTGGTCGTGAAATCGCCAGAGATGCCCGAACAGCGCCTGCCGCTCGTCGCCGCCGAGGATGTCGGTGAAGCCGGCTTCTTCGGGCGCGCATGGGCCGGGCTGACCTCGCTCTTCGGGTGATGCCAGCGGACAAGTCCGACTTGTTCTTGCACGCTGTCCCATGACCGAATTGTTTGGTCAGGCCGATGCGCAGGCAGCCTTCATCGCCGCCCTGCGCAGCGGCGCATTGCATCACGCCTGGTTGCTCGTCGGCCCGCAGGGCGTCGGCAAAGCGAGCTTCGCGCATACCGCCGCCCTGCGCATGCTTGCCGAGGCGAGCGCCACCGGCGTCACCGCACCCGCTCTCGTCGTACCGGATAGCCACCCCACGCGGTCGCTGGTCGACGCCGGATCGCACCCCGACCTGCGCATTCTCCAGCGTCTGCCCAAAGACGCTGAAAAGCCGGATCAGGACCTCGCCCGCAGCATCACGATCGCGCAGGTCCGCTCGCTGCAGCCGATGTTCGCAACGACCCCGTCGATGGGCGCGCGCCGCGTCGTCATCATCGACGCGGCCGACGATCTTGAGCGTAACGGCGCCAACGCGCTGCTCAAGAATCTGGAGGAGCCGCCCGTCGGCACGATCTTCCTGCTCGTCAGTCATGCACCGGGCCGGCTGCTGCCGACGATCCGCTCGCGCTGCCGCGTCCTGCGCTTCGCCACGCTCGACGACGGCGACATGGCGAGGGCCTTGCGCGGTGCGCTGCCGGATGCCGACGACCATGAGGTCGCAGCGCTCGTCCGGACCGGGGAGGGCGCCCCCGGGCGTGCGATCCGTTACGCCGGGCTCGACATCGACGGACTCGACAGCGCCATCACCGGCATCGCGAGCGACGGAGACCCGATAAACGCCCGCCGCGCAGCATTGGCCAGGGCGCTCGCGGGGAAGGGCAATGTCGCGCGCTACGAAGTCTTCCTCGACCGCGTGCCTGCGATGATCGCGCGAGAGGCGCGCACCCGTTCCGGCCCACGGCTGAAGGCAGCGCTGGATGCGCAGGTCGCCGCGCGCGATCTCGCCGGTGCGGCGCTGGGCCTGTCGCTCGATGCGCAGGCGACGGTGTTCGAGATGGCGGCGATCGTCGCGACGCTGCGCTGACCCCGCTTCACCTCGCGGGATCGATCGACTAGGACGCGGCCATGGCCGATCCTTATTACATCACGACCGCGATCCACTACCCGAACGGGCGCCCGCATATCGGCCACGCCTATGAGATGATCGCCGCCGACGCGATCGCGCGTTTTCAGCGGCAGGCGGGCCGTGAAGTACGCTTCCAGACCGGCACCGACGAGCACGGGCTGAAGATGGCGCAGACGGCTCGTACCCGCGGGATCGATGTACGCGAATTCGCCGACGAAATGTCCGCCCATTTCAGTGGAATGGCCGACACACTCAACATCTCGTATGATCGTTTCATCCGCACCGTGGAGCCGGCGCATTACGCCGCCAGTCAAGCCATATGGCAGGCGATGCGCGACAAGGGCGACCTGTATCTCGATCGGTACGAGGGCTGGTATTCGGTTCGCGACGAAGCCTTCTACGACGAAAAGGAACTGGTCGACGGGGAAGGGGGGCAGCGCCTTTCGCCGCAGGGAACGCCGGTGGAATGGACTGCGGAGGAAACGTGGTTCTTCCGCCTGTCGAAATACCAGCAGCCGCTCCTCGATCTATACGCCGCCAACCCCGACTTCATCCGACCCGAGACGCGCCGGAACGAGGTGATGCGCTTCGTCGAGGGAGGACTGTCCGACCTGTCGGTCTCGCGCACCAGTTTCGATTGGGGTGTTCCGGTGCCGGACAGCCCCGGCCATGTCATGTACGTCTGGGTCGACGCGCTCACCAATTACCTCACCGGCGCGGGCTATCCCGACGATGCGGAAGCGATGGCGCGTTTCTGGCCGGCTGATCTGCACCTGATCGGCAAGGACATCACCCGGTTCCACACGGTCTACTGGCCGGCGTTCCTGATGTCGGCGAACCTGCCGCTGCCGAAGCAGGTGTTCGCACACGGTTTCGTGCTCCATCGCGGCGAGAAGATGTCGAAGTCGGTCGGCAATGTCGTCAGCCCTGACGAATTGACCGACGCATTCGGCGTCGACGCGGTACGCTATTTCCTGCTCCGCGACGTCAGCTTCGGACAGGACGGCAGCTATTCGGCCGAGGCGATCGTGACGCGCGTCAACGCCGAACTCGCCAACAGCTTCGGCAATCTGGCACAGCGGACCCTGTCGTTCATCGCCAAAAATCTGGGCGGGGCATTTCCGGAGGGCGGCAGGTCCGACCCCGCCGACGCCATGCTGATCGAGGAGATCGTCGTCGCCTGCGCCGGCTTCAAATCGGCGTTCGGAGACCTGATGCTCAATCAGGGGATCGAGGCCTGGATGCGCGGCGTCTTCGCCTGCAACCAGTATATCGATGCGCAGGCGCCATGGGCGTTGCGCAAGACCGATCCCGACCGGATGAACGCAGTGCTGAACACGCTTGTTCGCGCAATCCGTATGCTGGCGATTGCGATTATCCCGGTGGTGCCGGATTCGGCGGCCAAGGTTCTCGACCAGATCGGTGCACAGGAACGCGATCACGCCGCGATCGACGATGACGACTGGTATGCCCGTCAGGCAGCATCCGGTTTCGTCATCGCTCCGCCGTCGCCCGTGTTCCCGCGGCTCGACATGCCGGCGGTGGTGGAGGCGTGATGTTCGCCGACAGCCACTGCCACCTGAACTACAAGGGTGTGTTCGAACAGCAGGCCGACGTGCTTGCGCGCGCACGAGCCCGTGGGGTGGGGGCCATGCTCAACATCTCGACCCGCGAGAGCGAATGGGACGCGGTGGTGGCCACGGCGGAGCGTGAACCCGACGTCTGGGCCTCGATCGGTATTCACCCGCACGAGGCGGACCAGCACCAGGATGTCGACAAGGCCAAGCTCGTCGAACGGGCCGCGCACCCGCGGGTCGTCGGGATCGGCGAGTCCGGCCTCGATTATTATTACGATCATTCGGACCGGGCGCGCCAGCAGGCAAGTTTCCGTACCCATATCGCTGCCTGCCGCGAAACCGGACTACCGCTGATCGTTCACACGCGCGATGCGGAAGACGATACGTTGGCGATCCTGCGCGATGAAATGGAGCAGGGGGCCTACAAAGGGGTAATCCATTGCTTCACTGCCAGTGGTGCCTTCGCCGATGCCGCCCTTGCGCTGGGGTTCTACATCTCCATCTCGGGCATCGTATCGTTCAGGAACGCACGTGATCTGCAGGATACCGCGGCGCGATTGCCGATCGATCGCCTGTTGATCGAAACGGATGCGCCATTCCTTGCGCCGGTGCCAAACCGCGGCAAACAGGGGGAACCGGCTTTCGTCGCCGACACCGCTGCCTTCCTCGCCGATCTACGGGGCGAGTCGATCGAGCAACTCGCTGCAAAGACCAGGTATAACTTCTTCACCTTGTTCGACAAAGCGTCCAAGACCGCGGCGCGAGATACGGCACGGTGAAGGTCCGCATTCTCGGCTCCGGCACATCGTCCGGCGTGCCGCGGATCGGCAATGACTGGGGCGTCTGTGACCCCGCGGAGCCGCGCAACCGTCGGACGCGCGCATCGTTGCTGGTCGAGCATGACGGCACGCGCATCCTGATCGATACCGGCCCTGACATGCGCGAACAGTTGCTGGCCGCTGACGTGGCCGCGGTCGACGCGATCATCTGGACCCACGATCACGCAGATCACTGTCACGGCATCGACGACGTCCGCCAGATTTTCCACGCCCTTGGCCGTCCGGTCCCCGGCTTCGCGAGGCGGGCGACGCTCGACGCGCTGAAGGAGCGGTTCACCTACGTCTTTGCCGGTCGGCAGGGGTATCCGCCGACTGTGGATGCGGCATGTCTACCCGACCGGCTGGTCATCGGCGGGATCACGATCGACGTCGTCGATCAGCCGCACGGACGCATAACCTCGGCTGGTCTGCGGTTTTCGGTGGCGGGTGCCGCCGTCGGTTATGCGACCGATTTTCATGCGCTGACCCCGGCGATGCGCGACCTGTATACCGGGCTGGACGTCTGGATCGTCGATGCATTGCGCTATGCGCCCCACCCGACCCACCCTGACGTGCCGACCGTCCTCGACTGGATCGGGCAGCTGCGTCCCGGCCGGTCAGTGTTCGTACACATGGATCACAGTATGGATTACGCGACGCTGGTGGCGGATCTGCCGCCGGGCGTCGAACCAGGCTACGATGGACTGGAATTCACGCCATGATCCCTGATGTGGGCGGCCATGCGCTGCTCTATCTGTTGCTGCTTCTGCTGCCGGTCTCGGCGCTGATCGCTCGCCGTGTGCCGATTCTCCGGGTGCTGTTCTCGCTGGCGAGCTGGGCGATCATCGCCGGCTTGCTGTTGCTGGTCGTAAGCCAACGCGAACAGTTCGATCCGTACATCCAGCGTGTCGCCCGGCTGTTGAAGCTGGAGGATCAGAACGTCGTCGGCAAGGAAACACGCATCCGCATGGCGCCGGACGGACATTTCTGGGCGCGCGTGACGCTGGATGGCGTTTCCAGGCGGATGCTGGTGGATAGCGGGGCGACGGTGACGGCGCTATCGACCCGAACCGCGCAGGCTGCGGCGCTCGACGTTCGCGAGAGCTTGATCCCGATGGTGCTCAACACCGCCAACGGTCAGATCAATGCGCAGACCGCGACCGTGCGGGAGTTGCGGCTGGGTGATATCGCCGCACGGGATCTTGGCGTCGTGGTGTCACCGGCGTTCGGCGATACCGACGTGCTCGGCATGAATTTTCTGTCGAAGCTGAAGTCGTGGCGGGTCGAGGGCAACACGCTGATCCTCGAACCGCATTACCATCAAGACTTTACATAATGTATATTATCGATCTGATCGATGGGCCGGCCGGAGGGGAGTTTTCATGATCGAACGTCTGGTCGCGATCATGGCTCGACTGCGCGATCCACAGCGCGGTTGCGAATGGGACGCGGCGCAAACCTGGGCGACGATCGCTCCCTATACGATCGAGGAAGCCTATGAAGTGGCCGACGCGATCATGCGCAACGACGCCGACGACCTGAAGGATGAACTGGGCGATCTGCTGCTTCAGGTCGTTTTCCACAGCCGTATTGCCGAAGAAGCTGGCGCGTTTACGCTGGCCGACGTCGTTGGGTCGATCAGCGACAAGATGGAACGCCGGCATCCGCACATCTTCGGCGCCGCGACGGCCAGTCCCGGCTGGGAGGAACTGAAGGCTGCCGAGCGGGCCGGAAAGGACGATACGAGTGCTCTGGCTGGTGTCGCTGCCGGCCTGCCTGCGCTGATGCGCGCAGTCAAATTGCAGAAACGTGCCGCGCGCGTCGGGTTTGACTGGCCCGACACGGATGGTCCCCGAGCGAAGGTACACGAGGAGATTGATGAGGTCGTCGCAGCATCCGCAGACGAGATCCATGAAGAGGTCGGCGATCTTCTCTTTGCCGTGGTAAACTGGGCCCGCCATCTGGGCATCGATCCCGAAGCCGCGTTACGTGCCGGCAACGCCAAGTTTGAACGTCGCTTCCGCGCGATGGAAGAAGCCGCCGGCGATGCCTTTCCGGCGATGGCGCTCGATGAACAGGAAGCGCTTTGGCAGCAGGTGAAGCGGGGCTGACCCGCTGGTTCACCGCTGCTGAAAGCGTTCATAGTCCCGTTCGGCGAGACGCACTTCATACTGCGTCTCAAGTCCCTCGCTGATCTGGCCGAGGACTTCGCCATGTGCATGCAGCCATGCCGCGCCCGCTCCGTCGCCGGCTTCCAGCGTGATCCAGTAGCGGCGATGTGCAGCGGTCAACTTCGCGGCAACCTGTTCGATCAGGGCGCCCACCCCTTCCCCGCTCAACGCCGACAACGCCACCACGTCGTCCCGCCGATCGGCTTCGGCAAGCATGACGTCATGGCGTTCGGTATCGAGCAGGTCGAGCTTGTTCCACGCCTCGAACCGCGGTGTCATCTCCGACACACCGATTTCCGACAGCACCGCTTCGACGTCCGATCGCTGCGCTTCGGTATCGGGATGTGCGATATCGCGGACATGAATGAGCAGGTCCGCGGACACCACTTCTTCCAGCGTCGCCTTGAATGCAGCGACCAGTTGTGTCGGCAGGTCGGATACGAAGCCAACCGTGTCGGACAGGATCGCCTTGTCGATGCCGGGCAGTGAAATCTGGCGCAGTGTCGGATCGAGCGTCGCGAAAAGCAGGTTTTCCGCCATCACGTCCGCGCCCGTCAGCCGGTTGAACAGCGTCGATTTGCCTGCATTGGTGTAGCCGACCAGCGCGATCACCGGCCATGGTGCGCGCTGCCGCCGCTCGCGATGCAATCCGCGCGTGCGGCTGACCTGCTCCAGTTCGCGACGCAGGCGCGCCATACGATCCCTGATCAGTCTGCGGTCGGCCTCGATCTGTGTTTCGCCTGGGCCGCCAAGAAAGCCGAAGCCGCCCCGCTGGCGTTCGAGGTGGGTCCAGCTGCGTACCAGCCGTCCGCCCTGATAATCCAGATGCGCCAACTCGACCTGCAATCGCCCTTCGGCGGTCGCCGCGCGTTCGCCGAAGATTTCGAGGATCAGACCCGTGCGATCGATCACCTTGGCTTCGAGGGCGGTTTCCAGATTGCGCTGCTGCACCGGCGTCAGGCTGGCGTCGAACACGACGAGATCCGCTTCGTCCTGCCGCACCTGCACCGCGAGTTGCTCCACCTGTCCGCTGCCGATCAGGGTCGCCGGCTTGGGCGCACGCACCCGCACCGCGACCTTGTCCGTCACGACCAGCCCGATCGCTGCGGCAAGGCCAGCCGTTTCGTCGAGCCGGGCATCGGCATCACGATGCGCATCGCCCTGATCCGGCAGGACGATCAGCGCTCGCCCGCCCCGGGCAAACTCGTCACGATCGCGGTTGAAACCCGTGCTCATCGCTTATTCTTCCGTCTCGCCCTCGTCGGCGAGGTTCAACGCACGGGCAGGCTGAATGGTCGATACGGCGTGCTTGTATACGAGCTGCGCCATGCCTTCGCGCTGGAGCAGCATGCAGAACAGGTCGAAGCCGGCGATATGACCCTGCAGCATGACCCCGTTGATCAGGAACATCGTTACCGAGTCCTCGGATTTGCGCACGGCGTTCAAAAAGATTTCCTGCAGCAACGGCTGCTTGCGCTGCGCTTCACCGACCGAATCGACGATAGCGGCGACATCCATCGGGCCCGATGGCATGATCGTCGAAATGGCGTGCTTGTAGATCAGCTGCGACTGGCCGTCGCGGCGCAATAGCACCGAGAAATTGTCGAACCAGGTGACGATGCCCTGCAGCTTGACGCCCTTCACCAAAAACATGGTGACCGGGGTCTTGGAGCGGCGGAGAGCGTTGAGGAACAGGTCCTGGAGAGACCCTTGCTTGTCGGCCATGATGAGCCTTTCGTATTATTGGCGAGCCGTTAGCCCGCTAGTGCGCCGTTTCCCGGCGTCGGATGCCGACCTGATCGTTCGGCGATGCACATCTATGAACGATGGGTGCAAACGTCCAGCGCTCAATCCTCGCGCATGTCGGTGATGCCCAGCAACTTCAGTTTCCGATGCAGTGCCGATCGCTCCATGCCGATAAAGCTAGCGGTGCGGCTGATGTTGCCGGAAAAGCGCCGGATCTGGACGCGGAGATATTCGCGTTCGAACGTCTCGCGGGCCTCGCGCAGCGGCGCCCCCATGATCGCCCCGCCCCCGCCGCTGCCGATATCGCCTTGATCGCCCAGCACTTCGGCCGGCAACAGATCGAGGTCGATCCGGCCGATCCGGTCGCCCGGGGCGAGAATGATGGTCCGCTCGACCACGTTGCGCAACTGACGGACGTTCCCCGGCCAGTCGTAGGATTGGAGCGCAACCATCGCGTCCGCGGCGATCTCCGGCGTGGGAACGCGCCGCTCGGCAGCATAATGCGCCATGAAATGTTCGACCAGCGCCGGGATATCCTCGCGCCGTTCCGACAGCGCCGGGATCAGCACGGGCACGACGTTGAGGCGGTAGTACAGGTCTTCGCGAAAACGCCCCTCCGTAATCTCATGCGCCAGATCCCGCGATGTCGCGGATACGACGCGGACGTCGACCTTGACGATACGGGTGCCGCCGATCCGGCTGAAGCTCTGGTCGGTGAGCACGCGCAATATCCGCGCCTGTGTCGCCACCGGCATGTCAGCGATCTCGTCGAGGAACAGCGTACCACCGTGCGCCTGTTCGAGCAGGCCGGGGCGGACGAGGTCGCCCCCCTCCTCCACACCGAACAATTCCTCCTCGACGCGTTCGGGCGTCATCCGCGCCGCGCTGACGATGACGAACGGCGCCTGCGCCCGGTTGCTCCAGCCATGCAGCAGCCGCGCGGCAACCTCCTTCCCGACACCGGCCGGGCCCATGATCAGGACACGGCTGCCGGTAGCGGCAACACGTTTCAACGTCGCGCGCACGCCGTTGATCGCCCCGGAGCTTCCGGTGAGATCGCTCTCGCGACCGGCCGAGACGCGCAGGCTCGCCACTTCGCGGCGTAGCCGTTCCGTCTCCGTCGCCCTTTCGACGAGCAACAGCAGACGCTCCGCCTCGAACGGCTTTTCGATGAAATCGGACGCACCCCGGCGGATTGCCGCCACCGCCGTGTCGAGGTTGCCGTGGCCGGATATGACCAGCACCGGCAGCGAAGGGTCGCGGCGCTTGATCTCGTCGAGCAATTCGAGTCCGTCGAGCCGCGATCCCTGCAGCCAGACGTCGAGCAGCACCAGCGACGGCCGCCGCGTCGCGATCGCCTCCAGCGTCGCATCGCTGTCCGCGGCGGTACGCGTCTCGTAGCCTTCGTCTTCGAGGACGCCGGCGACGAGTTCGCGGATGTCGTGTTCGTCGTCGACGACGAGGATGTCGAGCGCCATGGTCTAATTCCGATTGCGTGTGAGTGCGGCGAGTTGGCCGTCTTTGGTAGGTTCGAGCGCATCTGCGCCCTGATCGAGGGCGGCCAGCGCCGCCGCATCGAAGGTGATGCGAACGATGGTGCCACCGCCCTCGCGATCGGCGAAGGTCATGGTGCCATGATGCTCCTCGACGATCTTCTTGACGATGGCGAGACCAAGTCCGGTCCCCCTCGCGCGCGTGGTCATATAGGGTTCGACGATCCGGTCGCGTTCCGGCGGCAGGCCGATCCCCGTGTCCGCCACCTCTACGGTGACGACGTCGCCGTCGGCGCCGACCGCGATGAGAACGGAGCCACCATCGTCGCCTTTGCTCTCAATGGCTTCCACAGCGTTCTTGACGATGTTCGTGAAGGCCTGCCCCAGCTGCCTGCGGTCGCAGACCAGCGATGGCGCGGGGCTGCCGTGATCGAGTTCGAAGTGAATGGCGGGATGCGCGACCTCGTGCAGGAACATGGCCTGACGGGCAATGTCGACCAGCGATTCCTCGCGGAACACCGGCTTAGGCATGCGGGCGAACGACGAGAATTCATCGACCATCCGGCGAAGGTCGCCGACCTGTCGCACGATGGTGTCCGTCAGGCGCGCAAAGGTCGTATCCTCGGCATCGATCTTGCTGCCGTAGCGGCGCTGGAGGCGTTCGGCGGCAAGCTGGATCGGAGTCAGCGGGTTCTTGATCTCATGTGCGATCCGCCGTGCTACGTCGGACCATGCGGCGCGGCGCTGGTCGAGCAATTGCTGGGTGATGTCGTCGAAGGTGAGGATGGGGCCGGAGTCGGTTCGCGCGATACGTACCGCCAACGTCTTGGTCTCGCCGTTGCGAATGACCTGAACGATCGCCTCGCGCTCCCGCCCCTCGACGAGCGCAGACAGTTCGGGCGACACGCTGGCAAGCGGCCGTCCGACGAGGCCATCGGCACCCATCCCGATCAATTCCGTGGCCGATCGATTGGCGATCCGGATGGTGCCGTCGTCCGCCGTCGCCAGTACGCCGGCGGACACGCCGGCCATCACCGCCTCGATCAGCGCCCGGCGGCTGTCGAGCTGATCGTTGGCGGTGACCAGTGCGTTGTTCTGCTCCTGTAGCCGACCGGTCATCTGGTTAAAGGCGTTGGCCAGCGTTCCGACCTCATCCTTGCGGCGCGGGTCGGCGACGCGCGCAGTGAGGTCGCCCGTCGCGACCTTGCGCGCCGCGCCAACCAGTTCCGCCACGGGGCGCACGAGACGGTCGGCGACCGCAAGCGCGGCCCAGACGGCGATCCCCACGATCAGCAGCGAAACCAGAAGCAGCGCTGCGTTGAACTTGAGCTGCAACGCGCGCGATCGGCTTTGCAGCGTCTGGTAATCCCGCACGATCGCATCGCCACGGCGAATCTGGCTGGCGAGTTGTGGATCGAAGATCCGGGCCGAATACAGATAGGCGCCCTTGCCGTAGTCGATCGGCACGACGGCGCCGATCCGGTCGTCGCTGCGCACTATAACGAACGGCTGGCCGCCATCCAGCGCCTTCTCGATCGCGGGCGTAACGAGGTTCTGAAGCGGCCGATCATAGGGGTTGAGCACGATCAGGGGATCGGTCTCGCCCCGGCGAATGATCATGCCTTCGGACTGTTCGCGGCGATAGGTCTGCACCAGCAGGAGTTGCTGAAAGAACGGACTGTCGACCGCGTGGGTCTTCAACTCCGCGGACAGGTCGCCACTCATCGCCTGCACCTGCGCAACGACCCGATCCACCTCGCGCTGGTAATTTTGGCCTACGAGCGTGCGCGCATTCTCGAGCATGCCACTCGCCCGGTCGGACGACCAGAATTCGACGCCGATCTGGAACAGGAGCGACGCGAAGATGGTGACGAGCAGCGCCGGAACCGCCGCGATGATCGAGAAGATGGCGACCAGCCGAACGTGCAGCACGCCCTCACCACCGACGAGAGACGCGGCTGCCCGCTTACGGGCGATCCGGCGGCCCAGCAGCATCAGCAAGGCGATGCCCGGCACCAGATTGGCGACCAGCAACAATGCGATCGTCGGCGGAGACAGTGGCGTCTGCGGAGTGCTGCTGCCGGCAATGATGAAATAGGTCGCAGTCGCGATCGCGATGGCCAGCGCCAGCACCAGCCCCTCGACGGCGGGCGTGATGCGCAACCGGCGAACCGGCGTCTCGTCCATCAGATCGGGCGTAAGGGCCGCGTCCATCCCGGCCTCCGTACAACGTGGATTGTTGCACGGAAACCACATAATTCAGTTTGGCGATGGTTTGTGGTGACAGTCAGCCGGATCGTGACGGCACCACGTGCCGATGACGGCATGACGGCGAATGACGGTCTATTCCTCCCCGCGAGCGTTGATCCCCAGCGTATCGAGGCGTTTGCGTAACGTATTGCGATTGAGCCCCAGCGCCCGCGCGGCGCGAAGCTGGTTGCCGGCATGTCGCGCCAGCATGGTTTCGATCAACGGCCGTTCCACCTCGCCGATGACGCGATCGTACAACGTTCCGTCGTCCAGCGCGTCGGGTCGTTCGCGGGCGATGCGTTCGACGAGGTAGCGCACAGCCTCGGCGATGCCCGGATCGGCAGCCTCGGCGAGTGTGCCGGGAGCGCCGAGCAGGTCGCGAATCGTCGGCGCATCGATCAGTTCGTCGCGGGCGAGGACCGCGAGCCGGCGCATGAGGTTTTCCAGTTCGCGGACATTGCCGGGCCAGTCGTGTGCCGTCAGGGCTGCCTGCGCCTGTTCGCCGAGCTGCCGGCGGGGAAGCCCCTGCGCTGCCGCGTTTTCCAGGAAATGGCGGGCGAGCAGCGGAATGTCCTGCCGCCTGTCCCGGAGCGCTGGCAGGGTGACCGGCACGACGTTGAGGCGGTAGAACAGATCCTCGCGAAACTGGCCGGAGGCGACCTGCTGGGTCAGGTCCCGGTTAGTGGCGGCGACGACGCGAACGTCCGCGCGCATCGTGCGTGCGCCGCCGACGGTGGTGAACTCGCCCGATTGCAGGACCCGGAGCAAGCGCGTCTGCGCCTCCATCGGCATGTCGCCGATCTCGTCGAGGAACAACGTCCCGCCCGCCGCCTGTTCGAAACGGCCGGCGTTGCGGACCGCGGCTCCGGTAAAGGCACCGCGTTCGTGGCCGAACAGCTCTGCCTCGATCAGCTCGCGCGGGATCGCCGCCATGTTGATGGCGACGAACGGGGCTGCGCGGCGCGCGCCGAGATCGTGGATCGCACGGGCGACCAATTCCTTGCCCGTCCCCGATTCGCCGGAGATCAGCACGGTGAGATCGTTGGACAATACGCGGGCGATGATGCGGTAGACGTCCTGCATTGCCGGCGATCGGCCGATCAGCGGCAATGTGGGGTCCTCTCCCGCCTCCGGCTGCGGCATCACCGCGCCCCGCGCCAGGGCACCGGTGACGGCACGGGTCAGATCGTCGAGGTCGAAGGGCTTCGGCAGATATTCATAGGCGCCGACCTCCGCTGCGCGCACCGCCGTGGTCAGCGTGTTCTGTGCGGACAGAATGATGATCGGTAGTTGCGGCAGACGTTGGCCGATTTCCTTGACCCGTTCGATGCCGTCGCCATCGGGCAGGATGACGTCCGTCACCAGTACGTCAGGCACGCGCGTCGCCAGAATGCGGTCGAGTTGCGCGAGCGTCTCGGCGGTCTGCACTTCATGGCCGGCACGACGCAGAGCCTGCGCGACGACGGTGCGGATCGCGGCGTCGTCGTCGACGACCAGGATGCGCGTCATGACGCCGCCCTCGGCAGCAGCAGGCGGAGCGTCGTCATCTCTGGGCTTCCTTCGCGCGCATACTGAACGATGCCGCCCATATCTCGCATCAGCTTGTCGACCAGCGCGAGGCCGAGCCCCTGCCCCTCCGGGCGTCCGGAGACGAATGGATCGAACAGGTTGTCGGCGATATCGGCGGGCGCGCCCGGGCCGTTGTCGAGCACGCAGATCTCGATCGGCAGAGGCACCCTCGGCCTGCCGGCCGCCGCCGCGACGGACATGCCATGGCGGTAGGCGGTGGTGATGACGATCCGAGGTTTGCGTTCCAGACGAGACGCTTCGTGGGCGTTCTTCAACAGGTTTATGAGGATTTGCAACAATGCGTCGCGATTGATCGCCGCCGGGGGGAGCGACGGGTCGAACCGCTCGTCGATCGCGACGCCGCGCGCGAAGCCGGCGAGCGCGAGCCGGCGGGCGTGGCCGATCAGCGGATAGATGTTTTCCGCCGCGATCTCCAGCGGGCGGGTGTCGCTGAAATCCTGCATCCGGTCGATCAGTGCCGCGATCCGGTCGACCTCGGTGACGATCAGCGTCGTCAGTTCGCCCGCACCGAGCAACTGCGCAGCGCCGCGGATGCCAGACAGCGGGTTCTTGATTTCGTGCGCCAGCATCGCCGCCGCGCCGCTCGCCGCGCGCGCGCTCGCCCCACGTGCGCTCGGGCCAAGCCCGCGGGTACTGGCAGCGGGATGCAATGTGATCGCCCGCCACCCGGCATGATCGGCGACTGCCGCCTCGACGAAATCCACCCTGATGCGGGGGCCGTGAGGGGTCGCGATCTCGGTATCGTAAAAGGCCATCCCCTGCCCTTCGCGTCGGTCCCCGGCGGCGGGCGGCGGCAGGATCGCCGCGATGGGCTGGCCGCGCATCACGCGTTCGGACAGGTTGAGCAACTGTTCTGCGAGCGCATTGGCGTGCGCTATCCGGTCGTCGGGATCGACGATCAAGACGGCCACGGGGAGCGCGGCGAACAGCTCGGCAAACCCCGGACGACCGGCCATGATGCCGTCAGGCAGCCTGCTGGACGGGTGGCTGGTCGCGGAACGGTGCGTAGAAGTCGGCGAGCATGCGCTTGACCGTCTTCGCGTCGGGCTGCTGGTTCACGGCGTTGCGGAATTCCGCGGAGCCGTTGAGGCCCTTGGTGTACCAGCCGATGTGCTTGCGCGCCATGTTGACGCCGGTGATGTCGCCATAATGATCGAGCATCGCGTCGTAATGTTCGATGATGACGCGATATTGTTCGTCGAGCGATGGATCGGGCCGGCGGGTGCCGTTCTCCAGATACTCCATCACCTGACCCAGCACCCATGGCCGCCCATAGGCACCGCGGCCTATCATGATGCCGTCCGCTCCCGATTGGTCGAGAGCCGCGATCGCATCGTCGATCGTGCAGATATCGCCGTTCGCGATCACCGGGATCGTCACCGCGTCCTTCACGGTGCGGATGAAGCGCCAGTCGGCCGACCCCTTGTACATCTGGTTGCGGGTCCGGCCGTGAACCGTGATCAGCCGGACGCCGAGGTCCTGCGCGATGCGGGAGAGTTCCGGGGCATTGAGGCTGTCGAGATCCCAGCCCATCCGCATCTTGAGCGTCACCGGCGCCTTCACCGCCTTGACCACGCTGTCGACCAACTGGGCTGCGAGCTTCAAATCGCGCATCAGTGCCGACCCTGCATCGCCGTTGGTCACCTTCCGCACCGGGCAGCCCATATTGATGTCGATGATCGCCGCACCACGATCCTCGGCAAGCTTTGCCGCTTCCGCCATCTCGTAGGGCGTGCAGCCGACGAGCTGCATCGATACCGGCTCCTCGGATAGGTGCCATGCTGCCTTCTGGATCGATTGCCGCGTTTCGCGGATCGCCGCCTGGCTCGCGATCATCTCGGTGACGTTGAGGCCCGAGCCGTAGCGCCGGACGAGCGTCCGGAACGGCATGTCGGTGACGCCGGTCATCGGCGCCAGCACGACGGGGCTGTCGATCCGCACGGGACCGATCTGGATGGGCGTAAGGTGAGCCATGATCTGCCTGAAAATTGGGCAACATCTACCGTCTCGAGGCCGCTCTGGCAAGGCGGACGTGGGTGCGCTAGGCGACGGCGATGACGGATCGACCACGCACGGTGGCGCTGATCGTCGCGGCGGGCAGCGGCTCGCGCGCGGGCGGCGCGATTCCCAAACAATATGCGAAGGTGGCCGGCAAGCCGCTGATCGCGCACGCCTATGCCGCCTTCGTGGGGCATCCGGCGGTGGACGAGGTCTTGGTGGTGATAGCTGCGGATGCCGGGGATCTGGCGGCAGCGGCGCTGGGGCCGGTACGAACGGTGACCGGCGGCGCGTCGCGGCGCACGTCGGTGGCGTTGGGACTCGCCGCGATCGAGGCGGACCGCGTCCTCATCCACGATGCTGCCCGGCCATTCGTACCGGCGGATGCGATCGATCGGGTGCTGTCCGCACTCGATAGCCACGACGGCGCAATGCCGGTTCTCGCGGTGGCGGATACGCTGGTGCGGGACGGCGTGGTCGTACCCCGCGACGGTCTGTCCCGCGTGCAGACGCCGCAGGGTTTCCGCGTCGAGGCGCTGCGTGCCGCCCACCGGGACTGGCCCGCAGGCGAGGATGCGACGGACGACGCGCAGATGGTACGACGACTTGGCGGGAGCATCGCTTTGGTGCAGGGCGACATCATGCTCGATAAGGTCACGCATCCAGAGGATTTTGCCGCGGCGAACGCCAGGGTGGCATGGGAGACGCGGAGCGCGTCCGGCTTCGACGTTCACCGGCTGGAGGCTGGCGAGGAATTGTGGCTCGGCGGGGTGCTGATCCCGCACGACAAGGGATTGTCGGGTCACAGCGACGCCGACGTCGGCCTTCACGCGCTGACCGACGCCTTGCTCGGCACGATTGCAGCGGGCGATATCGGCACGCATTTCCCACCCAGCGATCCACAGTGGAAGGGTGCGGACTCGGCTCAATTCCTGCAACATGCCGCAAAGCTGATCGCCGACAAGGGCGGGCGGATCGATTTTGTCGACCTGACATTGATCTGCGAAGCCCCCAAGATCGGGCCGCACCGGGCAGCGATGCAGGCGCGGATCGCCGCACTGCTCGGGCTCGGCGAGGATCGGGTGAGCATCAAGGCGACCACCACCGAACGACTGGGCTTCACCGGCCGGGGCGAAGGCATCGCGGCACAGGCTATGGCAACCGTGAGCCTGCCGCGATGAGGGCGGCTCTCGCCATCGTCGCGCTCCTGTCCGCCTCGCAGGCCGAGGCGCAGACACGCTGCATCACCACGCCCGAGGCGGAGGCGATGGCGCTCGTCGCCTTGCCCGACATCATCCAGCAAACCGGGATCGTCTGTTCCAGCCGCCTGCCCGCGAACAGTCTGGTGCGGCGGACGGACAGCGACTTCCTCGATCGATATCGACAGGCGGCGGATCGCGCCTGGCCGAACGCCCGTGCGGCGATCGTCAAGCTGTCCGATCCGATGATCGATTCGCTGCTGCAATCCGAATTCGCTCGGCCGCTGCTGACGGCGGCGCTGGCACCCGTGCTGGTCGGCCGGATCAACCCCGCCGATTGCGGCACGATCGACCGGTTCGTGACGCAGCTTGCCCCCCTGCCCCCGGCCAACACCGCGGGGGTGATCGTCACCACATTGCGCTATTTCAAGGCGGAGAAGGCGAAGGGGAAGGCGATCAACGTTCCCGACCTGCCGCTCTGCACGGAGGCCGGGCGATGACGGACACGTTGCTGCCTGCGGAGCTGCTCGCCGCCGCGGAACGCGTGGTGGAGGCGAACCGCGCAGCGGGCCGGACGATCGCGCTCGCCGAAAGCTGCACCGGCGGACTCGTCGCTTCGGCGATCACCGAAATCCCCGGGTCATCGGATGTGTTCGGTGCCGGCTTCGTCACTTATTCGAACGAAGCCAAGATGAAGCTGCTGAGGGTCAATTCCGACGTGCTGGAGACGTTCGGCGCGGTGTCGATCGCGGTGGCGTGGAGCATGGCGCAGGGTGCGCTCGCCAACAGCGGCGCCGACGTCGCCGTGGCGATTACGGGTATCGCCGGGCCGGGTGGCGGATCGGAGAAGAAGCCGGTCGGCACCGTCGTATTCGCGCGCGCGGAAAAGGGTGGCGATCCCAGCGACGTTCACGCCGATCGCAAGATGTTCGGCGACCTGGGTCGCGGCGGCATCCGCCTTCAGGCGGCGCTGGTCGCGCTGGAATTGCTGCTGCCGTAAAGCACCTTCGCGCGATCCTCGAACGCGCCGATCATCCGGCGCAGCGCGACCCCGAACACCTGCCCCGCCAGCATTTCGAACATCCGGTTCTTGAACTGGAAATCGACCGTGAAATCGACCGCGCAGCCGCCCTCCTCGGCACGGAAGCGCCAGTCGTTGTGCAGGTATTTCAGCGGTCCATCTATATATTCGACGTGGATGTGCTCGGGCCGCGTCTTCTCCACCTTCGACGTGAAGGTTTCGCGCAGCCCCTTGAACCCGACGATCATGTCCGCAAGCGTCGCGGTGTCGCTATCCTGCCGGACGCGCATCGCGCTGACCCAGGGCAGAAACTCCGGATAGCGCTTCACGTCAGCCACCATGTCAAACATCTGCTCCGGCGTGTAGGGCAGATGGCGTGTCTCGCTGTGCTTAGGCACGTGCAGCCAACTTCGCCTCGCGGTTCGCGCGCATCTTCGCGAAATCGTCCCCGGCATGATAGCTCGACCGGGTCAGCGGCGACGATGCAACCAGCAGGAACCCCTTGGCGCGCGCAATCGCGGCATAGCTGTCGAACGCCTTGGGCGTGACGAATTCCTCGACCCGGGCATGGCGCGGCGTCGGCTGAAGGTACTGACCCATCGTCAGGAAATCGATGTCGGCCGAGCGCATGTCGTCCATCACCTGATGCACCTCGAGCCGCTGTTCGCCGAGCCCGAGCATCACACCGGACTTGGTGAAGATCGACGGGTCGAGCTTCTTGACGCTCTCCAGCAGCCGGATCGATGCGTAGTAGCGCGCGCCGGGCCGGATCGTCGGATACAGCCGCGGCACGGTTTCGAGATTGTGATTGTAGACGTCCGGCCGCGCCGCCACGATCGCCTCGACCGCCGCCTCGTGCTTGTTGCGGAAGTCCGGCGTCAGGATTTCGATCGTCGTCCGCGGGTTGGACCGGCGGATCGCCTCGATCACCTTCACGAACTGCTTTGCCCCGCCATCCGGCAGATCGTCGCGATCGACCGAGGTGACGACGATATGCTCCAGCCCCATCTGTGCCGCGGCGTCGGCGACGTTGTTCGGTTCCATCGGGTCGACCGCGCGCGGCATCCCGGTCTTGACGTTGCAGAAGGCGCAGGCGCGGGTGCAGGTGTCGCCCAGGATCATGACGGTCGCATGCTTCTTGGACCAGCATTCGCCGATGTTCGGACAGGCCGCCTCTTCGCAGACGGTCGTCAGGCTCTTCGACCGCATCAGCTCGCGCGTCGCGGCAAAGCCGGCGCTGGTCGGCGCTTTCACGCGGATCCAGTCGGGCTTGCGCAGACGGGGTTCGGGCCCGGAAAGCGGGGCTTTGGCGAGGGGCGTCATCTCGTTCATGACCGCGAGATAGCGATCAACCCGGTCCCGAACAACCTTTGTGGCGCAGCGCGATCACATGGGCATTTTGCGCCATTGTAAAGCTTTGTGGCTGGGTGACCGAGCCGTGGGACAACCGGCATTTTAGCGCGTTATAGCCGACGACAGGACATATTACGGAGGCAGAATGACCGACTTCAGCGACATGATCGAGGGCTATGGCCGGTTTCGCGAGCAGGCGTGGGTAGAACAGCGCGAGCGCTGGGAAGAGCTTGGACGGGGCCAGAGCCCCAAGGTCATGGTGATCGCCTGTTCCGACAGCCGCGTCGATCCCATGCAAATCTTCGATGTCGCGCCGGGCGAGATCTTCGCGGTGCGCAACGTCGCCAATCTGGTGCCGCCGTTCGAGACGACGCAGGGCTATCACGGTGTGTCGGCGGCGATCGAGTTCGCGGTGACGCAGCTGGAGGTGCCGGAGGTCGTGGTGATGGGTCACGGATCGTGCGGCGGCTGTGCAGCGGCACTGTCCGGCGGCTTCAAGGACGCCGAACCCGGTCATGGCGGCTTTATCTCCGACTGGGTCGGACTGCTCGACGACGCGAGCGAGCGCGTGAAGGCGAAGTTCGGCGACGGCCCGGATGCGAAGCGCGAAATGGAACATGAGGCGGTACGCGTCAGCCTTGCCAACCTGCGCACCTTCCCGTTCATCACGGAGCGGGAGGCTGCGGGCAAGCTGAAGCTGCGCGGCGCCTATTTCGCGATTGCGGACGGCGTCCTGCACGTCATGGACGACGACGGGGTGTTCGCACCCGCACGCTGATGTGTCGACGGGGCGATGTCAGATACGGCGTCGCCCCCGATCTTCAGATCGACATGGCGTAGATGACGTCGTCGCACAGCATATTACCGACCTGATACTGACGCCGTCCCGCGACCGTGAAGCCGCGCCGTTCGTAGAACCGCCTCGCATGCGTATTCCTTCCGAGAACGCCGAGCAGCAGCCGCGTCTTGCCGAGCGCGCGCGCGTCATCAATCGCCTGCGTCATCAACCGGGTGCCGAGGCCTGTGCCTTGCGCGATCGTGAGCGTGTAGATGCGGCGAAGCTCGATATCGTCCCTGCCCGTCGCGATCGGGAAATCGGGCATGGTCATCAGCGTGTAGCCGACCGGCGCGCCGCCGTCGGGATGCTCGGCGATCGTCACGATGCTGTCAGGGGCATCGCTCCAGGCGGCGAATTTCGCGGCCGAGCTGTTCCTCATGACGTGCGCGACGATGTCAGCGCCGTCCAATATGCCGGCGAAGGTGCCGAGGAAACTCGCACCCGCGACCAGCGCGACCGCGGGCGCATCCTCGCTGGACGCACGCCGCAGCCGCCACCGGGTCATCAGCCGACGATTTCGTTCGGCTGGAAGAAATAGGCGATCTCGATCTCGGCATTCTCGTCCGAATCCGAACCGTGGACGGTGTTCGCCTCGATCGATTCGGCCAGCTCCTTGCGGATCGTGCCGGGCTCGGCGTTCGCCGGGTTGGTCGCGCCCATGATGTCGCGATTACGCTGCATCGCGTTCTCGCCTTCCAGAACCTGCACGACGACCGGACCGGAGATCATGAACGTGACGAGGTCGTTGAAGAACGGACGCTCGCGGTGCACGTCGTAGAAGCCCTCGGCCTGCTCACGGGTCATCTGGATGCGCTTGGAGGCGACGACGCGCAGGCCGGCTTCCTCGAGCATCTTGGTGACCGCACCGGTCAGGTTGCGGCGGGTGGCATCGGGCTTGATGATCGAAAAGGTACGGTTCGCGGCCATGATGGTCACGGGCTCCTGTGGTTTGTTGCAATTCTCGAAGTGGCGCCGCCCTAGTCGGGGGTGGTCCGGTTTGCAACCGGTTCGGATGGTGGCGGCCCGCGGCGCACCGTCCGCCCCCGCCGTCATCCCGGCGAACGGAGGGATCAATGGGAAGCAATCAGGCAGCGATGACGCTCAACCTCGCAACCTGTGCATCCATGGGGTCCCGGCGTTCGCCGGGATGACGGGTCAGGCGCGCGAGGTCACGCCGCCTGTTCCCAGCGGCCGGCGTCGTTCTGCTTCCAGTAACGCCGCTCGACACCCTCGCGTCCGTTCAAATCGCGCCACGCCTTGCGAGCCGGCTGGATGTGAGCGTCCTCGAAGAAATGAAATGCCCGGTCGAAATCGAGCGCGTCATCCCGCCATTCGCCATCGACGAGGGCGATATGGCGAGCCGCATTCGCCGCGTTCACGTCGGCCGCGATCAGGATCGGCTGCAGCGTGTCGTCGCCCATGCCGATCTGGCCATGCGGCAGGAAGCTGTCGGCGCGATACGTCCACAGCAGCCGGTCGAGGTCCGCGCGCTGGTCGTCTCGGGCACTGACGATCAGCAGCCGGGCGCCTGATTCCACGACCTTCGCCGCGATCTGCGGCAGGGCGCGGTCGAGCGGGGTGGCGGTGAGATGATAGAAATCGACCTGCATCGCCCGATCCTATCCCACGCCCGCCACCCGCTCCAGTGTTCGCTCAGCGTTCGAAATTGTCGGCGATCACCCGGTCGAGCAGCTTGACGCCATAGCCCGTCGCGCCCTTGTCATAGGTCGTACCGGGCTTGTCGCTCCACACCATGCCGGCGATGTCGAGGTGGGCCCATTGCACCCCGCTGTCGACGTAACGCTGGATGAACTGCGCCGCGGTGATCGATCCTGCGCCGCGCGGCCCGACGTTCTTCATGTCGGCGATCGGCGAATCGATCAGCTTGTCGTATGTGTCCGACAGCGGGAAGCGCCACAGCTTGTCGCCGGTCGCGATGCCGGCGGCCAGCAGCTTGTCCGCCAGCGCATCGTCGTTCGCGAACAATCCGCCATATTCGTTGCCGAGGCTGACGATCATCGCACCCGTCAGCGTGGCGAGATCGATGATCGTCTTCGGCCGGAACGTCTTCTGCGTCCACGTGATGGCATCGGCCAGCACCAGTCGCCCCTCGGCATCGGTATTGAGGATCTCGATGGTCTGGCCCGACATCGACGTCACCACGTCACCGGGCCGCTGCGCGTTGGCGTCCGGCATGTTCTCGACCAGACCCATTACACCGACGACGTTGATCTTCGCCTTGCGCGCGGCGAGTGCCTTCATCGTGCCGGCGACGGCACCCGCGCCGCCCATATCCCACTTCATGTCTTCCATGCCGGCACCCGGCTTCAGCGAAATGCCGCCGCTGTCGAAGGTGACGCCCTTGCCGACCAGCGCCAGCGAGGGGTCGCCTTCCCCTGCGCCGTTCCACTTCAACGCAAGGATGCGGGCCTCGCGCACCGAACCCTGGCTGACGCCGAGCAGCGCGCCCATGCCGTGCTCCGCCATCTCCGCCTCGTCGACGACGATGATCTCGAGCCCAAGTCCCTCGACGTCCTTGCGAACCTGCTCGACGAAGCTTTCAGGATACAGGATGTTCGGCGGCGCAGCGACCAGATTACGGGTGAGTTCGAGCCCCTTCGTCAGAGCATCCTGTGCCGCCCATGCGGCATCCGTACCGTCCGGCGCACCCGCGACCGTGAGCGTGGCGAGTGTCGGCTTCTGCTTGTCCTTCAGCCGCGTGCGATAATGATCGTAGCGCCAAGCACGCTGCGCGGCGCCGCCGGCGAAGCGCGCGGCAGCCTTGGCCGTGGGCGCGGCTGCGGACAGGTCGACCGTCACGTCGGTCGCGCCGGAGGTCAGAAGCTTCGCGACGAGCGCACCGCCCGCCTTTTCCCAATCCGCCTCGCCACCCGCGCCGACGCCCAGCAACAGCACGCGACGGGTCGCATCGCCCTCCGCCAGGAACAGGTCGACGATCGCGCCTGCCTCGCCCTCGAAGCGCGCCGCCGCCGCCGCCGCGCTGGCGATGACCTGATGCCCGTCGCCGAGGCCCGGCCAACCGGCGCGTCCGGCGATATCCTTTTCCACCGGCAGCGCGAGGATCGCGGGGGCGGCAGTGACGGTGGGGGAAAACGCGATCTGCATGAAAGGCAACTTCCTGGCACTGAAAACAGGCGCTTGATCTAGGGTCGGCGAGCGGGAAGCACAACGATTGCAGCGATGCCCCGGTGATGCGATAGGCACGGGCGAGGCGTCGTTCAGGGCGGCGCCGGTCACGCCAAAGGGTGTCCGGATCATCGTGTTGCGTTTCGACCTTCTCGCCGGTTGTGCCCTAGCCGCGGCTCTCGCCACCGCTCCGGCGGCGGCGACCGCCACGCCGGCGATCGCGCCATCGCCGCAGGATCTGCAGGACCGCGGCGTCGCGCCGCCTCCGGCCAGCGATCCGGCGATCACCGCACCCGCCGCCGACGATCAGGTGCAGTTCAGCGCGGGCAGCCTCGAATACGACACCAACTCCGACGTCGTCACGGCCCTGACCGAGGTCCGGATGTTCCGGCAGGGCGATCGCCTGCGCGCGGACCGGGTCGTGTGGAACCGCAAGACCGGCAAGGTCGTCGCCACCGGCAACATCGCGATCACCAATCCGCAGGGCGACATCGCCTATGGCGATTCGATCGAGCTGACCGATTCGCTGAAGGACGGTATGGTCGACAATATGCTCGTCGTCCTCGAACAGGGCGGCCGCATGGCGGCGGCACGGGGTACGCGGCTGCCCGACGGAACGATGCAGCTCGACAAGGCCGCCTACACGCCCTGCGCGGTCACCACGTCCGAGGGATGTCCGAAGGAGCCGTCGTGGAAGATCACGGCGATCCGCATCACATACCGGCCGGATCGCGAGCGCGTGTTCTTCGGCGGTGGTCGCTTCCACCTGTTCGGCCTGCCCGCCCTGCCGCTGCCAGCCTTCTCGATGCCGGTCGGTGGGGGATCTGAAAGCGGGTTCCTGACGCCCGATTTTCAGCTCGATCGCGTCAACGGGCTCGAGTTCGTCACACCCTATTATTTCCGTCTCGCCCCCAACAAGGGGCTGATACTGACGCCGCACGTCTTCACCGAAGTCCTGCCGATGATGCAGGCGCAATATGATGCGCTAGGGACGCATGGCGCCTTCCGCGTCACGGCCTATGCGACCGAAAGCCGCCGCAGCGACGATCTCAACACCAGCACGCCGACCGATACGAAACGGGCGTTCCGGGGCTATCTGGATGGCGTCGCCCGGTATCAGCTGTCGCCGTACTGGAGCATTGCGGGGTCGGCGCGGCTGACCACGGATCGCACGTTCCTGCGCCGGTACGACATATCGCGCGACGACCGGCTGCGAACCACGGCATCGCTGGAGCGGATCGACCCGAACACCTATTTTGCGCTGACCGGCTGGTACGTGCAGACGCTGCGGGTCAACGACCCGCAAGGGTCGCAGCCGATCGCCTTGCCCGAGCTGGACTTCCGCAAGCGGATCGACCTCGGTGGCGGCAAGCTGCAATTGCAGGCCAACACGCTGGCGATCACCCGGACGCAAGGGCAGGATACGCAGCGTGCCTTCGTCGCCGGGCAATGGGATCTGCGCAGGCTGACCAACTGGGGTCAGGAGGTGACGCTGACCGCCTACGCCCGCGCCGACGCCTACAACACCAATGATTCGCTGCTGACGAACGTCGTGAGTTATCGCGGCGTCGACGGGTTCCAGACCCGTGCGATCGGCGCGCTGGCGGTCGACGTCAAATGGCCGTTCGTGGGCGAATTCCTCGGCGGGACGCAGCGGCTGACCCCGCGGCTGCAGATCGTCGCATCCCCGAAGGTGGCGAACCTCGACGTGCCGAACGAGGATGCGCGCGCCGTCGATCTGGAGGACTCGAACCTGTTCGCGCTCAATCGCTTCGCCGGCTACGATCGCTTCGAGGACAGCAGCCGCGCCACCTATGGCGCCGAATGGGCCGTCGCGTTGCCGGGCATCACCGTCAATACGGTGATCGGGCAGAGCTATCGCTTGTCGACGCGACCGACGATCCTGCCGGACGGCACCGGCCTGAGCGACCGGTTTTCGGATTACGTCGGCCGCACGACCGTGCGTGTCCGCGATTTCGTGTCGTTCACGCACCGCTATCGCCTCGACAAGGATGGTTTCGCAGTTCGGCGTAACGAGGTCGATGCGACGATCGGATCTCGATCGACCTACGTGCTGGCCGGATATCTGCGGCTCAACCGCAATATCGTGCCCGCGATCGAGGATTTGCAGGACCGCGAGGAAGCACGCGTCGCCGGTCGCGTGCAATTCGCGCGGTTCTGGTCCGTATTCGGGTCCGCCATCGTCGACCTGACCGACCGGCGCGAAGATCCGCAGTCGTTCTCGGACGGCTTCGACCCCATTCGTCATCGGCTGGGCGTGCAATATGAGGACGATTGTCTGCGTCTGGGCGCGACATGGCGACGCGATTATCAGGATACCGGCGACGCCCGCTCCGGCAACAGCTTCCTGTTGACGCTGGCGTTGACCAATCTCGGCCGCTAAGCCGCAGTTCAGCTGGATCGGGGCAAGACCGGGACAAGGAGCTGCGCCGTCGTGCGCAGCCGAGCTTTGGGGTAACGGAACAACGTGACGCACAACAATCGACGGGCCGCGCGGATCGGCCGCACCTTGGGTTGGGTCGCGCTGGCGGCGTTAGGCACCGGCGCGGTCGCGCAGACGGTGCAGGACAGCCAGGTGCCGGAAACGAACCTCAACATCCCGGCCAATCTGCAGATCTTCGGCAAGCTGGATCCCAACGTCCGCAAGCCGACCGCGATCGTCAACGACACGGTCATCACCGGTACCGACGTCGACCAGCGACTGGCGCTCACCGTCTTCAACAACGGTGGCCGCGGCCCCGCGCCCGAACAGGTCGACGAATTCAAGCTGCAGATCCTGCGCCAGCTGATCGATGAAACGCTCCAGATCCAGGAAGCGAAAACGTCCGAGGTCACCGTGACCGCGGCGGAACTCGACCAGAGCGAGGCGGGTCTGGCGAAGCGGTTCAACATGACCCAGCCGCAGTTTCGCGAGGCACTGCGCAAGGCGGGATCGTCCGAACGCTCGTTGCGCCGGGCGATTGAGGGCGAACTGGCGTGGAACCGCTATCTGCGTCGCAAGATCGAACCGTTCGTCAACGTCGGTGACGAAGAGGTCGAGGCGATTCGCAAGCGTATCGAGGCATCGCGCGGCACCGAGGAATACAATCTCCGCGAAATCTATCTGAGCGCGAACGACGGCAACCGTGCCGAGGTGTTCGCCAAGGCCAAGCAGATCATCGCCGAAATCCAGAAGGCGCAGCAGCCGTTCGAGCTGTTCGCACGCAACTATTCCGAAGCGTCGACCAAGGGCGTCGGCGGCGATCTGGGCTGGATTCGCCTCGTGACGCTGCCGCAGTCGCTGGCCGATGCGACGCAGCAGATGCAGGTCGGTCAGGTCGCAGGGCCGGTCGAGACGCCGGGCGGCTTCTCGATCCTGTACCTCACCGACAAGCGCACGATCGGCGCGGCGGACCCGCGCGACGCCAAGCTGAGCCTGAAGCAGCTGACCGTCTCGTTCCCGGCCGGCACGACGCAGGCGCAGGCCCAGTCGCGCGCCGCTGTTTTCGCCAAGACGGTTCAGTCGATCCAGGGTTGCGGCACGGTCGAAAAGGTCGCGGCGACGATCAACGCCGAGGTGGTCGACAACGATTCGATCCGTATTCGCGACCTGCCCGCGCCGTTGCAGGACATCATGGTCAAGCTTCAGGTCGGGCAGGCGACGCCCCCGTTCGGTTCACCCGCCGAAGGTGTTCGCGCCCTCGTTCTATGCGGTCGCGACGATCCGCAGCAGTCCGTCGTACCGGGTGCAGCGCAGATTCAGGGGCAGCTCGAACAGCAACGCGTAAACCTGCGTGCGCAAAGCAAGCTGCGCGATCTGCGACGCGATGCGGTGATCGAGTATCGCTGACATGATGACGTCCGCTCCCTCTGCGGCCCCCCTCGCCATCGCGATGGGCGATCCCGCCGGGGTCGGGCCGGAGATCATCGGGAAAAGCTGGGCGGTGCGTTCGCTGCGTAGCCTGCCTCCGTTCGCCGCGATCGGCGATCCGGCGGCGATCGCGCGCGTGTGGAGCGGTCCGGTGGAGGCGATCGACACGATCGATGATGCACCGGCGGTATTCGATCGGGCGCTGCCGGTGCTTGCCGTCGCCGATGCCGGACCGGTAACGCCGGGCGAGCCGAGCATCGCCGGTGCCCGTGCGGCGTTCGAGGCGCTGGAGCGCTCCATCGCGCTCGTCCGCAATGCCGATGCCCGCGCGCTGGTGACCGGCCCCGTGTCGAAGGCGCAGCTTTACGGCATCGGCTTCAATCATCCCGGCCAGACCGAATTCGTTGCCGAACGCTGCGGCGTCGCCGGCGACGATGCGGTGATGATGCTCGCCGGGCCTTCGCTGCGGGTCGTGCCGATCACGGTTCATGTGCCGCTGGCGCAGGTGACCTCGCTGCTGTCGGTGGATCTGATTGTCGCAAAGGGTCGGGCGGCTGCGGCCGGGCTGACCCGCGACTTCGGCATCGCCACACCGCGGCTCGCCTTTGCCGGGATCAACCCGCATGCCGGGGAAGGCGGCGCGATCGGTCGTGAAGAGATCGACCTGCTCGCACCCGCGATCGCCCGGCTGCGGGCCGAGGGCATCGACGCCACCGGACCCTTCGCTGCCGATACGCTGTTCCACGCCCGCGCTCGCACCGGCTATGATGTCGTGCTGTGCTGCTATCACGATCAGGCGCTGGTGCCGATCAAGACGCTGCATTTCGACGAAGGCGTCAACGTGACGCTCGGTCTGCCGATCGTGCGGACGTCCCCCGATCATGGCACCGCGTTCGGCATCGCCGGCCGCGATCAGGCGCATCCCGGCGCGATGATCGCCGCCATCGCCATGGCAGGACAGGCGGCGGATCGCCGCGCAGCGGCATGAGCGAGGCACCTGTGGGCGGCAAGCTGCCGCCGCTGCGCGAGGTGATCGCCAAATATGGCCTCAACGCCAGCAAGGCGCTGGGCCAGAACTTCCTGTTCGATGGACAGCTGCTCGCCCGCATCGCTGCGGTGCCCGGCGATCTGCGGGATGCCGAGGTGCTGGAGGTCGGTCCGGGACCGGGCGGCCTGACACGGGCGCTGCTGGCCGCCGGTGCGCGGGTTACCGCGATCGAACGCGACCGCCGCTGCATCCCCGCGCTTGCCGAACTCGGCGAAGCCTGGCCGGGAAAGCTCCGCGTGATCGAGGGGGATGCGCTGGACGTGGATGCGCCGTCGCTGTTCGAAGGGCGGCCGCACATCGTTTCGAACCTGCCCTACAATGTCGGCACCGCCCTGCTCGTCGGCTGGCTCACCGCGGCGTGGCAGCCGTGGTGGCAATCCTGCACCTTGATGTTCCAGAAAGAGGTTGCCGACCGCATCGTCGCTGCCGCGAACGACGACGCCTATGGCCGGCTTGCCGTCCTCAGCCAGTGGCGTTCGTCCGCCCGCGTTGCGATGCCGGTTCACCGGTCCGCCTTCACCCCGCCGCCGAAGGTGATGTCCGCCGTCGTCCACCTCGTACCCGTGGAGGCACCGGCCGGCGTGGACGTGAAGGTGCTGGAACGCCTCACCGCCGCCGCCTTCGGTCAACGCCGCAAGATGCTTCGCCAAAGTCTGAAGGGCGTTCCCGGTGCTCTCGACGCGCTGGAGCGGATCGGGGTCGAAGCGACCCGGCGCGCCGAAACGGTCAGCGTGGCGGAGTTCGTCGAGCTGGCGAGGGAAGTATCACGCCCCTCCCTCTAGGAAAGGAGTGCAGCCGCCATCAGTTCTGAGCGGCGACCGGCTTGGCCTCCGGCGCTTTGGTCTCGACCTGCGCCGTGGTCAGCGGAGGTCCCTTGGCGATCACTGCGGCCAGCTGGTTCGCCTCCGGGCAGGCGCCCTTGCACAGGGTCTTGATCTTGGCGAGGTTGCCCCGCGCGACCGCTACCGCCCCCTTGGCCACCAGCGCCTCGCCCTGCCCGCGTAACGCGGCGATGTCGTTCGGCTCCAGCGTCAGCGCCTCGCGGTACAGGCGGATCGCCTTGCCCGGCAGGCCCCGCGTTTCAGCGACTTCCGCGAGGACGATGAACGCCTGACGATTGCGCGGATCGACCGCCAGCGCGGTTTCGATCAGGTCGGTCGCCCCGTCGAGATTGCCGGCGGTGCGCGCCGCACGACCTTCGGCCAGCAATTGCAGCGAACGCGCGTCGATCTGGTCGTCGGGGCGCTGGCCGCTCAGCGATGTCGAGACGCACACCAGGGTCAACGCAGCGGCAAGGGCGACGGACGTAACGCGCATGAAGGTCTCCACTCGGGGCATTGTGCCCGAGATTAGCAGGGGCGGACCAGCCGTGCGACAAAAAAGCCGTCGGTGTTGTCGCTCGCCGGATCGAGCCGTAGTCCCTTCCCACGTGCTGCGCCCGCCGGGAGATCGAGCGGCTCTGCGGCCCATCCCGGATGATCGTCGAGGAATGCCTCGACCTGCCCTGCACCCTCGGCGTCCAGCAGCGAACAGACGATATAGACCAGCGTGCCGCCCGGCCGGACGAGGCTCGCGCCGACCTCCATCACATGCCGCTGCTGGCTGGTGAATTTGCCCAGCCGGTCCGGCGTCAGCCGCCAGCGTGCCTCGGGGTTGCGTCGCCACGTGCCAGTGCCCGAACACGGCGCATCGATCAGCACGCAATCCGCGGTATCGGACCAATCGGTCAGCGCCTCGACCTCCCGGTTCGGATCGAGCAACCGGGTTTCGACGATCGTCACGCCCGCCTTCGCGGCCCGCGGAGCCAATCGCGACAGCCGCCCGCGATCGATATCGGTCGCCAGTATGCGTCCTTCGTTCGCCATCGCCGCGGCGAGCGCCAGCGTCTTGCCGCCGCCACCCGCGCACAGGTCCACCACCGCCTGCCCGGGCTGCGCACGCGCCGCCAGACTGACGATCTGGCTACCGGCATCCTGCACCTCGATCCGACCGCCCAGCGCATCGACGTTCGTCCCGCTGGGCAGCCGCATCGCATCCGGCAGTCCGGCGATCGGCTCGCCGCCAAGCTGATCGATGGCCGCCGCATCGGCGGTCAGCCGATTGATCCGCACGTCCAGCGGCGCGCGCGCGATCAACGCCGCCTGCTGCTGCGTCGATACGCCGGATTCCGCCAGTGCATCGGCCAGCCAGCCCGGCATGATCCCGCTCGCCGCCGCCTGTTCGCCAGCGTCGATCGGCGCCGGTCCGTGCGTCGAGCCATCGAACGTCACTGCGACGGCCTCATCATCCATCGCAACCGCCAGCATCGCCGCGCGTCCCGATGCCGGCACCTCGCCGGCTCGTCGGATCGCAGCGTAGACCAGCTCGCGCACCGCGCGGCGATCCTTCGACCCGGCATAGCGGCGCGTGGCGAAATAGCGGGATATCAGGGTATCCGCTGCGGCACCGCCGCCCCGTGCGGCGGCGATCACCTCATCTAGCAATTCGATGGCGGCCTGTGTGCGGGCGGCGGGGGTCACTGGGCGGACGACGACATGCAGTTGATCCAATTCGATCGTTCGCCCCGGGCGCTGCGCAGGGCGTGAGGCTCAATGGGCTTCGACTGGCCCGGCATGCACGGACGCAAGGCGGCAGCGCGTGTCCGGATCAGCGCGTCGGATAATTCGGCGCTTCCCGCGTGATCGTCACGTCGTGCACGTGGCTTTCCTTCAGCCCCGCACCGGTGATCTGGACGAACTCGGCCCGCTTTTGGAGATCGGGGATCGTCGCCGATCCGGTATAGCCCATCGCCGCCTTGATGCCGCCGACGAGCTGGTGGATCACGTCCCGGGCCGGTCCCTTATAGGCGACCTGCCCCTCGATACCCTCGGGCACCAGCTTCATCTGGTCCTTGATATCGCCCTGGAAATACCGATCCGCCGATCCGCGTCCCATGGCGCCGACCGACCCCATTCCGCGGTACGACTTGTATGCCCGCCCCTGGTACAGGAACGTCTCGCCCGGCGCCTCTTCGGTGCCGGCGAGCAGCGATCCGACCATGCACGTCGATGCCCCCGCCGCCAACGCCTTGGCGAGGTCGCCCGACGTACGCAGCCCGCCATCGGCAATGATCGGCACGCCATGCTTGGCGGCTGCCTCCGCGCAATCCATCACCGCGGTCAGCTGCGGCACGCCGACGCCCGCGACGACGCGCGTGGTGCAGATCGACCCCGGCCCGATGCCGACCTTGATCCCGTCAGCACCCGCATCGATCAACGCACGCGTCGCCGCGCCGGTCGCGACGTTGCCCGCCACCACCTGCACCGAATTGCTGAGCTTCTTCACCCGCTCGACCGCGCGCGCGACGTCGCGATTGTGGCCGTGCGCGGTGTCGATCACGATCAGGTCGCATTCGGCGTCGACCAGCGCCTCGGTCCGCTCGAACCCCTTGTCGCCGACCGTCGTCGCCGACGCGACCCGCAACCGTCCCGCCGCATCCTTGGTCGCGGTCGGATAGGTCACCGCCTTCTCGATATCCTTCACCGTGATCAGCCCGACGCAGCGATACGCCTCGTCCACCACCAGCAGCTTCTCGATCCGCCGCTGGTGCAGCAGCACGCGCGCTTCCTCCTGCCCGACGTCGGTGGTGACGGTGGCGAGGTTCTCGTGCGTCATCAGCTCGGCGACCGGCTGCTTCGGATTGCCCGCGAAGCGCACGTCGCGGTTGGTGAGGATGCCGACCAGCTTGCCGTCGCGCTCCACCACCGGAATGCCGCTGATCTTGTGATGCGCCATCAGCGCCTGCGCCTCGGCCAGCGTCGCGGTCGGCGCGATCGTGATCGGGTTGACCACCATCCCCGATTCGAACCGCTTGACCTGTCGCACCGCCGCCACCTGTTCCTCGATCGACAGGTTGCGGTGGAGCACGCCGATGCCGCCTAGCTGGGCCATGACGATCGCCATGTCCGCCTCGGTCACCGTGTCCATCGCCGACGACAGGATCGGGATGTTGAGCGCGATGCCGCGCGTCAACTGCGTCCGCGTGTCGGCGGTGCTCGGCAGGATGTCCGACTCAGCCGGTACGAGCAGCACGTCGTCGAAGGTGAGGCCGAGCCGGATGTTCAAGATGCCGTTCCTCGCGGGAGGGGAGAAGTGGCGGGCCATGTAACCGCAGTGCGGCATTCGCGCTAGAGGGCGGCGAGATGGGCGCTCACGTAATCGGTGACGACGCCGACCAGCGACCCGCCGAACCGCGGGTTCACCTCCAACAGGCGCAAGGCGCCATCCTCCAGCTTGTAGTTGAAGCAGCACGTCCCCTCATAGCCCATGGCGTCGAGGATATCGGCACACGCGCCAAGCGCGTCGCCCGGATCGACCGGCTCGATGCTCGCCGGCCGATCGACCTCCCCGCGCACCCCCAGCGGCTGCCCCATGTCGTAGCGATAGCCGACATGGAAGCGGATACCCCCGCCGATCCGCAGCAGGTGCAGCACATATTCGTGCGCCCCCGGAACCGCGCGCTGGCGGAACACGTCGGGATCGTCGCTCCCGTCGTCCTCGCCGGGACCGTGGATCATCCGGCACCCGATCCCGAAATCCCCCCGCCGCTTCTTGCGGATATAGGGATAGACGCCCGGCTCCCGCCCCAGCAGCTCCGGTACCACGTCGCCGAATCCCCGCTCGATCAGCCAGAGGTTCAGCGCCAGCTTGTCGTCGCACAGCGCCACCAGCTCGGGCGTCGGCAGCACCGCCCGCCCCCGCGCCACCGCCGGCCGCGCCGCCTCGATCTGCTCCACCCGCAGCGGAACGACCAGATCGAACCGCGCGACATCCACCGCATCCAGCAGCGCGAAGCTCGCCTCGTATCGCGCATGATCGATGTACCGCGCGATCGCCGGCATCTGCGTCGGATGATTGCCGAAGAGGATACGCTGCATGGTGACCTTTGTAGAGCTCGCGACTGTGCTATCAACGCACCACGGCGCGCGGGAGTCGCACCGCCGGGAGGGATGTCATGGGTTTATCGATCGCCGCGTTCGCACTGGTCCTCGTGCTCTTCTATCTCTTCACCAGCATCAAGATCGTCCGCCAGGGCTATCAATATACGATCGAACATTTCGGCCGCTACACCAACACCGCCAGCCCCGGCTTCAACTTCTACCCCGCCTTTTTCTATCGCGTCGGTCGCAAGGTGAACATGATGGAGCAGGTGATCGAGATCCCCGGTCAGGAGATCATCACCAAGGACAATGCGATCGTCTCGACCGACGGCGTCGTCTTCTTTCAGGTGCTCGATGCGCCAAAGGCGGCCTATGAGGTGTCGGACCTGTACGTCGCGCTGCTCCAGCTGACGACGACCAACCTGCGCACGGTGATGGGTTCGATGGACCTAGACGAGACGCTGTCGAAGCGCGACGAGATCAACGCGCGCCTGCTGTCCGTGGTCGATCACGCGACGGTGCCATGGGGCGTCAAGATCACCCGCGTCGAGATCAAGGACATCCGCCCGCCCGCCGATATCGTCACCGCGATGGGCCGCCAGATGAAGGCCGAACGCGAAAAGCGCGCCAACATCCTCGAAGCCGAAGGCACCCGCGCCTCGGAAATCCTCCGCGCCGAGGGCCAGAAACAGGCCCGCATTCTCGAATCGGAAGGCCGCAAGGAATCGGCCTACCGGGACTCCGAGGCCCGCGAACGCGCCGCCGAGGCGGAGGCCAAGGCGACCCGCGTCGTCTCCGAGGCGATCGAACAGGGCGGCACGCAGGCGATCAACTATTTCGTCGCCCAGAAATACGTCGAGGCGATCGGCAAATTCGCCACCAGCCCCAATGCCAAGACGATCCTGTTCCCGGTCGAAGCGACGCAGCTGATGGGGACGCTCGGCGGGATCGGCGAACTCGCCAAGGAAGCGCTTTCGTCCACCCAGGCATCGCCCAAACCCGAACCGAAGCGCGGGCCGTTCGAACTGCCCAGGCAATGACCCTCGATTCGATCGGCGGCGCCGGCGGTGCATGGCTGATTGCCGCGCTGCTGCTCGGGCTCGCCGAATTGCTCATCCCCGGCGTCTTCGCGATCTTCCTCGCGATCGCCGCGGGCATCGTCGGCGTCGCCACCCTCGCGCTGCCGCTGCCGCTAGAGGCGCAGATCGCCGCCTTCGCGGTCTGGAGCGTGGTCACGGTGCTGATCGGCAAGCGCTGGTACGTGGATTTCCCGGTCGCCAGCAGCGATCCGCAACTGAACGATCGTGCCGCGCGGATGATCGGCCAGACGGTGGTGGTAGAGGTGCCAATCGACGCCGACGGCGGCCGCGTCCACATCGGCGACGGTTCCTGGCCCGCGCGCGGCACCCCCGCCGCGGCCGGCACGCGCGTCCGTATCGCCGAGGTGCGCGGCGGCCTCGTCATCGTCGAGCCGCTCGACGTTTAATTCGTCGCGCCCGCCGCTTGGTAGCTGTCAGTTCACCGCTGATCTGCTATATAAGACGGGTGACGCAGAGCATTCCCCACCTTTACCCGATCGGCATCGATCCGACCGACATCGACTTCATGGGCCACGTCAACAACGCGAGCTATCTGAAGTGGGTGCAGGATGCGGTCGTCAGCCATTGGCAGAAGCTGGCACCGGCCGAAGCGGTGGCCGCGCACCTCTGGGTCGCGCTGAAGCACGAGATCACCTATCGCAAGCCGACCTTTCTCGGCGACGACGTGATCGCCACCGTGCTGCTCGAAAAGGTTCAGGGCGCACGCGCCTTCTACGAAACGGTGATCCGCCGCGGCGAAGACGTACTTGCCGAGGTGAAGTCGAGCTGGTGCTGCCTCGACGCAGAAACGCTGAAGCCTGCCCGGCTGGCGCGCGACATCGTCGAACAATTCTTTCAACGCGGCGATGGGCCGATGCCGGCGACGGGGCTCGTCGAACGCTAGGTCGCTCGGAGCGCGGCGAAAGCGGCAGGAGTATCGCCTTGAACACACCGTTACCCCGGACCTGGTCCGGTGTTCACCAGGCGGCATAGCGAATAGCCCGAAGCGCCTTGTCGTCTCGTGGTGAGGGCATGCCCCCCGGACCCGATCCGGGGGTGAAGGGGGCGAGCCTTCGATTGCCCACCCCCCCCCATCGGTCAGGCGGGTTCCGGTGCTTTCACGCGAGGAGCGGACTGGCGAACGCCTTCGTCGACGTGCTCGGCGAATTGCGCGAAGTTTTCCACGAACAGATCGATCAGCTTGGCCGCGGCGGCGTCATATTCCGCCGGGTTCGCCCATGTCCCGCGCGGGTCGAGGATCGTCGCGTCGACGCCCGGCACCGCGACCGGCACGGCGAAACCGAAGTTCGGATCGACCCGGAATTCGGCATCCTTCAGGCTGCCGTCGAGCGCGGCGTTGAGCAAGGCACGGGTCGCCTTGATCGGCATGCGATGGCCGACCCCGTATTTGCCGCCGGTCCAGCCGGTGTTGACCAGCCAGCAATCGACTTCGCCCCTTGCGATCCGCTCTTTCAGCAGATTGCCGTATACCGACGGGTGCCGCGGCATGAACGGTGCCCCAAAGCAGGTCGAAAACGTCGCATCCGGTTCGGTGACGCCGATCTCCGTACCGGCGACCCGCGCGGTATAGCCGGACAGGAAATGGTACATCGCCTGATCCGGCGTCAGCTTCGCGATCGGTGGCAGGATGCCATAGGCGTCCGCGGTCAACATCACGATGTTCTTCGGTACCCCGCCCATATTGTCGGCGGACGCGTTCGGAATGAAATCGATCGGATAGGCCCCGCGACTGTTCTCGGCGAGGCTGTTGTCGTCGAGGTCGAGCTGACGCGTGATCGGATCCATCACCACGTTTTCCAGCACGGTGCCGAACCGCTTGGTGGTCGCGAAGATCTCCGGCTCGGCATCGCGCGACAGGCGGATCATCTTGGCGTAGCAGCCGCCCTCGAAATTGAAGACGGCCGTGTCCGACCAGCCATGCTCGTCGTCGCCGATCAGCGTGCGGCTGGCATCGGCGCTCAGCGTGGTCTTGCCGGTGCCGGAAAGGCCGAAGAACACCGCGGTCGATCCGTCGGCGCCCATATTGGCGGAGCAATGCATCGGCATCACGCCGCTCGTCGGCAGCAGATAGTTGAGCAGACCGAACACCGACTTCTTCATTTCGCCGGCGTATTTCGTGCCGCCGATCAGGATCAGCTTTTCGGTGAAGTTCACCGCAATCACCGTTTCGCTGCGGGTGCCGTGCCGGGCCGGATCGGCGCGAAAGCTCGGCAGGTCGATGATCGTATATTCCGCTTCGAACTGCTTCAGCTCATGCTCCTGCGGACGGACGAGCATCGTGCGGATGAACAGATTGTGCCATGCGAGCTCATTGACGACGCGGACGCGGACACGGTTCTCGGGCTGCGATCCGCCGTACAGGTCCTGAACGAACAAATGCTCCTTTTCACGCAATGCGGCGAAGAAATCCGCCTTGAGTGCTGCGAAATGGGCCGGTGTCATGCCCTTGTTCGATTTGCCCCACCAGACGCTGGTCTCCGTCTCCGCATCGCGTACGATGAACTTGTCCTGCGCCGAGCGGCCGGTGTGGCGTCCGGTTTCGACGACCAGCGGGCCGTCGGCACTCAGTCGACCTTCGCTGCGTGCCACCGACGTTTCGATCAGGCGCGCCGTCACCAGGTTCCAATGAATATCGGCACGGGTCTCGATACCCTGCGCGGCAAGGCCCGCGTGCGGAATGCGCTCGTTCACAATCATCCTCCCATTCGTCGCCACCTGCGCGCGCATCCTGGGGAGGGGCTGTGCGCGTGCTGGTCTATGCGCTTCGCATAAGCGGCGCGTGGCAGGCGGTCAAACGGCACGCGGCCGTCCGTCCGTTCACGGGTCGGCGGCATGTGGTTGAGCGCGGTCGCGCTTTGCCGTACCGCGGGTCGATGGCCCCGAGGTTCCTTTCCGCATGACGGCGACGATCGCGCTGGTCGACGACGACCGCAATATCCTGACGTCGGTGTCGATCGCCCTCCAGACAGAGGGGTTCCTGACCCGCGTCTATTCGGATGGCGAGACCGCATTGAAGGCGCTGACCGACAATCCGCCGGATCTCGCCATCTTCGACATCAAGATGCCGCGGATGGACGGACTGGAACTGCTCCGCCGTCTCCGCGAGAAGAGCCACATCCCGGTGATCTTCCTCACCAGCAAGGACGACGAGCTGGACGAGGCGCTGGGCCTGGCAATGGGTGCGGACGATTATATCGCCAAGCCCTTCAGCCAGCGGCTGCTGATCGCGCGCATCCGGGCGATCCTGCGTCGCACCGAACTGGCGACATCCCCGATCGAGGAGGATGCGGCGACGGGGGCCGGACCGCTGGTCCGCGGACGCCTGTCGATGGACCCCGCCCGGCATCGGACGACGTGGGGCAACGAGCCCGTGACGCTGACCGTCACCGAGTTTCTGATTCTTGAGACGCTGGCACAGCGGCCCGGCATCGTGAAGACGCGCAACCAGCTGATGGATGCCGCCTATCACGACGATATCTATGTCGACGATCGCACCATCGACAGCCACATCAAGCGTCTGCGCCGTAAATTCCGGCAGGTCGATCCGACCTTCGACGCGATCGAGACATTGTATGGCGCCGGCTACCGATTCTCCGAGGAGTGATCTGCGGCCGGAAGGTGGCGATCTCGCGCTGCGCTGGTCGGGGCAGATTTCGCTCACCCGGCGTATTCTGGCGGTCAACATCTTCGCATTGCTGCTGCTCGCGGGTGGCTTCTTCTACCTCGACTCGTATCGCAGCCGCATCGTCGACGGTCGCGTCGCGCAGGCAAGCCGCGAGGCACGGTTGATCGGGGAGGCGCTGGCGATGGTCGGGACGGATCAGCGCAATGCGCTGATGATCCGGCTCGCGCGGGATACCGGTGCGCGATTGCGGTTGATCGATGGCGCCGGGCAGACGGTGGCCGACAGCCGCGATCTCGGCGTGCGCAATGTGACCCTGCTCGATCCCGACAAGCAGGCATGGGACCAGACGATCGCGCGGTTTCTCGACGCCGGGATCGATACGGTGGTGAGTGCCGCCCGCCCTCCCCTCTATCGCGAGCGCGCCGACGGGCGCGAATGGCCGGACGTCCGGGCGATCCGTCGTGGGAAAGTCGCGTCGGCCAGTGTGTGGCGCGCGCCCGATCGGACGCCGGTGGTCACGGCCGCGGCACCCGTGCCGGGTGGCCCGATCGTCATGACGACGGTCAATGCGCGCGACATCACGCAGACGGTCCGGATCGAGCGATTTCGTCTGAGCCTCGTCCTGCTGGTGGTGACGATCGTATCGGTGCTGTTGTCGCTGTTCCTCGCCCGGACGATTGTGCGGCCGCTCAGGCGGCTCGCGCGGGCGGCGGTGCGGGTTCGGCTGGGGCGCGCGCGCGAGGTGGTGGTCCCGCGGCTGCCGTCGCGGCGGGATGAGATCGGCAGCCTGGCTCGCGCCCTGTCGGACATGAGCCTGGCGCTGCGTGTCCGCATCGACGCGACCGAGGCGTTCGCCGCGGATGTCACGCACGAAATGAAGAACCCCCTCGCCTCGCTGCGATCCGCTGTCGAGGGGCTGGGCGCGGTGAAGGATCCCGACTTACAGGCCCGCCTGCTAAAAATAGTCAGAGACGACGTCCACCGCCTAAATCGATTGATTACCGATATCTCGGAAGCCTCGCGGCTGGATGCGCAATTGAGCCGCGCCAAGTTCGAGCCGTTGGATATCGCGGCCATGCTGCGCGCGCTGGTCGACCAGCGGATCGCCCGCGACGTGGAGCGTGGCGTGCGATTGCGCTTCGATCATCAAGGGGGAGCGCTAATCACACTTGGCGAGGGCGCGCGGCTGGAGCGCGTGTTCGACAACCTCATTGATAACGCCGTGTCCTTTTCGCCGGACGGCGGGCTGATCGCGATTGCGGCGGTGCGCGATGGAAGTGATCTGGTGGTCCGGATCGAGGACGAGGGACCGGGCGTGCCGGACGAAGCGCGTGAGTCGATTTTCCGACGCTTCCAGTCGATCCGGCCGGAGGGGGAGGAGTTCGGACAGCATTCGGGCCTCGGCCTCGCCATTGCACGAACCATCGTCGAAGCGCATCAGGGCGACATCGCCGTCGAATCACGCGAGGATCGGTTGAGTGGCGCCCGTTTTGTCGTCCGCTTGCCGCTCGCTGACGAACGATAGGCAACATCGAACGGAGCCATGGCCATTCTGTCATCGGAAATCTTGCATGCGACCAGCATTGCGATCGACGGACGCGCCGTATTGCTGGAGGGCGTATCGGGCACAGGCAAGTCCGACCTCGCACTGCGCCTGATCGACCGTGGTGCCATGCTGATCAGCGACGACCAGACGCTGCTGGTGCGTAAGGGCAAGGACCTGCTGGCACGCGCGCCCGGCACGATCCGCGGCCGGATGGAGGTGCGCGGCATTGGCATCGTGACGATGGAGCACGTCGAGGACATACCGGTGAACCTTATCGTACGACTTGGCGTCGAACCCATGCGAATGCCTGAGCGACGCCAGCGGCGTATCGCCGGCGTAATTGTGCGTGAGGTCGCCTTCGAGGCCTTTCACGCGTCGACCCCGATCAAGATCGAATGGACGCTCCGCCAGCCGGAGGCAACTCCCGCATGACCAAGGATATCCTGCTCGTCACCGGCCTGTCGGGAGCCGGTAAATCGACGGTACTCAAGACATTGGAAGATTTGGGCTGGGAGGTCGTCGACAACCTGCCGCTGGTCTTGCTCGACCGACTGCTGGAAGCCCCGTTGGCGGCCGGGCACACCGACGACGGTCATCCGCTGGCGATCGGGATTGGCACGCAGACGCGGGATTTCGATCCGGTGCGGATCGTCGAGCGCATTCGCGTCCTGCGCGATGTTCATGCCCTCGATGTCGGCATGCTGTTCCTTGACTGTTCGGGATCGGAACTGGAACGGCGCTATTCAGAGACTCGCCGGCGGCATCCGCTGGCCCCCGACCGGCCGGCGGGCGACGGGATCGCGCGCGAGCGTGAATTGCTGCGGCCGCTGCGCGATTGGGCGAACCGACTGATCGACACCACGGATCTTACCGCCCATAGCTTGGCGCAGCAGGTTCGCGCGACCTTTGCCGATCGCGGCAACGACGCGCCCGTGCTGTCGGTCCAGTCGTTCGGCTTCGCGCGCGGATTGCCACGCAATGCCGATCTGGTGTTCGACATGCGGTTCCTGCGCAACCCGCACTGGAACCCCGAACTGCGGCCCGGGACCGGGCTGGACCCGAAGGTGGCGGGGTATGTCGCCGAAGACCCCGCCTATCCACTGGCTATGGAACAGATTGGTGCACTGCTCGAACTGCTGATTCCCCGCTATCGAGCCGAGGGTAAATCCTACTTGAGCGTCGCGATCGGATGTACCGGAGGGAGACATCGGTCGGTCCATGTCGCCGAGCACCTCGCTGCCCGGTTGCGCGCGGCAGGTTTTTCGCCCACCATCACGCATCGCGACCTGGAGGCCGCACCGCAGGACTCGCTCGAGGGGCCGCCGGCCAGCACATGAGTAACGTATCTGAGATGATTGGCCTCGTTCTGGTGACGCACGGGCGGCTCGCCGAAGAATTTGTGACCGCGATGGTCCACGTCGTCGGCCCGCAGGACCGTGTGGCGACGATCGCGATAGGTCCCGACGACGACATGGAGGAGCGGCGCGCCGATATCGCCGCTGCCATCGCCGCGGTCGATGTCGGGCGTGGTGTGATCGTGCTGACCGACCTGTTCGGGGGCACGCCATCCAACCTCGCGATATCGCTGATGGAGCGCGGACGGGTCGAGGTGATCGCGGGAATGAACCTGCCGATGCTGATCCGTCTGGGATCTGCGCGCAAGTCCATGAAGGTCGTCGAGGCAGTCGCCGCGGCGCGCGAGGCCGGCCGCAAGTATATCTCCGTGGCATCCGAGGTTCTGGGAGAGGCTGCGGCATGAGCGAAGTCACCCGCACCGTCCTGATTACCAACAAGCGCGGATTGCATGCGCGCGCGAGTGCGAAGTTCGTCACTCTTGCCTCCAGTCAGTCGTGCGAGGTGCATGTTCGCAAGGACGATGGTGCCGTGACCGGCACCTCGATCATGGGGCTGATGATGCTCGGCGCCGCCAAGGGCGACGAGATCACGATCAGCGCAGCCGGCGAGGGTGCGGAGGCGGCCGTCGGGGCGTTGGTCGATCTCGTTGAGGCCAAGTTCGGGGAAGATTAGGCTTGCACAGGCAGGGCTTCCTGCCGGAGGGGTAATCCATGCCCCGTGAGATTACCGCCTTTTCAAACCCTCTGGTAAAGTACGCGCGCGAGTTGCGCGACAAAAAGCATCGCAGGGGTTCGCGCCAGTTCATGGCGGAGGGATTGCGCATCCTGACGGAGGCGCGTGATACCGGGCGACTACCAAGCATCCTGTTCTACGCAGCGGGCAATGCCGACCATCCGCTGGTGCATGGCCTTTCGATCGAAGTGGAAATGGCGGGCGGCGAATCGATCCAGACCACGCCTGATATTCTGTCGAAGCTGTCGGGGAAGGATAATCCGCAAGCGGTCGTCGGCGTGTTTGACGAGTTTGCTGCCAAGCTCGAAGACCTTGATCGGGCATCGGCGGGAATATGGCTGGTGGCGGAGCGGCTGCGCGATCCCGGCAATCTGGGAACCATTCTGCGGACCGCCGATGCGGTCGGTGCCGGGGGGCTGATCCTGATCGGCGAATGCGTCGATCCGTTTTCGGTGGAGGCGGTGCGCGCGAGCATGGGCGCGCTGTTCACGGTGCCGGTGGTCAAGAGCGAGTGGCAGCCGTTCCTCGACTGGCTGCGGCAAGGGTCAGGACAGTTGGTGGGATTGAGCCTCGACACCGAACATGACTATCGCGGCGCGCGTTACGAGGCTCCAGCGTTCCTGCTGACCGGCAACGAGGCGCAGGGAATGCCCGCGGATTATTCCGAGGCGTGCGACCTGCTGGTCAAGATCCCAATGCTGGGCAAGGCCGATAGCCTGAACGCGGCGGTGGCGACCGCTGTCATGGCGTATGAAGTACTCGCGCAGCAGCGGGGCTGATCGAGCGCAAGAGCGATGACATTTCAGGCCTTGATCCGAGCCGCCAGTTTGCCCCCAGGTCATCGAACGGCTCGTGTGTTCTCCGTGTTTATCTCTATTCTTGCGATAGACGAGCGAATGTAAGCGCAGCCAGCTCGGTCTGATTTAGCCTCGAATTACACCCGATGTGCGGACCTCGCCGCCGTGATTGATGATCCGTCCGGATACCATGCCGCTGATGTGGACGATTGCGCCGTCCTCGATAATCACATCGCCGGCCACCATGCCGCTGATGCGGACCTCACGGCCGGACGGGACGATCACATCACCGGCGATCATGCCCGATACACTGCCGTCCCGGTCCATGACCAAGTCGCCGTCATACATTTCGCGCATCGTATCGCCCCCTATTGCGCCGCGTCCGAGAGGCGTGGCGGCTGCTCGTCACCGTAGCGTGCGAGCGCCTCGACCGGTTCCAGCACGCTGATTTCGCGCGCGCCGGGTTCGATATTGAGGTCGCGGAACTTGCGCGCCGAAACCAGCGCCCGGCTTTCGAAGCTGGAGACGAAGCTGTTGTAGTTGTTGACGGCCGTGGTGAGGCCGCTGCCGACCTTGCGAAGGTCCTCGCCGGCCTTCGCGAGACGATCGTAGAGTTCCTTGCCCAGGACACCGATGGCGCGAGCTTCGGTGGCGAGCTTTTCCTGACGCCAGACCGCAGCGACAGTGCGCGCGATGGCGACAAGGTTGGTCGGTGTCGCCAGAAGAACCCGCTTGTCGAAAGCGAACTGCCAGATCTCGTGGTCGTGTTCGAGTGCCGCGGAAAGAAAATGCTCTCCCGGGATGAACATGATGACGTAATCCGGCGTATCGGCAAATTGCGACCAGTAGCTTTTCGCCGACAGACCGTTGACATGCGCCCGGATCGATGTGGCATGGGCGATGAGACCGGCCTTACGATCGGCCTCGTCTACGGCGCCAAACGCATCCTGATAGGCGTTGAGAGATACCTTGGCATCGATGATCAGCGACTTGCCGCCTGGTATGGTGACGATCGCGTCGGGGCGCAGGCGACCGCCCTCCCCGTCGGCCACGCTGACTTCCATCGCGAAATCGGTGTGCTCTGCAAGACCGCAGCTCTCCAGCACATTGCGCAATTGCTGTTCGCCCCAACGGCCCCGGGCCTTGGGGGCATTGCGGAGCGCGTTGACGAGCTTGGCGGCTTCGCCGGAGACGCGTTCCTGACCGAGGCGCATCTGTTCGATCTGGCCCTTGAGGTCGCCGAAGGCGTCGCGGCGTTCCGCCTCGACCTTGGCGACACCCTCTTCGTAGCGCAGCAGGCGATCGTTCACCGGCTGAAGCAGTGACTTGAGGTTGGTCCCGGCGAGTTCCTCGGACTGACGAAAGCGCGCTTCAGCACGCTCCAGGAACGCCTTTTGCGCGTCGGTCAGCGCCTTGTTAGCAAGATCGTTGAACTGGGTGGCCATCAGATCCTTCGCCTCGCGCATGTCGGCTAGGCGGGTTTCGAAGGCTTCGTGCTGCGCCTTCAGCGTGGCTAGGTCGGCTCGCGCAGCGTCGCGGTCGGCGCGGATGGTCGTCAGTTCAATGCGAAGTGATTCGGCGGTGGCGATGAGGTCTTCGGCTTGGGCGCGGAGGGCGGCAAGATCGCGGATCGCGTCGTTGCGTTCACGTTCGACGGCGTCGCGAGTCTGGCGGACCAGGTCGGCGTCGGCAGCCCTGCTCTGCGCCACCGCAAGATCGGCGGCCAGCGTGGCGGCTTTGCGGTTTGCGAGCAGCCACCCGATGACGAGGCCGACGACGAGGGCCAAAATGGCGATGATGAGAGACTGGTCCAACGACTGCGTTTCCCTTGTTGTGGCGGGAACATACGTCGAACGTGCGGTTGGCGACAGGGAAATTTACCATTGGCAAGAACCCGTTCCTGCACGGCCGGCGCCCCGGATGTGTTCGGGGATCAACCCGTCCACGACCAGCCCGCCCACGCCTCCTGCTTTTCTCCCATCCGCGAAGTGGCCCCCGGAACACGTCGGGGATGACGGGGGAGGTGTGGCGGCTTTCCTATGGATCAGCCGCGGCGCATCTTGGTCAGCTTCTTCATCACCATGTCGCGCTTGAGGCGGCTGATGTGGTCGATGAACAATACGCCGTTCAGGTGATCGATCTCGTGCTGCATGCAGGTGGCGAGCAGCCCGGTGAGGTCTTCCTCATGCGTCGCGCCCTGTTCATCCTGCCAGCGAACGCGGCAGGCGGCGGGACGGGCGACGTCGGCGTATTGCTCGGGGATCGACAGGCAGCCTTCGTTATACGTGCTCGTCTCTTCGCTGACCGAGAGGATTTCGGGGTTGATATAGGCGTGAGGCGCCTTGATCGGCTTGTCGTCCTCGTCCTTCTCGTCCTGCAGATCGATGACGAGAATGCGGCTGTCGATTCCGACCTGTATCGCGGCAAGGCCGATGCCGTTGGCGGCGTACATCGTGTCGATCATGTCGGACACGAACGCGCGCGTGTCGTCGGTAATCGCCTCGACGGGCTTGGAGATGACGCGCAGGCGCGGATCGGGGACTTCGACGATAGGGAGGACTGCCATGACGGGTGAGCTAGGTCGGTCGTCAGGATGCGTCAAGATTGTGGGGCGTCAGGCAACGGGACGCCGCGCTCGCAGCGCCTGCGCGAGGGTGCCTTCATCGAGGTAATCCAGTTCTCCCCCCACCGGCAGGCCATGGGCGAGCTGGGTGACGCGGACGGGGAAGCGTTCGATGCGCTCCGCGAGGTAATGCGCCGTGGTCTGGCCTTCGAGGGTAGCGTTCATCGCCAGCACGACCTCGTCGATGCCGCCGGCCTCGACGCGGGTGACGAGGGCGTCGATCGACAGGTCTTCGGGGCGAACGCCTTCGAGCGCGGACAGGCGACCGCCGAGGACGTGGAACCGGCCAGAGAACAGACGCGAGCGTTCAAGCGCCCATAAGTCGGCGACTTCCTCGACCACGCAGAGCGAGCGCTGGTCGCGGCGCGGGTCGGCGCAGATCGCGCACGGGTTGGCGGTGTCGACGTTGCCGCAGGTGGCGCAGGTCTCAAGCCGTTCGTCGACCGCTTCCAGCGCGGCGCGCAATGGACCAAGCGCGGCGTCACGCTTCTTGAGCAGGTGAAGCACGGCGCGGCGGGCCGAGCGCGGGCCGAGGCCGGGAAGACGTGCCAGCGCCTGGGTCAGGGCTTCGATTTCGGGAGACGCCATAGCCAGAACAGATAGGGGGTTGCGCGCCCGCCCGCCAGCGCGTTGAAGGCGGCGATGCGGATCATCTTCATGGGAACTCCGGACTTCGCGGTGCCGACGCTGGAGGCGCTGGTGGATGCGGGCCACGATGTCGTCGCGGCGTACAGCCAGCCGCCGCGGCCGGCCGGGCGACGCGGGCGTGAAACGGTGGCGTCTCCGGTGCAGAGCCGGGCGGAGGCGCTTGGCATTCCCGTTCGGCACCCGGTCAGCCTGAAGGGGGCGGAGGAACAGGCGGCGTTTGCCGACCTCGACGCGGACGTGGCAATAGTAGCGGCCTACGGCCTGATCCTGCCGCGGGCCGTTCTGGACGCGCCGGTGCATGGCTGTCTGAACGTGCATGGATCGCTGTTGCCGCGCTGGCGTGGCGCGGCGCCGGTGCAGCGGGCGATCCTGGCCGGAGACGCCGAGACGGGGGTCGGCATCATGCAGATGGAAGCGGGACTCGATACCGGACCGGTTCGACTGGAGGGACGTGTCGCCGTTGAGGGCAAGACGGCTGGCGCGCTGACCCGGGAACTGGCGGCATTGGGCGCACGGCTGATGGTGGAGGTGCTGCGCGATCTCGAGGCGCATCCCGCCGTAGCGCAACCGGACGAGGGCGTGACCTATGCCAGCAAGATCGACAAGGCGGAGGCGCGGATCGACTTCACCCGGAGTGCGATAGAGGTCGAGCGGCTGGTGCGGGCGATGAACCCCGCCCCCGGAGCCTGGTTCGAGGTGGCTGGCGAGCGGGTGAAGGTGCTGGCAGCGGAGGTGTTGCCGTTCAGCTTCCCCGGCGGCGAGGGTATGACCGTCGATGCGGGGCTGACGATCGCATGCGGGGATGGCGCGATCCGACCGACGTCGGTGCAGCGCGCCGGGCGCGGGGTGACCAGCACGGCCGACCTGTTGCGCGGGTTTCCGGTACGATCGGCGACCCGACTTTGACGCGATTCGCGCTGACGGTGGAATATGATGGCCGGCCGTTCATGGGTTGGCAGCGGCAGAAGCATGGGCCGAGCGTGCAGGCGGCACTGGAAGAGGCGGTGTTCCTCGTGACCGGCGAGCGGACGGCGGTGCATGCGGCCGGGCGGACCGATGCGGGCGTGCATGGGCTTGGAATGCGGGCGCATGTCGATATCGTCAGGGCCATCACGCCATTCCGGTTAATGGAAGCGCTGAACGCGCGGGTGCGGCCGAACCCGGTTGCGGTCCTCGACTGCGTCGTAGTGGCGGACGATTGGCATGCGCGATTTTCGTGCCTGGCGCGCGCCTATGAGTATCGAATCGTCAATCGGCGCGCGCCGTTGACGTGGGAGGCCGGACTGGCATGGCAGGTGCCCCAACCACTGGATGATGCCGCGATGGCGGCGGCGGCGGCGGTGCTCGTCGGGCGGCATGATTTCACGACGTTCCGGTCGGCGCATTGTCAGGCGGATTCTCCGGTCCGAACGCTGGATGTCCTGACTGTCGAGCGGTCAGGAGAGCGGATCGCCGTGCGGGCCGCTGCGCGCTCGTTCCTGCATCATCAGGTGCGGTCGATGGTCGGGTGTCTGGCGTTGGTGGGTATGGGGCGCTGGTCGGTGGATCAGGTCGCCGAGGCGTTGGACGCGCGGGATCGGGCGCAGCTGGGACTGAATGCGCCGCCCGATGGCTTGTTCTTCGTGGCCGCCACATACCCCGTTTGAGGAGGCGCTGCCCTATCGAACGAAGCGCGCGGCCAGTTCCACATGGGTGGACCAACGGAACTGGCCGACGGGCTGAATCCAGTCGATGCGCCAGCCGCCCTCGATCAGGAGCTTGGCGTCACGGGCGAAGCTGCTGGGATTGCAGGAAACGTAGCCGATCACCTTCGACTGGCAAGCGGCGAGCGCTTCGGTCTGGTCGCGGGCACCGGCGCGGGGAGGATCGATGACGATCGCATCGAAACGGTCGAGTTCGGGAACGGTCAGCGGACGACGGTAGAGGTCCCGGTGTTCCGTGAAGACCTGCATCTGGCGGATGCCTGCGGCGGCTTTCAGGGAGAATACGGCATCGCGTGCGCCCTCCGCAGCATAGACACGCGCGGGAAGTGCGAGAGTGAAGGTGCCGAGGCCGGCGAACAGGTCGGCGATCGTGGCCGCGCCCCTGGTCGCTTCCCGCATCGCGGCGACAAGCGCGTCCTCGCCTTCCTGCGTCGCCTGCAGAAAGGATGCCGGCGGCAGCGGGACCGGGATACCGCCGAGCGTGATCGTCACCGGCTGCGGTTCCCAGCGTGACTCCGGACCGTCGCCGCTGTCGAGCGTGAAGCGCGCGATGCCGTGACGTTCGCAGTAGTCGGTTATCTTCTCCGCAGCAGCGAGGCCGTCGGCGGTCAGGTTGGTGACCATCACGTCCGGGCCCTGGTCGGACAGCGTCAGGTGCACGTCACCGCGGCGTTTGAAGCCGAGTTTTTGCAAAAGCGCTCTCAGGGGCGCGACGACGGCGAACAGTTCGGGCGCGAGAACGTGGCATTCGCGCATGTCGACAATGTCATGGCTCTTTTCGGCGTTGAAGCCGAGCGTGACGCGACCGCCCTTCCCTTCCGCGTGCAGCGTAGCGCGACGGCGGGTGTTCGGTGGTGAAACGAGCGGCGGGCGCAGTGTTGCGGTCAGATCCTGCCCGTCGAGCGCGCTGGCGACGCGATCGGTGACGAAGGCGGCATAGGCTTCGTCGTCGAGGTGCTGGAGCTGGCAACCGCCGCATTCGGGGAAGTGGCGGCACGGTGCAACCTGGTGATGTGGACCAAACGTCAGCGTGCCATCGTCGCCCAGCAGGTCGCCGGGCGCGGCGAAGGCGGCGTGACGACCGTCCCCGGTGACGCCATCGCCGCGGGCGGCGACGCGCAGGATCATGTTGTCGGATGTCATGCGCTGGCTCTGGCGGGGGTGAGCGCGTTTGCCAAGTCGTCGGCGATGAAGCTGTTGCCGCAAAACGCCGCGGCGCGGGCGTGGAGCCATGTGCCAGCGCTGGCGGCGGTGAGCGGATCGGCGTTCGGATAAGCGAGCTGTGCCGCGATCGTGCCGGCGAGAACGTCGCCGGTGCCGGCGGTGGAAAGCCACGGATTGCCGCCAGGGTGGACGATCGTTCGGGTCGCGCTGGCGACGATCGTGGTGGGGCCTTTCAACACCACGATCGCATTGGCGCGGGTTGCAGCGATGCGGGCGTGATCGAGCAACGAGCCTTCGGGGGTGCCGAACAGGGCGTTGAACTCGCCTGCGTGGGGAGTGAGGATGACAGCGTTCTTACGCGCCCTCAGCGCGTCGGGGTCGAGGAGGTGGAGCGCGTCGCCATCGATGACGATCGGGTGACCGTCGGCTTCGATCAGGGCGGCCAGACGGGTACGGGCCCGATCGTCGCGACCGAGCCCCGGGCCGATGAGGATCGCGCCGATACGCGTGTCGGCCAGTGCTTCGGGATCGTAGGGGCGATGAACGATCGCGTCCGGGCTACCCTGTCCGGTGCCGCCGTAGAGCGCCACGTAGCCGGCGCCGCTGCGCAGTGCGGCGACCGCGGCGAGGCGGGCGGCGCCCTCCATCGCGCCGGCGACGATGGCAACCATACCGCGAGTGTATTTGTGCGATTCTGGGCCAGGCTGCGGAAGATCGGGTCTTGCAGCGATGGTGACGCCATCCGGGCGATCGATGCCGAGGTCGATGAGGCGGATGGCACCGCATGCCGCCGCGGCGGGGTGGAGGACATGGGCCGGCTTTGGCGCGCCGAGAGCGAGCGTCACGGTGGCGGGGGTTTGTCTTGCCCAGACGGGGGCTTCCGCAGTGTCGGCATTCGTGCCGCTCGGAAGATCCGCCGCGATCACGATGCGCGCCGCCCGGGCGACACGTGCGAGGGCGGCATCGAGGTCGGGCGCGAGGGGACGTGTGAGGCCGCTGCCGAAGACACAGTCGATCAAGATCGGGGCTGGGCGGGTCTGGTCGAGCGGCTCGATAATGCCGGTCCAGCGGCTACGCGCACCGCGGGCGATTTCGGTTTTCGATTCAGCGTTTGCCGCTACGCGAACCGGAACGCCGGCGGCGTGCAGCGCCGCCGCGGCGACATAGCCGTCGCCGCCATTATTGCCGGGGCCGCAGAGGATCAGGACGTCGGCTCCCGCGGCGAGGCGTCGGGCGGATTGTGCGATCCCTTGTCCCGCCCGGTTCATAAGCGTTTCGGCCGAGGTGCCCGCGGCGATGGCGGCGTTCTCGGCAGCGCGCATTCCGGCTGTCGTCAGGATGGGCTGGCCGTGAACGGAAATCACCCGCCGCTCTTGATCGTCGCGGGCAGGCGATAGCGGCTACCGCCGATCGATACGTCGATCGACCCGGCGTCGGGAATGGTGACCTGTGCCGCCTCCGCGCCATCGGCGGCGATGACGCCGCGACCGTCCCTGGTAACCAACAGGCGGTGGAACCCGCCGTCGGAATGCCGCAGGGTGAGGATCAGGCCCTGCCGGCCTTGCGCCTGTTCGATCGTGCAAGTGCGCTGCAAAGCGCCCTGACCCCGGGCGCAAAGAATGTTGCCGTCATCCTCGGCGGCCTTCGCCTGTTGTGCCTCTGCCTGCGCGAGGACGTTGGTGTTCGCGGTCTGTGTCGCGGGATTTCCGCATCCGGCGAGGAGCAGCAACGCTCCTGCCGCCAGTCCGCGATCAAATATCCGCATAGACGTGGGTTTCGGCTTTCGCGCCGGGGTGGGTAACGGCGCCTTGCCATGCGGGACCGACGTTCTGCGCATAGCGCCACAATGCGCCCGAGCCGTAATCGTTCACCCGCGGTTGCCATGCGGCACGGCGAGCCACGAGCGTGGCGTCCTCGACGACGAGGTCGATGGTGCCGGCCTCGGCATCGATACGGATCGTGTCGCCGTCCTCGACCAGCGCGATCGGACCGCCCTCGGCGGCCTCGGGGCCGACGTGGCCGATGCAGAAACCGCGGGTGGCCCCGGAAAAGCGACCGTCGGTGATGAGCGCGACCTTTTCGCCCATGCCAAGGCCGTAGAGCGCGGCGGTGGTCGACAGCATCTCGCGCATGCCGGGGCCGCCCTTCGGCCCCTCGTAGCGGATGACGAGGACTTCACCTTCGTTGATGCTGCGCGCCTCGACCGCGGCGAAGCAATCCTCCTCACAATCGAAAACGCGCGCCGGCCCTTCGAACTGGAGGCGGTGCATGCCGGCGACCTTCACGATCGCGCCATCGGGAGCGAGGCTGCCACGCAGGCCGACGACGCCGCCGGTCGGGCTCAGCGGGGTATTGACGTCGTAGATGACCTTTTGGTCCGGGTTCCACGTCACCTGATCGATGTTCTCGCCCAAAGTCCTGCCCGTGACCGTCATGCAATTGCCGTCGAGCAGGCCGCCGTTCAGCATCGTCTTCATCAGCATGTAGACGCCGCCGGCCTCGTACATGTCCTTGGCGACATATTGCCCGCCGGGCTTGAGGTCGGCGATATAGGGCGTCGACTTGAACGCTTCGGCAACGTCGAACAGGTCGAAGTCGATGCCTGCCTCGCTGGCCATCGCGGGCAGGTGGAGCGCGGCATTGGTCGATCCGCCGGTGGCTGCGACGACGCGGGCGGCGTTGATGAAGGCTTCGCGCGTGCAGATGTCGCGGGGACGGAGCTGTTTCGCGACCAGTTCCATCACCTGCGCACCGGCGGCGACGGCGATCTGTTCGCGCGTGGTGTAGGGTGCGGGAACCATGTTGCTGTTCGGCAGGCTGAGCCCGATCGCCTCGCCGACGCAGGCCATGGTATTGGCGGTGAACTGGCCGCCGCATGCGCCGTGACCGGGGCAGGCGACCTTTTCCAGCTCGTGCACTTCCGACAGCGGACAGGCGCCGGCGGCGTATTTGCCGACGACTTCGAACACGTCGACGACGGTGACGTCGCGGTTCTGAAAACGGCCGGGCAGGATCGATCCGCCATAAACGAAGATCGACGGGATGTTGAGGCGCAGCATCGCCATCATCATGCCGGGGAGCGACTTGTCGCAGCCGGCGAAACCGACGAGCGCGTCGTAGCAATGGCCGCGGACGGACAGCTCGACCGAATCGGCGATCACCTCACGGCTGACCAGCGAGGCTTTCATGCCCTGATGGCCCATCGCGATGCCGTCGGTGACGGTGATCGTGTTGAACCGGCGCGGCATGCCGCCGCCGTTGATGACGCCGGCCTGCGCGGCATCGGCCTGCGCGTCGAGCGTCGTATTGCACGGCGCCGAATTGTTGCCGGCACTGGCCAGCGCGACGAAGGGCTTGGCGATATCCTCTTCAGCGATCCCCATCGCGTAATAATAGCTGCGATGCGGGGCGCGCTCTGGTCCTACCGAGACGTGGCGGCTCGGCAAACGGGTCTTGTCGAACTGGGTCATGGCGACAGGCTATTGCGTCGAGCCAGCCCGCGACGCAAGTCTGTTACGCTAAAATTAGCTCAGAGCGCGTCCAGAGCCTTCGCGACGCCGTCCATGGTGAAAGGCTTCTGCAACACGGGGCGGTCGCGGAACTGGGCATCCACGCTATCGTCACTGCCGCCGGTGGCGAATACGAACGGAATGTCGCGTGCGGCGAGCGCTTCGGCGACGGGCGTGCTCTTCTCGCCGCCCCGCAGGTTGACGTCGAGGATGGCGGCGTCGATGCCGCCGCCTTCAACGCGTGCAAGTGCGCTAGCGACACTATCGACGGTGCCGACGGCGGTCTTGTCCAGAACCTCGAGGAAATCCTCGAGCATCATCGCGATGAGCGGTTCATCCTCGACGATGAGGATCTGCATGGGGGAAGGCATGCATGGTCCTTACCCGCGGTTGTTGCGCAATGCCAACATGTTGTTTGCAAGAGCAGCCCGGGACGAAACCTGCCCCTCCACCCCCTTGCGATGCTGGGAAGGAATCACGTGGCGGCCAGCACGTCCCTTGCCGCTTCTGCCAGTTGTTGCACGCTGAACGGTTTTGGCAGGAAGGCGACGTTGTCGAGGTCGATCGACTTGCGCAATTGCTCCTCGGCATAGCCGGACATGAAAATGATCGGCAGGTCCGGGTAGCGATCGCGCGCATGGCGGACCATCGTCGGGCCATCCATCGTCGGCATGACCACGTCGCTGATGAGCAGATCCGGTCGGCCGTTCTTGTCGAGCAGATCGAGTGCAGCTTCTCCATTTTCGGCGGTCATTACGGTGTATCCCTGTCGGGTCAGCGCGCGTTCGGCAACGGCCCGAACCATGTCTTCGTCCTCGACCAGCAGGATGGTGCCGGTGCCCCACATCTCGACCGGCTTCGCGGGTGCCCGGGTCGGAACGGGCGTGCGGGTGACCGTGCCGGCGGCATGGACGGGCAGATACATCGTAAAGGTTGCGCCCTGACCCGGCTTTGATTCGGCGAAGATCCAGCCGCCCGATTGTTTGACGATGCCATAGACGGTCGACAGGCCCAGGCCCGTGCCCTTCCCCACTTCCTTGGTGGTGAAGAAGGGTTCGAAGATCTTCGGCAGAATTTCGGGCGGGATGCCTGCACCGGTATCACTGACGACGAGTGCGGTGTAATCCGCGACCGGCAGTATGTCGGACGCCATCGCACGAACCTCCGCTGCGGTCACCGCCTTGGTCTGGATCGTGAGCGTGCCGCCGCCGCGTGGATTGTGCGAGAGCATCGCGTCGCGGGCATTGACGGCGAGGTTGACGACCACCTGCTCCAGCTGGCCCGGATCGGCGCGTACTGCGCCAAGATTGCGGCCGTGCGTGACGTCGAGCGTGATCTGTTCGCCCATGAGCCGCTTGAGGAGATTGGAAACCTCGGCAACCACATCGGGCAATTGCAGGGTCTGGGGGCGCAGGGTTTGCTGACGGCTGAACGCCAGCAGCTGACGGGTCAAGCTGGCGGCGCGGTTGGAATTTGTACGGATCTGCTGGATGTCGTCATAGTCGCTGTCGCCAGGTGAATGGCGCATCATCATCAGGTCGCAATGCCCGATGATGGCGGTGAGGATGTTGTTGAAGTCGTGGGCGACGCCGCCGGCCAGCTGACCGACCGCCTGCATCTTCGTCGCCTGCGCGACCTCACGCTTCAAACGGCTTTCCTCGCTATTGTCCTTCAGGCTGAGCAGCACCGCGGCGTCGCCCAATCCCCGGGCACCGGCAATGGTCAGAGCGACGGGTTCTTCCGGGTGGCTCTTCAGCCGGACGGCCATGTCCGACGAGTGCGTCGCGCCGCCGGCGAAGCGTCGAATGGCGTCGGCAACCGCAGTCTTGTCCTCGCGCACGACGAGGTCTCCGGGGTAGAGCGGAGGTGCGTGCGGATCGACGCCGGCGGCACGGATGAAGGCGTCGTTCATCTGGAGGAAGCGCCCTTCGCGATCGACCAGTGCCATGCCGAACGGCATCAGGCTGACAAGGCTGCGGACATGAGCGGAGGCGCTCGCGCCGATCGCGGGAGCAGTATCCTCGTCGTCGAGCAGCGCGACGAGCACCGGGGCATCCTCCGCCTCCATGAACGGGATCTGGAGGACGCGGAGCGGTGTACCGTCGAGCCCTTCACGTTCGAAGCGGACGAGTCCACGGCTGTCGGTGATGAGCAGGCGGGCGAAATCCCGCCCCTCGATCGCGCCGATTCCGCCGAGTGCCCGCTGGGTGAGCACGCGGTTGGCGGCGCGGACCCGACCGTCGGGGCCTATCAGCGCGGCCATCACGCCTGCACCACCAAGGCGATCCCCGGTCGCGCCGCCGATGAGCGTCTCGGTCGAGGCAACGACGTCGTGCTTCTGAAGGACGACGAAGCGCCAGACGAGCATGTCGCCTTCGTCGCCGGAGCGGGTGATGTGCGCGCGAATGCGGTGCGCCCCGACATGCATGCCTGAAACGTCCGCCGAACCGTCCCGCCATGCGATCCGGCCCGCATTGCCGAGTTGGGCGACGCCATCGCCACCCAGGGGCAATCCGGGCGGCGTCGGAAAGCCGGCAAACAACGTCTCGTAGGCGTCGTTCGCGCAGACAAGACGGCCGGCGCGGTCGGTGATCGCCACGGCGTCCCCGCTCGCTTGCGCGACGGTGCGCGTAAATTCCCAATCGACCGATTGCTGATCACGCACCGACGGCGAGGAAAGCAGGCGCCACGCGACGACGGCCCCACCTGCGATGATGCCGATCGCTGCGAATCCGGCGGCGGCAGCGACGCTGCCGACGAGGAGTAGCACGAGACCGGCGGCGGCGAGCGTGGCTATACCCGCGACCACGGCGGCAGCGCGGGTGGGATCAAGGCCTGCGGGGATCGGGTGGGACGCCATGTCGGCGATGTCATCGCGGGATGTGACGGGCGGCGTCAAGCGATTGGTTTGGCTGGGCCCAGGGAGAAGAGACGTGAAGACGTAACCGTGCGTCGAGTGCGGCTCGACCTTGGCAATGTCCGCTTGAGGTCAATGACAGTCCCTCCCCCGCCGGAGCGAGGGAGGGATGACGTCTACCAGATCCGGACGCGCTGTTCGGGCGTCAGTACCAGCTTCCCGGTGGGCGCCGGCTTGAAGGCCGGATACCAGGGATCGAGATTGCGGACGACCCAGGTGCGCTGTTGCGAGGGGCTGTGCGGATCGGTCATCAGCCGCTGCTTGAGGTTGGCCTCGCGGTAGTTGCGACGCCACACCTGCGCCCAGCCGAGGTAGAAGCGTTGATCGCCGGTCATGCCGCCGATCACCGGTGCCTCCTTGCCGTTCAGCGACTTCTTGTAGGCATCATAGGCCACCGACAGGCCGGCGAGGTCCGCGGTGTTCTCACCGAGCGTCAGCGCACCCTTCACGTGCAGACCGGGCAGCGGTTCGTACGCGTCATATTGCGCGACGAGCTTGCCGGTCAGTGCCTTGAACCGCTCGACATCCTGCGGCGTCCACCAGTCGGTCAACTGCCCCTTGGCGTCGTATTTCGAGCCCTGATCGTCGAAATGATGGCTGAGTTCGTGTCCGATCACCGCGCCGATGCCGCCATAGTTCACCGCCGGATCGGCATTGGGATCGAAGAACGGCGGCTGCAGGATCGCGGCGGGGAAGACGATCTCGACCATGCCGAAATTGGCATAGGCGTTCACCGTCATCGGGGTCATGCCCCATTCCCAGCGCTGCAACGGTTTGCCGAGATGACCGATGTTGTAGTTGTAGCGCCATTCCGCCGCGCGCCGTTCGTTGCCGAACGCATCGCCGGCGACGATCTTCAGCGCGGAATAGTCGCGCCAGCGGTCGGGATAGCCGATCTTCGGGGTGAAGGCCGCGAGCTTGGCATGCGCCTTCACCTTGGTTTCGGGCGCCATCCAGTCGAGCTTGTCGATGCGCGTTCCCATCGCGGCGAGCACGTTCTTGACGAGCGTGTCCGCTGCCGCCTTCGTTTCGGGCGGGAAATATTGCGCGACATAGACCTTGCTGACCTCGTCGGACAGCGCGCCGCTGGTGAAGCCGACCGCGCGCTTCCAGCGCTCCTCCTGCTGCGGCGTGCCTGACAGGAGCGTACCATAGAAGGCGAATTGCTCCTGATCGAAGGCGGCAGGCAGCACGTCGGCATAATTGTCGAGGCTGCGGATCAGCAACTGGTCCTGCAACACGCCGATTGGTGCCTGCGCGATCAGCGCGGCAATCCCGGTGATCGCGGACGGCTGGCTGACGTTGAGGCTGTCGACGGGGGTGCCGAGCCCCTTCAGATAGGTGACGAAGTCGAAGCCCGGCGCGGCGCGCGTCAGATCGGCGACGGTCATCTTGTTGTACGTCTTGTTGGCGTCGCGGCTGTCGATGCGGGTCCAGCTGACCTGCGCGATCCGGGTTTCGAAATCGATGAGCGCCTTGGCGCGTGCGGCGGCGTTCGGCTCGCCGGCCAGAGTGAACATCCTGGCGACATGCGCCTCGTAGCCTGCCTTCTCCTTGGCGTTCTTGGCTTCGAGGTAATAATCGCGATCGGGCAGACCGAGGCCGGACTGGCGGACGCCGACGATGTACACCTCCGGATTTTTCGCGTCCTGGCCGACGCCGGTGCCGAAGGGCGTGCCGACGCCCTGACGCGCGGCCTTGGCGATCAGCGCCGCGTAACTTGCCTTGGTTGCCGATTTGATCTGCGTCATCCACGGTTTGATCGGCGCGAGGCCCTTCTTCTCGATTTCCGTCGTGTCGAGATAGGTTGCGTAGGCAGTGCCGATCTTCGAACCCTTGTCCTTGGCGGCCGCTTCGAGGATGCCGCGGGTACGGTCGCGCGAACGGTCGGCGAGCACGTCGAAAGCGCCGAAGCTCGATTTGTCGGAGGGGATGGCGGTGCTCTTCGCCCAGGCGCCGTTGGCATAGTCGTAGAAGTCGTCGCCCGGTGCGGCGGCACGGTTCATCCCCGCCTCGTCGAAGCCATAGGTGCCCAGTTCGGGCTTGCCGGCGGTCGTGGCTGGTGCGGGCGCGGTTTGGGCGTGGACGATGCCGGCGAGCGCCGACGCGCCGAGCAGACCGGCGATGAGGATGGTTTTCATGGCTACTCCAGACGAAACGAAAACCGCCGCCCGCCGGTCAAGGCGGACGGCGGTGAGATTATTCAAACTTCTAAGTGGGCTGCGACGCTTCCGAGCTTTCCACCGTCACCCCGGACTTGCTCCGGGGTCCACTGGTCCGCGAAGGAAAAGCTGGAGCCGCGAACGCCTCCCCCATCCGCGAAGTGGACCCCGGAACCAGTCCGGGGTGACGGAGGATGTGGGACAGCCAAAGGTTCACAGACAGCCGAGGCTTACCAGATCTTGATGCGGTCGGCGGGCGCGAGATAATATTTCTGGCCCGGCTTCACGTCGAACGCCGGATACCAGGCGTCCATATTGCGGACGACATAGGCGCGCCACTGGCCCGGCGTGTGCGGATCGGTGGTCAGCTGGTTCTTGATCGCCGCCTCGCGCGCCTTGGTCTGCCAGACCTGTCCGAAGCCCATGAAGAAGCGCTGATCGCCGGTGAAGCCGTTCAGCACAGGTGCTTTCTTGCCCTTCAGCGACAGTTTGTAGGCGTCGTAGGCGACGTTGATGCCGGCGAGGTCGGCCATGTTCTCGCCCAGCGTCAGCTGGCCGTTGACCTTGCTGCCGGGGATCGGTTCGTAGGCGCCGTATTGCGCGACGACCTTGTCGGTCAGCGCGCCGAAGCGCTTGACGTCCTCTGCCGTCCACCAGTCGGCGAAATTGCCCTTCGGATCGAACTTGCGACCCTGATCGTCGAAGTGGTGCGAAAGCTCGTGGCCGATCACCGCGCCGATCGCGCCATAGTTGACGGCCGGATCGGCGTTGGGATCGAAGAACGGCGGCTGGAGGATCGCGGCCGGGAACACGACCTCGTTCATCAGCGGGTTGGCGTAGGCGTTGACCGTCTGCGGGGTCATGAACCATTCGGCGCGATCGACCGGCTTGCCGATCTTGTCGAGCTGACGCTTGTATTCGAACTCCGCGACGCGGTCGGCGTTGCCGAGCACGTCGCCCTTCACCACGCGCAGGTTGGTATAGTCGCGGAACTTGTCGGGGTAGCCGATCTTCGGCGTGAACGCCGCCAGCTTGGCGCGCGCCTTCACCTTGGTCTCGGGTGCCATCCATTCCAGCTTGGCGAGACGGGCATCCATCGCGCTGATCAGGTTGCGGACCAGTTCGTCGGCCTTCGCCTTGGCCTCGGGCGGAAAATACTTCTGAACGTAGACCTGGCCGACCGCCTCACCCAGACTGCCGTTGACGAGGTCGACGCCGCGCTTCCAGCGCTCCTTCAGCTGCGGCGTCCCCGACAGGGTCGTGCCGTAGAACGCGAACTGCGTGTTGACGAAGTTCGACGACAGCAACGGTGCGGCGTTCGAGATGGTGTGGAACGCCAGATATTCCTTCCACACCGGCAGCGGCGTGGCGGCGACGATCTTGGCGGTCGCGGTCAGCGCCGAAGGCTGGCCGACGATCACGCGCGTCTGCGCGCCGAGGCCCTGTGCGGCGAGCATCGCCTTCCAGTCGAAGCCCGGCATCGCGGTGGCGAGCTGCGCCACCTCCATCGGGTTGTAGCCCTTTTCGACCTGACGCAGTTCGGCGCGCTCCCAGTGCACCTGCGCGATGCTCTTCTCGAGGTCGAAGATGCGCTGTGCCGCGCCCTGTGGGTCAGGCTGGCCGGCCATGCGCAGCATGTCGGCGATGTAGGCGACGTACTTGGTGCGCGCCTCGGCGAACTTGGGATCGTCCTTCAGGAAGTAATCGCGGTCCGGCAGGCCGATGCCGCCCTGGCCGAGATAGACGGCGTAAACGGTGTTGTCCTTCAGGTCCTGCTGCACGCCGGCGCCGATCGGCACGTCGATGCCGTGCATCGTCGCTTCGCCGAACGCCATGGCGAGATCGGCCTGCGTGTTGATCGCAGCGATCTTGGCAAGATACGGCTTCAGCGGCGCGGCGCCGGCAGCCTCGATCTTGGCGACGTCCATGAAGCTGGCATAGGTATCGCCGATCTTGGCCGACACCGGATCGCCGCCGGGATTGGCGGCCGAGCCTTCGATCACCGCGCGGGTCCGTTCGTCGGACAGGTTGCGCAGGATCGCGAAGCCGCCCCAGCTGGAACGGTCGGCAGGAATCTCGGTGCGGGCCATCCACGCGCCGTTGACGTAATTGTAGAAGTCGTTGCCGGGCAGGACAGCCTTGTCCATCGCGGTCAGATCGACACCGAAGTCACCGAGCTGCGGCTTGCCGGGGACCGGCGCGGCCGTCGTGGCTGCGGTCTGGGCGTAGACGGCGCCGGTTGCGGCGGAGGCGAGCAGAAGAGCGGCGATAACCGTATTGCGCATCGAGTATCCTTGGGAAAACGACTCTTGATGCGCAGTGTTGTAATCAGTTAAAACGGCTCGTCAAATATGGTTTCCATTGTGACGATGTCGCCACTTGCGCGCGATCCACAGCCGCCAGCCGAGTGCCGTCAGCGCGTAGCCCAGCACCGCGCAGACGGTGGTGAGGACGATCAGGCCCAGCCCGAACGCCGGCCCCTGCGACCAGAGCCAGTCGAGCGCCCCGGTGAGCCATTGGAGCCAGCCGGTAGCCGCCTGTGTGACCGGCTGGGTAATCGCGGGCGCGTCGCTCCGCAGCAGCCACGTGCCGATACGGTATGCGACATACCAGAGGAACGGCGTCGTCAGCGGGTTGGTGATGAAGGTCGTCAGTGCCGCGACCGGCACGTTCGCGCGGAACGGCAACGCGAACAGCGCGGCGATGGCGATCTGCGCGACCGGGAACAGGAAGCCCGCGACCATCCCGAGCGCCACGCCGCGCGGAACAGAGCGGCGATTGAAGCGCCACAGGCCGGGCTCCATCACGCGATGCGCGACGGGACGAAGCAAGCGGTTTGATTCCATCGATTCGCGCGTCGGCATGTTGCGCCGGCACCATGCGATACTCTTGTGGAACATGCCCGGCGCTGTGGCTGCCATCAGCCCCGGTCGCGCATGATGCGACCGGCTTCGCGCTTCCACTCGCGCTCCTTGATCGCGGCGCGCTTGTCGTGATCCTTGCGACCCTTGGCCAATGCCAGCTCCACCTTCGCGCGCCCTCGCCCGTTAAAATACACACTAAGCGGCACAAGGGTCATCCCCTCGCGCGCGACGGCACCGTGGAGCTTGTTTATCTCACGTTCGTGAAGCAGCAATTTACGGGGGCGCTTCGCTTCGTGATTGAAGCGGTTGCCGTGGCTGAATTCGGGCACGTTGGCGTTGACCAGCCAGACGATGCCATCGCGCACCTCGGCATAGCTCTCGGCGATGCTGCCCTCGCCGAAGCGGAGCGACTTCACCTCGGTGCCGGTGAGCGCGATCCCCGCCTCGTAGACGGTGTCGATGGTGTATTCGAACCGCGCCTTGCGGTTCTCGGCGACGATCTTCTTCTTGTCGAAGGTGGCGGGTTTGGGACGCGACATGTGGGGGCGATGTAGGGGGTGATGGGGGGCAAGGGAAGCGGGAGGCGGTTATTCCTGCCAGAGGCAGATCGTGACAGACATTCCTCCCCCGCAAGGGGGGAAGGACTTGGTCAGATCAGGCCGGCATGTGCCAGCGCCGCGTCTACTGCCGCACGCGAGCTTTCGGAGGGCCACGTCATCGGCAGGCGGATACCCATGGGAAAATCGGCCCGTACGCGGGTCATGGCGTATTTCACCGGACCGGGCGATGCGTCGGTGAAGAGCGCGTCGTGCAGGGGGTAGAGCCTGTCCTGCAATGCCAATGCCTTCTTGAAATCTCCCGACTGACAGGCAACCTGAAACTCTGCGCACAGGCGGGGCGCGACGTTGGCGGAGACGGAGATGCAGCCCCTGCCCCCCATCGCGTTGAAGGCCAGCGCCATGTCGTCGTTGCCCGACAGCTGTATGAAGTCGGGGCCGCACGCCTCGCGGTGGGCGGAGACCCGCGCGATCGCCCCGCTGGCGTCCTTCACCGCGACGAATACCTTGGGAAAGGCATTGACGATCCGGGCCATCGTGGCGGGCTGGATATCGGTCACTGTGCGTGCCGGCACGTTGTAGAGGACGATCGGGAGTTCGGCGGTTTCCGCCAGTCGGGCGAAGTGCTGGTAGATGCCGTCCTGGCTCGGCCGATTATAATAGGGGGGGACCATCAGCGCGGCGTCGGCACCGGCGTCGCGGGCGCGGGCAATATTGGCGGCGGCGACGACCGTGTCGTTCGATCCTGCCCCGGCGATCACCGGCACGCGGCCCGCCGCCTGATCGACGCACACCCGGACGATGCCGAAATGCTCGTCGGCGGTCAGCGTCGCCGCTTCTCCGGTGGTGCCGCAGGGAACGAGCGCCGACGATCCTTCGGCAATCTGCCAGTCGACCAGCGCGCGGTAAGCAGCCTCGTCGAACATGCCGTCATCGGCGAATGGCGTGACGAGGGCGGGGATGGAACCTGAAAACATGAGGTAATTCGCGCTCCTGCTGCGCCGGGACGGGTTTTCGTTCAGGACAGATACGGGTGGAGGCCGTATGATGTCCACATGCACCCAGCCACGCTTCCGATCGGCCTCCTTCTCGCCACCTTCGCCAGCGTCACCGCGGCTCCCGTCCAGATGCAGGTTCAGCCCGTTCCGCAAGCCGCGGATCAGGATCAGCTGGACCGCTATCGTACGCAGATGGCGAACATGTCGCCGCGGGCGCCACAGAACCCCGCCGATGGCGCGATCGCCGCATCGATCGCGCAGTGGAAGGCGATCGGGCAGACCGATGCGCTGCCGTTCGACAGCTATGCCGGGTTCCTGATGGCGCATCCCGGCTGGCCGAGCGAAGCCGCCAACCGGCGCGCGGCGGAGCGGCAGGCGGCGAACGCTTCGCCGGCCAATGCCATCGCCTATTTCACCCGCTTCCCCCCGCTCGGCGGTGCCGGCCTGGTCGCGCAGGCGCGGGCGTTTCAGGCGGTCGGACGCATGCCGGAGGCGCAGGCCGCGGCGCGGGCTTCGTGGCGCAAGGGCGGGTTGTCGGCGAACGACGAGGCGACTGTGCTGAGCGGCTTTGCGGGCGCGCTGACCCCCGACGATCACGATGCGCGAATGGATGCGCTGCTCTGGCAGAGCGCGACCGGCGTCGCCGGGCGGCAGATCGCATACACCAGCCCCGCACGCCGTCCGGTATTCGAGGCGCGGCTGGCGTTCCGGACCAACGCGGCGAACGCTGCCGACCTCGCGATGCGCACGCAGGATCAGTATGCTAATGATCCGGGCTATGTCGCCGATCGGGCGATATGGCTGCGGAATTCCGGCGCTTCGCCGACGGCGCGGTCGTGGCTGGCGCGGCCGCGGGCGCTCGCCAATCGACCCGGCGATGTCGAGAAATGGTATGAGGTGCTGCTGATCAATGCGCGCGGTGCGCAGGCGGACAGCCAGTATCAGGTCGCCTACGATATCGCGCGACAGGTCGACGACGCCTACCCCGCCGTCACCGACGTATCGACCAAGCCCTATGGCGAGCGCGACGATTACACGAGCCTCGTCTGGCTCGCCGGGCAGGTCGCGATGAAGCAGTTGGGTCGACCGGCGGACGCGATGGTGATGTTCGAGCGCTACGGCCGCGGCAGCCAGGCGCCGCAGACGCGGGCGAAGGGATTCTATTGGGCGGGCCGCGCGGCGGAGGCAGCGAACAAGTCGGCGGAGGCGGCAAATTACTACGCTCGCGCCGGGGGCTATCGCGACCAATTCTACGGTCAGCTGGCGCTGGAACGGACCGGCAAAGCGCTGGTGGCACCGCCGACGATCGGCGCGCCGGCGATCGCGCCTGCGGTGCGACAGGCGTTCGCCAACCGCGAGACGGTGCGGGCAGTACGGTTCCTGGGGCAGATCGGCAGCTGGCAGGACCAGACGGCCTTCGTCCGCCAGATCGCGGCGCAGGCGACCAGCGACACCGATCACCTGCTCGCCGCCGAACTGTCGCGCGAGATCAACCGTCCCGATCTGGGCGTGATGGTCGGCCGCAGCGCGATGCAGAATGGGCTGAGCGACTATTCTGCGGCGGGCTTTCCGACTGTGAGCGTGCCGGCCGGGTATGAGGACAATTGGACGCTGATCCACGCCATCGCGCGGCAGGAGAGCCAATTCGACAAGACCGCGGTCAGCCATGCCGGTGCGCGTGGGCTGATGCAGCTGATGCCTGCCACTGCGCGCGAACAATCGGGCAAGATTGGCATTTCCTACAATCCGTCGGCACTCACGAGCGATCCCAATTTGTCGATTATGCTGGGGTCGAGCTATTTTCAGCGGATCTTCGGCATCTATGGCAGTTATCCGCTGGCCATCGCTGCTTACAACGCCGGTGGTGGCAACGTGAACAAGTGGCTGCGCGCCAATGGCGATCCGCGCACTGGCGGGGTCGACATGGTCGACTGGATAGAGGCGATTCCCTATATGGAGACGCGAAACTACGTGCAGCGCGTGCTGGAAAATGCGGTGGTCTACGACCTCATCAATCCGGGCCGCGCGAAGAGCCGGGGGCCGGCGAACCTCAGCTGGTATCTGGGCAAGCGTCCGGGCTGATCGGTGGAACAACGGCCGAATTACATCACGCCGGCGGGTTATGCGACGCTGAGCGCCGAATACCAGCAGCTGTTCGGCACCGAGCGCCCGGCTCTGGTCGAAACGATCGCCTGGGCAGCGGGCAACGGCGACCGGTCCGAGAACGGCGACTATATCTATGGCCGCAAGCGATTGCGCGAGATCGACCGGCGACTGGGCTGGCTGTCCAGGCGAATGAAGGCGGCCAAAGTCGTCGATCCTGCAAAGTCACAGGACCGCAATCGGGTGTGGTTCGGCGCGACGGTGACGATCGCGGACGAGGACAACAACCAGCGCGTGCTGACTCTCGTCGGCGACGACGAGGCTGAGGCCGGTTCGGGTCGGATCGGATGGAATGCCCCGATCGCACGGGCATTGCGCGGGTCAACCGCGGGCGACCTGCGGCGGGTGGTACTGCCCGCGGGCGAGAAGGAATATGAGGTGATTGCCATAACTTACCCGGCGGAGTGAGGAACGCTGAGCCCCTCTGCCCGGTTATTGACGGCAGAAGGAGAGCGATCATGGCCGAGACCCCACGCACCGAGACTGCCCGCGACAACGACGACACCGATCTGATCGAGGGCATGATCCCGACCGGCGATGCCGTGGCCGGATCGAGCGGCGGCAGGCTGGCGCAGGACGTCGGCAGCAAGGACGACCTGACCCGCGCAATCGACGATCCGGAAGCACACGAGCGGGTCACCAAACAGAACGACGTGAACCACGGTCAGGCACGTCCGGCGGATCGCGGGCCGAACCGCTGACGCAGAACGCTTAGCGGTTGACCGGATGCGCCCGGCCCGCGAGGTTCGCGCGCATGGAAGACAACAACCGCAACATCGCCCTGCTGATCGACGCCGACAACGCGTCGTGGCACGCGATCGATCCCGTCCTGACGGTGCTGGCAGAACTTGGCACCGTCAACATTCGCCGGGTCTACGGCAATTGGTCGAAGCCTGCGCTGAAGGGCTGGCGAGACATGACGGTAAAGCACGGTATCGAGCCGCAGCAGCAGTTCGACCTGACCAAAGGCAAGAACGCCACCGACATGAAGATGACGATCGACGCGATGGACCTGCTGTTCCGCGGGCGGATCGGCGGGTTCGGCATCATGTCGTCGGACAGCGACTTTATGCCGCTGGCGATGCGGATCCGGCAGGATGGCATCCCTGTATACGGCTTCGGCAATGCCAAGACGCCCGAGGCGTTCAAGCAGGCGTGCACCCGCTTCATTGATGTCGGCGCGCTGGTGAGCGAGGCGAAGGCGGAAGTCGTGGCGGCTGCGCCTGCGAGACCGGCGAGCGTCGACGTACCGATCGGCGATTCGCTGCCGCCGTCGATCGCCGTCGCCAAGACGAAGAAGCCGATCGATCCCGAGCTGATCGCGTTGCTAATCGATGCCTATCAATCGGTGAAGCGCGACGAGAAGGGCTATGTCAGCGTTTCCAAAATGGGCCAGCTGGCCGGCAACCGGTCGAGCTTCGACACCCGGAATTACGGCTATCAGCGGTTGTCGGACCTGATCCTTGCGGTGCCGAACTTCCAGTCTGAGCGGCGGCCAGACGGGGTGTACGTCAAGCGGGTGCGCTAGGCTGGTCTGTGGTGGCGTGATAGGATGATGCGATGAACCAATACTCGCCCATGAAGACTGGACCATTGCGCGTTCCCTTGCGGGCGGACCACTTCATGTTCCTCGACGCGCGGGGCGCATTCGAGAGCTACGGGCGAGTTGAGTTGATCGAAGGGGAACTGCTCTACATGAACGCGCAGTTTCGCCCGCACATGGTCGCCAAGGACGAACTCGCCTATCGTTTGCGTCAAGCGCTCGAAACGGCGGCGATCGACCTGTTCGTCGGCACCGAAGGATCGGTGCGGCTGTCGGACAATGACGTTCCTCAACCCGATATCATCCTGACATCGGAGCCGCGTGGCGATGGCCCCATTCCCGGAACGAGCGTGAGCCTGCTGGTCGAGGTGGCGGATACCACCCTCGATCACGATCTTGGGCGCAAGGCGGCGGTGTACGCTCACGCCCGCGTACCGGAGTATTGGGTCGTCGACCTGAATGCGGGCGTGATCCATCAGCTCGCCATGCCGGCGACGGCAGGGTTCGACTGGCGAGCGGAAGTTCCGTTCGGCGATCCCATCACCTCCATGGCGATCCCCGGCCTGACAGTGGCAACCGACCGGCTGTAATCAGCCTGACCGCGGATCGGGCATCACCAGCAGGGCGCAGGTGCCGGGGACGGCATCCTCATAGACAAGTTCGCCGCGCAGCTGGCGCGACAGACTGGCGATCATCCGCATACCAAGGCTCTGCCGCGACGCCGATTTGAGGTCGAAGCCTTCGGGCAGGCCGTGGCCATTGTCGCGAACCGTGAGGTGCAATTCCTGTGCCCTGTCGACGATCGCGACGTGGATCTCGCCGCCGTCGTCATAAGCGTATTTGATCGCGTTGGTGACCAGTTCCGTCACCAGCAAGCCGATCGGTATGGCCGAATCCGCACTGATGTGGATGCGTGCGACGTCGCAGGCGATGGTGTGGAGCGGCGCCTGTTCGCGCAATTGTTCGACGATGCCGCCGATCAGATCGTCCAGAGCGACGATGCCGACCTGTTCACCACGCCACAAACGGTCGTGTGCCTGCGCTATTGCGGTGATCCGCGCCTGAGCATCGCCAAGCAGTCGGGTGATCCGTTCGTCGGGATCGGCCTGCATCTGGAGGTTGAGCAGACCCGATACCATCGCCAGGCTGTTCTTGACGCGATGGCTCGCCTCGCGCGTCAGCAGCTCCTGATGCTCGAGCGCGTGGTTGAGCCGGCGCTCGGCCTCCTGTCGCTCGATCGCTACGCCGATCAGATTGGCAAACCCCTGCATGAAGGCGAGGTCGGATGCTTCGAACTTGCCCTCGTCCGGACTGTCGACCTCGAGCACGCCGAAACGGCGGCCGCTCGCCTCCACCAGCACGTTGATCGCGCGGCGGATGTGGTGATCGGCCATGAACGAGGGCGTGCGGAAGCGCGTCTCGTTCTCGAGATGGTTCGAGATCACCGCCTCACCGGTGTGGTAGGCGTAACCGGCGGGTGAACCGAGATCGGCGCGCATCTCGGTGCCACCGACCACGCCCTCGCGCCAGCCGACTCCGTTGCGGACGAGCAGCACGTTTTCATCGGCGCAATGTTCAAGGAATTTGCAATAGCGCGAGCGCATGCCCTCGGCGCACAGTTCGACTGCGCGCTGCAGCATCGGTTGCAGGTCGCGGGCGCGCAACGCCTCGATACCGAACTTCGCCAGCACCGATTGCTGTTGCAGCCGGTATTGCAGCTCACCCGCGCCCGGCGCTTGATCCCCGCCGGGTGATTCCTCGACCACGGCCAATCCTTCGCATCTCCTTGGACGGGCTGCTGCCCGATCGCCTCTCGCCCGACGCCAAGTACATCGGATGCGACCGTTTTCAACCCGGTTCGGGCTGGATCGTGGCTTATGAACGGGGCGGCGCGCCATCGCCGCCCCGCGTCGGGGTCAGCGCGTCAGCTTCTTGTAGGCCAGACGCGTAGGACGGTCGGCGGCGTCGCCCAGGCGGCGACGCTTGTCCTCTTCATAACTTTCGTAATTGCCTTCGAACCATTCGACGTGGCTGTCGCCTTCGAACGCCAGGATGTGGGTGGCCAGACGATCGAGGAAGAAGCGATCGTGGCTGATGACCACCGCGCAACCGGCGAAGGTCTCCAGCGCCTCCTCAAGTGCACGCAGCGTCTCGACGTCGAGGTCGTTGGTCGGTTCGTCGAGCAGCAGAACGTTGCCGCCCTCCTTCAGCATCTTGGCCATGTGGACGCGGTTGCGTTCACCGCCCGACAGCTGACCGACCTTCTTCTGCTGATCCTGCCCGCGGAAATTGAACGCGCCGACATAGGCGCGCGTCCCCATCTCCTGCTTGCCGAAGCGAAAGACCTCCAGCTCGTCGGAGATTTCCTGCCAGACGTTCTTGTTGGGATCGAGGTGATCGCGGCTCTGGTCGACATAACCGAGCTTGACGGTGGACCCGACCTCGATCGTGCCGCTGTCGGGCTGTTCCTGCCCGGTGATGAGCTTGAACAGCGTCGACTTGCCGGCGCCGTTCGGGCCGATGACGCCGACGATGCCGCCCGGCGGCAGCGTGAAGTCGAGACCGTCGAACAGCAATTTGTCGCCATAGGACTTGGTCAGCCCCTTGGCTTCGATCACCTTGCCGCCGAGGCGCGAGGGCAGCTGGATCAGGATCGCGGCCTTGCCGGCGACGCGATTTTCCTGCTTTTCCATCAGCTCGTCGAATGCGCGGATACGTGCCTTCGACTTGGTCTGGCGGGCCTTTGGGGTCTGTCGCATCCATGCCAGCTCGTCGGCGATCGCCTTCTGCTTGCCGGCCTCTTCGCGCTCTTCCTGGCTGAGGCGCTGCGCCTTCTTTTCCAGATAGCCCGAATAGTTGCTTTCGTAGGTGTAATACCGGCCCCGATCGAGTTCGAGCACCCAGTTGACGACATTGTCGAGGAAGTAACGGTCGTGCGTCACGAGGATGACGTTGCCGGTATATTCCTTCAGGTAGTTCTCCAGCCACGACACGCTTTCGGCGTCGAGGTGGTTGGTCGGTTCGTCGAGCAGCAGGATCTGCGGCTTTTCGAGCAGCAGCTTGCACAGCGCGACGCGGCGCTTTTCACCGCCGGACAGATTCTCGACCGAGGCATCGCCGGGCGGGCAGCGCAGGGCCTCCATCGCCTGTTCGAGCTGGCTGTCGAGCGACCAGCCATCGACCGCGTCGATCTTGGCCTGAAGGTCGCCCATCTCCTCCATCAAGGCATCGAAATCGGTGTCGTCCTTGGGATCGCCCATCTCGGCCGAGATCGCGTTGAAGCGATCGACCAGATCCGCGATCGGGCGCACGCCGTCCTTGACGTTGCCCATCACGTCCTTGCTCGGATCGAGCTGCGGCTCCTGCGCCAGATAGCCGACGTTGATGCCCTCGGCGGCCCAGGCCTCGCCGGTGAAGTCGGGGTCCATACCCGCCATGATCTTCATCAGGGTGGACTTGCCCGACCCGTTGGGGCCGATGATCGCGATCTTCGCCGACGGGATGAATTGCAGGTGGATGTTGTTGAGGACCGGCTTGGCGGCACCGGGGAAGGTCTTGCTCAGACCCTTCATGACGTAGGTATACTGGACGGCCATGGTCGGCACGCGCTCCTGATCGATACGGACGGAATTTCTGCCGTGCGCATGTAGCGAGCGCAGTGGCCGGGTGCAAATCCGCGGTGCTTGTGCTGGCCGCCCGCTTCGCTCACACCGTCGTCATCGAAGAATGACAAGGGGATTGACCGAATGACCCGCCTGACGCTTGCGCTGCTCGCCCTCGCCGCTTCTACCGCCCTGCCGGACACCCTGGCGGCGCAGCGCGTCGCACCGCCTGCGCCTGCGGCGGTCGATCCGAAGGTTGCAGCGCTGCGCGACGCTGCGTTGAAGGACGATGTCGCCTATGACATCGTCGAGGGGCTGACCACGGAAGTCGGCCAGCGGCTGGCGGCGACGGAGGCCGAAGCGCGGGCCCGGACGTGGAGCGTCGCCAAGCTGAAAGCGCTGGGATTCAAGAACGTGCATGTCGAGACGTACCAGATGCCGGTCTGGCTGCGCGGCGAGGAAATCGCGGAGGTGCTCGCACCCTTCCCGCAGCGGCTGAAGCTGGTGGCGCTGGGCAATTCGGGCGCCACTCCGGCGGCAGGTCTGACCGCACAGGTCGCGGTGTTCCGCACCTATGGCGAACTCGCCAACGCCACCCCCGCAAGTGTCCGCGGCAAGATCGTCTACATCGGCAATGCCATGCAGCCGACACAGGACGGATCGAGCTATGGCGCATACGGCCCTGCCCGCTTCGTCGGGCCGGCGCTGGCGGCAAAGCTGGGCGCGGCGGCGGTCGTGATCAAGTCGATCGGCACGGACCATCATCGTAACCCGCACACCGGCGGCACCAACTTTCCCGCCGGCGTCGCACCGATCCCGGCTGCGGCCCTGTCGGTGCCGGACGCGGAACTGATCGAGCGGATGGCGCAGCGCGGCAAGCAGATCACGCTGAAGCTGGTGCTGACGCCGCGCTTCGCAGGCACCGGCACATCGGGCAACGTCATCGCCGAGGTACCCGGGACCGATCCCGGGGCGGGAATCGTGCTGATCGGCGGGCATCTCGACAGCTGGGACCTCGGAACAGGTGCGATTGACGACGCATCGGGCGTTGGCATCACGGCAGCGGCCGCGAAGCGACTGCTCGACGGGCCACGCCCGCGCCGTACGATCCGCGTCGTCTGGTTCGGTGCCGAGGAGCCGGGCGGCTATGGCGGCAAGGAATATGCCCGCGTCCATGGCGGCGAGCGGCACGCCACCGCCGGCGAGAGCGACTTCGGCGCGGATCGCGTCTGGCGGTTCGAGGTCAATCTGCCCGAGAGCGCGAAGGCGGTGGCGGATCGGCTGCAGAGCGCGCTGGCGCCGCTGGGGATCAGTCGCGGATCGGGCGTTGGCGGGGATGGCACCGACGTCGGCCCGACGATGGCGCTCGGCGTGGCGGCGATCGACCTGAACCAGGACGGCACGCGCTATTTCGATACGCACCATACACCCGACGACACGCTCGACCGGATCGACCCCGAACAGCTGCGCCAGAACGTCGCTGCGTGGACCACGATGCTGGCGATCGTGGCCAATGCGCCGGAGGAGATCGGGCCGGTCACGCCGCGCAAATGACGGGGTGCAGCGGGCTCCGACTGGCGCACACCTTTCCCCCGGATGAATTTGGTGATTGACCGGGGGGAGTCGTGCGGTATTTGGGCTGTCTCGCGACGGCGATCGGGCCGGCCGCGATTTTTGCTTTGCTTGGGAGCATTCGAATGAAGAAGATCGCTTTCGTTCTCGCTGCCGCCGGCCTGATGTCCGTCGCTGCCTGCTCGAAGTCGCCTGAAGCTGCTGCCGTTGAGAACAACGCGGACATGCTGGCGGACAACATGGAAATGCAGGCGGACAACATGGACGCCATGGCTGACAACACCGCAAACGGTGCAGCTGAAGCCGTTCTCGAGAACGCGGCCGACAACATCAACTCGGCAGCGGACAACGTCCGTGATGCAGCCGAGGAGAAGGCCGACAACATGTAATCGCGCTGCGCCGGGTGTTACCCGGTGCGCCGGTCATGCTGTTGCACGATCCGAAAAGGGGCGTTTTCCGCGAGGGAAGCGCCCCTTTTTCTATATAAGACGACCCGCACCGGCTTTTTCTTTGCGTACGGGTGCGCTAGCGAACGCCTTGCGTGTGGGCCTGTAGCTCAATGGTTAGAGCTGGCCGCTCATAACGGCTAGGTTGCGGGTTCGAGTCCTGCCGGGCCCACCACGTACGCCTGCGTCGGCAGCTCGATGAGCATGGTCGGTTGGTGATGATATTCCCCGCTGGGTCGTGATCGATGGCGGCGTGGATCGCGAAGCCGTCAGCAGTCGTATCCGCTTTCTAAGGTGATCTCGCGGGCGGTGCGCTATGCCGGGCGAAATCATCGCTGGCGGTCGACGAAGGTGACACATTGGGTTGCCAGTAAGCGCTTGTCCGATTAGGAGCGGGTTGTTCGCACCCGATGAGCTCTGCGGAGCACTTATGGGTCGCTGGGCATGTCGGGGAGTGGCGCAGGCTGGTAGCGCACCTGGTTTGGGACCAGGGGGTCGCAGGTTCGAATCCTGTCTCCCCGACCATTTTATCTATCACATAGAACTGCCATGCAGTTTACGCCGCTCGGCAAGTGAGTTTTATCCACTGGCGTCTGATCATGGCGACGTCGACGGGTCGTCCTCTTCGCTCGATCATCAACGGCTAACGCCGTCGATGCCGCCCAAGCTTATCCCATGAAAGCGATGCTGTGTATCGGAGAAGGCATCTTAGCTGGGCCTAGGCGTTGCCCACGATTGTCCGCCGGGCTTTCTTGATAGGCTTCCGACAGATTATCTATCGCCTGCGCGACGCTTCCAGTCGTGACGGACGCCAGAATCAACAAGGGGAGCCGAAGCCCCCCTTGTCTAACCTGAATGATGTCCGACGAGCGTCTTGGGAACTCCGCCGGATATCGGCAGGTATTAGTTGCTGTCGCTGTCGTCGGCGACGACCACGATGCCCACAACGACCGCAGCCGCCGCGATCAGCGCGATGATCAGACCGCCACCGGCGAGCTCGTTGCTCTTCTTCGAAACCGAACCGGTGCGAACCGACTTGGAAACCGACAGGCTCGCGGCGGGATTCGACGGAGCAGCCGCGGCGGGTGCCACGGCAAGGGCGGCTGCAGCTGCAGCCATCAGATACTTGGCAACCATAATGGTCCCCCCTCTCATATGGTGAGCGGCACCCATGGTCACATTCGTCGAGAAACGCAATAGAGTTTTTCGAATTCCGCAGAAGTGTCTGTTTAATCGAAAGACCTTTTCCACAAGGCACTCCGCGTCATCTTGGCTCAGTGAAGATATCGAGTCGGATGTTTTTCCAAACGGAGGAATCGACGGCCGTATGACCGGGATCGTGCATGATCGACAGGGAATGTCACACCGTTGTCATACGTATCTCGAATCGCGAATATGAAGAACGCCATAAAGCTAGCTGGAGCACACCAGATCGTCGAAGCAATCGATCAGTTCACTCAAGCCGATCGGCCGTACGTCTAGCCCCGCGAGTAATGACAACATGCGGTCCCACCAGACCCAGAAGTGCTTCAGATCATCCGGATCGCGTACATAAGGCGTATGGCCCGGCTCCAGCGATGGCGAGTGGAAGGAGAAACTGAGCAATCTCTGTCGCTCCTCCAGTACCGCGACCTTGACGGCGTCCAGAGCGGCTTCGATCGGCATATCCTCAGGTGTGAGCGCCACGCGTTGCAAAAGACCGGATCGGGCGCCGATGCCCCGCGCATGAGGTACATGCCCGAGCAGTGGATACAGCGGCTCGCCCCAGCGACGGAGCCTGCCGGTGAAGACTGTCGTCAACGGGACTTCGAGCAGCGTGCCGAGCCGGTATGACGCGTTGCCGATCGCGCTGAAGTCCGGCCCGCCATCGAAGCGGTAATCGTATCCGGCGCGGACGGACGTTTCCACCCGGTAGCCCCGGTTCGCGAGCAATGCGGCCGTATGGCGGCCGATCCCATACCGACCGGCCCGATACGCCTGCGGCCGGTGACCGAACGCGCGATGCAGCGCATCGGTCAGCGTGTCGAGCTTGGCGGCCTCCAGATTATGGGAAAGGTTTCCCGCGTAGCTGTCGCCCGGCTGCGGCGCGGTGAATGGCGGCGTGACCCATGGGTGCAATTGGGCGCCGATCGAGGATCGACCGTCGGCGAGGACGCCGCGCAGGATATCGATTGCAGCCGGATCGACGGCCACCGGGTGGTCGACCATGCACGCCAGTGCCACGCCGTGATCGACAAAGCGGGCGTGGGCGGAGGGCAGCGCCCGCATCGCCTGTACCGAACGGTTGGCGGCGCTTAACGGCGCAGACCAGTCGAATTCCTCTTCGACATCAACGAAGACGATGAAGCGGGTGCCAAAGTCGTCGGGCCAGCATATCTGGTCTTCCAACGCGGGCGCCGGCATCCGGTATGGGGCAACGGCGCCGGTGGCCACGGTCAGGGGATCGCCCGCTCCGCTATGACGTCAGCAGCGGCGGGTAACCGCAAAGTCAGCAGGTGGTCGCCGAAGATCAGCTCGCCACCCAGCTCGATCGCCAGATTACGGGCGAGACGCAACGCGAACCCGGTGCCGAGGAGAGGTGCGCCCTCCCCCTCGGTGCCGACCCCGTCTCCGTCGATACTGAGCAGCACGTCTTCCCCGCCCGTGCCGAGCGATACCGGCCGAGCGAAGCAGATCGCCACCTGACCCGCAGGTGCCGGTGCCTCGGCGATGTCGATGCGCTCGCCGGATGCTGCCGCGGCCGTGAGTGCGGCAAGCAACCGCGACAACAGGCGTTCCATGTTGCGATCATCGGTCAGCGCCGCATGATCGCCCATCGGATGAACGTCGATAGCCGTGCCCCGCAACGTAGCGAGCGGCGCCAGATCGCGCGCGATCCTGTGCAGCATCGGCTCGATCGCGACCGGCCCCGGCCGAAGTTCGAGCGCCTTTCCCTCGATGCGGGCCGCCGTGTCGAGGTCCTCGATCGCGCCCAGCAAGCTGGCCGCTTGGCTGCGGATCGTCATCGCATGATCCCGATAGACGGGGGACACCGGCCCCAGCAGCTGTGCCTCGATCAGCTCGGCGAAACCGGCGATCGCATTGGTCGGCGTCCGAAGTTCATGCACGAGTTGCCGCAGCGAATCGGACGCTGCCTTGCCGGGCACCTGTGCTGCCTCTTCGTCGCTGCGCGGCCGACGGGCGATCGCCGCATAACCGGTGAACCGCCCGGTGGCGGCATCGAACTGCGGCGTACCGGCAACGCGCCACGACCCTGCGGCATCGGATCGTCCACCGACGTCCAGCCGCGCGCCGGCGAACCGCTGACGCTGACGCAGCGCACCGTTCATCACGGCATCCACCTTCACTTCACCCTGTGCAGCGCCGGACGCGAGAGACGCCCCGACCAGCGCACTTCGCGATACGCCCTCGACCGCGCAGATGATGCCCTGCCCGTCGGTGTCGAAGCGGAAGCAGGTCACCGGCTGATGCGGCTGCCCGGGATCCGGCGCGGCAAAGGCGGGCTCGCGCTGCCGTTGGAATGCGTCGATCCGTGCAACGAGATCGGCGATGTAAAAGCCACCCGCAGGCGTGGGTCGTAACTCGGGTGGTGAAGGCGGCGCTTCGATATCCACGATCGGATCGTCTTGCACGCTCGATACGGCCGCCGGCGCCACGTCGGATCCCGCGACCGGACTGGCATCGCCCGGGCCGTCGCCGTCATCCGGCGCGGTAACCGACACGTCCTGGTAGAGGTCGTTGGCGACGATCGGCGCGCTATAGGGCAGTATGAAATCGGCGGGTCCGAAGCTTTCCAGCCCCCGTCCCACCTCCGCCGGCAGATCGCGCCGATGGCGAAGCAGCGCGCGTCCTTGCGGATTTAGGCGAGGCAACAGGGATACCCAGTCGGCCCCGGCCAGCTCCGCCGTCCGCAAGACGGGTGCCGCGACCGCAAGTTCGTCTTCCGCAAAAAGGCCGACGAGCGCCGCGGGTGGAGTGGCGAACGCCAGAGCCCGGGCGCTGGCGGCGCGGACGCCGAGCGGCACCGCCTGCCGCAAGAGACGCAGGCGAGCCAACGCCGGTTCGTCCACCGCAATGCGGCCACGCCCCATCAGATCGACGAGCTGCCGCCACGCGGATTGCGCACCGAAGCCAGTCTCCATATCGGCAGAGAGCACTGTCTTGAGGCTGTCGTCGAAACGCACATCAACTCCCGGGAACCGCTCACCCGAAGGATGCGCGCGCCTATTTCTTAACGAGCCTGAGTCGCGGGGGGAACAGGTGATTTCGCGTCGTCGCATAGTGGGACAATTGCGTTGCGCCGCAATTTTCTTATGATTAGGGGAAGCCGCCGCGCGAGTTCGGCCTGTTTCCGGAGAGTAATACGCAATGTCCTTCGATCGGATCGATCGTCAGATTCTCGCCCACCTGCAACAGGACGGCAGGATGACCAATGTCGAGCTGGCCGAACGCGTCGGGCTGACTGCCCCGCCCTGCCTGCGCCGCGTCCGTGCGCTGGAAGAGGCAGGCGTCATCCGCGGCTATCACGCCGATCTTGATCCCGCCAGTCTGGGTTTCCCGATCACCGTCTTTGCGATGGTGTCGTTGCGCAGCCAGGCGGAGCACGATCTGGCCGCGTTCGAGGCGCATGTCGCCGATATCCCCGAAATACGGGAATGCCACATGCTCAACGGGGAAATCGATTTCATCCTGAAGATCGTCGCGAGCGACCTGAAGAGCTTTCAGGAAATCCTCACCACGCATCTGACGCCTGCCCCGAACGTGGCCAGCGTCAAGACATCGCTGACGATCCGTACCGCCAAGTCGACGTCGGGTATCCCGGTCACCATCGACTAACCCCCAAAAGGAAGGGGCGGCCCGTCGCCGGACCGCCCCTTCTTATCAGCGGGTCTTGGATCAGGCCGCCGGAGCCGCCGCCGCCGCGGGTCCCGAACCGACCTGGGTCCACGTGGTCCATAGTGCGGCGATCCCGGCGCGCGGATTGCCGGTGACCGCACCGAATGCGGCCTGCGCCCCGGCCTTGTCTCCAGAACGTGCCAGCGCGATGCCGAGGCGGGTGTTCACCTCGTTCGCGTCGACGCCGCCCTTGCTGAGCGCGGCGCGGTACATCTCGACAGCCTTGGCGTAGTTGCTTTGGCCGAGATAGGCATCGCCGGTCGAAGACGCGATCTTGCCGTCTTTCGCGGCCAGCGCCTGCTTCTCGCTACCCGCCAGCGATCCTTCGCTCTTGATCGCCGTGTTAGCCGCCGTCAGCAGGCTTTTCGAAAAGCTGCTGCTCGCCGGAATCTTGCCGGATGCCATACCTTCCTTGAGCACCGCTGCCGCCTCGTACGGATTGCCGCGATCGAAGACGTTCTTGGCGTATTCCTCGTACATCGACTGGTCGGGCATTGCGCCCGCCGCACGCAGCAGGCGGAAGAGATCGACGTTCTGCGCCTTGTCCGGCATCGCGAGGCTGTTCTGCGCAAAGGCATATTGCAGGACCACGTCACGCCATACCTTGGCGTTCGGATAGGCGGTGACGTATTTCTGCATCCATGCCAGCGTCTCCGGCGCCATCTTCTTGCCGTTGGCGGTCGCGATGCCGAAGCGATAATAGGCTTCGGGCACGGTCTGGCCGGCAGCCTTTTGCGCAGTCACGTAGCGATCGAGATCGGCAAGACCGCCGGCAACGTCACCTGCCTGTACCTTCACCTTGGCGAGTTGCAGATCGAAATCGCCGCTGGTGTAGCCGGCCTGCTTGGCCTGCGTGAAATATTGCGACGCCACCGGATATTGCTGGCTGTTGTAGGCGAGCTGGCCGCGGCGGAAGAGGTACTTGCCGCGGTCGGCCGCCGGCGTGCTCTTGGCAGCGAGCAACGCGTCCAGCGGCTTTGCGAGGACGGTCTCGTCGAGCGGCGCCTTGGGGTTGGCGGCCTGCGCCAGCGCGAGCTTCGTATTCTCCAGATCGTAGCGCAGAGCGGCGGCGATGTACTTGTCGTCATCCGTCGTCGCGGCGGTTTCGATCTGTGCGACGATCGGCTCGGCAACCGCCGGGTTACGGGCCTTGATCGCTTCCTGCGCCTGGAACGCGACGGCCTGGACGGGCTTGCTGAGCTTGAAGCCGGGTGCCGCCTGTTCTTCCTTCTTGTCCTTGGCAGCCGCGGGCGCGACGATCGCCAGACCGCTCACGCCGGTGGCAAGGACCGCGGCCAGCGCGAGCTTCGACAGGGTCTTCATGCTAACTCTCTCTCCGACAAGTTGGGGGCATCGCTGCCGCTAACGTTCGCGGCGCTCTAACGGTCCGTCGCGGGCCGTTCAAGCAAAGCCATGACGCATCCGTTTGCCGTAGACCCGCTGAACGGTGATTGAACGCAGGGTCCGGCGCGGCTACCGCCACATGCGATGATCGCCGTCCTTTCCCCCGCCAAGACGCTCGACTATGAGTCTCCTTTGCCGGCGCTCACGCCGACCACGCCACGCTTCGCCACGGAGGCGACGACGCTTGCCGCGGCGGCATCGCACCTGACGCAGAAGAAGCTGTCGGAACTGATGCACATCTCGCCGGCGCTGGCGAAGCTGAATGCCGACCGCTTCCGCAATTTCGCCGATGCACCGGAGCGCCCGGCGATGTTCGCCTTCGACGGCGACGTCTACACCGGGCTGGATGCCAGGACGCTGGAGGACGAGGCGATCGCGTTCGCGCAGGATCATCTGCGCTTGCTGTCCGGTCTATATGGCCTGCTGCGGCCGCTGGACCTGATGCGTCCGTATCGTCTGGAGATGGGAACGCGGTGGGGGCCGCGCGTCAAGAAACTGACCGACTGGTGGGGGGATCGTATCGCAACGCTACTGGCTGCGGACGTCGCGGAGGATGGCAGCGGCGTCATGCTGAACCTGGCCAGTCAGGAATATTGGGCGGCGGTGGCGGCGCGATTGCCCGGTAGCGTACGCGTGGTCGCGGTCGATTTTCGCGACGGCGACCGCTTCGTGAGTTTCCACGCCAAGAAGGCACGCGGGTTGATGGCGCGCTGGATGATCGAACATCGCATCACCGATATCGACGCGATGCGGGGGTTCGACAGCGCCGGCTATGCGTTCGATGCGAACGAGAGCACGGACGATCAATGGCGGTTCGCGCGATGAGCGCGGGCATGACGAGCGCCGTGGTGATCGGCAGTTCCGGCGGGATCGGCGCGGCGCTGGCCGACGCGATCGCGGACGAGGACACGTTCGGCGTCGTCCACCGGCTGTCGCGATCGGGCGACGACCGGATCGACATCGCGAACGAGGTCAGCATCGCGGCCGCCGCCGCGCGGATTGCCGCCGGCCCGCCGCCGTCGCTGGTGATCGTCGCGACCGGCCTGCTTCACGACAACGCGCATGCTCCCGAGAAAAGCTATCGCGAGTTCGACCCCGCGTGGCTGGCGACGACGATGGCGGTCAACGCCATCGGGCCGGCGCTGGTGGCCAAGCATCTGTTGCCGCTGATGCCGAAGCAGGGCCGCAGCGTGTTCGCGTTCCTGTCCGCACGGATCGGCAGCATCTCCGACAATCGGCTGGGCGGATGGTACGGTTATCGCATGGCCAAGGCGGCGCTCAACCAGCTCGTGCGGACGCTGAGCATCGAGGAAAAGCGGCGCAACGATCGTTCGATCATCGTCGGGCTGCATCCGGGGACGGTCGATACGGCATTGTCCAAACCGTTTCAGGGCAACGTGCGTCCGGGTACGCTGTTCACGCCCGACCGCGCAGCGTCGCAGCTGCTCGACGTGATAGACGGCCTGAAGGCGCCCGACAGCGGCAAGCTGTTCGACTTCGAGGGCAAGGAAGTCGCACCCTGAGACCGGCTGCGGAGGCGGCTCGTCAGACGCGGTCGAAAAGCCCTCGCGTACGTGCGCCTGCGTGCCTGCGCGCACGTGACTTTCCTGTCGCGGCGTCCTACATGATCGGCACACATCTGTAACAATCCGAAAGCGTATTGCCTTGGCCGACGAGACCACACTCGCCGAACCTACCCCCCATAACGGCGACATTTCGACGATCTCGATCGTCGACGAGATGAAGTCGAGCTATCTCGACTATGCCATGAGCGTGATCGTGGCGCGCGCACTGCCCGATGTGCGCGATGGCCTGAAGCCGGTGCACCGGCGCATCCTGTTCTCCGCGCAGGAGAACGGCTTCCTGTTCAACCGGCCGTACCGCAAGTCCGCGCGCATCGTCGGTGACGTGATCGGTAAATATCACCCGCACGGCGACCAGTCGATCTACGACGCCTTGGCGCGCATGACCCAGGATTGGGCGATGCGGCTGCCGTTGATCGACGGTCAAGGCAACTTCGGCTCGATGGATCCCGATCCGCCTGCCGCGATGCGATACACCGAGGCGCGCCTTGCGCGGTCGGCCAGTTATCTGATGGACGATCTCGACAAGGATACCGTCGATTTCCAGCCGAACTACGATGCCAGCGAGCGCGAGCCGCAGGTGCTGCCGGCGCGTTTCCCCAATCTGCTGGTCAACGGTGCGGGCGGCATCGCGGTCGGCATGGCCACCAATATTCCGCCGCACAATCTGGGCGAGGTGGTCGACGCCTGCATCGCGTATATCGACAATCCGGCGATCACGATCGACGAGCTGATCGAAATCGTACCGGGTCCCGATTTCCCGACGGGTGCGATCATCCTCGGCAAGGCCGGGGCGCGATCGGCGTATCACACTGGTCGCGGCTCGATCATCGTGCGGTCGCGGCATATCGTCGAGGAAACGCGCGGCGACCGCCGGTCGATCGTGCTGACTGCCATCCCGTTCCAGCAGGGCAAGAATGCGCTGGTCGAGAAGATCGCCGAGGCCGCCAAGGACAAGCGGATCGAGGGCGTCAGCGACATTCGCGACGAATCGAACCGTGAAGGCGTTCGGATCGTCATCGACCTGAAGCGTGATGCGACGCCTGAGGTGGTGCTGAACCAATTGTGGCGGCACACGCCGGCGCAAGGCAGCTTCCCCGCCAACATGCTCGCGATCCGCGGTGGCCGCCCGGAAACGCTGAACCTCCGCGACATCATCCAGTCGTTCGTCCAGTTCCGCGAACAGGTCATCACCCGCCGCTCGAAGTTCGAGCTGAACAAGGCGCGAGACCGCGCGCACATTTTGCTGGGTCTGGTGATCGCGGTCACCAATCTCGACGAAGTGGTGCGGATCATCCGCGGGTCGGGCAGCCCGGCCGAGGCGCGCGCGGCACTGCTGGCGCGCGAATGGCCGATCGCCGAGATTGCACCCTATCTGAGCCTCGTGGAGGCGGTCGAGGGCACCCAGGTTGGTGACGGCTACAAGCTGTCCGATACGCAGGTCCGCGCGATCCTCGATCTGCGCCTGCATCGCCTGACCGCGCTGGGCCGCGACGAGATCGGCGACGAACTGAAGGGTCTGGCTGATTCGATCGCGGCCCTGCTCGAAATCCTCGGCAATCGTGTCCGCCTGTACGAGGTGATGCGCGAGGAACTGGTCGATGTCCGCTCAATCTTCGCGACGCCGCGCCGGACCGAAATCGCCGCGGCCGCCGATGGCATCGACGACGAGGATCTGATCGAGCGCGAGGAGATGGTCGTCACCGTCACCGTGCAGGGTTATATCAAGCGCACGCCGCTCGATGCGTTCCGCGCGCAGAAGCGCGGCGGCAAGGGCCGCGCCGGCATGGCGACAAAGGAAGAGGATGCGATCACCTCGCTCTTCGTCACCTCGACGCACACGCCGGTGCTGTTCTTCAGCAACCACGGCAAGGTCTATCGCAAGAAGGTGTGGCGCCTGCCCGAGGGCGGACCGGCGACGCGCGGGCGGCCGATGATCAACCTGCTGCCGCTGGCGGAGGGGGAGACGATCTCCACCGTCCTGCCGCTGCCGGAGGACGAGACGCGCTGGGGCGACCTGCACGTCATGTTCGCGACCGCCAACGGCACGGTACGGCGCAACGCGATGGATGCGTTCGCCAACATCCCGACCAACGGCAAGCTGGCGATGCGCTTCGACGAGGGGTCCGACGACAAGCTGATCGGCGTCGCGGTGCTGACCGAGACCGACGACGTGCTGCTGGCGACGCGCAACGGCAAGGCGATCCGCTTCGCCGCCACCGACGTGCGCGAATTCCAGAGCCGCACCTCCACCGGCGTGCGCGGCGTCAGCCTGATCGGCGACGACGAGGTCATCAGCCTGTCGATCCTGCGCGGCTTCGCGGCGACGGCCGAGGAACGCGAATTGTACCTGAAGGCGGCGAGCTGGAAGGAAGGCGAGCGCGAATCGACGCTCGACCCCGATCGGATGGCCGAATTCGCTGCGGCGGAGGAGTTCATCCTCACCGTCACGCAGAACGGCTACGGCAAGCGCACCTCCGCGTACGAATATCGCCGCACCAACCGCGGTGGTCAGGGCATCACCAACATCGTCTCGGCCGGCCGTAACGGCCCGGTCGTCGCGAGCTTCCCGGCGCATTCGGGCGAGCAGCTGATGCTGGTCACCGATCAGGCGAAGCTGATCCGCATGTCGGTGGGCGACGTCCGCGTCACCGGGCGCAACACGCAGGGCGTGACACTGTTCAGCGTGGCAAAGGACGAGCATGTCGTCTCTGCCGCGCGGATCGACGAGGAGGAAGAGCCCGAGAACGAGGCCGAGGCGATCGTTGCCGAGGAATTGGGCGATGCTCCCGCCACGCCGACCGGGGATGCGCTGATCGTCGACGACGGCACCGGACCGCAGACGATGGACGAGGCTGTCGGCGAGACGGATGACGGCGACGCGGATGGCGGGGAGGACGAGGCGTGAACGACCTCCCTACCACCGCGTACAAGGTCCTGACCGCGGAGCAGATGGCGGCGCTGGAACGCGACGGGACGTTCCCCGGCGCACCCGTCGACCTGTCGGATGGATACCTCCACATGTCGACCGCAGCGCAACTGACCGAAACCGTCGACAAGCATTTCGCCGGGCAGAGCGATCTGCACGTCGCCGCGGTCGATCTCGGCAGTTTCGGCGATTCGCTGAAATGGGAGGAATCGCGGGGCGGGCAGCTGTTCCCGCACCTCTACGGTCCACTGCTGCTGGAAACGGTCATCGCCTACTCGCCGCTGGAACGAGATGAGGACGGGACAGTCCGTTTGCCTGTAACCGGCTGATCCCGTTAGGCTCTCCGCTCGCCGACAAAGGCGGGCGGAACCGCATCGGACATACCATCGTTACCCTGTCACAACGACAGAAGATGGAGAATCCTCATGCGTACCCTAGCCCTGACGATCGGCAGCCTGATGATGGTGCCCGCCGCGGCTCTGGCACAGCAAGCCACACCCGGCCGTGCAGCCTTGCCCGCAAGCGCTCCGGCACAGGCCGCGACATCGGCCGATGCGACCGCCACCGCTCCGACCGTAGGCGCGACGATCTACGACAGCGCCGGCGTCGCGCTCGGCACCGTCGCCAGCATCACGCCACAGGCGATCGTGCTCAACACCGGGACCGTGCAGGTCCCCGTGCCGCCGACCTCGATCGGCAAGACCGACAAGGGCTTTGCAATGGCCATGACCAAGGCCGACCTCGATGCGGCGGTCGCCAGTTCGCAGGCACAGGCGCAGGCGGCCGTGAAGGCGAAGCTGACGCCGGGCACCGCGGTCAGCGGGTTGAACGGCGCATCGCTGGGCACGATCAAGACGGCCGATGATCAGTTCGTTACGGTCACTACGGCCAAGGGCGATGTGAAGCTGCCGATCGCCGGCTTCTCGGCGGATGCGAGCGGCAAGGTGATCGTCGGTATCACGGCCGACCAGCTTGCTGCGGCAACGGCCGGCGCAAGTGCCGGTGCCCCCACGAACAGTGCCGCACCGAAGTAATCGCTTCGGTCAAACACGGTGAAACGGGGAGGGTTTACGCCCTCCCCGTTTTCATTTGGGCTTCGGAGCCCATGACGGCCCGTGTCGCCGTCTCCGGTTACCGGGATTCCCTGTCCACCCGCGCGCGTTCTTAGGACGACGAAGGGTATCAGATCGTCCCGGAGGGCTATTACGCCGCCAGTGCCTGCCGGACTGCGTCGACCGCATCTGCGGCTTTCGATCCGTCCGGGCCGCCGCCCTGCGCCATGTCGGGCCGGCCACCGCCACCCTGTCCGCCGAGCACCGCCACCGCCTTGCGCAACAGGTCGACCGCGTTGAAACGCGCGACCAGATCGTCGCTGACACCGACTGCGATCGAGGCACGGCCGTCGTTTACGGCGACCATCACCGCGATACCCGATCCATTCAGCCGCTGCCTGGCGTCGTCGACCGCGCCACGCAGACCCTTGGCCTCGAAGCCGTCGAGCACCTGCCCGATAAAGGCTACGCCGCCGATCTCTTCCGGTCCGGCAGCCGCGCCACCCGCACCGCCACCCATCGCCAGCGCTTTCTTGGCCTCGGCGAGTTCGCGCTCCAGCCGGCGCCGTTCGTCGAGCAATGCGACCACACGTGCCGGCACCTCGTCGGGCGTGGTCTTCAACGCGGTCGCGGCTTCGCGCAAGCGTTCGTCGCGCGCGGTGAGATAGGCGCGAGCCGCTTCGCCGGTCAGGGCCTCGACACGGCGGACGCCGGACGACACAGCGCCCTCGCCCACCACCTTGAACAGGCCGATATCGCCGAGCGCGTTGACGTGGGTGCCGCCGCAAAGCTCGATCGAATAGGTCTTGCCGCCGTCCTCCGTACCCATGCCGACGACACGCACCTCGTCACCGTATTTCTCGCCGAACAGCGCCATCGCGCCCTCGGCAATCGCTTCGTCGGGGGTCATCAGGCGGGTGGTGACGGTTCCGTTACCGCGGATCTGCGCGTTCACCGCCGCCTCCGCATCGGCCAGTTCGTCCGCTGTCATCGCAACGGGATGTGACACATCGAAGCGCAAGCGTTCGGGCGCGACGAGCGAGCCCTTCTGGGCGACGTGCGTGCCGAGCCGCTGCCGCAGCGCTTCGTGCAACAGATGCGTCGCCGAATGGTTGGCGCGAATCTGCGCGCGGCGTGCCACGTCGATCTGGAGCTTCACCGCGTCGCCGACCGCGATCGTACCGGCCTCGACGGTGGCGTGATGGACGAAGATGCGACCGAGCTGCTTCGACGTCTCGCTGACATACGCACGCAGGCCGGCATCGGTGGAAATCGTGCCGGTGTCGCCGACCTGCCCGCCGCTTTCGCCATAGAAGGGCGTCTGGTTCACGATGATCGCAACGGTATCGCCCGCCGCGGCATGGTCGACGCGCGCGCCGTCCTTTACCAGCGCAACGACCTCGCCCTCGCCGACGTCGGCGGAATAGCCGATGAATTCGGTCGAACCGGATTCCTCGGCGATGTCGAACCACAGGTCGTCGGACGCCTTGGCGCCCGATCCCTTCCACGCGGCGCGGGCGGCGCGCTTCTGCTCGGCCATCGCGGCGTCGAAGCCGGCACGGTCGACGTGGAAGTCCTGCGCCCGTAGCGCGTCCTCGGTAAGGTCGTAAGGGAAGCCAAAGGTGTCGTAGAGCTTGAAGGCTGTTTCGCCGGCGAGCGTATCGCCGGGCTGCATGCCTGCGGTCGCCTCGTCGAGCAGTTTGAGACCGTTTTGCAGCGTCTTGCGGAACTGCGTCTCCTCCTGCCGCAGCGTCGCCTCGATCAGCGGCTGCGCGCGGACGAGCTCGGGATAGGCCGCGCCCATCTCTGCCACCAGCGCGGGCACCAGCCGGTGCATCAACGGCTCCTTCGCGCCGAGCAGGTGCGCGTGGCGCATCGCACGGCGCATGATCCGGCGCAGCACATAGCCGCGGCCTTCGTTGGCGGGCAGCACGCCGTCCGCGACGAGGAAGCCCGACGAGCGCAGGTGATCGGCGATGACGCGGTGCGACGCCTTGCGTGGCCCCTCGGCATCGGTGCCGGTCAGCGAGGTCGAGGCGGCGATCAGCGCCTTGAAGGTGTCGGTGTCGTAATTATCGTGGACGCCCTGCAACACCGCGGCGATCCGCTCCAGCCCCATGCCGGTGTCGATCGCCTTCTTGGGCAGTTCGCCGACGATTTCGTTCGCGTCCTGCTCGTATTGCATGAACACGAGGTTCCAGATCTCGACGAAGCGATCGCCGTCCTCATCCGGGCTGCCGGGCGGCCCACCGAAGATGTGGTCGCCGTGGTCGTAGAAGATTTCCGAACACGGACCGCACGGGCCGCTGTCGCCCATCGCCCAGAAATTGTCCTTGGTGGCGATGCGGATGATGCGTTCGTCGGGGAGGTATCTGGTCCAGAGCGCATGCGCCTCGTCATCGGTGTGGTAGACGGTGGCGGTCAGCTTTTCGGCGGGAATGCCCCAGACGTCGGTCAGCAGCGTCCACGCATGATGGATCGCCTGTTCCTTGAAATAGTCGCCGAACGAGAAATTGCCGAGCATTTCGAAAAAGGTGTGGTGGCGCGCGGTATAGCCGACATTGTCGAGGTCGTTGTGCTTGCCGCCGGCGCGGACCGACTTCTGGCTGCTGGTCGCGGTGACATATGGCCGGGATTCGAGGCCGGTGAAGACGTTCTTGAACGGCACCATGCCTGCGTTGACGAACATCAGCGTCGGATCGTTCTGCGGCACGAGCGGTGCGGACGGCACGATCGTGTGCCCCTGCGCGGCGAAATAGTCGAGAAAGCCGCGGCGGATGTCGTTGGTCGAGGTCATAGGGATAGCGACTTAGGCGAGAGCGCCCCTCCCCTCAAGCGGTCGTTACGCACCGCCGCACATGTGCTGCGCATCGGGTAAAGTCCATGATGCCATCGTGCGTAGGTTGGTGGTGGTGTACCAGCGGCCGCGCTTGTCGCCGGGCGGGCAGTTCTTGGGCAATTGAACGAGGCAGGTCAGCGCGCGATCGCCCCGGCGGGACCGATCCACCGCGGGGATTTGGTCATAGGACACGCCATAGACACCGTTGGCGAGGGTCACTGCCGATCCGCTGTCCGGCACCGCCTTGCCCGCGCCGTCCTCCAGCCGCGACGACACGCTCCGGATCGTGGTCATCGCGCAGGCGCCGACGCGGGCCGGCATGCGGACGGGGGTCGCCGCCGTGAGAGGCGCTGCGGCAGCGAGCAGCAGCAGGATCGTACCGCAGGTGGTGGGCGTCATCATCGTTCCCTTCGTCATAGTGGCTGATCGATCGAAGCAGGTGGCGTACTGAACCAGACGGGGCCGTCGGCAGTCATGTGGAAGCAATCCTCCAGTCGGACGCCGAAGTGGCCGGGCAGGTAGAGGCCGGGTTCGTTCGAGAAGCACATGCCGGGCGCAAGCCGCGTTGTTTCGCCGCGCACGAGGTTGACCGGTTCGTGGCCATCCATGCCGATACCGTGGCCGGTGCGATGCGACAGGCCGGGAAGCCGGTAGTCGGGGCCGTAGCCGAGGCCGGTGTAGAAGGTACGGACCGCGTCGTCGACGCTGCCCGCGGTAGCCCCGACCTTCGCCGCGGCACGAGCGACCTGCTGGCCTTTGGCGACTTCGTCCCAGACCTTGCGTTGAACTCTGGTGGCGCGGCCCTTCGGCACCCAGGTGCGGGAGACGTCGGACTGATAGCCCCGCACGGTGCAGCCGCAGTCCATCAGAAGGATTTCGTCGGGCGCGATGCGGTGCACGTCGCGGCTGCCGTGCGGCAGGGCAGCCGCCGGGCCGATCAGCGCGAGCGCGAACTCGGGGTCGCCGCCGAGCTTCGCGGTCGCTGCGTTCATCAGTGCGCCGATCTCCGGGCCGGTCATTCCCGGTTCGATGCGGGGTACAAGCCAGCGGTAAGCCGCCAGCGTCACGTCGGTCGCGGCCTGCATCAGCGCGAGTTCGGCGGGCGTCTTGATCATGCGACAGCCGCGGACGACCGGGTTGGCGCTGACCTGTCTGGCATCCGGGGCGAACCGAGCGAGTGCGGCGGGGATGAAGACGCGGGTGGTTTCCTCTATCCCGATCGGCAGACGGTCGAGGCGGCGCTCCTTCAGCCAGGCGGCGACAACGGCGAGCGCGTCGCCGTCCTCTTGCCAGACACGGACCTCGGCGGGAACCGCGAGCGACTGACGAACCGATGGCTCCTCGAAGAACGGCGTGACGATCAGCGGCCGGCCTTCGCGGGGCAGGATCGCGAGGGTCGGGCGTTCGCTACGCCCCCAGCGGACGCCGGTGAAGTATATCATCGACGATCCGGGCTCGGTCAGTACCGCGCCAAGGCCGTTCGCCCGCATCAGCGACTGCGCCCGGGACAGGCGGCGGGCGCGTTCGGCCGGCCCGATCGGGACCGTGCCGGCGGTAAGGTCCTTCAGCTCCGAAAGGTCGGGCTCGGCAGCGCGGAGGACACCGCTGGACAGCAGCGGCAGCGTGGCTAGACCGGCGAGGAGCGCGCGGCGGGAAGGCGTGACGACCATCATGGATCGATACGGCGCTTGACCCGGCGGCCGCAATCCCCTTCCCTGCCCGTAATTTCGGGAGTGCATGCATGGCCAAGCGGCTGACTGTGTTTATCGTGATCGGCCTGATACTCGGTATCGTCACGGGACTGGCGATCAACGGCTGGCTGGACGACGGCACGCCGGCCGCGACGGAACGGTTGAAGGCGATCGCCGGCTATTTCTCGATCGGTACGACGATCTTCCTCCGCCTGATCAAGATGATCATAGCGCCGCTGGTGTTCGCGACCCTGGTGAGCGGCATCGCGCAGATGGGCGACACCGCGGCATTGGGCCGGGTCGGTGCGAAGGCAATCGGCTGGTTCGTCTGCGCCAGCCTGTTGTCGCTGGGGCTGGGGCTGATCCTGGTCAACGCGATCCAGCCGGGCGTCGGTATCGGGCTGGCGCTGCCACCGGTGACGGCGGATGCCGGCGTGTCGACCGAGGCGTTCAGCCTTGCCAAGTTCATCAGCCATATCGTCCCCGCATCGATGATCGAGGCGATGGCGACCAACGAAATCCTGCAGATCGTCGTCTTCTCGATCTTCGTCGGCGTGGCGATCACCGCGGTCGGCGAGCGCGCCGCGCCGATCGTGCGGGCGGTCGATGGACTGGTCGCGATCATGTTGCAGATCACCGACTACGTCATGCGGGTCGCACCGGTCGCGGTATTCTGTGCGGTCACCGCGACGCTGGCCGAACGCGGTGCGGGGGTGATCGGGCAGTTGGCGTTCTTCATGGGCAGCTTCTACCTTGCCCTGCTGATCCTGTGGGCGATCCTGCTGGGGATCGGCTTCCTGTTCATCGGACCGCGGATCGTTCAGCTGGTGCGCTATGTCCGCGAGCCGTTGCTCGTCGCCTTCACCACGGCGTCGTCCGAGGCCGCCTACCCGCGGATGCTGGAAGCGCTCGACCGGTTCGGTGTGCCGCCGAAGATCGCGAGCTTCGTGCTGCCGCTGGGCTATTCGTTCAACCTCGACGGATCGATGATGTACATGACGTTCGCGTCGGTGTTCATCGCCCAGGCCTATGGCATCGACATGCCGCTGGGGACGCAGATCGCGATGCTGCTGTTCCTGATGATCTCGTCCAAGGGCATCGCCGCGGTGCCGCGGGCCAGTCTGGTCGTGATTGCCGCCGTGCTGCCGGTGTTCGACATTCCGGAAGCTGGCCTGCTGCTGATCCTGGCGATCGACCACTTCCTCGACATGGGCCGGACCGCGACGAACGTGATCGGCAATGCGGTCGCAAGCGCGGTGGTGGCGAAATGGGAGGGCGGGTTCGATCCGCGGGAACCCGCCGAGATCGAACCGGCGCATGCCCCCGCGCACGTGCCGGAGCCACCGGCACCGACCAGCTTCCGCCACTAGGCCGAGGCATCAGGCATACGCATAGGGGCCGCCCTTCGCGAGGGCGGCCTGATAGGCCGGGCGGGCATGCACCTTATCGAGCCAGGCGATCGTCGCCGGGCGGGACTTGTCGAGACCGGCCCGGCTGCGGGCAGCCTCGATCGGGAAACTCATCATGACGTCGGCCGCGGTCATGTCGGACCCGGCGAACCACGGGCGCTGCGCCAGCTCCGATTCGACATAGTCGAGATGAACGTCAATCATCGGCTGGATGCGTTTAATCGCCGGCTTGCCCATCAGCGGGATACGGCCGAGCACCAGCTTGAGCAGCAGCGGCGGCATCATCGACCCCTCGGCATAATGCAGCCAGAAGCGGTAGCGGAGCGCGGCGTCACGATGGGCGGGGGTGCCGAGCTTGCCGTCGGCCTTCTCGACCAGATATTCGACGATCGCGCCGGTTTCGGCGACGACGCGGCCACCGTCCGCGTCCAGATCCTCGATCACCGGCGACTTGCCGAGTGGATGGATCCGCTTGAGTTCGGGCGGCGCGAGCATCGTCTTTCGATCCCGTTCGTAGCGCTTGATCTGATAGTCCAGGCCGAGTTCCTCGAGCAGCCACAGCACGCGCTGCGAGCGGCTGTTTTCGAGATGGTGGACGATGATCATGCTTCTCTCCCCTTCGCGGCGCGCGCCCGCCATATCCAGGCCGATGCCGGGAAGGCGACGCTGCTGCCGGTGCTGTAACGTTCGAGCGCGGCTTTGAGCCGCGCGGTTGCGGCGGCAGGATCGGCGGCGGTCTTTAAAGCCGAGGCGAGCGGGCCGATGCGGCGGAAGAAGGCGACGGCGTCGTCGATCCGATCTTCGCCCGCGCCGGCGACATAGGTGAAGTCGACGCGGGCATAGCTATCCACGGACCAGCCGGCGGTTTCGAGGATCGCGGCGGTGTGTGCGGGATCGGCGAAAGCGAACGGACCCGGGGTGTAGCCGGAGGCGATCGGCGGACGGGAACCGGTGACCTGTTCGACGAGGTCGGATGCCCACGGATTGTCGGCACGGTCCCGGAAGCAGGAGAAGACGAGCCGGGCGTCCGACGCGGCGACGTCATGGAGGTCGGCGAAGACGGCCGCGGGATCGGCGAAGAACATGACGCCGTGACGCGATACGAACAGGTCGATGGGGGCAAGCTCCTGCGCTGCGACGGATGCGTCGCCCCGGCGAAAGTGAGGTTCGGGTGCGCCACTCCTCGGGTCACCGCCACGGCGAGGAGTTCGGGGGAGAGGTCGACACCGACGATCTGCGCATCGGGGCGTGACGTCGCGAGCGACAGGCTGGTGGAGCCGGCGCCGCAGCCGATGTCGATCGCGCGGAACGACGCGTCCGGCGCCGCTGCGAGGACGGCGGCGTCGAGGTGACGGGCGAGATCGGCGAGCGAACGGTCGGTGCGCTGCCATTCCGCGGCCCAGGTTTGGCCGACGCGGCCGGTCCAGTCTGCGGTGGTGGTCATGATGGAATCCTAGCAGTGCGGGGCGGTGTCATCGCAGCCTTGCGCTCCTGCCGAGGCGGGGCGCGGTACTGGGTGCCCGCGTTCGCGGAGACACGGCGGATGGGTTCGAACCGGAATCGACAGGGTTGCCGGACGGGTTCCGGCCTTCGCCGGGGAACCGGCTTCATCGTTTCCGTGAAAGCGCCGGGGAGTTCCGGGCTCCTGCACTTGCAGGAGTATCGGACGCGGAAGTTGTCGAAGTTGACGGTACGGTGCGGTTGGAATGCGACCAACCGAAAAGGGCCCGCCGTTACCGGCGAGCCCTTCGTGCATCCTGATCGGATGACGGTGCATCAGATGTCGTCGTCGGCTTCCGGGCCGGTCATCATCTCTTCGGCGACCTTTTCGGTACGCTGGCGGATCGCCTTTTCGAGGCGGTCGGCCATCTCCGGGTGTTCGCGCAGATAGGTCTTCGAATTTTCGCGACCCTGACCGATGCGGACGCTGTCGTAGCTGAACCACGCGCCCGACTTCTCGACGAGGCCGGCCTTCACGCCCAGATCGAGAATCTCGCCGATCTTCGAGATGCCCTCGCCGTACATGATGTCGAATTCGACCTGCTTGAACGGCGGTGCGACCTTGTTCTTGACGACCTTCACGCGGGTGGCGTTGCCGGTCACCTCTTCCTTGTCCTTGATCGCGCCGGTGCGGCGGATGTCGAGACGGACCGAAGCGTAGAATTTGAGGGCGTTGCCGCCCGTCGTCGTCTCCGGATTGCCGTACATCACGCCGATCTTCATGCGCAGCTGGTTGATGAAGATCACCATGCAGCGCGAACGGCTGATCGAACCGGTCAGCTTGCGCAGCGACTGCGACATCAGTCGGGCCTGAAGGCCGACGTGGCTGTCGCCCATCTCGCCTTCGATCTCGGCGCGCGGCACGAGGGCGGCAACCGAGTCGACGACGAGCACGTCGATCGCGTTGGAACGGACGAGCGTGTCGACGATCTCCAGCGCCTGTTCACCGGTGTCCGGCTGCGAGACGATCAGTTCGTCGATGTTGACGCCCAGCTTCTTGGCATAGACCGGGTCGAGCGCGTGTTCGGCGTCGACGAAGGCGGCGGTGCCGCCACCCTTTTGCGCCTCGGCGATGACGTGCAGCGCCAGCGTGGTCTTGCCTGACGATTCAGGACCATAGACCTCGATCACGCGGCCGCGCGGCAGGCCGCCGACGCCCAATGCGATATCGAGACCGAGCGATCCGGTGGAGATCGTCTCGACCTCCATCGACTGCTTGGCGCCGAGCTTCATTGCCGAGCCCTTGCCGAAGGCGCGGTCGATCTGGGCGAGAGCGGCGTCGAGCGCCTTCTGCCGGTCGGTGGTTGCGGTTGCCATGCCGGTGTCGATCACTTTCAGATTGGCGGCCATCGGGAGGTTCCTCGCTAGAGCAAGCGCGCGCACGGGGCAACGCATCTGTTCTGTATGTACGATGTTTGTTCCTATGGAACAAGAGGGGAACTTTGCCGATTTTTTGCGGGGTTTGCGGATTTTTTGCGCTTCGTTGCAATGGTCCCTTCGGGAAGCGCGTCCCCCTCCCGCGCTAAAGCGGAATTTAGAGTAAGGTTGTGGCCAGGCTCCAATGCTGCGGCATCGTCCTGGCGGCTGCGTCTCGGGCAGGTTCGTTTTCGAACAACGCGAAGCAGGTGGCGCCGCTGCCGGACATGCGGAACAGGAGGACGCCTTCGGATGCCGCCAGCGCCGTCAGCACGTCGGCAATGACGGGGGCGAGTTCCAGTGCGGCGGGTTGCAGGTCGTTGCGGCCGGCGATGGCGCGGGCGAGGAGGTCGCCTTCGGCTGCGATGCCGCCGCGGTCGTGGCCGTCCCAACGCGCGAAAACGGCGCTGGTGGAGACCGCGATGCCGGGATTGACCAGCAGCAGCGGGGTTCCGGCAAGGCCGTGCACCGGGATAAGCGCCTCGCCCTTGCCGGTGCCCAATGTAGTGCGGCCGAGCAGGCAGGCGGGCACGTCGGCGCCGAGCGCTTCGGCGATGACGAACAGGCGGGGGTCTTCGGGTGCGATGGCATGGAGCCGGGCGAGCGCGCGCAACGTGGCTGCGGCATCCGCCGAGCCGCCGCCGATACCGGAGGCGACTGGCAAGTGCTTGTCTAGGGTGATCGCGTGCGCCTGTTCGATGCCGAAGGTGTCGCGGAAGGCGATGGCAGCCCGCTCGACGAGGTTCGGCGTAACAGGCTCCCCTGCCCGTTCCGCCGACGCGGCCAGCGCCGCCGCGAACGGGCCGGTGATGGCGAAGCTGTCCGCCGTCGCGGGCACGACGGTCACCGTGTCACCGTCGGCGGCGAAGGCGAACAGCGTTTCCAGTTCGTGATAGCCGTCGGGGCGGCGATGGCGGATGTGGAGGGCGAGGTTGATCTTGGCGGGCGCGCGTTCGACGATCACTTGGCGGGTAATCCCTGGACGATTCTGGTGGAGAGACGCGCCTGATCCGCGGCGGGCGCGGTGAGCGCGGCGGCGCGCCATGCGTAGCGCGCCTCGTAGTGGCGGCCGATCGTCCAGTACAGGTCGCCGAGGTGTTCGCCGATCTCCGCATTGATCGGATCGCTCGCTGCGGCCCGTTCCAGCAGCGGCAGCGCGCGCGCCATGTCGCCGTTGATGAAATAGGCCCAGCCCAGCGAATCGGTGATCGACCCGTCGTCCGGCTTCAATGCGTGCGCCCGCTGCAGCATCGCCGTCGACGCCGTGACGTCGATCCCGCGCTGCGCCTGCGCATAGCCCAGATAATTGAGCGCCAGCGGTTCGCTCGGGGCGAGTTCGACGGCCTTTTGCAACGCCTTGCGCCCGGCGGGCCAATCGCCGGACTGCTCGAGCGCACCGCCGTATTGCAACCATGCGGTCCATTCGTCCGGATCGGTATCGCGAATCCGGCGATACCACGGGACCGCCTCGGCATGCCGGCCCGCTGCGGTGAGCCGGTCGGCGTAGGTCTGCCAGTCGCCGGTGCCCGCTCCGGAACCCTCCGCGCCCTGTCGCGCGAGCGCCAGCGCGTCGGCTTCGCGGCCTGCGCCGGCCAGGATCGCGATGCGCGCGGCGAGCGCGGTCGGCGCGAAGGGACTGTCCGGCGGCATGGCGTCGAGCGTCGCCAGCGCGCGATCGGGGGCATCGTCCTTCGCCAGCGCCGACGCGAGCAACAGCCGGGCGCGATCGTTGGCGGGGTTGGCGATCAGCGCGGTGCGCGACAGCGCGATGGACAGCGTCGCGGCGTCCTGTTCCGCAAGGTCGCTGGCAATCCGGCCGAGCAGGCGGGACACACCGAAACCCAGTGTCGCCTTTGCCGGCGTGCCACGGCGCAACGCGGCAAACACCGGATCGCCCCCCGCCAGCAATCCACGCGCCGCATCCGCGTGACCGTTGCCGAACAACAATTGCGCGGCGGACAGGCGCAGATCGATCGGCGATCCCGTCTCGCGCAGGGTCTGTACGGTGGCGAGCCCCTTATCGACATCGCCGCGGGCGATCTGGAGCAATGCCGCAGTCTCGGCAGCGAGGCGCTGGGTGACGGCGTCCTTGCCCGTGGCGACCATGCCGATCCGCGCCGCCGGATCCTCGCCACGCACGAACGCCGTCCAGGCGCGGAGCGATGGCGCCATGACGCCGAGTGGTGTCGACGCCAGAGACTTCGTCGCGGCCTCGACCCCGACGGGATCGTTTCGCGCCGCCGCAAGTGCGAGGGGGAGCAACGGCAGGTCGGCGGGTGCGTCGGCGCTGGCACGCAGCACGGCTGCGGCACGGCTGGCCAGCGCGATGTCGCCGGTCGCCAGCGCCTGGCGATAGGCCCTTATGGCCACGACGGGGCTGGCGGGCATGTCGTCCAGCGCGCTGGCATAGCCCGCCACAGCAAGCGCGCTGTTGCCGTCGGCATCGGCGGCACGCGCCTTCAGATAATCGGCGATACGGGACGTATCGGCCCCCGCCGGCGCGATGGCGCCAAGGCTGAGGACCGATGCGAGGAACAGACGCTTACATATTGGGATAGTTCGGGCCTCCACCGCCCTCGGGTACGACCCAGTTGATGTTCTGGGTCGGGTCCTTGATGTCGCAGGTCTTGCAGTGGACGCAATTCTGCGCGTTGATGACGAACTTGGGGTCGCCGGTTTCCTGTCCGACGATCTCGTAAACACCGGCCGGGCAATAGCGTTGCGCCGGCTCGTCGTACATCGGCAGGTCGTATTCGACCGGCACGTTCGGGTCGCGCAGCGTCAGGTGGACCGGCTGGTCCTCCTCGTGGTTGGTGTTCGACAGGAACACCGACGACAGGCGATCGAAGGTGAGGACGCCGTCCGCCTTCGGGTAGACCGGCGGCTTGACCATGTCCTTGCGCCACAGCGTCTCGTGGTCCGGATGATGCTTCATCGTGAAGGGCATCTTGATGCCGAAATGCTCGAGCCACATGGTGATGCCCGACAGGCCGGAGCCGACGAAATCGCCGAACTTCTTGACCAGCGGCACGACGTTGCGGACGATCGACAGCTCCTTTTTTACCCAGCTGCGCTCGAACGCCTCCGGGTAAGCGGTCAGCTCGTCATGCTCGCGCTGCGACAGGATCGCGTCGGCGGCGGCTTCCGCGGCCATCATGCCGCTCTTCATCGCGGTGTGCGTGCCCTTGATGCGGGGTACGTTGAGGAAGCCCGCCGAACAGCCGATCAGCGCGCCGCCGGGGAAGACCAGCTTGGGGATCGACTGGAGGCCGCCGTCGCTGATCGCGCGGGCGCCGTAGGAGACGCGCTTGGCCCCCTTCAGGATCGCGGCGATTTCCGGATGGGTCTTCCACTTCTGCATTTCCGAGAAGGGCGACAGATACGGGTTGCTGTAGTTGAGCCACGTCACGAAGCCGAGGCTGACCTGCCCGTTCGCCTGATGGTACAACCAGCCGCCGCCATTGGCGTCGTCGCCCAAGGGCCAGCCCTGCGTGTGGATGACGCGGCCGGGCTTGTGGAGTTCGGGATCGATGTCCCACAATTCCTTGACGCCGAGGCCGTAGACCTGCGGCTGTGCGTCCGTCGCGAGATCAAAGGTGCGGATGATCTCCTTCGACAGGTGACCGCGCACGCCCTCCGCGAAGAAGGTGTATTTGGCGTGGAGTTCGAGGCCGGGGGTGTAATCGCCCTTGTGCGTGCCGTCGCGGGCGACGCCCATGTCGCCGGTGGCGACGCCCTTCACGCGGCCCTGCTCGTCGAACAGGATCTCGGCGGCGGCGAAACCGGGGAAGATCTCGACGCCGAGTTCCTCCGCCTTGCCCGCGAGCCAGCGGCAGAGGTTGCCGAGGCTGCCCGTGTAGGTTCCCTTGTTGTGCAGGAACGGCGGGGTCCAGAGGTGGGGAAGCGTTACCTTCTTCTTTGGGCTGAGCACCCAGTGCAGGTTCTCGGTCACCGGCACTTCGGCGAGCGGGCAGTCGTCGCGCCAGTCGGGCAGCAGCTCGTCGAGGCTGCGCGGATCGATCACCGCGCCCGACAGGATGTGCGCGCCGACCTCCGACCCCTTTTCGAGCACGCAGACGCTGAGGTCCGCGCCCTTCTCCGCCGCGACCTGTTTGAAACGGATCGCCGCCGACAGGCCCGCCGGACCTGCACCGACGATCACCACATCATAAGGCATCGATTCGCGTGTCGTCATCTCATCCACTCCCGGATACGGTTGCGGTTGTCGGCGCCGGGGGATAGCGGTCAGGCGCAGGCCGACAACGTCTCGTCTCCGAACCGCGATCGGACAAGTTGACGGAAACGTCAACCTTACAGAGAAGGAAATGCGTGGGGGCCGATCAACATCTCGACTGGATGAGCAGCGCGGCGAGCGCGCTCGACTGGTGGCAGGAGGCGGGCGTCGACGTGCTCGTCGACGACGCCCCACGGGACTGGCTGGCCGAGCCGATGGCGGCCCCGGTGGCGTTCGTCGCCCCTGCCGCTCCGGTGCACGTCCCTGCCGCCTTGCCCGAGACGCTGGCGGATTTCATCGCGTGGCGGATGGGTGATGCGGTGCCGGAGGTCGAATGGCGCGGCGTGTCGATCGCCGCTGCCGGACCGCCAGAGGCGCAGGTGATGGTGCTGGTCGATTGCCCCGACAAGGACGACGGCGCAGCGGGGATGCTGATGACCGGCCCGACCGGCGCGCTGTTCGACCGGATGCTCGCCGCGATCGGGCTGTCGCGCGAGACGATCCACCTTGCCGCGGTGTGCGCAAAGCGACCGGTGGCGGGCCGGATGCCGCGCGAGGTCGAGACGCGGCTGGCGGAGATTTCGAAGCACCACATCGGGCTGGTCGCGCCGAAACGGCTGCTGCTGCTCGGCAATGCGGCGAGCCGTGCCATTCTGCGGGCGGAAATGCCCGGGACGCGCGGGTCTTTACACCGGTTTAACCATAAGCGTGGTGAGACCGAGGTGGTCGCCAGCTTTCATCCGCGCTTTCTCATCGAGAAGCCCGCGGCGAAGGCCGAGGCGTGGAAGGATCTGCAATTGCTGATGGGGGGAATATCCGCGTGACCCGCAAGCTGGCGCTGACGATTGGAACGGCCGCATGCCTGATGGCGGCGGCACCCGCCTGGGCGGATAGCGGACCCGAGCCGGCTGGCGAGGCCAAGCTCGCGGCGATCGGCGGCGCGGATCGCATTCCGGACCAGCTCGATGCCGGCCAGCGCGAAGGTTATCGCGCGGTATTTCAGGCGATCCGCGACGGTAAATGGCAGGATGCGCAGATCGGGCTCGACGCGATGAAGCCCGGGCCGCTGCATGCAATTGCGCGGGCCGAGCTGTACACCGCCAAGGGATCGCCGCGGATCGAGCTGGAGCCGCTGATGGCGGTGCTCAACGAAGCGCCCGAACTGCCGCAGGCGGCGGACCTTGCCCGACTGGCGAAGGCGCGCGGGGCGAGCGAACTCCCGCCCCTGCCCCTCGCGCAGCGGTTGATCTGGCAAGACGGTGCGCCCCGGCGGGTACGCGCGAAGGCGACGAAGAGCGACGAGATCGCGGCCGATCTGGCGACCAGGATGCAGCCGTTCGTCAAGGCGGACATGGCGACGGATGCGCAGGCGTTGCTGGAGAGCACGCAGGGGCTGACGCCCGAGGCGCAGACCGAATGGCAGGCGAAGGTCGCCTGGATGTACTTCCTGACCGGCGACGACGCCAACGCACGCAGCATGGCGGTGAAGGCGGCGAATGGCGTCGGCGACTGGGCGGTACAGGGCCGCTGGACCGGATCGCTGTCGGCATGGCGGCAGAACGACTGCGCCGCGGCCGAGACGGGATTCGAGGGCGTGGCGGCACGGGCGACCGACGTCGATCTGCGCGCGGCGGCGCTCTATTGGGCGTCGCGCGCCGATATGGTGTGCGGCCGGCCCGACAAGGTGCAGGCGCGGCTGCAATCGGCGGCGCAGTTTTCCGAAAGCTTCTACGGCCAGTTGTCGCGGCAGGCGCTTTTGATCAAGGACAAGGGCAAACCATCGACGCAGGTGGTCGCGGCGGACTGGGCGCGGCTCGACAAGCGGCCGAACATCCGCGTCGCGGCGGCGCTGGCCGAGATCGGCGAAACCGATCTGGCCGATAGCGTCATCCGGCAACAGGCACGGATCGGCGATCCGTCCGAATTCGGCAGCCTGGTGCGCGTCGCCGAGGCGCTGAGCCTGCCCGCCACCACCGTCTGGCTGGCCCACAATTGTCCGCAGGGAGTCGTCGCGACCGCAGAGGCGCGCTATCCGACGCCGAACTGGACGCCATCGAGCGGCTGGCGCGTCGACAAGGCGCTGGTTTACGCCCACACGCTGGAAGAGAGCGGGTTCCGCAACAAGGTGGTCAGCCCCGCCGGCGCCTATGGCCTGATGCAGATCATGCCCGCCGCTGCGACCGATTATTCGCGCGAAAAGGGCCTGCCGCTCGACAAGAGCGCGTTGACCAGACCGGCGACCAATATGGATATCGGCCAGCGCCACCTCGAACGGCTGCGCGACATGGCGGGCGTGACCGGCGGTCTGCTGCCCAAGGTGATCGCGGCCTATAACGCCGGCCCGCGTCCGGTCGGCGACTGGAACGCGATCGTGCACGATGGCGGCGATCCCTTGCTGTATATCGAGAGCATTCCGTATTGGGAGACGCGCGGCTACGTCACGACGGTGCTGCGCAACTACTGGATGTACGAGGCGCAGGGCGGACGGAAGGCATCGGCCAGCCGGTCGGCGCTGGCGCAGGGCATGTGGCCGCGCTTCCCCGGCCTGCCCGGCGCGGCAGCGGTGCGGATGAATGCGCGGCCGAATGCGACCGCGATCGCGGTGAACGGACGGGTCTCGCCGCAATCGACGACGGTGTCGAAGGACTGAGAATAGCGGACGGCGCAGACCATCGTTGCTCGCCGTCGTTTCGGACCGGGTTCGATTAGGTCGCCGGGCGCCCCGGGTACACCCTCGTCGTAAGGCACCCGCCCGTTGCCGGGTGCCGGGGAGCAAACGACGATGATCTATCCGTTCAGATCGAGGCTGATGCGCGGCTTCAACAAGCAAGACATGCCTCAGCAGCTGGAATCGCTCTTCGCGAATTACTGGAACAAGGAACTGCCCGACCTGCTGTTCGCCCTCCAAATGACCACGCTGTTCCTCGAGGACCTCAACGGATTTCTCGTCACCGCGGAGGACGATAGCAAGACGTCGGCCGAATCGTTCAAATCGATCGCCGGCACCTGCTCCCGGATGGTGGGTTCAGCCGACCCGTCATGGCTTAAGGCGCTGTACGACTTGGCGCCGGATCTGGTCGGAACCGCGCTTGTGAGCTGTATGCGCATCATCAACCGCCAGACGCACGATGCTGGAATGCTGAAGGCATTCAAGACTTTGTTCCATAGCCTCGGCATTCGAATCGAGGGACCATGGGACAAATGCGTCCTGACGGCGAACTTCGGCAGTACCTCGTTCCATGCCGGTACGCTGACCGTCACATCCTGAGCGTCGACGCCCGGCGCCCTGTTGGGGATTGCGCCGATGCGGACGGGTATTATGCTCGTTCGAAAGGCGCGAACGCAGCGCCGGATGATCGAGAGGATGACGAATGCTCGGCGGAATGCAGGATTTCGAACTTCGGGTATCGACGCTGATCGATCATGCCGCGCGCGAATATGGTGACCGGGAGGTCGTGACGCGCTGGGCCGATGGTAGCGAGACGCGCAGCGACTGGCACGGGATTGCGCATGATGCGCGGCGACTGGCGCAGGCGCTGGAACGGCTGGGACTGACCCGTGGCGATCGCGTTGCGACGATGGCGATGAACCACGGGCATCATCTGGCCGCGTGGTATGGCACGATCGGCATGGGCGGCGTGATCCACACGATCAACCCGCGGCTGTTCGACGATCAGCTGGCCTATATCGCCAATCACGCCGGCGATCGCGTGCTGCTCTACGATCGCGCGTTCCAGCCGATCGTCGACCGGTTGCGCGACCGGTGGACGACGATCGAACATTATGTCGTGATGGACGGCGACGGTCCCGGCACGCTCCGCGCGCTGATCGAGGCCGAAGATGGCGATTATGTCTGGGCCACCGGCGGCGAGCGCGAGCCGTGCATGCTCTGCTACACCAGCGGCACCACCGGCAATCCCAAGGGGGTATTGTACGAACATCGTTCGACCCTGCTGCACGCGATGCTGGTAGTGTCGCCTGCGGTGCTGTCGCTGTCGTCGGCCGCGGTGTTGCTGCCCGTGGTGCCGATGTTCCATGCCGCGGCCTGGGGCACGCCGTTCGCGGCGCCGCTGGCGGGCGCGAAACTGGTGTTCTCCGCGATCAACGATGCGAAGACCCTGTGCGAGCTGATGAACCGCGAGAAGGTGACGATATCGTCCGGCGTCCCGACGGTGTGGCTGGCGACCTTCGCCCATCTGGATGCCTCGGGCGACACGCTGCCGCATCTCAGGATGGCGACGATCGGCGGATCGGCGGCGCCGCGCGCGATGATCGAGCGGCTGATGGACATGGGGGTCGAGGTCAAACACCTGTGGGGCATGACCGAAACGTCGCCTGTGGCGACCGCGGGCGCACCGCCGGTCGGCTGGGCGGACTGGCCAAAAGATCGCAAGCTCGATTTCCTGACCAAGCAAGGGCAGATTCCGTTCGGCGTCGAACTGACGGTGATCGACGACGAGAACGTCCATTTGCCGCGTGACGGTACGTCCGCCGGGCGGCTGCACATCCGCGGGCCGTGGGTGGTGAAGCGCTATTTCGGGGCGGATGCCGATGCGATCGATGCGGACGCCTGGTTCGACACCGGCGACGTCGCGGTCATCCATCCTGACGGTACGATGCAGATCACCGACCGGTCGAAGGACGTCATCAAGTCGGGCGGCGAATGGATCAGCTCGGTCGATCTGGAGAATGCGGCAATAGGCTGCCCGGGCGTAGCGGAGGCGGCAGCGATCGGCATCGCTCATCCGAAGTGGGACGAGCGGCCGTTGCTGATCGTGGTGCGCAAGCCCGACAGCGACGTGACCGAACACGCCATCGTCGCTCACCTGTCGGGCGTGGTCGCGAAATGGTGGCTGCCCGATGCGGTGGTGTTCGTCGACGCGCTGCCGCACACGGCAACGGGCAAGCTGCTGAAGACGGCGCTGCGGGAACAGTTCAAGGATTACCGTCTGGCGGCCTGAGGGCGACGGGCGGGCGGGCCGGCCACCTCACGGCTACATCGTCTCCCGACCGGACATGCTCCATCGCCCGGAACACGTCCGGGATGATGGAGGATGCCGGCTGATCGCGGCGTGGCATGGGCCAGGCTCCGGTTTCCCGGTCCGTGCGGATCAAGGGCTGACTTTTGGTTCCCGACCCCTCTAAGGTCCGTGCATGGCGATCGGACTGGAAAATGCGGGCTTCAGCGATGCGCTGGTAATTCTGGGCGCGGCGGGGCTGGTGATCCCTGCCTTTGCGCGATTCCGGGTCAGCCCGGTCATCGGGTTCATCCTGGTGGGCATGCTGGTCGGGCCGTTCGGGCTGGGGCAGCTGACCGATCGGGCGCCGTGGCTTTATTACCTGACGATATCCAACCCGCATTCGATCGAGCCGTTCGCCGAATTCGGCATCATCCTGCTGCTGTTCTCGATCGGGCTGGAACTGTCGTTCAAGCGATTGTGGTCGATGCGCGCGCAGGTATTCGGCACAGGGCCTGCCGAGCTGATCGGATCGGCGGCGCTCATCGCGATCGCGGTCCATATGCTGGGACAGGAATGGGCCGGATCGGCGGGGCTTGGCCTTGCGCTCGCGCTGTCCTCGACCGCGCTGGTGCTGCCGCTGGTGGGCACGACCAGCCCGGTCGGGCGGGGCGCGTTCGCGATGCTGCTGTTCGAGGATCTGGCGCTGGTGCCGATCATCTTCGCGCTCGGTGCGATGGCGCCAACCGCCAGTGACGAAGGCTGGGTCGGGATTGCCGGCGTCGCACTGCGCGGCGGGGCGACCGTGGTCGTCATGTATCTCGGCGGGCGGCTGGTGCTGCCGCGCCTGTTCGCACAGGCGGCGCGGACGAAGAGCCCGGAGCTGTTCCTCGCCGCGTCGCTGCTGGTCGTCATCGTCGCCAGCGTGGCGACGACCGCGGCGGGCTTGTCGCCGATCGTCGGCGCGCTGCTCGCCGGACTGCTGATCGCGGAAACCGAATATCATACCGAGGTCGAGGTGATGACCGCGCCGTTCAAGGGGCTGGCGCTGGGCGTGTTCCTGATCACCGTCGGCATGAGCGTCAATCTGGCGGAGGTGCTGGCGAACTGGTCGTCGCTGCTGATCGCGGTCGTCGCGGTGGTGGGCGTGAAGGCCGTCGTCACCTTCCTGCTGTTGCGCGTCGCGCAGACGGCGCGCGGCACCGCGGCGGAGACGGGGCTGCTGATGGGCAGCCCGTCCGAAACGACGCTGATCGTGCTGGCGACCGCGGCGCAGGCGCAGCTGATCCTGCCATCCACCGCCGCTTTCTGGCAGACGGTGACCGCGATCGGGCTGACGATCACGCCGCTGCTGGCAAAGGCGGGCAATCTCTTGTCACGCGGGATCGAACGCGGGGCGGTGGGCGACGACCTGCCGATCGACGATACCGGCGAAGGACCAGGCGCGGTGGTGATCGGCTTCGGACGCGTCGGCCAGATGGTCGCGGACCTGCTCGCGGTGCACGGCCAGCGCTATATCGCGGTGGAGGCGGATATCGACACCGTGGCGATCGCGCGGCGCGATGGTTATCCGGTGCTGTTCGGCGACATCGCCCGGGCGGAGCTGGTCGATCGGCTCGACCTCGCGCGTGCCCGCGCGCTGATCCTGACGATGGACGATCCCGTGCTGACGGTGCGGCTGGCCCGCCGGATGCGCGCGCTGGCGCCCGAGTTGCCGATCATCGCCCGCGCACGCGATCCGCGTCACGCGGCCGAGCTGTATCGCGCCGGCGTCACGGATGCCGTTCCTGAGACGCTGGAAAGCTCCCTGCAATTGTCCGAAGCTGTGCTGGTCGACCTCGGGGTGGCGATGGGGCCGGTGATCGCGTCGATCCACGAGAAGCGCGACGAATTACGCCGGTCGATCCGGGCGGAAGCGGAGATCGACCGCGAGCCGCGCATCCGCCGGGTGCGCCGGCTGAGCGACGCGGTGCAATCCCCCCCTCAGGTGTAGAGATGCACGATCTCCACGCCCTCACCCACCGCGTCGAGCAGCAGGGTGCGGTGGCAATGCGCCGGTTCGCGTTCATAGCACAGCAGCGCGCTCGGGCGCTCGGCGGCCAGATCGAGCATGATCGCGGCGGCGGCCTGCGCTTCGGGTAACGCGAGCTGATCGTCGTACACCGCGTGCAGCGTGGCGACATCGCCCTTCTTCGCGGCGTCGCGGCCGCGCTTGGGCGTACCGAGCGCCTTCAAATGGGCGTAATCGATTCCCGCTTCCGCAAGGCTGGCGGCAAGCGACGTCTTGGAGAACCCCGGGCGGCGCGACAATGGCAGCGCCCGCACGTCGACGACGCGCCGGACACCGGCCGCAGAGAGCGCCGCGATGAAGTCCGCCATCGTGCTCGCCTCGTAACCGATGGTGTAGATGCGCGTCATGCAAACCGATGTAGTGCCTGACGCGCCCCGGTCATAGGCCGCTTGCGGTGTTGCAGTTCCGCTTGGCCGGAAAGCGGCTGTCGGGGGTGGGCGTGGTGAAATCCTTGTTGCGCGCCCGGAACATCGCGCCGCGGGTGAAGCTGGTCGGCAGCGTCAGCCAGCGGAACGGCAGGGAGCTGAAGATCGGCTGATAGCGGTAGCTGACCTGCACGTGGAACAGGATCTCGTCCCGGATCAGCTGCCGGTTCTGCGGCAGCGTCGCGACCGCAGTCGTCATCGCGCAACCGAGCAACGGCGGCGTGACGAAATCGCCGTCGAACCGCTGCCACAGAATGCGGTTCTCGACCGTCCCGTCGTTGTCGTTGTCCGTCCCCTGCACCCCGGTGATCACCACCCGGCCGAACCGGCGCAGATCGAACGGACGCGCCGTGAGATCCAGCGCGCTGAACAGGTCGTAGATCTGCCCTTCGGCGACACCGATCTGCCCCGTACCGCTTTGTGCGACCAGATCGGCACTCATCGCCGCCAGCCGCTGCACGCGGTTGTTCGCCATGACGTAATTGGCGAATTCGATGCCCGTCAGCGCAAACCCCAGAAACAGGGGCAGCATCAGCCCGAATTCCAGGATGGACACGCCGCGGCGATCGCGGCGCAGCCGATGCCAAAGCGCCGCGATCAACTGCGCACCACGGCTTCGTTGCGGACGACGGTCGTGGCGGACAGTGGCAGGACACCGTTGGCTCGCCCGACGAAGCGGCCGACGAAACCGAACAGCAGCCGCTTGGGATAGCGCGCGGTATAGCTGACGACGTCGCCGGGACCGCCCAGCGTCCCCGTCTTGGCGGTCGCATTGTCCCATTGTCCGTTGCGGTTGCGATCGACATAGGGTTCGCCCGCATCGAAGCGGTTGTTGCCGTTCGTATCGGTGTAGGTTTCCGGATAGGCGGAACTGAAGTCGGCATAGACCCGCGTCTGGATGTCGATCGCCTGCCCCGGCGCCCTGGGGAACGACGCCATCGAACTGGTGATGCTGGCGATCATGATGGCGCGTCGATCCGCCTCGCCCGTCTCCATGCTCGCCGTCGCCTTGCGGGCGGCATCGACCACGGCGCCCTCCAGCACCTGTCGGGCGAGGATCATGTGCCCCATCTCGACCGTGCCGCAGATCAGCGTCAGCATCGCCGGCAGGATGATCGCGAATTCGACGATGGTGACGCCGCGGGCGTCGCGGATCAGGCGGTTCATCCTCACTGTACCAGATGGAGGTCGACGAGCTCCGCCGCGATATCGTTGAAGGCCGCGGTCAGCGTCGCCGCGTCCGACGTGCGATAGACGTGGCCCGGTGCACAGCGTTCGAACATGCTCAGCGTATTCGCGTCCGTCGTCGTCAGCGCGACGATATAGACCGTCGGCGGATTGCGTTCGGCCTGCAGCGACGCGCAGGTCTTGGAGAATCGGCGCTCCGACTGGCTGGTTAAATTTCCCATCGATGCGGAAATCGGCTTGTCCGCATAATTGCCGTAGAACGTCCAGGTCCGGTCGTTATACCCGTTCTGGGTGGCGCCCAGCGCGGTTTCACCATCGGTCATGAAGACCAGCGCCCGCTTCGGCGCCTCCCGCGTTGGATTGGTCCGGCGGAACACATCGTCCCGGACCAGCAGGCGATACCCCCACAACAGGCCGGCGTGATGCAGCGTGCCGTTCGCCGGATAGATGGCGGCATTCTTGTTATCGATGATCCCGGTGTAGAAACTCTTGTCGCGGCCATAGCCCACCGGCACCGCCTCTTCCGGGCATTGCCAGTTCGGCGACGGCCATTCGGTCTTGTTCTTGTTGCCGTCGCTGGTGCTGCCGCCAAGCGGATTGACGGTATATTCAGTCGCGACCTTCCAGTCGGAATTGAACCGCGGAATGCGGGAATAATTCACCTTGAACGGCGTGCCCGTGCGGGTGTTGAAATCCCATGGAGAGGCCGCGGGATCGTAATAGCTGCCATCCATACGCGTGATGACGTCGTTTCCGGCACTGGCGGCACCATCGTTCAACCCGATGTACATCATGTACATCCAGCGACGGTAGGGATTGTTGGCGAAGTTGTTCGCATAAACATCGAGGTTCAGCATGTAGTCGGCATAATTCTCATCCAGCCGGTACAGGTTGTTGTTGGGTTCGATGTTCGCGACCTTGTAGTATTTTCCGTTATCCGCTGCCCGATCTGCGGCAGTCACCGATCCGGCTTCCATTTCCGGCACGTACATCGGCGGAATGAAATACGGGCTGACGGGCGGATGCGCGCCCTCCCCCGGCAAGCTGCGATCGATGTCCCACGCGCCGTCTTCCTTGAAGGTCAACGTACTGTTGAGGTCCTTCACGCTGTCGTCGTTGAAGACGCAGCCTTTCCACGCGAGGTGATTGTTCGGCCAGCTGCCGCCATAGGCCGTCATGTACACGTCGTTGAAGCCGAACTGCTGGCGCACCACGGTCGGCGATTGCCAGTTGGGCAGCAGTTTGCCGACGTTGACGGTGATGTCGTACATCACGAAGCCCATCGCCAGATCGGCACGGGTGTTGCCGCCCTGATACAGCACGTCGAGGAAGCTTTTCGATGCGTCCTTCAACGCGGTGATCCGCGTCTTGACGACGTTGTTCACATCCTTCGGCAGGTTCGCCTTCAGCGATCCGGTGTTGTCGAGCACCATCATCACCTCCAGCGGGTGCGGCTGGATCTCGGCGCGCGCGACCGCGGCGACGGTCTGCTGCTGAAAGCCGAACGCGCGCATGAACGACATCGGCACCGTCGCGGTCGCGCGGACGGTCGTGTTGTTGCGCCCGGCGATCGTCGCGAACGTGGGCGTGACGGTCAGGTTCGCCGTGCCCATATAGCCGTTGGGGAAATTGCCCCGGAAATAGGCGAGCGCCTGCGCATTCCGCCCCGCCGGTGTCGGGTTGTCCAGTTCGTACGCGCGCGCGCCGGCCAGCGCCGCGGCATCGACCCCTGCCTGCAACTGCGACTTGACGACATAGACCCGGCCGGCATCGATCGCCGATCCCAGCGCGGCGATGCCGGGGATCAACCCCGCCACCATCATCGAGATCGCCGATCCCCGCCGATCGCGCCAGACGCGACGCATACGGGCCACACCTCCGCCCAATCCCCTGACCATTCTCATAACCCCTTGTTCCGAAGAGGCTTAAAGTGGGAATGGTAAACAATACGGTACTAATTTCGCGATGGTTGATTTGGGTGGGTCGAATTTTGTTCGGGCGCCGGGCCGACGCTGCCGGGCCGACGCTGCCGGTATGAACGCTGCGGGTATGTTCGATACCGCTACCCGGTTATAGCGGCGGCAGTCCCCTCTCCCTTTTCTCGACACGGCGATCCGTTATGACCACGCACAATATCCACATCATCGGCGGCGGCCTCGCCGGGTCGGAGGCCGCATGGCAGCTGGCCGAGGCCGGTTTCCATGTCCGCCTGTCCGAAATGCGCGGTAGCGGCGAAGGCACACCGGCGCATCATACCGACAGCCTGGCCGAACTGGTGTGCTCGAACAGCTTCCGCTCCGACGATGCCGAAAGCAATGCGGTCGGGCTGTTGCATCAGGAAATGCGGCGACTGGGATCGCTGATCATGACGCAGGGCGACCTGCACAAGGTGCCGGCGGGATCGGCGCTGGCGGTCGATCGCGACGGCTTCGCCGCGGGCGTCACCGCGGCGCTGGAAGCGCATCCGAACATCACGATCGTGCGCGAGCGGATCGACGCGCTGCCCGACGGCCCCGCGATCGTCGCGACCGGCCCCCTGACCGCATCGGGACTGGCCGGCGCGATCGGTGCCGCGACCGGCAGCGATGCGCTCGCCTTCTTCGATGCGATCGCGCCGATCGTGCATCGTGACAGCATCGACATGGACACGGCGTGGTTCCAGTCGCGCTGGAACAAGGGTGATGGCCACGATTACATCAACTGCCCGATGAACAAGGACGAATACCTCGCCTTCCACGCGGGACTGGTCGGTGGCGAGAAGACCGAGTTCAAGGAATGGGAAAAGGACACGCCCTATTTCGAAGGCTGCATGCCGATCGAGGTCATGGCGGAACGCGGCGTCGATACGTTGCGCTACGGCCCGATGAAGCCCGTCGGCCTCGACGATCCGCGCACCGGCCGCTGGCCCTATGCGGTCGTGCAGTTGCGCCAGGACAATGCGCAAGGAACCCTGTGGAACATCGTCGGCTTCCAGACCAAGCTGAAGCATGCGGAGCAGGTTCGCCTATTCCGGACGATACCGGGTTTGCAGAATGCGGAATTCGCCCGGCTCGGCGGACTGCATCGCAACACCTTCATTCGCTCGCCCGAGCTACTCGATCCTACGCTGCGGCTGAAGAACAAGCCGAACATCCGGTTCGCCGGCCAGATCACCGGCTGCGAAGGCTATATCGAAAGCGCCGCGATCGGGCTGATGGCCGGCCGCTTCGCCGCTGCGGAGCTGTCGGGTGAAACCCTGACGCCGCCGCCGGTCATGACGGCGCTCGGCGCGCTGCTGCACCACATTACCGGCGCAGCGGTGGCGGAGACGTATCAGCCGATGAACGTCAACTTCGGGCTGATGCCGCCGATCGAGGGGCGCACGAAAAAGGCGGACCGCAAGCGCATGTATACCGATCGCGCCCGTGCCGCATTCGCCGACTGGATCACCCCTCTTCCGCCGGTAGCGGAGGACATTTCGGGCGAGACGCTGGCTTCCGCTTGACCGCGGTGGTCGCGAATTCGGCGGCATTCATCGCCCCGGACCGGTCGCGGTCCGCGGCGGCGAACTTCGTGGTTGCCTTGACCGCCCATTCGTCGAAGCTCAGCCGACCGTCGCCGTCTACATCCAGCTTCGCATAGGCCTTGCGTCGCGCGGCGAGATATTCATCGCGCGTGACGGATGTGTCGCGATCCTTGTCGTAACGGTTGAACCGCTTCTGCTCGCGCGTGGCCGGCGACGCCTCGGGCACGCGCTCGTCCGCTATCGGCGTGTTGGCCGGGACGGCCTGATCCGGACGGGGCGGCAGGATGGCGGTCGACGGCGTACCGCCACTGGTCATCATCATCACCGCTGCACCGCCCGCCGCCAATACGGCACCACCGCCTGCCAAATATCGCCACATCGCCCTGCCCTCCATCGAAGTGCAGGCTAGCGATCAATCCGCCACGGGCAAGTGTTCAGCGACCGACCAGCCAGAACCGGGTCAATGCGACGTAACCACGAACCGCGGTCAGCCCGCGTAATCGAAGATGTTGCAACAGGGCAAGGGTGCCGATCGCCCGTGATGATCTTGGCCAAGACTTTGAGAATGCTTGGTTCAGTGCTTCGGTAGCACGTGCGTCGGCATGGACGACGCCATCCGGCAGGGTCAGATGCGTGGCGAGATCGGCTGCCGCCCAGCCTCGTCCGGCCTCGTGCAGCGCCGTCGCGTCCCCCGGCATCAGGCGACCCGCCAGCGCGAACAGCCGCCCTCCGCGCAGATTCGCATGACGATCGATCACCTCCGCGTCGACGGGGTCCAGCAACGCCTCCCATCCCTCGACCAGTTCCGCCAGCTCCGCACCGGCGATCCCGTGCTGCAGGACGTGGTCCTGCAGTTCGCGAAGCAATGGTTCGGCTGGTGCGGGCGCCGTGTCCAGACGGACGAGCGCCTCATACCACCACGTCAGTCGCATCTGGCCGACCATCGGTTCACGCGTCGCGCGCACGATCTGGCCGAACCGTTCGTCGAGCGCGAGCAGCGCCGCGAACGCCGCCCGGACATCGACGGGCGCATGGTCGATCGCGAGCTGGCGATCTGTGGGTCGGGCATCCCTCATTCCGACCCGCTGCCAAGAACGACGGCGCGGCGCAAGGTGGTCCGGCGGTGCCGCCGGCAAAGCTTACTGCCACGTTAGGCACATTTCTTGAGACTGCGTGGGCAAGCCGGCGCGCATGGGAGATCACGGACGAAGCGCGCGAATCGTTAAGGGATAGAATGGGTTACGACGCGAATATGTCAGGATCGGTCATACCTGTCGTGCTGCGTCGGCTGGGCCGTGACCGGCGAGGCAACATTCTGGCGATGTCGGCCGCCGCGCTGGTGCCGATGATGGCGATGCTGGGCGGCGCGATCGATCTCAGCCGGCTCTACATGACCCAGACCCGGTTGCAGCAGGCCTGCGACGCAGGCGCTCTGGCGGGACGCCGGACGATGGCCGACGTCAACACGCTGTCCGCGTCGGAGCGTGCCACGGCGTTGAACTATTTCCGGTTCAACTTCCCCAACAACACCTATTCCGCCGGGACGCCCACGGCCAGCTACGCGCGCGGCGCCGTCGGCACCGTCGTCGGCACAGCCTCGCTCGCCGTGCCGATGACCATCATGAAGATGTTCGGATACAGCACCGTCACGCTTAACGTGTCGTGCGAATCGACGTTGGTCATCCCGAACACCGACGTCATGTTCGTGCTCGACGTTACCGGGTCGATGGACCAGATTCCGTTCGGCGACATCCAGAGCAAGATATCGGGCCTCAAACAGGCGGTGAAGGACTTCTATGCCGCGCTCGGGCCGGGAACGGCGAGCGGGCCGGGGCGCATCCGCTATGGCTTCGTGCCCTATTCCAGCAACGTCAACGTCGGCAAGATCGTCTACGGGTTGAACCCGGGGTACATCGTCGGCGGCAACGGGTCGGAGGAGTGGACCTACCGGTCGCGCATCGCCCAGACGTTGACCGAACGCGTCCCGAACTATGGCACGGAATCGACCCAGAACCAGACGTCGGCCTCCGTCACCGCTACGGTGTACGGCGCCTATGTCACAGATTCACTGCTCTTCGACCTGACGAGCGCGCAATGCAGCGCGAAGGTGCCGGCGGACAGCGACATCGTGACGTCGACGAACACGTCCCTGCGGACGGACGAGAACCCGCCGGCCTATCCGGACACGGTCCGCAACCGCACCTACCAGACGGTCGAACAGCACAGGGTCGCCGACAACGACATGCAGTGGCTGCGCACATCCGGATCGGGCACCAGCGCGAAGGGGATCTGTCAGATCCGTCATCGCGACGGCACCTATACCCGGACGATACAGTCGGCGACGACGACCCCGACCACCTGGACCGAGCGCGAAAAGTTCGTGTCCTGGCGCTACGTCCCGCGCGCCATCGACGTCGCCCAGATCGTCCAGAACGGCATCCGCAACGCCAGCGCGCCCAATCCCACTTACTGGACCGGCTATGCCCCTGATACGACACCCAATCTCAACAACGGCTATTACTACTCCACCACCACCCCCGAAACCACCACCTGGAGCGGCTGTATCGAGGAAGCCAGTACAGACAACACGATCACCGCGTCGTCGGCGCTGAGCGTGCCGTCCGGCGCGAACGACCTGAATATCGACCTGATCCCGAACGATACGCAGACGCGCTGGAAGCCGTATCTGCCCGGCGTGCAATTCGACAATTACGGCTATTGGCTGGGCCGCAACGCCGAATGGATCGACAACGGCTTTGCTGCCTGTCCGCGTGAAGCATCGGCGCTGACACCGTATCAGGCCGACTACGTCGCCGGCACCAAATCGTCGCCGACCTTCAACACCTACGTCGATTCGCTCAGCGCCGTAGGCGGCACTTATCATGACATCGGCCTGATCTGGGGCGCGCGATTCCTGTCGCAGAGCGGGATTTTCTCGGCCACGAATGCGGACAGCACCGGGCCCGGCGGGTTTCAGATCTCGCGGCACATCGTGTTCATGACCGACGGTGCGCTCGATACCCGCGGCGGTGCCAACGATCCGTGGGGCATCAACAATCTGCAGGGTCGCATCGCACCGGCCGGGACGAGCGACGATAGCCTGAACGACATCCACAAAAGGCGCACAAGCATCATCTGCAACGCGATGAAGGGCAAGGGCTTCACCATCTGGGTCGTCGGCTTCGGCATCAGCACCATGCCGCAAGAATTACAGGATTGCGCCAGCGACTCCGCACACTGGTCGTTGTCGTCCAATTCCGCGCAATTGCGCACCCGGTTCCAGCAGATCGCGCAGACGATCGGCGGATTGCGTCTCTCCCAATGATGGGCGTTCGGATCGTGTGCGCGCTGTTCGGCCGACTGCGGGGATCGCGGCGCGGTGCTGCGCTGCCCGAATTCGCCTTTGTTGCGGTGCCGTTCCTGGTACTGGTAATGGGGTCGCTCGATCTCGGCTATCAGGGCTATGTACGGGCCACCGTGACCGGCGCGCTGGAAAAGGCGGCGCGCAAGGCGACAGTCGGCAACCGTACGCGCGATCAGATTGTCGCGCTGATTAATACCGAGGTCCGCGGCGTTCTTCCGAACACGTCGCGCTCCGATCCTGCTGCCGTTACGGTGACACCGCAAAGCTATTTTAACTTTTCCGCGGTCGGCGGAGGTGAGCGAATCACCGGGGATACCGCACCGGTCGGGGTCTACAATGCGACCGATTGCTACGAGGATCGCAACGGTAACGGCCGCTACGATTCCACCGGCGGCGGTGGCGACAATCTGGGTACGGCGGACGACATCGTCTTCTACACAGTGTCGGTCAACGTGCCGAGGCTCTTCCCGATCTGGCGATATGTCGGCTGGAGCGGCGAAACCAGCGCGACTGCGAAGACGCTGATCCGCAACCAGCCCTATGGCGCGCAACAGGTGGTAGTCCGATGCTCGTGAGATCGCTGGCTTCCACCCTCGTTGCCGCCATGGCGAGCCGGCTCCTGCGGGAGCGCACGGGCCTCGCAATGATCGAGTTCGCCTATGCCCTACCCCTGCTCGCCACCGTTGGCCTTGCCGGGACGGAAGCCGCAAACCTCGCCCTGGTGACGCTGCGGATCAACCAGATGGCGATGCTCGCCGCCGACAACGCGGCCCGTGTCCGCATCTCGATGGATGAGACCGACGTCAACGAGGTGATGGTCGGGCTGCGTTTCTCCGGCACCGGCATCAAGTTCGGCGAACGCGGACGCGTGATCATATCGGACATCGAATCGAACGGCATCGCCAGCGGCAACAGCAATGCCGGCTACAAGATCACATGGCAGCGCTGCTTTGGCGCCAAGAACGCGGTATCGGCCTATGGTACCGAAGGCACCGGTGCGACCAATGCCGCCCTAAAATTCGGCATCGGCACCCGCACCCCGGCGACCGATACGACGGGCACGATCCCCATCACTGCCGGGGCGATGATCGTGGCCGAGGTTCGCTATACCTACAGTCCGCTGGTGGCGGGCATGTTCATGGGCAATCGGGAATTGCGCGCGGTCCAGACGTTTCCAGTACGCGATCGGGCCGGACAGGCGCTGACCAATTCCACCGGCATGAACGATACGGCCCGGCGGCTGTGCGACGCCGCTCATCTCGGATCAACCTGAAGCAATACCGGATCGGTACGATATAACCATTTTACAAACAGTACACGAACACTGTCGAGAATGGACGTTAACCGATGCTATACTGATCCAGATTACAACGTTGGTCGAAACATGACCGACCTGACTCACCTGCCTGCCGCTCGCCGGCCCCGAATTGCGCCGCGCCGCCGGCTGGTTCGCGATCGATCCGGAGCGACCATCGTCGAGTTCGGCATCGTGATACTGCCGTTCTTCGCGATCCTGTTCGCAATTCTCGCGACCAGCCTGAGCTATTTCGCACAGCAAAGCCTAGAGACGGTTGCGGTCACCGCCGGTCGTTCGTTGCTGACCGGGTCATCGCAAGGGTCTGCGCTCGATCGGAACCAATTCAAGGCGAAGGTCTGCGCCACGCTGCCGCGGTACATGCGCTGTTCCAACCTGTTCGTATCGGTCGACCGATCGGTCGATTTCGCGAGTGCAAGCATCGCCGCCCCGGCCGTTACGACGAATGCCGCAGGCACGCCATCGATCACGACGGCCTATAATATGGGGGCGCCGGGCGAGATCGTCACGCTACAGCTGTATTACGTCTGGCAATTGCCGTCAGTGACGTTGGGGTACGACATCAGCACGTTGTCCGGAGGGCGCCGGCTGCTGATCGCAACGGCAGTAAGCAAGACGGAGCAATATTCGTGATTGCCCCGGCCATCCCCGCCGGTGTTTGCCCTAGGCTCGCCGACGACAGTCGAGGTGTCGCACTGACGGAGTTCGCGTTCGTCTTCCCCGTCCTGCTGCTGCTGTTCCTGGGGGGGTATCAGCTATCGGATGGGATCGCGTGCAAACGAAAGGTCGGGTTGGCCAACCGAACCATCGCCGACCTCGGGACTCGATCGAAACAGGTCAGCGCCGCCGATGTCGACGCGATGCTCGCCGCTTCGACGCAGGTCATGGCGCCCTATCGTCAGGCATCCGCGCAGGTCAGGCTGACCGAGGTGTTCACCAGCAATACCGGTTTGACCAACGTCGTATGGAGCCGGGGCCGCAACGGCGCGGCGGCACGTGCCGTCGGCAGTGTAGTGACGCTGCCGGGGACGTTGCGCACCAACGGCACATATCTGCTGATGAGCGAGATCAACTACGCCTACGATCCCGGCGTCCGCTTCAGCATCGTCGGGCGCAAGACGCTGACCGACTCGCTGTTCATGAGTCCCCGCAACTCAGATTCGGTGCCCTGCAATGACTGCTGATCCGCTGCGTCGCCTGATCGCCCGTACTGGTATCGTTCCACGCATATGGCGCGAGCGACGGGCGAACGTCATGATGATCACAGCATTTGCCCTGATTCCCCTGACCTTCGCCACCGGCATGGGGATCGATTACAGTCAGGCGATGCGGCTGGAGACCAAGGTCGCCAGCGTCGCCGACGCGGCCACGCTGGCCGCGGTGACGCAGCCGATGATGCAGAAGCCGATCCTGACGGCATGCGACGTCGCCCGGCGCACCTTCGTGTCGCAGACGACCGGCCTGCCCGGCCTGCAGCTCAACCCGCAGGTTCTGGCGCAGGTCAGGATCACCATAACCGATACCTACGCATCGCTGCCCGAGGCGACGCTCGTCTGCCCCACGATCGGCCTCACAGGACTGGACGTCGGGGTCATCCCGATGTCGCGCGTTGCGACGATCGACTTCCGAGGGACGTCCGACAACAGCTTTGCAGGCATACTCGGCATGCCGACCCTGACCGTGAAAGGTGGTGCGACCGCCAAGACCGTGAAGGCGCCCTTCATTGATATCCATCTCGCACTCGATACCTCGCAGTCGATGGGACTGGCGGCGACCGATGCCGACGCCAGACTGCTCTGGCAACGTACGGGTGAAGTCAACGGACGTAGCTGCCAGTTCGGCTGTCACGTGCGCTCGTGGCACGACGGCAAGCTGGACAGCATCTCCAACGAACAGGTTGCCAAGAATAACAACATCAAGCTTCGCATTGATGTGCTGCGCGATGCGACCATGGACATGATTGACACCGCAAAGGCCGGGCAGAGCGGCGATAACAACTATCAGTTCGCCCTGTATCGCATCGGCAAGAACCAGGGCCGCTGGGCGATCGGCATGGACGAATATTACAGGCTGACTACCAATCTTACCGATGTGAAGAACAAGGTCAAAACGCTTGCCCTGAGCGACAACGACGGCGCAATCGGCTATGGCGATACCGATCTGCCGGTCGCGACCAACGCGATTCTGCCTTACATCAAGGCGACCAGCGCCGCATTTGACGACGGCACGTCCCAACTGCGGGCGCGCAAGTTCTTCTTCATGGTGACCGACGGGGTCACGGATACGGAATGGTGGCAGTGTGTCTATGGCCATTGTACCGCGCCGATCGATGCATCCCTATGTGATGCGTACAAATCCAAGGGGATCACCGTTGGAATCGTGTACACTACTTACCTGCCGACGAAGGCCAATCCGCTGAACCCGAGCGATCCCAATCTGCGAGACGAATATATCAAGCTGATCCAGCCAATCGCGCCGCAGATCGCACCGGCGTTGCAGCGTTGTGCGTCTCCGGGCTATTTTTTCGAGGCCTCGGACGGGCCGTCGATTCATACCGCGATGCAGAGGCTTTTTTCGCAGGCCAGCAAGCAGGCGACGATCATTCGCTGATCGCCGACGCCGGACGCACACCGTTACCGGTGGAATGGTACATCCGCGGCCCGTCGCTAGACGAAACCGGCCGCCCCACGATAGCGGAGCGACCGGGCCGGTGGGTCAGAGGATCTTCTTGACCGTCGCGACGATCTTCTTGGCGTCGATCAGCGCCTTCTTCTCGAGGTTCGCCGCGTAAGGCAGCGGTACGTTCTCGTTGGTCACGCGCAACACAGGGGCGTCGAGGTCGTCAAAGCCCTCTTCCATCACGATCGCGGTGATTTCCGATGCGATCGAACAGGTCGGCCAGCCTTCCTCGACCACGACGAGGCGGTTGGTCTTGGCGAGGCTCTTGAGCACGGTCTGCTTGTCAAGCGGACGCAGCGTGCGCAGGTCGATGACTTCCGCATCGACACCCTCGCCCGCCAGCGTCTCGGCGGCTTCCAGCGCGAGGCCGACGCCGATCGAATAGCTGACCAGCGTAACGTCCTTGCCCGGACGCATGATCCGCGCCTTGCCGATCGGCAGGACGTAATCGTCGAGCTTGGGCACCTCGAACGAACGGCCGTACATCAGCTCGTTTTCGAGGAAGACGACGGGGTCTTCCGAACGGATCGCCGCCTTCAGCAGGCCCTTGGCATCCGCCGCGTCATACGGCGCGATGACGATCAGGCCCGGGACGCTGGCATACCAAGGCGCATAGTTCTGGCTGTGCTGCGCGCCGACGCGGCTCGCCGCACCGTTCGGGCCGCGGAACACGATGGGGCAGCGCATCTGGCCGCCGGACATGTAGTTGGTCTTGGCCGCCGAATTGATGATGTGGTCAATCGCCTGCATGGCGAAGTTGAACGTCATGAATTCAATGATCGGCTTCAGACCGCCCATCGCCGCGCCGGTGCCGACGCCGGCAAAGCCGTATTCGGTGATCGGCGTATCGATGACGCGGCGATCGCCGAACTCGTCGAGCAGCCCCTGCGTGACCTTGTACGCGCCCTGATATTGCGCGACTTCCTCGCCCATCACGAAGACGCGGTCGTCCTTGCGCATTTCCTCGGCCATCGCGTCGCGCAGGGCTTCGCGGACGGTGGTCTTCACCATCTCGGTGCCCTCGGGGATCGCCGGGTCCTGCACACCGTCGTTCTTGGCGGCGTCGAACAGCTGGCGCGCGCCGGTCTCGACCTTTTCCTGCGCCGGGTGCGCAGAGTCTTCGACCTTGTCGGCGGGCTTGTTCTCGTCGGCCTTGGCGTCGCCCTTGGGGCTGTCGTCCTTGGTCGCAGCCGGAGCGGACGACGCCGCGTCGGCGCTCTCGCCCTCTTCGAGCAGGATAGCGATGACGTCGCCGACCTTCACGTTGTCGGTCCCCTCGGCGATGACGATCTTGCCGATCGTGCCTTCATCGACGGCTTCGAATTCCATCGTCGCCTTGTCGGTTTCGATTTCCGCCATGATGTCGCCGGACTTGACGGTGTCGCCTTCCTTCACCAGCCACTTGGCAAGCGTGCCCTCTTCCATCGTCGGGGAGAGCGCGGGCATCTTGATCTCGATCGCCATCTCAGTAGCTCTCCACCAGCACGTCAGTATACAGTTCAGCCTCGTTTGGCTCGGGCGTGCTTTCGGCGAAATCGGCGGCTTCGTTCACGGTCTTGCGGATTTCCTGTTCGATGGACTTGAGGTCGGCCTCGGTGACGCCCTGCGCTTCGAGCAGCTTCTTGACGTGCTCGATCGGGTCGGACTTGTCGCGGACGCCCTGCACTTCCTCGCGGCTGCGATATTTGGCGGGGTCGGACATCGAATGGCCGCGGTAGCGATAGGTCTTCATCTCGAGGATGACCGGCCCCTTGCCCGCGCGGACCCAGGCGAGCGCCTCCTCGGCGGCACCGCGGCACGCCAGCACGTCCATGCCGTCGACCTGGATGCCGGGGATGCGGAAGCTTTCGCCGCGGCGATACAGCTGGTCCTCGGCCGATGCGCGGTTCACGCTCGTGCCCATGGCGTATTGGTTGTTCTCGATCACGAAGATGATCGGGAGCTTCCAAAGCTCCGCCATGTTAAAGCTCTCGTAGACCTGGCCCTGGTTCGCCGCGCCGTCGCCGAAGTATGCGAGGCAGACGCCGCCGTCGTTGCTGTACTTGTGACCGAAGGCGAGGCCGGTGCCGAGCGACACCTGCGCGCCGACGATGCCGTGGCCGCCGTAGAACTTATGTTCGGTCGAGAACATGTGCATCGACCCGCCCTTGCCGCGGCTGATGCCGGCGGCACGGCCGGTCAGTTCGGCCATGATCACCTTGGGATCGATGCCATAGGCGAGCATGTGGCCGTGGTCGCGGTATCCGGTGATGACCGAATCCTTGTCGCCGTCGAGCGCCGACTGGAGGCCGACCGCGACCGCTTCCTGACCGATATACAGGTGGCAGAAGCCGCCGATGAAGCCGAGGCCGTACAACTGGCCCGCCTTTTCCTCGAACCGGCGGATCAGCAGCATGTGCTTGTAGAAGTCGAGCAACTGCTCCTTGTTCGCCTCGAACGGCTTGGGATCGGCAGGGCGCTCGCGATTGGTGAGCGGTACGGCGGGAGGAGCAGGCGATTTGGCCACGTAATACCTCAACGGTCCTGGGGATGTGTGGGAGCCTATAGGCCGGGTTTCGGGATAACATCAATTCCCTGGGTCAATCTGGCTGTGACGTAGCGTTTCCGACCTTCCGCTTCTTGCGCGGGTTCGTCGCATACCCCCCCTTCCGTCGGCACTTCGTGCTGCCACCTCCCCCTCGCGGGGGAGGGGTGATCGGCGAGCGATGCGTCCGGCATCGGCGCATCGCTTACACGGGAGGATTTCGACGGTGGGGTGAAAGACCAACTGTGTTGCCCTTCCCCTCGGGCCGCGCCAAAGCTGCGCGCGACATGGCCACCCATCCGTTCCGCATTCCGAACTTCCGCGCCTATTGGGCATCACGGCTGTCCGGCACGATCGCGCAGACCGCGCTCGCCATCGTCATCGGCTGGCAGGTCTATGGTCTGGCGCGCGAGACGATGGACGTGCGGCAAGCCGCCTTCATGCTCGGGATGATCGGTGCGGCGCAGTTCGTGCCGCTGTTCCTGCTCACGCCGATCACCGGCCTCGTCGCCGACAGCGTCGACCGTCGCTGGATCGTGCGGGCAACGACGGCGTTGCTCACCATCGTGGCGGCGATCCTGGGGCTGCTGACGTATCTGGGTGACCTCACCCTGCCCTTCCTGTTCGGCGCTGCGGTGCTGATCGGCGTCGCGCGCGCCTTCACCGGCCCCGCCTATTCGGCGCTCGCCCCCAATCTGGTGCCGCGCGAGAGCCTGCCGACGGCGATCGCAATATCCTCGATCGCGTGGCAGGTGGGATCGATCGCCGGGCCGAGCGTCGGCGGGCTGCTCTATGCGATCCATCCGGATGTTGCCTACGGCACGATCACGGCCTTGTTCCTCGTCGCGCTGGTGACGATGTTCACGATCGGCCCGGTGCCGCAGCCGCCCGCGCAGAAGGACCGGCGGCCGCTCGCGCGCATCCTCGACGGCTTCAACTATGTCCGTAACAACCGGCTGGTGCTGGCGGCGATCACGCTCGACCTGTTCGTCGTGCTGCTGGCGGGCGCGACCGCGCTGCTGCCGATCTATGCCCGCGACATCCTGCATGTCGGAGCGCAGGGGCTGGGTCTGCTCGCCGCGGGCATGGGGATCGGCGCGGCGGTGACGGCGGTCTGGTTCTCGTTCCGACCGATGAATTCCAACGTCGGCGTCAAGATGCTGATCGCGGTGATCGTGTTCGCGCTCGCCATCCTGACCTTCGGCGTGTCGACGTCGTTCCCGCTCAGCGTCGCGGCGCTGATCGTCGCGGGCGGGGCGGACATGGTATCGGTGTACGTCCGCCAGTCGCTGATCCAGTTGCACACGCCAGATGAGATGCGCGGGCGGGTGAGTGCGGTTTCGCAGCTGACCATCTCTGCATCCAACGAACTCGGCGAGGCCGAAAGCGGCCTGCTCGCCTCGCTGCTCGGGCCGGTCGGTGCGGTCGCGTTCGGCGGTGTGGCGGCAATCGTGGTCACGCTGCTGTGGGCGCGGCTGTTTCCGGAACTCAAGCGCGCACGGACCTTCGATCCGCCGGATATGTTACAGGTCGAACCCCAACACGGAGAAGCCAAGCCATGAAGGCCAACACCATCCTGGAGACGATCGGCAACACGCCGCACATCCGCGTGTCCAAGCTGTTCCCCGATTCGGAAGTGTGGATCAAATCCGAACGGTCGAACCCCGGCGGGTCGATCAAGGACCGCATCGCGCTGGCGATGGTCGAGGCGGCGGAGGCGAACGGCGACCTCAAGCCCGGCGGCACGATCATCGAGCCGACCAGCGGCAACACCGGCGTCGGCCTGGCGATGGTCGCGGCGGTGAAGGGCTACAGGCTGGTTCTCGTCATGCCCGAGTCGATGTCGCTGGAACGCCGCCGCCTGATGCTGGCCTATGGCGCGACGTTCGATCTGACGCCGCGCGAGAAGGGCATGAAGGGCGCGATCGAGCGCGCGATCGAACTGGTCAATCAGACGCCGGGCGCCTGGATGCCGCAACAGTTCGAGAATGGCGCGAACATCGACGTCCACGTCCGCACCACCGCGCAGGAGATCCTGAACGATTTCCGCGATTCGCCGATCGACGTGATCATCACCGGCGTCGGCACCGGCGGCCACATCACCGGCGTGGCCGAGACGCTGAAGAAGAGTTGGCCGAGCCTCAAGGTGTTCGCGGTCGAACCTGCCGCCTCGCCCGTCATCGCCGGCGGCCAGCCCGGTCCGCACCCGATCCAGGGTATCGGTGCCGGATTCATACCCCGTAACCTGCATACGCAGGCGCTCGACGGTGTGATCGAAGTCGACGCCGCGGTCGCCAAGGACATGGCGCGCCGATCGGCGTCGGAAGAGGGCATCCTCGTCGGTATTTCGTCAGGCGCGACACTGGCGGCGATCCTGCAGAAGCTGCCCGACCTGCCCGATGACGTGCGCGTTCTCGGCTTCAACTACGACACCGGCGAACGTTATCTGTCGGTTCCGGACTTCCTGCCCGAACAGTGAGCATGATGTCCGATGCGCGCAGCCCGACGTGGCTGCGCGCGGTGCTGTCGGCGACCGCTCTGATCGCGGTCGCTGTTCCCGCGCTGGTCGTAACCCACCCGCCCGTCATTCCGCAGCCGGCGCACACGCGCGTCGTGTTGCAGCGGCGCGTCGTGCCCCCGGCCGAACTGCCACCGGTGGAGCCGGTCGAGTTCGTCGATCTGTCGCCGGAGGATGCCAAGGCGTTCAACGCCGGCGTCCCCTTTTCAGCCTTGCCGAACCCTGCCGCGCGACCGTTTCGCTTCGTCGGCAGCGAGGAAGATCGCGCGCGAGCGCTCGACTGCATGGCGGCAGGGGTCCTGTACGAGGCCGGCGACGATGCCGAAGGTGAGCGCGCGGTGGCGCAGGTCGTGCTCAACCGCCTGCGGCATCCGGCGTTTCCGAAGACCGTCTGCGGCGTGATCTTCGAAGGGCAGGAACGGAGCACCGGATGTCAGTTCAGCTTCAGCTGCGACCATGCGCTGACCCGGTGGGCGCCGACCGCCGAGGCATGGCGCCGGGCACGCGATGTCGCGACGCTGGCGCTGGACGGATCGGTATACAAACCGGTCGGCTACGCGACCCATTACCATACCGACTGGGTGGTGCCGTATTGGCAGGCCAGCCTCGACAAGGTCGTCGCCGTACACAGTCATCTGTTCTTCCGCTGGACCGGCTGGTGGGGCACGCCGCCTGCCTTCAATCGCGCGGTCAGTTCGGCCGAACCCGTCATTGCGCAGCTCGCGCCCCTGTCTGACGCGCACAAGACCGCGGTAGCGCTGGCGGATGCCGATGCGGCGCTGTTCGAGGCGTCGGCGGCGCTCGGGCTGGTGGATGGCGAACCGGCGCTAACGGAAGGCGTTCCGGTGACCGGCGGAGCCGACGGGGACAGCCTGCTCGTCACCCTGCCGGCCGGTGCGGCCCCCGGTACGTATCCCGCTCTCGCCCTCCGTGCCTGTGGTGCGCGAGCCGTGTGCAAATATTCCGCATGGGCGGATGCGGCGGCGACACCGACCAGCCTGCCGCTTGCGCCGGAACAGGTGGCGACGATGACGTTCAGTTACTATCGTGATCGCGACGCCGGCATCGACAAGATGCTGTGGAATTGCGCGCAGACGAAGCGGGTGGAGCGGCGCGAGTGCATGAAGCAGCAGGTGCTGCTGACCGCAATGCCCGTACCGAAACCCGTAGCGAAGGATGTCGAAGTGCTCGGCGGGGTGCGACGCAAGGGCGACGCCACCCCCGCTCCCGTGGCGACGCCGTCGGCGAGATAGGGATCGTCACCCCCGGACGCGGGCGGGGGTGACCACACGCTATCGATGCCCGCGGATCGCCTTTGCCAGCGCGGCCTTGTTCATCCTGGACCTGCCTTCGATGCCAATCTCGCGCGCTTCTTTCATCAGGTCTTTCTTGGTCCGCTCCTCCAGCCTGTCACCGCGGGGGTCGAGTGAGCCGTTAGCCCTCGCATTGGCGATGCGCGCCGCTTTCTCCTTGGAATTGCCCTGCTTGCGCAGCTCTTCGTAGAGCGTGTCGTCCTTGATCTGCGCACCGTGATCCTTCGCCATGCGACGGTCTCCTCATCCGCGCCCAGAACGCAGCACTTGCGGATCGGTTCGATTTTCCGCGTTACAGGCAGGCGACAAACGCGATTTGGGTTCCTATATGGCCACCGCCACGACGTGAGCCCCCGCCACCATGCTGACGACCCACCCTTTCGATGATGACAAGCTGCGCGAGGAGTGCGGCGTGTTCGGCGTATCCGGTAGCGACAGCGCCGCCGCGCTGGTCGCGCTTGGCCTGCACGCGCTCCAGCACCGCGGTCAGGAGGCTGCGGGCATCAGCAGCTTCGACGGCCATCACTTCCACACGCATCGCGCGATGGGTCATGTCGCGGGGAATTTCGATCGCGACGACGTCATCCGGTCGCTCCCCGGCGAGTGCGCGGTGGGCCACGTCCGCTATTCCACGACCGGCGAGACGGCGCTGCGCAACGTCCAGCCGCTTTATGCCGAGCTGGCAAGCGGCGGCTTTGCGGTCGCGCATAACGGCAACATCTCCAACGCGATGAAGCTGCGCCGCGAGCTGATCCGGCGCGGGTCGATCTTCCAGTCGACCAGCGATACCGAGACGATCATCCATCTGGTCGCGACATCCAATTACCGCACCCTGCTCGACCGCTTCATCGATGCGCTGAAGCAGATCGAGGGTGCCTACAGCCTCGTGGTGATGACGCCGGAGGGTATGATCGCGTGTCGCGATCCGCTCGGCATCCGGCCGCTGGTGATGGGCAAGCTGGACGGCGCGGTGATCTTCGCGTCCGAGACCGTAGCGCTCGACGTATGCGGCGCGACCTTCGAACGGCAGGTCGAACCGGGCGAGCTGGTGATCGTGCAAAATGGCGAAGTGCGTTCGATCCGCCCGTTCGCGCCGATGGCGCCGCGGCCCTGCATCTTCGAGTGGGTGTATTTCAGCCGCCCCGATTCGATCGCGGGCGACCAGTCGGTCTATACCGTCCGCAAGGAGATCGGCGCGCAGCTGGCGATCGAATCGCCGGTCGACGCCGATCTGGTGATCCCGGTGCCTGATTCGGGCGTACCGGCGGCCATTGGATACGCGCAGCAATCCGGCATCCCGTTCGAACTCGGCATCATCCGCTCGCATTACGTCGGTCGGACGTTCATCCAGCCGGGCGACAAGGTTCGCCATCTGGGCGTCAAGCTGAAGCACAACGCCAACCGCGCTCTGATCAAGGGCAAGCGGATCATCCTGGTCGACGACTCAATCGTGCGCGGCACCACCAGCCTCAAGATCGTGCAGATGATGCGCGATGCCGGCGCGGCGGAGGTGCACATGCGCATCGCCAGCCCGCCGACGCGGCACAGCTGCTTCTACGGCGTCGACACGCCGGAGCGGGCCAAGCTGCTCGCCGCCAAGCACGATGTCGGCGGCATGACCGACTTCATCCACGCCGACAGCCTGTCGTTCGTCTCGATCGACGGCCTGTACAAGGCGCTTGGCGAGGCAAAGCGCGCCGATATCCGGCCGAAATATTGCGATGCCTGCTTTACCGGTGATTATCCGACATCGCTGACCGATCAGGACGACAGCGTCGCGGTCGACCAGTTCGCGATGCTCGCCGAACGGGTCAACTGACGCACACATGACCAAGCCACTTGCAAATCAACTCGCGCTGGTGACCGGCGCGAGCCGCGGCATCGGCGCCGCTACAGCCGTCGCTCTGGGAGCGGCGGGTGCGCATGTCGTGCTCACCGCCCGGACCGCGAAGGATCTGGAGAGCATAGAAGAGCTAATCTTCGATGCCGGTGGATCGGCGACGATCGCGCCGCTCGACCTGACGCAGACCGACAGCATCGCGCGGCTGGCAACGGCGGTAGGCGAGCGCTGGCAGGCGCTCGACGTGATGGTGCTGAACGCAGGCATGCTCGGAAGCCTCGCGGCGGTGCCGGCGATCGACCCCAAGGAACTGGCGCAGGTACTGACGCTCAACGTCAGCGCGCAGGTCGCGATGATCCAGGCGTTCGACCCGATGCTGCGCAAGGCGGCGGCGGGCAAGGTGATCGGCGTGACGTCCAGCGTCGGCCGCAATCCGCGTGCTTATTGGGGTGCCTATGGCGCGTCGAAGGCGGCGTTCGAGACGCTGCTGGACGCGTATGGGGACGAAACCAGCGAGATCAGCGGCATCCGTACCGCGATCGTCGATCCGGGCGCGACGCGGACCAAGATGCGCGCGCGTGCTTATCCGGGCGAGGACCCGGCGTCGGTCAAGCCGCCCGAGACGGTGGCGGACAGGATCGTCGCACTGGCGATCGCGGGTTTTGCTGCGGGCCATCGCGAACGGGTGGGGTGATTTCCGGGCTGGCGGCGAATCTGGCAACACAGGACATCGCCACCTTCCGGAAGAGCGGCATCATCCCTTGATCAGCGTCACCTGCGCGACGTCGATGCCGCGTCCGCGAAAGCCGCCCTCGCAGTACATCAGGTAATATCGCCAGAGATCGCGAAAGCGGGCGTCCAGCCGCTCCGGCAATCGCCCCGCCTTGTCCGAATTGTCGAACCGTTCGCGCCAGTGGCGGAGTGTCTGGGCATAATCCAGCCCGAAGCTGTGGTGATCGGCCCACACCAGACCGCGCGCCTCGCACAGCGACCGGAACCGGCTCTCCGACAACAACATGCCGCCGGGAAAGACGTAGCGCTGGATGAAATCGACGCCCTGCGCATAGCGTTCAAACACGTCGTCGGCGATGGTGATATACTGAATGGCGGCGCGCCCCCCCGGCTTCAACAATCGCGCGATTGTGTCGCAATACGCGGGCCAATAGGCCTGCCCCACCGCCTCCACCATCTCGATGCTGGCGATCGCATCGAACCGGCCGGCGACGTCCCGATAGTCGGTCAGCGATACGGTAACGCCGGGAAGCTGACGCGCATCGACCGCCGCTTTCTGCTCGGTCGACAGCGTCAGCGCATGCACCTTGCGCCCGCCGGCAGCTGCCGTGGCGGCGAAGGAGCCCCAGCCGCAGCCGATCTCCAGAATGGTGTCGCCGGGCGTGGTCCCGGTGCGGTCGAGGATCGCGGCGAGCTTGCGCTCCTGCGCCATCTCCAGCGTGTCCCGTGGATCGAAGATGCCGCTCGAATAGGTGAGGCTCGGGTCGAGCCATTCGCGGTAGAAATCGTTGCCCAGGTCATAATGCTCGGCGATGTTGCGGCGCGAACCGTCGCGATCGTTTCGGCGCAATGCGTGCCAGCCGCGTAGCAGCAGCTTCGACAGACCCCCTGCCCGTGCGGTACCGGCGAGCGCGACCCGATTGCGCATGAACAGGTCGAACAAGGGCACCGGATCGGGGCTGGACCAGTCGCCGTCCGCCCAGGCGCGATACCAGCCGACCGAACCGCCCGTCGCCAGCCGCACCAGCGCTCGCCATCTGTGCAGCGTGACGATCGGCACCGGGCCGGGCTTGCGCCCGCCGAGCAGCCGATGCGTTCCATCGGGCAATCGCGCCTCGATCCCGCCGGATGCCAGCCCGGTATCGATCCGGTCCAGAAACCGGTCGAAGGTCCTCGCGAGCGCGCGTTGCTGTATTGTGTCCCCGGGCATGTCGGGCGCGCTCATGCCGCAGCTTTGCAGATTGGGGAAGGCTTCACGCCATCGCGAACGCATCGCCCAGTGTGATGATCGCGGCAACGTGGCGTTGTGCGATCTCCAGCGCGTCGTCACCATAGCCACCACCGACGGTGCTCGCGAGCGGTATGCCGTTCGCGATCCGCGCAATCAGGCGTTCGCGGCGTGCAAGGCCGTCCAGCGTCAAAGACAATCGTCCGAGCCGGTCGCCGGCAAATGGATCGACGCCCGCCTGATACAGGATCAGCTGCGGACGATGTTCGGCAAGGAACGGGACCAACGTCGCTTCCAGCGTCGCGAGATAAGCGTCATCAGCCAGTCCGTCCGCCAGCGGCACGTCGAGGGTCGAACGCGCCTTGCGGACGGGAAAGTTCTTGTCGGCATGGATCGAATAGGTCGCGATCCCCGGACGCCCGGCCAGCAATGCGGCGGTGCCGTCGCCCTGATGGACGTCGCAATCGACGACGGCGAGGCGATCGACGGTCCCCTCCTCGATCAGGCGCACTGCGGCGACGGCGAGATCGTTGAAGACGCAATAGCCGGCACCGGTATCGGCCAGCGCATGGTGACTGCCGCCTGCAGTGTTGGCGGCGAAACCGAGTTTCAGCGCCAGCCGCGCCGCCAGCCACGTTCCCCCCGGCACCGCCTGCGCCCGCGCCGCGACCTCGGGTGTCACCGGAAAGCCGATCCGGCGGGTCTTGATCGCGGGAACGCGCGCTTCCAGCACCTCGGCGACGTAATCCGGATCGTGCACCGCCTCCAGCCACGCCAGCGGCATCGGCTCGGGCGTATGCCACGCCACGCGGTCGCCGTGGGCGAGCAGCAGGTCGCGGATCAGCCCGTTCTTGTTCCAGCGATAGGTAGAGCGCGCCGGCGCGGGCGCGACATAGGCGGGATGATGGACGATCGCGATCACGCCACCTAATTAGGGTCCCGAACGGCGTAGCCCAAGCCAATGGAGAGAAAGCCGCATGACCGATCAGCCTTACGTCCGTCCCGACGTCCGCGGATTTCTCGATTACCTCAACGCGATGCCGGGGCCGCGCACCCACCAGATGACGCCGGAAGCGGCGCGGCAGGTGTATCATGCGATGAAGGACGTCGCCGATCTGCCGGTCGGCGAACTTGCTGTCATCCGCGACCTGTCGATTCCCGGCCCGGCGGGTGCGATCCCTGCCCGCCTGTTCGACGCACGCGAGCGCCGCCAGCCGGGACCGGCGGTGGTCTTCTTCCACGGCGGTGGCTTCGTCATCGGCAATATCGATACGCATGCAGGCTTCTGTGCGGAAATGGCGCGGGTGCTCGACGTGCCGGTCGTGTCGGTCGATTACCGACTGGCGCCCGAGCATCGCTGGCCCGCGGCACCCGACGATTGCGAGGCGGCGGCGCGGTGGGTCGGGGACAGTCCGGCGGAACTCGATCGAATCGTTACGGGACTGGTGCTGTGCGGGGACAGCGCCGGCGGCACGTTGACCATCGTCGCGGCGATGGACCTGCGCGACCGCCCCGCGACGGTGCCGGTGATCGTCCAGGCGCCGATCTATCCGGCGGCCGACACGTCGAAACCCTATCCTTCGTTCGACGAATTCGCCGATGGCTTTCTGCTCACGCGCGATACGATGTTGTGGTTCGCCGATGCCTATGCCGCCGATGTCGCCAACAGCCGGGGGTCGCCGCTGATCGGACGGATGAACGGTTTGCCCCCCGCCGTCATCATCACCGCGAGCCTCGATCCGATCCGGGATCAGGGGCGTGCCTATGCCGCCGCCCTTGTGCAGGCGGGCGTGCCGGTGGTGTTCCGGGAGGCGGTGGGCAACGTCCATGGCTTCGTGACGCTGCGCAAGGCGATCCCGTCGAGCGCCGGCGATGTCGCCGGCTATCTGGCGGCGCTGAAGGACGCCATCGTGCAAGCCGAGGGCGCACGTGTGATGGCGCAGGCGGCCGGGATATGAGCGGCCTGCCCTATCGCCCCTGCGCCGGCGTCATGCTGGTCAACAAGGACGGCAAGGTCTTCGTCGGCCAGCGCATGGATTCGACGCTTGAGGCATGGCAGATGCCGCAGGGCGGGATCGATCCGGGCGAGGATGCGCTGACCGCCGCGATCCGGGAACTGAGTGAGGAAACCGGTGTAACTGCCGATAACGTCGCGCTGATCGCCGAGGCGCCCGGCGAGTTCCTCTATGACCTGCCGGAGGATATGATCGGCAAGGTGTGGAAGGGCAAATGGCGCGGGCAGCGACAGCGCTGGTTCCTGTTCCGCTTCCTTGGGGAAGACGGCGATGTCGATATCGCCACCCCGCATCAGGAGTTCCGCGCCTGGCGCTGGAGCGATCCGGCCGACCTGCCGGCCATGATCGTACCGTTCAAACGGCGGTTGTATGAGGACGTGCTCACCGCGTTCCGGCCTCATCTGGCCGCAGACGAAACGGGCTGAGCCGTTTTGGGGTTTCCCGTACGGCTTCAGACGGTAGAGCCGTCCGGGTGCGTGCCCTGCTTGTCCTGATCCTTGCCCCCTTCCTTCTCGCCAACACGGCCGTCGGCGATGCGCCCGACGAAAGCAGGGTGCCCATACCCGCAGCGATCCGGTCGATGCTGGATGCCGCGATCGAAAGCGGCAACGATGGCGACGTGTCCGTCGTAGTGAAGTACGCGCGTCTCGCCGATCCGGCGAGCGCGGATGCGGTGCTGGCGATTGCACAGAAATGGCGCAACGACCGTGCGCAGGCGCGGCAGACGACGATCCGGCAGGCGAGCATGTTCGACCTGTGGAGCGGTCGCGCCGAACTGGGCGGCTACATCACCACCGGCAACACCGACAGCAAGGGCGGATCGGCGGTGCTCGACCTGACGCGCGAAGGGCTGCAATGGCGGCACAAATTTCACGCGCAGGCGGATTATCAGGAAAACGCGAACATCACGACGCGCGAACATTACCTTGCAAGCTACGAACCGAACTTCAAGATCGACGACCGGCTCTACGTCTATGGTGCTGCGCAATACGAAGCAGACCGTTTCCTCGGCTATTTCAACCGCTATTCCGCCTCGACCGGTATCGGCTACAGCGCGATCAAATCGCCGAAGATCCGGCTCGACGTCGAACTCGGCCCCGCGTTCCGGCAGACCGCCTTCACCGACCAAACCGAACAGAGCAACGTCGCGGCGCGCGGTACGCTGGCCTTCAACTGGCGGCTGCTACCGGGCCTGTCGGTGACGCAGAACGCGGCGGCCTATGTGCAAAGCTCCAACTCGACCTTGAGCGGCACGACATCGGTCAATGCCAAGCTGATCGGCCCGCTGTCCGCGGCACTCTCGTACAATGTTCAATACGAAAGCATGCCGCCGGCGGGATCGGTATCGACAGACACGACGAGCCGGGCGTCGCTGGTGTACAGCTTCTGATAACGCGGGCGATGACGGTCGTCTTCGCAGTGGTTCCCCCCTCTCCGCTCTTCGTCTAGCATCCTCCGATGAGAGGATTATCCACGAACGAGGCGGGCCTGGTCGATCGAATCGACCAGGCGGGGATGCTGCATCAGGTCGAAAGCTGGGCGGCGGTGAACAGCGGGACACGCAATCTTGCCGGCGTCGCCCGGATGGCTGACCTGCTGGCGGATGCCTTTGCCGCATTGCCGGGTGCGCTGACGATGGTGGAGGCTGAGCCGGCCCAGGCAGTCGGCGTCGATGGCAGCGTCCGCGAGCTGGATCATGGCCGGCACCTGCACCTTCGCGTGCGACCGGATGCGGCGGTGCAGATGCTGTTCACCGGGCACATGGATACCGTCTACCCGGTCGACCACCCGTTCCAGACGCTCAAGTTTCGTGACGACGGCACGATCAACGGACCGGGCACTGCGGACATGAAGGGCGGACTGGCGGTGATGCTTGCGGCGCTGCAGGCGGTCGAGGCGTCGGGCGATCCCCGGTTCGGCTATGAGGTCGTCATCAATTCCGACGAGGAAACGGGGTCGCTCTCCTCAGCGGGACTGCTGGCGCGTGCTACCATCGGCAAGGTCGCTGCGCTCACCTACGAGCCGGCGCTGGCCGACGGCACGCTGGCGGGCGCGCGGGGGGGCACCGGCAATTTCTCGATCGTCGTGCGCGGGCGCAGCGCACATGCGGGCCGCAATCCCGAAGAGGGGCGCAACGCGATCGTCGCCGCCGCCGCGCTGGCGGTGCGCCTTTCCGAAGCGCGCGCACCCGGTCTCGCGGTCAACCCGGCGCGGATCGATGGCGGCGGTCCGAACAACGTGGTGCCGGATCTTGCGATCCTGCGCGTGAACTTTCGCCCCGCTGCGGCGGACGAGATTGCCCGCGCCCGCGCCGCGATCGACGAGGCAGTGGCAGAGATTAGCGCCGCTCATGATGTCGCGATCGTGGTGCATGGCGGCTTCAATCGTCCGCCCAAGCCGCTCGATCCCGGCGCCGAGCGACTGTTCGGGCTGGTGGCGAGCGCGGGCGCGGATCTGGGCCTGACGATCGGCTGGCGCGCGACCGGCGGTGTGTGCGACGGCAACAACATCGCTGCTGCCGGCGTACCCGTGGTCGATACGATGGGCGTCCGCGGCGGTGCGATCCATTCCGCCGACGAATTCATGATCGTCGACAGCCTCGCCGAACGCGCGGCGCTGTCCGCGATCACCATCTCCCGTATCATCGACAAGGGGCGGCCATGACGTTTCGCATCAGGGCGGCCAAGCCCGACGACCTTCAGCATCTTTACGAAATGGCCAAATTGACCGGCGGCGGGTTCACCAACCTGCCGCCGGATCGCACGGCGTTGCGCAACAAGCTCGACCGCAGCGATGCCGCCTTCGCGCGGGCGGATGGACCGATCGGCGACGAGGCGTTCGTGCTGATGCTGGAGAACAGCGTCACGGGTGAAGTGCGGGGCACCTGCCAGCTGTTCACGCAGGTGGGACAGCAGCATCCCTTCTACAGCTATCGTCTCGGCACGCTGACCCAGCACAGCAAGGAGCTGGAGCGGACGTTTCGTGCCGAAATGCTCGCACTGACCACGGATCTGGAAGGGGCGTGTGAAGTCGGCGGGCTGTTCCTGCATCCGGGTGAGCGCGCGGGTGGCCTCGGATTGCTGCTGGCGCGCAGCCGGTACCTGTTCATCCGGGCTCATCGCGCGCGGTTCGCGGATCGTATCCTCGCGGAATTGCGCGGCATCATCGACGAGGCGGGGGGATCACCCTTCTGGGATGGCCTCGCCGGCCGCTTCTTCGGCATGAACTTTCAGGACGCCGACCAATTCAACGCCATCAACGGCCACCAGTTCATAGCCGACCTGATGCCCAAGCATCCGATCTACACCGCCATGCTGTCCGAGGCGGCGCGATCGGCGATCGGCCTGCCCCATCCCAGCGGGCGCGCGGCGATGCGGATGCTGGAGAACGAGGGCTTCCACTACGAACAATATATAGACATCTTCGACGGCGGCCCGACGATGACCGCGCGAACCGATCGGGTGCGCACGATCGAGGCGGCACGCGAGCAGACGATCGTCGCGATCGATGGCGATGGTGGTGTCGAATCGCTGGTCGCGGTAGGCCGGCTCGGGGACTTTCGTTGCGCGTTCGGGATGGTGCGGGAGGCGGGCGATGGCATCGTGCTGTCACGTGACTGTGCCGGGGCCCTCGACCTGCAAGAGGATGACGTGGTGCTTCACGTGCCACGGTGGTGACGATCATGCTGCGCGAGATCAATTTCGACGGGATTGTCGGACCCAGCCACAATTATGCGGGACTGTCGGCCGGCAATCTGGCCGCTACCGCGCACGCGGGGCGGGTGTCGCATCCACGTGCGGCGGCGTTGCAAGGCCTGGACAAGATGCGCGCCAATCTGGCGCTTGGGCTCGCACAGGGCGTGCTGCTGCCACACCGACGGCCGGATCACGCCTGGCTGGGCAAGCTTAGCACGACGTATAACGATGCCCCGGCATTGTTGCAGGCGCAGGCGATGTCGGCCTCGGCGATGTGGGCGGCGAACGCAGCCACCGTCTCCCCTGCCCCCGACACGGCGGACGGACGCTGCCATTTGTCCGTCGCCAATCTGGTGACGATGCCACATCGCAGCCATGAATGGCCCGAGACGCTGGCGCAGTTACGCATCGCCTTCGCGCACGATGGCTTTGCGGTGCACGGTCCAGTACCGGCCCCGTTCGGCGACGAGGGCGCGGCGAACCACATGCGGCTGGCGGCATCGCACGGTGCAGCGGGCGTCGAGGTGTTCGTATACACCGTCGCCGGCGGCCGGTTCCCGGCACGGCAGCATCGGCAATCGAGCGAGGCGATCGCACGCGCCCACGGCCTTGATCCTGCGCGCACGTTGTTCGTCCAGCAGTCCGAGGAAGCGGTGGCGGCGGGTGCCTTCCACAACGACGTCGTTGCGGTCGCCAACGAACACGTGCTGTTCGCGCACGAATTCGCCTTTGCCGACAAGCATGCGTTCTTCGCGGACCTGCGGCGATTGCTGCCCGAGGTCGAGATCGCCGAGGTGCCGGCAAGCGAGGTGAGCCTCGCCGACGCCATCGCCTCCTACCTCTTCAACGCTCAATTGGTGACGACTGAAGCGGGGCCGACACTGATCGTCCCGGAAGAGGCGCGGGCGAATCCTGCCGTATGGATGTGGCTGGAACGCCATCGCGCCGGCAACGGCCCGATCCGGCGAGTGGAGACGGTCGACGTCACCCAATCGATGGCGAACGGCGGCGGACCTGCGTGCCTGAGGTTGCGTGTCGTCGCCGACCAGACGACGATCGATCCGCGCTTCATGGTCGACCCGGCGAAGCTGGACGGGATCGGCGCCATAGTGCGGCGGTGGTGGCCGGAGGCCATCGATCCGCATGCGTTGGCCGATCCGGCGTTGGTCCGCGATATCGAAACGGCGCAGGCCAAGTTGCTGGAGGCACTCGACATGTCGGGTTACCTGACAGTTAACCACGACCGTTGATCCGGGAATGGCGGAAGTCCGCCATTGGCCCACCGCTTGCTTCGGGATGGACCATGTGGACCCGGATGAAGCGCCTTTTCACGATCAAGACGAAGTTCGAAGCGTTCCTCGTCATTTACGGCCTTGGACTCGGGGCCGTGGAACGCGGCGTGCATTACCTGAACCAATATCCGGGCGTCGGCGGCTGGTTGCTGTTCGCCTGCTGCCCGATCGCGGTATTCATGGTCGGCGGTATCCTGATCGATTCGGTGGAACGGCGGCAGCAGGATTAGGGTCGCCCCCAAGGATAAGTTGGTCGCATCCCGCGGCGACCGCCCTATCTGAACGATCATGAACGGGCTTACCCATTTGCAGCGGCTCGAGGCCGAAAGCATCCACATCATGCGCGAAGTCGTCGCCGAGGCGGAACGCCCGGTGATGCTCTACTCCGTCGGCAAGGATTCGGCGGTGATGCTGCATCTCGCCAAAAAAGCCTTTTATCCGGCCAGGCCGCCGTTCCCGTTGCTGCATGTCGATACGACATGGAAATTCCGTGCGATGTACGACCTGCGCGACAAGGCGGCGGCGGATGCCGGTATGGATTTGATCGTCCACAAAAATCCGGAAGCGGTAGCGGCAGGCATCAATCCTTTCGATCACGGCGGGCGGCACACGGACCTGTGGAAGACGGAGGGGCTGAAGCAGGCGTTGAAGGCGGGCGGATATGATGTCGCCTTCGGCGGTGCGCGGCGCGACGAGGAAAAGAGCCGCGCTAAGGAGCGCATTTTCTCCTTCCGCTCCGCCAGTCAGGTCTGGGACCCCAAGGCACAACGTCCCGAATTGTGGAACCTGTACAACGCCCGTATCCATCGCGGCGAGAGCATCCGGGTGTTCCCGATCTCCAACTGGACCGAGCTGGATATCTGGCAATATATCCTTGCGGAGGGGATCGAGATCGTGCCCCTGTACTTTGCCGCGCCGCGCCCGACCGTGGAGCGCGACGGCATGCTGCTGATGGTGGATGACGACCGATTCCGGCTGCATCCGGGCGAGGTCCCGGTGGAGCGATCGATCCGCTTTCGCACGTTGGGCTGCTATCCGCTGACCGGCGCGGTGGAGAGCGAAGCAGCGACGCTGTCCGAGGTGATCCAGGAGATGCTGCTGACGACAACCAGCGAACGGCAGGGCCGCGCGATCGACCACGATCAGGCGGCGAGTATGGAGAAGAAGAAGCGTGAGGGGTATTTTTAATGAGTGCCTATACCCCCGACGCGCTGATCGCGCAGGATATCGATGCGTATCTGGATTCGCACGCGCACAAGACGATGTTGCGCTTTATCACCTGTGGATCGGTGGATGACGGCAAATCCACGCTGATCGGCCGGTTGCTGTACGATTCCAAGACGATATTCGAGGACCAGCTCGCCGCGCTCGAAGCCGATAGCCGGCGGATGGGAACGCAGGGGCAGAACATCGATTTCGCGCTGCTGGTCGACGGGCTTGCCGCCGAACGCGAGCAGGGCATCACGATCGATGTCGCCTATCGGTTCTTCGCAACCGACAAACGCAAGTTCATCGTCGCCGATACGCCCGGTCACGAACAATATACCCGCAACATGATCACCGGTGCATCGACCGCCGATTGCGCGGTGATCCTGATCGATGCGCGCAAGGGCGTGCTGACCCAGACGCGGCGCCATTCGTATCTCGCGCACCTGATCGGCATTCGCCAGATCGTGCTGGCGGTGAACAAGATGGACCTCGTCGACCACGATCAGACGGTGTTCGACGCCATCGTCGCCGATTATGCGGCGTTCGCGCGCAGCATCGGGATCGAGGCGTTCACCCCCGTCCCGCTGTCCGGCCTGTCGGGCGCGAACGTCGCCGCACCTTCGGACGATATGCCCTGGTACGACGGGCCTGCGCTGCTGCCGCATCTGGAGACAGTGCCGGTCGACAGCGACCGCGCTGCGACCGCGCCGTTCCGGCTGCCGGTGCAATGGGTCAACCGGCCCGACCTCGATTTCCGCGGCTTCGCCGGCACGATCTCAGGCGGCCGGATACGCGCGGGTGACACGGTACGGATCGTGCCGTCGGGCAAGACGACGACCGTGGCGCGCATCGTGACGCTCGACGGTGACCGCGACGAGGCGGTTGCCGGTGAGGCGGTGACGCTGGTGCTGGCGGATGAGGTCGATTGTTCGCGTGGCGACGTGATCGCCGCGGCCGATGCCCCGCCCGAAGTCGCCAACCAGTTCGAGGCCACGATCGTCTGGCTATCCGACACCGCTCTCGTGCCCGGGCGTGGCTATTGGCTGAAGCTCGGCACCCGAACGGTCGGCGCGACGGTGCAGCCGCCGGGCCATGTCGTAGACGTCAACACGCAGGCGCATCTGTCGGCCAAGACGCTGGAATTGAACGATATCGGCGTGGCGGAGGTCTATACCGACGCGTCGATCGTATTCGCGCCCTATGCTGACAGCCACGAACTGGGTGGCTTCATCCTGATCGATCGCGAAACCAACGCGACGGTTGCTGCGGGCCTGATCCATCACGCGCTGCGGCGGGCGCAGAATGTGCATTGGCAGTCGGTCGACGTCACGCGCGAGGCGCACGCGCGGCAGAAGGGTCAATCGCCGCGGCTGCTGTGGTTCACCGGTCTGTCGGGATCGGGCAAGTCCACGATCGCCAATCTGGTCGAGAAGAAGCTGCATGCGCTCGGCCGGCACAGTTTCCTGCTGGACGGGGATAACGTTCGCCATGGTCTGAACCGCGATCTGGGCTTCAGCGATGCCGACCGGATCGAGAACATCCGCCGTGTCGGCGAGGTCGCAAAGCTGATGACCGATGCCGGTTTGATCGTGCTGACCGCCTTCATCTCGCCGTTTCGCGCCGAACGAGAGATGGTGCGCGGACTGATGCCGGCGGGCGAATTCGTCGAGATATTCGTCGATACCGCGATCGAGGCGGCGGAAGCCCGCGACGTGAAGGGGCTGTATGCCAAGGCGCGCAAGGGCGAGATCGCGCATTTCACCGGCATCTCCAGTCCATATGAAGCGCCCGAACGTCCTGAAATCCGCATCGACACGGCGGCCGAAAGCGCAGAGGCTGCGGCCGAGCGGATCGTCGAGCATGTGCTGGGCGTGTGGAGTTTCGAGCTGTGACCATCGACCGGAGCGACGTCGAACTGGCTCGCAGCGTCGCCGGGGAAGCGGGCGCGTTGCTGCTCGCGATCCGCGAGCGTGCCACGGAGCAGGGCAAGGCGCTGGGCGATGCGGGCGACCACGAGGCGAACGTCCTGATCCTCGAACGCCTGCGCGCGGCCCGGCCGGACGACTTCATCCTGTCGGAAGAATCGATCGACGACACCGCGCGCTGTGCGGCAGAGCGCGTGTGGATCGTCGATCCTCTGGACGGCACGCGCGACTATGCCGAGGGGCTGGACGATTGGGCGGTGCATATCGGGCTGGCGATCGGCGGACGGCCGGTGGTGGGCGCCGTTGCGGTGCCGACGACGGGGCGCATCTATACGACGGCCGATGCCGCGGGGCGCGCACGTGCGTGTGCGGTGCCGCCGCGGATGGTCGTCAGCCGCACCCGCGCGACGGACATGGTCGAGCGTGTCGGCATGGCGCTGGCGACGACACGGGTCGGTATGGGATCGGCGGGCGTGAAGGCGATGGCAGTGGTCGACGGACGGGCCGACATCTACCTGCATGACGGCGGGCAATACGAATGGGACAATTGCGCACCGGCGGCGGTGGCGCTGGCGGCGGGGCTGCACGCGTCGCGGATCGACGGCAGTCCCCTCGTCTACAATTGCGCCAACCCGCTGCTGCCGGACCTGTTGATATGCCGGCCCGAACTGGCGGACCAGGTACTCGCCGCGATCGCCGCTACGCGATAGCATCACCCTCGGCGATGCTCGCGGCGTCGGCGTATCGGCGCGCGATCACGGCGCAGGCGATCAGCTGGATCTGGTGGAACAGCATCACCGGCAGCAGTACCGCGCCGACCTGAGCCGCGGGGAACAGCACCCCGGCCATCGGTACGCCCGACGCCAGGCTCTTCTTGGAACCGCAGAACAGCAGCACGATCGCATCTTCGCGACTGAAGCCGAGCGCGCGTCCGGCAAGCCACGTCAGCAGCAACACCGCCGCGAGCAGCACGATGCACAACCCGGCGATGAGGGCGAGATCGATCCCGGACACGCGGGTCCACAGCCCCTCGACCACCGCGGCCCCGAATGCGGTGTAGACGACGAGCAGGATCGATCCGCGATCGACGATCGTCAGCAACGCCTTCTGCCGTGCGACGAAGCCGCCGATCCACGGACGCAGCAGATGGCCGGCGACGAACGGCACCAGCAATTGCAGCACGATCGATTCGACCGCCGACAGCGAGATCCCGCCCCCCTGCCCGCCGATCCCGCCCATCAGCAGCGCAACGAGCGCAGGCGTGACGACGATACCGATGAGGTTCGAGAAGGACGCGCTGCAAACCGCAGCAGCGACATTGCCCCGGGCGATCGCGGTGAAGGCAATCGACGACTGCACGGTCGAGGGCAGCAGCGTGAGGAACAGCAGGCCGGAAGCGACCGGACCGACCAGCCCCGGAACGTTGCCGAGCGCCAGTCCGAGCAGCGGAAACGCGACGAAGGTGGTGGCGAATACCGCCAGATGCAGCCGCCAGTTGCGCGCTCCTTCCCAGATCGCCTCGCGCGACAGCTTCGCGCCGTGCAGGAAGAACAGCAGGACGATGCCGATGTCGGCGGCATAGCCCGCCACGACCGCCCATTGCCCGCGCGCGGGCAGCAGGCTGGCGAGCAGCACGGTGCCCAGCAACATCAGGATGAAGGGTTCGAAGACCGAGAGGATACGGCGGATCATGCCGTAGCGTGTAGCGCCGGCACCCGGGGATGGCACCCCGTCACAGCTGCAAACAATGGCTGAAGGGTTGCAAGCAACGAACGCGTGCCCGTCTGCGGCGGACAGCAAAACCCCCGCCAAGCCGGAGCTTGAAGCGGGGGGAAATCCTGGTGCGCCCGGAACGATTCGAACGTCCGACCCTCAGATTCGTAGTCTGATGCTCTATCCAGCTGAGCTACGGGCGCACATCGGAGGCGCGCTGATAGCAGACGGTTCGAAGGACGCAAGTGCGTTGCGTCATTTTCTTGGCTCCCATACAGCCGGGTGCATGAAAGCACTTCCACTGCTCGGTCTGATCGCACTGTCCCTGTCCGCCTGTGCGAAGGATACCACCACCTATCCGTCGCTCGCGCCCCGTGCGGTCGAAAAGCTGGGATTTGCCGAACCGGAAGTCGCAGTCGTCGAAGCGAAACCCGATCCCGCTCTCGATGCACGGATCGCGGCGTTCGCGCAGACCCTTGCGCGGACCCGTCAGGGCTTCGCCGCGGATGCCCGAACGGCCGGCGCCGCCGCGGCTCGCGCCCGGGGCAAGACGGTCGGCAGCGATGCATGGCTCGATGCGCAGACTGCGCTCGCCGCGCTGGACGACTGGCGTGCGCAGACGGCGTCGTTGCTCAGCGACGTCGATCTCGCCGCAAGCGACCGTGCCGCGGCGCTCGAGCCCGTCTACCCCACGCTTGCCGAGTTACGCGGGCGCGTGTCGGAAGAGGTCGAGGGCCAAAGCGCAGCGATCGATCGCCTTCAGGCGACCCTTCCCGCCGCCTGAGCCGTAGCGGCTCAACGCCGCCACTTCAGCAGTGGCAGGATCGAGGAATAATCGTCGGTCCACGCGCCCAGACCGGCACGCGGCGTCAATGGCTGCCAGTCGCCCGGTCCCCGCGACAGCGCATCGAGCGTCGCAGCGTCGCGCGACAGTGCGATCCACTGGCTCGCGGAAGCGACCGCGGTGTGTTTCGGCGGCAGGTAATAGAGCTTGGCCGCATGCCAGCCTCCATCCCGCGCGACCGCGTCCACCACGGGTTCGAGATCGAGAAACCGGTTGGAGATGTGGACGAGCAGCAATCCCTTCGGCTGAAGCGCATGGGCATACACCGCGAACGCCTCGCGCGTCATCAGATGCATCGGGATCGCATCGGACGAAAAGGCGTCCAGCGCCAGCAGGTCGAGGCTGGAGCGTGCCTCCCGTTCCAGGCTCAGCCGGGCGTCGCCGATCCGGATGACCGGATCGGGCAGGCAGTTCTTCAGATAGGTGAACTGCCCCGTGTCGCGGGCGATGCGGATGACGGCCGGATCGATCTCGTAGAAGCGCCAGCGCTGACCGGGCTGCGCATAACAGGCGAGCGTTCCGGTCCCCAAACCAACGACGCCGACGCGCGCCTGCTTGCCGTACAGCCGATCGAGCGCACCCATCGCAAGGCCGATGCCGGACGGCGGGGCGTAATAGGTCGTCGGCAGGCGTTCGAGTACCGGGCTGCCGGTAAACTGGATACCGTGCACGGTCGTGCCGTGATCCAGCTCGCGCACGCCGCGCCCGTCGCGGATCGTATAGACCCCGAAATAGCTGCGGGTGCGCGCGCCCTGCTCCAGCGACAGCTCGACCGCGCGCCAGCCGCCGAAGATCACCAGCGTCACCGCAAGGATCAACGCGTAGGAGGCCCGTGCGCCGACCGATGCGACTCCCAGGGCAGCGATGACGATGAACGTCAGCCCCTGATGCCCTTCGCCGAACAGGGCGGCAGGCCCGCGAAAGGTCAGACCGGCGAGGATCAGCAGCACCGCGACAACCACGCCATAGGCCATGCGGCGCTTCGCCGGGGTCGTCCACAGGGAGCGGATCCCATGGGTCAGGAACACCTGCGGCACCAATAGTCCCGCGGCGAAGATCAGGATCGGGTATTCGTATGTCCAGTCGAACACCGCCGGCGCGATCAGCCCCGCGAAGACGCCGCCCAATGCGCCGCCGAACGCCATCGCGAGATAGAAACCGGTCAGCCGATCGGGCTCGGGCCGCAGCCGGTACATCTGCGTGTGCAGCGCGACCGACACCATGAACAGCAGTGACAGCGCGATGGCGAGATTGACCAGCGGCAATTCATTGAAGCCGCCGATCATCACGCCGCCGAACAGCAGGATCGTGATCGGCGCGATCCGGGTCAGCAGGTCCGCGATCTCGCGGTTGGCGGCGAAGGCGATCGTGAAGCTGAGCAGGTACAGCCCGAGCGGAAGCACCCACAGCAACGGCATCGCGACGATGTCGGTCGTGATATACGTCGATGTCGCGAGCATCAGGCCCGATGGCACCAGCGCCAGCGCTATCCAGTGCAGCACGCGTCTCCGCGTCGCCGGTGCGCTGGTCGGGCGGGCGGTTTCTCCGGTCGCCGCACGCGGCAGGCGCAGCGCGCAGGCGGCGACCAGCAGCATGAGCAACAGATAACCGCCGCTCCACAACAGGCTTTGCTGACGCAATGCGAGCAGTGGCTCGACCACCAGCGGATAGGCGATCAGACCACCGAAGCTGCCGAGGTTGGAAGCGGCATACAACGCATAAGGGTCGCCGCCGCGGCTGGCGATGCTGAACCAGCGCTGCACCAGCGGCGCCTGTGCCGAAACCGCGAAGAACAATGGCCCGATCGAGGCGCCGAGCAGCCAGGGCACCCACAGGGTCGGGCTGACGCCATGGGGATTGCCGGCGAGCGACAATCCGATCGGCAGCCACGCGGCGCCGATCGCCAGCACCCCCAGATGCACCATCGCCTGCATCCAAGGCCTGATCCGCGCCAGCGCATGCGCATAGGCGTATCCGCCGAGCAGCAACGTCTGGTAGACGAGCATCGCCGAGTTCCAGACGGCCGGCGCGCCCCCCAGTCGTGGCAACGCCATGCGCGCGACCATCGGCTGGACGAGGAACAGCAGAAACGATCCGGCGAGGATCGTCGCGACGAACAGGACGCGACCGGCACGACCGAAGCCCGGCTGATCGTTCGCCACGGGATCAACCATTCAGCAACCGCGCGGCATAAGCGGCGTGATAGGTGAGCACGCCGGAGCAGCCGGCCCGCTTGAACGCAATCAGCGTTTCCAGCACCAGTGCATCGCGTTCGCCCGCGCCGACCGCGACGGAGGCTTCGAGCATCGCATATTCGCCCGACACCTGATAGGCGAATACCGGCACCTCGAACCGCTGTTTCACCCGGACGATGATGTCGAGGTACGGCAGGCCGGGCTTCACCATGATGCTGTCCGCCCCCTCGGCCAGATCGAGCGCGACCTCGCGCAGCGCTTCCTCCGCGTTCGACGGATCCATTTGATACGTCTTCTTGTCGCCCTTCAGCAGGCCGCGGCTGCCGACCGCGTCGCGGAACGGGCCGTAGAAGCCGCTGGCATATTTCGCGGCATAGCTCATGATCTGGACGTTATGGGCGCCCTCGCCTTCCAGCGCGGTGCGGATCATGCCGATGCGGCCATCCATCATGTCGGATGGTGCGATGATGTCGGCGCCGGCGCGGGCCTGATTGATCGCCTGCTGGATCAGCAGATCCGCGGTGGCGTCGTTGACGACATAACCGGCGTCGTCGACCAGACCGTCGTGGCCGTGGCTGGTATAGGGATCGAGCGCGACGTCGGTGAGCACGCCGACCTCGGGCACCGCATCCTTGATCGCGCGGGTTGCCCGGCACATCAGATTGTCGGGGTTGAGCGCCTCGCGCCCCTCTTCCGTCTTCAGGTGCGTTGGCGTGTTCGGGAACAGGGCGACGCAAGGAATGCCGAGATCCCGTGCTTCCCGCGCCCGTGCGACGATGCCGTCGACCGACCAGCGCGATACGCCGGGCAGGCTGGCGATCGGTTGCTCGACGCCCTGCCCCTCGACGATGAACAGCGGCCAGATCAGATCGGCGGGGGTCAGCACCGTTTCCGCATGCATGCGCCGGCTCCACGCAGAAGCACGGGTCCGACGGAGGCGGAGGGCAGGATAGGCAGCGGTCATGACGCATCCATTTCGAGATGGGGCGGCTTTGAGGGATCGCGCCGCGCTTGCCAAGCGTTGCGCAACCGTAACCGATCGGAACACCATGACCCAATTCACGTCCGCCGCTCTGATCGTCAACGCCAAGTCGCGGAAGGGGCAGAAATTATTCAAGCGCGCCTGTGCCGCGCTGGAAGGCATGCCGTTCGCTATCGACGCCCATGCTGTCGAAGACCCGAAGGATCTGGAGAAGACCGTCCATGCCGCGCTGGCCAGGAAACCGCAGCTGGTGATCCTGGGCGGCGGCGACGGTACGGTCAGTGGGCTGGTGGACCTGCTCGTCGGCAAGGACGTGGTGCTCGGTGTCCTGCCGCTCGGCACCGCGAACAGCTTCGCCCGTACGCTGGGCTTGCCGCTCGACATCGAAGGCGCGGTAGAGGTGCTCCGCACGGGCAAGCCGAAACGCATCGATCTCGGCAAGATCGACAAGGACTATTTCGCCAATTGCGCGGCGATGGGGATCAGCCCGCAGATCGCGGAAACCGTCCCCCACGGCCTCAAGAAGGTGCTGGGCCGGATCGGCTATCTCGGCTGGGCGACATGGCAGTTCGCGCGGTTCAAGCCGTTCATCCTCACCGTCGACGATGGTAACGAGGTGAAGACGATGCGTGTCGTCGAGGTCCGCATCTCCAACGGGCCATATCATGGCGGCACCTGGCTGGTGGACGAGGCGTCGATCGCGTCGGGCGAGATCGTCGTGCAGGCGGTAACCGGCCGCTACAAAAGAACGCTCGCGAAAAATTGGGCGGCGAGCTTCTTCAAGCATGATTCGCGGCATCAGGATACGATCAGCTTCTCGGGCAAATCGCTGCGGATCGACACCAAGCCATCGCTGCCGATCTCGATCGACGGCGAGGTGCTGGCGCACACGCCGGTCACCGCCAGCATCGCGGCGGGGGTGATCGAGGTCATGGCGCCGGCCTGACCGCGCCTAGCCGCTGGGCTGCATCCGGCCGCCGGGCTCCGCGACGGTATGGCTATGCTCGTGCGCTTCGCCGGGATCGGCGGCGACGACGAGGTTGCCCCGACGCCAGTTGCCGTAACGATAGTATAGCGCGGCCATCACCAGATTCACGACAGACCCGACGGGAAAGCTCCACCACAGCGCATCGACGCCGAGCCAGTCGCGCGTTCCGAGCGCGAAGCCGATGCGGACCGGATACATCGAGATGAACAGGAACAGCAGTGGCGCCAGCACTGCGCCGTTGGCACGGACGGTGGAGAACAGCACCATCGTCACGCCGAAGACGACGAAGTTCCAGCTGGCGATCAACTGGATATGACGCGCGATCGGCAGCGCCGGGCTGTCGGTCGGTACGAACAGCGTCATCACCGTCCGGTCGAACAGGATGACCGCGGCGACCATGACGCCGGTCAAGGCGATGTTGTAGAGGACTCCATAGCGGGTGATGCTCGCCACCCGGTCCCAGCGGTTCGCACCGATATTCTGTGCCGCCATTGCGCTGACCGCCGCGCCGATCGCCAGCGCTGGCATCTGGATATAGGTCCACAGCTGCTGCGAAACGGCATAGGCCGCGGCGGTATCGACACCCTGGCGATTGACGAGACCGACCATCGTCAGACCGGCGGACGACATCACCAGCATCTGTGCCGCCATCGGTAACCCCTTGCGGACGATGGTGACGGCAAGGTCACGGCCAGGCCTGATCCATGCCAGTTCCGGCCCCTTCAACCGGATCGGCAGGTCCTTGGCGTAGACGTAGAAGACGAGGCCGGCGACGGCGAGATGGTTGGCGATCAGCGTCGCCCATGCCGAACCCGCAATGCCGAGCCGGGGAAACGGACCGATCCCGGCGATCAGCAACGGGTTCAGCCCGCTGTCGAGGACGACGCTCAGTCCCATGAACCACAAGGGGGTCAGCGAGTCGCCGGTGCCGCGTAGCCCCATCATGATGAGCACCAGCAGCATCGACGCCGGCAAACCAAGGAAGATCACCTGAAGATACGCCTGCGCCAATTCCATCGCGTCGCCCGGCGTCGCGAGCAGCCGCAGGATCTCGGCGGAGAACAGCCAGCCGATGATTGCGATGACGACCGATCCCATCAGCACCAGTCCGATCGCCGCACCGAATGCACGCCGCCCGCCCTCGATATCGCGGCGGCCGAAGCTCTGCCCGACGAGGATCGTCGCGGCCATGCCGAAGCCGAAGACCGCACCGAACATCAGGAACATGATGATGTTGGCATTGGACGTCGCCGCCAATGCGCCCTCGCCGAGGAAGCGGCCGACCCAGATCGCGTTGATCGATCCGTTGAGCGACTGGAGGATGTTCGAGCCCAATGTAGGAAGCGCGAACGCCAGCAATGTGCCGCCGATCGCTCCGGTCGTAAGGTCGCGCTGCGGTTTCGGCACGGGCGGGTCCTATCGCGTTGGGGCTGGCTTGGTGTGATTCGGAGCGCCGAAGCAGGCGGCTAGACGCGTGGAAGTTGCCGAAGTTGCCACTACGGCGCGTTGAGAAACGCTTGCCGTCGAGTGGCGGGGGTTCGGGTGGTGATAAGGGGGTAGCGGGCCATGCCGGCACGCTGGCAGATTTGGGCGTTGTAGGACAGCGACGTTGGTCGTCCCCGCGCAGGCGGGGATCCATAGAGGCTGACGTAGCGTAGGGAGCCGCACCGCTTGCCAATATAGATCCCCGCCTGCGCGGGGATGTCGAACGGGAATTACCCCAACCGCGCCAGCGCAGCCGAGAGGCGTTCGGCTTCGGCGGCCTTGTCGGCATGGTCAGCCTTGGCCTTCTCCACCGCCTCCGGCTTGGCGCGTTCGACGAAGCTGGGGTTGCCGAGGCGACCCGACAGCCCCGCGCGTTCCTTTTCCGCGGCGGCGATCGCCTTGGTCAGGCGGGTCCGTTCGGCGGCGAGGTCGATAACCCCCTCCAGAGGCAGTACGAAGGTCGCTTCGTCCACGACGACCTGTGCGGCGCCGCCGGTCGCATCGCCATCGGTGCGGTCGACGCGAGCGAGGCGGGCCAGCACCGCCGATTGGCGGGCGAGCCGCTCGGTTGTCTGTGCGTCGGCATCGCGTACGTGCAGTGGCAGGCGCGCACCCGGCGGCACGTTGAGCTCCGTTCGCGCTGCGCGGATTTCGCCGACGAGGCGGATCAGCCAGTCGATCTCCTGCTCCGCCGCTGGATCGAGGCTGCGGGCGTCGGCCATCGGCCATTGCGCGACGATCAGGTCATGATCGCGCGGAGCCATCGCGTGCCACAGCTCTTCGGTGATGAAGGGCATGAACGGGTGCAGCAGGACGAGGATCTGGTCGAGCACCCAGCCGGCGACCACCTTGCTCTCCGGATCGATCGTGCCGCGTTCCTCGCCGACGGACACCGGCTTGATGAGTTCGAGGTACCAGTCGCAGAAGCGGCTCCAGACGAACTGGTAGATCGCGTTCGCCGCGCCGTCGAAACGGTAATCGGCCAGCGCGAGGTCGACCGCCTGCACGGTCTTAACCGTCTCGGCGATGATCCACTTGTTGACGGCCAGCGATGCCGCGGGCGGCTCCAGCGTGGTCGATCCGCCGATACCGTTGGCTTGGGCGAAGCGGCTGGCGTTCCACAGCTTGGTCGCGAAGTTGCGATAGCCCTCGACCCGCTTCTCATCCATCTTGATGTCGCGGCCCTGGCTCTCCATCGCCGCCATGAAGAAGCGCAGCGCGTCGGCGCCGTATTTGTCGATCAGGCCGAGCGGATCGACGGTGTTGCCCTTCGATTTCGACATCTTGGCACCGTCCGCCGCGCGGACGAGGCCGTGGAGGTAGAGCGTGCGGAACGGCACGTCCTTCATGAAGTGGATGCCCTGCATCATCATGCGGGCGTTCCAGAAGAACAGGATGTCGAAGCCGGAGATGAGGACGTCGTTCGGGTAGCGGCCACCGAGTGTCAGGTCGCCGTTCTCGGGCCAGCCCATCGTCGCGAACGGCCAGAGCGCCGAAGAGAACCATGTGTCGAGTACGTCGGGGTCGCGCGTCAGTGCGACGCCCTCGCCTGCTTCGGCCTGCGCTTCGACTTCAGTCTCGGCGACGAAGATGCGGCCATCGTCGGCGAACCACGCCGGGATTTGGTGGCCCCACCATAGCTGCCGCGACACACACCACGGCTGGATGTTCTCCATCCAGTTGAAGAAGGTCTTTTCCCACGTCCTGGGGACGATCTTGATCGCCTCGCTGCGCACCGCCTCGATCGCAGGCTTCGCCAACGTCGCGGCGTCGACGTACCATTGGTCGGTGAGCCATGGCTCGATCACTACGCCGGAGCGATCGCCGTAGGGCGTCTGGATCGTGCGGGGTTCGGAATCGTGCTCCTCGCCGTCCTTGTCGACGTGCGGGATCAGGAAGCCTTCCGCCTTGAGCCGCGCGACCACGGCCTTGCGGGCTTCGGCGGTGGTCAGGCCGAGCAGGTCGGCGGGGATCAGGCCGTCGCTGGTCTGGACGACGCGGGCCTTGGCGTCGAGCATATTGAGCATGTCGCGCGCCTCGATCCCGGCGCGGCGGCCGACCTCGAAGTCGTTGAAGTCATGGCCCGGCGTGATCTTTACCGCGCCCGACCCCAGTTCGGGATCGGCGTGCTCGTCGGCGACGATCGGGATCAGCCGGCCGGTGATCGGCAGGCGCACCTGCTGCCCGATCAGCGCGGTGTAGCGCGCGTCGTCAGGGTTCACCGCGACTGCCATGTCGGCGAGCATCGTCTCGGGCCGTGTCGTCGCGACCTCGATGAAGCCCGATCCGTCGGCGAGCGGGTAGCGGAGGTGCCAGAACTGGCCCTTGATCTCGCGCGTTTCGACCTCGAGGTCGCTGATCGCGGTGCCGAGGCCGGGGTCCCAGTTCACCAGCCGCTTGTCGCGGTAGAGCAGGCCCTGCCGGTGCAGCTCGACGAACACCTTGAGGACGGCCTTCGAAAAGCCCTCGTCCATCGTGAAGCGTTCGTTGGCCCAGTCCATCGAACAGCCGAGGCGGCGGAGTTGGCGCGTGATCTCACCGCCGCTTTCAGCTTTCCAGTCCCAGACCTTGGCGACGAACTCCTCCCGGGTGAAATCGGTGCGCTTCTGCTGCTTGAGCGCCATCTGCCGCTCGACCACCATCTGCGTCGCGATGCCGGCGTGATCGGTGCCTACCACCCAGAGCGCGTCCTTGCCCTTCAGCCGGGCGTGGCGGGTGAGGATGTCCTGCAACGTATTGTCGAGCGCGTGACCGATGTGCAGCGAGCCGGTGACGTTGGGCGGCGGGTTAACGATCGTCCACGGCTCCGCGTTCGGGCGATCGGGGCGGAACTGGCCGGTGGATTCCCAATGGTCGTACCAGCGGGCTTCGATGGCGGCGGGGTCGAAGGTCTTGGGAAGCTCGGTCATGGCGAAGGCTTTAGACGGCGGACAGGGCATTCGTCACCCCCTGGGGTTCACCCCCGGCATCCCGACTCCCGCGTCACCCCGGACATGTTCCGGGGTCCACTCTGCGGCGGATTTTATTGCTTCTTCGCAGGGTTTCCCGTTGCCGTACGGTGGACCCCGGAACAAGTCCGGGGTGACGGAGGAGCTATTGCGCCGACTTACCCGTCCACTGGTCCATCCAGCCGAGCACTTCGCGATACCATTGGCGGGAGTTCTTCGGCTTCAGCACCCAATGGTTCTCGTTCGGGTTGACCAGCAGGCGCGAGGGAATGCCGCGGCGCTGGAGCGCGGTGAACGCCGCCAGCCCCTGCGTGTAGGGAATGCGGAAGTCCTTCTCGCCGGTGATGACCAGCATCGGCGTGTTCCAGTTCTGGACGTAATTGACCGGGTTCCACTTTTCGTAGGCGGCGGGGTCCTGATAATAGGTTTTGCCGCCGTGTTCCCATTCGTCGAACCACAGTTCCTCGGTTTCGTACGCCATCGCGCGGGCGTCGAAGACGCCGTCATGCTGGACGATGCACTTGAAGCGATCGGGCCACTGGCCTTCGATCCAGTTCATCATATAGCCGCCGTAGGACGCGCCGAGCGCGCAGGCGCGATCATCATCGAGCCAGCTGAACTTCGCCGTCGCGGCGCTCAGCCCGGCTTTCAGGTCGTCGAGCGGCCAACCGCCCCAATTGTTGCTGATAGCATCGGTGAAGGCCTGACCGTAGCCGGTGCTACCGTGGAAATCGACCGCGACGAGGCCGTAGCCCGCGCCGGCGAAGACCGCGGGGTTCCAGCGGTAGGACCAGCTGTTGTCGCTCGACCCCTGCGGGCCGCCGTGGACCATGAACGCGACGGGGACCTTGCCGGTGCTGCCCGCGGGTTTCACTGCGTAGCCCCAGACGGTGTCATTGTTGGCGCCGGTGAAGCTGAAGCGAGTGACCGTGGGCATGTCGATGCCGGCGAGTTTCGCGGCGTTGACGCTGGTGAGGCGGGCGGGTTTGCCCTTCCCTGAGACGGCGTAGAAGTCGTCGGGGGCGGTCAGGCTGTTCATTGCGATCACAACGCCCTTCGGCGTCGGCGCGACGGCGGAGACATGGCCCTGCTGCGTCAGGCGCGTGACCTTGCCCGTGGCGGGATCGACCGCGAACAGCGGGTTTTCCTGCGTGTCCTGCGCGGTGACGTAGATGCGCTTCGAATCGGGCGACCAGGCGATCGAGCCGACCGACCGGTCCCAGCTTTCCGTGAGCGCGCGAACCTGTCCGGTGGCGAGGTCGCGGAGCATCAGGACCTGACGATCGGCTTCGAAGCCGGGGCGCTTCATCGCGAACCATGCGAGGCTGCGACCATCGGGCGAGACGGTCGGCAGATTGTCGGTCGCCTGATTGGCGGCGGTCAGGTTCACCGGTGCGGCCGATCCGTCGGCGGGGGCGGACCAGATGTCGAGGTTGGTCGACAGCGGTTCGGTGGTGCCGGCGATGCGGAGTGCGAAATACACCGTCTTGCCGTCGGCGCTCCACGACACCTCTTCAGCCCCGCCGAAGGGGCGCGAGGGGGCGTCGCCGTCGATGCCGTGACCGATCGCGACGCCGTCGCCCGGCGCTCCGGCAGCAGTCAGCGGCAGGACGAACAGTTGCGAATGGGTGCCGTCGACCCATGTATCCCAGTGGCGGACGAAGAGCTTGTCGTAGACGCGGCCTTCGCCGGCGTTGGGGTCCTTCTTTTCCAATGCGGGCGCGAGGCTGGGCGCGTTGGGCTTGCGATCGGCCCAGACGAGGATGCGGTCGCCGGTGGGGGATACCTTGAAGCCGCCGAAGCCGCCCTGGAAACCGGTCAGCTTCTTCGGGGCGCCGCCGGTGACCGGGATCGACCAGATCGCATCGTCACCGCCCTTGTCGGACTGGAAGTAGACGGTGGTGCCGACGATCTGCGGCGCGTTCTCATTGACTTCGGCCTCGGCGAGCAGCGGCTCGGGCTTCGCGCCCTTGCGCGTCAGGTCGAGCCGCCAGAGGTCGTAGCGGCCACGGTTCGCGGCGAGGTCGGTCTCGCGCTGCGCCCAGACCAGCCACTTGCCATCGGCGGATGCCGTTGGTGCGCCAATGCGGCTCAGCGTGCTGACATCGTCGATGGTGAGCTGGCGGGCGGCAGCGGGAGCGGTGGCCAGTGTGGCGGTGGCGAGCAGGCTCGCGACTAGGATGGTCTTCATGCGCGGCAGGTTAAGCATGCTCGGGCGGGCGGGGCAATGTCGACGCCCACCCGTTGGTATCCGTCATCCCCGCGCACGCGAGGATAACGGCCGTTACCCCGCCTCAGCGCATCTGTGACGTAATCTTGGCGATCTCGCGCGCAACCAGGGTTTCCACCATCTCGGGCAGATTGGCATCGAGCCAGTCGCGCAGCATCGGGCGCAGCATCTCGCGGACCAGTCCCTCGAGCGTGCCATCGGTTTCGGGTTCGGGCTTGACGAGCAGCTTGCTCAGCGTTTCCAGCGAACCAAGGCTTGCGGCGGCGGTGCGTTGCGACAGGATCGGTTCCTCGGTCATCGCAGGCTGAACGGACGGCGCGCGCGTCGGTTGCGGATCGGGAGCGGGTTGCGGTGCCGGCTGCATCCGCGGCGCAGGCGCAGGCGCAGGTTCGGGGTCATGACGCGGCGCCGGGATCGGGTCGCTCAGTTCCAGCACCTCTTCGGGCTCCGGCTCGATCGGCTGCGGCGTCGCGCGGGGGCGCCGGCCGCGAGCCTGCGTCCCTTCGCCTTCTTCCGCGATGATCCGTTTGATCGACGAGAGGATTTCCTCCATCGACGGCTCGGCGCTCATATCCCCCATTGCCCTGACGTCCCTGCCCTTTTCGTCGCCCCTATTGGCGGTTCGGCGAAGCAGCACCTGTCGTCAACGCGGGGCTTCTGTCAACCGGCGTATCGAGCAGCGGGTCGAGCGGCTTGTTGACCGCCGCGGTCTGCGGCGGCGTCTGCGCGGTCGTGACCGCGACGGGCACCGGTTCGGAGTCGCTGTCGAAGTCGTTGATCCGGTTTCGGACGCGCTTGTAATTGACCACCGGATCGTAGAGCGGGCCGCCCTCGAGACCCAGATCGCGCGCCTCTGCATTGCCCATCGCCGCCAGCAGCGCGAAGCCCGCGACATAGGCATCCCGGCGCGCGGTGACGAGCGTCACCTGACTGTTGAGCAATTCCTGTTCGGCGTTGAGGATGTCGAGGATCGTGCGCGTACCGACGCTGTTCTCGGCGCGGACGCCTTCGAGGCTCAGCTTGTTCGCGTTCACCGCCGTTTCGGACGAGGCGATCACCTGTTGCGAAGACCGCCAGATCGCATAGGCCGACCGTGCCTGCGATATCACTGCGCGTTCCGTCGCCGTCACGTTCTCCAGCGCCTGGCTACGCTGCGCCTGCGCCTGCCGGACCTGCGCGGCGGGGCGGCCACCCTGGAACAGGGGCAGCGTCAGTTGCAGACCGGCCGAGGCGGCGGTGCCGGAATTGCGGATGGGGCTGCCGGCGGGAAGCGACCCCAGATAGTTGAAGTAATTGGGCCCGCCGACGCCCGACACCCGCGGTAGCCGATTGGCACGGGCCACGTTGATGTCGAAGCGTGTCGCATCGGCCTGACGGCGAGCGGCGATCAGGTTGGGGTTGCTGTCCAGCGCGACGCTTACCGCCGTGGTCGGCGAATTGGGCAGGTTGGGCAGCACCGGCGGTTCTTCGAGCGCGACCGGCGGCGTGCCGACGACCTGGATATAGCTTTCGCGGCTGGAAATCAGCTGCGCCTCTGCCTGTTGCAGCTGTGCACGGGCGAGTGCCAGCCGCGCTTCCGACTGCGCGACGTCGGTGCGGGTCAGGTCGCCGACCTGAAACCGGTCGCGACTGGCGCGCAGATTGACCTCGAGCACGCGGACGTTCTGCTGGTTCAGCGAGGTGATCGCCTCATCCCGAATCACGTTCATGTACGCTGCGACGACGTTGGTGAAGGTATTCGCCTCCGTCCCGCGCAACGTGGCGCGGCCCGCATCGACGCGCGTTTCCGCAGCCCGCACCGAATTCTTCACCGCGCCGCCCTGATACAGCGGAACCGAAAAGTTGACCGCGCCCGACGCGGTGCGTTCCGGATTGGCGAAATTGTTGTTCGCGATAAGGAAATTGTCGATGACCGAACCGGAGGCGTTGACGCCCGGCAGACCGCTGGCACGGGCGATCGGGACATTCTCGTCCGTGGCGCGCTGTGCCGCACGCTGCCCGGTGATCGTCGGGTTCGACGCATAGGCCTTCGCCAGCGCCTCGCGCAGCGTTTCCGCCCCCGCCGGCGCGGCGAGCCCCATCAACGCCGCGCTCCCCAGCAACAGTCCCCGCATCATCCCCCCGTCGTGCATATTCTAGAACCTGAAACCCTGCGGCTTCGCAAAGCCCGGCAGGACGATGCAGTCGCTGTCCATGAACGGCGAAAGGCCGAACCCGCCGTCGGTCTTGCGCCCACTGGCGAGGCGGATCACGCCGCCATCGACCAGACCGGTGACGACGCGGCCCCCGGTTCTGACCTGACCGACGAGAACGTCGGGAACATGCTCTATCGCGCCGTCGACGATCAGTACGTCATACGGCCCGCCGTCGGCATGCCCGGCAGCGAGCGGTGCCTCGACGAGCGTGACGTTCGGGGTGCCGGCGAGTGCCTCGCGCGCCAGCGCCGCAAGTGCCGCATCCTCCTCGACCGCGACGACATCGGCGACGATCTGCGCCAGAATGGCGGCGGTGTACCCGCCGGCGGCGCCGATCAGCAGCACCCGGTCGTTCTTTTCCAGATACGCCTCGGTCAGCATGCGCCCGGTGACCATCGGCAGGTTGATCGCGCGTCCGCCCGCCACCGGCAACGCCGTGTCGCGATAGGCGATGCTGCGCACCCCGGCGGGCACATAGGCCTCGCGCGGCAACGTGTTCATCGCGACCAGAATACGCTGGTCGCTGACGGCGTTTGTACGCAACTGGCTCGACACCATGGCATGACGCATCGTTTCCGACGTCGCGGCATCCAGATGGCTATTATCGAGGCTGATGTTCATGATGACCCCTCTCGCACAACCGTATTAGCTGCGCAATACACTTCGTGACAGTCCGGCTTGTATCGCGTGGGCCGCGCCACGCCAAGCGGACGCTGTGCCGAAATCGGCAATCCGCGCCGGATGGTCAGCGATCATACCGCGTCCTATGGAAGCGCCATGATTCCGGCGACATATCATAAGTTCATCGAGTGGATCGGCGACGGCACCGGCCTTCCCGACGCCATTCTCCACATCCACGCCGGGCTCGCGGTGCTGATGCTGGCACGGCTGATCACGGGCCGGTCGCTCGGCAGCTTCGTGCCATGGTCGCTGGTGGTGCTCGCCGAAGCGTTCAACGAGGTGATGGACCGGCTGAACTTCGGATCGTGGCGCTGGGAGGATACGACGGCGGACATCCTGAACACGCTGTTCTGGCCAACCGTCATCTGCCTCGGCATTCGCATGCGTCCCATGCTGCTGCCACGCGATTCCGCGCGGGTGCGAGTCAGGGACGATGGGCATGGGGAAGCCGAGGCCCCCGCAGACGCGTAATCCGATATAGTACAGGGCTGCTCTCGCTGCCCGGCCAATTGATCGAATCCGTCGCATTTCGAGCGAGGGTTATCATTATGTGGTGAATCGCGCGGGATCTCGTCCGTCCGATGGCAGACCCGCCGCTTTCAACTTGAGCGCGAGAGACCTACCGGCATCAGGCTTAGGGCAAGCCGCTGTCCCCGGCCATTACCGCGGTGGTTATCGTAAGTGTCCCGTGGGAGGTGCGCTGATGGCAAAGCATATCGCGTCCGCTCTCGTACCAGTGGCACGCGTTCAGCCCCGTACCACCTACTTCTTGGCCGCCCGCCACGGCACAACCGCCGTTGAGGGCCGCCAGCAGCTTTCCAGACTGGCGGCAAAGTCGTTCGCCCATGCGGCCGGACTCCCGGGCTTCAGCCAGCCATCGTAGCGCGACCTTTTCAGATAATCGGACACCTCAAACGTGACCTTATCGGCATGTAAGACGATCTCGGCCGGCGAACCGGTGATATCCATACCCGGAGAAAATTTGAGATCGTGACCGGTCGCGAGATGAGCCATCGCAGGTATGCAGCTGCGAACGTCGGCTTCGAGCCATTCCAAACCGGCCGCGTCGAGCGAACGGAGCAGAGCGTCGTCATTCTGCGGTTTCGATTGTGCGATAAAAGCAAATAGTCTCTGCCCGCGGACTCGTGGGCGTGGTGGTCGACCGTTGAAGGACGATCGAACCATACGGGCAGTCAGTCGTGCGCCGCACGTTCGACGAGCCTCGCCCTGGTCAGCATCGACGCAGCCCCTACGCACTGCCAGCGCGTATACCGGAAAGCCGTAGTCGTCTCCCAGGTAACGGATCGACAATGCCGGTTGAGACTGTTCAGGGAAGAGCCGGGCCGGGTCGAATGCGAGTTCGCGTGTCCGTTCCTGGAAGTCATACGCCGGCACCGCATCCTGCGCATGGGAAGGTGCCGACATACAGATGATGAGAGCGGCAGCGGTGAAAGGACGTCCGATCATCTCCGTACGATGACATGGAGGATCAGGGCTGCCTAGCCTGCACAAGGTGCCGCAAACGTCCGCTTGCCACAAACGGGCGAGAATTCCGAAACCTGATCCTTGTGGAGAACGGCGACAGTGTCGTTCAATGTTGGCGATCACTGTTTCAGTCCACGAACACGGACGGCACAAATCGTCAAACCCGGCGCGGCATCCAGCGCAACGCCCCGATCACGTCAGTGGATGGCAGGAGGGCATCATGTCGACGCACCCGTCGACCGCTTCGACACACTGGAGGCCCGACCGGGAATCGAACCCGGGTGCGAGGATTTGCAGTCCTCTACGTCACCACTCCGCCATCGGGCCTCGATGCTCGGGAGGCGCGCAATTGCTCGGTTTTGTGGCGAGCGTCAACCGTCGATTGCAAGGCTGGCGGGGTGGCATCGTCACAACAACCGCTTCAGCGCCTCGACCAGCGGGACATCGGCGGGCGGCATCGCCACATCGTCCATCTCGCCGGGACGCAGCCATGCCAATGCGCTGGCCTCAAGCGCGACGGGTTCGCCGTTCCAGTCGCGAATGACGTAGAGCAGCAGGAGCAGGTGTCGATCGCCAAGGCTGGCGCTGGCAAAGGCGAGCGGCGTGAGCGATACCGGTTCGACGCGAATCCCCAGTTCCTCCGCCAGTTCGCGGACCAGCGCGGCTTCCGGCGTTTCGCCAGCCTCCACCTTGCCGCCGGGAAATTCCCACAGATCGGCCATCTGCTTTCCCGGCGGACGTCGCTGCAACAGCACCCGGCCGCTGTCATCCACCAGTGCAGCGGCAACGACCGGCATCAAATGCCGGTTCGTCAGCGATCGGTTTGCGTCGTCAGCCATTCCTTAAGCCTTCCTTGCTAGGCGGATGCTATGAAGCCGCGCTCGCTCCTTCGCCGCCTCACCGGCCGGGTGTCACTGTCCCTGCGGGATTCGCGGGGGGCTACGGCCGTCGAGTACGGCCTGATCCTCGCGCTGATCGTCATCGTGATGATCGTCGCGCTCAAGCAGGTCGCGAACGCCAACACCGACATGTGGCGCAATGTGAGCGACAAGGTCGTCGCCGCCGGCTGAACGCGGTCCGATGCGGGAACAAAAACCCGTTTCGCTTAAATGTTTGGCAACCTTGCCCGCGTAAATCATTCCTCGCTGCTCCGGTTCACCGGTTCAGCCGGGTGACTGAAGTATCGGATATGGAGACCGGAATGCAGACGATTCGCAAGTTCATCAAGAACAGCAAGGGCGCGACCGCCATCGAGTACGGCCTGATCGCCGCGCTGATCGCCGTGGCCGCTATTGCTGCCATGCAGGGTCTGGGCAACAAGCTCAAGACGACCTTCAACAACGTCTCGTCGAACATGACCGCTTCGTAAGAGCGACGTTCGACCAGGATACGACGAGGGCGGCGGAACGCAGGTTCCGCCGCCCTCTTTTGTTCAGCGTCGGTCGAGGCGGCTCAGAGCCGCCCCATCGCCAGGAATTTGGCTCGACGTTCCTGCCGCAACGTTTGCGGATCGCGGGTGCCGAGCGAATCGAGCGCCGTCGCCAGTGCATCGCCGAGCATCCTGATCGCCTCGGCCGGGTCACGGTGCGCACCGCCCAAAGGTTCGGGTACGATCGTATCGATCACCCCGAACGTCTTCAGATCCTGCGCCGTCACGCGCATCGCCTCCGCGGCATCCGCCGCCTTGTCGGCGGTCCGCCACAGGATCGACGCACAGCCTTCGGGGCTGATCACCGAATAGATCGCATGTTCGAACATCAGCACGCGATTGCCGGCGGCCAGCGCCACCGCGCCGCCCGATCCGCCTTCGCCGACGATCGCCGCGACCACGGGCACACCCGCGGCGAGGCACGCCTCGGTCGACCGCGCGATCGCTTCCGCCTGTCCACGCTCTTCGGCCTCGATACCCGGGAAGGCGCCCATCGTGTCGACGAGTGTCACCACGGGCAGGCCGAACCGGTCGGCAAGCGCCACGAGGCGGATCGCCTTGCGATAGCCCTCGGGCTTTCCCATGCCGAAATTGTGGCGCAGCCGGGATGCGGTGTCCGATCCCTTTTCGTGCCCCAGCACCATGACCTTGCGACCGCGAAAGCTCGCGAAGCCGCCCATGATCGCCTGATCGTCGGCAAAGGCGCGGTCGCCCGCCAGCGGCACGAACTCGTCGAACAGTCCGGCGACGTAATCCCTGAAATGCGGACGTTCGGGATGACGCGCGACCTGCGTCTTCTGCCACGGGGTCAGCTTCGCGAAAGTATCGCGCAGCAGCTTGTCCGACTTGGCCTGCAATCGCGTCAAGTCCGCCGCGATGTCGATGGTGCCGTCGGCCGCGGTCGCCCGCAGCTCGTCGATCCGGCCCTGCAGTTCGGCAATCGGTTTTTCGAATTCGAGGAAGCTCGCCATGCCGCGCGGGTTACGGGCGACGCGGCGTTACGTCAACGCGGCCGGCATCGGCCAGCGGATGCCGTGTATTGACCAGCTCGACCAGCCGGCTGGCATCGACGTGGGTGTAGATCTCGGTCGTCGCGATGTCCGCATGACCCAGCATCGTCTGGAGCGCGCGCAGGTCGGCGCCCCCTTCGAGCAGATGCGTGGCGAAGGCGTGACGCAGCACGTGCGGACTCATCCGATCGGGGGGAATGCCTGCGTCCGCCGCCAGCGCCTTGATCAGCTGATACAATCGGATGCGCGTCAGATGCCCCTTGCCCGACGGAAACAGCCATGGCCGATCCGCCGCGACATGCGCGCGCCACGCCGCCACGGCCGCGCGTGCGCGATCGGAGATCGGCACCAGCCGCTCGCGCCCGCCCTTCCCCTTCAGGATCAGGAACGGCCGGTCGGGATGGATCGCGTTGCGCGGCAGGCTGACGAGCTCGGTCGCCCGGAGGCCCGATCCGTACAGCAATTCGGTCAATGCCGAGAGCCGCAGGTCACCGGGCAGCGGTCGCGCGGTGGCACAGCGGTCGGCGATGACCGCAAACAGCCGATCGACGTCCGCATGGCTCAGCACCTTGGGCAACGACCGCGCCGTGCCCGGCCGCGGCAGGGCCTTGCCCGGATCGTCGGACCGATGCCCCTCGTCGAGCAGAAAGGCGTAAAAGCGGCGTAATGCCGCCGACTTGCGGGCCACGGTCGCGCGGGCAAGGCTTTGCCAACCCTCCGCCAGCGTTTGCAGTTGCGCGATGCTCGCCGCCGCCAGCCCGCCCTCAATCGCTGCCGATGCCAGCGCCAGGTCGCTGCGATAGGCTGCCACGGTGTTCGCCGCGGCGCCCGCCTCCGCCGTCAACATCTCGAGGAACCGCTCGATCAACGCGCGATCGGCCGCAATCATGTGTGTCAGACCCGCGCCAGTGCCTCGGCAGCGACCATCCGCGCCTCGCCCTCCAACCCGACCGAGCGTAAGGCGCCGACGATCCGGTACAGCATCGCCGGCGGTACACCGCGCCACCCCGGCGTCTGCATGCCGATCGCGGCGAGCAGCACCACCGTGCCTTGCTGGCCGTCCGCCGCCGCGCGGTCGATCGCGCGCGTCCAGCTGTTCTCCGCACCGATCCGCACATCCAGCGCCGCTGCGGCGCGCTCGATATCGTCGGGGGCGAGCCGGCCGAGACCGGCCAGGCCGGCGAAGAACAACCGCTGCTTCAACGCCGCGTCGCCGCGGCCCGAATAGGACGACAGCTCGCCATAGCTCAGCCGCCCGCCCGCATCCGGATCGGCCAGCGCGATCATCGCCCACGCGTCGCCGCCCTCTTCCACCGCGGCACGCCAGCGCGCGGCACTGCGATCCAGACCGGCGGTCAGCATCGAGGCGACCACGTATCGCGCATCCTCGACGCCGAGGCGCGCGGGAATACGCGCGGCGGCGCGCGACGTCAGGATCAGACGGGCATAAGGCGGCGTCTTGTCGCCACTGCCCCACACCTGCCGCATCGCCGCAAGTCGTGTGTTGACGTCGCCGGCCGTGTAGGCGCTGCGCAGATCGTTCGCCAGCGCGCTCGCCGCGCCCGGCATGTCGTTGGCGGTGTCGACCGCGCCATACAGATCGATCAAGGCCGCCGCCGACAGCACGCCCTGCGCCGCCGCCGCCTCGGCCGATGCGATCCGCTCCGCGAGCGGAATGCCGGGCGCGAGCGCATACCAGTAGCGCGCCTGCGGACCGGCCGTCGCCAGCATGTCGTTGGGGATCGTCACCCCGGTCGCGGCGGCGAGTCCGAATCGCCATGCCGAAAGCCGGTCGACGCCGGCCCATTCGATCGTCACGGCCTGTCCGCCGCCCGGCCCTGCGCCCACAACCTTCTGCGCCAGTTGCAGATCGATCCCCGTCGCGACCTTGCGTCGTCGCGCAGCCGTGATCAGCGCCTTCGCCCGCGCGGGCTCGGCGGCCAGACCCGCGCACATCGCCTGCGCCAGCGTCCAGCCACGCTCCTGCGTGGCTGCCAGTCCCGCATCGGCGATCGGGCACAGCCCCGCCGGGTCCCCCGCCGCCAGCGCGGCGTTCATCGCGACCTGATAGAGTTTGGGCGTGTAGTTGCCGTTGTCGACGCTCTGCACCACCGCGCGTGCGCCGACCGCTTCGCCCATCCGCAGCAGCAGCCATGCGCGTTCCGCCGCGAAATCCGCGCCATCGACGCGTACAGGAGTATCAAGCTGCGCCACCAGCGTGCGCCGCAACACGATCGACAGCCAGCGCGACGGCACCGGCGCGGCGATGCGACGCATCAATCCCTCGACGAACCGTCCATCCGCGCCATCAAATGCTGCTGCTGCGAGAGCGCCCTCTCGCGGTCCGGCCGCGCCGACGCTGGACAGCGAACGGCGGGCAAAGTCCGGCATCTCATATTGCGCCAGTACCGCCGGATCGACCGACGGCGCCGGTGTGGGCGTCGCGCTCGCGAGCGGCGTCGGCGTCGCCACCGGCAACGGCTGAACGAACCCCGTCGGCGTCGCGGTGGGCGCCGTTCCGGGTGCTGCGACGCCGGTGCCCGATCGCGGCGAGCCGGGCGTCGCACGTGCCGTCGGCTGGGTGGCAGGCTCGCCGAAGCCGGGGGGCAGGATCGATTCCGGTCGGTCCTGGCCCACTGCGGGACCGTAAGCCGACAGGCCGGCGGTCGCGATCGCCACCGCCGCGACGCCGACCCGCGCGCAGAGGATGACCCGCGCCTTAGCTGAGGTTCGCAAGCGTCACGTCTTTCTCGACATGGGTCTGCGGCCGCTCCGACGCCCGCCCGGCGAGCAGGAACAGGCCGCCGACGACCAGTACGAGGACAACGACGACGGAAAGGGCAAAGCGGGACATACCGTACCTTGATGTACAAGAACGCGAGGGGATCACGTAAAACGTGGCGCGGAGCTTTTGCCCCGTCCTGACCCGCTGTATAGCGCACCCGGCCATGTTGCAAAGCGCTCATCCCCCGACCATCGGATCCGCCCGCCCGGGAGCCCCGCGCGCGATCGTGCTGGTCGGCCTGATGGGCGTCGGCAAGTCGACCGTCGGCCGCCGGCTCGCCAGTCGTCTGCGCCTGCCGTTCGTGGACGCCGACCACGCGATCGAGGAAGCGGCGGGAATGACGGTGGCCGAAATCTTCGAGCGCTTCGGCGAGCCCTATTTCCGCGACGGTGAACGCCGCGTCATCGCCCGGCTGATGGATGGCACGCCAAAGGTTATCGCAACCGGTGGCGGCGCGTTCATCAACGACGATACCCGCGCGCTGATCCTCGCCGAATCCACCGCAATCTGGCTCGATGCGCATCCCGACGTGCTCGCCGAACGCGTCGGCCGTCGCGACACCCGCCCCTTGCTGCGCGGCCGCAATCCACGGCAGGTGCTGAGCGAGCTCGCCACCGTCCGCAACCCGATCTACGCCGAGGCGCATATCCACATAACCAGCAACAAATCTCCGCACGAAACGACGGTGAATGCGATCCTGAAGGCGATCGGCCTGCGGCGTACGGACGCATGAGTGCGACGATCACCGTCGCACTCGGCGACCGCAGCTACCCCATCCTGATCGAGGCAGGATTGCTGGCGCGGGCCGCCGATCACCTGGCACCGCTCGCGCGCGGACGGACGATGGCGATCGTCACCGACCGCAACGTCCTGCCGCATTGCCAGGCGCTGCGTGCCGCGCTCGGCGTTGCGGGTATCCGGACCGAAGCGATCGTGCTGGAGCCGGGCGAGAAGACCAAGAGCTGGGATCAGCTCGCCGCCCTGTGCGACAGGCTGCTGGACCTCGGCGTCGAGCGCGGCGATCACGTCATCGCCTTGGGCGGCGGCGTCATCGGCGACCTCGTCGGCTTCGCCTGCGCGATCCTCAAGCGCGGGTGCCGGTTCGTACAGATCCCGACGACGCTGCTGGCACAGGTCGACAGTTCGGTCGGCGGCAAGACGGCAATCAATACGCGCGCCGGCAAGAATTTGATCGGCGCCTTTCACCAGCCGGCGATGGTGCTGATCGATCCTTCGGTGCTCGACACCCTGCCCGTGCGCGAAGTCCGCGCCGGTTATGCGGAGGTCGTCAAATACGGCCTGATCGACGATCCCGCCTTTTTCGCATGGTGCGAGACCCATGGCACCGACCTGATCGCCGGCAATCCTGCCGCACGCGATCATGCCATCGCCCACGCGGTCGCCGCAAAGGCGCGGATCGTCGCCGCCGACGAGCACGAGACGAACGGCACGCGCGCCCTGCTCAACCTCGGCCATACTTTCGGCCACGCGCTGGAGGCGGTGGCCGGATTTTCGCAGGCGTTGATCCACGGCGAGGGGGTCGCCGCAGGATGTGCGCTGGCATTCGCCTTTTCCGCCGCGCAAGGCATCTGCCCTCGAGCCGATTCGGAACGCGTCGCGGCGCACTGGCGCGACGTTGGCCTGCCCGACGGACTCGCCGCCGCCGGCATCGCCGCGACCGGCGCAACGCTGGTGGAGCATATGCGCCACGACAAGAAGATGGCGGCCGGCACGCTCCCCTTCCTGCTGGCCCACGGGATCGGGAAAACCTACCTCGACAAGACCGTCGACCTCGACGTCGTCGAAGCCTTTCTCGATGCGCAGCCGCGCTGATGCCCAACGGCGTCGCCAAGCAGAACCTCCCGACCAAAATCTGCCCGGCATGCGGGCGTCCGTTCACGTGGCGGAAGAAGTGGGCGAAGGATTGGGACAGCGTGATCTATTGCTCCGACGCGTGCCGCAAAAAGCGCTGACGCTATTCATGCCGGGATTGGGCCGAAGGGGTGTAGGCCGCAGGGGGGCGTCCCGCCCCGAAGGATAGCGACGATGGCGAAGAGCCAGCAGAAGTCGAACAAGGAAGTCCGCAAGCCCAAGGCGGAAAAGGTCAAGACGATCGCCGCCAATGCATCGACCAAGGACAATCCCGTCGGCATGGTGACGATCCGCAAATAATCCCGACGTGCGTCGCGCAGCGTCGCGGCGCACCGGCAAGAGCCACCGCACGGATCATCGGGCTCTTACAAATTCGTACCTCAACGGCTATATCGCACGCATCGCAGGCAACCGATCGTAGGCGCCTCCGACTGAGAGACCATGTGTGCTCCCGCTTACAGCAGGGGGAGTCGTCATGGATCTCAATTATCTTTTCCACCGTCATCAGGTGTCGCTGGCCGCATCGACCGGGGCCAGCTCACGCGAAGCACGCGCAGCGCATCGCGGGTTGACCGCAGCTTATGCCGACAGAATCGCCGGCTTGCGCGCCGCCGCTGGTAATTCCGCCCTGCTGGCGGCGCGCGTCAGTTGATCGCCGCCGATCGCGAAACGTCCGTTCCGCAGGACAAACCAAGCCGCGTCTTCCGCAAGTCGCGACCGATGATGCCCAGACAAGACGCAGCACGTCAGGCGCGCGTAGCAGCGCTTGCGTGGTCGACCTTCGGTGACCGCGAGCGGGTCATGGCATTCCTCAACGCCGATCATCCGCAGCTTGGTGGCCGACCGCTCGACCTGGCGATCGCCAGCGATGCCGGCCTGAATCGGGTGGAAGGCGTGCTGGCCGAACTGGCTGTTGCAGCCCAGCCGCGTTGAACAGGGGGACCATGGCATGTCCAGGGCGATGAACGTCACCGCACCCCTGGCGGAGGTCAAGGCGACCGCCGCCAGCCATGGCGCGAGCATCAGCGCGATCGAGGCGATCATGCCGGCCGGCACCCGCGTCGTCTTCACGAACGGCGAGGATGCCGCTCGCATGCGCGTCGTGTTCGCCGATCGGATGGTGACCGGCGCCGTCACGCGGGCAAAGTGGGTGCGCAATGACTGACGCGGCCGCGATATCAGCAGTGCATCGCCGCTGGACGCAGGGCGATATCACCGCCCTGCGCAGCGGGATCGGATCGGGCGAGACGCTCGAACAGCTCGCTACCGCGCTCGGCCGCGATCCAATTGCCGTGATGACGATGATGGATCGCCTCCGGCTGCGCTTCTGATACTAGCCGTTCGAACGGTCGTCAGCAGTCTGTTCGACCCGGCGATCAGCCGCGTAGCGTCCATGCCAGCCAAAGCCATCCGCCGATCAGCAACAAACCGCCGATCGGGGTCACGGCACCCAGCCAGCGCGGCGCACCCAAGGCCATCAGGTACAACGTGACTGCGAAAATCGCGCCACCAATGACGAACAGCGACGCCGGTCCGCGCGCCTCCATCCGCAACGCGACCAGTGCCACGACCGCGTGGATCAGCTGATACTGGCCACCGGTTTTCAGCCATTCGACCGCGGGGCCGCTGGCACCATGCGCGCCGAACGCCCCGGCGGCCACCGCGATTGCGCCCGACAGCGCGGCGAGAATACCGAGGATCATCGCGGATCGTTCCCCCACGGCTGTTGTTCCGCCACCATCGATCGCGCCGCGCGCAGATCCCCCGCCTCGATCTGGATGCGCAGCCGCTCCTTGTCCCGGGAGCGGTACATATCCTCCGCACGGTCGATATCGGCACCGGCAATCCCGAGATCGCGCATCGCCACCCGCGCCATCTTTACCGCCGATTCCAGCACTTCGCGTACGACGTAGACGGCGGAGGTTTTCTTGAGCTTGACCAACGCGCGTCGATCGAAGGCGCGTACATAGATGGCAGCCTTTGGGAATGCCTCATGCACGCCTTCCAGCGTGTCGGGCTGGATCTGGTCGCCGTCGATGCAGAACAGGATCAGTTCCGCATCCGCCGCACCCGCCTGCCGCAACAGGTCCATCCGCGTGCCGTCGCCGTAATAGACCTTCGCGCCGAATTCGCCGGCGATGTCGATCATCTCGATATCGGTATCGATCAGCGTCACCGGAATGCCCTGCGCCAGCAGCATCTGCCCGACCGTCTGGCCGAATCGCCCGTATCCGACGATGATCGCGTTCGCCCCGTCCGCGGTCGGTCCGTCGCGCGCCTGATCCTTCGCCACCGGTTCCTCGCGGAAACGTTTGGTCGCGGCCATCAGGAACGGTGTCGTCGCCATCGACAGCGTGATGATCGCCCCGAACAGGCTCGCCGCTTCCGGCGCGACGAGAAGCCCTGCTTGTGCCTGCGCGAACAGGACGAACCCGAATTCACCGCCCTGACTGAGCAGCAACCCGAGTGCGAGCGCGCTGCGCCACGTCATCCGGAACACCATACCGATCAGCGTTATCACTGCCGTCTTGGTCGCGATCAGCGCGAGTGCCATCGACAGCACGAACAGCGGCCGGTCGGCGATTGCCTGCAGGTTCAGCAGCATGCCGACGGCAAGGAAGAACAGGCCGAGCAGGATCGAGCGGAACGGCTCTACGTCCGCCTCCAGCTCGTGCCGATACGGGCTGTCCGCCAGCATCACGCCGGCGATGAACGCGCCGAGCGCGGTCGACAGGCCCAAAGCCTCCATGACCGCCGCGCTGGCGATGACGGTGAACAGCGCTGCGAACACGAACATCTCGCGCTCGCCCAGATTGCCGATCAGCCGGAACAACGGCCGCAGCAGGAACCGGCCGGCGAGGATCAGCCCCACCACCGCGAGTACGGTATAGACCGCCAGCAACCACCCGGGCGGTCCGTCGGCATCGGCCGGGTTCCGGCTCATCGCGGCGACGATCGTGATCAGCGGGACGATCGACAGGTCCTGAAACAGCAGGATCGAAAACGCCCGCTCGCCGAACGGCGTCCGCATCCTTCCCGAAGATTGCAACATCGGCAACACCTGCGCCGTCGACGACAGCGCCAGCGGCAGTCCCAGCGCGAACGCGGCGGGCGCGGAAAAGCGGGCGAGGCCCCATACCACGGCGGTGATCGCAAGGCCGCAGGCAACCACCTGCAACAGGCCGACGCCAAAGATTTCGTGCTTCATCCGCCACAATCGTGTCGGGTTGAGTTCCAGCCCGACCACGAACAGCAGCAGCGTGATGCCGAGTTCGGCGATGCCCAGCTTCGATTCGGCATCGCCGACGAGGCCCAGCAGATGTGGGCCCACGACCGCACCTGCGACGAGAAACCCCAGCGTCGCACCAAGGCCCAGCTTGCGGAACAGCAACACGAACGCCAGCCCGAAACCGAGCAGGATCATCCCGTCCCTCAGCATCGAGACGTCCCCGGCGGCCTCATGCATGCGCACGCGCCTCACGTGCCGCAATGGCTGCTTCGGCCGCGGCTTCGAATGCCAGCCGGATCGAGGGATGGCGCGCGGTATAGGTCAACGCCGGTTCGAACACGCGAAGCCCCGGCCAGTCCGGTATGTCCCCCTCGCCCGAGAGCCATGCGGTCAGTGCATCGCGCGCCGCAGTCAGTTCCTCGGGCGTCTTGCCAAGGATGTCCGCGGCGAGCAGCGATGCCGATGCCTGACCCAGAGCGCAGGCGCGGACCAGCAGGCCAACTTCGCTGACACGTCCCCCGTCGTCGATCCCGACATCGACCGTCACCCGGCTGCCGCAGATCGGCGAACGTTTCTCGGCCGTGGCAGCGGCATGCTCCAGCCGGGCGTGATGCGGGATCGATGCCGCGAGGCGCAGGATCTCGGCGTTGTAGAGGGGCGCGTTCATGGCCGGTCGCTCGCATTGTCGGACTGGTCCATGCTCTGCCGCGATCCGAAGACCGGTTGTCCGCGGCGCCGACGGTCGACGAAATCGGCGATCCCGGCGCTGGTCGCGTTGAGCAACGGATAGGTGCGCGACGCCGTCATCCACTCAGGCCGCTGCGACGGGCCGCCGCGTGCGGTGTCGACCAGCAATGCCGCGACGAGAAATCCGAGGCTGGCGATGATCAGGCCCTTCAATGCGCCGAAGCCGAAGCCCAATGCGCGGTCGACCGGCCCCAGGATCGACTGCCGCGTTCGCTTACCGATCGCATTGGCGACCAGCTTGCCGCCCAGATACGTGCCGCCCGCGATCACCACGAACGCCGCCACCGCCGCGCCGGATGGCGTGCCGATGACCGTCGACAGCTTCGCGGCGAGCGCGACGTGGAACAGCTTCAGCATCGCAACGATTGCAATCCACGCGAACAGCGACAGCACTTCGGTGACGAAGCCCCGCTTCAATCCGAGCAAAGCGGCACCGCCCACGGCGATGAGTACGATGATGTCGAGTGCGGTCAGCCCCATGGATAGGGGAATAGGGATGCGAGTGCCTCGCCGCTAGTCCCGCGTCGTGCATGTCCTCACCGGACGCGACACCTTCCCGGCAGAACTCACCCCCGCCCCAGCATATGATCGACGAACTGCCCCAGCGTCCGGAACCCCGTCATCCGCAGCGGGCTGTCCTCTTTCGCGACCGCTGCGGGCACCAGCGCACGCTCGAAGCCGAGCTTGGCCGCTTCCTTCAGCCGCAGCGCGCCATGCGCCACCGGGCGCACCTCGCCCGACAAGGCGACCTCGCCGAACGCCACCGCATCGACCGGCACCGGCCGTTCCGACAACGCCGACACCAGCGCCGCGGCCACCGCCATATCGGCCGCGGGATCCTGCACCCGATATCCCCCGGCGATATTCAGATACACTTCGGCGCTGGAAAAGCTCAGCCCGCACCGCGCCTCCAGGACCGCGAGGATCATCGCCAGCCGCCCACTGTCCCAGCCGACCACCGCGCGCCTCGGCGTCGCTCCGCTCGCCAGCTGCACGACCAGCGCCTGGATCTCGACCAGCACCGGCCGCGTTCCTTCGAGTGCGGGGAACACCGTCGTCCCCGTGACGCCCTCGTCGCGCTGCGTCAGGAACAGCGCCGACGGGTTCGATACCTCCTCCAGCCCCTCGCTCTGCATCGAGAAGACGCCGATCTCGTCGGTGCCGCCGAAGCGGTTCTTGATCGCACGCAGGATACGATACTGGTGGCTGCGCTCGCCCTCGAACGCCAGCACCGTATCGACCATATGCTCCAGCACGCGCGGCCCCGCAATCGATCCATCTTTCGTGACGTGCCCGACCAGCACCAGCGCGGTGCCGCGTTCCTTGGCGAAGCGGATCAGTTCCTGCGACGAGGCGCGCACCTGACTGACCGTACCAGGCGCCCCCTCGATCAGATCGGAATGCATCGTCTGGATCGAATCGATCACCAGCAGCGCGGGAGGCGGCCCCATCGACAGCGTCGTCAGGATGTCGCGCGTCGACGTCGCCGCCGCCAGCTGAACAGGCGCGTTGCCGAGGCCCAACCGTCGCGCCCGCAACCGGACCTGATCGGTTGCCTCTTCGCCCGAGACATAGGCGACGCTGCGCCCCGCCATCGCCAGCTTCGCCGCCGCCTGCAGCAACAAGGTCGATTTGCCGATCCCCGGATCGCCGCCGATCAGCGTCGCCGACCCTTCGACGAAACCGCCGCCCAGCGCCCGGTCGAGTTCGGCGATCCCCGTTGCCATCCGTTCGGGCAGCACGATCTCGGCATCCAGGCCGACCAGCTGCACCGTCCGTCCACCGGTGCGCAGGTCATGCTTTGCCTGAAACGGCGTGACGGTCCCGCCGACCTCCTCGACCAGCGTGTTCCATTCCGCGCAATCGCCGCACTGCCCTGCCCAGCGATGCGACACCGATCCGCACGCCTGACATACGTAACGCTTATGGGGTTTCGCCATGCGCAGGGGTGTAGCGGAATGAGAACGGGAAGGGAACAGAATTTCGGGGTCGCCCCGCGCGCTAGCGGGGGTGGCATGGAACTACGACGGGATCTTCAATCCCCTCTGCACCGCCGGTCGTGCAAGTCCAAGATCCAGCCAGGCCCGCACGTTCCGGTAGCGATCGAACCCGACCAGATCGCCGGCGCCGTAGAAGCCGACCAGTCCGTTCACCCATCCCAACATCGATATGTCGGCAATCGAATATTCGTCGCCCAGGAACCAGTCCCGCCCCTCCAGCGCACGGTCCATCACCCCCAGCAGCCGCGTCGCCTCCGCCGCGTATCGGTCGCGCGGCCGCTTGTCCTCGTAATCCTTGCCCGCTAATTTGTGGAAGAAGCCCAACTGTCCGAACATCGGCCCGACGCCCCCCATCTGGAACATGACCCACTGGATCGCCCGCCAGCGCCCCGCCGGATCGATGGGCACGAACCTGCCCGTCTTGTCCGCCAGATACAGCAGGATCGCACCACTTTCGAACAGCCCGAATGGCCGATCGCCCGGACCCTGCGGATCGATCATCGCCGGGATCTTGCCATTGGGATTGAGCGACAGGAACGCCGCCGACTTCTGGTCTTCCCGGCCGAAATCGATGCGATGCGCCTCATATGGCAGACCGAGTTCCTCCAGCATGATAGACACCTTGACGCCATTGGGTGTCGGCATGGAATAGAGCTGGATGCGATCAGGATGTTGCGCGGGCCAGCGCTGCACGATCGGAAATGCGGAGAGGTCGGTCATGATTTCGGATCCCTCGATGACGGGACCGACGACATAGTCACGCCGCATTCGCGACGCTATGGCCGCGCCAGCATGCAACCTACCGATCTTCGTGTCGCTTTGTTCAGCGGCAACTACAATTACACACGTGACGGCGCCAATCAGGCGCTGAACCTGCTCGTTCGCCATCTGCTCGATTCCGGCGTCGTCGTACGCGTCTATTCGCCGACCACCGATCGTCCGGCCTTTCCGCCGGCGGGCGATCTGGTCTCGGTGCCGGCGATCCCGATGCCGGCCGGACGCGGCGAATATCGCATCGGCCGCTATCTGCCCGCCGCCATCCGCGCCGATCTGGAGGCATTCGCGCCCAACGTCGTCCATGTCTCCGCACCCGATTTCCTGAACCACGGCGCAGTCAGCTGGGCGCGCAAGCACGACATCCCGACTGTCGCATCCTTTCACACGCGCTTCGAAACCTATTTCCGCTATTACCGTGTCGGGTTCGTCGAGCCGGTGATCAAGGCGATCATGAGGCGCTTCTACAACCGTGTAGATCGCGTCATGCCGCCCAGCCCGAGCATGGGCACGCTGCTACGACAATGGGGCGTCACCACGCCGGTCACCATCTGGTCGCGCGGCATCGATCACGATCGCTTCACCCCTGCCCGCCGCAGCCTTGCTTGGCGTCGCAGCCTCGGCATCGCCGATCACGACATCGCGATCGGTTTCCTCGGCCGACTGGTGAAGGAAAAGGGCCTCGACGTCTTTGCCGACGTCGTGAAGGAACTCACCCGACGGGGCGTGCCGCACAAGGTGCTGGTGGTCGGCAAGGGGCCGGCGCAGGGCTGGTTCGCCGAACAGGCGCCAGGCGCGATCTTCGCCGGTTTCCAGTCCGGCGACGATCTCGGCCGCGCGGTCGCCTCGATGGACGTGTTCTTCAATCCGTCGATCACGGAAACCTTCGGCAACGTGACGACCGAGGCGATGGCGGCCGGCGTCCCCGTCGTCGCTGCGCGCGCGACCGGCGCGGTGGATCTGGTCGAGGATGGCGTGACCGGCTTTCTCGTCGAGCCGACCGATGTGTCCGGTTATGCCGACGCCATCGGTCGTATCGTCGCCGATGCGGCCCTGAAGTCGGCGATGGCTTCGGCAGGCGTGGACCGGGCAGCGGGATATCGGTGGGTGACGGCAAACCAGGCGGTACTCGATACCTACCTCGAGTTGCACGGGTAAAAGACCCACACCGAAGACGCGTCGACCAAATCTTCGTTTGTCCCCGACCTCCCGCTGCGGGGTAGCAATGTGAAGGTTCCTACCCTTCCCGCCAGTCGAACGTCAGCGGCGCCTCGCGAAACGCGAACCGATCGAGATGGCTCGACACTACGTCCCGCATCCGTTCGACATCGTCGCCGTCCGGTACGGTCAGCACCACATCCAGCGTATCGCTGTCCGCCTTCATTTCCAGCACCGATCCGCCGGGGAACGCGATACGGCCCTCTTCCGCGGTGAAGCTGACCTCCATCTTGTGGCTCCAGTGCTTGGCGAGTTGTTGAAGGTAACGACTGGCCGACCCGGTCGGCACACGGGCAACGGACACACTCACTTCAACCTCTCGATCTTCTGGACCACCGCGTCGATTAGCGCCGCGACCTCATGCGCAGCCTCGTCCGACAGGTCACCGTCCTCCAGCCGGTTCTGCAACACGGTGCGCAGGTTGCGCATCGCCCGCCGGATCGGCGCGCGGTCGCTGCGTGCGCGATGTTCGCCAGCCGCCGTCAGCCGCGCCATCATAGCCGCTACCAGCTCCGCATTCTCCAGCAGATGGGCAGTGCCCGCATCGGTCACCCCGAAGCGTTTGCGCGTCGTCTCCGATGGCTGTTCGGCGATCAGTTCCATCTCCGCCAGCATCGTCAGTGCCGGATAGACCATACCGGGGCTGGGCGCATAGGCCCCGCCGGTTAGTTCCTCGACCGCCTTGATCAGTTCGTACCCGTGCCGCGGTTCGTCCGCGATCATCTTCAACAGCACGAGCCGCAACTCGCTGCCGTCGAACATCCGCCGCCGGCCGCCACCGCCGCGACCGTCCTCCTGAAACCCACCGAAGCGCGCTTCGGCATGAGCGGCCCAGCCGCCCCATCCGCCACGCGGTCCGCAGCCGCGACCACCGTGTCCGTGCATATGTTTAAACATCGTCGTTCCTCTATTCCGATGCATCCAAGATATATCTTCCAAAGAAATGTACAAGATCTTTCAAGATATATCTAACGAGCTACAGTCTGCTCCGGGGGTGACGCGCTCGCCCAGCCATCCTACGGACACGGCATGGCCGACCTGCTGACCGGGCTGGAACCCGAACCCGCACCGGATATTACCGGCGCCAACGCCCCCCTCGCCGACCGGCTGCGTCCTCGCGTGCTGGCGGACGTCGTCGGACAGGAGCACCTCACCGGCCCTGAGGGTGCAATCGGACGGATGGTCGCGGCCGGTCGCCTATCCTCCATGATCCTGTGGGGACCGCCGGGCACCGGCAAGACCACGATCGCCCGCCTGCTCGCCGCCGCCGTCAACCTTCGCTTCGTTGCAATCTCCGCGGTCTTTTCCGGCGTCGCCGATCTGAAGAAAGCCTTTGCCGAAGCGCGCGACCATGCCCGTCTCGGCAGACGCACGTTGTTGTTCGTGGATGAAATCCATCGGTTTAATCGCGCACAGCAGGACGGGTTTCTTCCTTATGTGGAGGACGGCACCGTCACTCTCGTCGGCGCCACGACCGAAAACCCGTCGTTTGAACTTAACGCCGCCCTCCTCAGCCGCGCGCAGGTTCTGATCCTCGAACGTCTCGGTCGCACGGCGCTCGAGCAGCTGATCGACCGGGCCGAGGCGTTGGAGGACCGCCCCCTGCCCCTCACCCCGCCGGCCCGCGATGCACTCATCGCCAGCGCGGACGGCGACGGGCGTTTCCTGCTCAATCAGGCAGAGACCCTGTTCTCGGTCGACCTGCCCGAACCGCTCGATCCCGCTGGCCTGTCGAACTTTCTCCAGCGTCGCGTCGCGATCTACGACAAGGATCGCGAAGGCCATTACAACCTGATCAGCGCCCTTCATAAAAGCATCCGCGGTTCGGACCCGCAGGCCGCGCTCTATTACCTCGCCCGGATGATCACGGCAGGGGAAGAACCGCTCTACCTGCTACGCCGGCTCACCCGTGCGGCGGTCGAGGATATCGGCCTCGCCGACCCGCAGGCGCTGGTCCAGTGCATCGCCGCGAAGGACACATACGACTTCCTCGGCAGCCCGGAAGGCGAACTCGCGATCGCGCAAGCCTGCCTCTATCTCGCCACCGCTCCCAAATCGAACGCGGCCTATATGGCCCAGAAGAAGGCGTGGCGCAGCGCGAAGGAGACGGGGTCGCTGATGCCCCCCGCCAATATCCTCAACGCACCGACCCGATTGATGAAGCAGAACGGCTATGGTGCCGATTACGCCTATGATCACGATGCCGAGGGTGCATTTTCCGGCGCCAATTACTGGCCCGACGAACTGGAGCCGCAGACCTTCTACGAACCATCCGGTCGTGGGTTCGAAGCCCGGCTGGCCGAACGTCTTGCGCATTGGGAAGCGTTGCGCCGCGAACGACGCGGCTGATCCCTCTGGACTAGCCGGCCCGCTTGTCGCATGGGGCCATCGAACGCCGGTTTAGCTCAGCTGGTAGAGCAGCGGTTTTGTAAACCGAAGGTCGCGGGTTCGATTCCTGCAACCGGCACCATTCTCTGCCGTCATTTGCCGCCAAGAGGCACCATTTTGCCCGGAAAGCTCAGGTTTTCCGGGCTTTTCGTTGGCGTCAGAAGCCGTCATATGCCATCAGCAGAAATCGTGGCTTTTGGGGGCATCGTGGGGGCATCACGCGAATCGGTTGGGGGCATCGGTTGCTGACCGACAAGCAGTGCCGTGCCGCGACCCTGGAAGGGGGCAAGTCCAAGCTCTTCGACGGCAACGGGCTCTACCTGGAGATTCTGCGGTCCGGCGCAAAGTCGTGGCGGTGGAAGTACCGGTTAGAGGGCAAGGAGAAGCGACTGACGTTCGGGCTTTACCCGACGGTGTCGCTGAAGGATGCACGAATCGAGAGGGAGAAAGCCGCAGCGCTGCTGCGGACGGGCGTCGATCCTGCGATCGATCGCAGCGGCCGTGCGGCAATGACGCAGGCGGACGCCGAGCCGACCTTCCAGGAGGTCGCGCTCGACTGGCATGCGAGCCAGACGAAGCTCTTCGACGCGAAGCACGCCAAGAGGGTGAAGCGGGCACTGGAGAACGACGTGTTCCCGGCGATCGGCAAGCTGCCAATCAACCAGGTGACCTCTCCGCAAATCGTGACGTTGCTCCGGGCGATCGAAGCGCGAGGTTCGGCGGACGTCGCGCATCGCGCGCGCCAGCGGATCTCGGAAGTGTTCGTCTACGCGCTGGCGAGCGCGATCGCGACGAAGAACCCAGCCGCGGAGATGGGCAAGGCACTCGGTCGCGTGCGCAAGCGCCACTACCCGGCCGTGCAGACGATCGAGGCCGCGCGGCAGATGCTGAAGACCGTCGAGGCAAGACGGCTGTACCCCCTCACCCGCGTCGCCTCGCGCCTGCTGGCGCTGACGGCGGTCAGGTCGGGTGTGCTACGGCTGGCCGAGGTTCACGAGTTCGAGGATCTGGACGGCCCGGCACCGCTCTGGCGAATTCCGGCGGCCAAGATGAAGCTGGCGCAGGAGCGCCGGGACGACGCCGCCTACGAGTTCATCGTGCCGCTATCGAGGCAAGCGGTCGAGGTGGTGAAGGTGGCGATCGCATTCAGCGACGCGAAGGGGCTGATCTTCCGATCAATCCGCCTCGCGGCACGGCCGATCAGCGACAGCACCATCAGCAAGGCTTATCGCGACGCAGGCTATGCCGGCGTCCATTTACCACACGGCTGGCGCGCCACGTTCTCGACGGTCATGAATCGACTGGCGGCGGAGGAGGATCGCAAGGGCGATCGCGAAGTGATCGACCTGATGCTGGCGCACGTCGACGGCAGCGTGGAGGCTATCTACAATCGCTATGCATACATGCCGCGCCGGCGCGAGATCGCGCAGGAGTGGGCCGATCTGCTCACTGTCGGGCTGATGCCACCCGAACAACTAGTCGAGGGTCCTCGGCACTCGTAGCGCTCGGGACGGAGGTGCGGTCGTGACCGCCCTTTCCTCGACCCCGACAATCCATTCCTTCGGACATCTCGCCGGCCGAATCGCTCAGGCCAGCGCCCCTCGTGATCGCGGCCCTGATCGACGCGTTCGCGCCGGCTGCATCGATGAGGCGGAGCCCGCCGCTCAGCCTTGGGATCGGAACCGCTTCAGCTCGTCGGCCGAGCGGATCTCGACGACCGAGTCGCTGGTTGCCGTCACGAAGGAGCTGGAGGCCGAACATCGCGCGGCATTCCCGCGCGGCGCACTTAAGGAATTGCAGGACGACCAGCAGCGCCTCCGCGCCGAGGCAGCCGAGCTTGCCGCCCTGCCCGCCGATCAGCGCCCCATCGGCCGGCCGGCCGCAATACGGATCGAACTGGAGAGGATTGCCGCTGCGCTCGAGCAGCACTCGCTCGGCATCACCCGGGCCGACGTGCGAGTCTATGAAGCCATCTTCGACTTCCTTTGCTTCGCAGGTTCAGGCCAGTGGTTTCCCTCCTGGGCGGCGATCGCCGTGGCGGCGAATTGCTGTGAGAAAACGGTCGGCCGCGCGCTGAAGCGCTTCAAGCATCACGGCCTGATTGCATGGAAGAGCCGCAGTACGATGAAGTCTCGCCGATGCGACCCGGCGGCCAAACAACGCGTGCAGACCAGCCATGCCTACTTCCTCGATCTGAAGAAGCGGATGGCCGAGCGCGTGTACCAACGCTTCGTGCAGCTGCGCGATCGCCGGCTCAAGCGTTTCGGCCTCGCCAAGCCGCCGGCTGCACCGCGCCATGCTATTGCTGCCCCTCCAAACCGTGACGTCGCCGACCAGCGACGGGCCGTCGCCAGCCTCGGTGCCGCCCTCTCGGGTCCAGACGGACATCTTGGCTGAGTATGGAGCATCAAGATCTATAGAGGATGAGGAACGTCTCCGCTGAACGCGGAGCCGGCGCTATTTTGACCATCCCAACGCCGAAACGGCACGCGACACGCACCCGACCGCCAAGACCAGGTTGTCGGGACGCGGCGGCTTGCGCCGCCACGATGCTGCCGGGGACGTCAGAGTTTGGGACAGGTCTGGACCAAACCGGCACCGCGCGCTCGTCGCGCCGTCGGGAAGGTCGGATGTGGCACCCGATCTTTTTACTCTGGAACATCTCGCACCGCGCACGACGGCACTACGCGGTGTCCGGCCTCTTACCCGCCCGACTTTCGACCTGCCGCCCCCTCGCCCGAGTTCGCGCCAACTCCTCGCGGGTAACCCGGAGGCTGTCACGCAAATCAGCCATCTCGGCGAGGTGGACTCGGAGCACCTCCCGCTGGCTCTGGACGGCCGCACGGATTACATCGGTCTCTAGCTTTAAATCTGCGAGGCGTTCCCGTGCGCCCGCAATTTGATCGTCGATGTCCATCGTCACCTCACAACAGTGCCGCCGTGCTGTCAGGCGGCACGTTGCTGGGCAACATCCTCGATCAGTCCATCCAGTTCGTTCGCCCAAGCTTGGAACAACCGGCGCCGCGGCGACATCTGTACGGCTCGATTGTACGCCGCCTCAACCTTGCGGTTGATCCCCTCCTCCTGCTCGGCCTTGCCGTTGCCGGCGTGGCCCAATGCCTTATCGATCGCCGACCGCTGGTCCGGATGGCGCTCGTTGAGGATCGTCGAAAACGATGCTCTCCATCCGTGCGGCACATGGCGGCCGGCGAACCCCGCGCGATCGTAGAGCGCGCCGATCGCCGCCTCACCGATCTGCCGGCCTGGCCGGCCGGTGAAGATGAGGCCGTGCAAATTTGCATCGAGAGAATGCATATTCGCATCGGCACGATGCATATCGCGCATCTCGCGCAGCAGCTCCACCGCCTGGCGCGCCAGCGGCACCAGGTGGTCGTTCTTCGGATCGAGCTTCTTCGCTGCCGCGAGCTTCATCCGACCGGCCGGTACGCGCCAGAGCGGCGCGGAGCCGTCGAGGTCCTCGATCTCTTCCCACCGGGCGCCGCGCACCGCGGCGAGGCGGACCGCGGTCAACGCCAGGAACCGAGACGCGAGTTTCACAGCCGGCGCGACGTCGACCAGCTCGGCCGCGGCGAGTAGCTCGCGAGCCTCCTCGATCTCGAGAAGCGCCGGATGGTGCCTCGTCGGCGCCGGCGGTGCCAGGACCTTGCCGACGATCGCCGCGGGATCCTTGTCGACCAGGCCGTCGGCCATAGCATAGCAGAACACCGCCGAGACGCGCTGGCGGACGCGGTGCGAGGTCTCGAGGCTGCCGCGCTCCTGGATCAGGCGCAGTGCGTTCAGCACCACCGGCACGGTGATCGCCTCGATCGGCATGGCGCCGATCGCGGGGAACACATCGCGCTCGAGGCTCGCCAACACGTCGGCCGCGTGCACCGCCGTCCAGCGCTGGCGCATATGGGTGTGCCAGCGGCGACCAATATACTCGAAAGCACGAAATTTGGGATCGTCGCCGGCGCGCGCTTCACGAGGATCCTCGCCGCGGCCGAGCTGCTCGCGTGCCTGGTCTCGCGCGACACGCGCCTGGTCTAGGCTGATGTTGGGAAAGCTGCCGATCGTCAGCAGCTGCTCCTTGCCATCGCGGCGAAACCGCCAGCGGAATGAGCGCAGCCCAGTCGGCGCGACGTAGAGGTGCAGGCCGCCCTGGTCGGCCAGCTTGTAGGCGACCGCGCGCGGCCGCGCGGCTTTCACCGCGGCGTTGGTCAGCATATGAACCTCTGAAAGGGAGAATCGGGATGGCGTACAAAGATGATCTCGCGGCCGAGTGGCGGCGGCAGATCGAGCAGCTCGATAAATCTATTGCTGCTTGGGAGGCTGGCCCCCTGAAGGCGTGGCACAACGGCGTCGATGTTACTTCGGAACAGGCTCCGATGTTGCGACGGCATCAGCAGGCGTTGAGGGACGCTTTAGAAATTCTCGAAATGGAGAAAGAATGATGCGCGCGCGTGTTCTAGCCGGCGATAGCGACGAGCTGATTGGCGACTTCGAATTCGATGAGGTGCCTCGGCCTGGCGAAGAGATCACGGTGCCCGGGACCGGCGATGACGGCGTGCGTATCTTCGTTGTTCGGGAGGTTTGCCATGTCGCAGCTGGGGCAACGATCGGGGATTACGGCACCGGACCGTGTACCGTTCTGCGCTACTGCGAAGAGATTCACTGAACGGTATATTGGAAGCCGCTCAGCTTGTCCCGGCAACGGATGCTCGGGCGGTGAGTGGCCTCCGATCGGCGGTGACCTCCTCTGCCCGAGTTCGTGCTTTGACTCGGAAAACGGCGGAGACGTCCTCCGCCGCGGCCGCGCTTTTCTGCCACTTTCGAAAGCGCGATACCCGCGATCCAGCCGTTTCGTACCCGCACCCGAATGGCCGGAAACGCCCAATTTCGGACATTAGCATTGTAGGAGATAGGACGATTTAGTGCTCTCATATTCGTAGAAGCCAAGCCGACCGGGGATGCATGAAACGAACGCCCCGTTACCCATGCCGATGATTGCATCCAGAGCCTCGCCTAACGGCATCTCGCGCCCGTCGAGGTCACCGTTTGCGGCGAGAACGTAGCAGGTGGAAAGCGCACCTCGCCCGCGCAGCATGGCTTCGACTGATCCGGAGAACGCTTCACTGCCGACAAGGTGTTTAGCGCAGCGAGGATCGAGGCGCACCGAGTGGTGTAACAGCTCTCGAACCGCGCGGCGGCGCGTGTCCCCGAGTTCAAGTAGGGTTTTCAGTCGCCGCCTGGTCGGCTCGGCAAGGAAGGTAAGAAAGCCGCGTTCGTGGTCGTTCATGAGTCGATGGTGGCCGAGCCGCAAGCAGCAATCAATGATGTCCGCTTTCCACCCAGAAGCAGACATTGGCGTCGTAGTGGGAACGATTGTACCCGCTCGGTACCCACTCCCCTCGGAAAACAGATCGGTGAAATACCCGCTCGATACCCAGGCGACTGATCGAGGAAGGCAGAAGCGAGCCTAGCTCCCTCGTAACGTGCACCGGTCAGGTGGTTTCCTGACGACGCGGCGGAGGAAGCCTCCCCCGCTATTGCGTGATCGGGATCGCGAGCACCTGGACGGTAATCCCGGCCGCCGGCGCGCCGTTCGGATCGAACGCCAGGAGCGCGCTCAACGTCAGCAGCGCGGCGGGCAGCGGCCGGGCAAGCCAGCAACGGCCGGCCGCGCCTGTCATCGTCGACGAGGACACGTTGCAGACGATGGGCTGGTTGCCGGTGTTCATCGGCAGCGGCAGGGTGACCGGCGCCGACGGCAGCGGCTTCGACCAGGTAATCGACCAGGTGCCGTTCGCGTCGGTCGCCGACGCCATCCCTGCCCTGGTAATCCTGACCGGCACAAAGTCGGACCGGACGCAGGTCGTGGCGCTCCCGGCCGATGGTGTGGTGCTCTCCGCCGACGGGATGGTCGAGCCCGGCGGGCAGGCATTCGCGGCGATCGCGGCGACGTCCGCCTTGCTGGCGAGCTTGGTGGCGTCGATCGGCGCCTGTGCCACCACCGCCTGGGCCGCAATGAGCACGAGAAGGCTCATGCCGGCACCCGCGCAAGAACGGCGTTGCAGGCGGTGGTACCGGCGATTGTGATGCGGACGACGGCGTAGCTGCCCAGCGCCAGGCTGGTACCGCCCGTTGTATCGCTCGCCGCCTTCGAGATGACCGTTTGATAGGTGCTGCTATCCGGGCCCAGCACCTGCAGGTTGAGGGTGCCATAGCCGCTACACGCCTGCGACAGGATGTACTGGCCGCCGAACACGGTCGCCGCAGCTGAAGGCGTGTTGGCGTTCGCCAGGCGGAACGCCTCGCGTTGTCCGACGGGCAGCGGCTGATCGGCGCTCACGGCCGCGCAGCTGCCGTCGGCCTGCCGGATGCAGGGAGCCTGCATAGGCGCAAAGCCGGCCGGCGCTGCGATCGATGGGGCGGTCTGCGACCTGGCCGCGGCGGGCACTGCCATGGCGAGCACGATCGCGGCGGCGAATGCGAGGTGTCGCATCGTGGTTTCCTTGTAGATGGCGGAGGATTGTCAGGAATGCGGGACGGGCATGACGCCCGTCCCTTCGATCAGCTCGCGGGCTTGGCCTTGGGAGCCAGCTTCTTCGCAGCGACCTTGGCTGCCGCGGCGATCGCCATCGGCACCAGGATCTCGCGCGCGAGCATCTTCAGCAGTTCCTTCATCTTCTTCCTCCGGTGGTGAAGTCAGATGCCGGTGAGGCAGAGGGCGCGCTCCCGGCCGCGGCGAGCGACCAGACCGGCGAGCGTGCGGCCGCCGGCCTTCACCCACATGGTGAAGGCGTCGCAGCCGGCCGCCCACTGGCCGGCGTTGAAGCGCCGCGCGACGGTAGACTTGCAGAAGCTCGGCCAGCCAATGTTGTAGGCGAGGCTCACCGCGGCGGCCGCCTGGTTCGGCCGACCGTAGAGTGCCGGCACGCAGGCCACGACGTGGCGGGCCATCTCGACCAGTTCGGCCTCGAGGCGGGCGGTACATTGCGCCGGCGTCGCCACCTGCCCCATCCGGACGCCCGCGGTCAGGCCGTCGCAGATCGTCGCCACCTTCACCGCATCGAGGTAGGCGCGCAGATACTGCGGTCCCGAGATATGGCGGATCGTCGCCTCTCCGGTCGGCGCGATCGTCACCGCGACCTTGCGGCCGCTCTCCTCGGCGGGAATCGAGGTGAACAGAGCGGCCGCCGCAGCGACGCTGCCGAGAACGCCTACAAGCGTCTTCTTCGCATCAGCCATCGAGCTTCTCCTGGTCAGCGCTCACGTCGGCGGCCGGCGCGATCGCGCGCGGCGGTCGGCGCATGATCCCGCGGACCGTTTCGGTCTCGAGGATCCGGATCAGCGTCCAGATGATGGTGAGAAGCGCTGCCACGTCGGGCAGCAGTTTGGCGATCGCGCCCAAAGCAATGCCGGCCGACGCGAGATCGACAGGCAGCTTTACCGCGCCGGGAACGTCGTCCAGCGTCATCGATAGCTCCAGATTTTGAGGACGACGCCAGTGCGTCGTGACCAGCGGCCGCGGCGCTGCAGGAGCACCGGTGCCTGTTCGTTCAGGTATTCGGACGCCTAGCCACAGAGTCTTCGAGGATCGTGATCAGGATCTGCTTCATCGCTTCGGTGGGCGTCTTCGGAAGCTTGGGCAGGATGGCGGATAGTTGATCCCGGATCGCTTCGGTTGGTGCATTGGCGATCGCTCGCTCGAGGTCACTGGAACGCTGGTGATCTGCCGCGCGCTGAAGGCTGTCCAGGTAAGTGCGCATGTTATCTCCTGTTCCAATCGGCCCGGCGCATCTGCAATCCGCAGAACCGCCCCTGACCCTGCTTCACCACCATGCCAGGGCCGACGAAGACCGCGGCCGATCCCTGCGGGATGACGACAACCTGCCGCACATAGCGCCAGACGTTGGTTACGAACCCGCCAGCGACGTCAGCGACCATCAGGTACGCGGACGGTAGGCGAGCGCCCGCACCATCATATTGGATCAATGCCAGCCCGACGTTGTCGCCCTCGTGCCGCCTGATCCATCCCTCGACCAGAAAGCGATCGCCGGCACCGCCGCGCGTCGCCGTCCGTTTCAGCGCGGCGAGGGACGATCCATCAGCCGTGAAGAACCCGGCCTCGCCGACTGTTGCGGTGAACATCGACGTGGCGAAGGCCGGGGTCGGCACGTCGGACGATTGCCCGCTCGCCATCTCCCCGAAAAACCCAACGGGGTAATAGCCCTCTGTCGTGTTGCCGGTGCGGTCGATCTCGCGCAGGTCGAGCATGTCGTTGCCGTTGCTGTCCAGGCGGAACACGTCAGTGGGATTGCTACCGTCGGGCATCCAACGCGTGCTCTCGATCGTGACCGACTCGTTGCGAGCAGACACCAGCGGACGATTTCGCGCCCATTCGTCGATCTGACAGTTGATGATCGCGATGTTGACTGCCGGCGCATCGGTGTTGTCGACGAGCGGCCGATCGGAGAAGCCGCCGGTGCCGAGCGGACGCTCGAAATGCACGTCCGACACCTTCAGCTTCGCGCCGGCGGTTGCGGTGGCCGCAATCTTGAACTGTGGCGTGACCGACTGCGTGTTGAGGACGCGGCCCCCACTCATGTTGAGCACGCCAGAGCCAGAGATGCGGAACGGCACCGACACCTCCGTGATGACGTCCGAGACGTAGACGGTGCCACCCATGATGTCGGCCGCGAAGCCGAGCGGATCGATCGTGTTCTGGATCTCCCCGCCGTTGATCATCAGATTGCCGGCCTCGATCTCAAACGACCGGTTGGCGATCGTGTCGAAGTTGCCGGGTGATCTCGTCGCCCATTCCTCGTCGTGGGCGACGAGATGCGGCGTGACGAGAAAGGCGAAGCCATTGGCGTGATTGTTGTAGAGCGGGTTCTGCACGCCGCGGGTGCGGTAGTTGACGTAGTTGTTCTCGGACTGCGCGTAGTAGGTGCTCGTCAGACCGGGCATCTCACCGTAGATGATACCCCGCTTCGCGTACCGGATTTCAAGGTTGACGAAGCTGTTGTGTTGGCTGCTGTCGTTCGCATTGTAGTGCCACAGCGCACAGGTGTAGTTGAGGTTGAAGTTGAGGTCGATCTGCATGTTCTCGATGCAGCAATGCAGCCCGCCGAAGCGCAGGAGGCAATCGGTCGGCTCGGTCGCACCGCCGAGCAGCTTTGCATTCTGGAAGACCCAATTCGCCTCCGCTCGCATCGCGACAAGCGTCGTCACCTTGTAGATGCCGGTCGGGAATAGCAGCGTGCCGCCACGTCCGACGAAGTCCATTGCCGCTTGAACCGCTGCGGTATCGTCTGCGATCCCGTCGCCCTTCGCACCGCCGCTGAACCGCGTGTCCTTAACCGAGACGAAGTCGCTGAGCTTCCCCAGCACGGAGCGGCCATCATAGCTGACCTTGTCGGCACCACCCGGACCAGCCAGCGCGGCCGGGGTGAGCGCTCGCGCGACCTCGTTAGAGCCGCTGCTGACCTTTTTGTAGTAGATCAGGCTGCCCGAGCCGTCGTCGGTGGCAAAGAGCTGGCCGGCCGAACTCGCCGCCTCCCCGGCAGCGCGTGTCGGAAAGTATCGGCTTGCGGCGATAGCCATCGCCGCGGCCAGTTCGGCACTAGCTCGATCCGCTTCCGCGCGGTCCGCGGCATCGCCGGCACGCTTGGCAAGCGGCGCGACCAGATCTGCGTCGACGATCTTCACAGTCACTTGTTCTTCTCCGAAGGTCAGCCGAGCGGCGCTCCATGGCGTAGACACGGGCAGGCGCGGACGACCGCGACCCGGCACGCGATTGGCCGGGGCAACATCGGCCCCGGTGATTCCATCACCCGTGATTTCGAATTCGCCCCGCGCGAGGCGTCGCTTCCGACCCGCGATCGTGATCTGCATGTCCCAGCGCAGCTGGGTGGCATCGCCGATCTCGCCGGCATACGGCAGGCGCTCCAACGTCGTCTCGTTGATGACGATCTCGATGTGGCTCGTCGGCAGCCCGTTGCCGTCGATCGTGACCTCGACCAGCCGCAAGCCTTCGGCGTTTCCATTGCTCACCATGAGCAGATCGACGAACGGAGCCCCGGGCGTATCGCCATCGAGGCGGACCTGTGCACGCATACCGATCCCGGTGAGGTCGACCCCCTCCACGAAAAGATGACGCACACAAGCGCCGTACCGATCGGCGACGATCGGCAAGTACGCAGCTTTGGACATCGACTTCTCCGGATCAGATCGACGCTGGTGCAGCCTCGTCGGGCTGCTGCATCTTGATGTTGTGGTTCAGCACGCGTGAGCCGTCCGGCTGAACGGTGACGTAGGTGCGGGCGTCTGCGACGGTGATCTTGGCAACGCGCGCAGATCCGCACGGCTGGCCGATGGTCTTTGCCTTCCGCCACCAGCCATTGCGGTCGAACTGATGCTCCGCCGTGGCGATCGGTAGCCGATCGGCCGAAAACACATCCGCCTCGTGGAAGCTGACTTCGGTGAGCGCATAGGCGCCCCAGACCCGAGTGACTTCGTGCTGCGTCCACAAGATGTCGCCAACGACCAGGTCAGCAGCTCGCTTTGTGATGCCGCCATCGGTCCGACCGGTGTTCGCCAACAGGACCAGCGTATCTTCGACGACGCAGACGCTCTCACGACCGCCTCCTGCGCCGCCACCGCCGCCCGTCGAGGTGCCGGTCGCCGGGATAGTGACGAAGCCGACGTAGTGACGGGCGGGATGCGCCGCGCTGGCGAACGCCTCAGCGTCATCCTCATACGCAACGAAGGTCACGGCTCCGCCGGCGCGGTCCACGTCGTCGTAGGCAATTGAAACCGACGTCTCTGCGGGCAGCCCGCTGGCGATCGTCGCGCCAGCGACCGCGATATCGCCATCCGTGTAGCGGCGCGTATGGTTGGCGATCGTGATCGAGCCGTCCGCGCTGGCGGCGATGATGCCGATACCTGCCGTTGCCTCGACGATGAAGCTGCTGCGGATCGCGAGCTGCAGCACCGTATCGCTTTCGCCTGGAACATAAGCGGCCGGATCGGGGGCCATCTGCTGTGTCGCCACTGCGCCCTCCGCGATCTCGTCGGCCGCGGTCCAGGCGAACACCGATGCGGCGACCTCGCGCAGCGTCAGCGTCATCTGCCAACTCGCATCCGTTTGGTAGCCCTCGACGCGGAACCAGACCGAGCGGCCGCCGGTACGGCGCGCCGATGTCCAACAGACCCAATCGCCTTCTTCAATCTCGGAAAAACGCGGCCCCAGCGTTACGGTGGCGGTACGCAGCAGCCGGCCGAGCCGCCGCTCGATCTCGCCGCAACGCTGCGCCTGCGTGCCCGAGCTGACGAACTCGAGCGGTAGCGGGCGCTCGCGCGGTGAACCGTCGGCGATCAGATCGGCAACGACGCGCCGAACCGGAGCGGCGTGATCGGCCCATTTCTGCGCCGGCTCGTTATAGCGCGGCACGACGGTGTTGCACCACAGCTGATCGGCCTCCGATCGGAAGTCCGAGAAGGTGACGGGCTTGCCGACGACCAGGTCGAGGTCGGTGAAGAAGGCGATCGGAGCCTTGGCGTGGCCGGGCTCGACCTCGATCGATCCCTCGGGCTGAATGAGCACGCCAGCGCAAGCCGCGGCGAACTTCTCCTCGACTGATCCGAATTCCTCATCCGCACCGACCAGCGCCGACACGCGATAGCGCGGTTCGCTGCCTCCGGTGGCGAGCGCGACGGCTTCGGCGCACAGGTTGGCCGCTGCGGCCACGCGCTCGGGTGGAGCCTCGATCGCGCTCAGCCCGCGGCCGATCAGCAGCTGCGCCGGCTCATCGATCCGATCGCAGGCGTAGATCCCGCGGACCCAATTGTAGCGGCAGACCGCCAGATTGTCCGAAAACTCGCGGGTCGACGGGTCAGCCCAGCGATGGGGCCCGCTACCGCCGGCGACGGTCGAATCCTTGCGCGGGTCGTAGCAGAGCAGCCCGTCGACCACCCAGGTGAAGCTCGGCCGACCGCCGGGCCACGTCGGGTTCTTCTCGTTCTCGGCGTCCGCCTTGTACTCGACGACGACGTAGCAGATCCCGGCGAGGCGATCGGCGGCCGACCAGCCGCCATGCGCAATTAACGTCGGATCGGCCACCTGGTCGGCGGTGCCGGCATACCAGGTCACCCGCAGCTTGTTGTTGTAGCCAGCGACGAAGCCGTTCGCGGCGAACGGGACGTAGACGTCGCCGTTGTAGAAGCCGGCAAGCGCGGCGCAGCGGTGATCCGCCAGCGTGATCGCTAGGACCTCCCAATCGGTGTTGTATTTGCCGCCGTAGTTGAACCCGTCGAGCAAAGACCCGGCTGTCATCACCCGGCCGAGGATGCCCTGCCGCGGCGCCTCGCCGAGCTGCAGCGACGTCGCCGCGGCCTCACGTCGCGATCCCTTCGGCTGGGCGAGCGCGCCGCTGGTCAGCGATGCGCCGACCAGCACGAGCTGCAGGTTGCCGGTGACCGCGCCAGCCACGACGAGCGCGACGCCGGCGATCAGCTTGACCGTCTTAGACATCGATCGACCACGCTTTCGTCATCGTGCTGCGCGGCAGCCGCTTCAGGCCGCGCCCCCCGGGCCCGACGAGGGACAGCCCCTCGACGAAGAGCAAGCTGACGCCGAAGCGATGGTCGAACACGCCGGCGACGTCGCCACGCTGGGCCAACGCCGGCAGGATCGGCCGCAGCCGCTGATCGAGCGCCGTCTCGAGCCCGCCGAGCTGACGAATGACGCGAGCCGCGCCGCGCTCGGTCGTCCAAGTGACGTCGGGCAGCGGATCTTGGCCGGTTTGCGCCATGATGCCGGCGAGGATGAAGCCGACGCAGTCGTTGGCCTTGCGGCCCCAAGCGAAGGGCATGGCGCTACGACCGGCGATGAAACCGGCGAAGGCATCGATATCGCGAGCCATGGCTAGGCGGCGCTGACCGAAGACCCGGAGGAGGAGCCGCCAAGCGCCGACTTGGCGGCGGTCGGCACCTTGCCGCCCCAATACAGCATCTTCTGCCCGGCATAGCTGACGTGGCGCATGCCGCCGTCGTTCGCGTTGATCAGCCGCTGGTCGGCGTCGGTGCGCATGCGGCCGCCGCGTCGGCCGAGCCCGCGCGCTGCGCCCTCGACCATCGCGCGGATCACCGCGGCACCGCCGACCGTTTCCTCGGTGACGATCTGGTCGAGCCGGCCGCGGCGAAACACATGAACGTCGAGGCAGCGCGTGCCCGAGCCATTGAAGATCAGCCGGCGCAGCACGACCGGCGCGGCACGCACCTCGGCGGCATCGAGGACGTCGAGTGCGGCCGGGTCGACGCCGGACAATTCAAGCGTAAGATTCTGCGCGGCCGCGCCGATCGCCGCGGAGCCGGCCTGCACCAGACCGCGATCGCCGACGCCGAGATACTCCTTGCCGTTGATCGTCGTCGGCCAGGGGCCGCCCCACACGCGCACCGGCGGATCGCACATGATCTCGACCGCACCAACTGCGAGGGCGGTGCCATCGGCGATCGCATCGAGCGCCTCGTCGGTGAACGAGCGCATCAGGCGACCAAGTGCTGCGCGGCGGAAATCGTGCTGCCGCTGGTGAAATAGCCGAGGCCCTGCTCGCCGAGCTTGGTCTCGCCGGTGACGAGCCGCATCATGCAGCCGGCGCGGCGGAGCGTCACCTCCGCCCCGGCCGGGACGATCGGCGGCAGCGGCGGCTCGACAGAGACGGTCAACGCGCCGCCAGCGCCGGCGCGCGACGTCTCGACCGCCCGCGCGAGCGCCTTCTTGGTCGGGCCCCAGCTCAGACCGATGTAATCGCCGACCGCGACGATCTGGCCGGCGAGGAGGCCGGTCAGCGCCAGCACCGCGACGTCGTTTCCGTCGATCGACTGCGCCCAGCTCGCCGGCGTCGGATTATAGGGCCGCCCGTCGCGGTGATAGCGCGGGTGCTGGCGATCGATGTCGAAGGCGAAGAACGGCCGCTGGGGCCCACGCTGCACGGCGAGCCACGCCCGCCAGATGTCGGCATGGTCGAAGCTCATGGCGTTGAGCGTGATCTTCATCAGCCAACGCGGGAAACCGCCCGTCATTGCGCCGAGGTTGCCGCCGGCCTCCGGCGACAGGAAGTCGCCCCGCTCGGGTTCGAACGTCAGCCCCATCGCGCCGACCGTCGGCATGATCATCGGGAAGGTCAGCGTCATGCGATCACCCTCCTCTGCTTGGCATCGACGATCGCTTGCACCGCCTGCGCCGGCAGATCGCGGCGCAGCTGGTCGAGAGCGGCTTCCAACCGGGCAAGGCCCGCCGGGTCAGCGCCGCGCGCATCGATCGAGATCGGGATCGACACATGATCGCTACCCGGCGCGCGCATGCTGTCTGGTGCCGGCAGGCTGCGCATGAAGATCCGGCTGGGCTCGACCAGGCCGCCGGTGGCGAGGCCCGGGACCTGCAGCGTGCCCTTGTTCATAGCGTCGATGATCGGCCACCAGCGTGCCGTCGCCTCGGCCGTCACGATCGACTCGCCGTTTGACACCATCAACGGCTTGGTGCCGTCAATCATGGCAAAGATGCTGTCCGACGTGCCGGTACCAGGACCGCTGATGCGGCCGCCGGTCGCCTTGCCCTCGACCTTGCCGCCTTCCGCGAGCTTCAGCCCGAAGAAGCTGCCGGCACCCGGTATGGCGGAGATGATCGCCCGTTGGATCGCGATGCGCGCGAGATCGGCGATGATCGACGACGCCATCTTCTTGAAGGCTGAACCGACGCTCTCGGTCCCGTCGATCAGCCCGAGCAGGCCACTTTCCAGCTCCTGAAACGCGTTGACGGTCACGCCCTGGAGGGCTGTGTCCATATCGTCGGCGGTTTCCTTCAGCTGCTGCCGGTACCGCTCCATCGGCGTCGCATTCTGGCGCTCGACCTGCGCGGTGCGCAGCGGATGCTGGGCGTCGATATCCTGCAGCATCGATTCGCCGCGGGCCCAATCGGCCGGATTGTCCGAACCGATCAGCTTCACCGCCCGCGCGCGCTGCTCGGCCTCGTCGTTGGCGAGGAGGCGCAGCGCGATCGCGCGCCGGCCGGCGTTGGTCGTGGCAAGGTCGCCCTGCAGCTGCAACATCGCCGACGATCGGCCGAGTGCGTCGCGATCGGCGTCGAGCTGCTGATCGAGCAGTGCCATGCCCTGCGCCTTGCGCACCGCCTCCGTTTTCATCGCCGCATTGGCGGCGTTGACCAGCTTCACCGCATCCGCCTGACCCTGCGTCCAGCGCTTCTGTGCGACGCCGGCCTGCACGGCACTATCGAGGCGCTCACGCTCGAGCGTCACCGCCGCGGCGTCGAGGTCGGCCGCGGCGCTGATGTCGAGGGTGCGATTCCGCTCGAGCCGCAGCTGCTCCTCCTGCGCGCCGCCGAGCAGCTGAGTATAGGCCTCGGCATCGCGCGCCCGCTTCTGCTCGGCCGCTTCCTCCGATCGCGCGATCGATTCCTGCGACTTACCCTTCTCACCGAACCCGACGTGGAAGACGCGCTGCGCCGGCTCATTGAGCAGCTGCCGGATTTTCACACCCTGTTTGGCGAACGCCTCCCGGATCGAGCTTTCGCTGATCCCAGGGCCATAGGCGATATCGATGGCCTTGCCGCGCTCATGATCGCTGGTGCCGGGGCGGGCGACCGGGCCTGCATGGCGGCCCGCCATCTTCTCGTCCCAGATCTGCTGCTGCTTTTCGGTCGACCGCAGGCCGCTCGTGACGCGGCCGCCGATGCTGGCGGCAATCGCCGATGCTTCGGCGATCGTGACCTCGCGGCCGATCTGATTGTTGTTCGGCGTGCGGTTGGCGGCAGAGATCTTCTTTTGTGCTGCCTCGACCTCTGCCTTCTGCTGTGCGCGGAGCGTCGCCAGCTGCTTGGTCAGCACGGCATCAACCGTGCCTTCCGCAATCGCTCGCTTCTTCGCCTGCTCGATCAGCCCGTCCGCGGCGTCATAGCGGCGGTTGATTTGAGCGACCGGGTCGATCGACCGCTTTGCGGCCTCGTCCGCCAGCTCGGCCCGCGACCGGTCGAGCGCCTTGGTCCCCTCAGCGATTTTGGCATCGACCGCGCCGAGTTCCTTCGTGAGCTTCGCGACCCTCTTGGCCGCCTCACCCTGCACGACTGAGCCGCCACCTGCCACGCCACCGTAACTACCACCATCGGCAACGCGCTGTGCGCCACGGGCATCGCTGAGTTGCTTCGCTAACTTCGCACGATCCTTGCGAAGCTGCTCAACGTCTTCTTTTGCGCGGATGTTGGTCAGCTCAGCGTTGGTCTTCAACGCATCGTTCTGCTTCTTCAGTTCCTCGGTGAGCTGCCGGACATCGTCGATCGCGCCCGCTTCCGTCTTGCGGAATGCATCCTTCGCCTGATCGGCGATCGCCGCCTTTTCGGCATTTGACTTTAGCTGATCGGTTTCTTCCTTCAGCGCATCGCCATGCTCGATCACCTTTGCGATCAGCGGCAGCAGGACGGTGACTCCAACAGTGGCGGCGATGCCCCACCCGGACGTCAGGAAGCCAGCGACGGCTTCCATCTTGCCGCCCATCCCCTGGACGGCAAAGGCAGCCTGCCCGATCTGCTGTGAGAAGGCGGTGACGACGCTCTGCCCGGAGACCACCTGCACCGAGAAGTCCTGTAGCTGCTGCCCTAGCATGATGGTGGATTGGCGCTGCTGCTCGTTGCGGCCCGTCACGACGCGCTGCACGATGCCGTTCGCCTGCAGCTCGTTCCGGACCATTCCAAGCACATTCGCCTGGTTTCGGAGCGCCACCGCCTCTCGCTCCGCCTGCTGAGCATTGGCCTCGGATGCGACGGCGAGGATCCGCTCCTCCGCCCCGGCCTCGCCAGCACGTTGCGCCACAGTGGCAGCGGCCGCGGCCATTTGGCGTAGCGCGGCTGCCTGATGCTCGGCCGCGGTGGCCGCCTGCTCCGCCGCGCCGGCGTTGAGAACGGTCAGCGCGCCGCCCTGCGAAGGCTGATCGAGCACGGCCTTGGAGTTTGCGCGGATCGCCTCAAACGTCTTGGTATAGCTGCGCTCGAGCTGCTTGGCCTGCGCCGGTGCCGATGCACCCATATCGGCAAAGGCCTTCTCGACCTCCGCCTTCACATCGATCGCGGCGCTCGACAGCGACAGGAGGGCGGTACGGCCAGCCTTCGATGCCGCGCTGACGCCATCGGCGTTGCCCGTGATCGAAAGGTACAGCTCGCGGGTTTGACGTCCTGCCATCCGCGCCTCCTATTGTCGCTTGTTCGCCTCGTGGCGCGCGTCGATCATCGACCAGAATTCATGGGGAGTGGCCGACCAGAACTGGTCGGCCGACCATCCGAAGCTGTCCTGAGCGATTCCCTGCATGCGGCGGAAGCGTGCCGGCTGGTCTACGTCGCTTCCGCCGCTTTCACATCCCCCGACGCATCGCGCCCGCCCGTCGCGGCATCGAGGAGGCAGAGCGTCAGGCGCGACGTGGCGTGCGGCAGGCCCTCTTCGAAGATCAGCTCCTCGATCCGCTCGGCGCTGATGTTGCGCGTGAACCGATCGTCGCGATCTGCGCCGGCGCGGATCAGCTCGGCCGCGATGATGCCCATCTGCCCGAGCGTCAGATCGCCGGTGTTGCCGAGCCGGACCAGCGACAGGGTCGCGCGCTCCGTCTTCTTCTCGATCGCCTTCAGCGCGCTATGGCTCGGCCGCAGGCGATACAGGGTGCCGGCGAGCGTCAGCTCGTGCTCGCCGCGCTCGGCGTTGGCGGTCGGCTGGTCGCCGGCCGGCCGATCGTCGGCCGAGACATCGTCCGCCACGACACCGACAGGCGCGGCCGGCGCTGTTGAACGCGGCCGGCGTGGGGCAGTCGCTTTCGCGGCCTGCCCTCCGGTTGCGCCGCCCATTACGCGGTCGCGGTGAGGTTGTCGGTCGTCGGAACGGCCGCGTTGACCATCTCGGCCGACCAGGTGGCGGTGCCGAGCGGGAAGTCGGCCGAGAAGTTGCCGACGGCGACCATGCCGGCGAACCGGGTCACCTCGCCCTTCTTGATCTCGATCTCGATGTGCGGCGGGGTCGCCTTCGATGCCGCCTCGAGCGCAGACAGGCCGGCGTCCGGCAGCTTCACGTTGCCCGACGTCGAGATGTTGATCGTCGCCTGGCCGAAGCTGCCCGAGCCACCGTCCTTGTCGGCGGTGTCGATCGACGGCGTGTTGCGCTTGTAGCTGAAGGTCGTCTCGCCGCCGATCTTCACCGTGGCGTTCTCGCCGGTCTTAACGAAGATCCGCGTTTCGCGGCCCTGTTCGGTAGCCATAATAGGTCTCCTGGTAACGCCGGTCAGTCCGGCTCGGCTTGGATGTCGAGGGTGGTAAGGCCGGCGAAGGTGACGCCATCGCGCGCCGCGGTGCTGGCGATCGCGCCGCGCCACTGGACGCGGTACGTCGCGCCGCCAGCCTGAACGCGGGTGTCGTGGGTGGCGAGCCGGACCTGATGAAGCATGGCCAGCAGCTCGCGACGATCGCTGCCGCGGTAAACGGTGTGGATCTCGGCCTCGAGTTCCTCGAGCTGCTCGTCTTTGCCGCCGGCTTCCTCGGTGACGATATCGCCGACCAGGTGGAAGGGCGGCTGAAAGTTTTCCTCGAGCGTATGGCGCACCATCTGCTTCTGTTCCGCTGGGAGGCGTGCGCGGATCAGTTGGATAATCGCGTCCTGCGTCCCGGTCAGCAGATCGAGCGGTGCGGCCATCATGCGACTCCCGTGCGGGCGATCGCGTTCGCCCAAAATTCGGACAGGTGGTTCTCGGCGACCTCGACCAGCAGCGGCTGCGCGACGAACGGTCGAGCCGACTGGGCCTTCACGCGGAGCTTGTACGGGTCGCCGACGTAGGTGCCGCGGTTGGGGCTTGAGCTGCGACGCAGCCGGCGCTTGGGCGTGTGGTACGTCGTGTGGGTGCCCTTACCCCTGCCCAGCCCCCGCTTCGTCCGCTTCTTGATCCGGCGCGTAACGAGGACCGTCTGAGCAGCAACGCCACCTTCGACCATCCTACCGTAGAACGGTCCGCCGGCGACGGCCTTGCGTTGGCGGCCGTTGAAGGTGCCGCCAGCCCGCGCGCCGCGCAGCAGGCCGACTTTGATCTGCAGGCGCTCGAGCAACAGCTGGTAGGTGAGCGCGCGATCGAGTTCGCCGCTCGCCTTCGGGACATCCTGGTGCTGGGCGGCCGACAGCTCGCGCGCCACGATGGCTAGTTCGACGGCAAGCTCGTCGTGCGCCGCGGACGGCAGCCGGTCGAGCAGGCTGTATGTCTCCGCCAAGCCCCGGATGCCATTGGCCGCTGCCATCAGGCGGTCGCGATCGCGTTTTCGGTGTCGGCGATGATCACCAGCCGCTCCCGGCGGCCGTCCGGATCGACCGACGACCGGATGTTCAGATCCACGCCGTTGAAACGCACCTGATCCTTCGGCTGAAGGTCGGCACGATAGCGCATCGTGATCTGGTAGACGCTGACGCTGCGCAACACCTTCTCGCGGACGGCTTCGGTGCCGGTGAGCCCGATCACCTCGGCGGGCACCGCCGGTGCGATCGCCGCCCAGGTGGTGACGTAGCCGCCACCGTTATCGACTTTCGTCGCACGCACGATGTCCACACGGTCGCGCAAGCGACCGGCCGCGATCATGCCGCGATCTCGCTGCCGTCATCCCACAGCTTGATCGAATCGATCAGCCAGCTGGCCGTCATCGGCACGACCGCGGGCGCTCTGCCCTGGGCCGTCGCTTCGCGATTGGCGTACCAGTGACCGACGATCAGCCGCATCGCGTGTCGGGCGATCTCAAGATCATCGCCGACGATCGTCGGCGCGTCGCCGGCGATGATGTGGCCCGTGTCCTTCTCGACCTTGCGCCGCGCGGTCAGCAGTAGCGAGACAAGATATGTGTCCTCGTCCGTCGCGCTCACGTTCAGGCGCAGGTGCGCTTTGATGTCGTCAAGCGCGACGGGCTCGGCCATGGTCAGGCGTCCTCGCCGAGGCTCTTGGCGAAGGTCACCGCATCCGGGTGCGGATCGACGTTGCCGGCGAGCTTCTGCCGCTCGACCTCGGCTGCCGGCGCGGTGAAGATGTCGTTTGCGGCGTGATCGCCGAATGCGACCAGCACGCGCGCTTCGACCAACTCGCCATCGTCGACCATATCGGCTCCCGCGGCCTGCTCGGATCCGGCGTCGGCGACGGGCGGTTCGACGGCCGGGGCCGTATCGGTTGTGGCAGCCGGCTTCTCGACCGGCGGGGTCGCATCAGCTGCGGTGATCGTGGCGGGGATCGGCTGGCCGCCAGCAGGTACGGGCTGGCGTTTAGGCTTGGGATCCATGGGGACCTCCATCATGCGGTTTAAAGAAGGTGGCGGGGCCGTAGCCCCGCCGGCACACCGCTCTTACGAGGCCGAGTGCTGGTAGGCCTTCACCGGTGCGCCGGCGGAGACCAGACGACCGTCGTGGCGCGACCATGCGAGGAAACCGATCTGCCCCTTGGTCACGAACGCGCTGTCGTCGAAGCGGAACAGGGTGACGTTCATGATGTCGCGGATCAGGTACTGCGACAGATCGCCGAACACGATCGACTTCGCCGATGCCGCCATCTGCGGCATGTGCTGGTTGATCTGGTAGCGATAGCCGAGGAACGTGTCGGGCTCCTTGGTGTCGAACCCGGGCAGCCACAGCGGCCGGCCCTGCGTGTCCTTCATCTTCTTGAGCTGGCGCAGCGTGGTGTCGTGGAACATCCAACGGACGCCGGGCATCTCCCGATATGCCGGGTCGATCGAGTGCTCGAGATCGATCAGGTCGTCCGGCAGCACCGACGTCGCCTGCCCGGTCGCACCGGCCTTGCCGATGCCGGCGGCCGTGACCACGCCCTGCGGCTGCCCAGTGCCACTGCCGGTGGTGAACAGGCGGTTGGTGATGCGGGCGATGCGGGTCGCCAGCGCACGACGGGTGAAGCCTTCGATGTCGATGCCCGGACCCTGATCCTGCAGCAGCTCGAACGGGATCGCGACGATCTTCGAGCTGAACTTGTAGGCGCCGATCTGCGTGGTGCCGAAGGTGAAGTCGCCGGTGCTGGCGGCGGTGTTCTCGGGAACGATCTCGCCTTCGACAGCGGTCTCGTCCACGGTGGGCCACGGGATCGGGTTGCCGCCGGCGGTCGCCATCACCGTGGCGACTGCGCGCATGCCGCCGAACTGTGCCAGCGCCTCGAGCAGCTCTCCGCCCCAGCCGTTCGGCACGAGAAAGCCACCCTGAGCGCCGTTGGCCTGCTGGCCCGACTGCGCATTCTGGACGGTCGCGGCGCGCAGTACCTCAATGTCCTCGCGGGTCATGCCGTTGACGCCGTGGAGGATGAAGTTGCGGAACGCCGCCGAGTGGCGGTCCTGCTGCTCGCGCTGCTCCTGCGTCAGGCCGGCACGGACGCGATCGCGATTCTCGTTGGCGACGTCGGTGGTTGCCTGGTCGCCATCGATCTGCGCCTGGCGCTCGGCGCGCTCGATCTGCGCATCGATGCGATCGATCTCCGCGTAGATGCCGTCCACCTGGTTCTCGATTTCCTTGGTGAACTTGTCGCCCGTGTTGTTCTCGAGCAGGTTGCGGGCATCCTTCGCCTTGTCGGCACGCTGGTCCCGGAGCGCCTTAATGTTGATCATGAGGTCTTCCTTCAAAGAAAAAGCCCCGCGAAGGCGGGGCTCTGAGGTGCCGGGGGACCGGCGCCAGGGATGATCGGCTGCTAGGCGGCCGTTCGTTCGTAGAGGCCGAGCCGAGCAAGTGAGCGCACGCGCGGCGCGTCGTCGATCTCCGGCGGCTGTTCGGTGAGGGCTTTGGGTGCCCGGTCGTAGACGGCGAGGTTGAAGGCGCGGGCGTTGGCACCGGCGCTGGCCGCGGTTGTCGGCAGGATGCTGTCGCAGAAGCCGGCCGCGACCGCTTCCTCGGCGCTGAACCAGGTCTCGGCCTTCATCCAGGCGGCGATCTCGTCGGCCGACTTGCCCGACTTGCCCTGGTATGCCGCGACGATCGCCGCATCGACTTTGTCGAGCAGCGCGGAGGCGTCGCGCAGATCATCCGCGTTACCCATCATCCACGTCCAGCCCTTGTGGATCATGTAGAAGCCGCCCTCGGCGATCTCGACGCTCGACGCGGCCAGCGCGAGCACCGACGCGGCCGACGCAGCGAGCCCATCGATCTTGGCAGTGATCGTCGCAGGATGGCCGACGAGCTGCGCCATCATCGCGCGACCTTCGAAGACGTCGCCGCCCGGGCTGTTGATCCGCAGCACGATATTCGCGGCCGTGATGCCGGCCAGCGCCTTCGCAAGGTCGGCCGCCGACACCCCCCAATAGGGATCGATGATGTCGTAGATATAGATCGTCGCGGTATCGTCGGCGACCTCGGCACGGATGCCCGCGCCTTTGCCGGTGTTCGCCTGCGCGAGGTTGAAAAGCTTACGATGCATCGCTGGGATCCTTGCTGGGCACGGCCGGCTCATCTTCCGCATCGCCGCCGGCACCGGCCGGCTGCGGCACAGGCTCGTCGCCAGTCGGCTGGTAGACGGTGTCGCCGCCCTCGATCGGGGGCTGGTTGACGAGACGGCGCGCCTCGTTCTGGCTGAGCCAGCCGGGCAGCTGGTTGCCGCCGAGTGCTGCGCGCAGATAAGCGGCAATCGCTTTGCTATCGCCGGACCGGAGGAAGTCGTCGTTCCACCAGACGAAGAATTCGGGGAGCTTTGCGCCGACGACAGGAAACAGCTTGCGCGACCATTCGCCGGCGATGCGCACCTTGTGCGGCAGCATCGTCCACTGGTCGAAACCGATGCGCTGCTGCTCAACGCCGGTGCCCCAGTTGGATGTGCCGGACGTTTCCCCCGCCATGTTGGGCGGAACGCCATAGATCCGGCAGACGTCGACGACCGAGTACTGCAGCAGCTCGAGCAACTGTGCGTCCTTGGCGGTGACGCTGACCTGTTCCCATTTCACGCCCTTCTCGAGGAGAAGCGGGTTGTGAGCATTGGCGACACCCTGCGCTCGTTTGCGCAGGTAGGTCTTGAAGTCTGCGCGCTGCTCCTTGCTCACGCCCTCTGGAAACGAGAAAAAGTCGTTGGTCAGGAGGCCGCGTTCGAACTGCCCGGCCTCATAGTCGCGCGCGGCAAGGCTGATCCCGACCGACTGCGCATGATGCGAAATCGGCGAGAGCGCACGCATGCCGTCAGCGCTTAGCCCCGGCCCTTTGAAGTGTAGAACGTAGGAGGCGTGATGATCCTCGGTCGATCCGTCCTCGTTGGTGAAGCGATACCAGATCGAGTTGTTGGCCGATCGGAATGGATAGACACGGCCGGGGAAATAAAAGTCGACCGACGTCATCGCGCCATTCCGCGCCTGGCGGATCAGACCATAGCCATTGCCTCGCAGCAGCAGCTGGATGGCGATGTTCTCGACGAACACCGGGCCGGTCATCTCCACGTTCGGCTCGTGGATGAGGAACCGCTCGTACGGGTGGCCGTAGACCCGGATCGGCTCGCCTTTGGCTGTCATGCGATAGACGCCCAGCTCCTGCGTCATCAGCGCGCCTGCGATCAGGTTGACGCACCGCCACACCGCGGTCGACCGCATCGCAGTCTCGGGCGTGACGACGACGCCGGCGGCCTGCTGGCCGACGCCGAACCAGTCGATGGCCATCGGTTCGCCACCGGTAAGCACGCCGACGCTGTCGGTGGTCGCGGCCTGAACAGGCGCGGCGCCGCGCGACTGCGCTTCCGCCGCGCGCGCCGACAGCTTGTAACCGTCAACGCTCATGCGTCGGCCTCGTCATCGTCGACGACGTCGCCATCATCGTCGGCCGCATCGATATCGACGAAGTAGGAGCCCTCATACCTGTCTCCCTTCAGCTCTGTGTTGTCGGCAGCGCCGGCGCCCATGGCGCAGGTGACTAGGCCGTCGATGCGGCCGCGTGACTTCTTCTTGTCGAAGCAACGGTTCTTCAGGCCGTCTTCGCGGATCTCAGCGTTGCCGGCGCACCAATAGGTGATCGGCGAGGCGTCGATGACGATCGTTTCCTGGAGGATCCTGTCCTCGAACCGCTCGATCGACTTCGGCATGCAATATTGCCGATCGTCGAACTTCACGAGCGGACCCTGCGCATGGCTGACCAGCTTCAGACCGTCGCCAGCCGGCTTGTTCGGTCCCTCGTAGCGCCAGACGGAGAACCCGTTCTGCTCACAAGCGGTCTCGAAATCCGCCATCTTCGCCGGATCGAACACCAGCTCGACGACGTCGTACGTGGCGTCCAGCTCGGCCACCTGCGCCGCGACGAAGGTGTAGTCGATCGTGGTACCCGGGGTGGCGGTCAGCCAGCCAAGCTCGACCCATTCGGGATAGGGCGCGTTATCGGCGCTCGCCCTCTCATCGAGGCGCTCCGCAACCGTCCAGTACCAGGTCTTCTGCCACAGCACGCCATCGCCATCGCGCCAGGTGGCGGTCAGCGCCGTCAGATCGTTCTTCTTCGACAGGTCGAGACTGAGCCAGCATGGGCAGCCCTGCAGCGCTTTCAGATCTTCCGGCGTCAGCACCTGCTGCACCGCCGCCCATCGATCCTCTGCGATCCAGAAGTCGACCGCCCCAGTCGGGATGCCGAAGTACAGCCGCTTGATCGAGGCGGCCTCCGACGGCTTCGTCAGGGCCGTGATCACCTCTTCGCGGATGTTCGCGACCGGGTAGGTGATGCCGATAGCCGGCAGCGACTTTCCCCAACACGCCTCGTTGGTCAGGACCGTGTCCCGATCTCTTTTATCGACCCGCGCCACGAACGCGAAGGCGGTCTCGTCCTTCTTCAGGCCTTTGGCGATCGCCTGATAGGTTTCGGAATATTCCGTCCCGACAAGCTGCGACGTTGCCGGCGTATTAGATCCCATCAGCAACATCGCCGAGCCGGCGACTTTGGTGATCGCCCGCCGCCAAGTCACCAGCTGCGCTGCTGACCGGAATTCGTGGATTTCATCAGCGAGTACTAGGCGCGGGCGGGGACCCGACTGGTTGAGCCCGTTGGCGAGGGGAAGAAAGAACGACTGCGACGTCGGATGCTCGATCTTCCAGACGTTGTCGCCCTCGCCGCGCAGCACGACATGGCCCTCGGTTTCCAGAGTGTCGCCGTCCTCGTAACCTGGGACCTGCGCCCGACACATGGCGGCCGCATCTTTGAACAGGACGTTCGCCGTGTTCTTGTCGCCGCCGATCGCATAGACCGGCGCGCGCGGGAAACCGCACCAGCCCATGACGTAGAGGCCGAGGCCGCCCATCATCGGCGACTTGGCCTGCCCTTTGCCGGTCTCGACGTATCCGGATCGGAAACGCCAGCGAGCTTCGGGTGTGACCCACCCCATCAGCGATCCCACGATGAAGACGTGGTACGGCAACAGGTGGAACGGCTTACCGGCGGCCGGGCCATCGGTGATCGTAAACACCGAAGGGAAGAAGTCGATCGCGCGCTGCGCCAGCTCCGGCCGCCAGTGATAGTCGCGCAGATCCCGGAGGTCGCGCAGGTGACGTTCGGCTGCGTAGCGGACGAGGTCGCCGACAACGAAATCGCCGCGGACCGCCGCCTCCGCCCAGGCGGTGGTCGGATCGCCCGGTGCCGCGCTACCCCTTCGGGCCAAGGAACGCGTCAGCGCCGGCGGTGCGAGTGCGCTGCTTCGCGACCTTGGCGACCTTGCCGCGGCGACCAGGCGTCAGGCCGAGCAGACCCTCCAGGCGCTCGGCGGTGTTCTCCGCCTCGCGCATCGCCTTGTAGTGGATCGACAGGCGGGCAATCGCCTTCGGGTTCTCGACGTTGGGTTCGTCGACCAGGCCGCCGGCACCGACCTCTTGCGAGCAACGATCGTAGATGACGTAGGCGAGCACCAAGCGCTGCAGGGCGTGGCCGTTCGACGACGACAAGATCTCGCGGTCGCGCATCTCCGCCGTGATGCGCTTCCAATGTGCAGCCGCAACACGGCGCTCGGCCGCATCCGGCAGCAGCACCGTCCATTTTGGTTCGGCGACAATGGCGTCGGCCCTCGGCTTCGTCATCGCGCCCGCCCTTTCCGACCTGAACTTTTTGGTCTGGAATTGTTCGCACCGCGCATGAAGCCACTACGCGGTGTCCGGCAGGTCAGCCGGCTGACTTTCGACCCCCCGGGGGGGTGTCGGCCGCCGCGGCGACCGCGCCGGCGCTGCCACCGAGGTCGGCCCCGCCCCGGTGCCGTTCCACGGGTGCTCGCGGTCGATCGGTCGCCCATCCCGCGTCACCCCGCGCTCGCTCCGCGCCACGGCGAAGCCGAACTGCTCGATCGTCACCAGACGGTGATGCGGGTCGCAGAGGTTGCGGGTGTTGTCGTCGGTGTCGGGGCCGTGGTGCGCCAGTGGCACGATGTGGTCGACGATCGTCGCCTCGCGGGTCCGTCCCTCATCGAGGCACATCTCGCAGAGGCCGTTGGTTCGCTTCAGCCGCCGTAGCCGCTGGGCCTGCCCAGCCCGCCCGCGGAGGCGAGCGGTGGTCAGGCGGTGACCGTGCCGGATTGATCGGCACGGTCGAGGATGAACGTCTCGATCGGCGTGGTGACGCCGAACCCCAGCGCGCGCAGCTTGTCACCGTCCTTGCCGGCGAGCGCCGTCTTCACCGCGGCCTTGTCGACACTCGGCTTGACCCGGACGTACGCCTTGGACCAGCGCGCCGCCTGCAGGGTGGAGGCGGCCAGCTCGTCGTTACCCAGCGCGAAGGTGACCGACGTCGATCCTGTCTTGCTGCCGATGACGCAGCCGCCCAGCTCCATCGACTTGCGCTTTGTTGGCAGCAGGGTCGCTGCGTTGCGGCGCCACCAAGGCTCCAGCTGTTCACGGATCGCCGTCATCTCATCGACGATCGGCACCGTGATGCGGTCGGCCGCGGTGTTCGCCGCGGTGATCGCATCGTTGCGTGCGACGTCGGCGAGCGCCAGTTCGGTACCCAGAGCGGCGTAGCGCTCGATCAGCGGGGTCGCCTGGTCAACGGGCGCATTGATGCGGAGCTTCGTCATGCGGCTTCCTTCAATGGCTGTGCGCCCTGCACCAGCGCGATGGTTTCAACGGGAAGGCTGCGCAGGATCTCGCGCACCAGACTGATCGGGAAGCCGACCAGCGCATCGTCCGGGTGTCCGGCATCGACAGCGCGTTGGAGCTGATCGCGCGGGATCGCCATCACCAGCCCGCCCGCGTGCCGTCGGCACTCACCCAGGCCGGCGGGTTGACCGGCCGGGCGCCGGCACCGCGGAATAGTGCGACGAGGTCGCGCGCGATGTGCTGCGCCATTTCCTCGAGTTCATGCAGCTCGGCTGCCGGAATACGATCTGCGCCCAGCCGCGCCCGTTGGGTCAGCTCATCGAACCGCGGTGTGATGCGTTCGAGCTGATCGGCCAGGTTCGGGCGTGGCTGGGCGGGCCGCTGTGCAGGTTGAGGAGCATCGTGACGCATGCCAGATCTCCTGTTGGGCGACCGGCGCATCCTTGGGGAGGAGAGCGGCGATCAGGCACAGCTGTGGCGGGGTCGTTTGTGCCGCTTACGTGACCGCTTTTGCAGGTGACCTTAGGGGAAGTTCCCCAAAGGGAACCCCTAGCAGCGCTGCCATCGGTCGAGCGCGGTGACGAGGATCGATCGCGCGCGGCGGTTCGACAGTCGCCACCGCCGGGCTGCGGCCGTCACCGCCACGTCGTCGACGACGATCGCCAGCACCATCGGCGCGTGCACGCCAGTTGCTTCGCGCCAGCGCTGATAGGTGCGCTGCTGGATCACCGCCGCAATCGGAACCGCCTCCGCCGCGTTCGGGCCGCCGCCCGGGTTGCGATCGCCCCATCTGGCGGTGCGCACCGTCACCTCGGCCGTGATCGCGGCGAACGCCTCGGCGATCTTCTCGGCCGCGGCGAGCTGGTGCGCATCGATGGCACCGGTGCGTACCAAGCGCAGCAGCGCGCCTTCGCGACCAGCGCTGACGGCTGCATGCTCGTGCGTCTCCGCCGTACCGTTGGCCTTGTGCGACCAGCGCTCCTGCAGCTGGACGTGCTCCTCGACGCCGTCGACCAGCTGCTGGCCCGCATCGCGCAGTCGCTGTTTCTCGACCTTCCACTCCTGCTTGCTCATCCCGGCAGGTTTACGCGGCAGCGCCGGCGCCGGCCGCGGCCGACCGAGAACAAGGTGGGAGACGCGCTGAAGCTCCCGTTCGGTGGTGATCGTCATGTGAAGCCCCGGCTAATTATGGTCGGGAACATGCTCGATGATGGCCACGAGCGGGAGATGACCTTGTGGTAACGGCACCGCGTCGAAATCGCTGTCCATGCGAACGCCCGCTGCACGCAGGCGTTCAGCAATATGCTGCTCCATAAGGCCAGGAATGCTGATCCCGCGCTGTGCGCCGGCAGAGCGGCTGATCATCTGGTCCAGCGAGAGCTTTCGGACCAGAGCCTTCGCCCGAGTATCGCTGACGCCAAGCGCCATGGCTATCTCGTTCATCGCCGGGCTTCGCCCTTCGCGCAGGATGTAGCGCTTGATGAATTCGTAGGCTTGCTGCTTTCGGCTCGGCTGCGCCGCCAGCACTTCGACGTGTATTCCCATTCTGCCCCCGACACCCGCGAAGAGAACATAGGGAGAATCGGATTACTTCGCCAGCAGCGCAGTTCGCGGCGGAGGTACCCTCCGCCGCTCCCACGGTGTTCTGCCTGTTAATAGGCAAGCGATACCCACTGACCGGCAGCCGGCACCCACATCCCGGTCACGCGGCGACGTGCGACAGCCGCCCTGGGGTACTAGCCGCGCGGTCGAATTGGGATGTCGACCTGGGGCCGCATGGCCTGCAATCTCCCCGCGTACGATCGGATAATTCGGTTGTAGAGATCATTCGAGCCACGCTCGCTAACCGTGACGATAAGGGCGTACTGAACTCCTTCACTACGAGGCGCTGCCTGACCATTGGCCCGCGCCAGATGCTCGATATCAAAAACAGGCTGGTCCAGGGTTGTCGGATTGTATGTGTGCGCCGCCTTTAGGACAGCTTCCCATCGCTGCGCATCATCCCGCAGGACCTGTTCTGTTTCGAATAACGCAGATTTGCCAAAGAAACCCTTGGCCTCGTGGACAGAGCGTTCCTTATATTCGCCCTTGATCTTTGTATAACCGGGGTGACCGACGGTCTTAGGTCTGAACGCAATCCCTACACCTGTGCGCGTATAATTAATTGCATCTTCCGGGTCGACACCGGTGGCAGTCACAAAGGTTGCGCGAAGACTTACCTTAGCCCCAAAGCCGTCAGTCGGAACAGGTAGTAAGAAGCGACGATATCGGGAAGGCTCAAGTATACCTTGATACACCACAGTGGCCTCTCCGGGCCGGCAAGTCGCAATATCGTCTAGAAGCTTGGGTAAGCGGCCCCAACCTACATCGATTTGAGCGTGTTCGCCACATTCCGCGTGATGGACCAACAGCGCCTTCAACGCCACCGGACTCAACTGCGTGCCGAAGAGCGCTCGCAGGCCTAAGCCGAGCCGAGCAGCCGCTGGTGCGGCAAAGCTGGTTCCAGTCACGCCGCGTGCAATCCCTGCCCCATCCGCTGCGAAAAATAGCTCTTCCTCTGATCCTCCAAAAGCGAGAATATCGGGCTTGACCAACCCTGGACTTCTACCCGGACCTCGAGCGCTGTACTCCGCTCGAGACCAGCCCACGCCGGATTGACAGGCGGCACCTACCGCAAGGACGTTCACTCCATCTGAAGCTGGCTGGATCCTGCACAGTCCAGCCTCTAAATCCAAGTCACCATTGTTACCCGCCGCTGACACTACTAACGTTTTACCAGAAGCGGCGAATTGATCGAGCCTAGAGGTCCAAACGTGAACATCGTCATCAATCAGTGCTTCATCTGGCCCAATTGAAAGGTTCACTACCTCATAGGAATTCTGTTCGAGAATATCCATGATGCGGTCGAGGGTGGTCATGAGCTCAAAGTCATCGCCGTCGCTGTCAAGAACGCGCCAGTGATCGATGTTCGAGTAAGGCCTCGTTGGTTCGTCGCCCGCCGCAAGGGGGCCATATAGCATCGCGCTGGTCACCTGAACGCCATGCCTTAGGCCCATGGCGGTCGGCCTGCCGATTCCGGGTGCATCCTTGCAAACAACACACGCCGGGAACGGATGATCGCTTGGCAGCCCTCCATCGAAGACGGCGGCCCGTAATTCCGTATCGACTGGAAGGTCGTTCGAAAACGCGATCGGGAAGGTCGCCGCGGTAGATGTGGCTCGCATCTCTATGTCGCGAAAAGATAGCTGCGCCATCCTTCGCACCGTGCGCAGGAAGCTAAACCTCGCCATGGCGCCGACTGCTTCACGAGAAGCGTGAAACCCAAGAAATGCTAGGCCGCCGACCTGTTGGCGACGAGAGAAATCAGCGCTGATACCCAACTCGCGGCACCACTCGTAAAAACCGCGCAGTACGTCGTCGCCCCAAACCTCTGAAGTATCAGCGTGCAATACGACTTCCAGCGGAGGCATTGCGTCGTCGCCGGCTATCCGCCCTATACGGTCTGTTCCCATCGCGTTGATATGCTCAATGCGCCGAAAATCATCCTGCACACCTGGTTCGGCTGCGAGTACCAAGCGGCTGAGTGACGCAAGCCGCCTCCGGCTACCGGCTACGAACAGCTCCGGTGCCACCAGCGGTTGAGAAGGTGCCTCCTTCTGCGTCCACTTCGACGGCATAACACGCCGTTCTCTGCTGCCGACCTGCCGAAGCCCAAGCCCGTTAAGCAATCGCGTTGGATGGTATGACTTAGCGAGGTAACTAGGGTGCAACGTCAACGAAATTACAGCTTCGTCATTCGGACACGCCAGTCGCGGCAGATCTTCTACTGCAGCCTGAACGATGTTCATCTCTGGCGAAAGCCGCGAGAACGCCTCGTCGAACGTATAGGGATGCGCCTTTTCGCCGCCTCCGGATTTTAACGAGATCGGCTGAACCAGCGTTTCGCCCCGCCCAATCAGGTAATTGATAGGACTAGCCATCATTCTTCTCCTCGAATGGCCTCGCCCGGCGAATCGTATCGCGCGACAGACCTGTTAGGTCAGATATTTGTCGTTGCGACAAACCTGCCGACTCTAATTGAACACTTACCCTCTTCAAGGCGGCTTTTGGAAGGTGACGCACCTCGTTTTGGATTGACTCAATGAGCCGCTCTGAAATGGATTGCTTTGCAAGCAATGCATGCCGCCGCAAGCTCCTGACGTGCCGAGCCACGTCGCTGAACGACTTACCCTCGTACAAACTCGCCAGAGCGTTCGACCAAGTAGGTGCGACATCATCGCCGAGCTCGACCCTGATGAGATCCTCAAGCTGGCCCGACGCCGGGATGTCAAACTCAGCCACGACGTCAAATCGCCGCCAGACAGCAGGATCCAGGAGTTCGCCGTGGTTAGTTGCAGCGATGAGCAATCTGTCAGAAGGCCAGAGATCGATTTCTTGAAGGATGACGGTAACGAGCCGTTTTAGCTCCCCTACTTCAGTGTCGTCGTTGCGCCGCTTCGCGACAGCATCAAATTCGTCGAGCAGCAGCACGCAGTCCTGATTTTTAGCGTACTCCAACACCGATTTGAGATTCGTGCCGGTCTTGCCAAGAAGGCTGCTCATCACGCTGGCTAGGTCCAATGTGAAAAGTGGCTTATTTAGTCGTTGCGCTATCCAATGAGCCGTCAACGTCTTTCCCACTCCGGGCGGTCCCGTGAATAGTAGCGTGCGAGACGGCTCAAGATCAGCATCTGCTAGCTCCTGGATCCTTTCCCGCTCCAGAATTACCTGCTCAATCTGGCTTGCTATCGCTACATTTAGCAGCGGCGGATAAGGTACTGTCGGAACGGCGTCGACACGAAGTAGATCAAGCCGACTTTCCGCATCGACCGGAACCAGACGATTGGCAGATGATCTTCCAGCAGTAGCTGCAGATCGCGCGGTGGCACCGGCTGCGGCCAGCTCGCGCAGCTGAGAAGAGGCATCTGGGAATTGTTTCGATAGTAGACGGGTAAGGCGCCGTACGTAGGCCTCTACGTCGCGCTTCTCCCCCACCAGCGCGATCCGCGCCAAGTGGACTAAATTATCTACTAAATTCTGATTTTCGTCCGTGCGCACCTAGGCCCCATCCACATTAAGGGGCGAACCCTGCCCCTAGGACCTTAGTACGGTGGACTAGTTTTATATGCAAGTGGGACAATTTAGTCCACCGACGTCGATTGAGGGTTGCCAGCCATGCTCCCGTGAAGCACATAGGTGTGGTTCAAGGATGGTCCTTGAGCGTCCGAGTCCGAGATCAATCGGCTGGAGAAGTGAAATGAAGATCGGTCGCAATGCCAGCACCGGTCGCTTCGCTCCGGTTCCGACCGCACGCCGGAACGCCTCCACCTATGTGGTGGAGACGATCAAGCGGCCGGGATCACCGAAGCCTCCGAAGAAGCGCTAAACGGATCTGCCGCGCAAGCGGTAGACCACGGAGCCGGTTCAGCTTGGCGGTTTGAGCCGGCTCCACACTCGTATGACCGACCTACCCCCGCAGCAAGCATTCTTTGCGTACCTCGCTCCTTTCATGGGCAAGGACAGCCAACTCGTTCGCGCGATCTAGCGGAGCACCATTTACCGGTTCCGGTGGATGCTCACGGCGGAGATACCCTCCGCCGCGTGTTCGTCAGTACCGCGGAAATCCGCAGTTTCTTGATCGTGTTTTGATCGAGATACCCGCCTGATACCCGCTCAACGTCGCATCCACGGCGGGGCCGAGGGGCGGCTATACGCCGGGAAGCTTCGCGCGAACTCCATCGACCATGACACCGCGCGTGCCAGTGCTGCCTCCGCGGTTGGCTCTTCCACCGCGAAGAGTGGGCAAGGCCCCTGCCGAATTCGATCGACGACCGGATAGCCGGACGAAACCGTCGCACGCCACGTCGAGCCCGATCTGCGCACGCCCCATTCGAATTCGAAATTCTTCGCCTCGCACAACTCAGCCAAGGGCGCGACAAGCGCTTCCAGGGCGACAGGGTCCACGGTCGTCATGCACCGCATGTTCCACGTCTGTTCCAGTCCGCGCAAGAGCCGGTCGACGCCTGGCCTACCCGCCGGTCAGTCCCCGTCAGGCTCCAGTATCCCGAAGGTCAAGCCGATAACCACGAAGCCGAAAAAGACCATCATGGCCGCCGTCTGCCAATCCACATCGTAGGCTCTCACGAGCCACACCAGTATAGCAGCGGCCACGAACAGGCCAGCGAGGGCTATGCCGATACCGATTTGCCGACTGGCCTCGACGCGATCGCCGCCACCGATGACGATCGTATCGACACGCGCGCGCCTGTTTCCGCCATGCATGCCGTCATTTTCCGAGCTGCGATGACGATGGTACTGCCGCATCACTTGCTCTTTCTTCCCAGCACCGCGCTTGTCAAAAGCACGGTACCATAAACGAACAGCGTTTTGGGATCGGTTTCGGGCAGCAGGTTATTAGCGGCGTCCATGATACCCGCGATGTAGGAGGCCGAACCTAGCCCGAGCAACACTGTCTTCCGTTCGGCCGGATTGAGGCTGGTCTTCATGAGAGTCAACTCGCCACGAGCGTCGCCGGCGCATCGGCTTTCAGTATCCCCAACAGCTTGAGCGTACATTGCGGATCATCGACCGTGGCCTCCTGGGCAGGCTTCACGTCGTAATAATGCGCGCACTCGATCTCGTATGTCCCGTCTTTAACGAACACGGGTGCCACCACATCGCGGTCGATGATCTTCTTGCCGACCTTCTTCGTAACCGAGATCACCAGGAAGTGCGGCTGACGCGTGACGTCGGTGGTCCCAACAAGCTTGTATTTCTGCACACGAGTGAATGTGACATCGCCCAAGCTGGGATAGGAGTTGCGATCCTTGGTTTCGGGCGATCCGGTCGCCGTCAGCGTATAGGCATAAGTCTGTTTGGCCTCGGTGCCCGGCTGAGCGCAGGCGACCAAGGTAAGGCTCGCACCAACCACGAACAATACTCCTCTAAACACTCCGCAATTCCCCCTCTAAAAACGTAGTCATCAGACCGACCCCCCGGTCCGTCAGCCGCAACTCACCCTTCGCACCCCTCACCTAGTGACCAACTGCTCATGCCGCACTGACTGTCGGCGCTGCAATCCAGTCGCGCTCCGTTCGGCCGCGTCGAACATCGTCACCGGCCATGGTAAGTGCGACCACGCGAGCGGCGACCGGCCCGATCTGTACACGCGAGGTCTCGATCAGGCCGGCTGTCTCGAGCCGTTCCAGCAGCGGCACGAACGCAGCTTGCGATATGGCAAGCCCGAGCTCGGCCAATGCTTCGATCAAAGCCTCATCGTTCCCCGTCACGTCCAGCAGTTCGAGCAGCGTGCGTGCACGGATCGACTCCACGACATCCGAAGTGGGGCTGTTCAATCGAGCCATCCTCAGAACCAGTCCAATCCGAGTGCCTTGGCCATTTCATTTGGCTGCGCATCACCCAGAGCTGCGGCGTAATGCTCGATCGAAAGCAGGGCCAACTGCCTCGCCCGCTCGACCGGGGGATGGTTTTGCGGAGCGCCCATTGGAAGGCTCGACAGCTCCACCTTCAATCCGTGCACATGGACCCTGACTTCATTGTAGGCACGATCGACGGCCGGTGCCGACACGACATAGGCGTGAGCATTATGCAGCTGGGCAAGCGCGTTGCCGATCAGGTGCTTCGCATCAAATGAGGTCGCGCGCGCCACCGCCGATCGAGCGCCGTCGACGAACGACTCTAAGGTGACGGGCGCAGCCACTCTACAGTCCCATCTGCGCCATTAGGGCGCGCTGAGCCGAGGTGGAGCGCTGGAGCGTCTCCAGATCGCTACCCTCAGGTATGGTCTGCGCGTTCATGGCGTCGGACATGTCGAGCATAGTTCGCGCCGCCGTAGATTGTCCCGAGGTGATGAGGGCGGCACCAATCGCGCCGATCAGATTGGCTACGGCTTGAACGCCGACGTTGTGGCCTCCGTCACTCAAACTGCCCCCCATTAAATGCCCCCTGATTCTGCGCGTGTGAATTTCGACAGCTACGCTGTCGTTAGATCTCGTGAGCCGTCCGCCCAGGAGACCTGCCGTTTGCCCCAACCTTTGCGTCGCTCCACGCCCGGCTGCAGCACTGGGTGCATCCCGTGCGACATCGTCTGCGCTGTCATGACTGCGGTTCATGCACAGGAGTGGGAGGAACTTCAGCAGCAGCTGGTTCCGACGTCCCGACAGCGCTCCCCGCCGGGATCAAATCGCGCAGTTGCGAAAGCCCGATCGGCAGACGGCGCGCGAGCAGTAGCGCCCTCTCGTCTAGGTCTGCGTCGTCCGGCATCATCCGGAGCAGGGCCTCGAACATTTTCGCCAGCGCATTCTCCGGCGGAAGAACAACCTCCAGCATGATCCTTGCGGGTCGAGGGGGCGGCGGAGGTGGAGCGCCTACGTCGGGATCGTCGATCTCGCCCGCCAGATACGCCGGCGTCGTTCCGAGTTCGCGCGCAATGACGTGAAGGTGTTTGGTACCGTAGCTGGCCCCACTAATCAGCTTATAGATTGTCGCCTGCGCAACTCCAACGCGACGTGCCAACTCGGATTGCGACAACCCTCGCTGTTCCATCAGATCTCGGAGTCGCTCGCGATTCACCACAGCAGGATTGCTAAACGCGTCGGTGTAGATGGCGATGTACGATTCCGTCTTGCACGGCTAAACCTTTCCGTTTAGCTCGGCAGTATGGATTCTTGCTCGGCCACCGATCAGATGAAGGCAGTCGCAGAAGCCGTTGAGGCCGCAGGGTCTCAATCCGCGCTCGCTCGTCTGATCGGTACCACACAAGCAACCGTTTGGAAGTGGTTGAACAAAGGGCTTCCGATCAAGCCAGAACTCGTTTTGGCGACTGAAGCTGCCACTGGTATTAGTCGCCACCGCCTCCGCCCAGACGTCTACGGTCCGACGCCTACGGTCGCTCCGATCCCTACTCGCCCCGGCACCGGCGACATGGAGATCGCCCGGTGATCTCCGGCGCAGACACCCTTTCCCAGTTCGACCGCTCGCAGACCGGTCGGAGCCCGCGGGCATCACGCAACCCGACGGCATGTAGTCTGCGCGCTCCCAAGGCGAGCATCGGCGCCGGCCTCCCTCCCTGTTCGGCCGGCGCCGATCAAGCGCTTGGCGATCCATTCGCGCGGCCGCCGGCGGGCCGGCCGGGCGATCACCTGGGGGTGCCTGCCGGGGCCGCCCGGTTGCCCGCCACCCACTCGAATCGGGCGGCGGGCCGCCCCGTGCCGCTGCGCGTCCGACCGCGCGCGCCAAATGCCGTATGGGAGCAATCATCGGCAGCCCGCACCTTTCACCATGTGTCCGGTACTTCTCGTGCCAGCGGCGTCGCGTCACGTCTGCATCGATCGACGCAGCGCTTCTGCGCAGGCGCCGCATGACGATCGAGCGCGAACCCGTGACGATCGAGGACCGGCTGCGGCTGGTCTATGGCACGCTGAAGATGGAGCGCGTCATGGCGCTCACTGGCAAGTCGGAGGGCTATCTGACCGCCCTCACCTTGCCGAGCCGTCGTGAGACGCTGTCGATGCTGCTCGCCGAGCAGCTGGATCTCGAATACCACCGGGTCACCGGTCAGGGCTTCCCGCTGTACGAGGCACTCGGCCTCCGGCTGGAAACCGCCGGCGCCGGCCGATTCGCCGAAGCCGCCGTGATCGCGCAGCTCGCCCGCCAGTTCGCCAAGGAAGGCGGCGAGGCGATTGCCGCGATGGTGGACGCCGCGATGAGCAGCGGCGATCCGGACACGCTGAAGAAGACCCTGCGCGAACTCGAAGACGCGGACCGCCTGAACAACCTGTCGATCACGGCGGTACGCCAGGCACTGGCACACGCACGCGACGGTCCCCCGCCCCCGCCGGACTGACCGGCACCCCACCGAACCCACCACCGCCAGCCCTGCCGCCCCGTCGACCATCGTCGCCGGGAACGGCTTTTCGCATGCCCGGAGGCCGCCGAGATGTCGAACGTACTGTCCCGCTTCGTCGATGCCGCACTGACGATCGCCGCCACCGCGGTGCCGACGATCAGTCCCGGCAAATACGTCCAACTCCGCCGGCAGGCGCTGGGCTTGTCGCTGGAGGACGTTGCCCTGTTGCTTGCCAGTACTCCGATGGTGCCGGCCTTTCGTCGTGTCGAATGGCTGGCCTCGATCGAGGCGGACCTGACGCCGCTGTCGCTGCCGACGATCATCGCACTGCACGACACGATCCGCATCGATTTGCGCGTGCTCGCCTACTGGATGGCAGTTGCGGAAGGCGCCCGACCGTCGCTGGTCGACGTGATGTTCGCTGCCGGCATCGAGATCCCGACCGGGCTGGACGATGCCGCATGAAGGCCCTCCGCATCGCCCAGGCGATTGGCGCGCTGCTCTGCACCGCCGCCGTCGCGCTGCTGCCCTACGGCTATCTGCGCCTGCCGATCGCGATGCTCTGCATCGTCTGCCTGATCCTGTTCGCCAGCGTCGACGCCCTCCGTGGCGTGACGGTCACCCCAACAAGGAAGTCCAAATGAGCCAGACCACGCCGGTCATGCGCTATCGGCCGACCGAAGCGCGCCCCTATGCCGTCGAGCTGCACCTCGATGGCTGCAGCTGCACCGAATGCTCGCCGCCCCTGCCGCTCGCCAAGCTGACGATCGGCGGCATCATCGTCGGGAACGCCATCGCGTTCGCATGGGATGCGCACGGCGCGTGGCAGGCGCTTCGCGCCACCGTGGGCCTGTGATGCAGTGGCTGACGGCATCGGGAGCGGCGACCGCGTCCTCTATCAGGGGATCGGCCAGCGCCGGGGAAAACAGGCTGACGTCCTCACCGCGCGCCGCGACTTCGCCAGCGTGCGTTTCGACGATGGTCTTGCCGTCCTCTGCCGGTCGGTCGACCTCCTCTGCGTCCCCCGCCGCCCGCCCGCAATGTTCTAGCGCGACGAGGGCAGCCTGATGCCGCTCCTGATCGCCTCAATTGCCCTCATCATCGCCGCGTTTGCGGTGCTGGTGGTCGCACTGGTCGTGCTCATCGGCTGGATCAGGCAGGACCGGGCCATCCGTCGGATGCAACGCGCCACTGCCGAGCGCGCGGCACGATCGTCAGGGCGCGGCGGATGAAGCTCCCGCTCGTCCTGACCCGTCGGACAGCGACCAGCCGCGACCTGCGCGCCGGCTGCTTCGTCTGCCACGGCGTTCGCGCGCGTTGGACGAGCGCGAATGCACAGGCGCTCGCAGCGCAGCACCACGATCGCACCGGCCATCCGACATGGTGCGATATCGCCCTGTCGGTTCGCTACGGTCGTGCCGCGCCCGACGATCGCCAGCACGACATCGAGGACGCGATCGCCGCGTCCGCCAGTTCGGGGGACGCGCCGGATTGCGCCCCCCTCCCCGATCTCGACGCGTCCGCCGCTGTAACGGCGGGCGTGAGCATACCCGTCGGCCGCCCGGTCGAGACACGTCGCGTTAGAGCGCGTGCAGCTCGCGGCCGCAAGCCGGAGGCCCTCCATGCCTGAGATCATCGACTCGTTCCGGACGATCGACCAGCTGTGTCTGTCGCCGTTCAACTGCCGCATCGACGAAGAGGATGCGAACGACACCGAACAGCTCGAGGCGCTGATCCTCGCCGACGGGCTGATGTACCCGATGAGCATCCACCAGATGCGCAGATCGAAGACGAAGTGGGGCGCCTTCGCCGGCGGCCGCCGCTACCGCTCGATCCGCAACCTCATCCAGCGCGGCGCGGCGCCGGCGGACACGCAGTGGAAGGTCCGCGAATACATCGGCTATTCGGACGCCGAACTGATCGAGCTGTCGGTAAAGGAGAACCTGCCGCGGCGTGAGAACCGCCAGTACGAGGTCTATGCCGCTGTCCGCAAAGCCCATGCGCTCGGCCACACCGTCCAGCAGATCGCGACGAACCTCAACCAGGACCCGCTGCTGACACAGCAGTGGCTGCGCCTCGGTCAGATGGCGAAGCCGGTTTTCGACGCCCTCGCTGCCGGCCGGATCACCGATGCGCAGGCGCGCGCCTTCGCCGGTACTGACGACCAGAAGTTTCAGCAGCTCGTGTTCGCACGGCTGACCGCTGCGTCCGTGCTGCTGCCGGCCCCGGCCGAGATCCGGAAGGCGCTCGACATCGGCGACGTGCAATCGCAACGCGACCTGCTCTTCGTCGGCCTCGACACGTATCGCGCTGCCGGCGGCACCTTCGAACTCGACCTGTTCGCCGAAGTTACCGAGGAGCGCGGCCGCGTCCGCGATCAGGGCAAGCTGCAGGAGCTGGTCGACGCCAAGATGGCGACCATTCGCGACCAGGTCCGCGTCTCCACCGACCGGCCGAACCTCCGCTTCATCGCCGAGCAACCGCGCGGCGACTTCGGTCCGGATCACCAGCTGATCTTCAATCCGAAATCCGTCGACGGCAGGCTCGATCTGCCGGACGGCGACGTAGTCGTCGCCCACATCGCCATCGACGCCAGCGGTCAACCCGTGGTGTCCTATTGGTGGGAAAGCCGGAAGGCGAAGTTCGGCAGCGAGAAGAAGCCCGCGCCCGCCGCCGATCCGCCCCCGCTGGTTACGCCCGCCCCGCCAGCCTGGGAGAGCCCGTTCGCCGCCAAACATCGCGCCGACGCCGCTGCACAGCAGGACGACGGGCTGACCCAGGACGCGATGTTCGCGCTCCGCGCCACCCGCAAGGCGATCGCGCGCGCTGCCTTCATCGATGACGCCCGCGAAGGCGGTGACGTCGCGCAGGACTATCTGATCTGGGCGCAGGCACGGCTGCTACTGGTCGAACCGCGCCCGGTCGGCATCGGCATGCGCGGCATCGCCGGCGACACGACATCCGGCATGTCGGCCGACGCCTTCGGCCTCGCACGCGACCTCGTCGCCGCGACGGTCGCCTCACGGACAATCTCGGACGCCATCGCCGAGATCAAGCGGCAGGACTTCTTCACCGAAGCCGACCCGGTCACCGCGTTCTTGGCGTGGCGGACGGCCGAACCGCAGCTGAAGGCACTGACCGCGGCGGTCGTCGCCGGCATCGCCCTCGATCGCGCTGTCGCCGGCGAAATGCCGATCCACGACGTGATCGTGCATGAATGCGGCGCCGGCCGCGACGCCGACGTCCGGACGCGATGGTCGCCGACCGCTGACTTCCTCAACCTGTTCCCGAAGGAACAGCGCCTCGGCTTCGCCAGGCCCTTCGTCGACAACGCCACCTTCGTCACCTGGGGCAAGCTCAAGTCGACCGATTTGACCAGCGGCGTCCTCTCAGCGCTGACCCGCGGCGGTCAGGGCAGCGGCTGGGTCCATCCGACCCTGCGCTTCAACAGCCCCTTTCTCGCTCACCAGCTCGAACCACGGGCGGCCGCAGAATGACTGGTCTGACCAGCGCCGAAGCCGCGCTCCGCGCCAGCATGAAGCGGCTTACCGAACGAGGTGCATCATGATCGAGCACGTTCCCAATCCCGAGATCGGCAGCGACATCCCACCGCGCGCTGCCGAGGTCGAGCCGCCGGCGTTCCTTGTTCCCGTCGGCGGCTCGGCCGACACCTTCGCGTGCACCTGCGGCTGCGAGAATGACCCGTTCGTCTGTATTGAGAACGACGGCGTCTCCACGTCGGCGCCAAGCCCGATGCCTGCCAACTGGGCGGAGGTGCTCGGATGGTGTGATCACGTCGAACGCTTTCAGTACGAGCGGCAAGGCGTTGGACCTGACGCATCGCCACATCTTCTGTCCGCTGCCGTACGGCGCCTGATCGCGACGGCCACGGGAGGACGGCAGGCGTGACCGATCCCGAAATCCAGCCCGGCTACCCTCTTCGCTGGCCGGATGGCCGGCCGCGATCGCGCGAACACGCGTCGGCGCTGTTCCGCGACGGTGGCAGCCGCATGACGCTGACGACGGCGCGGAAGCGCCTAAAGCAGCAGGTCGAGGCGATGACCAAGCCGCGCCAGAACTGGCGGGTGCTCAACATGGTGCTGTCGACCAACATCCGGTTCACAGCATCCGGCGCGCGCGATCAAAACGTCAGCCGGCGCGATCCTCCCGATCCTGGCGTCGCCTTCTATTTCGACCTCGACGAGAAGCCGCACGTTCTCGCCTGTGACCGATGGGATACCGTCGCCGACAATATCGCCGCGATCGCCGCTCACATCGACGCGCTGCGCGGTCAGGAACGCTGGGGCGTCGCCGATTTGCGCCAGGCATTCGCCGGCCACGTTGCGCTGCCGGCGCCACCGCACTGGTCGGAGATCCTCGGCGTCCGTCGCGGCGCCTCGGCCGATGTCATCCAGTCCGCATACCGCCAGCTCGCTTTGTCAGCCCATCCTGATCGAGGCGGAAGCCGCGATGCATGGGACAGCCTGCAGGCCGCCCACGAAGCCGCACGAAAGGAAGGTCGAGCATGACTGCCGCCCTACGCCGCCCTCGAACCAAGTCTCATAGCGCGCAGGTCGGGGTCGCCAGCGCACGCGGCCGCTTCCTTCGCCTGCACGACATGATCGCGTCCACTGGCCTCAGCGAATCGACCATTCGCCGACGTGTGGAGAAAGGCGAGATGCCGAAGCCGGTCGCCCTGACGACGCGCTGTGTGGGGTGGTGGGAAGGCGACTTCCTCGCCTGGGCTGCGACCAAGCGCGAGGGTGCCGAGCAGGCCTAGGCCCTGCGATGCTGGGGGCATCGCTGGGGGCATCGTCCGGGACATCGACATAAAATAGCACGCTTTTCAGGGGAAATTACATGCCAATCCAAGCCCTGCAACCGGCACCACGTTTTGGCGGAAGTTATCCCTGCCCCTCCAGCATCGACCGGATACGGGCGGCGAGCGCCTCCATCGCAAACGGCTTGGTGATCATCGCCATGCCCGGTTCGAGGAAGCCCGACGCCAGCGCCGCGTTTTCGGCATAGCCGGTCATGAACAGCACCTTGAGGTCCGGCCGCGCATCCCGTGCCGCGTCGACCATCTGGCGCCCGTTCAAGCCCGGCAGGCCGATGTCGGTGACCAGCAGATCGATTCGCCGCCGGGTTTGCAACACCTCCAGCCCTTCCGGGCCATCCGCTGCCTCGAGCGCGCCATAGCCCAGTTCGGCAAGTTCCTCGACGACGAGACCACGCACCACCGGATCGTCCTCGACGACGAGCACGATTTCGCCGTCGTCGGCATGATGCGCTTCGGTGATCGACGGAAGCGCGTCGTCGTCATCCACCGTACCACGATAACGCGGCAGGTAGAGCTTGAACGTCGTGCCCAAGCCGACCTCGCTGTAGATCTTGGCATAGCCTTCAGATTGCTGGGCGAAGCCATAGATCATGGACAGGCCCAGCCCGGTACCCTGCCCGATCGGCTTGGTGGTGAAAAACGGCTCGAAGGCCTTGGCGGCCGTATCCGCATCCATCCCGGTGCCGGTGTCGGTCACGCAGATGCATACGTAATGACCCGCTCTCACGCCACGCTGACGGGCGACATAGGCGCGGTCGAGGTATGCGTTGCAGGTCTCGATCGTCAGCGTGCCGCCGTCCGGCATCGCGTCGCGGGCGTTGATGGCGAGATTGAGCACCGCGCTTTCGAGCTGGTTGGGATCGCACCGCGTCGTCCACAGGCCACCGGCGAGAACCATGTTCAACGTGATTCGCTCGCCGATGGTCCGGCGCAGCAAATCCTCCATCGACGCCGCCAGCGTGTTGGCGTGCACCGGCCGGGGATCGAGCGGCTGCCGACGGGAGAAGGCAAGCAGGCGATGGGTCAGCGCAGCGGCCCGCCCCGCCGCGGTCGACGCGCCGTCGATGAACCGTTCGAGTTCGTTCGTCCGCCCCTGCGCGACCCGCCGCTGGACGATCTCGAGGCTGCCGGTGATCCCCTGCAACAGATTGTTGAAGTCGTGCGCGATGCCGCCGGTCAGCTGACCGACGGCCTCCATCTTCTGCGACTGGCGCAGCGCCGCCTCTGTCTCGGCCAGCGCGGCCTCCGCCTCCGCTTCGGCAGTCACATCGCGGCCGAAGCCGTAGAAGGTCTCGCCTTCCGGCACTGTCGTCCAGGCGATCAGCCGGTGCCCGCCGTCCTTGCAGCGCAGGGTCGTGCGATAATCGTGCAGGGGCGTACCTGCCCGCAGCGTCCGGACGCGCCTGTTCCAGTCGGTCTCGTCATCGACCATAAACTCCGTGGTCCGCCGACCCAGTGTTTCCTCGCGCGTCCAGCCCAGCGCGCTGGTCCAGGCGGGATTGACGTCGGTCACCTGCCCGCTGCGATCGGTCACCACCTTGAACACCGGCGAGAGGTTCCAGATACGCTCGCGGTCGCGCGCCAGTCGCCGTTCGTCGGTGATATCGCGGCCGATGGCGTGAATACGGCCGTGGTCCGGCACCGCGGTCCACGCGAGAAGACGGTAGTCGCCCTTGCTGGTTCGATAGCGGTTCTCGAACGCAAGCGTCGTGATGCCGTCGCTCAGCTTGCCCACCTCGCTCGCTGTCGCGGCCAGATCGTCGGCATGAAGAAAATCGGACAGCGAACATCCGACCATCTCGTCCTCCGCCCAGCCGAGCATGCGTGTCGCGCTGGGATTGACCGCCGTGATCGTGCCGTCGAACGTGCACACCAGCAACAGGTCGCGCGACAAGGACCACAGCCGGTTGCGATCGTCCTCCAGCTGGCGGCTTGCGAGCACCTTCTGCGTCGTCTCGATCACCACCGCCACCACGCCGATGGCCTCACCCCGATCATCGAAGGCGGGCGAATATTCGAGGTCCGTCCACAATTGCCGCGGCGTTCCGTCGCGGATCAGCGTCAGTTCCTGATCCTTGTACGACAGGGTGCCGCCTTCGCGATACACGCGCTGCATGACGTTGGCGTTGAATGCGGCGACCTCGTGCCAGCCCTCCAGCACGTTGGTGCCGAGGATCACGGGATGGCGGCCACCGGCGAAGCTGCGGTAGGCGTCGTTGTAGATCATCACGCCGCGATCGCCCCATAGGGTGACGATCGGCACCGGCGATCGCAGCACGAAGGCCAGCGTCGTCTTCATCGCGGCCGGCCAGCCAAGGATCGGGCCGATCGGCGTACGCCCCCAATCCAGCATCGCGATCCGCTCGGCGAGCTCGCCGCCGCCCTGCAGGAACGGTTCACTGTCAATCGTACGCACCGCTACCTCACATGGACTGGATCGAGTGCATCCAACACCCGAAACCGGAACGGACGTGCGTCATGCCGCAGACGACGCCGATCCGCAAATTGACGATCCGGCGCTTCGGCATCACCGACTCTCATGCTGATGATAATCATTCGCATCAATATTGAAACCGCGCGCGATCCCCGGTAGGCGATATGCGTGAACCAGTCAGAAACCGTCCAGCGTCCGAATGCCAGACCGTCCGCCCGCAAGCCGAAAAGCAAATGGCGTGGCTGGTGGCTCAGGCAATTGCACACGTGGCATTGGATGAGCGCGGCGATCTCGCTCGTCGGCATGCTGCTGTTCGCGGCGACCGGCATCACCCTGAACCACGCTGCGACGATCGGCGCCGACCCCGTCGTGACGGACAAGGCCGGGACGCTCCCTACGCCCCTGCTCCGCACGCTGCGCGCGCCCGCCGCGACCGATGCGGCGCTGCCCGCGTTGGTCGCTGCTGCGGTGGAAGATGCGGTCGGCCTCGATCCCGCAGGCAAACCCGCCGAATGGTCCGACACCGACGTCTATGTCGCGCTGGCACGGCCGGGCGGCGATGCGTGGGTCAGCATCGACCGGACGACCGGCGCGATTACATCCGAAGTTACCAGCCGCGGCTGGATCGCCTATCTCAACGATCTGCATAAAGGTCGCAATTCCGGCGGCGCGTGGAGCTGGTTCCTCGATATCTTCGCGGGCGCCTGCATCCTGTTCACACTGACCGGGCTTCTACTGTTGCAACTGCACGCCCGGCATCGGCCGACGACATGGCCGATCGTCGCCGCCGGCGTCGTCATTCCGGTCGTCCTCATCCTGATCTTCATCCACTAACAGGGGCACACGCCAACATGCGCACTTCGACCTTCGTCCTGCTCGGCGGCGTGATCGCCGCGCCCGCGACCGCAGCGACCGTCACGGTCACGATCCCGCGCCAGACCGTAGCGGAATATCATCGTCCCTATGTCGCGATCTGGCTTGAGCCGGTCGGCGGCGGCAGCGCCCGCACCGTCGCGTTATGGTACGAGACCAAAAAGACCGGCAAGGACGCGGGGACGAAGTATCTCGCCGACCTGCGCGCATGGTGGCGCAAGGGTGGACGATCGATGACCGTTCCCGCCGACGGCGTCAGCGGTGCAACCCGCGCACCGGGGCAGTATGCGGTGAAGCTGCCCGACAATATCAAGCCCGGCGCCTATGTACTCAACGTCGAGGCCGCGCGGGAGACCGGTGGGCGCGAACTGGTGACGCTGCCGCTGACTGTCCCCACCGCCAATGCGCGCGCTGCCGGCAAGTCCGAACTCGGCGCCATCACTCTGTCCGCTCGCTAAGGAACCCGCGATCATGAAGCCAGTCGCCATCCGCCTTCTCGCCGCCGCCGCGCTGATCTCCGTGCCGGCGATGCTATCCGCGCACCGCATGTGGATGCTGCCGTCGGGCACCGTCTTCTCCGGCACCGACAGCTGGGTCACGATTGACGCCGCGGTATCGAACGACCTGTTCTTCTTCGATCATCAGCCGCTGCGCCTCGACGGCGTCAAGGTGTGGCAGCCCGACGGGTCGGAGGGGAAGTTGCAGAACGGCGCGACCGGTCGCTATCGTTCGGTGTTCGACGTCGAGCTAGACAAGCCCGGTACGTGGAAGGTCGGCACGCAGATGGCGACGGTAATGGGCAGCTTCAAAGTCGACGGTGTCGAGAAGCGCGTCGGCGGCCGTGGCGGACCGCGTCCCGGCCAGCCGGCACCGCTGACCGTCGCCGACGTCCCCGCCAACGCGACCGACGTGAAGCTGATTGAAGTATCGTCGCGCAATGAAGTGTTCCTGACCGCCGGTGCACCGACCACCACCGTCTTCAAGACGAGCGGCAAGGGCCTTGAGTTCGCACCCGTCACCCACCCCGACGAACTCGTCGCGGGCGAAGCGGCGAAGTTCCGCTTCCTGATCGACGGCAAACCCGCACCCAACCTGAAGGTCACGGTGATCCCCGGTGGTAAGCGCTACCGCAACGACGAAGGCGCGATGGACCTCACCACCGGCGCGGATGGCGTGCTGACGGTGACCTGGCCCACCGCGGGCATGTACTGGCTCAATGCGACCGCCACCGATGCGAAGGCGGCGACCCCTCGCGCGACGGAGCGGCGGATGAGCTATGTCACCACGCTGGAAGTGCTGACGCCGTGATACGACGCCGGTGAGGATCGCGCTTCCTCCACGCATATCGCCGGCGGCCGTGGCCGCCTGCGATCCGTCGATGCCGGTGTCGGTGTTCGGCGGCGAGACGATGGGAACGCGGTGGAACGTACTGGCGGTCGTTCCACGGCCCTGCTCCGTCGACCCCATACGAACCGGGATCGCGGCCCGGCTGGAATCGATCGTTGCCCAGATGAGTCACTGGTCGGACGACTCGCTGCTGTCCCGGTTCAATCGGGCACCGCCGGGGCAATGGACGACGTTGCCGCCGGATTTTGCGACGGTGGTCGCTCGCGGTCTTTCGATCGCGGCCATTACCGGGGGTGCGTATGATCCGACCATCGGCAGGCTGGTCGATCTTTGGGGATATGGCGCGACACCTGTCGATGCGCAGGACCTGCCGCCTTCCGCCGGCGCGATCCTGAGCTCGCTGGCGACGTCCGGCTGGGAACGGCTGACCTATACGGCCGGCGACCGGCGACTACGCCAGCCGGGCGGCCTGTCGCTCGACCTGTCCGGCAGCGCCAAGGGGTTTGCGGTCGATGCCCTCGCCGACTGGCTGGAAGGCATCGGCGTGGTCCACAGCCTGATCGAGATCGGCGGTGAATTCGCGGGTCGGGGCATACGTCCCGATGGCGAACCGTGGTGGGTCGATCTGGAAGTGCCGCCGGGGCTCTCGGTTCAGCCGTTGCGGATCGCACTGCACGGTCTCTCGGTAGCGACATCGGGCGACTACCGGCGCGGCGCGCATACCATCGATCCACGAACCGGCTATCCGGCGTCGCATCACGTCGTTTCCGCCAGCGTCATCGCCGACACGACGCTGGACGCCGATATCTGGGCGACCGCGCTCACCGTGACCGGCGCCGACGAGGGCGCTCGGCTGGCCGCGCGATACGGCATCGCCGCACAGATCGTCACGATGATCGACGGCTTGCCTGCCCAGCATATCACCCCGGCGCTTCATGCGATGCTTGCCGATTGAGTGACGGCACCAATTGAGCCTGTCGGCGTTACGCTTGCGCAATGGTTTCTCGTCCCCTGAAGGTCGCCAGCTATAATATCCACAAGGGCATCGGCCTCGATCGCCGCCGCAATCCCGAGCGCGTGCTCGAGGTGCTGCGCGAGATCGACGCCGATGTGATCGCGTTGCAGGAGGCGGACCGCCGGTTCGGCACGCGCGAATCGGTGCTGCCGCTACACCTGCTCGACGAGCACAGCGACTGGAAGCCGGTGGAGTTCGGTATGCGCGCACTGTCGATGGGATGGCACGGCAATGTCATCCTCGTTCGCAAATCGGCACAGGTGGTCGATCGCGAGGCGATCCATCTGCCCTCGCTCGAACCGCGCGGTGCGGTGATGGCGGATATCAGGACCGACGCCGGCATCGTTCGCGTCGTCGGCATGCACCTCGACCTGTCGGGACTGTGGCGCCGACGCCAGGCCGCGGCGATCATGGCCCACGTCGATGCATCGACCCACCGCCGACCGACGGTGCTGATGGGCGACCTGAACGAATGGACCGCTGCCGCCGGGTGCCTGCGCGATTTCGCTCGCGACTATGCCGTCGCAACGACCGGTCCCAGCTTCCACTCCCGCCGTCCGGTCGGTAGGCTGGATCGTATCATGGTGTCGCGCGAACTGACGGTAGAAGACTGCGGCGTGCACGCCAGCCCGGCGGCACGCAAGACATCAGACCATCTGCCGATATGGGCCATGCTGGCGCCGGCATGACTGCGCCGGGATACGCCGATTGATGCGTGAAAAGGAGCTACGCCTCGCGCTCGTCTGTTACGGCGGCATCAGCCTAGCGGTCTATATGCACGGCATCACCAAGGAAGTGTGGCGGCTGGTCCGCGCGAGCCGTGCTTATCATGCCGGCGAACCGGCGACCAAGGGCAGCCAGGGCGTGTACCGCGCGCTGATCGAGGAGATCGAGGGGCTCGCCGACCTGAAGCTGCGTGTGCTGGCCGATATCGTCGCGGGCGCGTCCGCGGGCGGAATCAACGGCATCTTTCTGGCGCAGGCGATCACCACCGGACAAAGTCTCGAGCCGCTGACCGACCTGTGGCTGACGTCGGCGGACGTCGAGGCGCTGATCGATTCGGATGCGGCACCGGCGAGCCGCTTTTCCAAGATGTGGGCCTTGCCGCTCGCATGGGTGGCGGCTGGGCGGAGTGCCGACACGGTCGAAGCCTTGGACGAGGCTACCCGCGACGAGGTACGCACGAAGCTGTCGCATTTCGTCCGCTCGCGCTGGTTCGAACCACCCTTCGGCGGCGCCACTTTCACCGGTCTGCTCCTCGACGCGTTTGCGGCAATGGCGGACAGCGAGGTCGGACCTCGACTGCTTCCCGACGGCCAGCCACTCGACCTGTTCGTCACCGTCACCGATTTCACGGGCCACCCCGAACGGCTCCGTCTCAACTCGCCGCCCGAAGTGCTGGAAACCGAACACCGGCTCGTCCTCGCGTTCTCGGATCACGCCACGAACGGGACGATAGGGGCGATACCCGATCTCGCCTTTGCCGCGCGCGCCACTTCCAGTTTTCCCGGCGCGTTTCCCCCCTTCACCGTCGGCGAACTCGACGGCGTCCTTGCGAACCGCGGCATCGCGTGGCCGGAGCGGACGGCCTTTCTGAAGCGTGCGCTTCCCCGGCAGTTCGCGGCAAATCAGGTCGAGAATGCGGTGCTTATCGATGGATCGGTGCTTGCCAACGCGCCGTTCCGGCCGGCAATCGACGCGCTGAAGGAACGTCCCGCACGGCGCGAGATTGATCGGCGTTTCGTTTACATCGACCCGTCGCCGGGCATCAAGATCCGGCTGGGTTCCGGCGGCGAGAAGCCCGGCTTCTTCCAGACCATTCTCGGCGCGCTCAGCGACCTGCCGCGACAGCAACCGATTCGCGACAATCTCGACGCCATCGCCGAACGATCGGCGCGGATCCACCGGATGCAGGGGATCGTCACCGCCCTGCGCCCGGCGGTCGAGGAGGAGATCGAACACCTGTTCGGCCATACCCTGTTCCTCGACCGGCCGACGCCGGCTCGGCTGATCGGCTGGCGACGGCGCGCCCAGACCGCGGCGGCGACACGCTCTGGCTACAGCTATGCCGCTTATGGTCATCTGAAGCTGAGCGGCGTCGTGCAGGCGATCGCGGCGCTGTTGTATCAGGTCGGCGGCGAACTCGGCCAGCAGCGCTGGCGCCGCATCCGAACCGCGATCGAGGGCGCGATCGACGAGCGCGGATTCGGTGGGGTCGCGCCGTCCTTTTCCGGGAAGGAAAGCGCGGCGACGATCGACTTCCTGCGGACCTTCGACATCGGTTTCCGCATCCGCCGGCTGCGACTGATGGCGCGACGACTGGGCGAGATCGAGGCCGATAACGTGGAGACGACGCCGATGCGTGAGGCGATCTATGCCTCGCTCGCCGCCTATCTCGATCGACAGCGGGCCGACAGCCATCCGCAGTTGCGGCAGCAGGTGCGGCGCTTACGGAGCAACGAGGCGGGACTGTTGCTCGATGCGCTCCGCGAGGCGCTCGATCTCTCCTCGCTGGATGCGGAAACCGACCAGCGGCTCGCCGACGCCTTTGCCACGCTGGACAAGGGCGTGCGAAGGGCGTTGCTGCTCACATATCTCGGCTTCCCGTATTTCGATGCTGCCACGCTGCCGCTGTTGCAGGGCGAGGGGCTCGATGAGTTCGATCCGATCAAGGTCGATCGGATCGCACCCGACGACGCGACCTCGATCCGGTCGGGGGGTGCGGAAGCGACGTTGAAGGGTATCCAGTTCAACAGCTTCGGCGCATTCTTCAGCCGCGCCTATCGCGAGAACGATTATCTGTGGGGACGCCTGCACGGCGCCGAGCGGATGATCGACATCTGCGTTTCGACGTTGCCGGCCAGCGTGCGGATGAAGGCGGGCCGGGTTGCGGCGATCAAGCGCGCCGCCTTCCACGCCATCCTCGACGAAGAGGAGCCGCGACTGACCGCAATCCCTTCGCTGATCGCAAGCCTTCGCCGGGAAGTGGGCTGACACCGGATCCGCGCGTCCGAGGCTGGTCATCGCCGCTGCCCGCCGCTACCCTCCCCTTCCCTCAGGAGTGTCGCATGCAGTTCCTAAAAATCCTGTTCTGGTTCCTCCTCGCCTTCATCGCGGCGCTGTTCACCTATGGCAATTGGAAGATCATCCAGATCAATTTGTGGAGCGGCCTGATCGCGGACGTTAATCTGCCGCTGCTGCTGTTGGTGACGTTCCTGATCGGCTTGCTGCCGACCTATTTGTACCTTGGTACGGTCCGCTGGCGGCTGCGACAGCGACTCGCTACCTGTGAGCGAATGCTGGCGGACAGCCGCGCGCTGGCAGCAGCGCCCGCCGCGCCGTCGGTCGTGACGGTGGAGACACCGATCGTGGTCGAGGAACGGCTGGCATGAGCCCGATCTACGTTGCCATCGACACCCCCGACATCGCCCGGGCAAAAGCGATCGCGGCACGCACGCGTGCGCATATCGGCGGGCTGAAGCTGGGGCTGGAATTCTTCTGCGCGCATGGTCAGCATGGCGTCCGCGAGATGGCGGAACTGGGCCTGCCGATCTTCCTCGATCTGAAGCTGCACGACATTCCGAATACGGTGGCGAAAGCGGTTCAGGCGCTCAGCCCGATCGAACCGGCGATCCTGACGGTTCACGCCAGCGGCGGTCGCGCGATGCTGGAGGATGCCAAGGCCGCGGCATCCCCGCATACGAAGGTCATCGCAGTCACGATGCTGACCAGCCTCGACCATGCCGATCTGACGGCGACCGGCGTCACCGGCACGGCCCACGATCAGGTGCTGAGGCTGACCGAGCTGGCGCGCGAGGCGGGAATCGACGGCATCGTCTGCTCCGGTGCGGAAGTCGCTGCCGCCCGTGCGGCATGGCCCAAGGGGTTCTTCGTCGTGCCCGGCGTGCGTCCCGCAGACGGCCCTGTCGGGGATCAGAAGCGCGTCGTCACCCCTCGCGCCGCGCTGGATGCGGGTGCCTCGATCCTGGTGATCGGCCGGCCGATCACCCAGGCCGACGATCCCGACGCGGCCGCCCGTGCAATCGGCGCAACGCTGTAACGCCAGCCACAGGCAACCGATCACTCTTTCCGGAGAAGGGATATGGAGCGTTCGGGGTGCGCGGGACGGACTTAAGAAGCCCGCATCGTATCGAATCATCGCCTCTGTCCTGCACACCAGCGTTCCTGTACGGCCTTGTGATCATGCTTCGTTCTTCGTCACCATGATCGCGCGGCCGTCATTTGGTGTCACACAGGCAATGCATGATGACGACATCCGGACGTTGCCTTTCAAGTTCTCAGCTCCCTCAACTGCCGCATTCCCTGCCTCGAAGGTCGATTAGACTGCCATGTCCGTCACAACCAAAATCTGCGGCCTGTCGACACCCGCCACCATCGATGCGGCGTTGCGCCATGGTGCGACGCACATCGGGCTGGTGTTCTTTCCTCCGTCACCGCGCCACCTGGGTTTCGCCCAAGCCGAGCAACTGACGGCCCGCATTCCCGATCATGTCGGCCGGGTCGGCGTGTTCGTCGATCCGGACGACGAAAGCATCGAACGTGCCCTCGTCAGCGGCCGGCTCGACGTGTTGCAACTGCACAAGGTATCGCCGGACCGCGCTGCGGCGATCCGTGCGCGCACCGCCCGCGCCATATGGGCAGCCGTCGCGGTCAAGACCCGCCTCGATCTCGATGCCGCACGATCCTTTGTCGGGGCGGCTGACCGTATCCTCTACGATGCAAAGACGCCCGACGACGCCCGATTGCCCGGTGGCATGGGGCTGCGATTCGACTGGTCGCTACTCGACGATTTTCGTCATCCGCTGCCCTGGGCGTTGTCGGGCGGCCTCGACCCGACGAACGTCGCTGCGGCCATCGCCCGCACCCGTGCCGATCTCGTCGACGTATCCTCGGGCGTAGAGAGCGCGCCGGGGGTCAAGGATGTGGACAAGATCGCCGCCTTCCTTAAAGCGACGCAGCCATGACAGCCTCCACCCCCGCCCCCAATTCCTTCAGGGCCCAGCCGGACGATCGCGGCCATTTCGGCGCGTTCGGCGGCCGCTACGTCGCCGAAACGCTGATGCCGCTGATCCTCGATCTGGAGCGGGAGTATCGCGCCGCCAAGGCCGATCCTGCGTTCGCCGCTCAGTTTGACGACCTGATGGAGCATTACGTCGGCCGTCCGAGCCCGCTCTACCATGCGGAGCGTCTGAGCGCTGCTATACGCGAAGGCGCAGACGCGGGCATGGGTGCTCAGGTCTGGTTCAAGCGCGACGAGCTGAACCACACCGGCGCGCACAAGATCAACAATTGCATCGGCCAGATCCTGCTCGCAATCCGCATGGGCAAGACGCGGATCATCGCCGAGACGGGCGCGGGCCAGCATGGCGTCGCTACCGCCGCGGTCTGCGCACGCTTCGGCCTGCCCTGCGTAATCTACATGGGTGCGAAAGACGTCGTCCGTCAGCAGCCCAACGTGTTCCGGATGAAGCTGCTCGGCGCCGAAGTACGCCCGGTCACCAGCGGCGCGCAGACGCTGTCGGATGCGATGAACGAGGGCCTGCGCGACTGGGTCGCGAACGTCCACGACACCTTCTACATCATCGGCACCGCCGCCGGCCCTCACCCCTATCCGGAAATGGTCCGCGACTTCCAGAGCATCATCGGCCGCGAAGCCCGCGCGCAAATGCTCGCCCGCACCGGTCTCCTGCCCGACCTGCTGGTTGCGGCGATCGGCGGCGGATCGAACGCGATCGGCCTGTTCCACCCCTTCCTCGACGACCCCGAAGTGGGGATGCTTGGCGTCGAGGCCGCTGGCCATGGCCTTGAAGGCAGCGAACATGCCGCCAGCCTGGCGGGCGGCTTCCCCGGGGTGCTTCATGGTAACAAGACCTATTTATTGCAGGACGAGGACGGCCAGATCGCCGAAGGGCATTCGATCTCCGCCGGGCTCGATTATCCCGGCATCGGGCCGGAACACGCATGGCTGCGCGATATCGGCCGCGTCGAATACACCAACGCCACGGACACGCAGGCGCTCGACGCCTTCCAGTTGCTGTGCCGGACCGAGGGGATCATTCCCGCGCTGGAACCGGCGCATGCCATCGCGGCGGTGACGACACGCGCGCGGACGATGCGCGACGACCAGATCATCCTCGCCAATCTGTGCGGTCGCGGCGACAAGGATATCTTCACCGTCGCCGAAGCGCTGGGCGTGGCGATATGAGCGCGCGGCTGGCACGTGCCTTCGCAGAGCGGCGCCCGGCGCTGGTGACCTTCGTCACCGCTGGCGATCCGACGCCGGAGGCTACCGGGGCGATCCTCGACGCGCTGGTCGACGGCGGCGCCGACGTCATCGAACTCGGCATGCCTTTCACCGATCCGATGGCCGACGGTCCGGCGATCCAGGCGGCCAACATCCGCAGCCTTGCCGCCGGGACCCGTACGGCGGATATCCTGAAGATCGCGACCGCCTTTCGAGAGCGTCATCCCGACGTACCACTGGTGCTGATGGGCTATGCCAATCCGATGCTGCGTCGCGGCCCCGGCTGGTTCGCCGAGGCGGCTGCCGCTGCCGGCGTCGACGGCGTCATCTGCGTCGACATCCCGCCCGAAGAGGACGACGCGCTGGGCCCCGAGCTACGCGCACGCGGCATCGATCCGATCCGTCTCGCTACGCCGACGACCGATGCGGCGCGCCTGCCGCAGGTGCTGTATGGTGCCTCCGGCTTCCTCTATTACGTCTCGGTCGCCGGTATCACCGGTTTGCAACAGGCGGCGCAGGGATCGATCGACCAGGCCGTCGCCCGGCTGAAAGCATCGACCGACCTGCCGATCGCGGTCGGCTTCGGTGTCCGTACCCCCGAACAGGCCGCGGCGATCGGCAAGGTCGCCAACGGTGTCGTCGTCGGCTCCGCGATCGTCGAGCTGGTCGCAACGCATGGCGCGGATGCACCAGCCGCCGTGCGGACCTATGTACAATCCTTGAGCGAGGCGCTCGCCTCCACGCGAAAGGCGCTTTCATGAGCTGGATCAGCAACGTCCGCAACGCCCTGCCGTTCGTCGCCAAGCGCGAATCGTCGGACGAGAATCTCTGGCACAAGTGCAAGGGCTGCGGTCAGATGATCTTCGCGCGCGAGCTGGAAGAGAATCTGTACGTCTGCCCCAAATGCGACCACCACGAACGGATCGGCCCGAAGCAGCGCTTCGCCCAGATCCTCGATGAGGGCAGCTGCGCGGAACTGCCGGTCCCCAAGGTTCCCGAGGATCCGCTCAAGTTCCGGGATTCCAAGCGCTACACCGACCGTCTGAAGGCAGCACGCACATCGGCGCAGGAACAGGACGCGCTGATCAACGCGCGCGGTACGATCCTGGGCCATCGCGTCGTCATGGGCGTGCAGGACTTCGCCTTCATGGGTGGATCGATGGGCCTCGCGGTCGGCGAAGCCTTCGTTCGCGGTGTCGAGGCGGCGATCAAGGACAAGGCGCCGTACGTCATCTTCACCGCTGCGGGCGGCGCACGCATGCAGGAAGGTATCCTCAGCCTGATGCAGATGCCGCGCAGCACGGTGGCGATCCAGATGCTGCACGATGCCGGTCTGCCCTATGTCGTCGTGCTGACCGATCCGACGACCGGTGGCGTTACCGCAAGCTATGCGATGCTCGGCGACGTGCAGATTTCCGAGCCGGGTGCGCTGATCGGCTTCGCTGGACAGCGGGTTATCGAGAGCACGATCCGCGAAAAGCTGCCCGAGGGATTCCAGCGCGCGGAATATTTGCTCGATCACGGCATGCTCGACATGGTGGTGCATCGCAAGCAGCTGCGCGACCGGCTGGCGACGGTGATCGGCTATCTGACCGCGGCGAAGGCGGCCTGACGCCGTCCTCGCGCAGGCGGGGACGCATAGCCACGATGTTCGCGATGATACCGGCACGTCAGCCACTAGCGATTTCCGGCCGCGCGGACATGACGACACGAGGGTTCGGTGCAGTTGCGCGCCGAGACCGAGCGGACTGAGGACATGCCAGACCACGCCACCTCCTCCGACGCCGCCGTGCAGGCGCAGCTGGACCGATTGTGGTCGCTGTCGCCGGGCGCCGACGTGCTTGGACTAGAACGGATCACGCAGCTGCTGGCGCGGCTGGGCGACCCGCACCACGCACTGCCGCCGGTGTTCCACGTCGCGGGGACCAACGGCAAGGGTTCGACCTGCGCCTTCCTTCGCGCGGCACTGGAGGCGGCGGGTCACGACGTCCACGTCTTTTCGAGTCCGCATCTCGTCCGCTTCAACGAACGTATCCGGATCGCCGGGCGGCTGATCGACGATCCCTCGCTGGCGGCGCTGCTGGAGGAGGTGCTCGACCACAGCGATGGGATCGGTGCGAGCTTCTTCGAGATCACGACGGCCGCAGCCTTCCTCGCCTTCGCGCGGACGCCCGCCGCAGCGACGATCGTCGAGGTCGGTCTCGGCGGACGGCTGGATGCCACCAACGTCCTGCCCCGGCCGGCGGTAACCGGGATCGCGGCGCTGGGGATGGATCACGAAGCGTTCCTGGGGAACCGCATCGTCGATATCGCCGGCGAGAAGGCCGGGATCGCCAAGCGCGGCGTCCCGCTGGTCACGATGAATTACCCGGCACCCAGTCGAGACCGCATCGCCGATATCGCCGCACAGGCGGGCGCGCCGGTGATCGCACGCAATGCGATGTGGTGGAGCGAGGCGGACCGGGGCACGTTGCGCTATCGCGACGCCAAATTCGCCGTGACCACGCACCGGCCCCGGCTGGTCGGGGCGCATCAGTCACGCAATCTGGCGCTCGCTATCGCCATGCTGCGCCATCAGGACGCGGTGCCGATGGGTGAGGCAGCATTGCGTGCCGCTGCGGATTGGGCGCGCTGGCCCGCGCGGATGCAGCGGCTGAATCGAGGACCGCTCCGCGACCTGCTGCCGCCGGGATGCGAGCTGTGGCTCGACGGTGCCCACAATCCCTCCGCCGCGCAGCCCGTGGCGCGCGCGTTGCGCCACATTGCGGATGGGCGTCCGGTCGTGCTCGTTCTCGGCATGCTTGCCAACAAGGATGCGGCCGGCGTCCTGCGTCTGCTCGCCCCGGCGGTATCGCGGATGATCGCCGTGCCGGTGCCCCATCACGCCTGCCATCCCCCCGCTCACCTGCGGCGGATCGCGACAGGCCTCGGGATCGCCGGCGAACCGGCGGACGACCTGCCGCAAGCCGTTGCCCGGGCGGTATCCGATGCCAATACCGATGCCGACACCGTCGTGTTGATCGCCGGTTCGCTATACCTTGCCGGTGAAGCGCTCGCCTTGAACGGCGAGGCACCGGACTGAGTGATTATTGAGATTGACTTGCAATAGCGGAGGATAGAATGTCGGCGGCGAACACAGGAGTCGCCATCATGACCGACCTCACCACTACGATCGCCGCCCTTCCCCATGCGCTGCCGGCTTGTCCGAATGCCCGGATCGCGCTGTTCGCGCTTCGGCGGATGGGGGCGCACGGCCTGCATGATGCGCGTGCCAGCCATGCGATGTTCACGGCGTTCGGCCAGGATTTCCGCCGGCCGCTCGTCTTGATGCGTGCGCTGATGGCGGAGCTGGCGGGGACTGCGGCGGACACGATCGCTATCGCGCCATGTTGCTGCCCGCGGATGACCGCCGCGGAACGGACGATGCTGACCATCCTGTCGCGGGTGGAGACGGCACCGGACGCGGCGCGGCTGCTGCTCGGCGACCTGCTCGGCGTGCGGCGCGTCGATGGCGTGCTGGCGAGCGCAGCCGTCCTCGCCACCGCCTTCGCCGACGATGGCCGACCGATCTGCGCCTGACCGATCAGGCTTGCGGGTCGTCCGCGCGCACGTCGCCGTCGCCAGCGACCCCTGCGGTGCCGATCGACCGGTCGACCAGTCCGGAACGGCTCATCCACCAGAATAGCAGCACGCCGGGCAAGGCGGCGACGGTGGTGCCCCAATAGAAGTTCACATAGCCGAAGTTGTCGACCAGCCGCCCCGTCGTCGTCGCGGTCAGCACGCGCCCGACGATGCTCGCCGCCGCAGAGATCAGCGCATATTGCGCGGCGGTAAAGCGGAGGTCGCAGAGCGCGGAGAAATAGGCGATGACGGTCACCCCGCCGATGCCGCTCGACATATTTTCGAACGCCATCGCCGCCGCCAGCCCGATATTGCTGTGCCCCGCCGCGGCGAGCAGCGCGAAGCTGGCGTTGGACAGCATCATCAGCACGAGGCTGAGCAGGACCGAATGTTTCAGCCCAAGCCGCGCATACAGCACACCGCCGATCGCCAGCCCCACCCAGAATGCCCAGAAACCGATCACCACGTCGTACAGCGCGATCTCGTCGTTGCTGAAACCCAGATCGTCGAGCAGCAGACGCAACGCCTGCTGCCCCAGCGTATCGCCGATCTTGTGGACGAGGATGAAGGCGAGGATGATCCACGCGCCGTGCCTGCGGAAGAATTCGGTGAACGGCCCGACGATCGAGGCGCCCAGTTCCGCCATGCCGCGGCGCCGGACCGGCGCGCGCCGGCGCTGCGGTTCGCCACGCAACACGGCGACGATCATCGCGGGCAAGGCGAACAGCACACAGGCAAGATAGGCGACGTGCCAGTTCGATCGCGCCGCGATCACCAGCGCCAGCGATCCCGCCAGCACCGCTCCGATCTTCCAGCCATATTGCGTCATGCCGGACCCGATGCCCATCTGGTTGGGCTCCAGCGTCTCGATGCGGTACGCGTCGATGACGATGTCGTAGGTCGCACCGGCGAAACCGACCAGGATCGCGGCGACGACCGTCGCCTGCAGGTTGGCGGCCGGATCGACCAGCGCCAGGTTGATCACCGCCAGCATCACCAGCACGCCCGACAACAGGATCCACGATACCCGCTGCCCCAGACGACCGATCACCGGCAGCCGTACGCCGTCGACCATCCATGCCCATAAGGGCTTCAGATTGTAGACGAGGAACCCGAGCGTGAACGCCGTGATCGTCGCCTTGTCGAGGCCATCCTGCTTCAGGCGGGTGGTCAGCGTGGCACCGATCATCGTGAACGCGAGCCCCGATGAAATCCCCATGAAGAACACCGCGATCGGCCCACGTTCGGCATAGGGAGCCAGCGGCGCCAGTCGGCTGCGGATCGCGGGGGACCGGCGCATCGCGACGATCAGGAGTACGGCCAGCGCCGCGACGATCAGGAAATACAGATTGCTGCCGGTCAACATCGGCCGGACACTAGCGGGAATTTTCGCCGCGACCAGCCGGTTCGGAAACGGTCAGACGGTCGGGACGCCGAACAGGCGGAACCCCGCGGGCAGGCGCTTGTGCTTGCGCCCCGCGATCGTCGCCTCGATCGCCTCAATCGCGCCGATCAGATCACGCTGCTGATACGGTTTGTCGAGGCATCCAGCCGCCAGCGCGGCGGCTTCCGCCGGCAGATTGCCGGTCACGAACAGAACCGGCACCCCCCGTTCGCCGGCGACACGCGCGACATCCAGCCCCGAGCCATCGGCAAGATTGACATCGACGAGCACCAGATCGACCTCGGCCGCCGAACGCAGCACGTCGCGTGCATGGGCCACGCGATCCACCGTCGCGACGATCTGGTAATTCGCCTCCGTCAGCAGATGTTCGGTATCGAAGGCGATGAGCGGCTCATCCTCGACGACGAGGAGCCGGACGATCGAGCGCTTCTTCTTCCCGAACAGCATCAGCCCGCTCCCCGGCGTCACCAGATTGTTACGCCTGCGCCACATAACGCGTGCCGGCGTGATCGGGCGCAAATATTTTCGCCTGGGGGACGAATGCGCGTTATGGGCGCATCATGGCCCAGACCGCAGACCCTCGCACCGGCGACCGTATCGCCAAACTACTCGCGCGCGCAGGCGTTGCCAGCCGCCGCGAGGTCGAACGCATGATCGAGGAGGGGCGCGTCGCGCTCGATGGCAAGGTGCTGGACACGCCCGCGACCATTCTCCGGTCGCTGCAGGGCGTCACCGTCGATGGCCAGCCGGTCGCCCTGCCCGAGCCGACGCGGCTGTTCCTGTACCACAAGCCGACCGGCCTGCTGGTGACGGAACGCGATCCCAAGGGGCGGCCGACGATCTACGACCGGCTGCCCCGCGACCTTCCAAGGCTGGTGCCGGTCGGTCGGCTCGATCTCAACACCGAAGGGCTGTTGTTGCTGACCACCGACGGCGGCTTCAAGCGGCAGCTCGAGCTCCCCTCCACCGGCGTCGAACGCAGCTATCGCGCGCGCGCCTATGGCAACGTGACCCAGCAACAGCTGGAGGAACTGGCCGAGGGTGTGGAAATCGAGGGCGTGCGCTACGGCTCGATCGATGCCAATATCGAACGGCGTACCGGTGCGAACGTCTGGATCGAGGTCACGATTACCGAGGGCAAGAACCGCGAAGTGCGGCGGGTGCTCGAATATCTGGGCTTGCAGGTCAGCCGGTTGATCCGCACCCGCTACGGCCCGTTCGTGCTCGGCGACCTGCCCGTCGGCGGGGTCGGCGAGGTCAAGCAGCACGAGGTCGTCGCCTTCCGCCGCACGCTGAAGGGCGGTGCGCCCGACGAGCCCGTGGTCGAGGCACCACGCGACGGCTTCCGCTCGGCACCGACGGTCGATCGCAGCGCCCGGGCGCGCACCCGCGTCGAGCAGGCGCCCCGACCCGTCACGCCCGCCCGCAAGCCGGAGACCTTCAAGCCCCGGCGCGAACCAGAGCGCACGGGAGAGGTCGCTCGCGCGGGCTTCCGCAAGGCTGCGACGACGGATCGCGCCGCCCGATCGCGCGACCGCGGTGAACCGATGCCGAACGCGCGCGAGGCGCAGGAGCGGCCCTCCCGCGCACGACCTGCCGTCGAGGGCCAGGGCCGCCGCGCACCCCGGCGCAGCGACGCCGAGGCCAGCGGCGTGGCGGCACGTCCGGCGAAACCGGGTGGTCGGCCGAACCGCGACGGGTCCCCGACGCGTGACGATCGCTCCGCCTCGTCCGGTCGCCGCGACCGGACGCCATCGGACCGCGACGCGCCGCGTAGCAGCCCGACCGGAAATGGCGGGCCGCGTTCGCCGAAGCCCGGTGCACGTCCGCCACGGCGCGACGGACCATCCTCGGGTGGTGCGCCCCGGCCTGCTACGCCCGGCGGCCGTCCTCCGCGGGGTCGCCGTCCATGAGGGTCATCGCCGGACAATGGCGCGGCCGTCCGCTGGTCGCGCCCAAGGGTGACGCGACCCGCCCGACCGCCGATCGCACCCGCGAGGCACTGTTTTCGATGCTGACCAGCAGGCTCGGCAGTTTCGAGGGGCTGGCGGTCGCCGATCTGTTCGCGGGGTCGGGCGCGCTCGGGATCGAGGCACTGTCGCGTGGTGCGGGGTCATGCCTGTTCGTCGAGCAGGATGGCGCGGCACTGGATGCGCTGAAGGCCAATCTCGCCAAACTCGGCACCCGCGCCGATGTGCGTGCGGGTTCGGTGATGGCGCTCGGCCCGGCGAGCGCGCCGCTGGACCTCATCATGATGGACCCGCCCTATGGCACGGGCGCAGGACTGGTCGCCCTCGACAAGCTTGCTCGTCTCGGCTGGATCGGTCCGGCGACGTGGGTGAGCCTCGAGACCGCCAAGCCGGAGGAGGTCTCGCCCGCAGGGTTCACCGTCGATGCGAGCCGCGTGCACGGCAAGGCCCGCCTCACCCTGCTGCGTCAGCTCTGATCCGTATGTCCGCGTAACAGCGCCAGCCCGCCCAGACTGAGCAGACCTGCACCGACCAGATACAAGCCGATCCAATTCAGTCCGCGCGGTGCCAGCGCCTCCGCCGCCAATGGCGCCAGCGCCCCGCCGATGATGCCCCCCAGATTGAATGTCATCGACACGCCGGTGTAGCGTACGCCGGCGGGGAACAGGCTCGGTAGCCAGCCACCGAGCGGCCCATAAGCGAACCCCATGACGAACAGGGCGAAGGCCAGCCAGAGGAAGATCACGAACAGCGATCCCGCGCCCAGCATCGGCCCCATCAGGACGCCGGCGACGATACAGCCGAGGAAGCCGATCACCAGCATCCGTTGCGCACCCGTGCGATCCGCGATCACGCTCGCGACGATCACGCCCGCGGCCAGAAACAGGATCGCAGCCAGTTCGACACCCAGCATCGCCTGCCGGCCATAGCCCAGCGTCCTGGTGCCATAGCCGAGCGTGAACGCCGTCGCGAGATAGAAGAGCGCGAAGCAGGCGACCACACCGCCCGTCCCCGCCAGCAGCGCACGACCGTGATGACGGATCAGGGTCGCGATCGGCACCTTGGGCAGTGCCTCCGCCTGCGACGCCTCGATGAACACCGGCGTCTCGGTCAGCTTCAGCCGCACCCACAATCCCAGCGCGACCAGCACCGCGCTGACGAGGAACGGCAGGCGCCAGCCCCAGTCGCGAAACTGCTCCTCGCTCAGGATCAGTCCCAGGATCAGGAACAGCCCGTTCGCCATGATGAAGCCGACAGGCGCCCCCAGCGGCGGGAACATCCCCCAGGTGTTGCGGCGATGCGGCGGCGCATTCTCCACCGCCAGCAACGCCGCCCCGCCCCATTCGCCGCCAAGGCCCAGCCCCTGCCCCAGCCGCATCAGGCACAGCAGCATCGGCGCCACCCATCCGACCGAGGCATAGGTCGGCAGGAATGCGATCGCGACGGTCGATCCGCCCATCAGCATCAGGCTGGCGACCAGCGTCGACTTGCGCCCCACCCGATCGCCGAAATGCCCGAACACGATCGCCCCGATCGGCCGCGCGACGAAGGCGAGGCCGAAACTGGCGTAACTCAGCATCTGCTGCGCGGTCCCGCTCTCCGCCGGGAAGAACAACATGCCGAACACCAGCGCCGCGGCGGTCGCGTAGATATAGAAGTCGTAGAATTCGACGGCAGTGCCGACCAGACTGGCGGTGAGAATGCGGCGCGGGGACGCGGACGGTGCGACGATCTGGCTCATATTCGCACCCTAACCGCGAAATAATGGGAGCGGGCAACATTCTTGAAATCCGTTCGCAACAATCCGCGCCTAGAAAGGGGTTGTCGCTGCTCCTCTCCCCCTGTGGGTAGCGACGCGCCGGTCGCCTCCCCTGTCGACCGGCTCTCCCTGAACTACGGGGCGGTCGCTCAAGCGGCTGCCCCGATTTTTCACGGGTTCTCCAGCGATCTCGATCGGCGCGCGTACGGATCGGGGTTGCCCGCATCGTCGCCGTTCCCTACCTGTTCACCGGTGACCGATACCGCCACCCACCTGCAAGATCCGCCCTATCTCAAGGGCCTGAACCCGCCGCAGCGCGAGGCCGTGCTGACCACCGAAGGCCCGGTGTTGATGCTGGCCGGCGCCGGTACCGGCAAGACCGCCGCGTTGACCGCACGACTGGCGCATCTGCTCTTTACCCGCAAGGCGTGGCCGTCCGAGATCCTGAGTGTCACCTTCACCAACAAGGCCGCACGCGAAATGCGCGAACGCGTCGGCCGACTGGTCGGCGATGCGGTGGAAGGCATGCCGTGGCTCGGCACCTTTCACGCTATCGGCGCCAAGATGCTGCGCCGGCATGCGGAACTGGTCGGGCTGCAATCCAACTTCACCATCCTCGACACCGACGACCAGTTGCGCTTGCTGAAGCAGTTGATCGTCGCCGCCGACCTCGATGAAAAACGCTTTCCCGCGCGTAGCCTCGCGGGCCTGATCGACGACTGGAAGAACAAGGGGCTGGTGCCCGCCGACATCGATGCCGGCGAAAGCGAGCGCTATGCCAACGGGCGTGGCGGCGAATTATATGCGCAATATCAGGCTCGGCTGAAAACGCTGAACGCCTGCGATTTCGGCGACCTGCTGCTTCACATGCTGACGATCCTGAAGACGCATCCCGACGTGCTGCGTATGTATCAGGAACGCTTCAAATACATCATGGTGGACGAGTATCAGGACACCAACGTCGTTCAGTATCTGTGGCTGCGGCTGCTGGCGCAGCAGCGCAAGAACATCGCCTGCGTCGGCGACGACGATCAGTCGATCTACTCGTGGCGCGGCGCTCAGGTCGAGAACATCCTGAAGTTCGAGAAGGATTTTCCGGGCGCAACCGTCATCAAGCTCGAACAGAATTACCGGTCGACCCCGCATATTCTGGGTGCCGCCTCGGGCGTGATCGCCAACAACGGCGGACGACTCGGCAAGACGCTGTGGACCGAACTCGATACGGGTGAAAAGGTCCGCGTTCTCGGCGTCTGGGATGGTCCGGAAGAGGCACGCCGGGTCGGCGAGGAGATCGAGGCCTGCCAGCGTAATGGCAAGACGCTGGACGACATCGCCATCCTCGTTCGCGCGCAGCACCAGACGCGCGAGTTCGAGGATCGCTTCATCGCGATCGGCATGCCCTATCGCATCGTCGGCGGCTTCCGCTTCTACGAGCGCGCCGAAATCCGCGATGCCCTCGCCTATCTCCGCATCGTCAACCAGCCGTCCGACGACCTTGCGTTCGAACGCATCGTCAACGTTCCCAAGCGTGGGCTCGGCGACAAGGCGCTGGCCAAGATCCACCAGCTTGCCCGGATCGAGGGCGTGCCGCTGACGATCGCATCGGCGCGCATTCTGGATACGGACGAACTCACACCGCAGGCCCGGCGCGCGCTCGGCAATCTGGTCGGGGATATCGCCCGGTGGCGCGACCGGGCACGCGACCTGCCCCATGCCGAACTCGCCCGCCAGCTGCTCGACGAAAGCGGGTACACCGCGATGTGGCAGGCGGAGAAGTCGGTCGAGGCGTCTGGCCGCCTCGAGAATCTGTCCGAGCTCGTCCGAGCGATGGAGGAATATGAATCGCTGGGCGCGTTCCTCGAACACGTCAGCCTCGTCATGGACAAGGAAGGCGGCGCGCAGGACCCGCAGGTGACGATCATGACGATCCACGCCGCCAAGGGACTGGAATACGACACGGTCTTCCTCGTCGGCTGGGAGGAAGGACTGTTCCCCTCGCAACGATCGCTGGACGAAGGCGGGACGAAGAGCCTGGAGGAGGAACGCCGCCTCGCCTATGTCGCGATCACCCGGGCGCGGCGCCGCGCGGTCATCCTGCATGCGTCCAACCGGCGGATATACGGGCAGTGGACATCGAGCATTCCCAGCCGCTTCGTCGGCGAACTCCCGCCCGAGCACACCGATTCGGAAACGACGATGTCGGGCGGCGAAAGCCTGTGGCGCGCCAACTGGAGCGAGCGGGCGGACCCGTTCGCCGATGTCGGCCGTGGCACCGGTCGTGGCCCGGGCTGGCAGCGTGCTGCGGGAGCGGGTTCGAACTTCACAACCGCTCCCACACGGCTTGTCGAAAGCCGGTCGAGCGCGGTCAGCATCGGCAACAAAGGCCGAAGCGACCTGTCGGTCGGCTTGCGCGTCTTTCACCAGAAGTTCGGCTATGGTGAGATCGCGGAAATCGAGGGCAACAAGCTGGAGATCGATTTCGAAGCCGCCGGGCGCAAGCGGGTGATGGACAGCTTCGTCACGCTCGGTTGAGGCGACCGGTGCGGCCGCACGAATTTAGCCGAACCATCACTTACGTGTCCGTCAGTTCGAACGCAGCGAAGTGACCCGGGATCCTGCGAGGTCCCGGGCCGATCCGCTGCGCTTGCAGAGACAGTTTATCCTCGCAGGCCGGACGCGGCGCGGGCCTTCGCTTCGACGTCGGTCATCGAGCCGCCCGTCACCCAGCTGCCACCGACGCAGAGTACCGGCTTGAATGCCAGCCAGTCGGGCGCGGAGGCTTCGGTGATCCCGCCGGTGGGGCAGAAGCGGCACTGGTAGAATGGAGCGGCGAGTGCCTTCAGCGCCTTCAGCCCGCCCGAGGTTTCGGCGGGAAAGAACTTGAAGTGGGTCAGGCCGAGGTCGAGGCCGCGCATGATGTCGCCCGCGGTCGCGGTGCCCGGCAGATAGGCGACGCCAGCGTCGAGGATCGGTCGCGCCAGCCGTTCGGTCAGACCGGGCGAGACGATGAATTCGACGCCCGCATCGATTACATCGCGCGCCTGCGCCTCGTTGACGACGGTACCGGCGCCGACGATCGCGCCGGGGACCTTCCTCATCTCGGCGATCGCTTCCATCGCCGCACCTGTGCGGAGGGTGACTTCGAGCACCTTCAGGCCGCCGGCTACCAGCGCCTCGGCCAGCTGACGGGCGGTGGCGGCGTCGTCGATCACCAGCACCGGGATGACGGCGCTGGTCTGCATGATAGTCGCGATATCGGTCACGATGCGTGCTGCCTTTCTAAGCGTGTTCTTGGGCAAAAGCGGCCGCGGCACCGAACAGGCCCGGCTGCGGGTGGGTAATGAGCTTGACGGGAATGCCCGCCATCAAAGTCTGGAACCGGCCCTTGGCCTGAAAGCGCTGATCGAAGCCGGAGCGGATCAGTTTGTCCTTGATCCGCAGGCCGAGCCCACCCGCGATCACTACGCCCTTCGCGCCATGCGCCAGCGCGAGGTCGCCCGCCACCGCGCCTAGCGCGAGGCAGAAGCGGTCGAGCGCGGCGAGCGCGATCGAATCGGTGCCCTCGATCGCCTCGGTCCAGATCGTCTTGTCGTCGCGGCTGGGCACGGCGCGCCCCTCCATCTCGGCGAGCGTTTCGTAGATCGCGACGATACCGGGGCCGGAGCAGATGCGCTCGGCGGAGACGCGCGTGTAGGTGCGACGGAGGCGCTTGACGAAGGCGTCCTCGATCCCGTCGAGTGGCGCGTAATCGACGTGCCCTCCTTCGGTCGGGAGAACGTGGTAACGGCCGTCGGTCTTGAAGACCTGCGCGACGCCAAGCCCGGTGCCGGGTCCGCAGACGGTGGTAACGCCCTGCGCCGGTAGCGCGTTGTCCGGACCACAGAGATGTTCGAAATGCTCGGCTGGCAACTGCGCCACGGCGTGGCCTACCGCGCCGAAATCGTTGATGACGGTGTAGACATCGGCCCCCAGCCGTTCGGGGATCAGCGAGGGGCGGATCACCCACGGATTGTTGGTCAGGCGGATGATGTCGCCGGTGATCGGCGAGGCGACGGAGATCGCCGCCGCCTTGGGGAGCGGGGTGCCGTGACGGGCGGCGAACGCCTGCCATGCGGTCTGCAGGCTGGCGTGTTCCGCGGTCTTCAGCGTCACGGGTTCGCCGAGCGCGACGACGTGGCCGTCCTCGACTTCCGCAATGGCGAAGCGGGCGTGGGTGCCGCCGATGTCGACGCTGACGAGTTGCATGCTTCTCTCTCCAATCACCGCTTCTTGTGCTCCTGCGCGGGCAGGAGCCCAGAGTTCCGAACGCACCGCTGGTGGCCCTGGGCTCCTGCCTGCGCAGGAGCACGGAGCGTTAAAGCCCCGCTACCGCCAGCATGCCCGATGCGCCCTTTTCGGCCTCGTCCGCCAGCCCGCGGAACATGCCGAACAGCTCGCGGCCCATGCCGGTCGCCGCGCCCGGTGCGTCGCATAATGGACGCTCAAGCCATTCCGCGGCATCGACCAGCGCGTCGAGCCGACCGTTGACCGCATCGACGCGGATGATGTCGCCATCACGAATCTTGCCGATCGCGCCGTTGCCCAGCGCTTCCGGCGAACAATGGATCGCGCAGGGCACCTTGCCGCTGGCGCCCGACATGCGGCCATCTGTCACGAGCGCAACCTTGAAGCCGCGGTTCTGCAGCACGCCCAGCGGTGGGGTCAGCTTGTGCAGTTCGGGCATGCCGTTGGCGCGGGGACCCTGGAAGCGGACGACGACGACGACGTCCTGTTCCAGCTCGCCGCGCTTGAACGCCTCGATCACGTCGAGCTGGTCGTGGAAGACGCGCGCCGGCGCCTCGATCACCCAGCGCTCGCGGTCGACCGCGGATACCTTGATGCACGACCGGCCGATGTTGCCGGCGAGGATGCGCATGCCGCCGTCGGGGGAGAAGGCTTCGGCGACCGGGCGGAGGATGCTTGTGTCGCCGCTGTCGCCGACTGGCTCCCACGCGAGCTGTTCGTCGGCGATTACCGGCTTTTCCGCATAGGCGGACAGATCGTCGCCGGTGACGGTGGTGATGTCGCCGTGCAGCAGGCCGGCGGAGAGCAGTTCCCTGACGACGAAGGGCATGCCGCCCGCCGCCTCGAACGCGTTCACGTCCGCCGATCCGTTGGGATAGACGCGGGCGATCAGCGGGACGGCGCGGCTGAGGCGGTCGAAATCCTCCCAGTCGATGACGATCCCGGCGGCGCGGGCGATGGCTGGTACATGGAGCAGGTGATTGGTGGATCCACCGGTTGCGAGCAGGCCGACGGCGGCGTTGACGATCGCCTTTTCATCCACGCAATGGCCGAGGGGGCGGTAATCGTCGCCGCGCCAGCCTATCTTCGCCAGCCGGTGGACGGCGGCGCGGGTGAGTTCCTGACGCAGTTTGGTGCCCGGGTTCACGAAGGCGGCGCCGGGCATGTGCAGGCCCATCACCTCCATCATCATCTGGTTGGTGTTGGCAGTGCCGTAGAAGGTACAGGTGCCCTTGCCGTGATACGCCTGTATCTCGGCATCCAGCAGCTCCTCGCGGCCCGCCTTCCCTTCAGCATAGGCCTCGCGCACCGCCGCCTTGGCCTTGTTGGCAAGGCCGGACGGCATCGGGCCGCCGGGGATCAACACCATCGGCAGATGGCCGAAGCGCAGCGCCCCCATCAGCAGCCCCGGTACGATCTTGTCACAGATACCGAGCAGCGCCGCGCCTTCGAACGTGCCATGGCTGAGCGCAATTGCGGTCGACAGCGCGATCGTGTCTCGGCTGAACAGCGACAGCTCCATGCCGGGATAGCCTTGCGTCACGCCGTCGCACATCGCCGGTACGCCGCCAGCGACCTGCGCCGTAGCGCCGACCTCGCGCGCCCAGACCTTCATCAACTCGGGGTAGCGATAATAGACCGCGTGCGCCGACAGCATGTCGTTATAGGCGGTGACGATGCCTATGTTCATGCCGGTATCGGCACGCAGCGTGTCGCGATCCTCCTCGGTGCCCGCATAGGCGTGCGCCAGATTGGCGCAGCCGAGTTGCGGACGACGGGCGCCGTTGTCCCGTTCGCGCTCGATCAGCGCGAGATAGGCGGCGCGGCTCTCCCTCGATCGCTCGATGATCCGGTCGGTGACGGCGGAGACTTCGGAGTTCATGGCGCGGGTCCCGGGGAGGAGTGCGATGGAGGGAGGCTCAGGGCGCCCAGTGGATATCGACGGGCAGCTCGGCGTCCGCGAGCACGCGACCGATCGGGTAGGGCGAGGACGGCCCCTGATCGATCGCGCGTTCGATGACGTCGCGTTTGCCCTGTCCAGTGACCGCGATCATCAGTGCGCGCGCCGTGACGATGCCTTCGCGGCTGAGCGTCACGCGGGCGACCGGCGCCTCAGACGGCAGCGGATCGGGCATGACGCCGAGCGCGCGCCGCTCCTTCGGCCCGGCCAGCGCCTCGTCGAAATCGGGGCCGGGGAAGATCGATGCGGTGTGGCCATCGCCACCGACGCCGAGCAGGCACAGGTCGAGCGGCCAGTGCAGATCCTGCATCAGCGCGTCCGCCGAACGACCGGCACTTTTGTAATCGGCGGTCGCCTGCGGGACGATCGGCATGACGCGTGCGCCCTTGGGGATGAAGGCCTTGGCGATCATGGTGACGTTGGACAGCGCATCACCCAACGGTACGATACGCTCGTCGGTGGGGACGATCGTCACCCGCTTCCAGTCGAGCTTCGCCTTGGCGAGCTTTTCATAGATCGGAACCGGCGTCTTGCCGCCCGACAGCGCGATCACCGCCGCGCCGCGCGCATCGATCGCCGCCTCGATGATGAACTGGATATCACCCGCGACGGCATTGGCCATTTCGGCCGCGTCGTCATAATCCCACCATTCGATTTCGCTCATCCGTGTGTTCTCTCGTGTTCTGCGCGTATGGTCGAGCACCCGATAGACCCGGTGTGCCCGCAAGGTAAGTGGCCCCGCATACGTATGGGGGAAGGTTTTGCGCGGTCGTTTGGTTCTGCAAACGCAGGTTCAATCGTCCTGCCAGGTCACCCCGTCGCGCTCGGTGAGGCCGATCGCGCCAGCCGGCCCCCAGGTGCCGGCGCTGTAATGCTTGGGCTTGGTCTTGTTCGCCTCCCATCCGGCGCGGATGGCGTCGATCCAGGTCCACTGCGCCTCCACCTCGTCGCGGCGGACGAATAACGTCTGATCCCCTTCGATCAGGTCGAGCAGCAAGCGCTCGTAGGCGATGCGGCGCCGGGATCCGGCGAATTCGGCGTCCAGGCTCAGGTTCAGCGGTACTTCGCGCAGGCGCACACCCTCGCGATCGAGCCCGGGTTCCTTGGTCATCACCAGCAATTGGACATATTCCTCGGGCTGCAGGCGGATCACCAGCGTGTTGGGCTGGAGCAGACCGCCGCGACCGCGGAACATCGAATGCGGCACAGGCTTGAACTGGATCGCGATCTCGCTGCGACGCTTCGCCATGCGCTTGCCGGTGCGCAGGTAGAAGGGCACGCCTTGCCAGCGCCAGTTGTCGATATGCGCCTTGATCGCGACGAACGTCTCGACGTTGCTGTCATAGCCAAGCTCGTCGTCATAGCCCTTCACGACCTTGCCGCCGACGGCGCCTTCTTCATACTGGCCGGTCACGGTGCATTGTTGCACGGCCTCGGCTTCGATCTTGCGCATCGATCGGAAAACTTTGGCTTTTTCGTCGCGGATCGCAGTGCCGTCGTACAAGGCCGGCGGCTCCATGGCGATCAGCGCGACCAGCTGGAGCATGTGGTTGGCGACCATGTCGCGCAACGCGCCGGCGCCCTCGTAATAACCGGCGCGATCCTCGAGACCGACGGTTTCGGCGATCGTGATCTGGACGTTGTCGATCCCTTGCGCGTTCCAGATCGGCTCGAACATCGAGTTGCCGAAGCGTAACGCCAGAATGTTCTGGACCGTTTCCTTGCCGAGGTAATGGTCGATACGGAAGATGCGGTCTTCCGGGAAGACGGAGGCAACGGTGTCGTTGATCTCCTTGCTCGAGCCCAGATCGTAGCCAAGCGGCTTTTCCAGGCCGATGCGCACCGTGTCCCCGGCAAGGCCGACGCTTTTCAGCCCCTTCACCGCCGGTTCGAACAGCGATGGCGCCGTCGACAGATAGATGGCGAGACCGCCGGAGACGTCGCCGACCTTTTCGGCCAACGCCTGATACGTCGACTGATCCGACAGATCGACCGACTGGTAGAAGATGCGATCAAGGAACCCCGACAGGGCACCTTCGTCCTTGCGATCGGCCGGCAGGAACTCGTCCAGCGCCTTCTTGGCGAAGTCGCGAAAACCGGCATCGTCGAGGTCGCTGCGCGCCGAACCGGTGATCGTCAGCCCATCCGGCAGCAGTCCGTCGGCGTGCAGGCCATAGAGAGAGGGCAGCAGCATGCGCTGCGCGAGGTCACCGGTCGCTCCGAACAGGAGCAGCTTGCCGACGGGATTGCGCTGCATGACGATCCTTGGATTTCTAGAGGATGAGGCCGGCGAGCGGATCGAGCCCGGCCATGATATTGAGATTCTGTACGGCAGCACCACCGGCGCCCTTGCCCAGATTGTCGAGCGTCGCGATCAGGCGGACATGGCCGCTGTCGGCATTGCCGCAGACGCGCAAGGTCATACGATCGGTGCCGGCGTTTTCCTCGATCTCCACGGCAGCCGGATCACCGGAAGCGACCGAGACGAGCGTACTGTCCCGATAGGCGGCGGCGAGCGTATCCTCGATCTGCGCAAGGCTCGGGGCGCCCGGCAATTGCTTCAACGGGAGGGGTATCTCACCCAGCATGCCGCGATTCAGCCGCGCGACGGCGGGTGCGAAGATCGGCGGATGCGTGAGGCCGGCATGATCGCGCATCTCGGGCAGGTGCTTGTGGGACAGGCGGAGGGCGTAAATTCGGAACGCGGTGTCGGTGCCGCCCTGTTCGAATTCGGCAATCATCGACTTGCCCCCGCCCGAATAGCCGGATGTGGCATTGTAGGTCAGCGGCCAGTCGGTCGGCACCAGCCCGGCGCGAACCAGCGGCGCCATCAGTGCGAGGAAGGCGGTGGGGTAGCATCCCGGATTCGACACGAAGCGGGACATGGCGATCCGTTCGCCCTGTCCTGGCGCCAGTTCCGGAAAGCCGTAGGTCCATCCGTCGGCCACGCGGTGCGCGGAGGATGCATCGATGATCCGCGTCGTCCCGCCCCGTATCCCGCCCCGTACCAGAGCAACGGCCTCGCGCGCGGCCTCGTCTGGCAGGCAGAGAATGGCGATATCCGCATCATTTAGCGCTTCGGCGCGCGCCGAAGCGTCCTTACGCCGATCGTCATCCAGCGTCACGACTGTCAGGTCGGTCCTGCCGGCCAGTCGATCACGGATGTCTATACCGGTCGTACCGACCGCACCGTCGATGAAGACCGTGACACTCACGAATCGAAATCCGAAACCTTGTCGAGCGCCGTGCGATCGACATAACCAACCATTCCCGCCCGTACGGAAAGCCCCCAGGCATGCTTCCCGGCGACTTCCAGCACCTCGAACACGTCTCCCGGAGCAAGATCGCCAATCGGCTCACTGAGGTTGCGATCGGCGAACAGCGCGATGCCAGTCAGCACCCGCGCCTTCAGCGGCGCCGCGTAATGCGGAGCAAATACCTGTTCAGCCAAGCGAACATCGGCGAGGTCGCCACGCACCGCGTGCGTCTTCGGGTCGAGGTCGACCGATGGGCCGGTGAGGGCGAAGGCCCTACGCGAGGGCGGGCTGGAGCGACCGGGGGTCGCCTTCGCCAAGGAATTGCCCGAACTCTTCAAGAAACTCTGCCCCTTCGGAAGTACGCGCGACGAAGATGTTGCGCTTGTCGCTGTCGTCACGTTGACGGCGCAGATAGCCGAGCGCACCCAGCCTGTTCAAGGCGCGCGTGACGACGGGCTTCGAGACGTTCAGCGCCCGCGCCAGACCGCGCACCGTATGAGGGCCGGGATTGAGGTAGACGAGAAGGAGCAGCGCCATCTGACGATTGGTCAGATCGGGCTCTCCCGACCGGACGTAATCGACCAGGGCCGTCATCCAGGTGGCAAGGGACTGCGCGGCTGTACCCACGATCAAATATCCGTTTCTGCGCCGTTTTCGGGGCTTTGTTTCGCGGTCATAACGCCCCCGCACGTCCCGGGTTTCCGTTAAATGAACAGGCATGTGTAATAAGTCGGACATCCTGCCGGTGACGGTCGGCAGGAACGGGCGGTTGATCGCGGGCCGGCCCTCGCCTATGTGCGCGCCTTCATCCGATATTCGGGACCTTAGATGTTCACCTTCCTTCTCGTCCTACATGCCATCATCGCTGCCGCGCTCGTGACGGTGATCCTGATGCAGCGGTCGGAGGGTGGTGGCCTCGGCATGGGCGGTAGCCCGTCGGGACTGATGTCGGCGCGCGGTGCGGCCGATTTCCTCACCAAGATGACGGCGATCCTCGCCACGGTGTTCGTCTGCATGTCGATCGCGCTCGCCTTCATCGCGGCCAGCCGCCAGACGCAGACGATCGATACGTCGCTCGCCCGGACGCCCCCGGCGGCTGCCGCACCGGCTCCGGCACAGGATGCCGTGCCGAACGCGCCTGCCGACAACGGCGCGGTGCCGCTCCAGCGCTAAGCCGATCCACCGTTCATCGTAAATCGCGCGCGGGTCCCCCCCGCGCGCTCTTGTCGTTCGACCCCCAAACACGCTAGGCGATTTCTCCCATGGCGCGGTACATCTTCATAACCGGCGGCGTGGTCTCGTCGCTCGGCAAGGGCCTCATGGCGGCCTCTCTCGCAGCTTTGCTTCAGGCACGCGGTTATCGCGTCCGGATTCGAAAGTTCGATCCCTATCTCAACGTCGATCCAGGCACGATGAGCCCGTACCAGCATGGCGAAGTCTACGTCACCGACGACGGCGCGGAGACCGACCTCGACCTCGGTCATTACGAACGCTTCACCGGCGTCGCATCGCGCCAGTCGGACAACGTCACCTCCGGCCGGATCTACAAGACGATCATCGAGCGCGAGCGGCGCGGCGACTACCTCGGCGCTACGGTGCAGGTGATCCCGCACGTCACGGACGCGATCAAGGCATTCGCGCGGGCGGAAACCGACGACCTCGACTTCGTGCTGTGCGAGATCGGCGGCACCGTCGGAGACATCGAATCGCTGCCGTTCATCGAGGCGATCCGCCAGTTGAAGAACGAAGTCGGCCGCGGCAATGCCATCAGCATCCACGTGACGCTGGTGCCGTACATTGCGGCAGCGGGGGAATTGAAGACCAAGCCGACGCAGCATTCGGTGCGCGAGCTCGCGGCGCTGGGCGTACAGCCCGATGTGCTGGTCTGCCGTTGCGAACACCCGCTGCCGCCGTCGGACCGCGCCAAGATCGCCTTGTTCTGCAACGTGCCGGAAAGCGCCGTCATCCCGGCGCTGGATGCCAAGAGCATCTATGCGGTACCGCTGCAATATCACGGCGAAGGCCTCGATTCGGAGGTGCTGCGCGCCTTCGGCATCACACCGTCCTCCGCACCGGACCTGTCTCGGTGGACGGAGATCATGGATCGCCTGACCAATCCCGAGGGGGAGGTCACCGTCGGAGTGGTCGGCAAGTATGTCGGCCTCCAGGACGCCTACAAGTCGCTGAACGAGGCTCTGGTCCACGGCGGCATCGCCAACCGGGTCAAGGTCAACGTCCGCTGGATCGACGCCGAACTGTTCGAAAACGACGATTCGGAGATCATCGGCCAGCTCGAACCCTGCGACGCGATCCTCGTGCCCGGCGCGTTCGGCGAGCGTGGTGCCGAAGGAAAGATCAAGTCGGTCAAATTCGCCCGCGAGCGCGAGATCCCCTATTTCGGCATTTGTTTCGGCATGCAGATGGCCTGTGTCGAGGGCGCACGCGACCTCGCCGGCATCGCGGGCGCGTCATCGACGGAGTTTGGGCCCACCGAGGAACCCGTAGTCGGCCTCATCACCGAATGGATGGGCCGCGATGGTCTCGAAAAGCGTGAAGAGCAGGGCGACATGGGCGGCACGATGCGACTCGGCGCCTATGAAGCCGCACTGGATGGCAACAGCGTCGTGTCGTCGATCTACGGCGGCACCACGATCCACGAACGTCACCGCCACCGCTACGAGGTCAACACCAACTACAAGGATGCGCTGGAACAGGGCGGTCTGGTGTTCAGCGGCATGTCGCCGGACGGCACCCTGCCCGAGATCGTCGAGCGGCCGGATCACCCCTGGTTCGTCGGCGTCCAGTTCCATCCGGAACTAAAGAGCAAGCCGTTCGACCCGCATCCCCTGTTCGCGAGCTTCATCGAGGCTGCGGTGAAGCAGAGCCGCCTGGTCTGATCCGGGCGGCTCTGCCGGCGCTCTTCCCGCGCTTCGTTATCGCAGCGTAGCGAGGTGATCGCTGCGAGCGCGGATGTCGCGTCGCCTACATTCCTGACAATGACGGCAGCGGGTAAACGCCTACATCTCGCCGCGCTGGCGGCGGATCGCGTACCATTTGCGTACGTTTGCATTATGCTGATCGAGCGTGTCGGCGAAGACATGCCCGCCGGTGCCATCCGCAACGAAGTACAGTGCGTTGGACTGCGCCGGATCGAGCACGGCGTCGATCGACGCCCGTCCGGGATTCGCGATCGGTCCCGCCGGTAGCCCGGCCTCGGCATAGGTGTTGTACCCGTTCTTGGCTCGCAGCTCCGACCGCAGGATGCGGCGGCCGAGCGGGCGCCCTTTGGTGATCGGATAGATCACTGTTGGGTCCGCCTGCAGCGGCATGCCACGCTTCAGGCGATTGGCGTACACCGCAGCAACCGTGCGCCGTTCGGACGGCTTGCCGGTTTCCTTTTCGACGATCGAGGCGAGAATGATCGCCTGTTCGGGCGTGCTCACCGCAATTCCCGGCTTCCGTTTCGTCCATGCCTGAGCAAGATAGTCCCGCATCGCGGTCTGCATCCGGGTCACCACCGATGCCCGCGTATCGCCGCGCTGGAAGGCGTAGCTGTCGGGTAGCACCGAACCCTCGGCAGGCACCGGCACGCTGCCGGTCAGCCCGTCGGCCTTGGCCAGCGCATCATGGACCAGCACCGACGGATAGCCCTCCGGCACCACCACCAGCCGTTGCAGCACCTTTCCGCCCTGCAACATCTTCAGGATATCGGACGGGCTGGTGCGTGCGGGAATGCGGTACTCGCCCGCCTTGATCGGCTCGCCCGACCCGAACACTCGCGCCAGCAGCCGGAACCGGCTGGCGGACCTTATCGCACCTGCCTGCTCCAGTTCCCGGGCGGCGGCGGCGAGGCTGCTGCCCTCCGCTACCTGCACGGTCAGGGTCTTCGGCGCGGGACCGCTCCCGCCCCAGCCCTGTACCACGAGGAACGCGGCGACGATCGCCGCAAGGCCGATCAGCAAACCGAGGCAACCGACCTTGCGCACGCGATCAGAGCGCCTTCATCACCAGCGACGCATTGGTGCCGCCGAACCCGAACGAATTGTTGAGCACCGCCTTCACCTGCCGCTTCTTGGCGACATGCGGGACGAGGTCAACGCCGACACAATTCTCACTCGGATTGTCGAGGTTGAGCGTCGGCGGCACGATGCCGTCGCGCATCGCGAGGATGCAGAAGATCGATTCGACCGCACCCGCGCCGCCGAGCAGATGGCCGATCGCCGACTTGGTCGACGACATCGACACGCCGTCGAGCGACGCTCCGAACAGCTTGCGCACCGCGCCCAGTTCCAGTTCGTCGCCGAGCGGGGTCGAGGTGCCGTGCGCGTTGATATAGTCGATGTCCTCCAGCCGCAGGCCGGACTTGCGCATCGCCATCTCCATCGACCGGAACGCGCCCGAGCCCTCCGGATGCGGCGCGGTGACGTGATAGGCATCGCCGGACAGGCCGTAACCGATCACTTCGGCATAGATATGCGCGCCGCGCGCCTTGGCCCGCTCGTATTCCTCCAGGCACAGCACGCCCGCACCCTCGCCCATCACGAAGCCGTCGCGGTCGCGGTCGTAGGGGCGGCTGCCGCGCCACGGTTCGTCGCGGAAGTTGGTGGACAGCGCGCGCGCCTGCCCGAAGCCGGCGATGCCGATCGGACAGATCGCGCTCTCTGCGCCGCCCGCGAGCATCACGTCGGCATCGTCCATTGCGATCATCCGCGCGGCGTCGCCGATCGAATGCGCGCCGGTCGAACAGGCGGTGACGACCGCGTGATTGGGGCCCATCAGCCCGTATTTGATAGAGACCTGACCCGAGATCAGGTTGATCAGCCGACCATGGACGAAGTGCGGCGACACGCGCTTCGGCCCCTTGGCGGCAAGCACCAGCGATTCGCTCTCGATCCCCGGCAGGCCACCGATGCCCGACCCGATCGAACAGCCGGCGCGGAAGCGCTCGGCCTCGGTCATCTCGGTCAGGCCCGCATCCTCGAGCGCCTGACCGGCGGCATCGATGCCATAGACGATGAACGGATCGACCTGGCGCTGGATCTTGTGATCGACGCGCTTGCCCGCGTCGAAGCCATATTCGTGATCCGCCGGCTTCACTTCGCAGGCGTAATTCGAATGATAGTCCGTCGCATCGAAACGCCGGATCGTGTCCGCGCCCGACTTCGAGGCGATGATGTTGGCCCAGGCGGTTTCCACATCCGCGCCCAGCGGGGTGACGAGGCCAAGACCGGTGACGACGACGCGACGCATGCTGTTCTTCCTTCTTTCGTCATCTCCGGCTCGACACCGGAAACCTCATGCCGCCTGAGACCCCGCATTCGCGACGGGGCGACGTTCCTTACAACGCGAAACGGCTCCCCGCCCTCTAGCCGGGGACGGGGAGCCGTTCAAATCCGACCCGATGACATCGGGTTTGGCCGCAGCCGCGGATCTTAGGCCTTGTGCTCGTCGATATAGGTGATCGCGTCCTTGACGGTCGTGATCTTCTCGGCGGCATCGTCGGGGATTTCGACCCCGAACTCTTCCTCGAACGCCATGACGAGCTCGACGATGTCGAGGCTGTCGGCACCCAGGTCGTCGATGAAGCTCGCGTCCTCGGTCACCTTGTCGGCTTCGACGCCGAGATGCTCGACGACGATCTTCTTCACGCGGTCGGCGGTCTCGCTCATGGTATATTCCCTCTTCGCTTTGGGGGTGTTTGTTTGTTCCTGAACGCCCGTAGAACGGGCAGGTTCAGGTGGCAAGCGTCTGTTCAGGGTCGTGCCGAACGGCCGATTCCCAAACCCGGCCTAGATCATGGCCATACCGCCGTTGACGTGCAAGGTCTGTCCGGTGACATACCCCGCCTCACGGCTGGCGAGATAGACGACCGCGGCACCGATGTCCTCTCCGGTGCCGAGATCACCCGCCGGGATGCGGCCGAGCAGCGCGGTTTTCTGCACCTCGGGCAGGCCGTCGGTCATCGCCGAGCGGATGAACCCGGGCGCGACGCAATTGACGGTGATATTACGGCTGGCGAGTTCCTGCGCCAGCGCCTTCGACATGCCTACGAGGCCCGCCTTCGACGCGGCGTAGTTCGCCTGCCCCGGATTGCCGGTCTGGCCGACGACCGAGGTGATCGACACGACGCGGCCGAAGCGCTGCTTCATCATCGGCTTGGCGGCCGCGCGGATCAGCCGGAATGCGGCTTCGAGGTTGACGCGGATCACCTGATCCCATTCCTCGTCCTTCATCCGCATCGCCAGATTATCGCGCGTGACGCCGGCGTTGTTGACGAGGATATCGATCCGCCCCCCCAACGCCGCCACCGCCTGCGGCACCAATGCATCCACCGCGGCGGCATCCGACAGGTCGCAAGGCACCGCGACATGCTCGCCCCCCAACCCGGCGCGAAACGCCTCCAGCTTGTCGGCATTGGACCCCGACACCGCCAGCTTGGCTCCCTGCCCCGCCAGCGCCTTGGCGATAGCGGACCCGATACCGCCGGAAGCGCCGGTGACGAGCGCAGTCATACCAGTGAGATCGAACATATTTAGTCTCCAAGAAGATTGTTCACGCGGAGACGCGGAGACGCGGAGGGGCGATGGTCATTGACGATCGTCGCACTCCCTCCTTGAGCGTCGCGCCACCGAAGTTGATGAGCAGCCCGACGGGCTGCTTGGTGAGGCGTAGATAGGTCAACAATTGTTTGGCATGGATGATCGTCAGCCGCTCGACGGATTTGATCTCTACGAGCAGTCGCTCGTCTACAAGAAGATCGATACGGAACGCTACGTCGAAGCGCATACCCTCGAACTCGATCTCGACCGGCCGTTGGCGGGCAACGGAATAACCAAGCGCGATAAGCTTGCCAGCAAGCACGGTTTCATAAACGCTTTCGAGCAGTCCTGGCCCAAGATCGCGATGCATCCTCAAAGCCAGATCGAGAACGTCACGCTGATCTGGTCGATGTCCCTCACTTCTTCTCCGCGTCTCCGCGTCTCCGCGTGAACAAACCTTCATGCGCTGGCTCTCGATCACACCTTCTTAAGCAAATCCTCGATGTCGTCCATCGTGACCACGCTGATCGCCTCCGCGTCGGGGGCGATGCGCTTGACCATGGGGGAGAGGACCTTGCCGCCGAATTCGACGAACTGCGTCACCCCCGCATCGACCATCGCGAGCACCGATTCGCGCCAACGGACCATGCCCGTCACCTGCTGCACCAGAGCAACCCGGATCGCGCCGGGATCGGCGATCGCCACCGCATCGACGTTGGCGAACACCCGCACCAGCGGCGCGGCGATGCGCGCATCGGCCAGCGCCGCATCCATCGCATCGGCGGCCGGCTGCATCAGCGGGCAGTGGAACGGCGCGGATACCGGCAGCAGCACCGCACGCTTTGCGCCCAGATCCTTCGCCATCGCCACCGCGCGCTCGATTGCGAGACGATGGCCGGAAATCACCACCTGCGACGGATCGTTGTCGTTCGCCACGGTGCAGACCAGTTCCTTGCCGCCTTCAGCGAGAATCGCGTCCACTGCCGCCCCGGCGATCGTCTGCGCCTTGTCGAGGTCCGCGCCGAGCAGCGCCGCCATCGCCCCCTCACCGACCGGCACCGCCGCCTGCATCGCCTGTCCCCGCAGCTTCAGCAGTCGCGCCGTCGTCGCCAGATCAAACGTGCCTGCCGCGCACAGGGCGCTATATTCGCCAAGACTATGCCCGGCGACATAATCTGCTTTGTCGGCCAGCCGCACGCCGCCTTCCCGCTCCAGCACGCGCAGCGTTGCGATCGCATTCGCCATGATAGCGGGCTGTGCATTCTCGGTGAGTTGCAGGTCCTCCGCCGGCCCCTCGGTCATCAGCCGGAACAGATGCTGGCCCAGCGCCTCGTCGACCTCGCCGAACACCTCGCGTGCGACCGGGCTGGCTTCGCGCAACGCTTTGCCCATGCCGACCGCTTGGCTCCCCTGCCCCGGAAAGATGAATGCCCGCATCGCGCGTCTCCTGTGATTGCAGGGTCGCGGCACTAGGCCCGCTCCGGCCGACACGCAACCTGAACGAACCTTGCCGAGTTGCGACACGTTGCGACCGTTTTGCGAGGTTGTTGAAAGAGGTATGCGACATCTCGCTCCTATCTCTTGCTTCGACGCCGGACAGAACGGCGCCTGTAATCGAATGGGAGTTTTGTCATGAAGAAGCTGATCCTGAGCGCCATCGCCGCTACCCTGGTCGCCAGCCCGATGGCCGTAAGCGCCGCGGAGGCTGCGCCGGTCCAGCGCGAGCGCACCGTCACGACCGTCAAGGAGCGTCCGAACGGTCGCACCGTTGTGACGCAGCGCACGACCGTCCGCAATAACGGCATTCGCAACAACGGCCCGCGCAACTGGCGCGCCGGCCAGCACTTCGACCGCCGTTACGCCACCAACTACCGGGTTGTCCGCGACTATCGCACCTATCGTCTCGCCGCTCCGGGGCGCGGGCAGTATTGGGCGCGTTCGGGCAACGATGCGATCCTCGTACGCAACAACGGCACTGTGGTCCGCGTGATCCAGCGTTCGTTCCGCTAACCGCCAAGTCACCTTGCTATTAGTGGCGAGGTCGGTATGAGGCCCACATCCGGGGTGGAGAGCCAGTCTCTCCGCCCCGGTTCGTATTGCACGAGAGAAGACAGCCGGAGGGGCGTCGCATGGGGCGGCGTCAGCGATCGGCCAACGAAGGACAAGGCATGGCTCTGTACGAGCACACGTTCCTTGCGCGCCAGGATCTGGCACAGGCGCAGGTGGACGCGCTGGCGGAAAACGCCACCAAGATCATCGAAGACAATGGCGGCAAGGTCGTCAAGACCGAGACGTGGGGCCTTCGCAGCCTCGCCTATCGCATCGCCAAGAACCGCAAGGCGCATTACGTCATGCTCGAGATCGATGCCCCGGGCAACGTGGTCGCCGAGCTGGAGCGCCAGACCCAGATCAACGAGGACGTGATCCGCTACATGACCGTCAAGGTCGATGAGCTGGAAGACGGTCCGACCGTGATGATGCGCAAGCAGGAGCGTGATCGTGAGCGTCGTGGCGACCGTGAAGGTGGCCGTGATGGCGGACGCGATGGTGGCCCGCGCGGCGACCGTCCTGATCGTGGCCCCCGTCGTGACCGTGAAGAGGAGGCCGCATAATGGCTCGCCCGTTTTTCCGCCGCCGCAAGTCCTGCCCGTTCTCGGCCAAGGACGCTCCCCGGATCGACTATAAGGACGTCCGGCTGCTCCAGGGCTTCGTGTCCGAGCGTGGCAAGATCGTGCCGTCGCGCATCACGTCGGTGAGCGCGAAGAAGCAGCGCGAGCTGGCCCAGGCCATCAAGCGCGCCCGTCATCTGGGCCTGCTGCCCTACGTCGTTAAGTAAGGAGTCCGACACATGGACGTCATTCTGCTTGAGCGCGTCGAGAAGCTCGGCGCCATCGGCGACGTGGTGAAGGTTAAGGACGGTTTCGCCCGTAACTTCCTGCTGCCGAACAAGAAGGCGCTGCGCGCCAACGAAGCCAACCGCAAGGTGTTCGAGGCTAATCGCGCCCGCATCGAATCGGACAATGCCAACCGTCGCGGCGAAGCCGAGAAGGATGCGCAGAGCTTCAAGGACGCATCGGTCACCCTGATCCGTCAGGCATCGAACACCGGCCAGCTCTATGGTTCGGTCGCGGTTCGCGATCTGGTCGAAGCGCTCGAGGCCGATGGCCACAAGGTCGCCAAGAACCAGGTCGTGCTCGACAAGCCGATCAAGTCGATCGGCGTGTACGAGGTGCGCGTCGCGTTGCACCCGGAAGTTGCGGTGACCGTCAAGGTCAACGTCGCACGCTCGCCCGAAGAGGCCGAGATGCAGGCGACCGGCGTCGATGTCATGGCATCGATGTTCGAGCGCGACGAAGCCGGCTTCGTCGAGGATTACGATCCCAACGCCGAGCCGGGCGCGACTGCCGAAGTGCAGTCGGACGATCGGGCTGATGCGGAGCAGGCACAGAGCTAATCTCCCTCTGCCGGCCCATCGCCGACATACGAAAAGGCCGCCCGGTGTATCACCGGGCGGCCTTTTCTTTGTCGAAATGGTCCGTCGATCAGGGGCAGCTGATGCATGCACCCACCACCGCGGCGAGTGGGATCAACGCGAGGACGACCGGAAAAATCTGCTTCATGATACGGCAACCCAGAATTATGGTGTCGGAGTCTGAATGCACGCCGACCGCAAAGGTTGCGATTGCATGAACGCCGCAGGAACCGGCATCCCAAACCGGCACATCACTTTAGGCATGACAACACCTCCGCGAAAGCGGCTTTGACAAGGATGTCTGCGACTGTGCTTGCGGAGGACTGATCAAAGGGTCCGGCAAGCGGCTTTTTTGCCGTTGCAGACGCGCCCAACTAACGCACCGGGAGCTAGGCCAAGCTGATCATTTTCGGCCGAAAAGCTTTTCCACATCCGTCATCGACAATTTTACCCATGTGGGACGACCGTGGTTGCACTGGCCGGAATGCGGCGTCACCTCCATCTCGCGGAGCAGTGCATTCATCTCGGCCACGCCGAGCACCCGCCCCGCGCGGACCGAACCGTGGCACGCCATCGTTCCGGCTACCGCATCCAGTCGCTCGCGCAACGACAGGGCTTCGTCGAAGGCGGCGAGTTCGTCGGCAAGGTCGGTGACCAAGCCGGTCGGGTCCGCCTGCCCCAGCAGCGCCGGCGTCGACCGAACCAGCATCGCAGCGGGACCGAATCGTTCGAGGTCGAGGCCCAGCTCGGCAAGTTCATCCGCACGCGCCTCCAGCCGGTCGCATGCCGGCTCGTCCAGCTCGACGACCTCCGGAATCAGCAAGGCCTGGGCCGCGATTTGTCCCCCGGCGAGCGCCGCGCGCATCCGTTCGAGCACCAGTCGTTCATGCGCGGCATGCTGGTCGACCAGCACCAAGCCATCTTCCGCCTCCGCGACGATATAGGTCTGGGCAACCTGCCCGCGGGCTACGCCGAGCGGATGCGCTACGGTTTGCGGCGCCGGCGCCCATGCGGGTTCGGCGCGCGCCGCCGGCGGCGCCGTAAAGAACGTCGGGCGATCGCGCACGCCCTGATAACCCGCTGCCCCCGGGCCGGCATCCGCCATTGGCCCCCATCCCGGCACTGGCACGGCAGCCAGCTCGGGCCGCCACATCGCCAGCGCATCCTCGCTCGGTCGCTGGACACTGCGATGTCCGGCCGCATCCAGCGCCCGGCGCAGACCGGATACGATCATCCCCCGCACCATCGCAGGATCGCGAAAGCGCACTTCGGTCTTCGCCGGATGGACGTTCACATCCACCTCGCTCGGCGGCACGTCGAGGAACAGCGCCACCACCGCGTGTCGATCCCGCGGCAGCATCTCCGCATAGGCGCCCCGGATCGCGCCCATCAGCAGCCGGTCACGCACCGGTCGCCCGTTGACGAACAGATATTGGTGATCCGCGACCCCGCGATTGTAGGTCGGAATGCTCGCCACCCCGCCCAGCACGATCCCGTCGCGCTCGAGATCGACCGGCACCGCATTGTCGGCAAGCGCCCGATCCGTCAGCGCCGCGACCCGTGCCGGTCGGTCGTCCGCCTGAGCCACACCAAGCGCCCGTCGCCCGTCATGTTCCAACGTGAAGGCAAGGTCGGGTCGCGCCATCGCGAGCCGGCGTACGACATCGAGACAGGCGGCATATTCCGCCCGCGCTGATCGCAGGAACTTGCGCCGCGCCGGCACCCGCCCGAACAATTCCTCGACGATCACCCGCGTGCCCGGCGGCAGCGCGGCGGGCCCTTCGCGCACGACCGCGCCATTATCCACCACCCGCGCCCAGCCCTCCGCACCCACAACGCGGGACTCGATCGTCAGCCGCGCGACGCTGGCGATCGACGGCAGCGCCTCACCGCGAAACCCGAGGGTCGTCACCAGATCGATCGCCTCATCGGGTAATTTTGACGTTGCATGCCGTTCCAGCGCCAAAGCCATGTCGGCGGGCGTCATGCCGCAGCCATCGTCCGTAACCCCGATGCGCGAAAGCCCCCCTTCCGAAAGGGTTACTGCAATCCGATTCGCCCCAGCGTCGATCGCGTTCTCGACCAGCTCCTTTAACGCGCTGGCGGGCCTTTCCACCACTTCACCGGCGGCGATACGATTGACGAGATGTTCGGGAAGACGGCGTATTGACACGCCGCAAGCTCTATACCAAGCGAACGCATCCCGCGAGCCTTCCGCACAACGTGACGAACTTCATGGCCGACACGGTCTGCGGCGGATCATGCGGAGCTTTTTGCGTCCCGAACACGGAACCCAGCGCCCGATGGCATTTCCATTCCCCCGCTTCTTCAAATTCATGTCCCACGACATGGCGATCGATCTCGGCACAGCGAATACGCTGGTCTACGTCCGCGGTCGCGGCATCGTGCTCAACGAACCGTCGGTGGTGGCGGTCGAGACGATCAACGGCGTCAAGCGGGTGAAGGCGGTCGGTGACGACGCCAAGCTGATGATGGGCAAGACCCCCGGATCGATCGAGGCGATCCGCCCGCTCCGCGATGGCGTCATCGCCGACATCGACGTCGCGGAGGAGATGATCAAGCACTTCATCCGCAAGGTGCACGGGCCGCGCAAGTTCGCCCGCTGGCCGGAAATCGTGATCTGCGTGCCTTCGGGATCAACCAAGGTCGAACGCCGCGCGATCCGCGACGCCGCCTCTAACGCCGGTGCGAGCCAGGTCTACCTGATCGAGGAGCCGATGGCCGCCGCGATCGGCGCCGACATGCCCGTCACGGAGCCGATCGGTTCGATGGTCGTCGACATCGGCGGCGGCACGACGGAAGTTGCGGTGCTGTCGCTTCGCGGCCTCGCCTACACCACCAGCGTGCGAGTCGGTGGTGACAAGATGGACGAGGCCATCGTCAGCTACGTCCGCCGCAACCACAACCTGCTGATCGGCGAAGCCACCGCAGAACGCATCAAGCAGGAGGTCGGCATCGCCCGCCCACCCGCCGACGGCATCGGCAAGATCATCTTCATCAAGGGCCGCGACCTCGTCAACGGTGTGCCCAAGGAGATCCAGATCAACCAGGGCCAGATCGCGGAGGCGTTGTCCGAACCGGTCGCGACGATCGTCGAGGGCGTCCGCGTCGCGCTGGAAAACACCGCACCCGAACTCGCCGCCGACATCGTCGATCAGGGCATCGTCCTGACCGGTGGCGGCGCGCTGCTGGAGGGGCTGGACGAGGTGCTGCGCGACGAAACCGGCTTGCCGGTGACCGTCGCCGAAGACCCGCTGACCTGCGTCGCGCTCGGCACCGGGCGTGCGCTGGAAGATCCGATGTTCCGGGGCGTGTTGCAGACAGGCTGAGCCCGGCGAGCTACACGGCGTAACTTCTCAACAGACGGGGGGACCGGCGCATGGCGCCTGCCCGCGACCGTCGCACGGGTTTCTCGCGGCGGCGGCAATATTCGACGTTTCTCGGCTACGTACTCGCGGTGGCGGGGGCGGTGGTGGGGGCGGTTTTGCTCGTCGTCTCGACCTTCAATCCGCCAGCGTTCAGTGCGTTGCGGATGGGTGTCGCCAGCGTCACCACCCCAGTCGCATCGGGCCTCGATGCCGTGTCGGACGCGGTGATGACGGTGCCGCAGGCGATCGGGACGTGGTTCCGCGTTCATGGTGAGAACGACGATCTGCGCGCCGAGGCGAAGCGGGCCCGCGCGTTGCTGACGCGGGCGCGTACGATCGCCTATGACAATCGCCGGTTACGCGCCTTGCTGGCCGTGCGGGAGCGCACGCCGGAACCGGTGGTCACGGCGCGGCTGGTTGGATCGACCGCATCGAGCGGTCGTCGCTTCGCCCTGCTCAACGCAGGCCGTTTCCAGGGCGTACGGCCCGGTATGCCCGTACGCGGTCCCAACGGCCTCGTCGGGCGCGTCCTCGAAACCGGCCCGGTCGCCGCGCGTGTGCTGTTGCTGACCGATCCCGAAAGTCTGGTGCCAGTGCGCCGCACCCGCGACGGCCTGCCCGCGATCGCTGCCGGGCGCGGCGACGGGCGCATCGACATCCGCTCGGTCAACGCCACCAACGTTCGCTTCGCGCAGGGTGATATGTTCGTCACCTCCGGCACCGGTGGGCTCTATGCGCCGGGCGTACCGGTCGCGCAGGTCGAACGGGGTGGTGCAGACAGCGTCACCGCCATCCCCTTCGCCGCGCCCGACTCGCTCGATTTTGCGCTGGTCGAGCGCCCGTTCATGCCGATGCCACTCCCGCCCGCACCCCGTCCCGCGGCACCTTGATACGGTGACCCGGAATACGATCGACTATCGGCCGTTCGAGCCGTCGTTGCCGCCGGGACGGGCCCGCGCCGTGCCATGGTCGACCGTGCTCGGCGGATCCGCGCTCACCGCCGTAGTGCCCGTCGTCGCCAGCCTGCCGTTGATGCCCCCGCTCGGCCTCATCATGCTGCTGACATGGCGACTGCTTGCGCGTTTCGCACTCCGTCCATGGGCCGCCGCCCCGCTCGGCCTGTTCGACGATCTGGTCAGCGGTCAGCCGTTGGGTTCGGCGGTGCTGCTCTGGTCGCTCTGCTTTATCGCGATCGACCTCACCGAGCAGCGACTGGTTTTTCGCGACTTCTGGCAGGACTGGCTGATCGCAAGCGGCGGCATCACCTTCTGCCTCACGATCGGGCGCTGGATCGCTCTGCCCATCGGCGCGCACGTCGATACCGTGCTAATGGCGCAGATCATGATCGCGGTGATGCTCTTTCCCCTCTCGGCCCGTCTGGTGGCGTGGATCGATCGCAAACGGGGCCCGGCGCAATGAGGCGTTCGCCGCGGATCGTCACCGAAGCGATGCAGCAGTACAGCTTTTCGCGGCGCGCCTGGCTGCTCGGCACCGCGCAAGCGGGTATCGGCGTGCTGCTCGCCGGGCGGATGGGGTGGCTGGCGATCGCGCAGAACGAGAAGTACAATCTCCTTTCCGAAAGCAACCGTGTCAATCTGACGATGATTCCGCCGCGGCGGGGCTGGATCGTAGATCGCCACGGCGCGCCGCTCGCCAACAACCGCACCGATTTCCGCGTCGACATCATTCCCGACCGGCTGGAGGGCGGAGACGAGGGCCGCGACCGCGTGCTCCGACTGCTCGCGAGCCTCCTCGCGCTGCCGCCCGAAGAGGTCGAACGCATCAAGATCGATATCGAAAGCGCCGCGGGTTTTCAGCCGGTGCAGGTCGCCGAGAACATCAGTTGGGACAAGTTTGCCGCGGTCAGCCTGCGCCAGCCGGAACTGCCTGGCGTCGCGCCGACCCGGGGTTTCGCGCGTGCCTATCCCGCCGGCGCCGCAGTCGCGCATCTGACCGGCTATGTCGGTGCCGCCAACGCCGAACAATATAAGGAAACGCGCGACCCGCTGCTCGTCACGCCTGGTTTCAAGCTGGGCAAGGACGGGCTGGAAAAGCAGCTGGAAAAGCAGTTGCGCGGGACGGCCGGCGCCAAGCGTGTGGAGGTGACGGCGCGCGGCAAGGTCGTGGCGGAACTTCCGACCCGTGCCGATGTGCCGGGCAAGACGGCACGTCTGACCATCGACGCCGGGCTCCAGGAATATGCCGCCCGACGTCTCGGCACAAACTCCGGTTCGGCGGTGGTGCTCGACTGCCGAACAGGCGAAATGCTGGCTTCGGTATCGATGCCTGCCTACGATCCCAACAGCTTCTCGGACGGGATCAGCCACCTCGAATGGCAGATGCTGTCGGAGGACGATCACGTTCCACTGATGAACAAGGTGACGCAGGGCCTGTATCCGCCCGGATCGACGGTGAAGCCGATGAACGGCCTCGCGTTGCTCTCCGCCGGCGTCGGCGCGCACGATCGTATCTTCTGCTCGGGCGCAATGCGGGTCGGCACCGGCGTCTTCCACTGCCATAAGCGCGGCGGCCACGGTCCGCTCGACTTGAAGGGGGCGATTGAGCAGAGTTGTGACATCTATTTTTTCGAGATGGTCCGCCGGCTGGGCTACGACAAGATCGCTCCCACCGCGCGCCTGCTCGGGCTGGGCGAGAAGTTCGACCTGCCGCTCGCTACCCAGCGCTACGGTACGGTGCCCGATTCGGCATGGAAGCGGCGTAAGTACAAGACGAACTGGACCGTCGCCGACGGCATCAACGCCTCGATCGGTCAGGGTTATGTGCTGACCAACCCGCTACAGCTCGCGGTGATGGCGGCACGGCTCGCATCCGGTCGCGCGCTGCAGCCGAGCCTGCTTGCCAACCGCGTCCATCTCGACGCACCCGCCCTTCCGGTGGCGTCCGAACACCTCGCGATCGTCCGCGACGCGATGTACGGCGTCGTCAATCAGGGCGGTACCGGCGGCGCCGCCCGCCTGCTGATCCCCGGCGTGAGCCTCGCCGCCAAGACGGGGACGGCCCAGGTCCGACGCATCACCATGGCGGAACGGCGCAGCACCGGCGTGCTCAAGAACGGCCAATTGCCCTTCAAGCTGCGCGATCACGCGCTGTTCGTCTGCTTCGCCCCCGCCGACAACCCACGCTACGCCGCGGCCGTCGTGCTCGAACACAACGGCCACACCGTCCGCAACCTCGACACGCCGATGATCGGCCGCGACATAATGACGTGGCTGTTCGATCGCGATCGCGCGATGAAGAGCCTCGCCGAGGTCGAACCGAGCTGGGGCGGCGACATCGCGACACGGATGAACGCACAGGCCGCCGCCTATCGCGCTGCCCAGTCGCCACCACCCGCCGCCAACGCGACGAAGACGGATGCCACCGTCCCCAGCGATTCGGACGCGGTGGAAGCCGCGACGGACCTCGCCAACCGGACGCAGGCGGCGCTCGCACCCGAAAGCCCCTTCGGTAACAGCGTCGCCGAGGATGGCTCTACCGAACGGACCGAACCATGAACCGCGGCGGCTTCATCCCCGATCCCATCGCCCGGCTTCCCTGGCGGGTAATCCTGCTCGTCGTCCTGATCGGCGGTTTCGGGCAGGTCGTGCTCTATTCGGCCGCTGGCGGCTCGCTGAGGCCGTGGGCGTTGTCGCAGGGCATCCGCTTCTTCGTGCTGCTCGCCGCCGCGCTGGGCCTGTCCTACGTGCCCGAAAGGACATGGCGATCGGCGGCGTTGCCGGCCTATGTCATCATCGTCATTGCCCTCGTGCTGGTCGAGCTCGTCGGAGCCGTCCGCGGCGGCAGCCAGCGCTGGCTCGATGTCGGCATCCGCCTGCAACCGTCCGAATTCATGAAGCCCGCGATCGTGCTCGCCTGCGCGCGCTTCTACGACATGCTCCCGCCGAACGAGACGCGGCGCTTCGGCGCGATCTGGCCAGCGGCGCTGCTGATCGGAATCCCGGCGCTGCTGATCATGAAACAACCCGACCTCGGCACTGCGCTGATGGTCTGTGGCGGCGGCGTCGTGGTGATGTTCCTCGCCGGCGTGCCATTGCGGCTGTTCATCGGCGGCGCGCTCAGCCTCGCCATCGCCGTACCGATCGCGTTCAACTTCCTGCTGCACGACTATCAGCGCAATCGGGTACTCATCTTCCTCGATCCCGAAAGCGATCCACTCGGAACCGGCTACCATATCAGCCAGTCGAAGATCGCGATCGGCTCCGGCGGGCTGTGGGGCAAGGGGTTCCTCAACGGCACGCAGAGCCATCTCGACTATCTGCCCGAAGGTCACACCGACTTCGTCTTCGCGACCATGGCCGAGGAATGGGGCCTGATCGGCGGCTGCCTGTTGATCCTGGCGTTCCTGCTGGTGATTCGCTGGGGCATCAACGTCGGCCAGCAGGCGACCAGCCGTTTCGCGCGCCTGACGGCCGCAGGGCTGGCGACGACGATATTCTTCTACGTCGCGATCAATCTCTCGATGGTCATGGGCCTGGCTCCCGTCGTCGGCATCCCCTTGCCGCTCGTCAGTTTCGGCAGTTCCGCCCAGATGACGGTGTTGCTGTGCCTCGGCATCCTGATGTCGATCGACCGCCAGAACCGCCGCACCGTCCGCTGGTGATGAAAAATTTCGCCGCAGTGCGAAAAAGGGTTTGCACGATCCGAAACCACTGCTAATTGGCCGCCTCCCGACGGGGCCGGCGCCTCTCCAAAGCGCCACTTACAGGCCGGTCATGGACGCATAGCTCAGTTGGTAGAGCAGCTGACTCTTAATCAGCGGGTCCTTGGTTCGAGCCCAAGTGCGTCCACCATTTTCCAATGTTATAATAATCTAACTGCCGGATGGCGGGTTACGGAATACAAGCGGCGATTATGTATTCCGCATGTGTTCCAGCCGCCTAGGGCTCCAGATGCGGCGATATTGCGTGCCAAAGTGAGTTGCATTCCCGTCCCCACCAACACAGATCGGCTATTGCAGGAAATCGTTGCTCTTCCTGCCCCTGGCCATGAAACGGCGGATCATGCGTGACGATAACCGGCGGCCAGCCGAATTGATCGCCGGAGACGTCGATCGTGAGCCCTTTTCATTCGAGCCATGCGTGCCCGCCCGTCCAGCCGCCGATCCCCGTGTCATAGGTCGTTTGGCTGATGTAGTCAGGCACGATGCCGAAGCGCCGGCGCAGATACTAGGCGAGCAGTTCCGCGGCGTGGCCGCACGAGCCGCGCGGATAGGTATAGCCTTTGGCCTTCCACGGAGCTTGCCCGGCGGCGTCGATTACGTGGCGGAAGTCAGTTGCGGCCGCTAGAATATCAGCGTCTGTTGGGTTGGTCGGCGCATCGCAATTCGTCATTGCAGCCATGTCGGCTTCTTCTTCCACGCGATAGCGTCTTCGGCCGAAATGCGGATGCGCTTACCGGCCGTGGTGACAGCCTCGACCTTGATCCGCGCCCGGCCGGCACGGCTTAGAAGGTGCGTGAGCCATGAGGTTTCATCGGCCGCCCGCGTCGCCTGATGTTCATCGAGCATGATGTTGCGCAGCTTCCCCGGTTCCACGAGATACGGGAAATCGATATTTTTCGGGATCGTCGTAGCCAAGCGCAGTGCTTTCGCTCCGCTTCCGCCAAAACACGCCCGTCAGAAAACGAAGGTCCTTGATCGCCACCGATCGATCGGAGCGGTTATGCACGACAATGAAGGGCTCTTCGTATTGGCCGTCAAGATGCGCGACGTAGCGCCATTCTAGCGAGCAATGCACGCGCTCCTGCTACTTCCGTTGGAACAGGAAGATTGCAGTCCACGCCGCGATGATCGGCGACAGAACCAGCGTGCCAAGGCAGCCAGCTCCGACACCGACCGACAGCGTCACTGATGGATATGTCGGAAGCGCCGTCGTCGGACTGGCGCGGTAGACCTGGTGACCCCTACGAGAATCGAACTCGTGCTTACGCCGTGAGAGGGCGTCGTCCTAACCGCTAGACGAAGGGGCCATGTCCGGTGGAGGGGCGCGTTTAGTCCGGGGGCCGGGGGGCGTCAAGCATGATTGCCGGACGCCCCCGCTTTTGTCACTCAGGCCGCGACCTTGCGGCGCTCCGCCATCTCAGCGTTGAGCATCTCGGCGAGCAGGAACGCCAGTTCCAGGCTCTGCCCGGCGTTGAGGCGCGGGTCGCAATGCGTGTGGTACCGGTCGGCGAGGCTCTGTTCGGTCACGTCGATCGCGCCGCCGGTGCATTCGGTGACGTTCTGCCCGGTCATCTCGGCATGGATGCCGCCGGCATGCGTCCCCTCGGCGCGGTGGACGGCGAAGAAGCCGCGCACTTCGGCGAGGATACGGTCGAACGGCCGCGTCTTGTAGCCGGTCACCGCCTTCACGGTGTTGCCGTGCATCGGGTCGCAGCTCCACACCACCGGATGGCCCTCGCGCGTCACCGCACGAACCAGTTTCGGCAGATGCGCCTCGATCTTGTCGAAGCCGTAGCGCGTGATGAGCGTCATCCGCCCCGGCACCCGGCCGGGATTGAGCGTGTCGAGCATCCGCAGCAGGTTGTCCGGCTCCAGGCTCGGGCCGCACTTCACGCCGATCGGATTGCCGATGCCGCGCAGGAATTCGACGTGCGCCGACCCTTCGAAGCGGGTGCGGTCACCGATCCACAGGAAGTGCGCGCTGGTGTCGTACCAGTCGCCGGTCAGCGAATCCTGCCGGGTCAGCGCCTGTTCGAACGGCAGCAGCAGCGCTTCGTGACTGGTGTAGAAGTGGGTCTGCGCCAGTTGCGGCACCGTCTCGGGATCGATGCCGCAAGCGGCCATGAACTCCAGAGCCTCACCGATCCGATCGGCGGTTTCGGCATATTTCTTCGACCACGGGCTGCGGCCCATGAAATCGTGCGTCCAGCGGTGAACCTGATGCAGGTTCGCATAGCCGCCCTGCGCAAAGGCCCGCAGCAGGTTCAGCGTCGCCGCCGACTGCGAATAGGCGCGGATCATCCGCTGCGGATCGGGAATGCGGCTTTCGGCGGTAAAGGCGATGTCGTTGACGTTGTCACCGCGGTAGCTCGGCAGTTCGACGCCATCGATCGTCTCGTTCGGGGTCGAGCGCGGCTTGGCGAACTGGCCCGCCATCCGGCCGAGCTTCACCACCGGCAGCTTCGATGCGTAGGTCAGCACCACCGCCATCTGGAGGATGACGCGGAAGGTATCGCGGATGTTGTTGGCGCTATGCTCGGCAAAGGATTCGGCGCAGTCGCCACCCTGTAACAGGAACGCCTTGCCCTCGGCGACCTTGGCAAGCTCGGCAGTCAGGTTGCGCGCCTCGCCCGCAAAGACGAGCGGCGGGAACGTCTCCAGCGTATCGGTCGCGCGGGTCAGCGCGCCGGCGTCGGGATAGTCGGGAAGCTGACGGGCCTCGGCCTTGGTCCAGCTGTCGGGGGCCCAGTTCGCGGCCATGATCATGTCGTCCTTCGGGGTGTAAACGCGCCGCGACATGCGCCCAAAACGGTCCTTGCGCAATGAAGGAACGCTTGGGGGCGTGATACGGCGACGTGCCGGGCATTGCGATGCCCGCTTCGGCGGGACATGATCGCGGCACGGGATCTGGCGGTGCCGCCCGGCAGCGGCTATACGCTCGCGCTGTATGACGACGGGCGGACGGTCAGCGTCCATCCATCGATCATGGGGCAGATCGACAAGAGCGGAGCCTATGCCGTCTCGATGACCGACGTCGATGGTTCCGTACACGCCTATCCTACCTTCCGATCGCTGCCAGCCCCCAAACAGGTGTGGGATCTGGTCGCGAGCGGCCCGTCGAGCGGCACGACCAAGGGCACGGATATCACGCTCGACCCGAACGCGCTGAAGTGAGCAGGTCCGATGTTCCGCGTTCAGGGTCGCTAGACTAGAGCCATCGTCATGACGATCACCTTCCGCCACATTGCCGCCGTCCTGCTGGCGTTCGGCGCCTGCCCTGCCCTGGCGCAGGACAGTGCCGCGACCTTCGATGCGTTGCGCGAGGTCGATGCGCGAATGGCGGGGATCGCGTATCGCCTGACCACCGCCAATGCGGCCTTGTGCCGTGATCTGGCGCCGACGCCGGGATGGGCGATCCATGCCCTCGGCCAATATGATCCCTCCACGCGGGATCAGGCCCGCAAGACCTTCGGGTTCGAGGCGCCGATTGCGGTGGAGGCGGTCGTACCGGGCTCGCCCGCCGCCGCAGCGGGCGTTCGGCAAAACGACTCGATCATCTCTGTCGAGGGGATGCCGATGCGCGAGACGATGCCGGCGAAGGGTTCGAACAGCGCGGGCCGCGACGCGGCGGTGGAAGCGATCGCGGCACTGCCGGCGGGGCGACCGCTGAGGGTGCAGCTGCTGCGCGACGGGCGGACCCGCAGCGTCGGCATCGCCGCATCACCGGGATGTCGCAGCGCGTTCGAGGTGCTGATCGGCCCGGGTATGACCGCCTCGGCCGACGGCCGTATCGTGCAGATCGGTGTGCGGTTCTTCGAGCGCTATACCGACGACGAGGTCGCCGTGGTGGTGGCGCACGAGCTATCGCACAACATCCTGCACCACGCGCGCCGACTGGATGCCGCAGGGGTCCAGCGTGGGCTGCTGGCGGAGGTGGGGCGGAACGGCCGGCTGTTCCGCCTGACCGAGGACCAGGCGGACCTGCTCGGCATGCACCTGCTGCGCAATGCCGGCTACGACCCGCAGATCGCGGTCCGGTTCTGGCGCGAGCATGGCGGCGACGTTGATGGCGGCCTGTTCCGCAGCCGGACTCATCCGTCGTCCTCGGCACGCGCCAAGGCGATCGAGGCGGAGATCGCGCGGATACCGGCGGGTGCTGCCAAGCCTTTCGTACCGCCGCTGATCGCAGAAGCGGATCGGCCGCTGGAATAAGGCAGGCCGGCGCCTAGTATCCTGCGTCGAGATCGGCGACGTTCCGCATCGGCTGACCCGCGACGAACGCCTTCAGATTGTCGAGAAACAACGCTGCCCCGCGTTGGAACATCTTGGTCTGGCTGCGCCCCGACATATGCATCGAAATCATGCAATTAGGGGCAGTCCATAGCGGATGCCCTGTCGGCAACGGTTCGGGATCGGTGGGATCGAGAAACGCACCCGCGATTGCTCCCGACCGCAAAGCCGCCACGAGAGCGTCCTGATCGACCATATCGCCGCGCGCGATATTGATGAGCCACGCATCATGCCGCATCGCCGCCAGTTCCGTCGTACCGATCATCGCCCTGGTGGCATCGGTCGAGGGAGCCGCGAGCACCACCCAGTCGTATTCGCCCAACCGGGTCGCCCAGGCGTCCGGCATCAGCGTGCCGTCGCGCCCGGATCGGGTGACGCCCGTCACCTCCACCCCGAACGCCGCCAGACGGTCGCCGATCAGCCGGCCGATCGTGCCGTAGCCGATCACCAGTGCACGCGTACCATCCAGTTCGACCTTGCCCGGCGCATCCTTCAGCCACTCCTGCCGGTCGGCGGCACGAACGACGGTGTCGAACCGCTTCGCCGCAGCCAGCATCCCCAGCACGGCATATTCGGCGACCGCCACTGCGTTTATCCCGGCTCCGTTGGTGAGGATGACACCACGGCTTCGCAGCAGGTCGAGTGGGAACGCATCCAGTCCGGCGTAGATCGTCGACACCCACGCCAGCCGATCGCCCGACGCGCGGATCGCCTCCGCCACCAGCGATGTCGGCTGCATATCGACCCAGGCGATATCGGCATCCGCGATCATCGCGTTCGCCTCGGCAGGCGAGGTGAACCATGCCGCCTCGACCCCGGCTGGCAGTTGCGGTTCGAGCAAGCCGCGCGCGATCGCCGGCAGAACGGCCTTCATCATCACAGCTTCCAGTCCCAGCCGAGCGGATCGCCGTCCATCACCTCGACGCCGGCCGCGGCGAGTTCGTCGCGGATCGCGTCGGACCGCGGAAAATCCTTCGCCGCACGTGCCTCGCGACGTTCGGCAAGCCGTACCGCGATGCCGCCCTCGTCGATCGTCGCCCCTTTCGGCCGGACCCGCAGATCCTCGCGCGACAGCGTCGACAGGCCGAGGCCGAGCACCGCGTCGAAATCGGCGAGCGCCGCCAGCCGGTCCGCAGGGCTCACCTTCTTGTCCGCCAGCAGCTCGTCGAGCACGGGCAGTGCCCGCGGCGTGTTGAGGTCGTCGGACAGCGCCGCGTCCAGTCGCTCGGCATAGGGCGAGGCAGAGGCCGCCCCCTTTCCTTCGCCGCGCGCCCGTAGCGCCGCGACCGTCTGCACCAGCCGCTTCAGCCGCGTCTGCGCGGCCGCCAGATTGTCCCACGAAAACTCCAGCTCGCTGCGATAATGCGCCTGCAAGCACATCAAGCGATAGGCATGCGGATGAAAACCGCGTTCGATCAACGTCGGCAGGGTCAGGAACTCGCCCGAGGATTTCGACATCTTGCCGGTGCGATCGACGATGAAGTTGTTGTGCATCCACAGCGTCGCGCCGGTGTCCGCCGAACAGCCGATCGCCTGATTCTGCGCGATCTCGTTCGGGTGGTGGATCTCGCGATGATCGATCCCGCCGGTATGGATGTCGAAATGCGGCCCCAGATATTGCCGGCTCATCACCGAACATTCGAGATGCCAGCCCGGTGCGCCACGCCCCCAAGGGCTGTCCCATTCCATCTGCCGGTTCTCGCCCGGCGCGCTGGTCCGCCAGATCGCGAAGTCGGCGGCATGGCGCTTGCCCGCCACCGTGTCGATCCGCCCCTCTGCCGGCCCCTCGTCGCGGTGACCGGCCAGCCGGCCATAGTCGGGCACGGTCGAGGTATCGAAATACAGGCCGTCCGGCAGGCGGTAGCAATGCTTGTCCGCGATCGACTGCCCGAATGCGATCATCGCGTCGATATGATCGGTCGCCAGCGGAAAGCGCGCGGGATCGCGGATGTTCAGCGCCTTCAGATCCGCCTTGAACGCCTGCGTGTAATGATCGGCGACCGCCCAGATGTCGCGGCCGCTCGCCCGCGCCGCCGCCTCCATCTTGTCGTCACCGGCATCGGCGTCGCTGGTCAGATGGCCGACGTCGGTGATGTTGATGATATGGGTCAGGCCATAGCCTTTCCACGTCAGCACCCGACCGAGCGTATCGGTGAACAGATAGGCGCGCAGATTGCCGATATGGGCGTAGTGATACACCGTCGGCCCACAGGAATAGACGCGAACATCGGCGGGATCGGCGGGAACGAACAGCTCAGCGCTGCGCGTCAGGCTGTTATAGAGAGATAGCGGCGTCATGCCCCGGCCTTAGCCCCGGCTACCGCGCTTGAGCAATGCGGTGCGCGGCAATCGATCAGTTCGACGGGCAGCCGGTCGTGCGCTGCGACCAGGTGACGTTCAGCACCTTCCACGCCCCGTTCTCGCGGATCAGATCGAAATGATCGACGCCGCAATGGTGCAGCTTGCCATTCACCGTGAAGGTATACGGGCCCCACACCATCGCGATGTCGCCATCGACCTCGATCGCGGTATCGGTCAGCTTCTCTTCCAGTCGATCCGGCCCCGGCTTCACGCCGGCAGCAAACTCCGTCCAGCTCATGCGGCGGATGCTGCGCGTGCCGTCCGGCTTTTCCACCGCGACGGTTGCGCCGCCGTCGGGACGGACCTGCGCGAGGATGGCGGCACCGTCGTGTGCGGCCAGTCCGCGGAACATCGCATCGATCGGCGCCATCACCGCCCCGGCGACGGGATCGGCATAGGGCAAGGGATTGGCGGGCGGCAAACGATCCGCCGATTGCAGCGCCAGCAGCAGAAGAGCGGGGATCATGGCAGCCTCCGAAACGCCGTCATCGTCGGCAGGATACGGCAATGTACATGAAACCCGTTTGCGACGGTAGCGCGATGCATTGCGGTACGCCGATCACGTAGGGGCGATCATCGGCTGGTGCTGACCACCTCAACCCGCATCATGGCGAGTGCAGCCAGCACCAGTGCACCGGCGGCGAAGGCCAGCGTCCAGATCGGTTGGGTCGGGAAGAGGTGCTTGGTGATCGACCCCATGATCGTCGCCACCAGCAGTTGCGGCACGACGACGAAGACGTTGAACAGGCCCATGTAGATGCCGAGCTTGCGCTGCGGCAGGCTGCTGGCGAGGATGGCGTAGGGCATGGCGAGGATCGAGGCCCAGGCGATGCCGATGCCGATCTCGCTCGCGAGCAGCCAGCGCGGATCGGTGACGACGAAGAAGCTGGCGAACCCCGCCGCGCCGCACAGCAGGCCGACGATATGGGTCTTCGCCTGCCCGATCCGGCGGGACAGCAGCGGCAGCAGGGTGAGCGCGGCGACGGCGGCGATGCCGTTATAGGTCGCGAACAGCACGTCGACCCAATTGGCGCCCTCCTGATAGAGCGGGCTCTCGGCATCCGGTGCGCCGTAGAAGGCGCCGGCGACGATCGGCGTGGTGTTGATCCACATGATGAACAACGCCGACCAGCTGAAGAATTGCGCCACCGCGAGCCGCTTCATCAGCACCGGCATGCCGCCGAAATCGCCGACGATATGCCCGAGCATATCGGCGGGCTTGCCGCTGCGCGCGCGGCCAATCGCGATGATGCTGGCGAGGCCGTAGGCGGCGAGTAGCGCGCCGAGGAGGTAGACTTCCTTTTCCAGCCCGAAGGCGGCGACGACGGCGATGACGACCGCGCCGATGGCGATCCAGATCAGGCTGCCGTTGAAGCTGCGCGCGGCGAGCACCTGCGTCGTGTGCGCCTGGTCGTCGTCGGCGACGCCGTGGAAGCCCGCCATCTGCTCGGGCGAATATTCGCGGGTGGTGAGCACCGTCCACAGCACGGCACAGAACAGCGCCGCGCCGCCGAACCAGAAGGCGAAACGGACGGTGTCGGGGATGCCGCCGGCGGCCGCGACGTTGGACACGCCGAGGTGCTCCAGCAGCCACGGGAAGATCGACCCGAACACCGCACCGGTGCCGATGAAGGCGGTCTGCACCGCATAGCCCGCCGCATGCTGATCCTTGTCGAGCATGTCGCCGACGAAGGCGCGGAACGGCTCCATCGAGACGTTGAGCGAGGCGTCGAGCAGCCATAGCAGCAGCGCCGCCATCAGCAGGCCGGGGCTTTCCGGCATCAGCACCAGCGCGATCGCGGCGAGGATCGCACCGGCGAGGAAATATGGCCGCCGCCGGCCGAGCCGGCCGAGCCAGGTGCGGTCGCTGAGGTGGCCGATGATCGGCTGGACCAGCAGCCCGGTCAGCGGCGCGGCGACCCATAGCGCGGGCAGATCGTCGAGGCTGGTGCCGAGCGACTGGAAGATCCGGCTCATGTTCGCATTCTGCAACGCGAAGCCGATCTGGATGCCGAGAAAGCCGAACGAGATGTTGAACAGGCCGGCCCAGCTCTGCCGCGGGCGGGTGGTGATCGCAGTCATGGCGTCCTCCGGGCGAGTGCCGGCCCGTGATCGGGAAAGTTGAGCAGGCAGCCGTCGAGCAAGGCGTCGATACCGGCGAGGTCGGCGACCGGCGCAGCGGGACGCAGGCGGGCGGCATCCGGGAAGGTGCCGTAGCCGGCGAACAGCACCTCCCACGACATCGGCGCATAGTAACCGGCGAGGTCGCGTCCCTCGACGACGGCGGCGATGTCGCGGCCGGTGAACCAGGCGGACATGATCGCCTTCAGATCGTCGGAGAGGTCGTCGTTGGCGGCATTCTCGCGCCAGAAGTCGCCAGAGCGGCGGTTGAGGCGGTAGTGGGCGACGATATAGTCGCGGATGCCTTCGTAGCGGCGGGCGATGGCGGTGTTGAAGGCGTCGCGCCGGTCGGTGTCGTGCGCGGTGATGAAGCCCTCCACGGTCGCCTGAACGATGTGGAGCGCGGTGGCTTCGAGCGGTTCGATGAAGCCCTGCGCGAGGCCGATGGCGAGGCAGTTGGCGGTCCAGGTGGTGGCGACGCGGCCGACCTTCATCGTCAGGTGGCGCGCGGCGACATCGGCATCGAGCAGGCCGAGATGGGTGCGGAATTCGGTTTCGGCGGCGTCGGGCGAGAGGTGGCGGGAGGAAAAGACGTAGCCGTTGCCGGTGCGGCTGGTGAGCGGGATGTCCCACGCCCAGCCTGCGGTCAGGGCGGTCGCCTTGGTCCGGACCGGCAGGCGGTCGCCGCGGGGGGTGGGCATGACGACGGCGCGGTCGGTGAACAGGGTGTTGGCGAAGGAGCGGAACGGGACCCCCAGCGCGCGCTGTGCGATCACCGAGCGGAAGCCGCTGGCGTCGACGAACAGGTCCGCAGTGACGGTGTCGCCGCCGTCGAGGTCGAGGCGCGCCACGTGGCCGTCCGTGACTTCGACGTGCGTTACGCGCCGGGCGAGGTGCCGGACGCCGCGGGTGAGCGCGTGGGCGCGGAGGACGTGACCGACCTTGTGCGCGTCGAAATGGTAGCCGTAGCCAATGCGGAACGGGAAATTGGACGCTGCGACCGGCGCCTTCTGCGCGGCGGCGAGGCGGGCGTTGAGGAAGAAGCGGTCGGGATGCGCCGGCACGTCCGCGCCGAGCCGCCGTGCCTGCGCGCTGGCGGTGAAGGCGGGCTGGGTGTGGAGGTCGATCTGGCCGGCGAAGGGGTGGAAGTAGGCGGGCGTATCGTCGGCCCAGCCGTGGAAGGCGATGCCGGTCTTGTAGGTGGCGTCGGCGGCCGGCATCCATTCGGCTTCGGCGATGCCGAGGGTGTCGAACAGCGCCTTCAGTTGCGGCGTGCTGCCTTCGCCGACGCCGACGATGCCGATGTCGGGGGATTCAATGACGGTGATGGCGGTGCGCGGCCATGCCCTGGCGAGCAGGCATGCGGCCATCCAGCCGGCCGTGCCGCCGCCTAATATTGCGATGGAGGATGGAGGGGCGCTCACCCCTCCGCATGCTCCTGCGAACACGGGAACCCAGTGTTCCGGGCGGCCCGCGTGACCCTGGGTTCCTGCGTTTGCAGGAACACGAGGACCGTGCGTGACGTCACTGCCGCCGCTTCCCACCGCTGGCGACGAAGCGGATCGCCTGGCCGCCGCCGGGGGCCAGCGCGAGCGACATCGTGTCGCCGCGCTTCACGCTGCGCTTTTCGATCGCGATCGCGTGGCGGGCGTCGGTGCGGTAGTCCGCGCCGGCACCGTCGCGGTAGATTTCCGCAGTGTAGCTGCGCCCGGCATCGAGGAAGTCGAGCGGCAGCGACAATGTGCGGGCGGCGTCGTTGGTGATGCTGCCGACGTACCAATCGTCGCTCGCGCGATCCTTGCGGGCGACGGTGACGTAATCGCCGACCTCGCCGTTCAGCACGCGGGTGTCGGACCAGTCGACCGGCACGTCGCGGATGAACTGGAACGCGTCCATGTGCCTGGCGTAATTCTCGGGCGTGTCCGCCGCCATCTGCACCGGCGAATAGATCACGACGTATAGCGCCAGCTGCTTCGCCGCGGTGGACATCAGCGGACTGCCGCCCTGCCCTTCGAGGCTGAGCATCCCCGGCGTGAAATCCATCGGCCCGCCGAGCCATTGGGTGAAGAACATGTTGGCTTCGTGGTTTGGCGGGTTCTTCCCCGGCCAGGCGTTATATTCCATGCCGCGGCCGCCCTCGCGCGCCAGCCAGTTGGGATAGGTACGGCGCAGGCCGGTGTCCTTGACCGGTTCGTGGCTGTCGATCCCGACCTTGTGCTTCGCCGCGGCCTGCACGACGCGAAGGTAGTGGTTCACCATCCACTGGCCCTCATGCCATTCCCGCTTCTTGGTGCCGTCGGCATCGACGCGCTCGATCTGGCCGGCATCAGTCACGTAACCGGTCTTCACCACCGGTTCGCCATGCGCGGCGGCCCAGGCGAAGGCGCGGTCGAGCTGCGCGTCGTAATGGCTCGCCGATCCGCCGGTTTCGTGATGGCCGATCAGATACACGCCCTTCGACCTGGCATAGGCGGCGAGCGCGTCGGCGTCGAAGTCGGGCGTCGGCGTGTCGAACTGCATCGCATTGCCGTTGCCGAACCAGTCGCCATCCCAGCCGACGTTCCAGCCCTCGACCAGCACGCCGGGGATCTTGTTGGCGGCGGCGAAGTCGATGTATTTGCGCACGTTGACGTTGGTCGCGCCGTGGATCGGGCCGGTCGCCCAGCTCCAGTCGCCCTTGATCATCTTCCACCACACGCCGACGAATTTGGCGGGCTTGATCCAGCTGACGTCGCCGAGCTTGTTCGGTTCGTTGAGGTTGAGTTCGAGGTGGCTCATGTAGAGGCCGGGCGCGTCGTCCGACAGGATCACCGTCCGCCACGGCGACGTGAACGGCGCCATCCGCGTCACCTTGGGCGCGCCGGCGCCGGGGGTCAGCGACGCCTTCAGCGTGTTCCCCTCGGTACGGGCGAGGTTCATTGCGGCATAGTCGACCAGCGCCGCCTCGTGCAGCGCCGCATGGGTGCCGTCGGCGAGTTTGACCGTCATCACCGTCTGCGCGGTGCCGACCGCGTTCAGCGGCGTCTTCTCGTAGAGATATTCCTCGCGGTTCCACTGATATGCGGGCTTCCACCACGCGGTGCCGGATTGCGCGAAGGCGAATTCGGTCAGTTCGTCGGCGATGTTCGCCTGATGCAGATTGGGCTGATCGGGGAAGCTGTAGCGGAAGCCGATACCGTCGTCGAAGACGCGGAAGGTCACGTCCATCTCGCGCTTCATCCCCGCCTTTTCGCGAAAGCGCAGGGTCAATTCGTTGTGGCGGTCGCGGATCGTCTTCCATTCGCCGAACGGCTGGGTCCAGCTACTGTCGGCGCTGTCCTTCGACTGGCCGATCAGCTCCATATTGCGCTCGATCTTGGGTGCGTCGGTGAACATGACGCCGAGGCGGCCGGGGTTGAGCACCGGCTTGCCCTTGCGCGTGACGGCGTAGGTCGGGCGGCCGTCGTTGTCGAAGGCGATGGTGACAACCAGCGACCTGTCGGGGGATGTGGCGGTAGCGACGGGCTTGAACTGCGTCGCCGGCACCTGCGCGACGGCCGTGGAGTCGGTCTGCGCGGTGGCGGGGGTCGCCAGCAGCACGAGCGCCATCGCGGCGCCGCAACGAAAGTGCATCATCATCCTCGTCCCATCTGTTTGGCGATCAATGCGCCATATCCGTCGAAATGCCACCCCTGAGTCCCGCTGTCGGCGACCGGCTCCCAGGCGTCGGGATCGGCGGGGGACCAGCGTTGCGGTTCGGGCGAGAGGTTGAAGACGCAGAGCATCGTCCCGTCCGCGCTGCGGCGTTCGATCGCCAGCATCGCATCGCCCGCCTCGACCACGCGGATGTCGCCCGTCAGCAGTGCCGGGTGGCGCTTGCGCAGGGCGAGCACATCGCGGGTCCAGTGGATCAGCGCATGCGGATCGCGTTCCTGCCGGTCGACGGCGAGCGCGGCATGGTCCTCGCCGACCGGCAGCCATGGCGTCGCGATGGAGAAGCCGAGGTTCGGAGCGTCCGCGCTCCACGGCATCGGCGTGCGGGCGCCGTCGCGCGACAGGGTGCGCGGCCAGTTGGCGATCGCTTCGGGATCTTGCAGATGCTCGAACGGCACGTCGACCTGCGTCAGGCCGAGCTCCTCGCCGTAATAGAGGAAGATATTGCCGCGCAGCGAAGCCAGCAGCAGCATCTTCATGCGGGCGAAGGCGTCGCGCTTGTCGGCGGCGACCCAGCGGCTGATCGCGCGCGGGGCGTCGTGGTTCTCGAACGCCCAGCTCGGCCAGCCGACGCCGTCCTGTTCGGGCCATTTCTGCACCGCATCGGCGACGGCAGCGGGGGTCAGTGCGGGGGCGTAGAGGAAGTCGAAGCCATAGGCGCTGTGCAGGCGACGACCTTCGGCGGTGAACAGCTTCATCTCGCGCTCGCTGTCCGCGCCGCCGACCTCCGCCACGGTGAAGCGCGCGTCGTAGCTGTCGAACAACGCCCGGACGCGTTCGAGGAAGCCGGGTATCGCGTCATGGCTCTGGTTGAAGGTGTGGAGCTGGTAGTCGAACGGGCGGGTGCGCGGGATGCCGTCGTCGAGCGGCGCGGGCGGATTGTCGCGCAGGTCGGGGTCGAACATCATGAAGTTGATCGCATCGATGCGGAAGCCGTCGATGCCGCGTTCCAGCCAGAAGCGCGCGACGTCGAGGAACGCCTGCTGCACCTGAGGGTGATGGCCGTTGACCTGCGGCTGCTCCTTCAGGAAATTGTGCATGTAATATTGGTTGCGGCGCGCGTCCCACGTCCACGCCGGGCCGCCGAACACCGACTGCCAGTTGTTGGGGGGTGAGCCGTCCGGCTTCGGATCGCGCCAGACGTACCAGTCGGCATGTGCATTGTCGCGGTTGGAGCGGCTCTCGACGAACCACGGGTGCCGGTCGCTGGTGTGCGCCCAGACCTGATCCACGATCACCTTCAGCCCGAGCGCATGCGCGCGGGCGACCAGAGCATCGAAATCGGCGAGCGTGCCGAAGATTGGGTCTACGTCGCAATAATCGGATACGTCATAGCCGAAATCGGCCATTGGCGACCGGAAGAACGGCGACAGCCAGATCGCCTCGACCCCCAGGCTGGCGACGTGATCGAGTTGCGCGGTGATGCCGGCAAGGTCGCCGATGCCGTCGCCGTTCGCATCGGCGAAACTGCGCGGATAGATCTGGTAGATGGTCGCGCCGTGCCACCACGGGCGGTCGGTCAGGGTCATCGGGTCGCCTTCAAAGCGCACACGGCATAGCCGAGGGGGGGAAGCGTGACGGTCAGGCTGCCGGGTGCGGCAACGCGGCCGCAACCACTGCCCGCGAGCGTGGCGGCGGCGGTGGCGGCGGTGCCGACCTCGACCTGCCGGGTCAGCGGCTGGGTCGCGCTGTTGAACGCCAGCAGCACCTCGGCACCGGTCGTGGGGTCGATGCGGGAGATGGCGGTGAGGCCGGGCGTATCGCTGCGCGCGCGCAAGACGGTGGAGCCTCGTGTCAACGCCGGTGTCACGGTGCGCAGCTTCGACAGCATCGCGATCTCGCGGAACAGCGGATGGTCCTGCCCGAAGTTCGCGACCGCCGTCGTCGCGGTGGTCCCGAGCAGGCGATTGTCGTTATAGACCGCGACCTTGCTCGCGAACATGTCCTCGCGGCTGTCCTGATCATTGCCGTCACCGACGAAGCCCTGCTCGTCGCCCGAATAGATCGTCGGCACCCCGCGCAGCGTCAGCAGCATCGCATGCGCGAGCGCCACACGCTTCAGCACCTCGTCGTCGCTCGCCTGCGGCAATGCCTTGCGGAGATAGGTGGCGAGCCGCCCCGCATCGTGATTGCTGACGAAGGTCGGCAGCGTCACCGCGGTGTCGTAGCCGCCGGCGTACAGGCTGTCGCCGAGCGTCAATTTATCCCACGCGTCGGGCTGCTGCTTCGCAGTCACCGTTTCCAGGATCGCCTGCCGCGTTGCGAAATCGAGAACGCCGGGCAGTTTGTCGACCTGCGTGTATTTGGCGAGGCTGCCTACATCCAGCGTCTCGTACGCGACCTCGCCGAAGATGTGAAAGTTGGGGATACCCTTGGCTTTCGCGCGCGCCTGCATGGCCGGCACGAACGCCTGCCAGAACTCCGGGTTGACGTGCCGCGCGGTGTCGATGCGGAAGCCGTCGATGCCGTAGCGGTCGATCCAGTCGCCGTAGATCTGGATCATCCCCTCGACCACCTTCGGATGCTCGGTCATCAGATCGTCCAGCCCGACGAAATCGCCCATCGTGCTGCTTTCGTTGAGGAACGTCGTGTTGCCGCGATTGTGGTAATAGATTGGGTCGTTGAGCCACGCCGGCACCTTCACGGTCCGCTCCGCCGCGGGGACGAGGGGCGTGTAGGCGAAGGCCGGGTCGGTCAGCCGGGCGAAGTTCTCCGCGGTCTGCACGCCGTCACCGACGAAGCCCGGATTGATCGCCCTGCCCGCGACGCCGCCCTTGCGCTGGTACGGGTAACCGGCGCGGCTGCGGTAGGTGCAATCCGTCTTGCCGCCGCATTCGCGATACTGGATCACGTCGGCGGTGTGGTTGATGATGATGTCCATGTACACCTTCATCCCGCGGGCGTGCGCGGCCTTCACCAGCGCGTCGAAATCGGCGTTGGTGCCGAGGTGCGGATCGACCTGCGTGAAGTCGGTGATCCAATAGCCGTGATAGCCGGCGGATTGCTGGCCGGGTCCGCCCTGCACCGCCTTGTTCTTGAACACCGGCCCGACCCAGAGCGCGGTCGCGCCAAGCGACTGGATATAGTCGAGGCGCTTGGTCAGTCCCTTCAGGTCGCCGCCGTGGTAATAGCCCTTGGCGATCGGATCGAAGCCGGTGGTCGCCGGTCCGCCCTTCAGCCCGCCGCGATCATTGGCGGTGTCGCCGTTCTCGAACCGGTCGGGGAGCAGGAAATAAATGACCTCGTCCTGCGGCAGGCGCGCGCGATAGTCGGTCGCCTGCGCACTCGCCGCGGGGGCGGCGAACAGCAGCGCGAGCGCGGTCGCGGTCTTGGTGGCCAGCTTCAGCATGCATCCCCTCGAGTGTTGCGCGTGCCGATCCTTCGCCGGCTGCATACGTGACGGTGTTGTGCGGGTGCGGACGCGCCAAGCCAAGCAAAGGGCATACGTATTCAGGTCGCCGTCAACGGCGCTTTCGCGATGCCCGCGACTGCTGTAAGCTCACGGCATGGCCGTGAAGACTAGAGGCCGGGGCGCGCCGGGGAGTGGCGACAAACCGACATCGTTCGATATCGCCGCCCTCGCGGGCGTCTCGCAACCCACCGTCAGCCGTGCGCTCCGCGGCGACCGCACCGTGAGCGGCGCCACCCGCATGCGGATCGAGGCGATCGCGCGGCAACTGAACTACAAGGTCGACAAGAACGCATCCTCGCTGCGCCGCGGGCAGAGCATGACGCTGGCGCTGCTGTTCTTCGAGGACCCGCTGGACGACGGCAGCTTCATCAACCCGTTCTTCCTGTCGATGCTAGGGTCGATCCTGCGCACATGCGCGGCGCGGGGGTACGACCTGCTGACCTCGTTCCAGCAATTGTCGGCCAATTGGCACATGGATTTCGAGGATAGCCGCAAGGCGGACGGGATCATCCTGCTCGGCTATGGCGACTACGAACTTTACAAGGCGCGGCTGGAGGCGTTGGTCGCGCAGGGGACGCATTTCGTGCGCTGGGGTTCGGTCGACAGCCACAATATCGGCGTGACGATCGGCTGCGACAACGTCGCCGGCGGGCGCATGGCGGGCGAGCATCTGATCGCGCGCGGCGCCAGGCGGGTCGGCTTCATCGGCGATGCCGACGATCATTATCCCGAATTCCGCGACCGCTATCGCGGGTTGTGTGCGGCGTTGCGTGAGGCAGGGCTGGCGGTGAATCCGGGGCTGCACGCCGATGCGCTGTCGGTCGAGCAGTCGGGCTATGATGCGACGAAGCGGCTGCTGGCGCGGGAATTACCGTTCGACGCGCTGTTCGCGGCGTCGGACCTGATCGCGCTCGGCGCGGTGCGGGCGTTGTCGGAGGCGGGCCTGCGCGTGCCGGAGGATGTGGCGATCGTCGGGTTCGACGACATCCCCGCCGCCGCGACGACGCAGCCGCCGTTGACGACGGTGGCGCAGGATTACCGCAAGGCGGGCGAGGTGCTGGTCGACACGCTGCTGCGGCGGATCGCCGAGGAACTGACGGATACCGCGCTGCTGCAACCGCGGTTGATCGTGCGCGGGTCGAGCTAGCGCGGTCCATCCGGCCCTCTCTATCCGTCATCCCGGCGTTTGCCGGGATGACGGCGGGAGGTGGGGTGCAAGCAGACCTCGATCTCAGCGTTTCGCCGCGTAATGCTGCGCAATATAGTCGCCGTGCATCGGCATCGCATTGGCCTCTCGCCGGTACAATAATTCCAGAGTTTCCAAATACTCCGCCAGATCCTCTGCCCCGATCTGATCGGCCAGCGGGTGGTGCGCCCGCGCCTCCACCCCCTGACCCGCCAGCACCTGGAGCCAGCCGTCCTCGGTGAACAGTTCCTCATGCTCGCGCGTGATCGTGCCGGCCTGTTGCCACAGCGCGATCTTGGCCTGGAGCGTATCGGGCAGCGCCATCGATCGGCACACCTGCCAGAAGGGTTCGGACCGGCCGTTCGCCCAATAATGCAGGATCAGGAAATCGCGGATGCGTTCGATCTCGAAATCGGTCTGGCGATTGTATTCGGCGCGCACCGCATCCGCGATCGGCAACGCCGGAAGCAGCTTGACCAGCCGCGCGATGGCCGACTGGATCAGGTGGATGCTGGTCGATTCCAGCGGTTCGAGGAAGCCGCTCGCCAGCCCCATCGCGACGACGTTGCGGTTCCACGCCAGCTTTCGCCGGCCGGTGGTGAAGCGCAGGTGGCGCGGGTCCGCCTGCGGCTCGCCCTCGATATTGGCGAGCAACGTCGCCGTCGCCGCATCCTGATCGATGAAGGCGCTGCAATAGACGTGGCCGTTGCCGGTGCGATGCTGCAACGGGATGCGCCATTGCCAGCCGGCTTCGCGGGCGATGGCACGGGTGTAAGGCAAAGGTGAGCCGACATTGGCGCTCGGCACCGCAACCGCGCGGTCGCAGGGTAGCCAGCGGGTCCAGTCCTCGTACCCCGTCTCGAGTGCGCCCTCGATCAGCAGGCCGCGGAAGCCGGTGCAGTCGAGGAACAGGTCGCCCGCGATCCGCTCGCCCGATGCGAGGACCAGCGCCGCCACATCGCCGCTTTCGCCGTCGCGCTCGACCTCCGCGATCCTGCCCTCCGTTCTCTCGACGCCACGGTTGACCGCGAACCGACGGAGGTAGGCGGCGTAGAGACCTGCGTCGAAATGGAAGGCGTAGGGCATCGCCGGGATCGTCGCCGCGGTCAGCGGTCCGCCGCGATGCATGCGCCCGGCGCGGCCCGCGACCTCGTTCAGGGCGTAGGCCACGAGCGGCTTTGCGATCCCCAGCTTGCTGGCGCGGAGCCAGTAATGCTGGAACGCGATCAACCCGACGTCGCGGCCCACGTCGCCGAATGCATGCATGTAGCTGTGGCCGGGTTCCCGCCAGCCGTCGAAGCTGATGCCCAGCTTGAACGTGCCGCCGGTCGCGCGGAGGAACGCGTCTTCGTCGAGGCCGAGCGCTTGATTGAACAGGCGGATCTGCGGGATCGTCGCCTCCCCCACGCCGACTGTGCCGATCTCCTCCGATTCGACCAGTCGGATACGGTAGCCCTGCTCAAGGAACCGTCCGAACGTCGCGGCAGCCATCCACCCCGCGGTGCCGCCGCCGGCGATGACGATCGTAGTGATGGGCCGGTCGGACATGGCACCCTCTCATAACAAGAAAAAGGGCTGCCGTCCTGCGACGACAGCCCTGAGGTGGTTCGGGGGAGGAACCTCGGTTAGAACTTGTAGGTGACGCCGACGTAATAATCGCGGCCATAGCGCTGGTAGTCGATTACCTGCCGCGGATCGGCGTTCTGATAGGTGATGAACGGCCGGTCGGTCAGGTTCTTGGCCTGCGCCAGGATCGAGAAGCCCCGAAGGAACCCTTCCTGGAATTCATAGCCGATCTGCGCATCCAGAATGCCTTCCGCCTTGGCCGTCCGGTACGTCGGATTTGCGGAAAGACCGGCGACCTCCGCCAGGAACGACGAGCGGTAGCGGTAGTTGGCGCGCGCCTGGAAGCCCCATTTCTCGAAATAGACGGTGCCGCTGGCGGTGTATTTCGACAGGCCGGGCAAGGTGATGGCGGTCGCCGCATTGGCGTATTTGATCGTCGACTGCGTGTAATTGCCGCTGACGAAGGCGCCGAAGCCGTCGAGCGTGCTGGTGATCGCCTTGAACGGCAGCGACAGCGTCGCCTCGACACCCAGCACGTCGCCACGCCCCGTATTAGCCGGCGCGCTGACCGTGCCGATCGTCTGTCCCGACGCGGTCACCTGCGCCTGCTGCGCTGGCGTCAATGCCCCGAGCAGACCGCTGAAGTCGAACGGCAGCGTATTGTTGGGATCGACGAAGTCGGTCAGGTCCTTGAAATAGCCCGACAGCGCGACGTATCCGCCAGCGTCGAAATACTTTTCGAACGACAGATCGATGTTGGTCGACTGGTACGGCCGTAGTGCGACGTTGCCGCCGGTGGATGAGAAGACCGGGAACTGGCCGATCGGCGTCTGGCCGATATTGCCGATGTTCACAGCCACGTCTTGCGTCACCCGCTCCTGATCGAGGCGCGGGCGGACCATGGTTTGCGATGCACCCATTTTAACGAAGCCGTTGTCGATGAGCTCGACCGAGAAGGTCGCCGACGGCAGCACGTTGGTGTACTTCTCCGTCTGGTCAGCGGGCGCGATCGTCACGACCGTACCGACGAGGCTGGCGATCTGGCCGACGGAGCGCTGTTCGGATCGGACGACCTGAACGCCGATCGCGCCCTTGACCGCCTTGCCGCCCAGCTCGCCGTCGATGTTGAGCTTGGCGTAGCCCGTATAGACGTCCTCGATCACTCGATTGTCGCGGACCAGCGCGGACGGGCGCCCGTCGAATGCCGCCGTCAGCGAATTGTTGTACACATACAGCGGGTCGTAGGTCAGCATCGCCGGAATGCCGAGGTAATCGAGCGGAATGTTGGTGCCGAGCAGCGCCTCGCTCGGCACGTTGCCGGTACGCGGCGTGCCGCTCGCGACGGTGCAGCCGGTGCCGGTGCCGCGCGGGCAGAGGAAGTAGGAGGTGTAGGCGCTGGTCTTCTTGCGCTTGCTATAATTCGCGCCGACTTCCCAGCTCTTGAGCAGGCTATTCTCGAACTCGCCGTTCAGGCTGGCGCGGAGCGACTTCAGGTCGTCCTTGAAGCTCGGCTGGTTGAGGAAGCCCGACTGGACGACCTGCTGCGTGCCGTTGTTGCCCCAGCCCTGCGGGTCGGTGAGCTTGAAGATGTTGGTGTTGGTGTAATCCAGCGTCGGCGCGATCGAATAGGTGCCGTTGCCGTTCTGCGTGATCCGCACGGTATCGGCGACGCCACTCTTGCCAAAGCCGGTGCCGGTGTTGGTTTCCAGCAGGAAGTCGGTGCGCTTGGCGCGCGACCAGCTGGCGTCGACGTTGAAGTGGATCGTATCGGTCAGCTTGAAATCGTTGTTCCAGCCGAGCGACAGGTTCTTCGCCGAACGCTTGTTATAATCGTTGCGCTGTACCGCGAAGACGTTGTTGAACGTAGCGCCTGTCACGAAGCCGTCCTGCGACGTCAGGTTCGACGCGGTCGTTCCGTTGTCGGTCGCATTCGTCGGATCGTCGAGCTGACCGGCGAGCGGGAATTCGATGCCGCGCAGGCGCTGTTCCTCGGTGAAATCCGAATAGAGAGCGTCGAACGTCGAATGGAAGCTGTCCGAGGGCGCCCATTCGATCGTGCCGACCGCGCCGTAACGCTTCAGTTCGTTCGACTGGACGTAAGGCTTGGCGCCGTTGAGGATGTACGGGCTGGTGGCGGTGCCGGTGCCGTTATAGCCCCAGGCGTTGTAGCGTTCGTTCTGCGACGGCGTCTGCGTGCCGGATACGCCGATGGCGATGCCAAGCGTGTCGTTGGCGAACTTGTCGACATAGGTCGCCGAGGCGCGATAGCCGTAGCGCGATGAATCCGGGTTGAGATTGTCGATGCCGTTCATCTGACCGCGCGCGTTGATCGCGAAAATGCGGCCCGACTGTTCCAGCGGACGCAACATGCGCAGGTCGACGGTGCCGGAAATGCCCGCAGCAATCAGCGAGGCATCGGCGGACTTGTAGACGTTGACGTTGCGAAAGAATTCCGACGGGTACTGATCGTATTCCACGCCGCGGTTGTCGCCGACGGTCACCTGCTCGCGACCATTGAGCAGCGTGGTCGAGAAATCGGGGCCGAGGCCGCGGATCGACAGGCGCTGGTCACGCCCTTCCAGACGCTGTGCGGTGACACCCGGCAGACGGGCGAGCGAATCTGCGATCGAGACGTCGGGCAGCTTGCCGACATCCTCGGCCGAGACGCTGTCGACGATCAGCGTCGAGTTACGCTTGATCTTGGCCGAGTTGGCGAGCGAAGCACGGATGCCGGTCACGACGATATCCGCATCGCCGGCGGCGGCATCGTCGACCGTCTGCGCCTGAGCGGTATCCTGGTTCGGCGTCGGCTCGGCGGCGGGGGCTGGCGACTGCACGGTCGCGGCGGCGGGCGGGTTGGCGGTCGGCGACTGCGGGTTCGGCGCTTCCTGCGCGAACGCCGCGCCACCGGTTACCAGCAGGATGCTGCCGATCGCGACGGAGCTGGAGCGCAGCGCGATCCGCGCGCGCTTCGAAAAACGGGAATCGATGTGGGACATGAGAAATCCTCCCCCTGCGTGGCGCCATGCCCCCGTTCGCTACCATCGCGGACGATCGGCTGACTGTCTGGCGGGCTATTGAACCCGGTGGGGAAGCACGTGAAGTCGACCACATACGTATTCAGGGGGCATCCGAGGGACCGTGCTTTTTCTGCAACAGAGCCTGCCTAAAACGTTCCGTTCAGGAAGGTATTCACTGTCAGGCGTCCCGTCTCCGGATCGGGATCGAGCGCCATCTTCTCCGGCAGTTGCGCACAGTGCAGCGTGTTGGAGCGATACAGAATCGCGCGGTTGAACCGACCGGCGTACGATGCGACCTGTTCGAACACCGGCGTGTCACCGGCGATGTATCGAGCATCGGGTATGCCATGACGCTGCAAATCCATCTCCAGCGCCGTTCGATAGGACGCCAGCCGATCGGGCCGGATCGATTCGTAGCCGGTGCTGCGATGCCGGTAGAAAGCGGTACCGCTGCCCTCATCGGGTGACAGATAATGGAGCAACGCGAGACGCGTCGGCGACACCTCGTCGAAATGCGGCAGCCGCTGGATCGGGGTCAGTGCGGCAGGCGGCGTGGTGACGATGGAATAGAAAGCATCGACCACCTCAAGCCCCGCCATCCCGAACACCTCGGCCGCGACCGGCTCCAACCGCGCGAGCAGGTCTCGCAACATCGCCGGTGCCACGATCGCACGAATACCCGGATAGTGCGGACCGATCGGTGCAAACGACAGGAAAGCTGCGTCATCGCGAAAACGATCCGCATCGGCGAAGCCGTCGATCACCACTACGGGTTGCGCCTCGATGCCATGCCGCTCGATGGAAACCTGCCAGTTCATGCATTCGCCTGTGCCACCGGTTCTGCGCGAAGATCAACCGGAACGCAGGCGGCGCGCTTGTCGTTCACCCGTTCGGCCGCCTATGTCTGAAACGGCACGATCAGCGGGGATACATACGATGCGCATGAAAGCGGTGATGGGATTTGGTCTGGTCGCAATGCTGGCAGGATGCGGATCACCCCCTGCGGAGCAACCCGCCGCCAACACCGCCGCCGCGCCGAAAGAAACGGGCTATATCGCCAAGGTGCTGGCGCTGCCGCCGCGCCAGCTGAACGGCGTTCTCTATCGCGCGATCGACGACGCCAAGCGTCCATGCCAGGGCATTGCCGAAGCGACCCGTCAGGCGGATCGTCAGGGCAAGCCGGTGTGGGCGGTGCGCTGCCTCGACAACAGTGCCTGGCTGATCGCGCTGGGCGACGACGGCATGGCCGACGTCACGGGCATTCCGGGTCAGGCCGGCGGCTGAGCGGGTCACGATCCTGCCGGCCCCACCCCGGTTTGAACAGGTTCAGCGCCGGTATTCGTTCCGCATCGCATGATCAGCTGACAATAGGACGGGGTTAGATGCACGCCGGTCCGAGTCGACGGCCTTGAACGCGGTCCGGCCCGCATCTCCTCGCGAAACCGCTCCCCGGCCGTAACCGGGGAGCCACCTCACTTCCCTTTGGCGACCCAGGCCTGCACCGCCGGACGCAGGCGGTCCGCCGCCGCCTTGCGCACGGCGATACCCGACACGACCCGCTTAGCCGGGCTGCGTGAGGTTTCCGGCAGCGTCTGGGCGAACGCAGTGATCTTGCCCGGCATGGCGGGATCGTTCGATCCACCGCCCAGGCTCACGATGAAGCTCGAACGGCTGCTTTCCTCGAGGAAACTCTCGACCAGCGGGCGATTGGCGACCGCCCAGTCGAACGCCATGTCGGGATGGCTGCCCGACACCGCACGCAGCAGCGCCGCCTTTTGCGGGGCGGTGAAGGTGTCCGTCTTCAACAGCTCCAGCGCCCGCGTCGCCAGCGTATCGTCCTTCGCCGCACCCAGCAGCGAGACGAAGCGGTTCTTGGCGACCGGGTTCGTCTCCGCCTTGGTCAGCGCCAGCAGCTGCTCCCAGTCCGCAGCGGTGGCGTTGATCGCGTAGGTGGACAGGATTGGCTGGCGGATCGCGGGCGGGATCGCGGTCGGGTTGCCAGCAAGCTGCCCGACATAGGTGCGCGCCTGCCGCATCACCTCGGGATCGCCATTCGCGCCGAGCCGTCCGACGAGGCTTTCGCGAAGGTTGCCGACCAGCGGGGATTCACCCGGCGTGGCGGCGAACCCGATGCGCTGGAGCACCGGCGCGAGGATGGCGACCGACTTCGCACGCAGCGGATCGGCGAGGGGCGTTCCCTCGTACAGCCCGCCGAGGCCACCCAGGCGCCCGGCAACCAGCGACCATTCGAGCGGATCGGCCGCGACGCCGACCTGCCCCATCGCGGAGAAGAAGCGCGACAGGTCCTGATAACCACCGGCTGCCAGAGCGTAGTCGTCGGCCAGCGTTCCCAGCCGGTCCGCCAGCGGCAGCTTCGTATAGTCGCGGACCAGCGCGTCATGCGTCGGCTGGTCGTACATGACGCGGGTATAGCTACCCTTGCCCTTGTTGAGCAGCAGCGTGCCGCAGCCCTTGACCGACACATTGGTCGCCGGACCAGTGACGATCGTCCGCGTCTCGCCGCCACCCAGCGTGCTGACGACCAGCGGCACCTGCCACGTCTGCGGCGTCTTCGATGTGGCATCCAGCCCGAACCGCCCCTGCGCCAGCGTCGCCGTCGTGGTGCCGCCGGCGCAGCGCGCGTTCGACAGCGTCACCAGTGGCACCCCGCCCTGCAACGTATAGCCATGCGCGATCTCCGCCACCGGTTGTCCGGCGGCAGCGGACAGTTCCGCCCACAGGTTTTCGGTGACCGTGTTACCGTATTTGTACTTCGCCATGTAGCTGCGGATGCCTTTGCGGAACGTATCCGGCCCCAGCGTCGATTCGAGCATGCCGATCACGGCCTGCCCCTTCGAATAGGTGATGCCGTCGAACGCCTCGCCGATCTGGTCGACGGTCTCGATCTTGCGGATGATCGGATGCGTCGCGGCCGTCGCGTCGATGCCCATCGCGGCCTCGCGATCGCTCGATACCGCCGCAGCTTCCGCCTTCCACGCCGGATTGAGGTCGTTCGCCGCCTTGTTCTCCATCCACGACGCGAAGCCTTCGTTCAGCCAAAGGTCGTCCCACCATTGCATGGTGACGAGATCGCCGAACCATTGGTGCGCCATTTCATGCGCGACGACGGTGAAGATACGCTGACGCCCGCTCTCGGTCGCGCGCTGCGGATCGAACAGCAATTCGGGCTCGAAGTAGAAGATCGCACCCCAATTCTCCATCGCGCCAAAGAACTGGCTGGAACCGGGGCCGGCGATCATGTCGAGCTTGGGCAGCGGATAGGGCTGGCCGAAATAATCGTTATAATAGGGCAGCATCCGCTTCGCCTGTTCCAGCGCGTAATCGCCCTGCCCCGACACGCCGCGGCGGGTGACGACGCCGATCTCGACGTTTCCGGCCATCACGGTCTTGCGCTCCAGATCGCCCATGCCGAGGTACAGGAGATAGCTCGACATCACCGGCGTCTCGGCGAAACTGTAAAGCTGCGTCCCGTTCGCCTGCTTCGCCACATTGGTGACGGGCATGTTCGAGATCGCGAGCTGGCCGGCGGGCGCGACCGCCTTCAGCCGGAACTTCGCCTTGAACGCCGGCTCGTCCCACATCGGCGCGAACCGGCGCGCATCGGGAGCCTCAAACTGGGTCGCGAGCATCCGCGCCTTCGACCCGTCCTGATTGGTGTAATCGATCGCGAACAGCCCGGCGGCGGACTGGCCGATCTTGCCGCTCCAGCTGAAGCCGACGGTGTGGCGACCCACGCTCGCCGCGGTCGGGAGCGTCAGCGTCAGCTGCTGCTTGTCCTTGTCCAGCGCATAGCGGACCGGCTTGCCGTCAAAGGTCGCGGCCGACAGCGCCAGATCGGCGGCGTTGAGCGTGATCGTGGTGGTCGCGTCCTTGACGTCGATCTGCACCGTCTCGGTGCCGGTGAAGGTCATCGCCTGCGCATCCGGCGTCACCGAGATGTCGTAGACAACGGGAACGACGTTGGTCGGCAGGCTGCCCGCGGCGAGTGCCGGGGTGGATACGGTGAGCGCAAGAGCGGTGGCGAAGGCAAGCTTCATGAGGAACGCGACTCCGGATTGGGTGTATGATTTCGCCCATACGCCTTTGTTTGACCACGGCAAGATGCCGGTGGCTGCAAAACCATCCCGTGGCTTGCTGGACAGCCCGATCGGTTTCGGTAAACAACCGATCCCGAGAGGATGCCGACGCTTATGACACCCACCATCTTTGACCGCCTGCGCCTGCCCGTGATCGGTTCGCCGCTGTTCATCATCTCCGGTCCGGAACTGGTGATCGCGCAATGCAAGGCCGGGATCGTCGGCTCGTTCCCCGCGCTCAACGCGCGGCCCCAGGCGCTGCTCGACGAATGGCTCCACCGGATCACCGAGGAACTGGCCGCGCACAACCGCGATCATCCGGACGCACCCGCCGCGCCGTTCGCGGTCAACCAGATCGTCCACAAATCGAACGACCGGCTGGAGGCCGACCTCGAAACCTGCGCCAAATGGCAGGTGCCGATCGTCATCACCTCGCTGGGCGCGCGCGAGGATCTGAACACCGCAGTTCATGGCTGGGGCGGGATCACATTGCACGACGTCATCGACGATCGCTTCGCCCGCAAGGCGGTGGAGAAGGGCGCCGACGGCCTGATCGCGGTGGCGGCGGGCGCCGGTGGCCATGCCGGCAAGCTGTCGCCGTTCGCCATCATCCAGGAAATCCGCCAATGGTTCGACGGGCCGCTCGCGCTATCCGGCTCGATCGCAACCGGCGGCGCGGTGCTGGCGGCGCAGGCGATGGGCGCCGATTTCGCCTATATCGGCTCACCCTTCATCGCGACCGCCGAGGCGAATGCGGCTCCCGAATACAAGGAGTCGATCGTCGCCAGCCGGGCAGCGGACATCGTCTATTCCAACCTGTTCACCGGCGTACACGGCAACTACCTGCGCAGCTCGATCGCCGCATCGGGTCTCGACCCCGACAATCTGCCCGAGGGCGATCTCAAGACGATGGATTTCGGCGGCGGCAACGGATCGAAAGCCAAGGCATGGCGCGACATCTGGGGATCGGGTCAGGGCATCGGTGTCGTCGATCGCGTCGAGAGCGTCGCGGACCGTGTCGCACGTCTATCGAGCGAATATGCTGCGGCGAAGGCGCGGCTGGCGGGCTAACTCGCCCGGGTGCGGCTGACGGGTCAGAACGCCAGCGCCAACCGGTTGTGCAGCTGATGCACCGGGCTGTGATCTGGCTGCGTCTCCTGCGCGGCATCGAGCATTCCGACACGTCGATGGAGGTTCGCGCTCGCCTCCACCAGCGCGCGTGCACGCTGCGGCAGTGCGCCGACCAGATCGGCATCGAATTGCGGCGCGCCGCCCAGTCGTCGCGCCGCATCCAGCGCATCGCGCGGCTTCAATTCACCGGCGTCGACTGCGCGCTGGGTCAGGAGCCACGCGATGACGTGCATCAGGCGTGTCGTGACCTTCAGCGATTCGCAGGAAAACCCTACCCGGATCAGCGGGTCGAGCGCCTCGCGTTCGGCACGGCCGGCCTCGTCGAAATATGAACGCGCCTCGTCCGCAAGCAGCATGGCCTCCGTATAGAGGGCGTCGATCAGTCGACGATGGATGCGGGATTCATTGCTGCGACCGGTCATGTCGCCTTGGTGACACAGCATGCCGTCGCTGCACAGCGACACGTGAACGTCAGGTGTACCAAAATAGCGCCGTTACGGCCGCTCGGCGTCAGGCGATGATGTCCGGGATCAGTTGATCTTCGCAATTGGCGATCTCGTCGCGCAGCCGCAGCTTGCGCTTCTTCAGCCGCGCGATCTGCAACTGGTCAGGCACGCCGGTGAGTGCCAGCGCGTCGATCGCCGCGTCGAGGTCGCGATGCTCGATCCGCAGCAGGTCGAGCCGGGCGATGATCTGCGCTTCGTCCATCCAAAACCCCCTGGCAACTGGCGCCTCCCTAGCCGAGCGGAGCCGCCGCACCAAGTCGTCGCGCGCATCCACTCGACTAATCGCGTTCACCAAATTTGGGTGAGGACTTTTAAGCCTGCCGATGGTTTACTCGGTTCCCCACCACCCGTGCATCAGGAGGTACACCGAAATGCAGACGACGCATCAGCAGGCCCTGGAGACCAAGCATGCGGCACTCGACCGCCGCATCGCAGACGAAACTCATCGCCCGATGCCCAACTCCGCGATCATTGCCGACCTGAAACGGAAGAAGCTGAAACTGAAGGAAGAGCTCAGCGGGCTCTAGCCGTCGCTTCGCCCCTCCCTTCGCGGAGGGGCTTTTCGTATCAGCGCTTGCCCGTCACCGGCTTGCGCGCACGCTTCGGGTCGATCGGTCGATCGAGTGCGATACCGATGCGACCTTCGGTGCACCAGGCGACCTTGCCCTCTACCTCGCCGATACCGCGCAGATCGAGGCTGACCGGGGTGCCGGTATCCTTCACGTTGGTACAATCGACCATCAGGCCGCCTTCGGACAGATTACGGACCCGCACCTCGCGCACCGTCGTCTCTCCGTTGAAACGAAGCTGCGCCATTAGGAACAGGCTGTCACGCGAACGGCTGCGCTGCGACCCGCCGGCGTCATCGGCCTTGGAAGACGGGTCGTAGGAGAAGCTGTCCATGTTCGAAACGTACCTTGCTGTTCGAGCCGTCGGAGTCCGGGCGACGGGGTGCCGAGCCGATAGCCTATCCTGCGCGTAACGGCGAAGAATAGCCAAACCCTTAACCACGCCGCATGGAAACCGTGCCGCCCGGATTATCGCAGCTCAATCCTCTCGCGAGATCTTTTCGTTGCGCTCGTGACGTTCCTGCGCCTCCAGCGTCATCGTGGCGATCGGGCGCGCCTCCAGCCGGCCGAGGCTGATCGGTTCACCGGTCACCTCGCAATAGCCGTATTCGCCCTCATCAATGCGCCGGATCGCCGCTTCGATCTTGGACACCAGCTTCCGCTGCCGATCGCGGGTACGTAACTCGATAGACCAGTCGGTTTCGCTCGACGCCCGGTCGGTCAGGTCCGACTCACGCAGGGAATCGAGTTGCAGCTGGTTTAGCGTACCGGCCGCGTCCTGCAGGATCGCGTCCTTCCACTTCAGCAATTTGTCACGGAAATACGCCTGCTGTCGCAGGCTCATGAACGGTTCGTCGGCACTGGGCCGATATCCATCATCGGCATCATTGGCCGGTAACGGACTGGAATTCATATCGTGTACGCGACTGACTTGCGTTGCCATACCACTCTCCCTCCGGCCCCATGTTGACCTCGGGGCCGCCCCCAAATGGTGAAGGCGCCTATAATCGTGCGCGAACAGAACCACAAGCGACTGGAGTTGCCGAATCGTGCCCAGTCACGAACGTTTATTGCGAATTGCGGCTTTCGCGCATCACCTGATACAGGGTTTCAGAGGGTCGCGATGGTAAACAGGGCAGTCAGCTTCTGTTCCACTCTGGCACGTTAACGGCGATGGCGTCCGACCGGGACCAAGAAAAGCGACTCATTGGGCCAAGATCATGATTAACGAACTTGCGCTTAATCGTTTGTTTTGCACTTGGTAGCATAGCGGCAATGCTCTGCTGCGACCGGGATTCTGGGGCAGTCGCGCCAGCAACGAGAAAGAGACGTTATGTCCGTACGGATGGCTTTGGCTAAATTGTGCGCTTGCGCATGTGGGGGAGCGTTGATCGGTGGTGGCGCTGTGCACGTCGCAGAGCGCCCGAACCGTCCGGCCTACGTCAAGCACGCCAAGAAGCGCGTCGTCGCCCGCCGTCAGGTCGCAGCGGTCCGTCACGGCGGCACCCGCCGGCGAATCGTGACGACCACGACCACCGCCTGCGCACCCGCAGTCGTGACGGTGGCGAGCCAGGCCGCACCCGTTCCGGTACCCCTGCCCGCATCCGAAGGCTTCATCAGCGGCGGTGGCGGCGGCGTGCCGGTGGTCGTCGGCGGCAGCGGCGGTTTCGGGGGCGGCTTCGGCGGTGGATTCGGGGGCGGCTTCTTCGGCGGTGGTTCGTCGGGATCGAGCGGCAGCATCGTCATCTCGTCCACGTCCAGCGGCGGATCGTCATCGACTTCGTCGGGCGGTTCGTCCTCTTCAACGTCGAGCGGCGGCTCGTCCACCTCGACGGGCGGATCATCGACCTCGACGGGGGGATCGTCGACCTCGACCGGCGGCGTGAGCAGCACGTCCTCGACATCGAGCGGCAACGTCAGCAGCACGTCCTCGTCGGGCAACGTCAGCAGCACTTCATCGTCGAGCGGTAACGTATCCTCGTCGTCGAGCGGCAACGTCTCGTCGTCCAGTTCGTCCTCGTCGAGCGGCAACGTGTCGTCCTCGTCGAGCAGCAGCGGTTCGTCGTCCGGTTCCAGCTCCACCTCGTCGAGCAGTTCGTCCTACGGCTCGAGTTCCAAGGGCTGGAGCACCAGCGGCGGCTGGTCGTCTAACGGCGGCTGGACCTCCAGCGGTCACCACGGCTCGTCGGGATCCAATGGCTCGACCGGATCGTCGGGCGGTCCGCCCGCACCGGTTCCTGCGCCGCCGATGGTATTGTTGTTCGGCGCCGCAGCCGCGGCGCTGGTCGCCCGCAAGCGACTGGTGAAACCGCAGGCCGCCTGAACGCCTCGGCCAAGCCAAATATAGGGGCTGCCGGACGATCGTTCGGCAGCCCTTTTTTTTGTTTCGCGACGATCAGGCGGAACGGAGCGCCTGTTCGATATCAGGCACGGAATGACCGGTCAGATCCTTGGCCAGTTCGGCCGTCAACCGCTCGCTGACCGCCTTATGATAGTGCTTCCGCAACTCGCCCAGCGTCTTCGGCGGGGCGACGATGATCAACGATTCGAATTCGTTCGCCAGGGCCCGTCGCTTGAGCATGTCCGCCGTATCCGCGGCAAAGCGATCTTCCTCCTGCTGATGGTAGTCGGTCTCGCCCATCGATCCGCGTGACGGCGCGAACTGCGCGCCGCCGCCGCTTGCATGGTTCGATCCACCCTGCGCCACTGCCGACGCACCGGCGCCACTCTGCGTCGACCGGGCACCGCCCGCAGCGTCGGTCTTCTGGTCGCGATCGGCCGGGTTCACATGCTCCTCGGCGTGCTCGACCTGCAGATTGGGGTATTCGGCATCGCCCTCGTTGCGGAAGAACAAGGCCTTGCGCCCGTCCGCAACCAGCACGAACGCGTTATGGGGGATCTGCATCGTCGCTTACTCCTGGTCGTTGCAATCACGGGTCTCAACGCGGCGGGGCACGAGAGGGTTGCCGGCTTGCGCGCATGCGGACAGCCCGCCATAGCCGTGAGACTATGCACGACATCCGCGCCATCCGGGACGATCCCGCCGCATTCGACGCCGCCCTTGCCCGCCGCGGCGTCGCCCCGCACGCAGCGACCCTGCTGTCGCTTGACGATGCCCGCCGTGCCGCGATCGCCGGGGCGCAAGAGGCGCAGACGCGCCGCAACGACGTGTCCAAGCAGATCGGCCAGGCCAAGGCGCAGAAGGACGAGGCGCGAGCGCAGGCGTTGATGGCGGAGGTCGCCATCTTGAAGGACGCTTTGCCCCGGCTGGTCGCCGACGAAAGCACCGCCGCCGCTGCACTGGACGACCTGCTCGCCGCCCTGCCCAACCTGCCCGCAGCCGATGTCCCGGACGGCGAGGACGAGGAAGGCAACATTGTCGTCCATGAGCGCGGCACGATCCCCGATTTCGCCTTTCCGGTTAAGGAGCATGACGCCATCGGTCCGGCGATCGGGCTGGATTTCGAAACCGGCGTCGCCATCGCCGGCGCGCGATTCACACTCGTACGTGGTCCCGCCGCACGGCTCCAGCGTGCGCTCGGCCAGTTCATGCTCGATGCCCTGACGCAGCATCATGGCTATGAAGAGGTCGCGCCGCCGCTGCTGGTAAAGGACGAGGCGGTGTTCGGCACCGGCCAGTTGCCCAAGTTCGCTGAGGACCTGTTCCGCACCACCGATGGCCGCTGGCTGATCCCAACCGCCGAGGTGTCGCTGACGAACATCGTGCGCGAGGCGATCCTGCCCCCCGGAGAACTACCGCTGCGCTTTGCGGCATTGACCCCCTGCTTTCGGTCCGAGGCCGGGGCGGCCGGTCGCGACACCCGCGGCTACATCCGCCAGCATCAGTTCGACAAGGTCGAGATGGTGTCGATCGTGCCCGAGGACGCATCCGAGGCCGAACACGAGCGGATGACAGCCTGTGCGGAGGGCATGCTCGATGCGCTCCGGTTGCCGTATCGCCGGATGCTGCTGTGTGCGGGCGACATGGGGTTCACCGCGCGCCGCACCTACGATCTGGAGGTGTGGCTGCCCGGCCAGAACACCTATCGGGAGATTTCCAGCTGCTCGACCTGCGGTGATTTCCAGGCCCGTCGGATGAACGCCCGCTATCGGCCTGAGGGCGAGAAGGCGACCCGCTTCGTCCATACGCTGAACGGTTCAGGGCTGGCCGTCGGGCGAACGCTGGTCGCGGTGCTGGAGAATTATCAGCAGCAGGACGGATCGGTCGCAGTGCCCGCCGTGCTGCAACCGTATCTTGGCGGGCTTACCCGGCTCGAACCCCGCGGTTAGGAGACGGCGGATGCGACGCTGGCGGATCATCGGCTGTACGGCGCTCATCGGTGCCGCGTTATCCGCCTGCATCCCGAGCGTCGGCGGCGCCGGCCCAGAAGCGGACGCTCCCCCGCCCGTGACGCGCGGCGGTCCGCAGCGCTATGATCCGCCCTCGGATCGGAACGACGATCTTCCCGCCCGCGGATCCGGGATGCGTAGCGATGTCGCCATGCCGCCCACCGCCAAACCCGCGTGGGAGGCCCGCCCCGTCAGGCCCGATGGCCAGATCGTGGCCGACCAGAGCTACACTGTCACGGCGGGCGATTCGCTGCGCCGCGTCGCCGAACGTACGGGCGCGGGATCGGAAGCGATCGCCCGCGCCAATGGCCTTCAACCGCCATTCACCATCCGGCTCGGCCAGACGCTGACCATCCCCGGTGGTCGCTACCATCTGGTCCGGCAGGGCGAGACGGGCATCGCCATCGCCCGCGCCTATGGCGTCGAATGGTCGCGGATCGTCGCCGCGAACGCACTCGAAGAACCCTATGTCCTGCGTGCCGGCCAGCGGGTGCTGATCCCCGGCGATCCGGCACGTCCGCCCAGCCGGGCCGATCGTGCCGCCGCCTTCCGCCTCGATATCGACGACATCCTCACCGGGGGCGAGCCGACACCAGCGCCGCGGCAGGCACCGGCAAAGCCCGTCGCGACTCCTCGCCGGGTACTTCCCCCGACTGCCGTCGTCGCCGCGCCGCCGCGGTTGCAGGGCGGCTTCGTCTGGCCCGTCGAGGGTCAGGTCGTCCGCCGCTTTGGTCCCGGCAAGAGCGGCGAACGCAACGACGGCATCAAGATCGCCGTCACCGTCTCGACCCCGATCCACGCCACGGCCGATGGTGTCGTCGCTTATGCCGGCGACGGGATCGCTGCGCTGGGTGGGCTGGTGATCGTCAAGCATGGCACCGGCTGGACCAGCGTCTATGGCCACGCCAGCAAGCTGCTCGTCCAGCGCGGCCAGAGCGTGAAGCGCGGCCAGACGATCGCGCTGTCGGGCGACACCGGTTTCGCCGATCGGCCGGAGGTGCATTTCGAGCTGCGCAAGGGCCGCACGCCGGTCGATCCCCAGGCGCAATTGCCCCGTGACCAGAGGGGCAGCTAGCGGGAACGCCCGCGCCTTGCTAACCGGCGCGCATGACCTACCAGTCCGATCTGCTCAACACGCTCGCCGCGCGCGGCTACGTCCACCAGATGACCGATGCGTCCGCGCTCGATACGCTCGCGACGAAGCAGGTCGTGCCGGGCTATATCGGCTTCGATCCGACCGCACCGTCGCTGCATGTCGGCAGCCTCGTCCAGATCATGCTGCTTCGCCGGCTCCAGCAGACCGGTCATAAGCCGATCGTGCTGATGGGCGGTGGCACCGGCAAGATCGGTGATCCGAGCTTCAAGGACGAAGCGCGCAAGCTGCTCGGTGAAGAGGGGATCAAGGCGAACGTCGCCTCGATCAAGCGCATCTTCGAACGCTTCCTAACGTTCGGTGACGGCCCCACCGATGCGGTGATGCTCGACAATGCCGAGTGGCTCGACCAGCTGGAATACATCCCCTTCCTGCGCGATGTCGGCCAGCATTTCAGCGTGAACCGGATGCTCAGCTTCGATTCCGTCAAGCTGCGGCTCGACCGCGAACAATCGCTCAGCTTTCTCGAATTCAACTACATGATCCTTCAGGCCTATGATTTTCTGGAACTCTCCCGCCGCGCCGGCTGCCGGTTGCAGATGGGCGGCAGCGATCAATGGGGCAACATCGTCAATGGCATTGAACTGTCGCGGCGGATGGACGGCACGGAGGTGTTCGGCGTCACCACGCCTCTGATCACGACGGCGGACGGCGGCAAGATGGGCAAGACGATGTCCGGCGCGGTGTGGCTGCACGAGGACCAGCTGTCGCATTTCGATTACTGGCAATTCTGGCGGAACACCGACGATCGCGACGTCGGCCGCTTCCTGCGACTGTTCACCGACCTGCCGCTGGACCGGATCGTCGAACTGGAAGCTCGCGAGGGTGCAGGGATCAACGAGGCGAAGAAGGTACTGGCCAACGAAGCGACGGCGATGTGCCGCGGCCGGGACGCTGCCGAACAGGCCGCGGAAACCGCGCGGCGGACGTTCGAGGAGGGTGGCAGCGGCGACGCGCTGCCTGCCGTCACGGTCGAAGCCGGATCGATCGTTATCATTGATGCGCTGCTCCAGCTCGGCTTTGCGAAGTCGAAAGGGGAAGCCCGTCGACTGGTGGCAGGCGGCGGCGCCAAGGTGAACGGGGAGCGCGTCGACGACGATACGTTGATGATTTGCGTCGCTGACGAGCCGATTCGCGTGTCAGCGGGAAAGAAGAACCACGGCCTGCTCTTTTCGGGGCAGTAAGCCTCTGTAAACAGGTTCGATGTACCGATAAGTCCGAAACGGTCAGCGCCCTGGCCGTGAGGAGTGCGTAGTGTTCACTGGAGCGACGAATCCAATCGACGATCGCACCGAGCCGCGTGACGAGGTCCATCACCGCAGTCGCGCGATGTTGGCGGACCGACGGTCCGTACCGGTCTTGATCGTCAATCTGTCGCCGCAGGGATTGATGATCCGTAGCGACGCGCCGGTCAGCGTCGGCGAATGGCTGCGTATACAACTGCCGGTCGTGGGGGAGGTACAGGTCGCCGTTCGCTGGGCGCTGGGCGGGCGGATCGGTTGTCAACTGGAACGGCCGATCGCCGCCAACCGCTATCACATGGTACTGGGCGCGATGAGCGCCTGAGCGAGCTCATCCCGATCGCAGCAGCGCCACGCCGGCATCTCGGTCGAAGAGGTAGAGGGCGACACGCGCCGCCTGCCCGCGTGGCCCCTCCAGCCCGCCATCGCGATCGATCAGCAACCGCGCGTCGTCCTGCGCACATTGCAGCAGGTCGGCGAGCATATCCGGCAGCGCCAGCCGGAACGCCACCTCACCCGACTGCCGCGTGCCCAGCAATTCGCCGCCGCCACGCAGCCGCAGATCCTCCTCGGCGATCCGGAAGCCATCGTTGGTCTCACGCATCAACGCCAGCCGCGCCCGCGACGTCTCGCTGAGCGACGCGCCCCGCAGCAGCAGACATCGCGACAGCCCCCCGCCCCGCCCGACGCGCCCGCGCAACTGGTGCAATTGGGCAAGACCGAACCGGTCCGCGTGCTCGATCACGATCAGCGTCGCGTTCGGTACGTCGACGCCGACCTCGATCACCGTCGTCGCGACCAGCACGCTCAGCCGGTTACCGGCGAACGCCTCCATCACCGCGTCCTTTTCGGCGGGCTTCATCCGGCCATGAACGACGCCGATCCGCTCGCCAAAGCGCGCCCGCAGCGATTCGGCGCGCATCTCGGCCGCGGCCAGGTCGCTCTTCTCGCTCTCCTCGACCAGCGGGCAGACCCAATAGGCCTGACCGCTGTCCGCCATGTGGCGGCCGATCGCGTTGACCACCTCGTCCAGCCGGTCCTCCGACACCACACGAGTCTCGATCGGCTCGCGACCCGGCGGCATCTCGTCCAGCCGGCTGACGTCCATCTCGCCATATTGCGCCAGCGTCAGCGTGCGGGGGATCGGCGTCGCAGTCATCGCCAGCAGATGCGGCGGCGCCTTCCCCTTCGCCTGCAACATCATCCGCTCGGCGACACCGAAGCGATGCTGCTCGTCGACCACGACCAGCGCGAGGTCGCGGTAACCGACCGCTTCCTGAAAGATCGCATGCGTGCCGACGAGGATGTCGATCTCGCCCGCCGCCAGTGCCATCAGCGTCGCCTCGCGCACCTTGCCCTTGTCGCGTCCCGTCAGCACCGCGATCTCCAGCGGCAGGCCGGACAGCATCTTGCGCAGCGTTTCGTAATGCTGGCGCGCGAGGATTTCCGTCGGCGCGAGCATCGCCCCCTGCGCCCCCGCCTCCACCGCGATCAGCAACGCCATCGCCGCGACCAACGTCTTGCCCGACCCGACATCGCCTTGCAGCAGCCGCAGCATCGGCGCGGTCTGCGCCAGATCGCCCTCGATCTCCGCCACCGTCCGCGATTGCGCGCCCGTCGGCGTATAGGGCAGTTTCAGCAGATCGCGCAGTCTCCCGTCGCCGACCAGCGCCCTGCCCCGCCGCTTGCGCGTATCGGCGCGAACGAGCGTCATCGCGAGCTGGTTGGCGAAGATCTCGTCATACGCCAGCCGCTCGCGTGCCACCTTGTCGGCGGGATCGTCGTGGATGCGCTGCAACGCCTCGCGCCAGTCCGGCCAGCCGCGTTTCGCCTTCAGCCCAGGCTCGATCCATTCGGGCAGGACAGGCGCGCGGTCCAATGCCTGTGCTGCGAACCCGCCCAGCCGGCGTGAGGTCAATCCCTCCGACAGCGGGTAGATCGCCTCCCGCTCCCGAAAAACCTCGTCCGGCTCGCCCAGATCGGGATGGATGATCTGGAGCATCTCGCCATAGCTTTCGAGCTTACCCGACACCCGCCGCGGCTCGTTCAGCGGCAGCAGCTTCTTCACCCAGCCCGAAGATCCGCCGAAATAGACGAGGCTGACGTAATTCCCCTTGGCATCGGTCGCCTGCACCCGCGTCGGCCCACGCCCGCTACTGGTCCGATAATCACGCGGCGTCAGCGTGATCGCGATCACCCGCCCCGCATCCGCCACGTCCAGTTCCTCCCGCGGCAGCCGGTCGATCCATCCGCTCGGCAGGTGGAAGGCGACGTCGACCACCCGCTCGAGTCCGAGCCGGTCCAGCGGCTTGGCGAGCGCGGGGCCGACGCCCTTCAGGGCGGTGACTTCGGCGAACAGCGGATTGAGGATATCGGGGCGCATGACTACATGGCTGCTATACCCGACCCGATAACCGCCGCCAGCGGTCATCGGGCTATTTGCATTGGAAGCCTGATGGATCACGCCATCCGTTTGAAACGCCTGAAGTTCCGAAGCTGGCATCGCGGCACGAAGGAGGCCGATCTGATGATTGGCGGCTTCTTCGACGCGCATGGCGCCGGCTGGACGCCGGAAGAACTCGACTGGTTCGAGGCGTTGCTGGAGGAACAGGACGTCGACATCATGGGCTGGGCGATCGGCTCGCTGCCCTGCCCGCCCGAATGGAACGGCCCGATGATGCAGCAGATGCGCTCGCTGAGTTACGTCCCGGTAACGCGGTGACGGAAGATAAGTAGCGATAGCCCTCCCTTGCAAGGGAGGGGTTGGGGTGGGTGTAGGCTTGGCGCTACATCACCCGAGAAACCCCGATCGACCGTATCGCCTGGACCCAACCCACCCCCGACCCCTCGCTTTCAGGGAGGGGAGGAGCATAGATGCCCGACCTGAAGACCATCCTCGGCGCCAAGACCCAGCTGACGCTCGCAGGCGTCCCCGCCGGTTTCCAGCCCGCCCTGCTCGCCGACCTCGCTCGCGCGGCGGCGCATTCCGGCAAGGGCGGTCGCGCCGTCTTCATCGCGCCGGACGACGCCGCGATGCGTGCGATCGCCGCAACCGCCGCCTTCTTCGCGCCCGAACTGGAAGTCATCAACTTTCCAGCTTGGGACTGCCTGCCCTACGATCGCGCCAGCCCGACGCTGCGGATCATGGCCGAACGCATCGCTGCCCTGTGGCAGTTGCAGCGAGCGTCGAAGGCGCCGAGGCTCGTCCTCACCACCGCCAACGCCGCGACACAGCGGGTCCTGACCCCCTTCCGCATCCGCCAGCTGGTCGCGACGCTCGAACCCGGCGCACGCATCGACCGCGACGACCTCGCGCGACTGTTGCAGGCGAACGGCTACGTCCGCACCGAAACTGTCCACGATCAGGGCGAATATGCCGTCCGCGGCGGCATCGTCGATCTCTACCCCAGCGGCGAGGAACAGGCGCTGCGCCTCGACTTCTTCGGCGACGAGATCGAGACCGTCCGTACCTTCAGCCCCGAAGACCAGCGCACCACCGGCCGGATCGAAGGCTTCACCCTCCTCCCCGCCTCCGAAGCGCTGCTCGATGAGGAATCGATCAAGCGCTTCCGCACCCGCTACCGCGACAAGTTCGGCGCGACCGCGACCGGCGATCCGCTGTATCAGGCGATCAGCGACGGACGCCGCCTCGCCGGCATGGAGCATTGGCTGCCGCTGTTCGAGGACAAGCTGGCGACTTTGTTCGACCACCTCTCCGCCGACGACGTCATCGTCCGCGACTTCGGCGTCCCCGGCGCGATCGACGCGCGGATGGAATCGATCGCGGATTATTACGAGAACCGCCAGCGCGCCGAGGCCGCCCAGCCCGGCAGCTATCGCCCGCTCGCCGCCAAGTCGCTCTACCTCGACGCGAAGGAATGGACCGCCGGCCTCGACGCCGCGCGCGCGCACCTGACCACGCCGTTCCACGAACCCGAAAGCGCCACCGTCCTCGACTTCAATGTCGATGGCGCCCGCGACTTCGGCCCCGAACGTGGCAACGGCACCAACATCTACGAAGCGGTCGTCGATCACCTGAAGGCCTTGCGCAAGCAGGGCAAGAAGCCGGTGCTCGCCAGCTATTCGATCGGCGCCCGCGAACGGCTCGGCAATCTGCTCAAGGACCACGGTCTCAACGGCGGCAAGGCGGCGGACAGCTGGCAGGAAGCGCTCGGCGTCGCGGACATCTCGAAGAGCGCCGGCGTCGCGCTGGTCGTGCTGCCGCTCGACCACGGCTTTACCGCGCCCGACGTGGCGGTGCTGACCGAACAGGACATGCTCGGCGACCGGCTTGTCCGCCGCGCCAAGCGCAAGAAGTCGGCCGACGCCTTCCTTGCCGAAATCGCCGCACTGACGCCGGGCGACCTTGTCGTCCACAGCGACCACGGCATCGGCAAATACCTCGGCCTGACCTCGATCCCCGTCGGCAAGTCCCCGCACGATTGCGTCGCGGTCGAATATGCCGGCGGCGACAAATTGTTCGTGCCGGTCGAGAATCTCGAAGTCCTCTCCCGCTACGGCTCGAACGAAGAGGGCGCGTCGCTCGACCGCCTCGGCGGCGAGGCATGGCAGCGCCGCAAGTCGAAGATGAAGGAGCGCATTCGCGAGATCGCGGGCGAACTCATCAAGACCGCCGCCGAACGCGCCTTGCACCCCGGCGACGTGCTGGAACCCGACGCCAGCGGCTACCCCAGCTTCGTCGATCGCTTCCCCTATGCGGAGACGGACGATCAGGACCGCGCGATCGACGACGTGCTCGGCGACCTGTCCGCGGGCAAGCCGATGGACCGGCTGATCGTCGGCGACGTCGGCTTCGGCAAGACCGAGATCGCCCTCCGCGCCGCCTTCGTCGCGTCGATGGCGGGCAAGCAGGTCGCAGTCGTCTGTCCGACGACGCTGCTCGCCCGCCAGCATTACAACAACTTCTCCGCGCGGTTCGAGGGCTTCCCGATGAACATGGGCCGCCTGTCGCGGCTGGTGCCCGGCAACGAGGCCAAGCAGACCAAGGAAGGCCTCGCCGCCGGCACCATCGACGTCGTCATCGGCACGCACGCGCTGCTCGCGAAGAACATCGACTTCAAGCGCCTAGGCCTCGTCATCGTCGACGAGGAACAGCGCTTCGGCGTCACCCACAAGGAACGGCTGAAGGCGTTGCGCGCCGACGTCCACATGCTGACGCTCACCGCGACGCCGATCCCGCGGACGCTCCAGATGGCGATGAGCGGCATCCGCGAACTGTCGGTGATCCAGACTCCGCCGGTCGATCGCCTCGCGGTCCGCACCTACATCATCCCCTGGGACCCGATCGTGCTGCGCGAGGCGCTGCTGCGCGAACATTATCGCGGCGGGCAAAGCTTCATCGTCACGCCGCGCGTCGCCGACCTGCCTGACTTGGAGGAATACCTCCGCAACGAGGTGCCGGAGATCCGCTACGTCGTCGCGCACGGCCAGATGAGCCCGACCGAGGTCGAGGAGCGGATGAGCGCCTTCTACGACAAGAAGTTCGAGGTGCTGGTGTCGACGACAATCATCGAAAGCGGCATCGACATCGCTTCCGCCAACACGATCATCGTCAACCGCGCCGACCGCTTCGGCCTCGCCCAGCTCTACCAGCTCCGCGGCCGCGTCGGCCGGTCGAAGACGCGCGCCTACGCCTATCTCGTCACCCCGCCCGAACGGCAGATGACCGAGACGGCGGAAAAGCGATTGAAAGTGCTGTCCGACCTCGATTCACTGGGTGCCGGGTTCCAGCTCGCCAGCCACGATCTCGACATCCGCGGCGCTGGCAATCTCCTCGGCGACGAACAGTCGGGGCACATCAAGGAGGTCGGCTACGAACTTTACCAGGCGATGCTCGAAGAGGCGATCATGGACGCCAAGGCCGGCGGCATGGCGACGCGTCCGCGCGACTTCAGCCCACAGATCACCGTCGACGCACCGATCCTGATCCCCGACGATTACGTCCCCGATCTCGACCTGCGCATGGGCCTCTACCGCCGCCTCAACGAACTGGAGGAGCATCGCGAGATCGAGGCATTCGCCGCCGAGATGATCGACCGCTTCGGCCCGCTGCCCGAGGCGACGGAAAACCTCATCAGCGTCATCATGATCAAGCTCAACGCTAGGAAGGCATGCATCGCCAAGATGGACGTCGGCCCGCGCGGCGTGCTGGTCGCATTCCACGACGACACCCCGCCCAATGTCGCGGGCCTGCTGGCGTACGTAGAGCGCCTCAACGGCGTCGCCAAGCTTCGTCCCGACAGCAAGCTGGTGCTGCAACGCGCCTGGCCCGACGCCAAGTCGCGGCTCCACGGCGCGCTACAACTATCGAGGGGGCTGGCGAAAGCGGCAGGCTGACCCAATCCTGGGAGAGGACCGCAGGAATTCTAGCTGCTGTGGTCGGACACGATCTTCCAGCCATCGGGCTTCCGTTCGAACAGCAATGAGGTCATGCCGGTAGCCTGCTTGCCACCGGGATAGGCCAGGGTCCATCGTGCCCATAGCATCCGGTGCGTTGCATCGATCCGCCGTGTTCCAAGCATCCGGAACGACAATCGTCCGCGTTGTTTCGTATCGGCGCCATAGGTCCTGGCATAACGCGCGGCGATGGCCGCCTTGCCGCGGACAAGCCCCTTGTCCGTGACGAACACGGCGTCGTCGGCATAGATGGCCAGGAACCGCGTCACGTCGCCCGTGCTCCAGCCGACGGCACTGTCCTGCATCACCGCCTGTATGGCGGCGTCCGGGTCCTGCATCCGGGCAACCGGCGCCGCGGACGTCGCGAGCACGATCAGCGGTATCAGCATCTTTCGGTCTCCAGCAATCGGATCAGTGATGCCTCATCCAGCGGCTCGGCCAGCAGATACCCCTGATAGAAGGTGCATCCTTCCTGCGCGAGCGCCCGACGCTGGGCCTCGGTTTCGATTCCTTCGGCAATCACTGCCAGCTCCAGCGAGCGTGCCAGCGTCATGACTGCACGCACGACACCGCGATGGCGGGCCGTGCCTTCGATGCCATGGACCAGCGCCTTGTCGAGCTTCAGGTAATCGAGCGGCAGTGCCGTCAGATAGGCGAGACTGGAATACCCGGTGCCGAAATCATCGAGCGCGACCCGCATTCCTGCGGCGCGCAACGCGGAGAGTACGTCTGCGGCCGTCTCCAGATTACGGATCGCGCCGGTTTCGGTGATCTCCACCGTCAGCCTTTCGAACGGCACACCGCTCGCGGCGACGCGATCGAGGAACAATGCGGCGAAGCCCGGCCGACCCAGATCCCCCGCCGTCAGATTGAGCGACACGCGCAGACCGGAGAGGCTGCATGGCCAGCGCGCGACCCGGCCGAGCACCAGCCCCTGAATATGATCCGACAATGCGATGCCCAGATCGGCACGATCCGCCGCCGCAAACAGGGCGTCCGCGCCCAGCGGGCCGAGCCGTCCGTGATTCCATCGGGCGAGCGCTTCCACGCCCGTGACGTGACGCCCGTCGATAGGTGCTTGCGGCTGGAACAGCACGTCGATCTCGCCGCGCTCGATCGCCAGATGCAGGTCGATGGCAAGCGAGTCCAGCGGTGCGGCGCCTTCCGGTCCGGCGATCCGGATCATCGCACCATCGCTCGCCTTTGCCGCGACGAGCGCCTCGCCCGCGCGTCGCAACAGCCGGGCCGCATCGTCACCGGAATCGCTTTCCGCCATACCCCAGCGGCTGCCGAGCACCGCCTGTCGCACGCCTACCGCCAGCGGCCGCGCCAGGGCGGCATCCAGCGCCGCGGCGAGGCGGGCAAGAACAGCAGGGGACGCCGCCGCCGCAACGATGATGTCACCGCCCCCCGGCGTAATCACCATCGCCGCAGGCCCCAACAGGCTCTGCGTCACGGCCTCCACCTGCGCCCGCGCCTCGGCGATCAGCGTGTCGCCAGCGGCACGCCCGCGCGCGGCATTGAGAATATCGAGCCGCGACAAGGCGATCATCAGCACACCGACATGTGCCCCCTCGCCCAGCCGCCCAGCGATCCATGGCCCGATGCCATCGTGCTCGATATGATCGCCGAAGCGTGATCCGCGACGGTCGGCCAGATCGCGCATCGCATGCCGGACCGCGAAGCGCAGGACGTGTCGCAATTCGTCCGCATCGCCGCGATCCACATAGAAGTGCGTCGCGCCGCCAGCGAGGATTTCGTCGAGGTCGCCGTTCTCCGCGGTCAGCACCAGCAGCACGCCGCCGGTGGCCCCGACCAGACCACCCAGCGCTCGCACGTCGGGCAGTGCCATGGCCACGTCGCGACGCGCGTCGACCATCATCACGCCTGCGCCGCTTGCGAGCGCGCGGCCGGCGACCCCCTCACCGCCACCATCGGCAACGACCGACCACCCCTGATCCTCGCACTGATCCCGGACGAACGCGGTCAGTTCGTCCCGATCGTCGATCGATACGATGAACAGCGTCGCATGACCGGCGTCTTTCCCCATCGATCCCAGCGTAGGCAGGCGAACGTCAACCGGCAATGGAAAGCCGGCGGTCGAGGGCAAATGGAACCGACTTGTCCCGCGACGGTTGACGGCCTAGCTCCGTGACATGACAAGCCCCCTGCCCCTTGACGATCCATCGCCGGTCGACGGCCTTCGCGTCGGTGCGCCGATGGCCCTTGTCGATCCGCAGGGACGCACGATCCGATACCTGCGCATCTCGGTGACCGACCGCTGCGATCTGCGCTGCCGCTATTGCATGGCCGAACAGATGACGTTCCTGCCGCGCGCGAAACTGCTCAGCCTCGAGGAAATCGCGATCATCGCCGAACGCTTCATCGCGCGTGGCGTCAACAAGATCCGGTTGTCGGGTGGCGAACCGCTGGTCCGCCGCGATGTCGGCGACCTTGTCCGCCGGCTCGGGCGCCATGTCGGCGCCGGTCTCGACGAACTGACGATGACCACCAATGCCACGCGGCTGGCGCAATACGCCGCTGAGATGGTCGATGCGGGTATCCGTCGGATCAATGTCAGCCTCGACAGCCTCGACCCTGACCGTTTCCGCTACATTACGCGGCACGGCGACGTGAAACAGGTGCTGGCCGGAATCGCCGCAGCGAAGGCGGTGGGGCTCGCGATCAAGATCAACATGGTCGCGCTTGCCGGGCTGAACGAAGACGAGATCCCGGCGATGCTGCAATGGTGCGTCGATCAGGGCCATGATCTGTCGCTGATCGAGACGATGCCCTTGGGCGCGATCGACGAAGATCGGACCGATCGCTTCGTCCCCCTCACCCGCGTATTCGACGATCTTTCCGCTCGCTTCCCGTTGCTTCGTGACAACCATCGCACGGGCGGGCCCGCGCGCTACTGGCGGGTCGGCGACAGCGAAACCAGGCTCGGCCTCATCTCCCCCCTGACCGCGAATTTCTGTGATGGTTGCAACCGCGTGCGGCTGACGACCGAGGGCAAGCTGTACATGTGCCTCGGCCACGACGATCAGGTCGATCTGAAGGGGGCGTTGCGCGATGGCGGCATCGACGGCCTGGACCAGGCGATCGACCAAGGGCTGTCCCGGAAGCCGGCCCGTCACGATTTTCGAATCGAGGCCGGCGCCGCACCGGCGGTGGCACGCCATATGAGCGTTACCGGCGGATGAGCCTTTATGAGCGGCGGGCGCTGGTCGCCTCGCCCACCAGCCCCGCACAGGCCGCGGCGGCCGAGCTGGCGGACGCCGCCGACTGGGTCGACCCCGCCGACGCCGACGTCATCATCGCGCTCGGCGGCGACGGCTTCATGTTGCAGACTTTGCATGGGCTGCTTGATCGTCGCAGGTTGGCGGTACCGGTGTTCGGTATGAACCTCGGCACGGTCGGTTTCATGATGAACGAGTGGCGGCGCCATGGGATCGGCGAGCGGCTTGAGCGGGCAAAGCCGTTCAAGGTCACGCCGCTGGTCGCCACGGTCACCGGCGTCGACGGGCGGGTCCATCAGGCCCCCGCGATCAACGAGGTGTCGCTGCTGCGCGAGACGCGTCAGACCGCCAAGCTGGAGGTGACGGTCAACGATCGCGTCGTGCTACCCGAATTGGCGTGTGACGGTATTCTGGTCGCGACCCCGGCGGGTTCGACCGCCTACAACCTGTCCGCGCAGGGACCGATCCTGCCACTCGGTTCGAACATGCTCGCGCTGACGCCGATCAGCCCGTTCCGTCCGCGTCGCTGGCGCGGGGCGATCCTGCCCGACAAGACGCGCATTTCGCTGCGGGTACTGGATTCCGCCAAACGGCCGGTATCGGCGGTCGCGGACCAGCGCGAATTTCGCGACGTTGCCGAGGTGTCGGTCGCGATCGACCGCTCGCGCGAGCTTACCCTGCTGTTCGATCCCGAACATGCCCTCGACGACCGGATCACGATGGAGCAATTCGTCGCCTGAGCCCTGGTTCGCGAAAAACCGGCGATACGGGGTTGCATCACGATTTCTGCCGGGTATAGACGCGCTCCACGACGACGTTCCCTGATAGCTCAGCGGTAGAGCTCTCGACTGTTAATCGAGCGGCCGTAGGTTCGAATCCTACTCAGGGAGCCATTTTCCATATATCGTCGAATCAGGCTGGCCTCTGCGGCACGGGCTGCAATATCGCCCTTGCGATACGCCTTGCGAACCGACATCATCGCCCCAGACGAGGAACGCCGACGTTCCCTTTCGGAGAGGTTGACGATGATTGTTCTCGAAGTCGCGATCGGTGCCATGGCCGCCGCCCTGCTGGCTGTTCCCGTGCTGATGGCCGTGACCGGCAAGAGCAAGACGGCCACTGGAGACCCGCAGTCCCGCTGAACCACCCTCCGATCAATCGACGTTAACGGCGCGGTGGTCATTCTCGGGTATGTCGTCGCGAGACATATTTCCGGATCGACAGGATCATTCCCTTGGACACGCCGTCCCGTACCGCCAGTGCGCAACTCGTCGCATCGATTCACCAGCCGTGGCGCGCATCCGTGCACGAATGTCTCGATCGCTGGCGGCGTATGGACGCCGCGGCGCAGGCATCGGCGTATCTGGTACTGGAAGGCCCGGAGCCGAGCGTCCGACGAACCCTGAACGGTGCCGATATCGCAAGGCTGTGGCCACAGGCCTGACCGCCGAACCCACAACCGGCCACCTTGTAGGCCAGCTCTCGATGGGCGGGGTTGGTTTGAACGCATTCGGCCGGCATCGCTTGAATGAGTCGAACCGGAGGAACAGGCGATGAGACAGGCGACCGGCATGCTGCGCGTGAGCACCCGTCGGCAAGGACTGGTGGAGATGACCGCAGACGTTCGGCAATGGGTTGCTGCCCAAGGCTTTAGCCAGGGGCTATTGACGCTGTTCTGTCGCCACACGTCGGCATCGCTCGTGATCCAGGAGAATGCCGCTTCTGCCGTTCGGCGCGATATGGAGGCCTACTTCAGCCGGCTGGCGCCGGAAGGCGACATGTACGAACACGATGACGAGGGGCCGGACGATATGCCTGCGCATCTCAGGACGGCATTGACCGGGGTGCAATTGTCGATCCCGATCGTCGATGGCGCACCGGCGCTCGGCACGTGGCAGGGCATCTATCTGTTCGAACATCGCACCAGCCCGCACGATCGCAGCATCGCGCTGCACGCGATCGGCGAATGACCTTGTCCGCGCGCCGCCAGCCGCGGCGAAGCGTTGCGCGGCGGAGCCAAGTCGTTCATCGCTCGTTCCACTAGACACGACTACAAGCGGCAGAGTTCGCCGCATCCGCGAGCGAATGGAGAATTGGAGTCATGATGCATCTAGGCCGCAAGGCTGTGGTGGCGGCACTCGCCGCTTCCACCCTGATGGTCGCGGGCTGCGCGACCGAAACTACCTATCGCCCTGCCACCGGGCAGGGCTTCAGCCGCACCGGCTACAGCGATCGCCAGGTCGAACCGAACCGTTTTCTCGTCAGTTTCGCCGGGAACAGCGTCACGTCGCGCGATACCGTCGAACGGTATCTGCTGTTCCGTGCCGCCGAGCTGACGTTGCAGAACGGCTATGACTATTTCGTCATGGCGAACCGCGATACCGATCTGCAATCTCGTACGTACAGCACGCCCGGTTTCCGTGGCGGCTTCGGCTATGGCGGCTTCGGTGGCTATTGGGGCCCGTCATGGCGCTATTATGGCCGCGGGTTCGGGTGGCGCAGCTGGGACCCTTGGCTCGGTGGCGGCTTCGGTCCGTGGGGCAATGATTTCGACGTCCGCACCATCGACCGTTACGAAGCGACCGCCGAGATCGTGATGCGCAAGGGACCGATCCCGAGCGATAACCTGCGTGCCTTCAACGCACGCGCCGTCGTCGACAGCATCGGACCAAGCGTGGTGTTGCCGAAGTAACGTTCGCTTCCTCGGACCCGAAGAAAAAGGCCGGATCACCTGTGGTGTTCCGGCCTTTTCATGTCCGTTGCAGACGCCGAAGCGACAGCCTTCTCCTCCGCCAAGGCGGAGGAGGCGTGAGACGTTACGCGGTCACCGCGCCGTGGCAATGTTTGTACTTCCGTCCGGAACCGCACGGGCACGGCGCATTGCGGTTGACCCGCCCTTCCCAATGTTCGGGATTGTCGCCCATCGGCGCCTCCGGCTGCATCATCTGCATGGGCGGCATCTGCGTCGTGATCCGGCCCATCGTGCCCGCATCCACGTCGTTCGAATTGTCTTCGCCCGTGAACGGGTCGAAATGCGTGGTGATGAAATCAGGCAGCTCCGGGAGTTCCGGCGGCGCCTGCAGCTGGAACTGCGCATGGGCGATCGTCTTCGTCACATCCTCGCGGATCGCATCGAGCATCCGCTGGAACAGCGAGAACGCCTCCTGCTTATATTCGTTGATCGGCGTCTTCTGCGCATAGGCGCGCAGATGGACGACCTGACGCAGGGCATCGAGCGTCGCCAGATGCTCTTTCCAATGGTGATCGAGGTTCTGGAGCAGGATCGACTTTTCGACCTGCGTCCAGGTTTCGGGTTCCAGCTCCGTCGCCTTGGCCGCGATCATCGCATCGGCGGCCTCGCGCACGCGCTCCTCGACCACTTCCGGATCGATCGCATCTTCCTTCAGCCATTCGTCGATCGGGACGTCGAGATTGAGGATCTCCGCCAGCCCCGTCTTCATGCCGGCGATATCCCATTGTTCGGGATAGGAATTGGGCGGGCACGCCCCGCCGACGATGACGTTGACCGTCTCGGCGCGCATGTCGGTGACGACGTCGCCGACCGCATCGGCATCCATGATGTCCGCGCGCTGTTCGTAGATCACCTTGCGCTGGTCGTTCATCACGTCATCGTATTCGACGACCTGCTTGCGGACGTCGTAGTTGCGCGCCTCCACCTTCTTCTGCGCGGTCTCGATCGCCTTCGACAGCCACTTGCTGCCGATCGCCTCGCCATCCTCGATATTGTTGCGCATCATCTTGGCGAACAGGGTGTCCGGGCCGAAGATGCGGAGCAGATCGTCGTCGAGGCTGAGGTAGAAGCGTGACAGGCCGGGATCGCCCTGACGGCCCGAACGGCCACGCAACTGGTTGTCGATGCGGCGGCTTTCGTGGCGTTCGGTGCCGAGCACGAACAGCCCGCCGGCGGCGAGCACCTCCTGCTTCTCGACCTCGATCTCGGCCCGAATGCGCGCGGCGACCGCCTCGTAATCCGGCGTGCCCTCATCGAATTCGGGATGCTCGTCGAGCATACGGAATTCCAGATTGCCGCCCAGTTTGATGTCGGTGCCGCGGCCGGCCATGTTGGTGGCGATCGTCACCGCGGACTTGCGGCCCGCCTGTGCGACGATATGCGCCTCCATCTCGTGATAGCGCGCGTTCAGCACCTTATGCTCGACGCCCTCCTGCTGCAGGAATTCGCTGAGCAACTCCGACTTCTCGATCGACACCGTGCCGACCAGCACCGGCTGCCCCAGCGAAGCATGCTCGCGGATCTTCTTCGCGATCGCGCGGAACTTGTCGTTGGTATCCTTGTAGAATTCGTCTTCCTCGTCGACGCGCAGCACGCCGACGTTGGTCGGGATGGTGACGACGTTCATCTTGTAGATGTCGTAGAATTCCGCCGCCTCGGTCGCCGCGGTGCCGGTCATCCCCGACAGCTTGGGGTACATGCGGAAATAGTTCTGGAACGTGATCGAGGCCATCGTCTGGTTCTCGGGCTCGATGTTGACGCCTTCCTTGGCCTCGACCGCCTGGTGCAGGCCGTCGGACCAGCGCCGGCCGTCCATCATCCGGCCGGTGAATTCGTCGATGATGACGACCTTGTCGTCCTTCACGATATAGTCGGTATCCGCCTTGAACATCATGTTCGCGCGCAGCGACTGGTTGACGTGGTGGACGACCTGCGTGTTCTCGAAATCGTAGAGGTTCGCACCCTCCAGCAGGCCCGCCGCTTCCAGCATCCGCTCGATCCGCTCTGTGCCGCTTTCGGTCAGGATGATCGACTTCTGCTTTTCATCCTTCTCGTAGTCGTCGGGGTTGAGCTGCTTCACGATCGCATCGACGCTCATGTACAGTTCCGACTTGTCGTCGGTCGGGCCGGAGATGATCAGCGGGGTACGGGCTTCGTCGATCAGCACCGAATCGACCTCGTCGACGATCGCCATCGCGAAGGGGCGCTGCGTCATGGACGAGCGTTCGTACTTCATGTTGTCGCGCAGGTAATCGAAGCCGAATTCGTTGTTCGTGCCGTAGGTGATGTCGCTGTTGTACGCATCGCGGCGCTGCTGGTCGGTGAGATTGGGGATGATCGTGCCCACGGTCAGACCGAGGAAGCGGTACACCTGCCCCATCCACTCCGCGTCGCGCGCGGCGAGATAGTCGTTGACGGTGATGACGTGGACGCCGTCGCCCGGCAGCGCGTTGAGATAGGTGGCGAGCGTCGCGACCAGCGTCTTGCCCTCACCCGTCCGCATCTCCGCGATCTCGCCGCGGTGCAGGACGATGCCGCCGATCATCTGCACGTCGAAATGGCGCATGCCGAGCACGCGCACCGCCGCCTCGCGCACCGTCGCGAACGCTTCGGGCAGCAGGTCGTCGAGCTTGGTGCCGTTCGCCAATTGCTCGCGGAATTTGGTCGTCTGCGCAGCGAGCTGATCGTCGGACAGCGCCTGAAGCGTCGGTTCGAACGCGGCGATCTTCTGCACGATCGGGTTCAGGGATTTGACGTAACGGTCGTTGGACGAACCGAACAGGGATTTGGCAAAGCCGCCGAACATAACGATATTCCTGGTTCTGAAGCGCGCACGGCCCAATGAGACACGGGGGCGCGCAGCGTACATGGATCATGAAGATGTGGGATCGGCCGCAGCCGGTGCAACGTCGCGGCAGGCTATTCGCGCCGGCGGCTCGCATACAGCGGCGCGAATGACACGACCGCGCTGGCACGGGATATGACACCCGCAGCCAATTCGACCAGCGTGGCCAGCGCGTGCGGCGGCCGGCAGGATACCTGCGCGGCGCGCACTTGGGCCTGCACCGTCGCCGTGGCGCTGGCGACCGCATGCGCCGCCGCCGGTGCGCGCATCGCCGAATGACCGCCGGTCAGGGCGGACAGCAACGCGGACAGGAGGAGCAGCAGGTTCACGGGGTTCGCCATAGGATGCGGTCGCCGTCCCGTCCACTCCGGGCTGCGCGACCGAACACCCGAAATCAGCGATCAGTCGGGGATTTGCCATACGACCCGCCGCGTGAGGGTCCGCAGCGGCGCATCCGGAGCCGTCGCCGGATAGCGTGCGCTGCGCAGGATCGCGCGACACGCCGCACGGTCGAGGCTGGCGTGCCCGCTCGTCGCCGCGATCGTGCAGTCGGTCGCGCGGCCGTTGCTCGCCACCTGCCAGCGGATGGTCACGGTCCCTTCCTGGTTCCGGCGAAGCGCATCCGCCGGATAATCGTCCGCCGTGATCCATTCCGCGGGATCGGTGCTGCCCTGTGCCGCCCGCCTTGCGGACCGGTCCCAATGCGCCTCGCGTCGGGCGATCTCGCGCTCCATTTCCCGTTCGCGCGCCTCGGTCGTCCGATACACCACGATTCCGCCGACGATAAGGGCCGCAACCAGCAGCAGCGACATCCCGCCCAGTACCACGATCATCAGCGTCTTGCCGTCGCCGACGAGCCCCGCGCCCGGCGGTCTTGCGGGCCGAACATCACCCTTCAAGATGACAGGTGCCGGCGGAGGTTCATCGATCATGCGTCTTTGCCCTGTCTTGGAAGCAGCCTATGGCACGGCCATGTCTTCGTCCATCTCCCCCCTCGCCACGCCCTTCCCCGCCCTGCCGATGATCGCCGGCGTGGTACCACACGTCGCCCGTGCGCAGTACAAGACGTGGGATCGCTGCGACCTGACCTTCATCACGCTTGCCGAGGGCACCACCGTCGCCGGCGTGCTGACCCAGAGCCGCTGCCCCTCACCCGAAGTCGAATGGTGCCGCAAGGCGCTCACACTCGGCACCGGACGCGCGCTCGTGGTCAACGCAGGCAACAGCAACGCCTTCACCGGCAATCGCGGCCGCACCGCGGTGGAAGCGATCGCCGCCCGCACCGCACAGCATCTCGGCTGCCAGCCATCCGACGTCTTCGTCTCATCGACCGGCGTGATCGGCGTCCCCCTGCCGGTCGACAAGGCGGAGGCGGGGCTCGACGCCGCCTTTGCGGCGCAGCCCTGCGATTGGCAGGCGGCAGCGGAGACGATCGGCACCACCGACACCTATCCCAAGGGCGCGACGACGACTGCGATCGTCGATGGTCGCACGGTGACGCTGGTCGGCATCATCAAGGGGTCGGGCATGATCGCGCCCGATATGGCGACGATGCTCGGCTTCGTCTTCACCGACGCCGCGGTGGAACCCGGCTTCCTGCAAGCCGCGCTGAACGCCGCCAATCGCAACACCTTTTCATGCATTACCGTCGACGGCGACACCTCGACCAGCGACACGGTGCTCGCCTTCGCGACCGGCGCGGCCGACAATGCGCCGCTCACCGGACCCGACAGCGACGGCGCGGACGCCTTCGCCGCCGCGCTCGCCGACCTTTGTGCGCAACTTGCGCTGCTGGTCGTGCGCGACGGCGAGGGAGCGACCAAGCTGATCGAGATTGCCGTCACCGGTGCCGAGAGCGATCGCAGCGCACACCGCATCGCCATGTCGATCGCCAATTCGCCGCTGGTGAAGACGGCCATCGCAGGCGAGGATGCCAATTGGGGGCGTGTCGTCATGGCGGTCGGCAAGGCGGGCGAGCCGGCCGAGCGCGACACATTGTCGATCCGTTTCGGCAATACTCAGGTCGCGCGCGATGGACTCGCGGTGGACGGCTATGACGAAGCGCCCGTCGCCGCCCATTTGAAGGGACACGAGGTCGAGATCGGCGTCGACCTGGGCCTTGGCGATGGCGTTGCGACGGTTTGGACCTGCGACCTGACGCACGGCTATATCTCGATCAACGCCGACTATCGGAGCTGACATGCGCCACCATCACCACGACGCCGTCGTCGCGCTCATGCGGCAGGTCGCGGCGGACATCGTCATGCCGCGTTTCCGGAACCTCGCCGCCGACGAGGTGGAGGAGAAAGCGGCGGATGACATGGTCACGGTCGCGGATCGGCTGAGCGAAGCGGCACTGACCGAAGGGCTGGCGGCGCTCGATTCTGCAATCCGCGTCGTCGGCGAGGAGGCGGTGGCGGCGGATGCCTCACTGGTCGATGGTATCGATCGCGGCGCGGTGTGGATCATCGACCCGATCGACGGCACCAACAATTATGCCAGCGGCATCGCCACCTTCGGCATCATGATCGCGCTGGTCGACGATGGCGAGACGCAGGCCGGCTGGATACTCGATCCGGTGACCGGGCGGCTGTGCCATGCGGTACGCGGCGGCGGTGCGTACATCGACGACGGGCGCGTCCATGCGCAACCGAGCGATGCCGAGCGACCATCGTCGGTGATCGCGACCTATCATTTGACCGACGACGAGCGAGCGGCACTGATCGCGCGCGCCGAAAAGGCCTTCACCGTCGCGCCGATGCCGCGCTGTGCCGCGGAGCAATATCCCCGGCTGGTGCTGGGGACCAACGACATCGCGCTGTTCCAGAAGACGCTGCCATGGGATCACGCGCCCGGATCGCTGTTCCTGCGCGAAGCCGGCGGCGTCGTCCGCCGTCCGGACGGGACGGATTACCGCGTCGGCGACCAACGCCGCGGCATGATCGCCGCCGCCTCGCCGGCGTTATGGGAACAGGCGCGAGAAGTCCTGTTCACCTGACCGATAAACAAAAAAGCCCCTCCCCTTCAGGGGAGGGGTTGGGGTGGGGGAGGTCTCACCGAGACGAGAGCTAGATGACTCCTCCACCCCAACCCCTCCGCTGAAGAGGAGGGGCTATCTAACGCGAATCCTTACGCCAGCGCGCCCTCGAGCCAGGCCTTCAACCGCCCCTTCGGCTCAGCACCGACCTTCGTCGCCGCCGGCGCACCCGCCTTGAACAGGATCATCGTCGGAATACCGCGCACCCCGTAACGCCCGGGCGCATCCGGATTCTCGTCGATGTTGAGCTTGGCGATCGTCACCTGCTCACCCAGCTCCTCGGACAGCTCTTCGAGGCTCGGCCCGATCATCTTGCAGGGACCGCACCACTCCGCCCAGAAATCGACGAGCACGGGGCCATCGGCCTTCAGCACGTCGGTGTCGAAGCTGGCGTCGGTAATTGCCTTGGTAGCCATGGTTAATCTCCTTTGCACCCCATCTAGGGTGACGCGAACCGCCGCTCAACCGTCGACGCCCTAGCTTTGCTCCCGCGCCCGAAAGCGCGGCTTGTGCCGATCCAGCAGCGCGGGCTCCAGCGCGAACAGTCGCGGCCCGCCCGTGTAGAGCAACGCCGCCTCGATCCGCCGCCCGGGAAAGATCGTCGCCAGCGCCGCCGCATAGGCCGCCATCTGGTCGAGGTGATAGGTCGGCACGTCCGCCAGCGTCTCCGGCACCCGCCGCCCGGTCTTGAAATCGACCACCCGCACGTGATCGTCGGCGATCAGCAGCCGGTCGACCGTGCCGGACACCACCAGCCCGTTGGCTAACGTCGCCGCGATCGGCGCCTCGGCAAGGCTGTGCGGCCCGAACAGGTCCGCAAACGCCGAATCGTCGAGGATCGCGAGCACGCTGCTGACGATCTCGCGCCGGGTCGCGCCCTTGCTCACGCCACCAGCGGTCGCCAGCCAGCGCTCCGCACTCGCAGCCCGGTCGGCCGCCAACACGGGTGGCAGCCGTTCGAACAGCGCGTGGATCAGGCGCCCCCGCTCGGCCGCAGCACGCATTGCCGGGCCGGGCGGCGGATCGCTCACCTCGTCCTCGCCCACAGCCGATGGCGCGAGCGGGCGCGACGGCCGGCTCTCGACGGGCGCCAGCCGATGCGCCCAGTCCGGCAGCGTAACCGGTTCTGCCGCATTCGCTTTCGCCGCAGCCCGCGGTTTTGCTGGCGCCTGCACCTCGCTGCCGGTGAAGGTCCTGACGCCCTCCCCCTCGACACCTAGCGCATCCAGCGCCCGCGCCGTCGCCGCGTACCAGCTCGATACGGGCGGCTCGCCCTTCGCGCGGGCTCCCAGCGCGCCGCCGATCACCAGTCGTTCCTCCGCCCGCGTCGCCGCGACGTAGAACAGCCGCCAATGCTCCTCGAGTTCGCGCCGCTCGATCGTCGCGATCGCCTCGTCCAGCGGCCCGCCCCGCTCCGCCGACCGCGGCCGGAAGATCGGAATCGGCTGCGCGCCCGGCTCCGGCGACCAGCGTACCAGGGTCCGCGGCGCCGCGGTCGGATCGACCGTCGCATCGGCCAGGATGACCAGCGGCGCCTGCAATCCCTTCGCGCCATGCGCCGTCATCACCCGCACGGCGTCCAGTGGCGCGGACGGATCGCGCACGATCTCGACATCGCCGCGATCGAACCAGTCGAGGAACCGCTGCAACGACGGCGTCGATGTCGTCTCGAACGACAGCGCCGCGTTCAGCAACTCCTCGATCGGATCGCGCGCCTCCGCCCCCAGCCGCCGCAACAGCTTGCGCCGCCCGTCGAGCGTCCCCGACAGCAACTCCTCCAGAAACTGATACGGCGTCGCAATGTCCGCCCGCGACAGCATCGCCCGCAGCGGCGCGAGCCGCTCGTCCGGCTGCGTCAGCGTCAGATGCCGCCACAAACTGCCATGCTCGCGCGGCGCGGCGTACATCAGCTCGTCCTGCGTCCAGCCGATCAGCGGCGAGACCAGCAGCGCCCCCAGCGACAGATCGTCCTCCGGCTGCAACACGAATCGCACCGCCGCGAGCAGATCCTGCACCGCCAGCGGAGCGTTCAGCCGCAACCGGTCGACCCCCGCCACCGGCACACCCTCGGCATACAGCCGGGCGACGATCAGCGAGGCGAGGTCGCCGCGCCGCTTGACCAGAATCATCACATCCTCGGGCCGCAGCGGTCGGCCCTTGCTCTCCAGCATCAGCCCGCCATGGATCCACTCGCGCACCGCCCGCGCGATCCGCACCGCCTGCTCGCGGACGGCGTCGTCGATCCAAGCCTCCTCGTCTTCCTCGCTCCCGCCGACGACCACCGGAGGCCACAGCTCGACCGTACCCGGCCCCGGCACCTCGCTGGCATGCTCCTGCACGTCGCCGATCGCGCCCAGCCCGGGCTCTCCGGCGGCGGCGACCGCCGCATCGACGAACTCCAGGATCGGCCGCGTCGAGCGGAACGAATGCGTCAGCGACAGCCGCTGGAACGGCAGCCCGCGCTCCACCTCGGGCCAGTCCTCATTCCCCTCGACCTCCGCGGCACGATTGGCGAAATGCCCCTCCGCCCAACGGAAGTTGATCGGATCGGTCCCCTGAAAGCCGAAGATCGCCTGCTTGAAATCGCCCACGGTGAACAGCGTCCGAGTGGAGGGTGCATGCACGCCCCGACCGACGAAGAACTCGCCCGCCAGCGCCGTCACGATCCGCCATTGGTTCAGGTTGGTGTCCTGCGCCTCGTCGATCAGGACGTGCTCGGTTCCCTGATCCAGCTTGTAGCGGACCCATTCGCCGATACCCGGCTGCTCCAGCAGCCGCACCGTCACCCCGATCAGATCGTCGAAATCGACCGCCCCCGCACGTCGCTTCGCCGCCGCATAGGCCCGCGCATAATCGCGCCCCACCTCCAGCGCATCCGCCAACAGGTCGGCGTATGCGGCGCGTTGCGTCAGCGACAGCAGGTCGAGGCAATGGTCGCCCAGCGCCCCCGCCAGCTCGGCATAATCCGGCTCCAGATCAACCAGCTTCTTCGACGCCTTGCGCGGCTCGTTCTTGCCGGTCAGCACCACGCCCGCCAGCTCGCCGAGCGTCAGCGCACGATCCTCCGGCGCGGCGGCAAGCCAGCGGTTCAGCGTCTCGGCATGCCCCACGCCCGTCGCCGTCGCCCAGGCGCCGTTCGCCGCCGCCAGCCGCTCGACCAGCGATTCGTCGATGCAGTCGCACCCCGACGCCAGCGCCTCGCCGATATCCCCCTGCGGCAGGTCGAGCGCCCGCCGCAGCCACGGCCCGATCCCGCTCGGCAACGCCTCCAGCGCCGCCAGCGACCGCGCACAGGCGAGCAGGAAGCTCTCCGCCCCCCCCTCGCCCATCCGCAGCGACAGCGCCCCGATCGCCGCGATCGGTGCCTCGCGGCCGTCCCGCTCGGCATCGACCAGCAGCATCGCCAGCGTCTCGCGCGCCAGCACCGCTTCCTCGCGCGCCTCCAGCGGTCGGAAGCCGGGGGTCAGCCCCGCCTCGACCGGGAACGCCGCGAGCAGGCTCTGGCAGAAGCCGTGGATCGTCTGGATGCGCAGCCCGCCGCCCGGCGCATCCAGCACGCCCGCGAACAGCGTCCGCGCCCGCGCCTGCAACTCCAGCGTCGCGCGCTCGCCCAGCGCCTCCAGATCGGCGGCGAGCTGCGGCCCCGGCATCCGCACCCAGGCGGCCAGCCGGTTGCTGATCCGCTGCGCCATCTCCGCCGCGCCCGCCTTGGTGAAAGTCAGGCACAGGATCGCGCCCGGATCGACGCCGCGGAGAAGCAACCGGAACACCCGCGCCGCCAGCACCTGAGTCTTGCCCGTCCCCGCCGACGCGGACAGCCAGACATGCGCCTGCGGATTGCTCGCCGCGGCCTGCGCACCCTTGAGCCGGGGCAGCGTGGCGAGTTCAGTCCCGGCCATACCATTCGTCCCTGCGCATCAACTGGTCGTATTCGGCATAAGGCGCATATTCCGGCACCAGCTTGGCGGTGAACGGCGCATCGCCGGTCAGCCATGCCGCCGCCGCGTTCTTGAACTGCTCCATCGCGATGCCGACGAACTGGTCGGTCACGATCTTGTCGCGCTTGCCCTCCGCATCCACCGGGCTCTCGATATAGCCGAACTGATCCCGCTTCTTGCCGAGCGACCAATATTCGAACCCGCCGGCGCGCCCCACGACGTCGGCAAACCCGCCGCGCTCCGCGATCGCCCCCAGCAACCCCAGTTGCAGACTATACCCCGCCCGCACCGCGGCAGACGACGGCGGCTTGCCGGTCTTGTAGTCGACGATCGCCAGACCGCCGTCGGGCAGGCGATCGACCCGATCGTAACGGCCCGACAGCTTCACTCCCGCCACCTCGATAAAGCCCTGCCCCTCGGCAGACGCGACCTTGCGCCCCTCGCCATCCTGCGTCGCAACGGTCCGCGCGATCCAGTCGATCGCCTCGACCAGCCGCGGCCGCCACAGCGCGCGCATCATCGGATGCGTTCGCTCGTCCTCCAGCATGGCATTCGCGCGGTTCATCAAGGCATCGGCGGCGCAGGCATCCAGCTTCCACCATTGCTCCAGGATGTCGTGCACCGCCGTCCCGCGCCACGCCGCGCTCGGATCGGCATCGACCGGATCGAGCGGCATCAGCTTCAGCACCCTCCGTGCGTAAAATGCATAGGGATCAGCCTTCAACCGATCGATCTCGGTCACCGATATCGCTTTCGGCCGCAGCGCCGCCGCCGGCAGAGGCGCGGGGCGATCGGCAGGCTCGTGCGCTTTGGGATCGTCGAGCGCCAACGCCCAGCCTTCCAGATCACGCGCGCGCACGAAGCGGTCCCCCGCCATCGCCTGCAACCGCAACCACAGTCGCGACGCCAGCGCCGGCGAAGACGCATCCCGCCGCGCCCGCGTTACCAGCGCTTGCGGCGCGCCCAGCGCCTGCCCGAACTCATGCGCGGCGACACCCACCGCACGCTCCAACCCCGGCAGCCCCAGCGTCGCGCGTATCCGCGGCGCCAGCCATGGGTCGGGCGCGGGCCGCCCCGGCCACACGCCTTCGTTCAGCCCGCCCAGCACCATCAGGTCGGCAGTCTGCAACCGCGCCTCGAGCAAGCCGTAGATCGCGATCCGCGGATGTCCGACGCCCGACCCCGGCCGCACCGCGACCTCATCCAGCAGCCCGCGCAACAACGGCACAAGCCCATCCGGCGCCGCCCGCGGCGGCCCGACGACGGCCTCCCGCTCCAAGGCGTCAAGGAACTCCGCCGCCGCGCGCCCCGCCGGCCCCGACCACAGATCGTCGCCGCACAAGGCCTGCGCCGTCTCGCGCAACACCGCGAGCAGCCCACCGAGCGACTGCGCCCCCTGATTGAACACCAGCTCGATCGGCTTCAGCAGCGCCACCGCCTCACCAAACCACGCCGCCGCCCGATCGCGCTTGTCGGCCAGCAGATGCCCGGTGATCCCGTCCAGCCCCGCCGCCGGCCGCGGTCCACGCAAACCGCGATCGACCCCGCGCGTCCCGTCCAGCCACGCGCCACGCACCGCGCGATCGTTCGGATCGTTGCGCACCAGCGGATGCTTCAACAGCGCCAGCAGCGCCATCGGTGCGAACCGCTGCGCCGCCGCCTCCGCCAGCGCCAACAGCAGCGTCCCCGGCGGCAGGATCGACAATGGCCGCCCCGCCGTATCGTTGGCATCGATCCCCCAGCGCCGCAGGTGCACCGCCACCCGCCGCGCCAGCGCCCGATCCGGCGTCACCAGCGCCGCCGTCCGGCCTTCCTCCTCCAGCGCCCCGCGCAGCGCGAGTGCGATCGTCTGCGCCTCTTCGGCCGGGGTCGCGAGTTCGGCCGCGCGGACACCGGTCAGCCGCCGGTCCTCCGCCTTCAACTCGGTCCATTTGCCCGTGAACGCCGCCGGAGCCAGCGCATTGGCGATCGCCCGCCCGCGCACCGCGCCCGCATCCGGCCCCGCCGTCCCCGGCCAGTTCGCGATCTCGCCACGCCCGACGCTCATCCGGTCGAGCATCAGCTTCAGGTGGAATTGCGGATGCGTCTCGATCGACCGCGGCACCCGGCCCGTCTCCGGATCGGGCTTGTGCGGACCGAGCGCGTCCCATTCCTCCTGCGGCATCGCGAGATCCAGGCCGGCGAACACCGTCATCCCCTCCGGCGCCTCGGCAATGCAGCGCAACAGCCGCATCACCGCCGGTGCCGGATCGGTGATGCCGGCCGCGCAGACGAACCCGGCGGGCGGCGTCACGCGCCAACGCCGCTCCTTTCGGTCGAGCAGCATCCGTCGCCGCGTCGCCGCATCGATCCGTCCCAGCCGCGCCAGTTCCTCCGGCCAACGCTCCAGCACGATCGTGAAGGTCGACAGCGCGCGCTGCCAATGTTCGGTCAATTCGGGCGCGAGGTCGATGTCGCGCAGGCGCTCGGGCGCCACCTCCTCGACCAGCAACTGGTCCAGCGTGTGGCACAATTCGCCCGCCAGCCGCACCGCCTCCGCAGCGTCGATCGGCACCCCGGCGCGCGTCCGCTCCTCGAACACCAGCCGCGCCAGGATCATCCGCCGCTGCATCGCATCGACCGCGGGCGGCGGCGGGCTCGGATCGTCGACCGGATCGAGCGCCGCGCCGACCGCCTCGCCCAGATCGGGGCTGCCCAGCGTCACCAGCCGCGGTAACAGCAACCCGCCACCGCTCGCCCGCACGAACGCATCCGTCACCGCCCGCGCCGCCCGATTGTTGGGCAGTAGCACCAGCCCGCGCGCCAACGCCATCGCATCGCCCGCCGTCCGCCGCATCAGCCCGGCAACCAGCGTGTCGGCAAACGCCTTGTGCGAAGGAATCGTGTAAAGCTGCGGCTTGCGCCTATCAGCCATTGGCGATCACCGCCTCGGTCTTCGGGATCGCCGCGGGCGTGCCGACGTCGAACCACAGGCCCTGATGCACCTGCGCATAGGCCCGCCCCGCCTCGATCGCACGGCTCCAGAACAGGTTCGTCGAGAACGGCCCCTCCGGCCAGTCGCGGATGATGCGCGGGTGCAGGATCTGGATGCCGGTGTAGACGAACGGCGCGGTCGCGCCTTCCTTGCGCCGGCCGACGATCCGCCCGTCTGCGGCGACCCGGAAATCGCCTTGCCCGTTGTGGTTGTTGGCCCGCGCATAGGGCACCACCAGCAGCAGCGCATCCATGATCGCATCGTCCCAGCGCGAGGCGAGCAGCTTGATCGCATCGACCGGCCCGTCGACCCACAGATTGTCGCTGTTCACCACCAGCACCGGCGCCTCGCCCAGCAGATTGCGCGCCTGCACCAGCCCACCGCCGGTCTCCATCAACTGCGCCCGCTCGTCGCTGACCACCACCTCGATATCGTCGAAGCGTCCGGTGACATGCGCCTCCAACGTATCGGCAAGGTAATGGACGTTGACCACCGCCCGCTTGACGCCGGCGGCGCGCAGATGGTCGAAGACGTGGTCGATCAGCGCCTTGCCCGCCACCTCGACCAGCGGCTTGGGCCGTGTCGCCGTCAGCGGCCGCATCCGCTTGCCCAGCCCCGCAGCCATCACCATCGCCGTCGCCGGCACGACGCCGCCCGGATCGGGACGGATGGTCCTCTGCCGCGTCACGCGCTCAACGCCGCCGGATCGCCACGCAGCTCGGGCGGGACATTGTCGTCGAACCAGCGCGCGACCGGCGCCAGCACCGGCTGCGAAAGATCGCGTTCCAGATACGCCCAAACCCGCGGACAGAGCGTCGGATAGCGCGGTTTCCCGTCACGCTTCCACAACCGCGTGAAGATGCCGATGATCTTCGCGTTCCGCTGCGCGCCGAGCACATGATACGCCGCCATGAAATCGTCGCCGGCCCCGGTCGCCGCGCGATAGCGTTGCAGCATCGCCTCCTCGACGCTGGGATCGACGTCGCGGCGCGCATCCTGCAACAGCGACACCAAGTCATACGCCGGATGCCCCGCCAATGCGTCCTGGAAATCGAGCAGCCCCAGCGACTTGTCGGCACCGATCAGCATCAGGTTCTCGGCATGGTAATCGCGCAGCACCGTCACCGGCTCGTCGGTCAGCGCATGATCGAACACCGCGTCCCACGCCGCGCGATAGCCCTCGGCATCGACCTCCAACCCCACCGCCGGACAGAACCATTCGACGAACAGCCCCGCCTCACGATGCAGCACTGCGCGATCGTACGGCTCCAGCCCCTCCGCCGGATGCGCGCGCAACTCCACCAGCAAGTCGATCGCCGCGGCGTAGAAGGGCAAGGCGGCATCCTCGCCGGCATCCGCCGTCTCGCGCAGCCGAACGTCGCCGAAGTCCTCCAGCAGCACCAGCCCCTGATCGAGGTCGCTCGCATGGATCGCCGGCGCCGCGAACCCGCGCCCGCGCAGCCATTCGGCGATCGCGATGAACGGCCGCGGGTCCTCATGCGGCGGCGGCGCATCCATCAGGATCGCGCTCCGTCCTTCGCTCGCCACCCGGAAATACCGGCGGAACGAGGCATCGCCCGCGACGGGGCTGATCGCGCCCGACCAGCCATGCTGCGCGAGGAAAGCGGGGGCGCCGGCGGGCGGGGTCATATCGGCCATCGCCGCCTCCAACCCGCCGGCACGTCCGCTGTCAAGATTCGTCCGCCGTCCGGTGCTGCGGTCAGGGTGAGCGCCAGCGCGTGCGGCCAATATCCCGGCGCCCGCTCCGGCCATTCGACCAGCAGCAGCGTATCGGTCAGCGCCTCATCGAGCCCCAGCTCCGTCATCTCGTCCGGGTCCTCGATCCGATACAGATCGACATGCAGCACCGGCATCCGCACCTCCGGCAGGTCATAGGGCTGCACGATCGCGAAGCTGGGACTCGGTGCCTCGCCTTGCAGCCCGAGCGCGGCTAGCAGCCCCCGCGCGATGCTTGTCTTTCCCATGCCGAGCGAGCCCTGGAGGGTGATGACATCCCCCGGCTGCACCAATGCCGCCAGCGCTGCGCCGAACGCCTCGGTCGCTGCGGCGTGGGGAAGGTGGATGCTCATACCACTACTCCCCCATCACCCCGGACGTGTTCCGGGGTCCACCCATCCGCAAAGGAAAGGTCCCCGTCTCCGAACCCTGCCGTCGCCGCAGCGTGGCCCCCGGAATACGTCCGGGGTGACGGGGGAAACGGAACGAACGCCATCTGCCTCACCGCCGCGGCAGCTCGACCGTCACCAGCGTCCCTTCGCCCGGCTCCGATACCAGGTCGATCCGCCCGCCATGCGCCTCGACGAACTGCTTCGCCAGCGGCAGCCCCAGCCCCAGCGCCCGCTCGCCGGTCGGTTGCATCCCCGGCTCGCCGAACCGGTCGAACGCCTTGCCGACACTCTCGGCATCCATGCCAAAGCCGTCGTCCGACACCACGATCCGCGCGCCCGTCGCACTGCCGTCGCTGTGCAGCAAGATTCGCCCGCCCTCCGGCGTCGAGGCGACCGCATGCCGCAATAGATGTTCCACCACCTCACGCAGCCGCTTGGGATCGCCGCTCACCCGCCCGGTCGATCGCGCCAGTTCGACCGCGAAGTCGAGCTTGCGCCGCTTCGCCGCCGGCATGATCGTCTCCGCCGCCGCCCGCGCCACAGCGGCGAGATCGACGTCGGACTTCTCGATCTCGGCATCGTCGCCGCCCTGCGTCAGATCGAGCACGTCGTCGATCAGCAGACCCAGCCGTTCCACAGATTGCAGGATCGCCTCGACATAGCCCGCCGCATCCGGCGTCAGCGTGCCCGCATAGCCGCCGTGCAGCATCTCCGCGAAACCGCTGATCGATGTCAGCGGCGTCCGCAATTCGTAGCTCATGTTGGCGACGAATTGCGTCTTGACCCGGTCCGCCGCCTCCAGCGCGTCGGCCCGGTCGCGCAACGCCTGCTCCGCCCGCCGGCTGTCGGAAATGTCGAGCATCGTCAGCAATGCATTGCCGTCCGGCAGCGGCACCGCGGCGAATTCGAAATGACGCCCGTCCGCGAACGCTACCCGTCCGCCGCGCTGCTGCCGCTCGATCGTCGCCGAGCGCACCAGCTCCGGGATCAGCGCCGCGCGATTGGGCGTCGCGAGCTTCGGCGCGGCGGCCTCCGCGAAGGTATCGACACGCGGGTGGCTCGCCAGGAACTCCTCCTCGAATCCCCAGATCGCGCCCATCCGGTTGTTCCACAGCTGCAACTTGCCGTCCGCCGCGAACACCGCCAGCGCCTCGAACAGATTATCGAACGTCGCGGTGCGCACCCGCAGCAGCGTGTCGCGCGCGCTCGCCAGTTGCACCTGTTCCGTCCGATCTTCGAAGATCGTCAGCAGCCCGCCATCGGGCAACGGCTGCGCCACCACGCGCAGGTGTGTGCCGCCCGGCAGGTGCCAATTCTCCTCCATTGCCGCAGCGGCGTCGACGTCTCCCGGCACGAACCACTCACGCCGTTCCGCCTTCCACCCCGGGAAGTCACGGACTTCGGGCAGGCGATTGGCCTCGCGCATCCGTTCCAGCACGCGTTCGAATTCCGGCCGGTCGGCCAGCCATTCGGATCGCATCGCGAACATGCGCCGGAACGGCTGGTTGCAGAATACCAGCCCGCGATCCGCGCCGAATTGCGCCACACCGGCAGAAAGCCGATCCAGCATCGCCCGCTGCGCTTCGGCGAAGCGCTTCGCGCCCGCACGCGACTGTTCCAGATCCTCGATATCGACCGCGAAGCCGGCGACGCCACCACTGATCAGCGGCACGTCATGGACCTGCAACGACCGGCGTTCGCCGTTGATCGTCGCCGGCAATATTTCCTGCTGCGGAACGCCGGTCGCCCGTGCCGCCTTGGCCCCGGCACGCGGACCGCCGCGGCCCGACCCTTCGACCAGTTCCAGCTCACGCCCGATCACGTCTGCCGCATCCCGCCCCTCGACGGCGCGGACGTAGGCAGAATTGACCATCGCCAGCCGCATGTCCGCCGCGCGATACCACATCGGCAGGGGCGCGGCCTCGATCAGGCCGGTCAGCGCCTCGAATGCGCCCGACAGTTCCGTGACCTCATCGGCCAGCCGCGCGATCTCCGCCTCGCTGTCGGTCGCGTCCAGCGTCCAGATGACGACCGCGCCGGTCGCACCCAGCGCACCGGGGGCGCGACTGCCCCGCACCGTGATCGACCGACCGGAGCCTTGCGGGTGCAACGCACGTACGAACCCGCGACCGGCGCGCTGCGCCGCCTGCACATCGTTAGCGAGCGCCTTCGCCTCGGCTTCCGGTAGCCCTGTGCCCTCTTCCGCCAGATCCTGAAGAAAACGCGGCGCGACGCTCAGCCCCAGCCAGTCGACCAGCCGCGGTGGCATTTCTACCCGACCATCGGCGCGCACCAGCATCGCCATCGCCGGCGACACGCTGCGCAGCGCCTCCGCCTCCCGTGTGTGTGCGATCGATTCCAGCGCCTCGGTCCGCAGTCGCCAGCCGACGAACAGTGCATAGCCGGCACCGCCGACCAGCAGCGCGAGCACCGCGCCGCATACGACCGCCGCCATCACCGAAAGCTCGACCAACGCTTACCCCTCGTCGCGCCGGGAAACGGCGTGCTCGGGGCAAGCTGTAGAACGGAATATGGGGGACCGGCAACGCCATACGCCATTCCCCCGAAGTCAGTCCTCTCCCGCGAGGGGGAGGCGGGCAACGCACTCGATAACGGAGGACTTGGCTTAGCCCCCGTCACACTGCGCCGCGCCACTTCTCCCTCGCGGGCGAGGACCGGGCAGAAAAAAGGCGGCACCTTCCGGCACCGCCCTCTTCTTACCAAAACCGATCGCGTCCGATCAGTAGCGGTAATGGTCCGGCTTGAACGGCCCTTCGACCGGCACGCCGATGTAACCCGCCTGCTTCGGGGTGAGCTGCGACAGCTTCACGCCGAGCTTTTCGAGATGCAGCGCCGCGACCTTTTCGTCGAGGTGCTTGGGCAGGACGTAGACGTCGTTCTTGTAGTTCTCGCCCTTGGTCCACAGCTCGATCTGCGCGAGCGTCTGGTTGGTGAACGAGGCCGACATCACGAACGACGGATGGCCGGTCGCGCAGCCGAGGTTCACCAGGCGGCCCTTGGCGAGGATGATGATCTGCTTGCCGTCCGGGAATTCGACCAGGTCGGTGCCGGGCTTCACTTCGGTCCACTTGTAGTTCGACATCGCGGCGATCTGAATCTCGCTGTCGAAGTGGCCGATGTTGCAGACGATCGACATCGGCTTCATCGCCTTCATGTGATCGGCGGTGATGACGTCGGCGTTGCCGGTCGCGGTCACGAAGATGTCGGCGCGGGTCACCGCCTCGTCCATCGTCACGACCTCGAAGCCCTCCATCGCCGCCTGCAATGCGCAGATCGGGTCGACCTCGGTCACCATCACGCGCGCGCCGCCGTTGCGGAGCGACTGGGCCGAACCCTTGCCGACGTCACCGAAGCCGGCGACGACCGCGACCTTGCCGGCGAGCATCACATCGGTGGCGCGACGGATCGCGTCGACCAAGGATTCCTTGCAGCCGTACAGATTGTCGAACTTCGACTTGGTGACGCTGTCGTTGACGTTGATCGCCGGGAACGGCAGCTCGCCCTTCTTCGCGATCTCGTACAGGCGGTGGACGCCCGTGGTCGTCTCTTCCGACACGCCCTTCAGGTTCTTGACCGTCTCCGTCAGATAGCCCGGCTTCTTGGCGATGAACGCCTTTAGCGCGCGCTGGAACTCGACTTCCTCTTCGTTCTCCGGCTCGCCGAGCGTGTGGCCAGCCTCCAGCTTCGCGCCCCACAGCGCGAACATGGTGGCATCACCACCGTCGTCGAGGATGATGTTGGCGGTCTGGCCGTCGACCTCGGCATCCCAGGTGAAGATGTCGCCGACATAATCCCAATAGTCTGCCAGGCTCTCGCCCTTCACCGCGAACACCGGCACGCCCGTCGCGGCGATCGCGGCGGCGGCATGGTCCTGCGTCGAGAAGATGTTGCAGGTCGCCCAGCGCACGTCGGCACCCAGCGCGGTCAGCGTCTCGATCAGCACCGCGGTCTGGATCGTCATGTGCAGCGAACCGGTGATGCGCGCGCCCTTCAGCGGCTGCGACGCGCCGAATTCGGAGCGGAGCGCCATCAGGCCGGGCATCTCGGTCTCCGCGATGCGGATCTCGGCACGACCGAAGTCGGCAAGCGCGATGTCCTTGATGACGTAATCGGTGTTTTCGACCGCGAGCGCAGTAGCCACGAGTCATGCTCCTGAAGATAATGGATGCCGGGCTCCTTAGCGGCGCCCCGGCCCCAAATCAAATATAAAGATATCTTTATATGTCGCTCAGGCCGTTCCGGTCGTCGGAGCAAGCAGTCGCGTATCGATCCCGGCCTTGGCGAAAGCGCCAGCCCAGCGCGTCTCGGCGGCGCCGTCGAACAGCAGCGCCGTATCGCCCTCGACATGGAACCAGCCCGGCCGCGACAATTCGCCGTCCAGCTGCCCGGCACCCCATCCGGCATAGCCCAGCGCCACCAGCCACCGCGTCGGCCCGCTCCCCTCCGCGATCGCCCGCAGCACATCGACCGTGCTCGACAGCGACCAGCGCCCGGCGACATCGATCGTGTCCTGCCCGCCCCAGTCGCCGGAATGGACCACGAAGCCCCGTCGCGGCTCGACCGGTCCGCCGAAATGCACCGGCGCATCGGGCGCGACCCCATGCGGGATGTCGAACTGATCCAGCAGGTCGTGCAACCCCAGCCCGTCGATCGTCGCACCGATGCCGATACCGATCGCCCCCTCCTTGTCGTGCGCGCACATCGCGATGACGGCGTGATCGAACCGCGGATCGATCATGCCCGGCATCGCGAGCAGGAACTGGCCGGAAAGATAGACAGGAGATTGCATCGCTTGCGAACATAAGCATGTCCGTGGCCGGCGCCATGCTTGAAATCAGTCGCGCTTCGTCCGACGTGTGGCGCGCACCGCCGTCCGGCGTTCCTGCACCCCATTTCGGAGAACCCAAACGATGACGATCACCGTCGGCGACACCCTGCCCAGCGCCACCCTCGTCAAGGTCACGGCCGATGGCCCCGATCAGGTCAGCAGCACCGATTACTTCGCCGGCCGCACCGTCGCGCTGTTCGCCGTCCCCGGCGCGTTCACGCCGACCTGCTCCGCCAAGCACCTGCCCGGCTTCGTCGAAAAGCATGCGGAGCTGAAGGCGAAGGGCGTCGACGAGATCGCCTGCACCTCGGTCAACGACGCCTTCGTCATGGGCGCGTGGGCCAAGTCGGCGGACGCCGAAGGCATCACCATGCTGGCGGACGGCAACGGCGACTTCGCCGAAGCGCTCGGCCTGACGATGGACGGCAGCAAGTTCGGCATGGGCAAGCGCAGCCAGCGCTACACGATGCTGGTCGAGAACGGCGTCGTGAAGCAGCTCCACGTCGAGGAACCCGGTGAATTCAAGGTCAGCAGCGCCGAATACCTGCTCGGCGAGCTGTAAGGCACCAGTGCTCCTGCGGACGCAGGAGCCCAGGGTTTAGACGACAGCCGTTTGCGGGTCTGGCTCTGGGTTCCTGCGTTCGCAGGAACACTGATGTCCCCGTCTTGCCACCGTCACAGCCATTGCGTAACAATCCGCAATGACAACCGCATCCCAGATCGTCGCGGACCTCGACCGCCTCTACCGTGCCTCGGTCGACCGCCTTCAGGCCGCGCTCAACGCCTATCTCACCCATGGCACGCCGCCTTCGCCGCAAAGCCGCGTCGACGGCTCGTTCGCCTATCCCGTCATCCGCCTGCGCTACGACAGCGTCGGCGACCGGCCCGCACCGCTGCGCTCGTTCGGCCGCCTCGTCTCGCCCGGCGAGTACACGATCAGCGTCACCAAGCCGGCGCTGTTCGCCGATTACCTGACCGAACAGCTCACGCTGCTGATCGAGGATTACGATGTCGAGGTCGAGGCGATCGAGGGACGGCAGGAAATCCCCTTTCCCTACGTGCTCGATCCCGGCCATGCGCTCAGCCTTGACACGGTGTCGGCAACCGAACTCGCCCGCCACTTTCCCGCTACCGAACTGGCGCATATCGGTGACGAGATCGCCGATGGCCTGTGGATCGCAGAGGGCGGCACCCGCCCGCTCGCGCTGTTCGACGCCCTGCGCACCGATTTCAGCCTCGCCCGCCTGCGTCATTATATGGGTACGCCGTCGGAGCATACGCAGCGCTTCGTGCTGTTCACCAACTATCACCGCTATGTCGACGAGTTCGTACGCTGGGGCGCCTCGCAGCTCGGTCCGGAAAGCCGCTTCACCGCGCTGTCCGGCGCCGGCAACATCGTCATCGACAACCCCGGCGACGTCGACAAGCTGGTCAACGACAGCGCGTGGCGCCGGCACCAGATGCCCGCCTATCACCTGATGGCGGACGACCGCACCGGTATCACCCTCGTCAACATCGGTGTCGGCCCGTCGAACGCAAAGACGATCTGCGACCACCTCGCCGTCATGCGGCCGGAGGCGTGGCTGATGATCGGCCATTGCGGCGGCCTGCGCCCGTCGCAGCGCATCGGCGACTATGTCCTCGCGCACGCCTATCTCCGCGACGACCATGTCCTCGACGACGTGCTACCGCCCGAAATCCCCGTGCCCGCGATCGCCGAAATCCAGCAGGCGCTCGCCCGCGCGTCGGAAATCGTCAGCGGCCAGTCGGGTGAGGAGCTGAAGCGTCGCCTGCGCACCGGCACGATCGTCACCACCGACGACCGCAATTGGGAACTCCGCTATTCCGCCTCCGCATTGCGCTTCTCGCTCAGCCGGGCGGTCGGCATCGACATGGAATCGGCGACGATCGCCGCGCAGGGCTATCGGTTCCGCGTTCCCTACGGCACCTTGCTCTGCGTGTCCGACAAGCCGCTGCACGGCGAATTGAAGCTGCCGGGACAGGCCAACCGCTTCTACGAACGCGCGATCAGCGAACATATGCGGATCGGCATCGAAACCTGCGAACAGCTTCGGCTGGAGGGTGAAAAGCTGCACAGCCGCAAGCTGCGCGCATTCGACGAACCGCCGTTCCGCTAAGGAATCCGGCGGCACCGGAAACCAACCGGGTCTAATGCGTTACGCTCCCGAACCAATCAGGGAGTTTACGCCCGTGGCCGACGATACCGACACGCCGAAAACCGATACGCCCGCCGCTACGCCCCGTCGTCGCGCACCGCGCAAGACCAGCGCGACGCGGAGCACGCCTGCCAAGGCGAGCACCGCGAAGCCACGCACCCCGCGCGCGAAGGCAGAGCCGTCGGCGGTGGAAAAGGTCGAGACGGCGGTTGTCGATGCCGCCACCAAGACGACCCGCCGCGCCAGGGCGGCGGTCACCAAGGCCGAGGGGGCCGTCGCCTCCGCCGCCAAGGCGGTAAAGCCCCGCTCCACCAAACGGGCAGCACCGCGCACCGGTGCGAAGAAGCCCGGCCCAAAAAAGGCGGACAAGAATACCGGCACCAGCAAATGGGGTATCGCTGCGGTCGGCGCGGGGGTCGCCGCAGTCGGAGCCGCCGCAGCAGCAGCGCTGCTCACCCTGCGCAGCAGCACCCCGAAGGAGGGTGGTAAGAAAGCGCATACGCCCGACGGCAAGGACGCCTCCAAGTCGTTCCAGGCCGGCATCGCGGATGAGAACACGATTCCTGACAAGATTTGAGGTAATAGCTCCCTTCCGTGGAAGAGAGGGCACAGGGGATGGGTTGCGGCCTGCCGATACGGCACCGGCAATGCCAGGCCATGACGTATCGCGAGCACGCCACCCACCCCAGCCCCTCCCTGAGAGGGAGGGGAGATGAGTGATCGGCTGGTTCGTGCTATGCGGCCACGAGAACACTGTCCTTGGCGGCAGTAGCCCTACTCCCCTCCCTGCAAGGGAGGGGTTGGGGGTGGGTGGAGCCCGGGCGATATGTCAGCGTCAACGCTCGACCCCGACGTATCGCGAGTTCCGCCCACCTAGGGCCGATCGACATTCAGGTTCCGCTGGTTGCTTTGAACGTCTCCGTCACCCCGGACTTGTTCCGGGGTCCACCGTGTGGCCGAGGGAAACGGTGGAGCCTCTTGCTATTCCCTCTCGGCACGGTGGACCCCCGGAACAAGTCCGGGGTGACGATGGCTTTGGGGCAGTCCTGGTTGTGCAGGCAGTCCGCAGGCCCGAACGTCGATCCGTCCTGGGAAAAGACACGAGAACTCAAGCCCTCACCATCCTGTCGGCTTGCCCTTGTTCTGCTGATCCAGCCACGTCTTCAACGGCGCGAAATATTCCACCAGCGCCTTGCCCGACATCTGCCGCGATCCGGTCATCACCTGCAACGCATCCGGCCACGGCTTCGACTGCCCCATCGCCAGCATCGTGTTCAGCTTCTCGCCGACCGCCTTGTCACCGAAGAACGAGCAGCGATGCAGCGGCCCCTTCCAGCCCGACTGATCGCACGCCGCCTTGTAGAACTGGAACTGCAACACCCGCGCCAGAAAGTAGCGCGTGTACGGCACCGTCGCGGGGATGTGATACTTCGCACCCGCATCGAACTTGGTCTCGTCACGCGCGACCGGCGGCTTGATCCCCTGATATTGCAGCCGCAGCGCATCCCAGCCCTTCTGGTAGTCGCCCGTCGCGATCTTGCCCGAGAAGACGTTCCAACGCCATTTGTCGACCAGCAGGCCGAACGGCAGGAACGCGACCTTGTCCATCGCCTGCCGCAGCAGCAGTCCGATGTCCTTGTCCGCAGCCGGCACCTGCGCCTGGTTCAGCAGCCCGATCTTCACCAGATAATCCGGCGTGATCGACAGCGCGACAGTGTCGCCGATCGCCTCGTGGAAGCCGTCGTTCGCGCCGTTCTTGTAGAGGAACGGCTGGTTCTTGTACGCGCGCTGGTAGTAATTGTGGCCGAGCTCATGGTGGATGGTGACGAAATCGTCGCCGTTCACCTTGGTGCACATCTTGATGCGGATATCGTCCGCATTGTCGATGTTCCATGCCGACGCATGACAGATCACCTCGCGATCCGCCGGCTTGGTGATCTGCGAGCGCTGCCAGAACGTCTCCGGCAACGGCGCGAAGCCGAGCGAGGAATAAAAGCCCTCGCCCTGCTTCACCATCTTGAGCGGATCGTAGCCCTTGGCCTTCAGCAACTCGCCGGTGTCATAGCCAACGTCCCCCGCCCCCTTCGGCGCGACGATGTCGTAGATGTTGCCCCATTCCTGCGCCCACATGTTGCCGAGCAGGTCGCTGCGGATCGGCCCGGTCTTCGCCTGCACTGCATCGCCGTATTTTTCGTTCAGCTTCCACCGCACATAGGTGTGCAGCGACAGGTACAGCGGCTCGACCTCCTTCCAGATCTGGTCGGTCAGTGCCTCGAACTGCTGCGGGCTCATGTCGTAGCCCGACCGCCACATCGCACCGACATCGCCGAAGCCCAGCTCCTTCGCGCCGGCGTTCGAGATCGCGGTCATTCGCGTATAGTCCTTGCGCATCGGCGCGCCGACATTGTCGTTCCAGCTGACCCACATCTCCTGCAACTTGGCAGGATCGCGCGTCTCGCCCATCGCCGCCTCGATGTCGGACCCGTTGATCGGCTTGCCGTCGAGCGTACCCTTGCCCTTGCCGTAGCTCGACGACATGCGGGTGGTCAGCGTCGCCAGTTCGGTCGCCGCGCCCGGCGTCGTCGGTGCGGGCAGGCCTACGCCGTTCTTCAGGATATCGAGCTTGCGGCGGGTGTCGCCCGACACGCCGGCAAGGCCGTTGAAACGCGCGGCGCCCTTCGCCCATTGCACCGCCTTCTCGGTCAGCTCGGCGCCCGACTTGGCGGCAAGTGCGTCGGTGTCATCGGTGATATAGGTCGCGTTGACCCAGGCGGTCTGGTTGGCGGGGATCGACATGTCCGCCGCCTCCTTCTCGACCGCGGCGACATAGGCATCGGCCTCGGCAACGGTGGGCTTGGCGGCGGGCGAAGCGGTCTGCGCGGTTACGGGCGCGGCGAACAGCGCCACGGCGAGCGCGGCGGTGGAAACGAGACGCATGGAATGGAAACCTCTGACAAACATCGTGTTGCCGCCACGATGCGCGCCTCACCCCGTGTCGGTCAAGCCGCCAGGAAGTCCGCGATCGCCTGTCCCAGCTCCGGCTTCGCCACCGCACTCATGTGTCCGCCCGGCACCTCGCGGAACACCGCTTGCGGGATCGCATCGGCCAGCGCCGCGCCAGACCCGTTGTCGTCGTCCTCCGCCCCGGTGATCACCGCCACCGGCACCTGGATCGCCTCCACCGCCGCCAGTGGCGTATCGACGAACGTCTCAAGCACGTTGAGCAACGCCACCGGATCGCCGCCGGTTGTCTTCAGGAAAGCCTCGGTCATCCATTCGTTGGTGCCGCGCTCGAAACTGCCGAGGTTGGTCAGGATATTGCGGAAATAGTCGCCGCGCCCGGAGGTTTGCAGGATACCGGCCAGCCCCATCCCCGACAGCACCGCCCGTCGCGGCGTCGCGCCGTTGACCAGCATCCGCATCGTCGTCCGCCCGCCGAGCGAATAGCCGCCCAGATCATAGTCGCTCAGCCCCAGATGCGCGATCAACGCCATGCCGTCGCGCATCAGCGCATCGGGCGGATACGCCGATGGCTCGTGCGGCCGGTCGCTGAGGCCATGACCGCGCAGATCGGGCATGATCACGCGGAACCCGCGCGCTGCAACCTTCGCGGCATGGCCGTATTTGATCCAGTTCACTTCGGCGGTCGAGAAATAGCCGTGGATCAACACCACCGGCCGCCCCTCGCCCAGCTCGCGCCAGGCTATGCGGGTGCCGTCGAAGCTGGCGAAATACTGCGGGTCAGTGGGGAAGTCGGCCAAGGGTCTCGATCCATCTGTTGGCGATGCGTTCGTTCTCATCCGTGCGTTGGGTCGGAAGGCCGCGCGTGTCCAGCCATTGCGGGTGCCAGCTCTCCACCCCGCTATGTGCGACCGGTCGGAACGCCGAGGGATCGTCAAAGCTGCCGACGGTAAGATCCATCATGTCGTGACCATCCGATTCGTAGGTCATCGGCGTACCACAGCGTGCGCAGAACCCCCGCTGTGCGAACGGCGACGATCGATAACGTTCCGGCTCCCGCGTCGTCCATGTGACCGCCGCCACCTCGACCAGCGTGAACGCGATCGATACCCCGCCGGTCGCACGCTGGCACATCCGGCAATGGCACAGATACGCCTCGTCATCCATCAGCCGTACGGAATACCGGACCGTACCGCACTGGCATCCACCCGTCGCCACTCGCATACCGGCATATCCTTTCGCATATCCGGGCTAAAGGACCCCAGACCGTTTTGGCCTGTTCACACCCGCCCAAAGGGCATACTCTCCCTTCAAATATATAAGGAGAGCGATGATGGACAATGGTCTGCAATCCCATACCGGTGACGAAAGTCTCGTGATTCTGCAGAGTCTGCTATGCCTGTTGCGTGAAAAGAACGTCCTCAGCCGCGCGGATATCGAGGAGTTGACCGATCGCGTCGCGATGCGCGCCGCACAGGCGGAACGCGACCCGCTTCCCTGTTGCGCCGAAGCGACGCAGGCGGCGGCACGCGAGATGGCGAGGATCGGCGATTACGTCGGACATCGCTATGGCGGGAAGCACCGCCGCATCTGACGCCCCGCGCACGCGAGCCTTTCGTTCGCGTGCGACTGCTGTATGACGCGAACGTCGCCGGCTAGAGCGACGAAAGGGGAGAGTGCCTGACCCATCACGCATGAGGTCCGATGCAACCCCGCGACGATTCCCTGCCGCTCGGCCGCCCGCACAGCGTCGCCGAAGACGCCTATGCCCTCGCGATCGGCTGCATCCTGCTCGTCATCGGGCTGATGTTCCTGAAGGCGGCGGGCCTCGTCACCGGCGGGGTCGCCGGCATTGCGCTGCTGTTATCCTATCGGCTTCCCATCCCCGCCGGCGTGCTGTTCACGCTCATCAACATCCCGTTCTTCGCCTTCGCTCACAAAGCGATGGGCGCCAAGTTCGCGGTGAAGTCGCTGCTGGTCAACTGCGGCATCGCGTTGTTCTCCGCGGTGTCGCGACTGTCGATCAACGTGGTCGACGTCCATCCCGCCTTTGCCGCGCTGGTCGGCGGTACGGTGATCGGCCTCGGCATCCTGGTCCTCGCCCGCCATCAGGCCGGGGTCGGCGGCACCGGGGTGATCACATTATGGCTTCAGAACACCCGCGGCTGGAACGCGGGCCGTACCCAGATCGCGATCGACGTCGTGATCCTCGCGATCTCCATCCCCGTCATCAGCGGCCCGCAGCTCGGCTGGTCGGCATTGAGCGCAGCCGCCATCAGCCTGATCCTCATCGCCTGGCACCGCCCCGGGCGCTACATCGGCCATTGATCGGCAGGCGAGCGTGTGCGGATCGGCACCTGTCCCGTAGGACAGATGCCGTCACCCCGCTATCAGGCGCTCAGCCGTCCTTCTTCAGATGCCGCCGGCCGAGCAGCTCGGCGATCTGCACCGCGTTCAGCGCCGCGCCCTTGCGGAGATTGTCGCTGACACACCACAGGTTCAGGCCGTTCTCCACCGTCGGGTCCTCGCGAACGCGGCTGATGTAGGTCGCGTCGTCGCCCGCCGCCTCGATCGGCGTGATGTAGCCGCCATCCTCATGCTTATCGATCAGCATGATGCCGGGCGCCTCGCGCAGGATACGCTTGGCGTCCTCGGCCGAAATCTCGTCCGCGAATTCGACGTTGATCGATTCCGAATGGCCGACGAATACCGGCACGCGGACGCATGTCGCGGTGACCTTGATCTTGGGATCGAGGATCTTCTTGGTCTCGACCACCATCTTCCACTCTTCCTTGGTCGATCCGTCGTCCAGGAAGCTGTCGATGTGCGGGATCACGTTGAACGCAATCTGCTTGGTGAATTTCTTGGCCTCGGCGGGATCACCGACGAAGATGTTGCGGCTCTGCTCGAACAGCTCGTCCATACCGACCTTGCCCGCGCCCGATACCGACTGGTAGGTCGATACGACGACGCGCGTGATCCTGGCGAAATCATGCAGCGGCTTCAGCGCGACGACCATCTGCGCGGTCGAGCAATTCGGATTGGCGATGATGTTCCTGGCCTTGTAGCCGTCGATCGCCGCGGCATTCACCTCCGGCACGATCAGCGGCACGTCGGGATCCATCCGGTACAGCGACGAATTGTCGATCACCGTGCAGCCCGCCGCGGCGAACCTGGGCGCATAGACCTTGGTCGCGTCGCTGCCGATCGCGAACAGCGCCATGTCCCAGCCGGCGGGGTCGAAATGCTCGATGTTCTGCACCTTGAGCATCTTGCCGGTGTCGCCGTATTCGATCGTCTCGCCCTGGCTGCGGCTCGACGCCAGCACCGCGATCTCGTCCGCCGGGAATTCGCGCTCGGCGAGGATGTTGACCATCTCGCGCCCGACATTGCCCGTCGCGCCCGCGACCACCACCCGATAACCCATGAAACCCTCCACTCGAATGCCCGCGCCCCTAACGGCGTTGCGTCAGCGCGTCCAACAGCTTCTCGTTTGTTGCGCGGATAGCCCCGCTTGGCGAGCGGGGCCGCGGCCCCGCCACGCTCACTGCGCCGGCTTGTTCTTCACGTTGCGATCGAGGAACTCCAGGATCGTCCCCCACAGGTGCTGGCTCACCCCCGGCCCCGCCACGCGATGGGTATAGCCGGGGTAGAACATCATCTCGAACGGCGTTCCCGCCCCCTGCATCTTCGCGGCGACCTTGGTCGAATTGTCGAGGAAGACGTTGTCGTCCGCCATGCCGTGGATCAGCAGCAGCGGGTCCTTGATGTTCACCGCATCCTCGACCGCCTCCGACGACGCATAGCTTTTTGGGTCCTTCGCCGGATCACCCAGATAGCGCTCGGTATAATGCGTATCGTACAGCTGCCAGTCGGTCACCGGCGCACCGGATACCGCCGCGGCATATACGCCGGGCGTCTTCTCCAGCATCTTCAGCGACATGTACCCGCCGTACGACCAGCCATAGGTCGCGATCTTGCCGCCGTCGACGAACGGCAGCGACTTCAGGTAATTCGCCCCCGCCAGCTGGTCCTCGACCTCGACCGTCCCCATCGCGTGATAGATCTGGTCCTCGAACGCCTTGCCGCGGTTGTATGAGCCGCGGTTGTCGATCTTGAAATAGACCCAGCCCTGATCGACCAGGAACTGCGGCAGCGCCCCCTGCCAGCCACGCGTCACCTGCTGGCCGGTGCCGGGGCCGCCGTAATGTTCGAAGAACACCGGATACTTCTTGCCTGCGACGAGCGGCGGCGTGATCATTTCCCAGTACAGCGTCGTGCCGTCCTTCGCCTTGATCGTGCCGAACTTGGTCGCCTGATGGCTTTGCAGGAAGGGGAAATAGGGGTGGCCGGCGACCACCGCATTCTCGTTGATCCACGCGATCCGCTTGCCGGTGACGTCCGCCATATAGACCTGCGCCGGCTGGGTCGGGTTCGACCGCGATACGATGAAGCGGCTCGCCGCCTTGTCCATGCTCGCGCCGTTGGTCCAGCCGAGCTCGGTCAGCCGCGACACGACGTTCGGTCGCGCGATATCGACGGAATACAGATGCTGCTCCAGCACGTCGTCCTTGGTGCCGGTGAAGTACAGCCGTCCCCCACCCGATCCTTTGGCGCCCTCATCGACGCCGGTCAGCCCCGTGACCACCCACGGCCCCTTGGTCAGCTGCGTCCACTTGCCGCCCGGCGTCCAGCGATACAGATGACCGAAACCATCGCGCTCGGACCGCCAGATCAGGCTGCCGTCCTTCATCGGCTTGTAATCGTCGCTGAGGTTCAGCCAGCTCTTCGCGCCCGCCTTCTCGGTGAACAGCACGCTCGCCTTGCCCGTCTCAGGGTCGACGCGGAGCATGTCGAGCGTCTTCTGGTCGCGGCTCTGGCGCTGCACCAGCAAAGTCTTGCCATCGGGCGTCCAGTCGACCCGCGCCAGATAGATGTCGGGGTTGGCGCCGAGATCGACCTTCACCTGCCCCGATCCGTCCGGCCGCATCACGTACAGCTCGACCAGCACGTTCGGCGTCCCTGCGGCGGGATAGCGCTGCTCGTACGTCTTGGTCCCCGCCGCGCCGATCGACGCGCGGGTGAAGACATGCACCGGTGCCTCGTCGAACTTCTCGACCGCGATGAAGCGCTCGTCCGGCGACCACCAATAGCCGGTGCGACGATCCATTTCCTCCTGCGCGACGAATTCCGCCTCGCCGAAGTGGACCGTGCCGCCGCCGCCCTGCGTCACCGCCCGCGCCTCGCCACCGGCGAGCGGCTGCGCGAACAGGTTCTGGTCGCGCACGAAGCTGACGTAACCGCCCTTCGGCGACACCACCGGGTTGAGCTCGCCGCCGGGAGTCGCAGTCAGCCGGCGGACCTTGCCGTCGAGCGTTGCGAGGTAGAGGTCGCCGTCCAGCGGCACCAGGATCGATCGCCCGTCGGGCGCGAAGTCGTACGCGACGATGCCCTTCGACCCGCCGATCCGTGCTCGTTCGCGCTGCATCTTCTCCGCCTCGGTCAGCTCCGCGCCGGTGCCGACCTTCTTGCTGTCGACCAGCATCCGCTCCGCGCCTGTCCGCGTATCGCGCGCCCACAGGTCGGTGCGCTCCTTCTCGTCGGCGCGCGGGCGCAGGAACGTCAGCAGCGTTCCGTCCGGCGACAGCCGCACCCCGCGCGGCTGCGATCCCGACAAATCGGGGCTGCCAAACACGCGTGCCAGCGTCAGATCACCCGCCCTCGCGTCGGTCGCCGTTTGCGCCATCACCTCAGCGCTCATCGCCATGCTCCCCGCCGACGCGAGTGCCAAAGCCACGATCCATCCCCGCATGTACCTTCTCCGAAAAACGTGCCGCCGTTCTTAGGCCACGTTCCGGCGACGTAAAGGTGCATTGAGACAGGGTTACCGTCGTATTCACCCTGTCTTTACGCGGTTCGGTATAGGTAGCGGGCGGACAAGAGGCCGGTCGCATCGGATGGGCGGGCGGCTTCGAACAACTCCGGGGTATCATGTTGGACACGGCACAGACGGGCTGGCACGCTAGCGCATGGGACATGGTGGCCCAGCTGGGCGAGGCCGACGGCAGCGTCACCCACCCCCACCTCGCCTATCTCATCTCGCCGGCCGCCCCTGCCCGCGACCTGTCCGACGCGGTGCATGCGCTGTGCGCCGTCCACGGCGACCATCCCGGTCTCGCCGGCGAAGCGCGCACGTCGTGCGTCCAGCCCGACGCCTGCGACTGGCTCGATGCCGTTGCCGAGGCATTCGTAGGCGAACGCGCCTATATCGCCCAGCTCGCCGCCGCCGCAGGCCCGCTGCCCTCCACCCCCGGTCAGGCCGAAACCGAAGCGGCGCTCATCACCAGCCGTCACGCACTCGAAATGCTCGCCAAATCCGAACGCCGCGGCTGCGCGACGGGTGCCGTCGCCGCGCTGGTGCAGGATTGGACGACGATCCGCCTGCTGCTCGACCGTGCCGCGATGCGCTTCGGCGTGGAGCCGGTTCCCGCGACCTTCCCGCCCCAGGCGGAAACCGCCGCCAGCGTCGCCATGCTCGGCGGCACACCCGCGACCGAACGCGCGGTCAGCTTCGGCGCGCAGCAGTTGCTGGCGCAGCACCGCGCGATCTGGGCGCTGCTCGAAGCACGCGCGAGCGCCCGCGAAGGCTGACCTTGCACCGGCGGAGGCAATCCGCCACGACGTACCCGACATTCAATTTCGGGAACGGCCATGAAGCGCTTCGAAGGCACGCAAAGCTATGTCGCCACCGACGACCTGAAGGTCGCGGTCAACGCGGCGGTCACGCTCCGCCGCCCCCTGCTGGTGAAGGGTGAACCCGGCACCGGCAAGACCGTGCTGGCCTATGAGATCGCCAAGGCGACCGGCGCCGAACTGATCGAATGGAACGTCAAATCGACGACCAAGGCGCAGCAGGGCCTGTACGAATATGACGCCGTCGCCCGCCTGCGCGACGGCCAGCTCGGCGACGAGCGCGTCCACGACATCGCCAATTACATCCGCCGCGGCAAATTGTGGGAAGCCTTTACCCGCCCGACTCCGCCCGTGCTGCTGATCGACGAGATCGACAAGGCCGACATCGAATTCCCCAACGACTTGTTGCAGGAACTCGATCGCATGGAGTTCCACGTCTACGAGACGAAGGAGACCGTCCGCGCGGTCGAACGCCCGATCGTCGTCATCACCAGCAACAATGAAAAGGAGCTGCCCGACGCCTTCCTGCGTCGCTGCTTCTTCCACTACATCAAGTTTCCAGACCGCGACACGATGCAGGCGATCATCGATGTCCACTTCCCCGGCATCCAGAAGATCCTGGTCAGCAAGGCGATGGACATCTTCTACGACGTTCGCGACGTTCCCGGCCTCAAGAAGAAACCCAGCACCAGCGAGCTGCTCGACTGGCTGAAGCTGCTCCTGCACGAAGACATGCCGCTCGACGTCCTCCAGAACCGCGATCCCACCAAGGCGATTCCGCCCCTCCACGGCGCGCTACTGAAGAACGAACAGGACATCATGCTGTTCGAACGACTGGCCTTCATGGCCAAGCGGCAGGGGCGCTGAGGCTCCCGATCCACGATCCGGTTCTGAATACATATCCGTCATCCCGCGATATCCGTCGTCCTCGCGATATCCGTCATCCGGGCGAACGCCGGGATGACCGAATATGCCGGCAGCCTGAACTCTCATTCCGCCCCCGCAACGACCGGCAAATAATTGCCGGTTTCATGTCCTTTTAACCACAATCGCCAACCTGACAGTCATCCTGCCGGCCCTAAACCCACGCTATGCGGGGCTTTCTTCCCAGACGCGGCATCGCGGCCGCTGCAACATTGGCGGCAATGCTGCTTGCCGCCGGTCCTGTCGCATCGGCAGGTCTGCTCGATTACGTCGGGCAATGTGTCCCCTTCGCGCGCGCCGCATCCGGCATCCAGATCTATGGTGACGCGTGGACGTGGTGGGATCAGGCGAACGGCAAATACGACCGCGGCCACACGCCCCAGACCGGCTCCGTCATCGTCTTCGCCAAGACAGGTCGGCTGCCGCTCGGCCATGTCGCGGTCGTCAGCCGCGTCGTGGAAAAGCGGGTGTTGATGCTGACCCACGCCAACTGGTCGCGCCAGAACGGCGAGCGGGGCCATGCCGAACAGGACGTGACGCTCTACGACGTCTCCGACGACAACGACTGGAGCGAGGTAAAGGTCTGGTTTCGCGATGCCGACGGGCTCGGCGGCAGCATCTATCCGGTCAAGGGATTCATCTACGGCGGGCGCCCCTCGCCCCAACTCACCAGTCGCAACCCCGACTATGTCGGCGCCCTGATCGACGCCTATGTTCCGACGGCGGACCGGTAGACACGTCGCACCGCGCGCGTAAGATGCCGGCATGTTCCTCAACTTCCTCGACGAGCTTCGCACCGCCGGGATTCCGGCCAGCCTGAAGGAACATCTCGTCCTGCTGGAGGCGCTCGACGCCGGGGTGATCGATCGTACCCCCGAAGCCTTCTATTATCTCGCCCGCGCCACATACGTGAAGGACGAGGGGCTGCTCGATCGTTTCGATCAGGTCTTCGCCAAGGTCTTTCGCGGCATCACCACTACCTACGGCACGCAGGCGGAGGATATTCCCGCCGACTGGCTGAAGGCGGTCGCCGGGAAATTCCTGACGCCGGACGAGATGGAACGCATCAAGTCGCTCGGCTCGTGGGACGAGATCATGGAGACGCTGAAGCAGCGGCTGGAGGAACAGCGGTCCCGGCATCAGGGCGGCAGCAAATGGATCGGCACCGGCGGCACCAGCCCGTTCGGTAACGGTGGCTACAACCCCGAAGGCGTCCGCATCGGCGGAGAGGGCAAGCACGGCCGCGCGTTGAAGGTGTGGGACCAGCGCGAATTCAGGAATCTCGATTCGACCCGCGAACTCGGCACCCGCAACATCAAGGTCGCGCTCCGCCGCCTGCGCCGCTTCGCGCGCGAAGGCGCGGCGGACGAACTCGACATCGACGGCACGATCGACGGCACCGCGCGCCAGGGCTGGCTAGACGTGCGCATGCGACCGGAACGCCGCAACGCGGTAAAATTACTCCTCTTCCTCGACATCGGCGGATCGATGGACCCGTGGGTGAAGCTCTGCGAGGAACTGTTCAGCGCCGCGACCGCCGAATTCAAGAACCTCGAGTTCTTCTACTTCCACAATTGCCCGTACGAGGGGGTGTGGAAGGACAATAGCCGCCGCTTCGCCGAGCGCACGCCGCTATGGGACGTGCTTCACAAGTTCGGCCACGATTACAAACTGGTGTTCGTCGGCGATGCGTCGATGAGCCCATATGAAATCACCCATCCCGGCGGCTCGGTCGAGCATCACAACGAGGAATCGGGCGCGGTGTGGATGCAGCGGCTGACCAACACCTATCCTGCCGCGGTATGGCTCAACCCGGTGCCGGACGGCCAATGGGGCTACAGCCAGTCGATCCGCATCCTGCGCGAATTGATGACCGACCGCATGTACCCGCTGACCCTCGCCGGCCTCGACGACGCGATGCGGGAACTGACGCGGAAACGATAGACTTGGATACGGGAGAAAGACGATGCGCTGCCTGCCCCTGTTCGCCATCCTGCTGCCGACCACCGCCCTAGCCACGCCGGGGCCCAATCCCATTCCGAAAAAGACGAACACGCCGGTTATCGGCAAGACGGGCGAACGCTGCCCGCGCGTCGCCAGCCGGCGCGTCGGCGACGTGCCGCCCCCCGGCGCCCGCAAGCTCGGAGACATGCCGCCCGCCAAGCCGATTTATACCGTGGTGCGCGAAATCAACGGGTGTGCCATTCCGGTGAGTGTCGGCGCGCGCTAAACCATGTTCCCACCCGTCATCCCGGCGAACGCCGGGACCCATGGACGCGTGGCCTAGGTGGCGCTCACATCACTGATCGCTCGCACCCATCGGTCTGGGCGTTCGCCGGGATGACGGGAGTTTAGAGATCAAACCCGACTTACCACCCCACCGACGATCGCCTCGCCCACCCCGGTCGTCCCCGGAAAGCTGATCGGCAGCCCCTTCAATGTCCGCACCGCCATATACGCGAACCCCTCCGCCTCCATCGCATCGCCGTTCCACCCCAGCGCATCGCTCGGCTCCGGCACCAGTCCGGTCCGCTCCCCGATCATCCGCAGCATCGTCGGATTATGCCGCCCGCCACCCGCCACGATCAGCCGCCTCGGCCGCGCCGGCAACCGATCGATCGCCTCGTTGACGCTCGCCGCGGTGAAGGCGGTCAACGTCGCAGCCCCATCCGCCGCCGCCAGCCCGCGCGCCGGCTGGATGGTGAAATCGTTGCGATCGAGGCTCTTGGGCGGTGCCAATTCGAAGAAGGGATGGTCGAGCATGCCCGTCAACACCGCCTCGTCGACCCGCCCCGCCGCTGCCAAAGCGCCGCCCTGGTCGAACCGCGCCCCCGTCGCCGCCTCGACCCAGCTATCGATCAAGCCGTTCGCCGGCCCGGTATCGAACGCGACCAGCGTCCCGTCCGCCCCGACGAAGGTGATGTTGGCGACCCCCCCCAGGTTGAGCACCGCCACCGGCAATTCCAGCCCCGCCGCCAGCGCCGCATGGTAGACCGGCAGCAACGGCGCGCCCTGTCCGCCCGCCGCCACGTCGGCGCTGCGGAAGTCGCTCACCACCGTCACACCGGTCGCCCGCGCCAGCACCGCGCCATCGCCGATCTGCCACGTCCAGCCCCGATCCGGCCGATGCGCAACGGTCTGCCCATGGTAGCCGATGACGTCGATAGCCGACGCTTCGACCCCGGCCTCGCGCAGCAGCTTGTGCACCGCAAAGGCATGCGTCCGGTCGATCAACTCCCCCGCCGCGACCAGATCAGGGCTCGCCCGTGGCCGATCGAACGTCAGCGCCAGCGCGGTCGCCGCCGCCAGCTGCGCCCGCGCCGCATCGGAATAGGGCTCCCCCCGGAACACGACGGCACGCACTTGCCCCTCGCCATCCGTCTCGATCAGTGCCGCATCGATCCCGTCGAGCGAAGTCCCGGACATCAAACCAATCGCCAGCATGCACGCTTACTCCTTGTCCGCGCTCTAGCCGGACCATCTGGCGAAACCATGCGAAAACGACTATGTGAGCCGTTCTCATGGCAACTCGTCTTCCCTCCCCGCCGCGCGTCGGCATGGTTTCGCTCGGCTGTCCCAAGAACCTGGTCGACAGCGAACGCATCCTTACCCAGCTGCGCGCCGACGGCTATCAGATGTCGGCCAATTACGCCGGCGCCGACGTCGTGCTGGTCAACACCTGCGGCTTCCTCGACTCCGCCAAGGAGGAGAGTCTCGAGGCCATCGGCGAGGCGATCGCCGAAAACGGCCGCGTCATCGTGACGGGCTGCATGGGCAAGGAGGCAGACGTCATCCGCGCTCGCTTCCCGCAGGTGCTCGCGGTCACCGGCGCGCATCAATACGAACAGGTCGTCGAGGCGGTGCACGAGGCTGCGCCCGCCAACTTGTCGCCCTACATCGACCTGATCCCCGATGCCGGCCTGAAGCTGACGCCGCGCCATTACAGCTATCTCAAGATTTCGGAGGGCTGCAACCACCGCTGCTCCTTCTGCATCATCCCCAGCCTGCGCGGCGATCTCGTCAGCCGCCGCCCCGACGCGATCCTGCGCGAGGCGGAAAAGCTGGTCGCCGCCGGCACCCGCGAACTGCTCGTCATCAGCCAGGACACGTCGGCCTACGGCATCGATATCCGCAAGGAACCGCGGATATGGAAGGGGCAGGAGGTCGTGCCGCACATGACCGATCTCGCCCGCGAACTCGGCAAGATCGCACCCTGGGTCCGCCTCCACTACGTCTATCCCTATCCCCACGTCGATCAGGTCATCCCGCTGATGGCCGAGGGGCTGGTGCTGCCCTACCTCGACATCCCCTTCCAGCACGCCGCGCCGTCGGTGCTCAAGCGGATGAAGCGCCCCGGCAACGATGCCAAGGTGCTGCAACGCATCCATCAGTGGCGCGACATCTGTCCCGATATCGCGATCCGCTCGACCTTCGTCGTCGGCTTCCCCGGCGAGACCGAGGCGGACTTCGAATACCTCCTCGACTGGCTCGACGAAGCGCAGCTCGACCGCGTCGGTGCGTTCCGCTTCGAACCGGTCGAAGGTGCGGCAGCGAACCTCCTGCCCGACCACGTACCGGAAGAAGTGAAGGAGGAACGCTACCAGCGCATCATGGCGAAAACCGCCGCGATCAGCGCCGCCAAGCTTACCGCAAAGATCGGCCGCACGCTGCCTGTCATCATCGACGAAGTCGGCGAAGAAGGTGCGACCGGCCGCAGCCAGGCCGACGCGCCCGAGATCGACGGCCAGGTTTTCCTTCGCGACGCCGCCCACCTTGCGGTCGGCGACATCGTGCCGGTCGCGATCGAGGACGCGGACGAACACGACCTGTACGGCGTGCCGCTCTGACGTAAAACCACGACGGTAACGGCTCTTAGCTCGCTCTGCTGGACGGGTCAGGAGCATCGGCGCAAGCTTTGGCGATGATGACCCGCCTCGCCATCGCCGGCTATCGATCGATCCGTGATATGACGGTCGATCTGGCGCCACTCACCATCGTCACTGGTCCGAATGGATCGGGCAAGTCGAGCCTCTACCGATCGCTTCGCCTGTTGTCGGACGTCGCGCAGGGACGGCTCATCGCATCGCTCGCTCAAGAGGGTGGCCTGTCCTCGGTGTTGTGGGCTGGACCCGAGAAGATCAGTGCCGACATGCGCAGCGGTCGCGTGCCGGTGCAAGGCACCCGTCGATCGGATCCCATCGCGCTCAAGCTGGGCTTTTCGGGCGCTGACTTCGGCTACGCGGTCGACCTCGGTTTGCCGGTCCCCGGTTCAGGATTCGCCAACGATCCCGAGATCAAGGTCGAGGCGATGTGGAACGGCGAACTGCTCGGCCGTGCCAACCTGTTTGCCGAGCGACGCGGCCCCCTGGTCACGCTGCGCACTAGCGAGACCGGCGAATGGCGACGCAGTCCCGTGGACCTGTCGTCCTTCGATACGATGGTGACCCATGCCGCCGACCCGAGGGATGGCCTCGAACTGCTGCTGATGCGGGAGCGGATGCGGAACTGGCGCTTCTACGATGCGCTCCGCACCGATCAGACCGCGCCGGCCCGCCGTCCGCAGGTAACGACCTACACACCCGTGCTGGCGAGCGACGGCAGCGATCTGACCGCCGCGATCGCGACGATCCATGCCATCGGCGATGGTGCTGCGCTCGACAACGCGGTCGACGACGCCTTTGCCGGCTCGTCGATCGCGTTCACCGCCAGCGGTCCCAATCATGTGACGATCGGCATGCGCCAGCCGGGCATGCTCCGTCCGCTGGGTGCGAGCGAACTGTCGGACGGCACGTTGCGCTACCTGTTGTTGGTGGCCGCTCTTCTATCGCCACGGCCGCCCGAACTGATGGTCCTGAACGAACCGGAGGCGAACCTGCACCCGTCGCTGCTGCCGGCGTTGGCCCGACTGCTGCTCGCCAGCGCGAACACGTGCCAGATCATCGTCGTGTCGCACAGCGGCGCCCTGATCGATGCACTCGGCGCGAGCGAGCAGGCGCGCAGCATCGCTCTCGCCAAGGACATGGGCGAGACGCGTGTTTCCGGCCAGCGCTTCGGTCCCGACTGGCGTTGGCCGAAGCGCTAAAGCCGATCCTCGGCGCTGGCCGGCGACACGAAGGTGCGGCTGACGGGAATATCCTGTTGCGTAGCGACGCGAATGTGGCAGCAAGCGGAGATGCTGTTTCGAACGCTTGCCGCCGCACTGGCGCTCACCGCCGCCCCCGCTACCCTCGCCGCGCAATCGCTGACGCTCGGCGAAATGAAGGCCGTCGACAAGGTCGTGGCGGAAGGCCTCGCCACCACAGGCACGCCGTCGGCCCAGATCGCGATCGTTCGCGACGGCAAGGTCGTGCTGGTGAAGGCGTACGGCAAGCAATCCGACGCCACGCCCGCCCGCACCGACGCGCCCTATCAGATCGCATCGATCTCCAAGCAGTTCACCGCCGCCGCGCTGCTCCTGCTCGAGGATGACGGCAGACTGTCAATGGACGACACCGTCGCCAAATACCTGCCCGGCATCAGCGGCGGCGACCGGATCACCATCCGCCAGTTGCTCAGCCACACCGCCGGCCTGCAGGATTACTGGCCGCAGGATTACAGCTTCGAAGCGATGGAAACGCCGACCAGCCCCGAGGCGATCGTCGATCGGTGGGGCAAGAAGCCGCTCGATTTCGCGCCCGGCACGCAGTGGCAATATTCCAATACCGGCTATGTGGTCGCCGGCATGATCGCCGAGAAAGCCGCCGGCGAACCGCTGATGGCGTTCCTCGACCGCCGCATCTTCAAACCGCTCGGTATCACGGCGTACGATCAGGACAAGGCGATCGGCGGACGCTTCCCGGTCGGCTACCACCGCAACGCCCTCGGCCCGGTCCGCGCCGCACCGCCGCCCGCCGACGGCTGGCTGTTCGCCGCGGGCGAATTGTCGATGAGCGCCGCCGATCTTGCCAAATGGGATGTCGCGCGGCTCAACCGCAGCCTGTTGCCCGCCGACGACTGGGCAGCGCAGGAAAAGCCGGTGCTGCTCGCGGACGGCAGCACCACCAATTACGGCCTCGGCGTCAGCCTGGGGAAGCGCGCCGGCCAGCCTTATGTTGAGCATAGCGGCGAAGCGGTCGGCTTCCTCTCCGAAAACATCGTGTTCCCGGAGCAAAAGGCGGCGATCGTCGTCCTCACCAACGCGGATTTCGGAGATGCTTTCGTCGCGATCGCCGGCGGCATCGCCAAGGTCGTCCTGCCCGCAGGAGCGGACGCGATCGAGGCGGACAAGACCAGGGCCGCCCGCGCGATGTACGATTCGCTGCGCAACGGCACGCTCGACCGCAAGCTGCTCACCGCCAACGCTTCCTATTATTTCACGCCTCAGGTCCTCGCCGATTACAGGTCCAGCCTGTCCGCGCTCGGCGAACCCACCGGCTTCGAACTCGCCGGGGCCAAGCGCCTGCGCGGCGGCTTCGTCCAGCGCCGCTACACCGTCACCTATCCCAAGCAGAAGCTGTCGATCGGCACCTTCGCCGAGCCCGACGGCGCGCAACGCTACGAACAATTCCTCGTCAGCCCGGCGAACTGAGATGCCCGACACCCTGCTCCAGCCCGACCGCGGCCAGCCCGCCCGTCCGATCGACCTGATCGCGCCCGCTGCCTTTGACGCATGGCTGTCGGCGCGGCCGCCGCGCGTCCGCGCAGCGCTCGCCGCGCAGCGCTTCACCGGCAAGCCGGGCACCCACGCCATCTACGCCGACGAGGATGTGCAGGCCGTGGTGATCGCCGACGCCCCCGGCCCGTGGACGCTCGCGAAGCTCGTCGAAGCGCTCCCTGCTGGCACCTATCGCGTCGCGGGAGACATCGGTCCCGCCGCGCTCGGCTGGCTGCTCGGCCAGTACCGTTTCGACCGCTATCGCAAGTCCGAAGACGCCGCCACTCGCATCCTGCTCACCACCGATGCCGCCGGGATCGAGGAAACGCTGCGCGTAGCCGCCGCGACTGCGCTCGTCCGCGACCTCGTCAACACGGGCGCCAGCGACTGCGGTCCCGCCGAGCTGGAGGCGCAGGCCGAAACGCTCGCACACCGGCATGGCGCGACGCTCATGGTCACCCGCGGCGATGCGCTCGCCACCGGCTATCCGATGATCCACGCGGTCGGACAGGCTGCGGTGAAGGAGCGCGCCCCGCGACTGATCGAGCTGGAATGGGGCGACCCTAGCCACCCCCGCGTCGCGATCGTCGGCAAGGGCGTGGTGTTCGATACCGGCGGGCTCGACATCAAGCCGTCGTCGGGCATGCGCCTGATGAAGAAGGACATGGGCGGTGCGGCGCACGCGCTGGCGCTCGCCAGGCTCGTGATGGCCGCGCGCCTGCCGATCCGGCTCCACCTGCTGATCCCCGCGGTCGAGAACGCGATCGCCGGCAACGCCTTCCGCCCCGGCGACGTGCTGCGCACGCGGCTGGGCCTGACCGTCGAGAACACCAACACCGACGCCGAAGGTCGCCTGATCCTCGGCGACGCCCTCACCAAGGTGGGCGAGGACGAGCCCGACCTGATCCTCGATTTCGCCACGCTCACCGGCGCCGCCCGCGTCGCGCTCGGCCCCGACCTGCCGCCGCTGTTCACCGACGACGAGGCGCTCGCCGCCGACCTGCTCGCCGCCGGCATTTCGCAGGACGACCCGCTGTGGCGCCTGCCGCTGTGGGACGGCTATGACGAGATGCTGAAATCCGACATCGCCGACATGGTCAACGCTCCCGATGGCGGGTTCGCCGGCGCGATCACCGCCGCCCTGTTCCTCCGCCGCTTCGTGCCGAAGGGCGTCACCTGGGCCCATATGGACGTCTTCGCCTGGCGCCCCAGCGCCAAGCCCGGTCGCCCGAAAGGCGGCGACGCCTACGCCCTGCGCGCCTGCTATGCGATGCTGAAGCAGCGGTATTCGCGCTAACGTCCGGTCACGACATCCAAGCTCGCAGCCTCCCTTGCAGGACAGGAACTTCCCCAGGGCATCGTCACCCCGGACTTGTTGGGCGGCTATGCCCTTCAGACAAGTAACCCCTGCTCTTCCCCGGCCTCCGCTCGGGAAGGCACTTGTCTTGGTGGGATAAATACGGACTTGTTCCGGGGTCCACCGTGCCGCGAGGGGATCACGAGAGGCTCCAGCATCACGTGTGGCCTCACCCTCGAATACGTCTGGGTTCACCAAGTAAAACAGAACGACCGGCCGACCCCGAACACCGATCCGTCCGCGCTCACCCGTCGATCGTTGGCGGATCGATATCCCATTGCTGATCGCGCAGCACCGTCGATCGCACCGGCCGTCCGCCGACATCGCGCCAGGGATCGTAGCGAAAGCGCTTCTCGATGGCGCGGCAGGTCGCCTGGTCCATCAGCGCGTTACCGCTCGATCGCACGACGCTGCACCCGGTCACGCGCCCGTCCGTCTCGACGCGATAGCGCACGCCGACGACGCCGCGAAACCCGACGTCAAGGATTGCATCGGGGATATCCGAGCCCTTGATTCGCCCGCTGATCAGCCGCGGCACGCGTTCCAGCCCGCTGCCGTCGCCATCGCCGTCCCCGCCGGCGCCATTGCCGTTGCCGATCCCGCCCGCGCCGGTGCCCGGCCCCGCGCGATCCGATGCGCCGGACGTCGCCTGCACACCGATGTTGGGCAGCGGTGCGACCACGATCGGCGGCGGCGGCGCGATCTGGATCACGGGAATCGGCGCGGTCACCTCGGTCGCCTTCGACCGCAGGTTCGGCGGCGACGCCTTGCCGCTCGGCCGATTGATCTTGCGTGGCGGCGGGATCCCGCGCTCCGGCGGCGGGGGTTCGGGCGCGACGACGAACGTCGACAACGCCTCCTGCATCGCGACCGGCGCCCCCCTGAACGCCAGCCCCAGCACCAGTGCGTAGCCGAGCGCCACCACGATCGCCGCAGTCAGTGCCGCCGCACCGAGCCTGTCGCGCAAGGGGGTGGGAGCCGTCATCATCCCCAGATGATGCACCGCCCCGCCTTTCGCAACGCTGACCGGCGCGGCTCCTAGCGCTTCGTCACCCCGGAACAAGGCCGGGGTCACGGAAGACGCTTGGCCAGCCCGAGGCAATCAGCCCCTAAACCCCCGCAGCTGCCTTGATGATCGGCACCAGCTTCGCCGCGGTCAGGCTCGCGCCGCCGACCAGCGCCCCATCGACATTTTCACAAGCGAGGATCGTCGCAGCATTCTCGCCGGTCACCGATCCGCCATAGAGGATGCGGACCCCGTCCGCCGCATCGCCGATAAGCATGCGCAGCTTGGCGCGGGCGATGGCGTGGATCGCGGCGATCTGTTCCAGCGTCGGGGTACGCCCGGTGCCGATCGCCCAGCGTGGTTCGTAGGCGAGCGTGAACCAGCTGCCGTCCGCATTGTCCGGCACCGATTTCTCGATCTGCGCCTGCACAACGCGTTCGGCCCGATCGGCATCGCGTTCCGCCTCGGTCTCGCCGCAGCAGGATATCACATGCAACCCTTGCCGCCGGGCCGCCGCTGCCTTCGCCCAGGCGTCGTGGCTCGTCTCGCCCTGATCCGCCCGGCGTTCGCTATGGCCGACGATGGCGAACCGTGCGCCGGCCTCGGCCACCATCGCCGCCGACACGCAGCCGGTATGCGCGCCACTGTCCGCCTCGTGAACGTCCTCCGCGCCGATCTGCAAGGTGGGCGCGCGCTCCGCCGCCGGTGTGATCAGTGTGAACGGCACCGCGATGGCGACATCGATGCCGGGCGCCGCTGCCGCCGCGGCAGCGATGCCGTCGAGTTCCGACAGGCTCGCGCGCGAACCGTTCATCTTCCAATTGCCCGCCACGAGCTTGCGCCGCGTCATCCAGCCTCCTGTTTTACACGTTAAACAGGCAATGCCGCGCCACGTGCTTGATGGCAAGGCGCAGCCCCCCTAAAGCGAGGCCGATTGTTCAAGGGACGATGGCCTCTCCATGCTCAGCTTCTTTCGCCGGATCATCAATTCCAAGGCCGGCATCGTCGTCACCTTTATCGTGCTGGGCGTGATCGCACTGGCCTTCGCCGCGGGTGACATCACGGGCATGGGCGGCGGTGCGATGACGCTGTCGGGCGACAACGTCGCGACCGTCGGTGGTGGAAAGGTCGGCGCGGCCGAATTGCGCAGCCGCGTCCAGACCGAATTGCAGGCCGCACGCCAGCAACAACCGGCCGCGACGATGGAACAGCTGTTGGCGCAGGGCGGCCTCCAGTCGGTGCTCGACCGTACGATCAACGGCATCGCGCTCGAGGAATTCGGTCGCGATCAGGGCATGGTCGTCAGCAAGCGGTCGATCGACGGCGTGATCGCGAGCATTCCGGGCCTGCGCGGACCCAACGGCCAGTTCGACCCGGCCAATTATCAGCGTCTGCTTGCCGATCAGAAGCTGACCGACGCTCAGGTTCGTACCGACATCGCCCGCGATATCATCGCGCAGCAACTGATGCTGCCGACACAGGGTGCAACCCAGGTGCCGATGAAGGTCGCACTGCCCTATGCCTCGCTGCTGCTGGAAAAACGGAGTGGTCAGGTCGCCTTTATTCCCGCCAAGGCGGTGGACACCGGCGCCGCGCCGACCGACGTCGAGCTCCAGGCGTTCTACCGTCGCAACATCGCGCGCTACACCGTGCCGGAACGTCGCATCATCCGTTACGCGCTCGTCTCGCCCGACCAGGTCAAGGCGCGCGCCGTACCGACCGACGCCGAGGTCGCCGCAGCCTATCGCCAGCAAGCGCCGCGCTTCGCCGCTGCTGAAAAGCGGACGATCAGCCAGGTCGTGATCGCCGATCAGGCTGGCGCGAACACCCTCGCCGCGAAGGTGAAGGGCGGAACGTCGATCGCCGATGCGGCCCGCGCCGCCGGTCTGGAGCCCGCCGTACAAAGCGGCGTGACCAAGCAGGCCTATGCCGCCGCCAGCACCGCCGGGATCGCCGATGCCGCCTTCGCTGCGCAGCAGGGTGGCGTGATCGGCCCGGTGCGTGGTCCGCTCGGCTGGATCGTCGCCCGAATCGAAGGAATCGAACAGGTCGCCGGCAAGACGCTTGAACAGGCGCGGCCCGAACTGGTGAACGAACTGACGAAGCAAAAGCTGCAACAAGCATTGTCGGACGTGCACGACAAGCTTGACGATGCGCTCGCCAAGAACGCGACCTTCGATGAGGCGGTCGCCGATCAGAAGCTGGCGGCGCAGACCACGCCGGCGCTGCTCGCCGACGGCGGCAATCCCGATGCTCCCGCCGGCGCTGCCGATCCGGCGATCACACCGATCGTCGCTGCCGCCTTCCAGATGGCGGAAGGGGACCCTGCACAGCTGGTGCCGGTCGGTTCCGAGGGTGGCTTCGCGATGGTCGCGATCGGCCGCGTTGTCGGCGCTGCGCCACGACCGCTGGCGCAGGTGCGTGACCGCGTAGTCGCCGACGTGACCGCCGATCGCGCCCGCGCCGCCGCACGCAGGCTCGCCTCCGATATCCTCGCCAAGGTCAACAAGGGGACGCCGCTGGCGCAGGCGCTGGCATCGTCGGGCCGCACGCTGCCGCCGGTGCAGCCAGCCAGCGCGACCCGGGCGCAGCTGACGTCGGCTCAAGGCGACGTCCAGCCCGCGCTCGCACTGATGTTCAGCATGGCGAAGGGCAATGCCAAGCTGCTGGAGGCACCGAACAATGCCGGCTGGATGATCGTCAAGCTTGATACGATCATACCCGGCAATGCGGCAGGAACACCGGAAGCCGTTGCGGGCGCCCGTGGCAGCATCGCGCGGATCGTCGGCCGCGAATATGCCGAGCAATTCGCTCGCGCCGTCCGCATCGCCGTGGGTGTCAAGACCGATGCGGCAGCGCTCGCGAAGGTGCGCGCCGATCTGGCCGGCAACGGCAACTAGAGTGGACGGCGACCGCGCCAACATGGCGGCGCTGACCGCAGGACGACCCGCGTTCGTCTGGCGGCGGCAGGTCGCCGATACGGAAACGCCGGTCGCCGCCGCACTCAAGCTGATCGAGGCCGGTCGGGGCGACTATTTGCTCGAATCGGTGGAGGGTGGCGCGACACGCGGTCGCCACAGCCTGATTGGACTTGCCCCGGATCTCGTCTTTCGCGCGCGCGGAAACGTCGCAGAGATCAATCGCCACTGGGCAACCGATCGCGACGCGTTCGAACCCGCCGGCCAGTCGACGCTGACGGCGTTGCGTGCATTGGTCGCGGAATGCCGTGGCGACGTACCGGCGGAGCTACCACGCGCGCTCGCCTGCCTCGTCGGGTATTTCGGCTACGAAACCATCGGCCTCGTCGAGCGGCTCGATCAGCCGGCCGCCGACCCGCTGGACCTTCCCGACATGCTGTTCGTGCGGCCCACCGTGATTTGCGTGTTCGATCGTCTGGCGGACGCTTTGTACCTCGTCGCGCCGGTATGGCCGGATGCGTCGCGCGACCCCGCGACCCTGCTGGCGGCGGCGGAGGAGCGGCTGGACGCAACCGCTGCGGCCCTCGCGAACACGCCCCTGCCCACGCCTGTACGCGCCGAGCCGATCGAATCGGTCTACACGCCTGCGATGGCGCCCGAGCGCTACGCGGCGATGGTAACGCGGGCTCAGGATTACATTCGCGCCGGCGACGTATTCCAGGTCGTGCTGGCGCAGCGGTTTTCCACACCGTTCACGCTGCCGCCGCTCGAACTCTACCGCAGCCTGCGCCGAATCAACCCGTCTCCGTTCCTTTATCATCTCGACCTGCCTGGCTTCGCGCTGATCGGGTCGAGCCCCGAAATCCTCGTCCGCGTCCGCGACGGGCAGGTCACGATCCGGCCGATCGCCGGCACGCGGTCGCGGGGCAAGACCGCCGCGGAGGATGAGGCGAACCGCGACAGCCTGCTCGCCGATCCGAAAGAGCGCGCCGAACATCTTATGCTGCTCGATCTCGGACGCAACGACGTCGGTCGCGCCGCCGCACCCGGATCGGTCCGCGTCACGGCAAGCTACGGCATCGAATTCTACAGCCACGTCATGCACATCGTTTCGAACGTGGTCGGTGACCTTTCGCCGGCAGCCGACGCGATCGACGCGCTGTTTGCCGGCTTCCCCGCCGGCACCGTCAGCGGCGCGCCCAAGGTGCGCGCCTGCCAGATCATCGCCCAACTGGAACCCGAGCGGCGCGGCGCATACGCAGGCGGCGTCGGCTATTTCTCGCCCGACGGATCGATGGATTCCTGTATCGTCCTGCGCACCGCGATCGTGAAGGACGGGACGATCCACGCACAGGCCGGTGCCGGCATCGTCGCCGACAGCATTCCCGAATACGAACAGCGCGAATGCGAGGCGAAGGCAGGCGCCATCCTCGCGGCCGCGCGCGACGCTATCGCCCGGGCTGCGGAGGGTAGCTTCGCTCAATAGCTGGATTTGCCTGAAGCCACCCGCCTCCGCTCACGATGACGCGGGTCGCGGCCCCTTCAGGGAACCTGGCTCTCCGCATCCCGCTGGGCACGCCGCTCCGCCGCCCACGCGCGGTTAGTCGCCAGCGCACATCCGCTCTGACCGCCGGTACCGACCGCGGAGCATGTATCCGGCAGACCGCCAGCGACGCGGCTGACCTGATCCACCGTCGCCACGCGATTCCCCCAGGCCTGGTTCTGCGCCGGGATTGGACCGCTGTCACGGAACTGCTTCGGAATGCGATACGGTTGGTCGAGCGTCGAACAGACGACGATTTCGGTATCGCTGCTCTGCGGACAGGATTGCCCCGCACCTAGCGTGACGCTGCGCACACGCTGTGGCGGCGAGGATGCCGATGTGCCCGCCTGTGCGTCATCCGCTGGCGCGGTCTGCGCTCCCGCGATCGACGGCAGGCCGATCAGGACGGCGAAAAGCAACGGGCGGATCATGACGGGCGTCTCCTTCGCGGGCTCAACGTGTGGAAGGCACGATTGTCTCCCACGCTGCAGCGCCCCGTCCGCAATAGGACGCGACACATTGCCGCAAGATTGCGGGCTCGCAAGATTGCAACAGACGTTGCGCGGCGGTGGCCATCGGCTATGGCGGCGCGATGATCCTCGTCGTCGACAATTACGACAGCTTTACCTGGAACCTCGTCCACTACCTGATGGAATTGGGTAGCGAGGTCGAGGTGGTGCGCAACGACGCCATTTCGGCCGGACAAGCGCTGTCGTCGGGGGCGCAGGCGTTCCTCATTTCGCCGGGGCCCTGCACCCCGACCGAAGCAGGCGTCAGCCTCGACCTCGTCGCCGCCGCCGCGGACGCCGGCCGCCCGCTGCTCGGCGTGTGCCTCGGCCATCAGGCGATCGGCCACCATTTCGGCGGTCGGGTGGAACGGGGCGGCCTGATGCACGGCAAGACCTCGCCCGTGATCCACGACGGCACCGGCCTGTTTCAGGACCTGCCCTCGCCCTTCACCGCGACCCGCTATCACAGCCTGATCGTCAACGACGTGCCTGCGCCGCTGGTGGTCAATGCGCGGGCGGAGGACGGCAACGTCATGGGCTTCCGGCACGAGACGCTGCCCATCCACGGCGTTCAGTTCCACCCCGAAAGCATCGCCACCGAACATGGCCATGCAATGTTGGCGAACTTCCTGCGCATCGCCGGCATCCCCGTGAAGGCGCACGCGTGACCGCTTTCACGTTGCTTCCCGATCCATCGACCCCGCTGGCGCGGGAGACCGCGGCGCAGGCCTTCGCCGACATCCTCGACGCCCGCGCGTCGGCGGACGCAATCGGCGAATTCCTCATTGCCCTGTCCGATCGCGGCGAAACCAGCATCGAGATTGCTGAGGCGGCACGTGCCCTTCGCGAACGGATGATCCCGATCGCCGCTCCGGTAGGCGCCATCGACGTTTGCGGTACCGGCGGAGATGGTCACCACACGCTGAACGTCTCGACTGCGGTCGCGCTGGTCGTGGCGGCGTGCGGCATTCCCGTTGCCAAGCATGGCAACCGCGCCGCCTCGTCGAAGGCCGGCGCCGCCGACACTCTGGAGGCGATCGGCCTCGACATGGCGATTGCCGGCGCGACCGCAGAGGGCAGTCTTGCCGAACTGGGCATCGCGTTCCTGTTCGCTGCGAACCATCATCCCGCGATGGCCCGGATCACGCCGATCCGCCGCCGCATCGGCAAGCGTACCGTGTTTAACCTGATGGGTCCGCTCGCCAACCCCGCGCGGGTCACTTGCCAGCTGATCGGCATCGCCCGTCCCGACTACGCCACCCTTTATGCCGGGGCGCTGGAGCAGCTCGGCAGCGAACGTGCTGCGGTCATCTCCGGGGAAGAGGGACTGGACGAACTGTCGACCGCCGGCCCAAGCCTCGCCGTGAATGTCGGCGCCGCCGCGCTGCCGGGCCGGATCGTGCCCGAAGATGCCGGCCTGCCCCGCCATCCGCTCGCCGCCATCCGCGGCGGCGATCCCGCCTATAACGCCGCCGCGCTGCGTCGGCTGCTCGCGGGCGAGCAGGGTGCGTATCGCGATGCGGTGCTGCTCAACGCCGCAGCCGCGCTGGTGGTGGCCGGACGCGGCGCATCGCTGGTCGCGGGCGCGCAGATGGCCGCGCATGTTCTCGACGATGGCAGCGCCGGTGCGCTGCTCGACCGCTGGATAGCCTACCGATGACCATCCTGTCCCGAATCATCGAAACCAAACGTGCCGAGGTCGCGGCACGCAAGGCGACGACCAGCCTCGCCGATCTGGATGCCCGGATCGCGGACGTTACCAAGCCGCGGGGATTTCGTGCCGCGCTGGACGGCCGGGCCGGTCTGGCGCTGATCGCCGAGATCAAGAAGGCCAGCCCTTCGAAGGGGCTAATCCGCGAAGACTTCGATCCGCCGGGGCATGCGCGGGCCTATCAGGCGGGCGGTGCGGCATGCCTGTCGGTGCTGACCGACGAGCAGTGGTTTCAGGGGTCGGACGATTACCTGATCGCGGCGCGTGCCGCCTGCGACCTGCCGGTGATCCGCAAGGATTTCATGGTCGACCCTTGGCAGGCGACCGAGAGCCGCTCGATCGGGGCCGACGCCATCCTGATCATAGTCGCAGCGCTCGACGACAACCAGATGGCGGAGATCGAGGCGTCGGCGATAGATTGCGGCATGGACGTGCTGGTCGAGGTTCACGACAGGCATGAACTCGAACGCGCCCTGAAGCTCAAATCGCGTATGATCGGCGTCAACAACCGCGACCTTCGCGACTTCACCGTCGATTTCGCCCGTACCTACGAACTGGTCGGCAAGGCCCCCAAAGGCTGCACCTTTATCGCGGAGAGCGGATTGGAAACGCGCGCCGACCTCGATGCGATGGCTGAACACGGCGTTCGCTGCTTCCTGATCGGCGAGGCGTTGATGCGTCAGCCGGATGTCGAGGCCGCGACGCGGGCGCTGATCGCATGACCGGCCTGACGCATATCGATGCGGATGGCGCAGCGCATATGGTCGATGTCGGCGACAAGGCGATCACGGCACGGCGCGCGGTGGCAACGGGTCACATCGCTATCGCCGCCGACGCCTTACAGGCGATCCGTGACGGCGCCGCCAAAAAGGGCGACGTGCTAGCGGTGGCCCGGATAGCCGGGATCATGGCCGCCAAGCGGACCGCGGATCTGATCCCGCTGTGCCACCCCCTCCCCCTCACCCGCGTCACCGTCGATCTGGCGATCGACGCGACCGGTATCACCGTTACCGCGCTGACCGCCACCGATGGCAAGACCGGCGTCGAAATGGAGGCTCTTACTGCGGTCTCGGTCGCGCTGTTGACGATCTACGACATGGCGAAGGCGATGGACCGCGCGATGACGATCGGGGCGATCCGTCTGTTGGAAAAAGCGGGCGGGCGGTCCGGTGACTGGCACGCCTGACGTCATGCCGCTGATGCCGATCGCCGACGCGCAAGCGCATCTGTTTGCGATGGCGAAACCGGTCGCGATCGCGGAGGTGCCGCTCGCCGGCGCCGCAGGCCACTGGGCAGCGAGCGATATATACGCCCGTCGCACCCAACCCGCGAGCGACCTGTCGGCGATGGACGGCTATGCGATCCGTTTCGCCGATCTCCCCGGTCCATGGACGATGACTGGCGAAAGCGCGGCAGGTCGACCGTCCGCCGGCACCGTCGGGCCGGGCGAGGCGATACGCATTTTCACTGGGGCGGCGATGCCGGATGGCGCCGACACCGTGATAATCCAGGAGGAGGTCGACGCCGATGGTGCGACCATCCGCCTGACCGGCGAAGGCCCGCTGACACGCGGCCGCAACACACGCCGGCGCGGTCTGGATTTTTCGGACGGCGACCGGATCGTCGTCGCGGGTGATCGCATCACCCCTGCCCGCATTGCAGTGATGGCCACCGCCGGCGTTGCGAGCCTGTCGGTGCGCCGCCCTGTCCGCGTCGCGATATGTGCAACCGGCGACGAACTGGTCGAACCCGGTAGCAACAACGTCGGCGCCCTGCCCGAATCGAACCGTGCGATGCTGTCGGCGATGTTCGCAGACCTGCCGGTTCAGATCGTCGATCTCGGCATTCTTCCTGACCATCTCACCACGCTGCGGGATGCGTTCGCGGCCGTGGATACCGACGTGCTCGTGACCACCGGTGGCGCATCCGTCGGCGATCACGACCTCGTTCGCCCCGCGATCGAGGCAGCGGGCGGCGTCATCGACTTTTGGCGTATCGCGCTGCGGCCGGGCAAGCCGATGATGGCGGGCCGCCTCGGGTCCACCGTCGTCATCGGGTTGCCCGGCAATCCGGTGTCGGCGTTCGTAACGGCGTTGCTGTTCGTCAAGCCATTGATCGCACATCTGTCCGGCGCGCGGAATCCCCTGCCTCATGGCACGCGGATAATCCTGGGTGAGGATTTGCCCCCGAACGGCGGACGCACCGATTATCTCCGCGCCGAGATTCGCGACGGCCGTGCTTATGCCTCGACCATACAGGACAGCTCGATGCTTCTGACGCTGGCGCGGTCGCAATGCTTGATCGTACGACCGATCGACGCCCCCGCCGCCCGCGCCGGCGACTCGGCGGAAATCCTCGTCATCGCTTGACGGCGCCAATTGTGTTCCCTAGAAGTTCCGCGTCTGTTCTGACGGGGAAGGACCGCCCATGCTCACGCGCAAGCAGCACGAGCTCGTTTGCTTCATTAATGACCGGCTGGAAGAAACCGGTATCTCACCCTCGTTCGAGGAGATGAAGGACGCGCTCGACCTCAAGTCCAAGTCCGGCGTCCATCGCCTGATCAGCGCCCTTGAGGAACGGCATTTCATCCGCCGCCTCCCCAACCGGGCGCGGGCGCTCGAAGTATTGCGGATGCCCGAACGAACCGAGCGCAAGGCCAGCGCACCGGCGGGCACGCCGACGCCGACGGCCTCAAAGGGAGCGAACGTGCGTGCCGCTCCCTCGCCGGCCAATGATGTGATCGAGATTCCGCTGCACGGCCGCATCGCCGCCGGCGTGCCGATCGAGGCGTTCGAAGGCAGTTCGATGCTCGCCGTTCCTGCCGCGTTGCTGGGATCAGGTGAGCATTACGCGCTGGAGGTATCGGGTGATTCGATGGTGGAGGCGGGTATCCTCGACGGGGATTACGCGCTGATCCGCCGCACCGACGTCGCACGCGATGGCGAAATCGTCGTTGCCCTGATCGAGGATGCGGAAGCGACACTGAAATACTTCCGTCGCGAAGGGGCGATGATCCGCCTTGATCCCGCAAACCGCTCCTACGAGCCGCAGCGCTACGCGCCTGCGCACGTGCGGGTGCAGGGCAAACTCTCCGGTATCCTGCGCCGCTACGATTGAACCGATCGCGCGCCGGGCGATCACGATGGAGGAACAAGATCGCGCTGTGTTTGGACGTGCCTCACCCGTCGTAAACGACCATCATCCCCGCTGCGTGGTTTACGTGGCGGCATGATGACGGGCGGGTTTAGCCACGGGTGGCGATCGGCCGGCTGACGGACTGTCGCGGCCACGTCGTCCTCGAACACCACCGCCACCCCGCCGGTACGCCGCAACGTCGGCGCATCCAGCTTCAGCCAGCGCGGTCTGCATCCCCGTGGCAAGCGGCGTTCGCTGACCACGATATCCGCCCGGCGGCAGGCGACGACCAGTTCCGGCCATGCCACCGGATAGGTGCTGCGGGTGGCGAGCACGCGCCAGCGCCTGCCTTTGGTGACGATCTCGACGAGGCAGAGGTCACGCGTGCAGCCCGCGTCAGGCTGATCGGCCAGCAACAGCGGTTCCCCGTCGACGCCGCCATTCTCCGCCAGCATGTTGCGAGTGTAATCCCCCGCCCGATCGCGCAGCAAGGCCAGCCCGCCGCGCACCCGCACCGCCATATGCCGGCCATCGTTCGTCACCAGCAAATCGGGTGGCGACGCCATACCGGCCCAGATCGCCCCGATCGCGCAGGGGATCAGCCCCAGTCTGCGCCAGCGCGTTCGCCACAGGGCCAGCCACAGTCCGCCCGCCACCATGCACCCGAAGGCCGCGGCTGGCATCGACGGCACCGCCACCGCCGCTCCGGGTGCCGCTGCGACCACATGGGCGAGCCATAGCAGCAGTCGCAACGCCACATCGGTCAGCCACCACGCCGGCGCGCCGAGGCCGAAGACGTCGAGGATCAGCGCCATCGCCTCCAGCGGCATCACGACGAACGTCGTCAGCGGAATGGCGACGATGTTCGCGGCGGCGCCGTACAGTCCCGCCTTGTGGAAATGGAAGACCGCGATAGGCATCAGCGCGGCCTCGACGGCGACACCGGTCAACAGCAGCGATCCGAACGCTCGCAGCATCCGGCGGACCATACCGTCGTCCCGTGGGGCGAACCACGATCCGACGCGAGGATGCTCGTGCAACGCGACGATCGCGACGATCGCGGCGAACGACAACTGGAAGCTCGCCCCCATCAGTGCCTCCGGCCACGCCAGCAGCACGGCGAGCGCCCCCGTCGCGACCAGACGCAATGTCACCGCCTGCCGCCCCATCGCCAGGGCCGCCAGCACCAGCAGCGCGGCGACGCAGGACCGGATCGTCGGCACTTCGGCGCCGGTCAGCAAGGTATAGCCGATCGCGGCGCCCGCCCCCGCGCCCGCCGCCACCAGCGGCAGGCGTACCCGGATCGCGAGCCACGGCGAGAGGGCGAGCAGCCGCAGGACAACCGCCATCGTCGCGGCAACTGCGGCCGTGATATGCAATCCGCTGACCGACAGCAGATGCGCCAGCCCCGCCCGCCGCATCGCCTCGGAATCGGCTTGCGCGATCGCACCCTCGTCGCCGGTGGCTAGAGCGGCGGCGATGCCACCCCGGCTGCCCTCCAGCCGATCCGTGATATGCGTGGTCAGCGACGTCCGCAGATTGCCGGCCGGCTTGCCCGATGCGATCACCGTTACCGGTGCGAAGCCGCGGCCGGTCGCACCGATCCCGGAAAACCACGCGACCCGCGCGAAGTCATAGGCGCCGGGCACCGACGCAGCGGGCGGAGGCATCAGCCTCGCCCGCAATACGACACGCGCGCCTTGCGCCAGTGTGGCCGGAACATCGGCCTGGGCCAGATTGACGCGGATGCGGGGCGGCAGGCCGATGCCCGCATCGGTCCGTATCGTCAGCCGCACCAGATCGCGCGCCGCCAGCGGTTCCAGCCGTTCCACTTGGCCGGCGACCTGCACGACCGCCGGTCTGGCGAGCACCGGCGCGGCGACGCGATCCGCACGCCACCACGTCAGCCCCAGTCCCGCCGCGACCGTCAGCGCTCCGATCGCGACGGCATGCGTCGCCCGTCCGCCCCGCGCCGCCGCGAGTGCTCCAAGGGCGATGGCAACGCACAGAAGGATCGCGATACGCCAATGCGGCGCATCCGGCAGCAGAAACCAGCCGGCGATACCGATACCCAGTGCGACCGGCAGCCACAGAACCACTTGATCCCGCTCGGCATCGAGCCACGCTTCGACACTATCGTGCAACGCCTGAAGCGTTTGCGGCGTTTGAAGGCGCTGGGGGCGCGTGCTAGGGGCCGCAGCGGCTGAACTGGCCATGACCTTACGAACTGTGGGAGCAGGCGCGGTTGAGCGCAATGATTGATCAGGACGCCGGCGCGGCGGCCCACCCGAAGACCGGTATCGTGACGCGTTTCGCGCCGTCGCCGACGGGATATCTGCACCTTGGCGGCGCCCGCACGGCGCTGTTCAATTGGCTCTATGCGCGCCATCACGGCGGCACGTTCCTGCTGCGGATCGAGGATACCGATCGCGCGCGATCGACGCAGCCGGCGATCGACGCGATCCTGTCTGGGCTGACGTGGCTGGGCATCGACTGGGATGGCGATGCGGTCTTCCAGTTCGCCCGCGCCGACCGCCACGCCGAGGTCGCGCACCAGATGGTTGGGAGCGGTCACGCATATCGCTGCTACATGACACAGGAAGAGATCGCCGCGCAGCGCGCCGCGGCGCAGGCGGCGAAGCAGCCGTTGCGCGTCCGCTCGCCATGGCGCGATCGCACGGATCATCCGGAGGGCCAGCCTTTCGTCGTGCGACTCAAGGCTCCGCAGGACGGTGCGACGACGATCGAGGATCGCGTGCAGGGATCGGTCACGGTCCAGAACGCCGAGCTCGACGACCTCATCCTGCTGCGATCCGACGGCACACCGACCTATATGCTCGCGGTGGTGGTCGACGATCACGACATGGGCGTGACGCACGTCATCCGTGGCGACGATCACCTCAACAACGCTTTCCGCCAGCTGCCGATCTATAGGGCGAATGGCTGGCCCGAGCCGATCTACGCCCACATCCCGCTGATCCACGGCACCGATGGCGCGAAGCTGTCGAAGCGGCACGGCGCGGTCGGGATCGAGGCATATCGCGACGAGCTCGGCATCCTGCCCGAAGCGTTCGACAACTACCTGCTGCGGCTGGGCTGGGGCCATGGCGACGACGAGATCATCAGCCGCGAACAGGCGACCGAATGGTTCGACCTCGCCGGCGTCGGCAAAAGCCCCTCGCGCTTCGACATCAAGAAGCTGGAAAACCTCAACGGGCACTACATCCGTCAGGCGGACGACGCGCGGCTCGCCGGACTGGTGGCCGACATCGGCGGTTATCCGGATGTCGATCTGCTGACCCGGGCGATGCCGGTGCTGAAGGCGCGGGCAGCCAATCTCAACGAACTGAGCGACGGCGCCCGGTTCCTATTTGCGGTTCGCCCGCTCGACATGGATCAGGCCGCTCTGGACCTGCTCGGTGGCGGTGCGCCGCAGCTCCTCGCTGCACTGCACGCCGCGCTTGACGCGGTGCAGCAGTGGGATCAGGAGGCAATCGAAGCAGCGGTACGGCAGGTGGCCGACGGTCAGGGCGTCAAGCTCGGTCAGGTCGCCCAGCCGCTCCGCGCCGCTCTCACCGGGCGCAAGACGTCGCCCGGAATCTTCGACGTGCTCGCGCTTCTCGGCAAGGAGGAAAGCCTCGGCCGAATCGCGGACCGGATGACAGTCTGATAGGAAGGACAACGACATGACCGAAGCCGCCAAAGTATCCCTGGACGGTAAGGACCTCGAGTATCCGGTCATGTCCGGCTCGGTTGGTCCGGACGTCGTGGATATTCGCAAATTCTACGCGCAGACCGGTTCGTTCACCTACGATCCCGGCTTCACCTCGACCGCATCGTGCCAGTCGGCGCTGACCTATATCGACGGCGACGAAGGCGTCCTGCTGCACCGCGGCTACCCGATCGGCGAACTCGCCGAGAATTCCAGCTTCATGGAAGTCGCATACCTGCTGCTCAACGGCGAACTGCCGTCGGCGGACGAACTGACCGGCTTCAACACCACGATCACGCGCCATACGATGGTGCACGAACAGCTCGCGGCGTTCTTCCGCGGCTTCCGTCGCGACGCACATCCGATGGCGATCATGTGCGGCGTCGTCGGCGCGCTGTCGGCGTTCTACCACGACTCGACCGACATCCACGATCCGGTGCAGCGCACGATCGCGTCGCATCGCCTGATCGCCAAGATCCCGACGATCGCGGCAATGGCCTACAAGTACAGCGTCGGACAGCCGTTCCTGTATCCGGACAATTCGCTGTCCTACACCGGCAACTTCCTGCGCATGACGTTCGGCGTTCCGGCTGAGCCGTATGAGGTCAACCCGGCGGTCGAAAAGGCGATGGACCGCATCTTCATCCTCCACGCCGATCACGAACAGAACGCCTCGACCTCGACCGTGCGCCTTGCCGGTTCGAGCGGCGCCAATCCGTTCGCATGCATCGCGGCGGGCATCGCCTGCCTGTGGGGTCCGGCGCATGGCGGCGCCAACGAAGCCGCGCTCAACATGCTGCGCGAGATCGGCACGCCAGAGCGCATTCCGGAATATATCGCGCGCGCCAAGGACAAGAACGATCCGTTCCGTCTTATGGGCTTCGGTCACCGCGTCTACAAGAACTACGATCCGCGCGCGACCGTGATGCAGAAAACGGTGCGCGAGGTGTTCGATGCGCTGAAGGTCAACGATCCGCTGTTCGACACCGCACTGCGGCTGGAAGAACTGGCGCTGTCGGACGATTACTTCATCGAGAAGAAGCTGTTCCCGAACGTCGATTTCTATTCGGGCGTCATCCTGTCGGCGATCGGTTTCCCGACCGAGATGTTCACCGTGCTGTTCGCGCTCGCCCGCACCGTCGGCTGGGTCGCGCAGTGGAACGAGATGATCACCGATCCCGACCAGAAGATCGGCCGTCCCCGCCAGCTCTACACCGGCCCGACTCAGCGTAGCTACGTACCGGTCGGTCAGCGCTGATGCGCCGCGCCCGGCCGGTCCTGATCGCCATCGGCGTCCTGATGACGCTGATGGGATTGCTGTGGATCGGCCAGGGGCTGGGTTACGTCCATTGGCCGCAGTCGAGCTTCATGCTCGACCAGCGGCCGTGGGCCGATCGTGGCGCGGGGCTGGCGGTCGCGGGATTGTTGCTGATCCTCGTCGCCCGGCGGATGCGGCGGTAGGTAACGGCGTTCCTGCGAACGTGGGAGCATCAAAAGTCAGGCCGGCCCTGCGGACGCAGGAATATCAAAGGTCAGGCGGGCAGCGTCAGCGTGAAGCGCGCACCGTCACCGGGCGTGCTTTCCACCGTCAGATTGCCCCCCATCGCGCGCGCCAGTCGCCGGGCGATATAGAGACCCAGACCGTTGCCACCGACTTCCGAGGGATCGACACGCTCGAACTTCTCGAAGATCCGCTCCTGATCCTGCGGCGCGATGCCCTTGCCCTGATCGGCCACCACCGCCTCGGCCATGCTTCCGTTCCGGGTCACGGTGACGCTGACCACGCCGCCCTCCGGCGAATACCGCACGGCATTGCCGATCAGATTGACCATGATCTGCAGCGCACGACCGAAATCGCCCGCCGCCGGTACGCGAAGATCGGGCAAGGGTCGCGCGATAGCCACCCCGGCATTGCCGGCGCGTACCGACAGCAATCCGGATGCCCGTCGCGCCACATCGGCAAGGTCGATCGGCTCGGTCTGCAGGCTGAAATCGGATCGTTCCACCGCCTGCAGATCGACCAAGTCGTCGACCAGCCCCAGCAGATGTCGGCCGGCATTGGCGATGTCCGATGCATAATCGACATAATCCCGCTGCACCGGCCCCTCGGCCTCCGCGTGGATCGTGTCGGCATGAGCGATGATCTTCGCCAGCGGACTACGCAAGGCCTTGTCCAGCCCCTGTGTGAAGCTGGCGGACACCGCCGGTGCGGCGGCCACGGGTTCCGCCTCCGCTTCCGCCGCACGTGCGGCACCGGTCAGTCCGGCGAATTCTCCGGCAGCGTCCTGTTTCACATCGGCTGTCAGCACCATACGCACATCGCCATGGCGCAATCGCGCCCGCTGCTCGCGCATCGGCTTGCGACGCGCGACCGCCTCCAGGATCGGGAGCGCACCGTCACCCGCCGCATCGAGTGTGAACAGGGCCGTTACCGGTTGGCCCAGCATCGACAACGCATCGACGCCGAACCGTCGCGCAGCATCGATCGACACGAACGTCAGCCGCAACCCGGCGTCGGTCTCCCATCCCATATCCTCGTCGTCCAGGACGATCGTGCTGCGGGCGGCAAGCGGCTGTGGCCGGACTTCCCGCCACCCGCTGACGGCCATGCGAACGCCCTTCCCCTCCGGCTGGACCCGCACCCATAGATCGAGATCAGCGTCCTGATCGGCAACGCGGACGCTACGCGACACGAGGATGCCCAAGCGCGACGCCAGCCGTGCGGCCGTCGCAAGTTGCGGCACTGCCAGTCGATCGCCCAGTGCCCCTCCGGCCTGATCGTTGAGTGCCATCAGCGCCGGGTCGGCTGCGATCAGGCGACCATCGCAATCGAGAGTTGCGTGACTGACCGGCACGTCCGGAAGACCATCGAGCCTCATCGCGTCGCCTCCCGCGCCAATGCATCGATCGCCAGCCGCAGATCGTGGTGCAGCGTCAACGGCGCCAGCGCCGATCGGGCGGCGGCAAAAGGAATTGCGGCGATCTCGTCCAGATCGTCGGCGAATGCCTCGATATCGCGGCGGGGATCGGCATCGGCGAGTGCAAGCGCGATCGTCGCGATCGTCGCCCGGTCCAGCCCGGCCGCGCGCAATACCAGCCAAAGCCGATCGCCTTCGGGTTCGAGTACGATCGCGCGTGCGCCTTCGAAATCCAGATCGACCGCGCGTCCCAGCACGGCGATGAACACCAGCAAACGACGATCGCCGAGCGAATCGATCAATAGCTCGGCGATCTCGTCCGTTCGGGCATCGATCGCGGCGGCTAGGCGGACGGCGAGCGCCTCCGGCCGCTGTCCCTCGTCGTGTGCGGAGAGGCTGCGTTGTGCCGCCTCGACGATCGCGCGATCGACGATCGGGTCTTCGCCGACGGATGCGACCTGGCCTTCGCGGATCGACGCCGCAACCCACCAGACCAGTTGATGATGGCGTTCGGCCGGCAGTGCCCCTGACGGTATGCGGCCCTGTTCCGCTGCGGTTCGCCGTCGCGCCTCCGCTGACAGCAACGCCCGTGCGGCGGCAGCGACAACGCCATCGTCGACATCGGCCAGCCGTATCAACAGACTAGGCTGCTCTGGCGCTATGACGACCGGTGCCAGCGCATCGCCGATCAGCCCACATCGCACCTGCGCGATCACCTCGTCCATCAGCAGCCGATCACGCAACAAGCCCGCGCGCGACAGCCGCCGTACGACGTCTTCATGACCGCGCAGCAGACCTTCCGCCAGCCGATCGGCCCCTTGCCCCGATAGCAGCCGGGCAGCGTGCCGGCGTATCTCGGTCTCGATTTCCTGCACGACCGCAGCGAGGAACCGGCCCAGCGTCAGCCGGGTCCGCTCGTCGAGCCGCACATCGTCGGCAAGAAAGAAATCATCGATCGCGCCCGACAGGCGCACGTCCGCTACTGCGCCCATCCGGCGAGCAGCGCTGATGCGGGTGCCGGGCGATGCACGCCCTGCCTGTTCCGGTCCGACCGACATGGCCTGACGCTTACCCTTCCATCATTAAAGGAGCGCTAAGGCTCCCGCCGCAATCGTTCGATCGCTGATGCAGCCGTCGCGGCGGCATAGGTCGCCGCGACACCCAGTCCCGCCACCGGAGCGGCCAGCACGGCACCCAGCCAGACCAGCGTCAGATACCCCGCGGCGCTGCCCCACCACGTCCGGCGTTCGATCCCGTCGGCAGCGCGTTCGGCGAACACCGCCAGCACGATGACGCCGATCGCCAAAACCCACGGCGCCCCGTCGCCGCTGAACTGCGACGCATCGTAGCCATAGGCTAGCGCCGCCAGCCCCGGGAGCGCAACGGCGGCGGCATCCAGCCCCCGCCGTACGGCCGGTTCGTCGCGCAGATCGGCGAGAATCGCACCAAGCGAGAACCCCATCGATGCCAGCACGCACAGCAGCAGCCCCGCGACCGGATGCGAGAAAGCCACCAACGCCAGCCCCAGCAAACCGCCGGCACCGGCCCCTGCGGCCACCGCTCCGGCGGGCACGCGACGCGGGACCAGCATCGGCACCAGCGCCCGGGCCAGCGGGGCGATGATGAAGCGTTCGAACCAGCCGCGGCGTCCGGAAATCATCGACGCCATGGCGGCCCGACTACGAATGTCCAGCGCCGCCCCCGAATGGCCCACGCCATGGCCCCCGCGCATCGCGTCGTGCTGCAGCACCACATGGACTGCCCGCGCCTGCGAAGCGAGCCGGACCAATGTCGATTGCACGTCGTAATCGCGCGGCATCGCGGCAAGCTCGCTCACCCGTCGCGGTTCCAGCCGTGCCACTCCGGCCCAGACCGTTCCGCCACCAAGCCGTTCATACCCCTGCCCCGCCTGATCCTCGGGCATCACCAGCAAGGCATCGCCGCCCTCGCGCGCCAGCATCGCCAGCGTCGCCTCGGTCGTGGTCAGCCCGTCGGCCAGCATCAGGATGCGCGATAGCGGGTGCAACTTTTCCGCCGCTTCCGCCGCCGTGCGTACCGTATCCACCGCGATGCCACGCCTGCCGATCCGGGCAATAGCGCCGAGCAGTTCGGGGGTCAGTCGCGCAACGAGGATGACGATCTGCGATGCACCGGCGGCAAGCAGCAAGCGTGCTTGATATTCGACCAGCGTCACCCCGCCAAACGGCAGCGTCGCAGTCAACATCGCGGGTCGATCATCCGCATCGTGCATAGCGAAAAGGAGGCCGGCGAGCATTCTCACGCTGTTAAGCGGAGTTGGTGCCGGTGCCTAGGGTCGAAACGGCATCCGCACGGCCGCGCCGGGCGAGTTCGACGGCGGTTACATCAAAGGCGCGCGACGGATCGCTTCAGCTTCATCATCACCGCGGCATCGCCCATCCGATCGGATGCTTCCGCGGCAAGTGCCATCAGCCGGATCGCGCCGAAGCTGGCGGCAAGTCCCTTCAGACGTGCAGCGGCGTCGCGCCACTCCTCGTGCGTTCGGGCCGCTTCCAGCGCCGCCAGCGCGCGCCCGGCGCTCTCGACAAACGCCAGCCGCAGCTCGGCGATCAGCGCGGGTTCGTCACCCACTGCCGCCGCCAACGCCGCATCGATCGCACCCGGATCATAAGCCATGCCGGGGCTGTAGCGCGATGGTGCTTAACCAAGTGTTGCGGTTTCGCTTTATGACGTGCGCGAAGACGGTTAGGCTGGGCGGGTACGAACGGGGGTTCCATGATCATCGACATCCGGGCGGACGCCGCCGCCATCAGCGACGCACGGGGCCACGCAAGCCACGAATCGATGGGTGGGCACGCCCGCGAAGACCAGTACGAAAGCAGGGACGAGATGGTCTGGACCGAAGCCGTCGAACCAGAAACCCGCACGATCGGCTGGCTGGCTCCCGCCGTCGCGATTGGCGTCTGTGTGGCATGGCTCGTCGGGATGCTGTGGTTCGCACGGGATCAAATCGCATTCATGACGCCGGTGGCGCTTGCCCAGTTCCTTGCGACGCTGGCCGTCGTCCCGACGCTGGTAGGCGTAATCTATCTGCTCGCGATGCGGACCAGCCGGCGCGAGGCTCGCCGGTTCCATGAAACCGCGCACGGCATGCGGGCAGAGGCGGCGAGCCTCGAACGGACGATGTCCGCGATCTCGGCATCGCTCGACGCCAATCGTCGGCAACTGGCCGAACAGATCACGACGTTGATGGCGATGGGCGACGGCGCGAACGAACGGCTCACGGCGGTCGGCCGCGGCTTGACGCTGGAAATCGGTCAGGCAGACGCTCATGCCAACGCACTGTCCCATGCGGCGACAGAAGCGCAGGCGAGCCTGGGCGTCTTGATCGCGTCGCTGCCGCGCGCGAAGGCCGATGTCGATGCGGTTCAGCAGATGCTCGAGCAGACCGGACTGTCTGCCAGCGCGCATGCGGCGGCGCTCGAGGCGCAACTCGCGGCGTTGGCCGAACGTGGTCGCGATGCCGATATGGTGGCGGGCAGCGCTGCGCAGAAGCTCGCTGCACACATTACGCGTATGGAGGCGACCAGCGAAACCGCCGGTGCCCGTCTGGAAGCGGTAACAGCCGATATGTCGACGGCGGTCGATGCCCTCCTCGGTCGTACCGCCGACGCGGTGGACGAAGCGCGCAAGGGTATCGCGACGCAGGGCGATGCGATGCTGGCGATGCTGCGTGCCAATCAGGCCGCACTCGACAGCGCCGCCCGCGACAGTGCGGGGGCACTGGCCGAACGGATCGTCGCTGTAGAGGACGTCATCGATCGCGTCACATTGCGGCTGGAGGATCAGCGCGCTGCCAGCGACACATTGCTGGCCGGACTCGATGCCGGGATCGGCCGCGTCGAAAGCCGGCTCGACATCCTCCATACGCAAGGTAACGAACGCTCGCAGTTGCTTGCCGCATCGATCAGCGCGCTTGGCGGTTCCGCGGACGCAATGACCGAGGCATTGAAGGCCGGCGATGCGATGGCGAGCCGCACGATCGGTACGACCGAATCACTGCTGATCGCGCTGGATGCGGCCGCGCGCGAGATCGACGAGACGCTGCCCGACGCGCTGACACGGCTGGACGTCAAGATCACCGCAAGCAAGCAGGTCGTGGGCGCCGCCAAGCCGGAACTGCTGGCGCTGGTGACGGCGGCCGAAAGCACGCACGACGCGATCGAGGCGATTGCCGGCGTGATCGCCGAACAGCGCCGCACGGTCGATCAATTATCCGGCACGTTGCTCCAGACCCTGAGCGACGGCCGCGCAAAGGCCGACGCACTGGGTATGATGGTCGATGAGACGATCGATCGCACGCATCGCTTCGCCGAAGAGGCCGCGCCACGTCTGGTCGATGCGCTGCTCCGCGTCCGGGACACGGCCGCCGTTGCGGCCGACAAGGCGCGCGAAACGCTGGCAACGGTCATCCCGGACGCTGCAAGCCAGCTGGAAGCGGCCAGCGCCGAGGCGATGCGCCGTGCCACCAGCGACACCGTCGAACGGCAGGTTCGTGCGATCGTCGACGCTACCGGCCACGCGGTGGATGCCGCCACGCGCGCGACGGACCGGCTGTCGGCGCAGGTGCAACAGATCCTCGATCAGACAGCGATCATCGAAACGCGAATCGAGGACGCGCGTAGCGAACGGGACGAAGCCGAACGCGACACCTTTGCCCGTCGCGCATCGCTGCTGATCGAATCACTCCATTCGGCATCGATCGACATTACCAAGGCATTCGCGCCCGAAGTGTCGGACAGCGCGTGGGCGGCGTATCTGAAGGGCGATCGCGGCGTCTTCACCCGCCGTGCGGTGCGCGTGCTCGAACCCGGCGATGCCCGCGACATCGCGCGACTGTATGATGACGATACGCCGTTCCGCGAGGCGGTGAATCGTTATATCCACGATTTCGAAAGCATGTTGCGCACCATCCTCGCCCAACGTGACGGGTCGCCGCTCAGCGTGACCTTGCTGTCGTCCGACATGGGCAAATTGTACGTCGCTCTGGCGCAGGCGATCGAACGGCTGCGCTGATGCGCAATCGGTGGCTATTCAAGCCCTTCTACGCAGATTTGCATTCGGATCGGCGGATTGGGTTTCCGATATCTCGCCACCCAAGTTTGTTGAGCGGCTGTCCCCTATTCATACGGACCTCTTGCTCTTCCTCGCAACCATCGGGGCCAGTTACAGTGAAGCACGCTGTCGCCGACATCAGTAGCCGTAAAGCGCCTGCAAGCGGATTCCGGCCGATGCCAAGAGAGTATAGCCCAGACGATAAGAACTGACGCGTTATGGAAGCTCTGAGTAACCATGAGTACTGCGGCAGGCTTCCCGGTCTTTCTCGGCATAACCACGTATTCCGGAATATCGCCGGGTGAGACGTGCTAGGCTGAACATGCAAGCCCTTGATGCTGGTGTTGTCCGCCTCAATTGATCGTCGGTCGATCCTCGCACACCGGCTCGGCCGCCAGATCGTCGATCGCCATTGCGATCCGTGCCGCGATCTGATGCATGCCCTCACGGTCCATCAGGCGCAGGGCTCGCGCGAGGAGCTCAAGCGTCTGGAGGCAAGTCGGGTTCACGATGGCGGGCCTTTCGACGAGGGAGAAACGTAAACGCAGGATAGCCCCGTTCCGGTCCCTATAACCCGATGAAACCGCGCAATCGCCGACGCAGCAATGACATGTAATATTCTCGGCAGGTCGCCGGTCACATCTGTTTGTAGACCTCGTCACGATTGAACAGGTCGAGCATCTGCGGCGTCACCCAGCCATAGATATAATTGGCGACAAACAACGCGAACAACAGCGTTGCAACGATGGTCACGCGGACGAGCAGTCGACCAAGCCGGAATTCATGCGGGGCGCTTTCCGCCTGACCGGGGATGTGGTCACCCCCGGCCTCACGCGTCGTGCGCACGCCCCACGGCAGCACCAGAAACACCGAAAACGCCCAGAAGAGGACGTAGATCGCCAGCATCGACGTCCACTTCATCGCGGATTATGCCTCGACGATCAGCACATCGACGATCGGCTTCTTGCCGGTCCAGCGCGTCGCGACCTTGCGAACCGCGAGCCGGACGTCTTCGCGGCGCCGGTCGAGTTCCCGCTTCTGGCCCTTTAACGCATCGGCAGCGGCTCCGGCGGCATCCTCGATGAACGCCGCACGGTCCTCTTCAACAGGCACGCCGTTGACGCGGATCTGCGGACGACCAAGCGGTTGGCCATTCTTGCCGATCGCCACCGCGACCGAGATCTGGCCGTTGATCGCGAGCTTGCGCCGTTCGTTGATCGTCGACCCGTCCGCCGGCAGGATGACGTCGCCGTCCAGCACCAGACGACCGACCGTCGCATTGCCGATTTTCTCGGGCTTGCCGGGGATCAGGCGGACGACATCGCCGTCGCTCTGCACCAACGCCTGGGGCACGCCCTCCGTGAGCGCGAAGCGGGCATGCTCCATCATGTGGCGCATCTCGCCGTGGACGGGGATCAGCGTCTGCGGACGGATCCACTTGTACATCTGCGCGAGTTCCGGCCGGCCGGGGTGACCCGAGACGTGGACGTGCGCCTGACGTTCTGTGATCATCACCACGCCCTTGCCCGCCAGCGTGTTCTGGATTTTGCCGATCGCGACCTCGTTGCCGGGGATCTGCTTCGACGAGAAGATCACGGTGTCGCCCATCTCCAACCTGATCGTGTGCGATCCGTCGGCGACGCGCGCCAGCGCCGCGCGCGGTTCGCCCTGCCCACCGGTGGCGACGATCAGCACCTTGTTCTTGGGCAGGCGCATCGCCGTGTCGGGATCGATCGTGTCGGGGAAATCGGTAAGATAGCCCGTCGCCTGCGCGACCTTCAGGATCCGGTCGAGCGACCGGCCGGTGACGCACAGTTTGCGCCCCGTCTCACGCGCAACTTCACCCAGCGTGTGCAGGCGCGCGGCATTGGACGCAAACGACGTGACGAGCACGCGGCCCTTGGCCTTGGCGATCTGTTCGGCGAGGCCGCGGCGGACCGAGGCTTCAGACCCCGACGCTTCCTTGTTGAAGACGTTGGTCGAATCGCAGACGAGCACATCGACGCCGGCATCGCCGATCCGCGTCAGGTGTTCGGGGCTGACCGGCTTGCCGATTACCGGGGTAGGATCGAGCTTCCAGTCGCCGGTGTGGAATACGCGGCCCGCCTTGGTCTCGATGACCAGCGCATTGGGTTCGGGGATCGAGTGCGACAGTTCGACGAAGCTGACGCCGAACGGGCCGATCTGGACGCCGGCGACGCCGGTCTCCATATTCGGCTGGATGACCCGCAGCTTGACGCGGTTGGCGTTGCCCTCCTCTTCCAGCTTGCCGCGGATCAGGCCCGCGGTGAACGGCGTCGCGTACAGCGGCACGCCGAGGTCCTCGGCGAGGTACGGCAGCGCGCCGATGTGGTCTTCATGGCCGTGGGTCAGCACGATGCCGACGAGATCGTCGATGCGATCCTCGATGAACGACAGGTCGGGAAGGACGATGTCGATACCGGGATAGGCGGCGTCGGCGAAGGTTACGCCGCAATCGACCATCAGCCATTTGCCGGCATGGCCATAGAGATTGACGTTCATGCCGATCTCGCCGGAGCCACCGAGGGCGCAGAAGAGAAGTTCGTTGTTCTTGGGGGTCATTGATGACTTTCGTGAATTTTGTTGTCGCCCGCAGGCCGATTGATGGCGCGAGCGCGTCTCAGCCGATATGGGCGTTTTGGTACATGATCGCCAGCCCCTGGATCGTCAGGTCTGGCTCGATGACGTCGAAGACGTCGGTGTTCTGCTCGAAAAGCGTGGCGAGGCCTCCGGTGGCGATCACCTTGGCCGGGCGGCCGATTTCCGCCTTCATCCGCGCGACCAGCCCTTCGATCATCGCGATATAGCCGAAATAGACGCCGATGGCCATCTGATCCACGGTGTTGCGGCCGATGACGCTGTCGGTGGCGGGCGCCTCGATCGCGATGCGGGGCAGCTTGGCTGCGGCGCTGACGAGAGCGTCGAGCGACAGGTTGATGCCGGGGGCGATGATCCCGCCCTTGTAGGCACCGCTATAGTCGCTGACGTCGAAGGTGGTGGCCGTGCCGAAATCGATGACGATCAGGTCGCCGTCGTGCAGCGCGTGGGCAGCGATGGTGTTGACGGCGCGGTCGGCGCCCAGGCTGGCGGGCTCGTCGACGTCGATGGTGATGCCCCACTCGACCGGCGCGCGGCCGGCGATGAGCGCGTCGGTCTTGAAGTATTTCGCGCTGAGAACCTGCAGATTGTGGAGAGCGCGGGGCACGACGATGGCGATGATGACCGCGTCGATCTGGCTGCGATCATAGCCTTCGAGCGCGAGGAGCTGGCTGAGCCACACCGCATATTCGTCGGCGGTGCGGCGCGGATCGGTGGCGATGCGCCAGCGCGCCTTGATCGTGCGGCCCTCCACCAGCGCGAACACGACATTGGTATTGCCGGCATCCACGGCGAGCAGCATCGTCAATCCCTCACAGCAGGAACACGTCTGCGGCGTGAATGACATGCCGTTGCCCCGACGCCAAGCGCAGGATCAGCGCACCGTCTGCGTCGAGGCCGTCGAACAGGCCGTCTTGGGCGCTGCCATCGGGTAAGCGGACCGAGAGTGCGGTGCCGATCGGATGCGCGGCGGCGAGCCATGCTGTGCGGATCGCCGCAAGGCCCTCCCCGCGCCAACGTGCGAGCCAGCGGGTGAAGGTTTCGGCGAGGACGTCGAGGAACAGCTCCGGCGCGATGGATATGCCTTGCGCGGCCAGACTGGTCGTCGGCCGGTCCGGCAGTTCGGGATGATCGGCGAGGTTGACGCCGATCCCGACGACTACCGCGTTGTCGCTGCGTTCTAGCAGGATGCCGGACAGCTTGGCGCCTGCCACCAACAGGTCGTTGGGCCATTTAAGCTGCGCGTCGATACCGAAGACACCGACCGTTTCGTGCAACGCGACCGCCGCGACCAGCGCCAGCGTGGCCGGAGGCGGATCGCTCGGCCGCAGACGGACGAGCGTCGAGGCGTAGAGGTTGCCGGCGGGCGAGGTCCATGCCCTGCCCTGCCGTCCGCGGCCGGCGGTCTGGCGCTCGGCGCGGAGCCACAGCCCCTCCTCCGCGCCTTGCCGGGCGAGGACGAGCATGTCGGCGTTGGTCGATCCCGTCTCCGCGACGGTCCGGATCGTCAAATCGCGGGAAACAGCGCGCGGGCCGCCGCCATCGTCCAGCCGCCGAGCAGCGGGATGGCGAGATAGCCGAGCGGCGACACGAAGGCTGCGGTAAGGACGATCAAGCCACCCTCGACCGGGCTGTTGCCCTTCGCGAACGCCGGCGCGGGTTCGTCGAAGTACATCGTCTTGACCACGCGCAGGTAATAATAGGCGCCGATCGTCGAGGCGGCGATGCCGATCACCGCCAGCGGGAACAGGCCGGCGCGGACGGCGGCGTCGAACACCGCGAACTTCGCGTAGAAGCCGAACAGCGGCGGGATGCCGGCAAGGCTGAACATGAAGATCGCCAGCGCCGCGGCGAGGCCCGGGCGGGTCCGCGACATGCCCGACAGCGCGGCGATCGTCTCGACCGGCTGGCCGTCGTCGTCACGCATCTGGAGCACGACCAGGAACGACCCCAGCGTCATGGCGATGTAGATCGTCATGTAGACGAGCACGCCCGACACGCCCTCAGGCGTGCCCGCCGCGAGGCCGACCAGCGCGAAGCCGACGTTGTTGATCGACGAATAGGCGAGCAGCCGCTTGATGTTGGTCTGACCGATCGCCGCGACCGCGCCGAGCACGATCGACGCGAGCGCGGCGAAGATCACGATCTGACGCCACTGGTCGGTCGCCGGACCCATCGCCTCGACGGCGACGCGGACGGCGAGGCCCATCGCCGCGACCTTGGGAGCGGAGGCGAAGAAGGCGGTGACCGGGGTCGGGGCGCCTTCGTACACGTCGGGCGTCCACATGTGGAACGGCACCGCCGAAATCTTGAACGCGATGCCGGCGAAGACGAAGACGAGGCCGAACAGCAGGCCGAGCGAATTGCCGTCCGCATAAGCCGCAGCGATTCCGGGGAACAGCGTCGTGCCGGAGAAGCCGTAGACCAAGCTGATTCCGTACAGCAGGATGCCGCTGGCAAGCGCGCCGAGCACAAAATATTTGAGACCCGCTTCGGCCGAACGCGTGTCGCGGCGCATGAAGCTGGCGAGGACGTAGGCGGACAGCGACTGCAGTTCGAGGCCGACGTAGAGCGTGAGCAGATCGCTTGCCGACACCATCATGCCCATGCCCGCTGCCGAGAGCAGGATCAGGACAGGATATTCGGGGCGAAGGTCGTCACCGCTGGTCCGCTGGAAGAAATCCGGCGCCATCAGGATGCCGACCGCGGCGGCGATGAAGATCAGCACCTTGGCGAAAGCGGCGAAGGCGTCCGCGCGGTACAGGCCGTCGAACGCCGACCCGCCGTAGCTGGCCGGTCCGAGCAGCGCGAGGCACGCGCCGCCCAGGATGACGACGGCCGTCCACGACACCGCCCGCGTCGAGGCCGGGCCGCCCCAGGCGGACACCAGCATCAGGACGATGGCGCCCAGTCCGAGGATCACCTCGGGCAGGGTCATGGCGAGATTGGCGGCGTAATCCATCAGTGCGCTTGTCCGTGGGCGGCGGCATGCGCCGCAGGTAGGGGCTTGCCGGCGGTCGGCTGGGAATCGGAGACGGGCGTCGCGCGATCGATGCGGGCGAGCAGCACGCCGACATCCTTGCGCATCGGGCTGAGGAAGCTCTCAGGGTAGACGCCCATCCACAATGCGACCGCGGCGATCGGCGCGAGCAGCCAGAGTTCGCGGTGCGACAGGTCCTGCATCTCGCGCACGTCCTCCGACTTGATCTCGCCGAAGACGACGCGGCGATAGAGGTACAGCATGTACGCCGCGCCGAGGATGATGCTGGTCGTGCAGAGCAACGCGATCCAGGTCGACACCTGATAGGTACCCATCAGCGCCAGGAATTCGGCGACGAAGCCGCTGGTCCCCGGCAGGCCGATCGACGCCATGGTGAAGAACAGGAAGAACAGCGCGTAGCGCGGCATGTTGATTGCAAGGCCGCCGTAGCGGCTGATCTCACGCGTATGCAGCCGGTCGTAGATGACGCCGACGCACAGGAACAGCGCGCCCGATACCAGCCCGTGGCTGAGCATCATGATCATCGCACCCTCGATCCCCTGCCGGTTGAAGGCGAAGAGGCCGATGGTCACGATCGCCATGTGCGCGACCGACGAATAAGCGATCAGCTTCTTCATGTCGGCCTGCACCAGCGCGACGAGCGAGGTGTAGATCACCGCCACCGCCGACAGGCCGAAGATCAGCCACGTCAGCTCGCCGGACGCTTCCGGAAACATCGGCAGGCTGAAGCGCAGGAAGCCATAGCCGCCGAGCTTGAGCAGCACGCCCGCCAGGATGACCGAACCCGCGGTCGGCGCCTGCACGTGCGCGTCGGGCAGCCACGTGTGGACCGGCCACATCGGCATCTTGACCGCGAACGAGGCGAAGAAGGCGAGCCACAGCCATGTCTGGGCATGCGCCGGGAAGTCGTACGCCTGCAACGCCGGGATGCTGGAGGTGCCGGCGGTCTGCGCCATGTAGAGCATCGCGACGAGCATCAGCAGCGAGCCGAGCAGCGTGTACAGGAAGAACTTGTAGCTCGCGTAGATGCGGTTCGCCCCGCCCCAGATGCCGATGATCAGGTACATCGGGATCAGGCCGGCTTCGAAGAACAGGTAGAACAGGAACAGGTCCTGCGCCGCGAAGGTGCCGATCATCAGCGTTTCCGTCAGCAGGAACGCCGCCATGTACTCCGGCACGCGGTTGGTGATCGCGCGCCAGCTCGCCCCGATGCAGATCGGCATCAGGAACACGCTGAGCATGATGAGCATCAGCGCGAAGCCGTCGATGCCGAGGTTCCAGCCGAAGAAGCCGAGCCGCGGGCCCTGCTCGACGAACTGCCATTGCGCCCCGCCGATGTCGTAATTCGCCCAGAGCATGATGCCGAGCACGAAGTCGACCAGCGTCGCGGCCAAAGCCAGCATCCGCGCGGTGGCGGCGGGAACGAACAGGCAGGCGATCGCCGCGACCGCGGGGATCAGCAGCATGATCGAGAGGATGGGAAACCCGCTCACTGTGCGATCGCCCAGGTGACGACGGCGGTCAGACCGATCAGCATGACGAAGGCATAGGTATAGACATATCCGTTCTGAAGCCGGCCCGCGAGACGGCTGGAGAGCTGCACCACCCAGGCCGAGCCGTTCGGCCCGAACCGGTCGATCGTCTGTTCGTCACCGCGGTGCCACAGCAGGCGGCCGATGGCGAAGGCGGGACGGACGAAGATGAGGTGATAGAGTTCGTCGAAATAATATTTGTGGACGAGGAAACGGTACAGAATGCGGAACTGGTCCGCGACCGCGGCCGGAAAGCTTGGCGACTTGATATAGGCATACCAGGCCGTGAACAGTCCGAGCAGCATCGCGATCGTCGCCGACAATTTGATGATCGTCGGAACCTCGTGCATCGCGTGCATCAAATGCTCACGGAAGGCGATGTCGCCCTTCCAGAACGTCTCGCCCGCTTCCGGCTCGATGAAATAGCCGTGGAAGACGAAGCCCGCCGCGATCGCGCCGATCGACAGGAGGATCAGCGGCACCAGCATCGGCCACGGGCTCTCGTGCGGATGATAGCCACCGGTGCCGGCGGGCAGGTCCTGCTGCGACGGGCCGTGCGTCGACGGATGATCGCCGCTGTCCTCGGCCTTGGCCGGATTGGCATGCGCCTCATCGGCGTGATGACCGGCGTGACCATGGGTATCGCCATGCGCGTGGTCGTCATGCGCGTGATCATGGCCGTGCGAGTCATGGAGCGCGTGCTGGATATGCTCCGACGCGGCCCAGCGCGGTGTCCCCCAGAAGGTGAGGAACATCAGGCGCCACGAATAGAAGCTGGTGATCAGCGCGACGAGCACGCCGACGAACCACACGCCGGGCTCGCCCGCGGCCCAGCCCGCCTCGATGATCGCGTCCTTCGAATGGAAGCCCGCGAAACCGATGCCGAGCGGGTTGCCGAACACCGCGGGCAGGCCGACGCCGGTGATCGCCAGCGTCCCCATCATCATGCCCCAGAAGGTGAGCGGGATGCTTTTCCGCAGGCCGCCGTAATAGCGCATATCCTGCTCGTGGTGCATCGCGTGAATGACCGAACCGGCACCGAGGAACAGCAGCGCCTTGAAAAAAGCGTGCGTAAACAGGTGGAACATCGCCGCGCCATAGGCACCGACGCCTGCGGCAAAGAACATGTAGCCGAGCTGCGAACAGGTCGAATAGGCGATGACGCGCTTGATGTCGGTCTGCACCATGCCGACGGTCGCGGCGAACAGGCAGGTCGCGGCGCCGACGAACATCACGACATGCAATGCGGCCGGCGAGGTTTCGAACATCGGCGACAGGCGGCACACCATGAACACGCCCGCGGTGACCATGGTCGCCGCGTGGATCAGCGCCGACACCGGGGTCGGGCCTTCCATCGCGTCGGGCAACCAGGTGTGGAGGCCGAGCTGCGCCGACTTGCCCATCGCGCCGACGAACAGCAGCAGGCAGAGCACAGTCATCGTATCGACCCGCATGCCGAGGAAGCCGATCGTCGATCCGGCCATGCCCGGCGCGGCGGCGAGGATCGCGGGGATCGATACGGTGCCGAACACTAGGAACGTGCCGAAGATGCCGAGCATGAAACCCAGATCGCCGACGCGGTTGACGACGAACGCCTTGATCGCGGCGGCATTGGCGGAGGGCTTGCGGAACCAGAAGCCGATCAGCAGGTAGCTGGCGAGGCCGACGCCTTCCCAACCGAAGAACATCTGGACCAGCGTATCCGCGGTCACCAGCATCAGCATCGCGAAGGTGAACAGCGAGAGATAGGCGAAGAAGCGCGGCTGATCCGGGTCCTCGCTCATATAGCCCCAGCTATAGAGGTGGACGAGCGCCGAGACGCTGGTGATGACCACCAGCATGATCGCGGTCAGCTGGTCGACGCGCAGCGACCAGTCGACCGCCATGTCGCCGCTGACGATCCAGGTCAGCACCGGCACGACCGTGGCGGTGTTGGTGCCGGCGAGGAAGCCGAGGAAGATCGGCCACGACAGCAGGCACGATGCGAACAGCGCGCCGGTCGTGATCAGCTTTGCCGGCACGAAGCCGATCGCCTTGTTGCCGAGCCCCGCGACGATCGCGGCGAGCAGCGGCAGGAACACGATGAAGAGGATGGAGGTCACCGGTATTTAGCCCTTCATCCGATTGACGTCGTCGACCGCGATCGTGCCGCGGCCACGGAAGTAGATGACGAGGATCGCGAGTCCGATCGCCGCTTCGCCGGCGGCCACCGTCAGCACGAACATCGCGAAGATCTGCCCGACCAGATCATGCAGGTACGCCGAGAAGGCGACGAGGTTGAGGTTCACCGCGAGCAGGATCAGCTCGATCGCCATCAGAATGACGATCAGATTCTTCCGGTTCAGGAAGATGCCGAGCACGCCCATCGTGAACAGGATCGCCGCGACGACGAGGTAATGGGTAAGACCGATCACAGATGGACCCCCTGGCCGATCGGCGGCTGGACGTTGCGCGTCGCATCCTCTGGACGGCGGCCGATCTGGCGGAACGGCGACTGGGCGCGCACTCCGCCACGCTGCCGATGCGTCAGCACGATCGCGCCGATCATCGCGACGAGCAGGACAAAGCCCGCCGCCTCGAACACAAACAGATAGCGCGTGTAGAGCAACGTCCCCATCGCCTGGATGTTCGGGACGGCGCTGTCGATCGGCGCGATCCGCTGGCTGATCTTGAGTCCGCCGGCGCTCCAGGCGCCGATGCCGATCAGGATTTCAGCGGCGAGCGCCACCGCGAGCGCCAGGCCCAGCGCGGCATATTGCGCAAAGCCGGCGCGCAGTTGCGCGACCTCGATATCGAGCATCATGACGACGAACAGGAACAGCACCGCGACCGCGCCGACGTAGACGATGACGAGCAGCATCGCGATGAACTCGGCACCGACGAGCACCATCAGTCCCGCCGCGTTGAAGAACGCGAGGATCAGCCACATCACCGAATGCACCGGATTGCGCGACGAGATCGTCATCGCGCCGGATCCGATCACCACGATGGCGAACAAATAGAAGGCAATTGCCTGGATCACGATTGGGTCGGCCCCCTAAGCCCGGAATCGAGTGCGGCGCGCATTAACGGTAGGGCGCATCGGCGGCAAGGTTCGCCGCGATTGCGCTTTCCCAGCGGTCGCCGTTATCGAGCAGCTTCGCCTTGTCGTAGATCAGCTCTTCGCGCGTTTCGGTCGAGAATTCGTAGTTCGGCCCCTCGACGATCGCATCGACCGGGCACGCCTCCTGACACAGGCCGCAGTAGATGCACTTTGTCATGTCGATGTCGTAGCGCGTCGTGCGGCGGCTGCCATCGTCGCGGGGTTCGGCCTCGATCGTGATCGCCTGCGCTGGGCACACCGCCTCGCACAGCTTGCAGGCGATGCAGCGTTCCTCGCCGTTGGGATAACGACGCAGCACGTGCTCGCCGCGGAACCGCGGACTGATCGGATTACGCTCGTAGGGATAGTTGATCGTCGCCTTGGGCTTGAAGAAATACTTCAGCGTGAGGGCGTGCGCCTTCACGAATTCCCACAAGGTGAACGACTTGACGATCTGTGCGACGCTCAAGATCCAAATCCTACTACTCGGTCGATCATCACGACCAACAACCCGATACCGACGCCCGCGAGCGCCCGGTCACGCAATGCCTGCGGCCTAAGCCCACGGGCGACCAGCCAGTTCGACACGGCGCTCATCCGGGGATGCCCACCCGCATCAGCATCAGCACGCCCGACACCAGGAATACCCAGAACAGCGACAGTGGGAGGAAGATCTTCCAGCCCAGCCGCATCAGCTGATCGTAGCGATAGCGCGGCACGGTCGCCTTGACCCAGCTGAAGACGAAGAAGAAGAACAGGATCTTCGCGAATAGCCAGATGATGCCCGGTACGTAATAAAGCGGTGCCCAGTCGATGGGCGGCAGCCACCCGCCCCAGAAGAGCGTCGCGTTGAGCGCGCACATCAGTAGCACGTTGGCATATTCGCCGAGCCAGAAGAGCGCGAAGCTCATCGAGCTGTATTCGGTCTGGTACCCGGCGACGAGTTCCGATTCCGCCTCGGTCAGGTCGAACGGCGCGCGGCCGGTTTCGGCCATGCCGGAGATCAGGAAGACGATGCTCATCGGGAACAGCAGCGGGTTAAAGCCGAAGCCGTTGACCGGCAGCCACGGATAGATCGCCTTCTGCGCCATCACGATCGCGGACAGGTTGAACGTTCCCGCCCACAGCACGACGGTGATGAGCACGAAGCCGAGGGCAACTTCGTAGCTGACCATCTGCGCCGCGGCGCGCAGCGCGGAATAGAAGGGGTACTTCGAGTTCGACGCCCAGCCCGACAGGATGATGCCGTAGACGCCGAGCGACGACGCCGCGAGCACATACAGCAGCCCGACGTTGATGTCGGCGAGCACCGCGCCCTCGGCGAACGGCACCACCGCCCAGACGATCAGCGCGACCGTGAAGGTGATGATCGGCGCCATCAGGAACAGGCCGCGGTTGGCGGCGGACGGGATGATCGTCTCCTGAAGGAAAACCTTCAGACCATCGGCGAACGACTGGAGCAGACCGAACGGCCCGACGACGTTGGGGCCGCGGCGCAGCGCCATCGCCGCCCAGATCTTGCGATCGGCGTAGATGATCATCGCGACGGCCAACATCAGCGGCAGTGCGATGACGAGGATGCCGACGATGGTCGCGGTGAACCATGCCCATTCGTACGACATGCCGACGGTGGAATTGAAGAAGTCGGTCACTCCGCGGCCTCCGCGAACGTCTCGCCATGGACCAGTTCGGCCGAGCAGCGCTGCATCGTCGGCGATGCGCGGCAGATGGCGTTGGTCAGATAGAAATCCTTGATCGGATAGCCCGACAGGCTCCCCTGCCCCGCTGCGTCGAGCGCAGGCGGGTTCCATTCGAACGTGGCGAGACCGGGCGTGCGCAGTGCCGGAACCTCGGTCCCCATCGCCTCGCGCAGGCCGGCGAGGCTGTCGAACGGCAGCGTATGGCCGAGCACGTCGGACAGGGCGCGGAAGATCGCCCAATCCTCGCGCGCGTCGCCCGGCGGGAATACCGCACGTTCGCCACGCTGAACGCGCCCTTCCAGGTTCACCCAGGTGCCGGACTTCTCGGCGTAGGTAGCACCCGGCAAGATCACATCGGCATGATGTGCGCCCTGATCGCCATGGTGGCCGACGTACACCTTGAAGCCGCCGAAGTTGTCAAAGTTGAGTTCATCGGCGCCGAGCAGGAAGGTGACATCCGCGCCGCGCAAATCGGCGACGCCGCCCTTTTGCGCATAGCCGAGCATCAGGCCGCCCATGCGGCTCGCGGCCATGTGGACGACGTTGAAGCCGTTCCAGCCATCACGAACCAAGTTGAACTGCTTGGCGAAGGCCAGCGCGGCGCCGTGGCCGCCCTTCAACGCACCACCGCCGACGATGACCATCGGTTTCTTGGCGTCGGTGAACAGCTTGGCCGCCGCTTCGGGCAAATCGCCGAGGATCGACAGGTCCGACCCGAGCCATTCGACCTTGTAGGTCAACTCGGTCTCGGGGCCGATCGCGAGGACCTTCGCGCCCTTCTTGATCGCCTTGCGAATGCGGGTGTTCACGAGCGGCGCTTCCCAGCGCAGATTGGTTCCGACCAGCAGGATCGCATCCGCCTCTTCGACGCCGGCGATCGTCGTGTTGAAGTTCACCGCGGCAAGGCTGGACGTGTCATAATCCATCCCCGTCTGCCGCCCTTCGAGCAGCGACGAGCCGAGCTTCGCGAGCAGCGCCTTGGCGGCATACATCGTCTCGCAATCGACGAGATCGCCGGCGACGGCAGCGACGTTCGAACCGGCGGCATCGACCTTCGCCTTGATGACGCCGAATGCCTCATCCCAGCTGACGGGTGCCAGCTTGCCGTCGCGGCGCACGTACGGGCGATCGAGCCGGCGACGCACCAGCCCATCGACGTGATGGCGGGTCTTGTCGGTCGCCCACTCCTCGTTGACGTCCTCGTTGATGCGGGGAACGCAGCGCAGCACCTGACGGCCGCGGCTGTCTAGCCGGATGTTGGTGCCGACCGCGTCCTGCACGTCGATGGTGAGCGTCTTCTTGAGCTCCCACGGCCGTGCTTCATAGGCATAGGGCTTCGACGTCAGCGCGCCGACCGGGCATAGATCGACGACATTGCCGCTGAGTTCGCTCGTCACGGCCTGTTCGAGGTAGGACGTAATCTGCATGTCCTCACCGCGATAGATCGCGCCGATTTCCTCGACCCCGGCGACTTCCTCGGCGAAGCGGACACAGCGCGTGCACTGGATGCAGCGGGTCATGATCGTCTTGACGATCGGACCCATATACTTCTCGGTGACCGCGCGCTTGTTCTCGGTGTAGCGGCTATGACCCTTGCCATAGGCCATCGACTGATCCTGCAAGTCGCATTCGCCGCCCTGATCGCAGATCGGGCAATCGAGCGGATGGTTGATCAGCAGGAATTCCATCACGCCTTCGCGCGCGTTCTTCACCATCGGGCTGGTGGTGAAGACCTCCTGATTGTCCGCGGCAGGCAGCGCGCACGACGCTTGCGGCTTCGGCGGCCCCGGCTTCACCTCGACGAGGCACATGCGGCAATTGCCGGCGATCGACAGCCGTTCGTGATAGCAAAAGCGCGGGATTTCCTTACCCGCGGCTTCGCATGCCTGGAGGACCGTCGCGCCCTGCGGCACCTCGACCTCGATCCCGTCTACCTTCAGCTTGGGCATTATTCAGCAGCTTCCTGCATCGGCGTCAGATCGCCGCCGCTACGTTCGATGATCCGGCGCTCCAATTCGGGGCGGAAATGTTTGATGAGACCCTGGATCGGCCATGCCGCTGCGTCGCCGAGGGCGCAGATGGTGTGGCCTTCGACCTGCTTGGTCACCTGATGCAACGTGTCGATCTCGGCGATGTCGGCGTCGCCGGTGCGCAGCCGCTCCATCACGCGCCACATCCAGCCGGTGCCTTCGCGGCACGGCGTGCACTGGCCGCAGCTCTCGTGCTTGTAGAAATACGAGATGCGGCTGATCGCGCGGACGATGTCGGTCGACTTGTCCATGACGATCACCGCCGCGGTGCCGAGGCCGGAACCGACCGCCTTCAGTCCGTCGAAGTCCATCGGCGCGTCAATGATGTCTTTGGCCGGCACCAGCGGCACCGACGACCCGCCCGGGATGACCGCGAGCAGATTGTCCCAGCCGCCGCGGATGCCGCCGCAATGCGTCTCGATCAGTTCGCGGAAGGTCAGACCCATTTCGTCTTCGACGACGCAGGGCTTATTCACGTGACCGCTGATCTGGTAGAGCTTGGTTCCCTTGTTGTTCTCGCGGCCGAAGCTGGAGAACCACGAAGCACCACGCCGCAGGATCGTCGGCGCGACCGCGATCGATTCGACGTTGTTTACCGTCGTCGGGCAGCCATAAAGGCCTGCACCCGCCGGGAACGGCGGCTTGAGGCGTGGCTGGCCCTTTTTGCCCTCGAGGCTTTCGAGCATCGCGGTTTCTTCGCCGCAGATGTAAGCGCCGGCCCCGCGGTGGACGAAAACGTCGAAATCGTAACCCGAACCGCTGGCGTTCTTACCGATCAGGCCGCGGTCGTACGCCTCGGCGACCGCCGCGAACAGCGTCTCCGCCTCGCGGATATATTCACCGCGGATATAGATATAGGCGGCACGCGCGCGCATCGCATAGCCAGCGATCAGCGCGCCCTCGATCAGCTTATGCGGATCGTGACGGATGATCTCACGGTCCTTGCAGGAACCGGGTTCGGACTCGTCGGCGTTGATGACTAGGAAGTTCGGCCGGTCCGGCTTCGGCTCCTTGGGCATGAACGACCATTTGGTGCCGGTCGGGAAACCCGCGCCGCCACGGCCGCGCAGTCCCGACGCCTTGATCACATCGATGATCGCGTCCTGGCCCAGCGCCATCAGCGCCTTGGTATTATCCCAGTCGCCACGCTTCAGCGCCGCTTCGAGGCTCCACGGCTGGAACCCGTAAACGTTGGTGAAAATGCGGTCCTTGTCGGCGAGCATCAGGCCCATTCGCTCCGATAATCGTGGTTGGCGTCGACCATCGCGGTCAGCGTCGTCGGGCCGCCTTCGGGGCAGCTGGTCTGGCGACCGATCGTCGAGCCGGTTTCGGGCTGCTCGCCCTTGGCCAGCGCCTCGAGCACCGCGACGGTGCGGTCATAGTCGAGGTCTTCATAATTGTCGTCGTTGATCTGGACCATCGGCGCGTTGGCGCAGGTGCCGAGGCATTCGACCTCGGTCAGCGTGAACATGCCATCGGGCGTCGTGCCGCCCTTCACCAGCCCGCGGTTCTTGCAGGCGGCGAGTACATCGTCGGACCCACGCAGCATGCACGGCGTCGTGCCGCAGACCTGCACGTGATAGCGGCCGACCGGTGCGAGGTTGAACATCGTGTAGAATGTCGCGACCTCGAACACGCGCATGTACGGTACACCGATCTGACGCGCGACGAACTCGATCACCGGGACCGGCAGCCAGCCCTGCGTATGCGTTTCCTCGCCGACCTGCCGCTGGGCGAGATCGAGGAACGGGATCGACGCCGACTGTTCGCGGCCCGCAGGGTAGCGCGAGAGGATCTCGTTCGCCTTGCGCTGGTTGTCGTCGTTCCAGGCGAAGCCGCCCCAGCGTGCGCGGGTCTCTGCTTCGTCGGGGATCCGGGGTGCTTCAGCCATCAGCGGTCACATTCACCAAAAACGATATCCATCGCGCCGAGGATCGCGGTCGTGTCGGCCAGCATGTGGCCTCTGGACATGAAGTCCATCGCCTGCAGATGGCTGAACGCGGTCGGGCGGATCTTGCAGCGGTAGGGCTTGTTCGAGCCGTCGGAGACGAGGAACACGCCGAATTCGCCCTTGGGGCTTTCGGTCGCGACATACACTTCGCCCGCGGGGACGTGATAGCCCTCGGTATAGAGCTTGAAGTGATGGATTAGCGCCTCCATCGACTGCTTCATCTCGGCGCGCTTGGGCGGCACGACCTTGCGGTCGGACGAGGCGATCGGGCCTTCGGGCATGTCGCGCAGACACTGCTTCATGATCCGCGCCGACTGGCGGACCTCTTCGACGCGCACCATGAAGCGGTCGTAGCAGTCGCCGCGCGTACCGACCGGGATGTCGAATTCCATACGGTCGTAGACGTCATAGGGCTGCGACTTGCGCAGGTCCCACGGGATGCCGGCGGCGCGGATCATCGGGCCGGAGAAGCCCCAGGCGATCGCGTCCTCGCGGCTGACCGTCGCGATATCGACGTTGCGCTGCTTGAAGATACGATTGTCGGCGACGAGGCTGATCGCGTCCTCGAACAGGCGTGGCAGGCGCGTGTCGAGCCAGTCGGCGATGTCGGTCAGCAGCTTGAGCGGCACGTCCTGATGGACGCCGCCCGGCCGCATGTAATTATGATGCATGCGCGCGCCCGAGGCACGCTCGAAGAAATTGTAGCAATCCTCGCGGATCTCGAACAACCACAAGTTCGGCGTCATCGCGCCGACGTCCATGACGTGGCTGCCGAGGTTGAGCATGTGGTTCGAGATGCGGGTCAGCTCGGCGAAGAAGACGCGCAGATACTGGGCGCGGATCGGCACCTCGATATCCAGCAGCTTCTCGATCGCGAGCACGAACGTGTGCTCCATGCACATCGGCGAGCAGTAATCGAGGCGATCGAAATAGGGGATCGCCTGCGCGTAGGTCTTGTATTCGATCAGCTTTTCGGTGCCACGGTGGAGCAGGCCGACGTGCGGATCGATGCGCTCGATGATCTCGCCGTCCAGCTCCATCACCAGCCGGAGCACGCCGTGCGCAGCCGGGTGCTGGGGACCGAAGTTGATCGTGTAATTGGAGATGGTGACGTCGCCGGTGGTCGGATCGCCCGCGTCGGTGACGTGCATCAGTTCGTCGACATAGTCGCTCACTGGTTCTGTCCTTCACCCTTGGTCGGCACCACGTCGGCATCGGCGGGCTTCTCAGCCGCCCTGTTGCCCGCGTCAGCCTTGCCCGCACCGGTGTCGGCGGTGCTGTCGGTCGTCGTCTTCGCGTAGGGTTCGCTGCCCGCCTTCGGCGTTTCGGTCGGCGCCCTGGTCGCATCGGCCTTGACGATGTCGTCAGCCTTCAACGGCGTCGGCGCTCCCTTCGCCTCGGGCAAAATGCCCTTTTCGTCGCCCGGCAGGACGTATTGCGCACCCTCCCACGGAGACTGGAAGTCGAAGTTGCGGAAGTCCTGCGCCAGACTGACGGGCTGATAAACGACACGCTTCTGCTCTTCCGAATAGCGCATCTCGACGAAGCCGGAGAGTGGGAAGTCCTTGCGCTGCGGATGGCCGCGGAAACCGTAGTCGGTCAAGATGCGGCGCAGGTCGGCATTGCCGGTGAACAGCACGCCGTACATGTCGTACACTTCGCGCTCCAGCCAGCCGGCGACCGGCCAGATGCCAGTCACCGACGGCACCGGCTTCACGTCGTCGGTCGAAACGTGGACGTGCAGGCGATGGTTTCGCGTCAGCGACAGCAGGCAATAGACGACTTCGAACCGCTCCGGGCGCTCCGGGTAATCGACGCCGGCGATCTCCATCAGCTGCTGGTATTCCAGCCCCGGCGTGTCGCGCAGCTTGGTCAGCGCGTCGACGATAGCCTCGCGCTCGACGTAGAGTGCGACTTCGCCAACCTGTTCGACGGCGTCAATCAACGCCGTGCCGAGCGTGATCCGCACCGCCTCGATCGTTTCGCCGTTGAGGTTCGCCGCATAGGCGGGAGCGGGCGCCCTCACCGTTCGACGCTCCCCTGACGACGGATCTTCCGCTGCAACTGCATGATACCGTACAGCAATGCCTCAGCAGTCGGCGGGCAGCCGGGCACGTAGATGTCGACCGGCACCACGCGATCGCAACCGCGCACGACCGAATAGCTGTAGTGATAATAGCCGCCGCCATTGGCGCAGCTGCCCATCGAGATGACGTATTTCGGCTCCGACATCTGGTCGTAGACCTTGCGCAGAGCCGGCGCCATCTTGTTGCAGAGCGTGCCGGCAACGATCATCACGTCCGACTGCCGCGGCGACGCGCGCGGTGCCGCGCCGAAGCGCTCGAGGTCGTAGCGTGGCATGTTGACGTGGATCATTTCTACGGCGCAGCATGCCAGGCCGAACGTCATCCACCAAAGCGAACCGGTTCGCGCCCATTGGAACAGCTCCTCGGTCGACGTGACGAGGAAGCCCTTGTCGGTCAGTTCACCATTCAGGCTGTCGAAGAACCCCTGATCCGGCGCGATCGCCGTGCCTTCGGGGTTGTTGACCAATCCGATGGGACCGAAGTGTGCCTCTACTCCCAATCCAAAGCTCCCTTCTTCCAGGCATAGACGAGGCCGAGGGCCAATTCGCCGATGAAGATCATCATGGAGATCCATGCGGTCCAGCCGATGCTGAAAACCGAGACTGCCCAAGGATATAGGAACGCGGCTTCGAGATCGAAGATGATGAACAGGATGGCGATCAGATAAAATCGCACATCGAACTGGCTGCGCGGATCCTCGAACGCGGGAAAGCCGCATTCATATTCCGACAGCTTCTGTTCGTTGGGCTTGTTCGTGCCGGTCAGCTTGGCGACGGCCATGGGCAGGAACACGAAGGTGCTCGACAGCGCCAGGGCGACACCCAGGAACAGCAGGATTGGCAGGTATTGGGACAGATCGACCAATGGGCTTCTCGCAAGTGCGAAGGATGTGGGGTCGCTTTAGGCCCGTGGGGTGGGACGGGCAAGGCCGGGAGGGTGTGAGAATCACTCGCAATTAAGCAAGAGTGAATGACCGACACGGCTCGCCCCTGCCCTCACCCTATCGCCGTCTTCGCCGTCTCTTCCCTCTCCCGTCGGGAGAGGGAGGGAGGCGCGAAGCGCCGGAAGGGTGAGGAAAGCAGTTGGCGGCGATCAGCGCAGCGCGCCGGCCACCAGCTTGTGCAGCTTGACGTGCAGGCCGTCGTTGGCGGCGAGGAACTCGTTCCGCTCCATCGCGCGGTCGCTGCCGCGGAAGTCGGTGACGTAGCCGCCCGCCTCTTTCACGAGCAGCATGCCCGCAGCAACATCCCAGGGTTTGAGGCCCGATTCCCAATAGCCGTCGAAACGACCGGCCGCGACCCATGCCAGATCGAGTGATGCCGCGCCGAAACGGCGGATGCCGGCGACTTCCGGTGCGATCGCACCGAAAATGCGGCTCCATTCGACGAAATTGCCGTGGCCGAGGAACGGGATTCCCGTGGCGATCAGCGCCTCGGACATGTCCCGGCGGGCCGACACGCGCAGACGCTGGTCGGTCAGCCACGCCCCCCGGCCCTTTTCGGCCCAGAAACTCTCGTCGGTCAGCGGCTGATAGACGAGCGCGGTCGTGATCTCGCGCTTGCCCGCCGGGGTCGCCTCCTCGACCGCGATCGAAATCGCGAAATGCGGGATGCCGTGGAGGAAGTTGGACGTGCCATCCAGCGGGTCGATGATGAAGCGCGGTTTGTCGGGATCGCCCGCGACCTCGCCACCCTCCTCCATCAGGAAGCCCCAGTCGGGACGCGCGCGGCTCAGTTCCTCGTACAGCGTCTGCTCGGCGCGCTTGTCGGCGATCGACACGAAGTCGGCCGGGCCCTTGCGGCTGACCTGGAGGTGCTGGACCTCGTTGAAGTCGCGGCGCAGCGCCGTGCCGGCCTTGCGGGCGGCGCGTTCGATGACGGTGAAGAGGCCGGAATGGCTGGGCATTTTGCAGCTTTCTAGCCCCTCCCCTTCAGGGGAGGGGTTGGGGTGGGGAAGTCGGGAGTGGAGAGACACAGCAGCTGCGCCGCACTGCCCCACCCCAACCCCTCCCCCGAGGGGGAGGGGCTATAGACGGATCAATCCGCGCGGCGGACGTACGTCTGTTCGTACACGTCGACGACGATCTTCGTGCCCGCGCCGATATGCGGCGGCACCATCACGCGGACGCCGTTGTCGAGGATCGCGGGCTTGTAGCTGGACGAGGCGGTCTGACCCTTCACGACTGCATCGGCCTCGACGATCATCGCCTCGATCGTGCTCGGCAGTTCGACCGAGATCGGGCGCTCGTCGTACAATTCGAGCACGACGTCCATGCCGTCCTGCAGGAACGCCGCGGCATCGCCGAGAATGCCGGCATCGAGCGTGATCTGTTCGTAATTGTCCTTGTCCATGAACGTCAGCGCTTCGCCGTCGCGGAACAGGAACTGGAAATCCTTGGTGTCGAGGCGGACCCGTTCGACGCTTTCGGCGGAGCGGAAGCGGACGTTGTTCTTGCGACCGTCGATCAGGTTCTTCAGCTCGACCTGCATGTACGCACCGCCCTTGCCGGGCTGCGTGTGCTGGATCTTGACGGCGCGCCAGATGCCGCCCTCATATTCGATGATGTTGCCGGGACGGATGTCCACGCCGCTGATCTTCATGGTCTGAACCTGCTGGAAAGAGCGATTGCGGCACGCGGGTCACGCGCACCTCGATGCGACGCCCTTTATCGCGTGGACCCGCGGGCGGCAAGCATCGGGTAGGGATTCACATCCTCGCCTTGGTACCAGCGTTGCTGCGGGCGCATCCGCTGCATTCCGAAATGCAGGTGATAGTTGCCGGGTCCGGCGTCTCCGGTGTCACCGACGAAAGCGATCTGCTGACCGATGCTGACCTTCTGTCCTTCTCGCAGACCCGGAGCATAACCGGCGAGATGTGCATAATAATAAATCCAGAGCCGATCGGCAGACCGGATGTAGACGGTGGTTCCGCCGAGATTAGACTGGAACAGCTTTTCGACCGTGCCCGAGGCCGCCGCGAGGACGGGCGTGCCGCCAGGCGCGAGGATGTCGGTGCCATGATGGCCGCGCGTGCCGCCGCCGCGAGGATCGTTCCAGCTATCGACGAGCGCCGCACGGGTTACACCGGCGACGGGGATGGTCAGTATACCGGCATCGTCCGCGGGTAACGGCGCAATGCTCTCGGCGCGCGGACCGACGGGCTGGCGAGACGCGGTGCCAAAGCTGGTCATTGACAGGAATGCGGCAATGACCAGCATCATGCCGATCAGAATGGCCCAGCCCAGCCGCGTCACACGCGCCGGCCCGTCATCGTGGTTGCAGTGGGAACGCGATCATCCGCCCAATACATCACCGAAGGCCCTCACTGCCTCCGCTTCATCGCCGCCCCATACTGCACCACAGACTGCGAGGAAGTCGGCGCCCGCGGCCACCAGCGGCGGCGCGTTGACCGGCGTGATCCCGCCGATCGCGACGCTGGGCAGTTCGAACATCGATGCCCACCACGACAGGATCGAGGGGTCGGGCTGGTGTTTCACGGTCTTGGTCGTCGTCGGGAAGAACGCTCCGAACGCCACATAATCCGCGCTCCCCTCGCCTGCCTCCATCGCCAGATGACGGCTGTCGTGACAGGTCACGCCGATCTGCACGTCCGGCCCCAGACTATCGCGCGCCTCGCGCGGATCGCCGTCGCCCTGACCCAGATGTACGCCATCCGCGCCGAGCCGCTTGGCGAGCGCGATACTGTCGTTGACGATGAACGCGACCTCCCGGTCGGCACATATCCGTTGCAAAGGCTCGGCCAGCGCCGCGGCGGCATGCTGGTCCACGTCCTTGATGCGGAACTGGAAAGCGGCGACCGGCCCGGCATCGAGCGCCCGCGCCAGCCGGTCGGCGAATGCGCCGGTCACGTCGAGCGGGGAGATCAGGTACAATTGGCACGGCGGCCGGCGATCGCTGCGCCGGAAATGTTCGGCAAAGGCGGGATCGAGCGGGCCGAGGGGATCGTCTTCAGTCATTGCTGCCCCCTACAGCCAACACCGCCCCGGCGAAAGCCGGGGCAGTGTCGTATCGATCAGGCCGCTTCACCCTTGTAGATCGCGATGATCTTCTCGAGCATCGCGAGCGCATCCTCGCGGCTGCGCTGGAAGGTGTTGCGGCCGATGATCGAGCCGTTGCCGCCACCGGCCAGGATGTCGCGCGCATCCTGATAGACCGCATCGTTGCCCTTGGCCGCGCCACCCGAGAAAACGACGATGCGACGGCCGGCGAAGCTCGACTGGACGACGTGCTTGACGCGATCCGCCTGGTTCGACCAGTCGGTGCCCTCATAGGCCTTCTTGGCTTCGGCCTGTTCGATGTGCGCGGTCGGCAGCTTCACCTTGATGATGTGCGCGCCGAGCAGCGCCGCCATGTGTGCGGCATAGGCGCCGACGTCGAGTGCCAGTTCGCCGTCCTTCGACAGCTTGCCGCCACGCGGATAGCTCCAGATGACGGTGGCGATGCCGACCGATCTCGCTTCTTCGGACAGTTCGCGAATCTCTTCCATCTGTTCGAAAATGCCGTCCGAACCCGGATAGATGGTGAAGCCGATCGCCGCGCAGCCTAGGCGCAGGGCGTCGCCGACGCTGGCGGTCACCGCCTGATCGATGCTGGTAGCCCAGCTGTTCGAGCTGTTGACCTTGAGGATCGTCGGGATCTGGCCGGCGAACGTGTCCGCCCCCGCTTCGAGCGGACCGAGCGGCGCGGCATAGGCCGACAGGCCGGCGTCGACCGCGATCTGATAGTGATAGTGCGGATCGTAGGCGGGGGGATTGACTGCGAACGAGCGTGCCGGGCCGTGCTCGAAGCCTTGGTCTACCGGCAGGATGACGAGCTTGCCGGTGCCGCCAAGCTTGCCCTGCATCAGGATGCGGGCGAGGTTGCCCTTTACCGCGGGGCTGGTGGCTTCGTACTTGTCGAGGATGGCTTTTACGGCGGGTGTGACGGTCGTCATGGGGTTCGCTCCTTGGGGTTCGTATCTGGGTATCAGAGCATCAGCCAGCGCCGCAGCGCCTGGTCGATCTGCTCCATCCGGGTGGGGCTGGCGTGGCCGATCACCGCGGCGATCCGGTCGCGCGCAACGCTGGTGACGCGGTCGACCTGCACCTCGCATTCCGCGGTCAGGCCATTGTGTTCACGTGGCGACATCGCGACACGGAACAGCGCCTCGCCGCCCATGATGCTGGTCAGCGGACAGACGGTGATCGTCGCATGGGTGGCGTTGAACAGGTCGGACTGGACGACGACGCACGGCCTCTGGGGCGCGCCATCGGGGCCGTCGACCAGCACGATGCCGCCATGCTTCACTTCCACGCGGCGGCGTCCTGCCAAAAAACGCTGTCGTCGGCGGATTCGCGTCCGGAGGCGCGCGTCGACTGCCGCCGCGCTTCGCGCCGATATGCCTCGTCATGCAGGTCGACATAGCGGCGCACCGCCTCGCGCGCGATATCGCTCTTACTGCGGCCCTGCGTGCGCGCAACCGCGGCAAGTCGCTCTTCCAACTCTGTGTCGAGACGCACTCCGAGCATGCAGGCTCCTGTTTAACGCGTTTAACATACTGACGGGCGGCGGGGTGCGCAAGCGGCAACCGGACACGAAAACACCCGCACTTCCCGGTGGAAGCACGGGTGTTTGGCTGTCTGTGTTACAAGCCGTGCTACAAAGGCGTCAGCCTATCAGTGCGGCGACGCCCGGCAAGTCCTTGCCCTCCATCCATTCGAGGAACGCACCGCCCGCCGTGGATACGAAGGTGAAGCGATCCGCCACGCCGGCCTGGTTCAGCGCCGCAACGGTATCGCCGCCGCCCGCGACCGAAACGAGGCTGCCGTCCTGTGTCAGCGCCGCCGCCGTCCGGGCGAGGCTGACCGTCGCGATGTCGAACGGCGGCGTTTCGAACGCACCCATCGGGCCGTTCCAGACGAGCGTGCGGCAGTTCTTGAGCACATCCCCCAATGCCTCGACGGCGCTAGGACCGACATCGAGGATCATCTCGTCCTCGGCGACTTCGTGCACGTTGACGGTGCGGACGGGCGGGTTGGCGCGGAATTCCTTCGCCACCACCACGTCGTAGGGCAGATGGACGGTGCAGTTCGCCTTGTCGGCCGCCTCCAGGATCTCGTCCGCCGTGTTGGTAAGGTTGTGCTCGCATAGCGACTTGCCGACGTTCACCCCGCGCGCGGCAAGAAAGGTATTGGCCATGCCCCCGCCGATGATGAGGTGGTCGACGCGCGTGACGAGATGCTTGAGCACGTCGAGCTTGGTCGACACCTTCGCGCCGCCCACCACCGCCGCGACCGGATGCTCCGGCTTGCCGAGCGCCTGCTCCAGTGCGTCGAGTTCGGCCTCCATCGCGCGGCCGGCGAAGGCGGGCAATACCCTGGCCAGACCCTCGGTCGAGGCATGGGCACGGTGGGCGGCGGAAAAGGCGTCGTTGACGTACAGATCGCCCAGTTTGGCGAAGCGTGCGACCACCGCAGGATCGTTCTTTTCCTCGCCGCCGAAGAAACGCGTGTTCTCGAGGATCGCGATATCGCCGGGCTGCAACGTGGCGACCGCGTCCTCGGCCCCTTCCCAGTCGATGTAGCGGACCTCGCGGCCGAGCACGTGGGCATAGGGTCTTGCGAGCATCGACAGCGACATGTCCGCGCTCGGCACGCCCTTCGGTCGACCGAAATGCGCGAGGATCAGCACGATCGCGCCGCGATCGGCGAGTTCGGTGACGGTCGGCAGCGTGGCGCGCAGCCTTGTGTCGTCGGTGACCGCCCCGTCCGCCATCGGCACGTTCAGATCCTCGCGGACCAGCACCCGCTTGCCGTTGATCTCACCCATATCGTCTAGCGTCTTGAAGGGCTTGGTCACGTCGTCTTCCTTCGTATCTGAAATGTCAGGGGAGTATCGTCACCGTGTCGCCGATCGCGATCCGCCCGGCGGCCCTTACTCGCGTACAGGCCCCGCCGCGCCAATCGGGGGTCAGCGCTGCCTTCAACCCCGTGGCGATCGTTTCCATACGGCTGCACGGATCGCATTCGACGGTAATCTCGAATTCGGCGCTGCCGATCGCCACGCGAATACCCGGCACCTGCGGGATGTCGATCCCGTCGAGCAGCAGGTTCACGCGCCGCTCCTGCCACGGAATCGTATGGCCCAGCTCGGCCATCGCCGCGTCCCAGTCGACGCGCTCCATCATCGTGACCTGCCGCTTGCCGCGCCCGCCCGGCTTCACCGCGCCGCGGAAGTCGCCTTGCAGGCCGCCGTCGAGCGTTACGTCGACGGCCTTGAGCAATTCCATCGGCGCCTTGGGAAAGGCGTGCCGGGCGATGCCGACCAGCACGCCCATATGCTTAGAGGAAGCTCGCCATCACGGTCGCGGTATCGACCATGCGGTTCGAAAAGCCCCATTCGTTGTCGTACCAGCTGACGACGCGCACCAGCTTGCCGTCGAGCACCGCGGTCTCCAGGCTGTCGACCGTCGACGACTGCGGGGTATGCATCAGGTCGATCGAGACGAGCGGCTCGTCCGAAAACACCAGCACGCCCTTCAGCGGGCCGCTCTCGGCCGCGGCCTTCAGGATGGCGTTGACCTCGTCACGCGTCGTGTCGCGCTTGGGCGTGAAGGTCAGGTCGATCAGGCTGACGTCCGGCACCGGCACGCGGATCGCCGAACCGTCCAGCTTGCCCTTCAGTTCGGGCAGGACTTCGCCGACCGCACGGGCGGCACCGGTGGTGGTCGGGATCATCGACATCGCGGCGGCACGGGCGCGGCGCAGGTCCGGATGGATCTGGTCGAGGATCTTCTGATCGTTGGTATAGGCGTGGACCGTGGTCATCAGGCCGCGTTCGATACCGATCGCATCGTTCAACACCTTGGCGACGGGCGCGAGGCAGTTCGTCGTGCACGATGCGTTCGACACGATCGTGTGATCGGCGGTCAGCTTGTCGTGGTTGACGCCATAGACGACGGTCAGGTCGACGCCCTTGCCGGGTGCCGAGATCAGCACCTTCTTGGCGCCGGCATCGATGTGCTTCTGGCAGGCGACGTTGTCGGTGAAGAAGCCGGTGCATTCCAGCACCAGATCGACGCCCAGTTCCTTGTGCGGCAGGTTGGCAGGATCGCGCTCTGCGGTGACGCGGATGCGCTTGCCGTCGATGACGAGATCGTTGCCCTCCGCGATGACGGTGCCGGGATATTTGCCGTGGACGCTGTCGCGGCTGAAGAGCCAGGCGTTCGACTTGGCGTCGGCAAGGTCGTTGATCGCGACCAGCTCGAGTTCGCTGGAATTGCGCTCGATGATCGCGCGCGCCACCAGGCGGCCGATGCGTCCGAAGCCGTTGATCGCAACCTTCACCGTCATTGTGGCTCTCCTCGCGTGGGATTGTACGTGCGCGACAGATATGGGGCCGCGCCGGGCGGGCAAGCCTTTGCGAGGGGGCGCCCTGTCCTGTCAACCGCGCGTTCGTCGCGTCGGCGGGATTGCGGGTCATCGCAACGCGTCTTGCCGCCCACCGTTTGCACGCTTACCTCGTTGCGCATGGCCGAAAATTCTACTGCCGTCGATCGGATCGACGCCGCGATCGCCCGTATCGAATCCGCTATCGATGCCCGCGCAAAAGCAGGCGACGCGCTGGCGCGGCGGCATGCCGCGCTGAAGGCACGAATGGCCGAGGCGGTCAGTGCGCTTGATGACGTCATCGCGCGCGGCACGGCATCCTGATGGCCAACGTCACGCTCGATCTCGGCGGCCGTCCGCACACGGTCGCCTGCCGCGACGGCGAAGAAGCGCGGCTGCAACAGCTCGGCCGCATGCTGGAGGATCGCTGGCCCACGGCATTGCGCGCGGCGGGCGGCGTTCCAAGCGAACGGGCGATGCTGTTCGTGGCGCTGATGCTGGCGGACGCACTCGACGATATCCAGCAACGGCCGCCCGAGGGCGCTGTCGTCAGCGAACCGGCACTGGCCCGTATCGCCGATCGCCTCGAAGCGCTGGCGGATGCGCTGGAGCACGCACCGCCGGCGGCATGACGGCGTCCCGTCGGGTCAGCGCAGCCGCCTGACACGTACCGACCGCCGTCCCGGCGCGGTCGCGATATAGCTTCCCAGCGATCCCGCCTTGATCGACACCACGTCGCCACGCCGGGGTGACAGCATCGATTGTTCGGTCGTCTCCCACAGCCCGCCGCCGTCGAGAGCGAAGCGAACGAGGCCGCCGGGCAACGGCGAAGAGGACGTCATCGTACCGACCAGCTGCTTCAGCTGATCGTCGCCTTCACCATCCCCGAACAGCCTGATCGACGGCAGCGAAAATCCGAACAGCGACCGCTTCGCCTGCTGCACCTCGCCGCGATCGAGCACCACGATCGATTTGTCGCGACGTGCCTCGACCACCGCCGCCGCGGTCCGGTCGAAACAGGCAAGCCTGGCCTCCGCGGACGGGATCGTCCGACAGCCCGCCAGTTCGTCGATCAATTTGGGGGTTCCGCCGCCCAGCGCCTGGGCCGCAACCAGCCCGATCATCCACATCGTCATGCCGTTTCACCCGATCTCACTAAGCAGCAGTGTCGGCCGTGCGTGGCATGGAAGCAACCCTGCCAAGACGGTCCCCGCGCAAACTGTTGCACCACAGCAACTACCTTGATCCAAATCGTTGCACTGCGACACATGGCCATTGCGGCCCCATCCTTGCCCTGCTCTAACCGGTCACAGAACCGGGTGGTTAACATCCGGCAGAACCGCCGGTCTTCAGGGACGGCAACAGGGGTTTTTGACCATATGACGTCACGTTTTCGTACGCGCCTGCTGAACACGAGCCTGTTCGTCGGCGCCGCAATGGCTGCAACCCCCGCCCTGGCGCAGGTCACTCCCGCGACGCAGGAGACGCAGCAGACGTCGACCGATCCCAATACGCCCCCGCCGGCCACCGAAGGCCAGGACATCGTCGTTACGGGCACGCTGATCAGCAACCCGAACCTCGTCTCGTCGAGCCCCGTCAGCGTGGTGTCCGAGAACGAACTGACGCTGCGTAACATCAACAACGTCGAGCAGGTCATCCGCGAACTGCCCGGCGCCGTTCCCGGAATCGGTGCCGCCGTCAACAACGGCAACGGCGGCTTCGCGAGCATCAACCTTCGCAATCTCGGCGAGCAGCGCAATCTGGTGCTGATCGACGGTGATCGCATCGTCCCGGCGGCATCCGGCGGCACGGTCGATCTCAACAACATCCCCGTCGCATTGTTGCAGCGCGTCGACGTGCTGACCGGCGGTGCATCGACCAGCTACGGCGCCGATGCCGTCGCGGGTGTCGCCAACTTCATCACCAAGAAGAATTTTGCCGGTTTCGAGGCTTCGGCGAGCCAGCAGATCAGCGAGCGCGGCGACGCGAACTATCTGCGCGCCGACGTGACGATCGGTGCCAATTTCGACGACGGTCGCGGTAACGCAGTGCTGAGCATCGGCTATCAGGAAGCCGACCCGCTGTATCAGGGCAAGCGCGACGAATCGGTCTTCACGATCGGCTCGACCAACGGCGTCGCTTCCGGTGCGTCGCCGACGTCGGTGCCGACCGGCGTCGATTTCGGCAATGGCCAGGGCCAGCTGCAGCTGAACCCCGGCAACACGGCGCTCGTCGCGGCCTATGCGCCTTTCAACTTCAGCCCGTACAATATCTTCCAGACGCCGTTCAAGCGCTACAATATGTTCGCTCAGGCGAATTATGAGATTTCGGACAATCTGGAAGTCTACACGCGCGGTCTGTTCTCCAAGAACACTGTCCAGACGATCATTGCGCCGTCGGGCATCTTCGCCGAATCGCTGACGATCCCGGGCTTCAACCCATATCTGTCGACGACCCTGCGCGACCAGATCTGCACGCTCAACAACATCGCGATCGGCGCGGCCTGCAACACCAACGCCGCGATCCCGCTGCCGGCGGTGTACCGTCGTACGGTTGAAGTCGGCCCGCGTGTCTCCGAATACACCACGCAGGTCTTCGACTATAAGGCCGGCTTGCGGCTCCGCTTCTCCGATCATGTGAAGCTGGACGTATCGGGCAGCTATGGCGAAAACGACCTCAACCAGACCCAGTCCGGCTACGTCCTGCGGTCGCGCGTGCAGCAGGCGCTGAACGCCAACAACACGACGACCTGCCTCGTGACGACGAACAACTGCGTTCCGCTCAACCTGTTCGGCCAGGCCGGCTCGATTTCGTCCGCTCAGGCCGGCTTCCTGAACGGCCAGAGCACGATCCAGATCAAGACGGCGCTTTCCCAGGCGAAGGCCGTCCTGAACGGCGACTTCGGCACGACGATCCCGAGCGCGAGCGAGCCGATCGCATTCGCCGCGGGTGCGGAATATCGCAAGTATACCTACCGCCGCATTCCGGATGCCTTTGCGCTGTCGCCGGGCGAGCTTGGTGGTGCCGGTGGTGCGATCCTGCCGTTCGCAGGCAGCTACGACGTGAAGGAAGCCTTCGGCGAAATCATCGCGCCGCTGGTCGCCGACAAGCCGTTCTTCTACTCGCTGACCCTCGAAGGCGGCGTCCGCTATTCGCAGTATCAGGTTCAGGCGGCGAACAACCCGAGCTTCAACGCCACCACCTTCAAGGGCGGCGCGACCTGGGAGCCGTTCAAGGAACTGAAGTTCCGCGGCAACTACCAGCGTGCGGTACGTGCGCCGAACATCGCGGAACTGTTCACGCCCTCGGTGACGGCACTCGACAACCTGTCCACCGATCCGTGCGCGGGTACGGCACCGGTCGGCAATGCGAACCTGACGCTCGCCTGCCGCAATCAGGGCGCGCCGGCTTCCTCGATCGGTCTCATCCTGACGCCGGCTTCCGGTCAGGTGAACGTGACGGGTGGTGGCAATCCCAACATCCGGCCGGAAACCGCCAACACCTACACCCTCGGCGTCCTCATCCAGCCGCGTGGTCTGGTGCCGGGGCTGAGTGTCGGGCTCGATTACTTCAACATCAAGGTGGAGAACGCGATCACGTCGGCGACGCCGAACGATATCCTCGCCAACTGCTTCGGCGCGACGCCGGGTTCGATCACCGCGGCGCAGGCTGCATCGGCGGCCTGCACCTCGATCCGTCGTAGCACCACGAACGGTCGTCTCAGCGGTTCGACCGCCACGGTGGCCGGCCTGCCGCAGCCGCTCACCAACAACGGCCGCCTGGCGACCGACGGTATCGACCTGACCGCCAACTATGCGCACGACTTCGGCGACTTCGGTCTTGACGTCGGCTTCCAGGGCACCTGGACCGCGCATCGTTACTTCCGTGCGTCGGAGACGGCCTACAACCGCGACTGCATCGGCTATTACAGCGTCAACTGCGCGTCGATCCAGCCGGAATACCAGTGGAACCAGCGTACCAGCCTGTCCTTCGGGCCCGGCACGTTGTCGCTGCTGTGGCGTCACATCGGTGCGGTCCAGTACGAGGGTCAGGCAACGGACTTCGCGGCACGCGGCTTCACCGCTGCTAACCGCAACCTGTTCAACGGAACCGTCACCGGACCCAGCCCGGTCGCGGGCAAGGCCTATAACTTCAACCGTATCGGCGCGTACAATTACTTCGACTTGTCTGCGCAGTTCGAGGTCAACGAGAACCTGACGCTCACCTTCTCGGGTCGCAACATCGGCGACAAGAAGCCTCCGATCGTCGGCTCGTCGGCCGGTGCCACCGCTTTCAACAGCGGCAACACCTATCCGTCGACCTATGACGTCGTCGGTCGCAACTACAGCGTATCGGGTAAGCTGCGCTTCTAGGCGCCGCTCGCGATGTGACGACTTGAAAGGGGCGGCCTGCGGGCTGCCCCTTTTTTTTCGAACCGCTCTGCCCACCGGTTTCAAGGACCATCGAACGGCATGTCACAGTCCTCAGGTGCGATCCCCTCCTCGGCCGACTTGCAACGCTACGTCACGGCGGCGCTGGACGCGCGTCGACGCGGTGACGCTGCGGAGGAACGACGGCACCTCGACGCTGCGTTGGCGATCGAACCGGCGAACCCGCAACTGCTCAACGCGCGCGGCATGTGTGCGCTCGCGATGAACGACGCCGCAGACGCCCGTGCCCGATTCCAGGCGGCGACTGCGAGCGACCCGGACCAGCCGATCCTGTGGATCAATCTCGCCACTGCGTGTCGGTCGTTGAATGACGATACCGGGGAAGAGGCGAGCCTCGATCACGCGCTGGCGATCGACCGGCTCAACCTGACCGCGCAGATCAGGCTGGCCGATCTGCACCAGCGCCTGCACCGCACGATACGGGCTGTGCAGAGTTGGTCCAATGTCGTTCAGATGATCGCGCCCATGACGGATCGGTCCCCGGCGCTGGAGGACGCACTGACCCGTGGCCGGACCTATCTCGCTGCGCAAACATCGGCGTTGGGCGAGACATTGTCGGCCACGCTCGGCGACGCGATTACTGCTGCCGGTCCCGACGCTCGGCGCGTGACGGCATGTCTCGACAACCTGCTGGGCCGCCGACGCATCTATCCGAACGTCTGCGCCGGCCTCCATGTCCCGTTCCTGCCAGCCGACGAGTTCTTCGATCCACGGCTGTTTCCGTGGTTCGGTGCGCTCGAACGCCAGACGGATGCGATCCGCGCAGAGGCGCTATCACTCGTCGAACGCGGCGTGCCGGGTATCCGCCCGTACGTCCGTCAGGACGCGGGCGTACCACCAAACCAATGGTCCGCGCTCGACAACAATCTGGACTGGAGTGCCTGTTTTCTGTGGGAATATGGCGTACGCGACGATGCGATATGCGCGTTATGCCCGCAGACGGCAGCAGCACTGGCGGCAATCCCGCAGAACGACAGCCCGGGCAAGGCACCCACCGCCTTCTTCTCCATCCTGCGACCACACGCGCATATCCCGGCGCATACCGGGGTCACCAACAGCCGCACGATCATACACCTGCCGCTGGTGGTGCCGGACGATTGCCGCTTTCGGGTCGGCGGCGAAACGCGACGCTGGCAGGAAGGCCGCGCCTTCGGGTTCGACGATACGATCGAACACGAAGCTTGGAACGACAGCGACGCGTCACGGATCGTACTCATCTTCGACGTATGGAACCCGCATCTGACGGCACAGGAACAAGCCATGCTGAAAGAGGTGTTCCGCATAACGGGTCAGGGCGTCGACGAGGCTTGATCTGGGCGATTGTCTCCCAGCGGTCCGAACCGCGTTTCCAACGGCTCCCGGTAATGCCGCCATCGGCCTGACGAGCGGGAATGCAGCCGCTGCCGCACCTGCCATACGCTGGCCGTGCGCACCATATTGGTCGCAGCCTCCGGCATCAGCACTGCATCTTCCCACGCGAGGCCGCAGAATTGCAGGAGCGCTGCGATCGTCGGCTCGGGATCACGAACCAGCGCATCGTATGAGATGTCATGGATATCCCCCGGATACGTCGCGCGCCAATACGCCATGAGCCGGCCATATTGGTCCAGCCAATGGGCGATATCCTCCAGGTCGCGACCGTAGCTCACGCTATCGTCGAAATAGTTGAAGTATACCGACAGCATCGTGTCGAAACGGTCACGCACCGTGTGAACGATACGCGCGCCGGGGAACAGGCGCTTGATCAGCCCGATGTGGAGAAAATTGTCGGGGCGCTTGTCGGTCAGCAAATCAGCACCGGGATGAAGATCGCGTACCTCCGCAAGATACGCGTCGCGCAACGTCGCACTCTGCTCATCGGACATGACGGCCAAGACTTCGGGATAGCCCGGCAGCGTCGCAGCGATCGACGTCAGGATATCCAGTTCGCCGCCGCTGGCGACGCGGCTGTGCCGGGACAGAATCTGTTCGACCAGGGTCGAACCCGACCGGAACATGCCGCAGATAAAGATCGGCGATGATCCGTTGCCGCGTGGCTCGGGGGTGGGCGGTGTCGCGACGAGCCGGTCGACATATGCCGCGTGCCGAGCGCGATCGTACCGGTGTTGCGGCGGTGCCATCGTCGATGCCGCGCGATTCGCTGCGGCAAAGCACGCGAACGCCTCGTCGTACCGGCCTGCGGCATCATGCGCAGCGCCGAGCGCGAAGCCGATCTCGGCCGTATCGGGAAGGGCCGGCGCGGCCGAAGCGAGCACGGACTGCAATCGCGGGATCGATGCGTCGCCCCGCCCCTCGAACAGATCGATCGCCGCCAGTCTGGCGTGCGCCCGACCGTTCGCAGGATCGATCGCCAACACCTGCCCATAGCTGTGCCGCGCGGCCGCCGCGTCTCCGCGATCCTCCAGCAGATTGCCGAGGTTCAGCCATGCGGGCACGAACCCGGGCGCGATCGCCAGCGCAAGGCGTAGTTCCGTCTCGGCATCGCCGTCGCGCTCGCGGAACTCCGACAGGATGACGGCGCGGTTGAGATGGACCTCCTCGGGATGGTCGATACCGGCGCCCAAGGCCTGTCCGTAAGCCGAGAGCGCGTCGTCGAAGCGGCGAACGCAGCGCAGGAGGTAGCCCAGATTATACCAGGAGACGGGGTCGCCGGGCGAAAGAGCGAGCAGATCGTGGAACGCAAGGATGCCGTCTTCCAACCGCCCGTCGGCAAGCGCGCGATCGGCCCGTCGTCGCAATTCGAGGATCGTCGTCATCTGCCGGTCTTGCGTCCGTCCGGACCGGCGAACAAGTCCGGTCGCAACACGTAATCGACCGGCGCCCCGCATCACCCTCGCTTTCACGACCGCTTGTCCCTAGTCGTACGGCGAGATCGAACGGGACGGTGACGGGGCGACGATGGCACGGTGGCGGCAGTTCTGGATCGGGCTTCTGGCGATGCTCGCCTGCGCCCTGCCCGCCACGGCACAGCCTTCGCCGACCGACACCGCATCGCGGACGCTGGTGACGGCGGAAATAGACCTCAACGCCGTCGATCGTGCACTGGACTCGCGCATTGATCGGGATGCACGTGCCACACTGCGCGAACGTGCGCTGACAGCGCAGGGCAACGCCAGGGATGCCGCGGACCAGCTTCGTACCCAGCTTGCGTTGATCGATGCACGGATCGCCGGGCTGGGGCCCCCGGTCGCCGGCGTCGTCGAAGCGGCGGATATCCGGGTGGAACGGCGTGACCTTGCGCAGGCGCGCAGCTCGCTCGATTCCAAGGTCAAGCGCGGCCAGTTGATCGCGGTGGAAGCGGGGCAGCTCGTCGCCGAGATCGACCAGACGCAAGCGGCGGAGATCGGCCAGCGTATCTCGGTCCGTGCACCGTCGCCGCTATCTCCGCGCTTCTGGAGCGAACTGTTCGCCGCCATCCCGCGCGATGCGCGCCGGGTATCGGTCTTTATGCAGCGGGAATGGAGGCAGGCGGATGCCGGCCTGCGCGGCAGCTTTCCCTGGGGTGCTCCGCTAGGCGTACTGGTAGCAATAGTGCTACTGTTCCCCGTTCGACAGGCGTTGCGCGGCGCCGGTCAGCGCTACCTGATCGCCGACGCGCCCGGACATCGCGTACGGCGCTCGGTCAACGCACTGTGGAGGGTGCTGACCGGCACGGCGATGCCCACGATCGCTGCTTTCCTCTTCGTGCAGGGACTGCGTTGGTCGGCACTGCTGTCGCCGGCATGGAACACGCTGGCCGACACACTTGTGATCGCCAGTGGCTTCGCGGGCTTCATCGCGTCGTTGGGGGCGGCCTTTCTAATGGCCAGCCAGCCGTCCTGGCGGCTGGTTCCGCTCAGTGATCAAGCTGCGACGGCATTGCGGCCCGTGCCCTGGGCCTTTGCCACGTTGACGTTCGTCGTGTTCCTGCTCGGTGCGTTCAACACCGCGGTCGGAGCAAGCGGCGCGGCGCTGCTCGCGACGCAGGTGGTCGAAGTGGTCGTGCACCTGCTGTTGATCGGCGGTACCTTGCTGATCGTCGGGCGATTGCGAACACTCGAGGCCGCCGACGGCGAGAGCGATGCCGAAGCCGCGACGAGTGCCGGCGTGGGCGCGATCACGCTGACGCTATGGCTGGTGGTGACCGGTGCGGCGCTCGCGCTGCTGGCGGGATATGTCGGCTTTGCAATCGTCGTGATGCAATTCGTCATCTGGGCGACGCTGCTGGCGATCTCCACGTTCCTGCTGATGATCGTCATCGACGATTCGGCGACCAGTCTGTTCCAGCGCAACAGCCGCGCCGGGCTGACGCTACGCCACGGCCTCGGCATCGGCGCGAGCGCGATCGATCAATTCGGCGTATTGCTGTCCGCGGTATTGCGACTTGCGATCATCGTCGTGGCGCTGGGCTTGATGGTCTACCCGTTCGGCGCCGGCTTCGGATCGTTCCTCGACCGCGTCGGCGGTCTGGCCCGCGGCGTCGAGATCGGCGGCATAGCGATATCCCCAGGCACGATCGTCCGCTTCGTCGCCGTACTGGCGCTGGGCCTGTTTCTCGTCCGCCAATTCACCGGCTGGCTGGATCGCCGCTATCTGCCGAGCACCGACCTCGACGGATCGGTCCGCAACTCGATCCGGCTGGTAGCGCGTTACATTGCCATCGCACTCGCCATCGTGTGGTCGCTCGCCTCGCTCGGAATTGGGATGGAGCGGATCGCGCTGCTGCTGTCGGCGCTGTCCGTCGGCATCGGCTTCGGCTTGCAGGCGATCACCCAGAATTTCGTATCGGGACTGATCCTGCTGGCGGAGCGACCGATCAAGATCGGTGACCTGATCCGTGTCGGCACCGATGAGGGCGACGTCAAGAAGATCAGCGTACGTTCGACGGAAATCGAACTCGGCGATCATTCGACCTTGATCGTGCCGAATTCGGAACTCATCACCAAGTCCGTTCTCAACAAGACGCTGGCGAACCCATTGGGTCGCGTGCAAATCCAGTTTTCGGTGCCGATCTCCAGCGACGCCGATCGCGTGCGCGAACTGGTTCTGTCCACGTTTGCGGATGAGGCGACGGTGCTCGATGTGCCAGCACCGGCGGTGCTGATCGACGGCATCGCCGACGGCCGCATCCTGTTCAACTGCATGGCGCATGTCGCGTCACCGCGCGTGTCCGGCGAGGCGCGCAGCAACGTGCTGCTCGTCCTGCTGCGCCGCATCCACGAGGCAGGCATCGAGCTGGGCACCGTACCGCAGCGGCTGGAGTTGGTCACGCCGCCTCCGGGTCGCCGCGATGACGACTGACCCCGTTCAGCCGATCATGCGCGTCCCGGCCTGTTTCCATGCGAGATAGCGTTCGCTGGATGCCGCCGGGGTAGCCGAATCGCTTTCAGCAGGCGCCGCGGTTCCGGTCAGCAATTCGACCACCGCGACCCGGGCGCGGAACACGCGGCTGCGTACCGTTCCCATCGGCACACCCAGCCGCGAGGCCGCCTCTTCGTACGAGAGCCCTTCGTGCGCGACCAGCATCAGCGCTTCGGCCTGACCGGGCGTGATGCTGCCGAGCGCCGTATCGAGATCTGCCAGCATAACGCCGGATTCCTGATCCGCCGGCGTCGTGAGCCGATCGTCGTCAAGGTCGGGGTTCCACGACACATTGCGCACGTTGCGGCGCCGGTCGCTGAGAAACAAGTTGCGCAAGATCCGGAACAGCCAGGCGCGAAAATTGGTGCCGGGCTGGAATCGGGTGCGGGCCGCCCATGCGCGGGTCATCGTTTCCTGTACGAGATCGTCACCGTCGCCCTGATCGCGCGTCAGATGCCGGGCATAGCGGCGAAGAGCCGGCAGCACCCCGTTTATGGCAGACACGAAACCCCGTTCCGAAAGGACGTCGTACGAGGAGGCGGCAATCGTCATGGTGGTGCTTATCGATCGAAAACAGGAAACGCGACGACGCGCATGCGCGTGGCCATGCAAAAGCCGATCAGGCGTCTCGCCCGTCCCGCTCGTGCATCGTCAACCGATACAATACGGCTTGGTTCCTTTATTTTTGATGCACCGCAGCATTTATTTCATGCCGTACAGGGTCAGAAAGGCATCGAACCGGGCGGCAAAAGCCCGGTCCTCGCATAGACCATCGAGCGCCAAATGCGGATCGAGGCTGGCGCGCAACCGGTTCACCGGGCCGCTGAGCAGATCGAACAGCATATGCGCCATCTGTTCGGCATCGCCGGATCGGAGCAGCTCGCGTTGCTGTGCCCGGACGATAGCACAGGTCATCGGTGCCATCAGCATCGCATGCCAATGCCGCTGACGGCGTGCGAACTCCGCATCGGTGAGCGATGCATGATTGATGAAGATGGCCAGTCCCATATTCTCCGGCTTCAGCAGCATCGCGAACAGGTGCCGGGCAAACGCCCGCAACCCCTCGACCGGCTCCGGCGCGGTCCCGGCAGTATCCGAGGCAAACGCATGCAATTGTGCCATCTTGTGCTGGATCGCGGCATCGATCAACGCGTCCTTGCTCGGGAAGCGACGATAGATCGTCTGTTTGGTCACGCCGATGTCCTGCGCCAGCGCGTCGATCGACAGGGTGGCGTACCGTGCGTCGCGCAGTGCGTCGATCGTGCGATCGAGGATCATAACCTCGATCGCCTGTGCCTCTTCACGGCTCGGGCGCCCCGCCCGACGCTGGGGCAGCTCGGTCAAGATCGTCGCACGCTGGTCTGTCATGTGCGTGATGTTCGCAGGTGATCCGGGAAAAGCAACACGGAGCGGCATTCGCATATGCCCGCTGAATGTGCCGTGTCCGCGCTGCGGCATTGCCGCGTACGCGTCCACCCACTACCGGCGGGCAGACCCGGAAGCGAAGGAACGGATGTGGCGTCGAACCGCGTTGACATGGCAGCCGGCGATCACGTCGTCATCATCGGTGGCGGTTTTTCGGGAACGCTGCTCGCGATCAACCTGCTGCGTCACGACGGACCCCGCGCCACCCTGATCGAACGCAGGGCCGCGCAAATGGCGCGCGGCGTCGCCTATAGCGCGGCGCACAACGAACATCTGCTGAACGTTCGCGCTGGCAACATGAGCGCGTTCCCGGACGATCCAGGCCATTTCGTCCGCTGGCTCGAAAGCCTGGATATGGGCGACGCCGGAACGTTCGTATCGCGCCGCGTCTATGGCACCTATCTGCGCGAGATGCTGGATGACGCCGCCGCGTCGCACGGCGACCGGCTGACGCTGATCGATGCAACGGTCACCGATCTGACGCGGGATGCGTCGGGTATCGTGGCGACGACCGGGGACGGACGCCGCATCGCCGCCGACGTCGCGGTGCTCGCCGTCGGCAATCTGCCACCCCATACCCCGCCGGGACTGGATCCCGACGCGTTGCCGAACGGCTGCTATCGCGCCGATCCCTGGGCGGGCGACATCGCCGACGGGCTGGGCGACAACGATCGCGTCGTACTGGTCGGCACCGGACTGACCGCGATCGATGCGGCGCTGATGCTCGACGCAGCAGGTTTCCGCGGGCCGATCCTCGCCATCTCGCGGCGCGGGCTGGTGCCACGCGCGCATGCCGATGCGCCGGGCCGGCCCGGCCTTCGCGAAAAACCCGCCGGCGAAGCCTCTGCATTGGTCCGCTCCGTCCGCACCCGCGCTGCCGACATCGGCTGGAGGGCGGCGGTCGACGAATTACGGCCGATGACGCAGATCATATGGGGCGCGGCGGACGGCATCATGAGAGGGCGCTTCCTGCGCCATTTGCGACCCTATTGGGATGTCCACCGGCATCGACTCGCGCCCAGGATCGCCGCCCGTATCGATCGGTTGCGCGATGACGGACGCCTGCAATTCGCGGCGGGCAAGCTGGTGTCGGCGGCAAGCGATGGCGACGGTGCGATGCTGTGCTGGCGACCGCGTGGCTCGGATGCGGTGGAGACGGTACGGGTGGCCCGCATCGTCAATTGCACCGGGCCGCAGGGAGACCTGCTGCGATCGGACGAGCCCCTGCTGCAACGCCTGCTCGCCGACGGCATGATCCGCCCGGATGCATTGCGGATCGGACTGGACGTCGATGCCCAATCGCGGGTGATCGACCGGTCCGGCCAAGTGGACGAGCGGATGTATTGCATCGGCCCGATGACGCGCGGCGGGTTATGGGAGGTGGTGGCGGTGCCGGATATCCGCCAGCAGAACTGGACGCTCGCCCGCCGCCTCGCCCACGCGCAATGGGTGGGTGGCGAGGGATTGTGACTCGCCCCACCCCGCCGAACCGAGGCCACCTGTCGATCTGGCGAAACGCCACCGCTTGCTACCGATAGCGATCAGGCGGTAGTCGCGACGCGCCTGTAGATGACCGGAGCCTGCCTATCATGAAGACCCGCGCCGCCGTCGCGTTCGCCGCGAAGCAGCCGCTCGAGATCGTCGAGCTGGACCTCGAAGGCCCGAAGGCCGGGGAGGTGCTGGTCGAAATCATGGCGACCGGCATCTGCCACACCGATGCCTATACGCTGGACGGCCTCGATAGCGAGGGGCTGTTTCCCAGCGTCCTCGGCCACGAAGGGGCAGGAATCGTGCGCGAGATCGGCGCGGGCGTCACCAGCGTCGCGATCGGCGATCACGTCATTCCGCTCTACACGCCCGAGTGCCGCCAGTGTAAGTCGTGCCTCAGCCAGAAGACCAACCTGTGCACCGCGATCCGCGCGACGCAGGGCAAGGGGCTGATGCCCGACGGCACGACCCGGTTCAGCTACAAGGGGCAGCCGATCTTCCATTACATGGGCTGTTCGACCTTCTCGAACTTCACCGTGCTGCCGGAGATCGCGGTGGCCAACATCCGCAAGGACGCTCCGTTCGATACCAGCTGCTACGTCGGCTGCGGCGTGACGACCGGCGTCGGCGCGGTGGTCAATACCGCCAAGGTGCAGGTCGGCGATACCGTCGTGGTGTTCGGGCTCGGCGGCATCGGCCTGAACGTCATTCAGGGCGCGAAGCTGGCCGGCGCAAAGATGATCGTCGGCGTCGACATCAACCCGGACCGCGAGGAGTGGGGTCGCCGCTTCGGCATGACGCACTTCGCCAATCCGCGCGATGTCGGCGATATCGTCCAGCATATCGTTGCGCTGACCGATGGCGGGGCGGATTATTCATTCGACGCGACGGGCAACACCGATGTGATGCGACAGGCGCTGGAATGCTGCCACCGCGGCTGGGGCACTTCGGTCATCATCGGCGTCGCCGAGGCCGGCAAGGAAATAAGCACCCGCCCGTTCCAGCTGGTGACGGGGCGCAACTGGCGCGGCACCGCGTTCGGCGGTGCCCGCGGACGGACCGACACGCCCAAGATCGTCGACTGGTATATGGACGGCATGATCCAGATCGATCCGATGATCACGCACCGGCTGACGCTGGACGAGATCAACAAGGGGTTCGACCTGATGCATGCGGGTGGAAGTATCCGCAGCGTCGTGATCTACTGAACGCCCGCCCGCTCTCCGGATGCCCGGCACTTGTTCGCTGGCTCGCCTCACGGCAAGGAACACGCAAGGGCAAGATCGAAACCGGGGTGGCCCAATTGCCCGTGCGCCACCCCGATAAACAGGAGAGAGTATGTTCAGCCATATCATGATCGGCACGAATGACATGGATGCGTCGAGGGCATTCTACGACGCCACGCTGGGAGCGCTCGGCGCGGGGCCGGGTCGCGCCGATCCGATGGGGCGCACGGCCTACATGCATGGCGACGGCCTGTTGATCCTGACCAGGCCGATCAACGGCGAGCCGGCCTGCCACGCCAATGGCGGTACGATCGGCTTCGCCGCCTCCTCGCCTGACGCGGCCGATGCATGGCATGCGGCGGGCGTCGCGGCCGGAGGCACCGCCATCGAGGATGCGCCGGGCGTGCGTAATTCGCCGTTCGGGCCACTCTATCTCGCCTACCTCCGCGATCCCGCCGGCAACAAGGTATGCGCGATGCATCGCGTCGCCGCCTGATGACCGATGCGGCGCGCGCGCTGGTCCTGACGCTGACCTGCCAGGATCGCGTGGGCATCGTCGCAGCGGTGTCCAGCGCGCTCGCCGGTATCGATGGCTTCATCCTCGATAGCCAGCAATATGCGGATCTGGAGACGGGGCGCTTCTTCATGCGCGTCGTCTTCACCGGCGGCGGCGCGCGCTTCCCCCACGATCCGGCGGTGGTACGCGCGATGCTGGTTCCGGTCGCCGCCACCTTCGGCTTCGACTGGAACCTGCACGCGCCGGAGGATCGTCCCCGTGTGCTGATCGCCGTGTCGAAGGGGTCGCATTGCCTCAACGACCTGCTCCACCGATGGCAGACGGGCACCCTGCCGGTGGACATCGGTGGCGTGCTGTCGAACCACGACACGCTGCGACCGCTTGTGCAATGGCATGGTCTGCCGTGGCATCACCTGCCGGTCACCACCGAAACCCGCCAAGATCAGGAAGCGGCGATCGTCCGGCTGATGGCGGACACGCGAGCGGATTATCTGGTGCTCGCCCGCTACATGCAGGTGCTCAGCCCCACGCTGGTCACGGCCCTGGAAGGGCGCTGCATCAACATCCACCACAGCTTCCTGCCGGGCTTCAAGGGCGCACGACCGTATCATCGCGCGCACGCCCGCGGCGTCAAGCTGATCGGCGCTACCGCGCATTTCGTCACCAGCGACCTCGACGAGGGGCCGATCATCGAACAGGCGGTCGAGCGCGTCGATCATCGCGCCAGCGTCGACGATCTGATCCGCATCGGTCGCGACATCGAGTCGCAGGTGCTCGCCCGTGCGGTCGCATGGGTCGGCGAGCGACGCGTCTTCCTCAACGGCAACAGGACATTGGTGTTCAGATGACGATCGAGACCGTTTCAACGGCCAGGGCATATGGCGGCACGCAAGGCGTCTACACCCATGCCTCGACCGCGACCGGAACGCCGATGACGTTCTCGGTTTACGTACCGCCGCATGACGAGGGCGCGACGTTGCCGGTGGTATGGTATCTGTCGGGGCTGACGTGCACTCATGCCAACGTCACCGACAAGGGCGACTATCGCCGTACCTGCGCGGAACTGGGGCTGATCTTCGTCGCACCCGATACGTCGCCGCGGGGCGAGGGCGTGGCAGACGATGCCGCCTACGACTTCGGTCAGGGTGCGGGCTTCTACGTCGACGCCACGCAGGAGCCGTGGTCGTCCCATTTCCGTATGTGGTCGTACGTGACCGAGGAGCTGCCCGCACTGATCGCCCGACATTTCCCGGCAGACATGAACCGTCAGTCGATCATGGGTCATTCGATGGGCGGACACGGTGCGCTGACGATCGGACTAACGCTCGCGGATCGCTTTCGCGCGGTGTCCGCCTTCGCACCGATCGTGGCGCCGTCACAAGTGCCGTGGGGACACAAGGCGCTGGGCGGCTATCTGGGCGAGGACCAGGCGGCGTGGCGGGCGCATGATGCGGTCGCGCTGATCCGGGACGGCGCAAGCGTGCCATCGCTGCTGGTGGATCAGGGCGATGCAGACCAGTTCCTGGATAGCCAGTTGCAGCCGTCACTGCTGGCGGATGCCTGCGGGACCGCGGGGATCGACCTGACGCTGCGCATCCAGCCCGGCTACGACCACAGTTATTATTTCATCGCGACGTTCATGGCCGATCATCTGCGCTGGCATGCAGAGCGGCTGGGATAGCGGTTCGCGATGCTGCCGGGGCAGACGCGTTCCGGCATACAATCAGCCGCCGACCAGGCTGTGCATCATAACGCCAGCCGGTCATCGCGACCTGTCGATGACGGAGCGCCGGTCAGGTCGGCGACGGGCCTTCTACGAATCAGCGGCGGGCGATGGTGATATCGGCCGCCGTGCGCTGGTCGGGCAAGGTGAAGCTGAGAGTATTGGCGGTCGCATCGCGTTGCGCCGCAACCGTTCGCCGCGCTGCCGATACCGCGCCTTCGCCCGTCCAGCCGTGGACCACCACGCGCAGCTGCTTCCACCACGGCGCATAACGCCCCTGCCGCGCCGCGAAGCGCAGCGTCATGCCGGCGTCGCCGACCTGACATGAGATCGCCTGACGCAGGAACTGCCCACGGGTATAGCCCATGGAATGACCGTCGTCGGCGTACAGGTCGCCGCGGCAATCCTCGCCCAGATAGACATCGAGTTGCAACGGGCCGTCCGGCACCTGCGCCGTGCTCTGTACCAGCGGCTGGCGGGGCAGGATCGTCCCTGCGCGTACGAACACCGGCAGCGTTGCGATCGTCGGGGTCACCGTCACCCGGTCGCCCGATACTGTCGCCTGCCCGGTCGCCTGCGTCGCCGACTGGATCTGCCCCGGTCCCGTCTGCTGCTGCGGCACGCCGGCGCGCTGGCCCGTCCAGTAATCGTACCAGCCGCCCGCCGGCAGGCAGACGTCATAGGCGCGCGGCTGGTCGGGGTTGGGCGCAGGCGCAACCAGTAGCGAGCGGCCGAGCGTGAAGGTCCACGACTGGTCGCACGACATGCGCATCGCCGACGGATAATCGTAGAACACCGGGCGCAGGATCGGGTCGCCGGTGCGTGCGTTCTGCTCCGCCAGCGCATACAGGTACGGCATCAGGCGATAGCGTTCCTCGACGAACCGCCGCCGGATCGCGAGATGTTCGGGCGAACCGACCCACGGCTCCACCCGGGGTGTGCCCTTGGCACTGTGGTTGCGGAAGACGGGATAGAAGGCGCCGATCTGGAACCAGCGCGTCAGCAAGTCCTCGCCCGGCCCGCCCGCAAAACCGCTGACGTCCGCCGCGCCGTAGGAAAAGCCGGACAGGCCGAGATTGATGATCTGCTGGATCGATAGCTTCAGATGATCCCAGGTCGCGAGATTGTCGCCGGTCCACGTCACCGAATAGCGCTGTCCGCCGGCGTAGCTGGCGCGAGTCATGACGAACGGCCGCTCGTTCGGTGACAGCTTGCGCAGACCCTCGAAGGTCGCGCGGGTGTTTTCCATGCCATAGACGTTGTGGATTTCGGCATGCGTCGCGGTGCGGCGGGCGAAATCGTCGCTGACGATGCGGTGCACGACGTCGTCGGGCATCGTCTTGGTCGGCGTTTCGAAGATCGCCGGTTCGTTCATGTCGTTCCACGCCCCGGCGACGCCCATCTTCACCTGATCGCCGAACAGGGCGCCGAACCAGTCGCGCGTCTTCGCCTGCGTGAAATCGGGGAACACCGAGGGTCCGGGCCAAACGGGGGCGACGTATACCGAATGGTCGGCGCGGCGGACGAATTCGTCACGCTTCGTGCCCTCGTCATACGGAGCGTAGCCCTGCCCTTCCGCCCTGGCGATGTGCATATCGGTGATCGTCACCACCTTGAAACCCTGCTGCTTCAGGTCGCCGATCATCCCCTTCATATCGGGAAACGCCTTGGTATCGACGGTGAACGGCCGGTTGCGATCCTGCCAGTCGATGTCCAGCCACAGCACGTCGGTCGGCACGCGTTCCTGCCGCAGCCTGGCCGCGACACCGCGCAATTCGTCGGCGGTCATGTAGCTGTAGCGCGACTGCTGATACCCCAGCGCCCATTGCGGCGTCAGCGGCGCCTTGCCGGTCAGGTCGGTGTAGCGGCGCACAACCTCCGCCGTCGTCGGTCCGGCGATCAGATAATAGTCCACCGGTCCGTCAGGCCCGCCGAAGCTCAGTTCGTTCGCGTTGCGGTGGCCAAAGTCGAACCAGGTCCGCCATGTGTTGTCGAGGAACACGCCATAGCTGCCGCCTGCCCCGCCGACTCCGATGAAGAACGGGATCGATTTGTAGATCGGATCCTCCGCGCTCGTGAAGCCGAACGCATCGGTGTTCCAGTGGACGAAGCTCTTGCCACGTCGGTCCAGCCCGCCGGTCTTGTCGCCCATGCCGAAATAATGTTCGGCCTGCGGCATCGTCTTTTTCAGCGTGAATGCGGTGCCGTCGAACGTCGCCGGAGTGGCATCTTCCGAGATGACGTTCCCCGCCAGATCCTCGACACGCAGCCGCCCGTCGGCAAAGAACCGCACCCGCATCGTCTTGGTCGTAAATCCATCCGCGGCGGGGGTGACGGCGACCTTTTGCACGCGCGTCGCCTTGTCGACCGCCCAGCTCGCATCCTCGGGCATCGCACCGTCGCGGCCAATCCGGATGCGGAGGATGGCATCGGTCAGCGCGACCACGCGAACGATCGCATCGCCCTGCCGCGCTTCGGCGCCATCGGTCCGGACGGTAACGGCGGCGGCGGTCTGTGCCGTTGCGGCTGCCGGCACCGTCATCGTCGCCAGCGCAGTCATCGCCAGCAGCAGGTTGGCTCGCATCGTCGTCTCTCCCGTCGTCGTTTGACGCGGCTCTGGGCGGGAGGCGGGAGGCCGTCAACCGCACGGCCGAGGGCATACGTATGCAGGGATCAGGATGCCGGCGGGGCAGCTCGACGGGACCGTGGCCTCACCCCGAGCGCGTCGAGGGCGTCGGCATTCTCGCGTCCCCACGCGTACAGCATCTCGACCGGGGTGACGAAGCGGCGACCGAGATCGGTCAGGCGATATTCCACCGCTGGCGGGATCGTCCCCTGCACGTGGCGCGACACCAGCCCGCTGCCCTCCATCTCGCGCAGGGTCTGCGTTAGCATCTTCTTGGATATGCCGGGCAGACTGCGCAGCAGCACGCCGGTGCGCGCGGCGCCATCATGCCGGGCATGCAACGTGTGCAATATCATGCTCGTCCATTTCGTCGCGAACAGCTCCAGCACGCGCCGCGGTGCACAATCCTCGCGCCATTCGTCGTCGTCGCTACCCGGTTGCATCGCTGGGTACCTTCTGGTGCCTATGATCCCAAACGGTGCCGTCTAGAAGATGCGCCGCGCACTGCCTAGCTCGTTGACCGAACAGGATAAGGACACGACTTTATGGCAGGTACCGCATTGGTGGTCGGCGCGAGCGGCATCGTCGGCAGCGCGACGGCAGAATTGTTGAACCGCGAAGGATGGACCGTCCACGGCCTTGCCCGTCGCCCCGTCGCGCAACCCGGCGTCACGCCGGTCGCGGCCGACCTACTCGACGCCGCCGGCACCGCGGCGGCGCTGGCCGATATCCGCCCGGATGCGGTCTTCATCACCACGTGGCTGCGACAGGACAGCGAGGCGGAGAATATCCGCGTCAATGCGACGATGGTCCGCAACCTGCTCGATGGCCTGCGTCCGGGAGGTGCGCCGCGTCACGTCGCACTCGTCACCGGTCTGAAGCATTACCTCGGGCCGTTCGAGGCTTATGGCAAGGGCACGCTGCCCCAGACCCCATTCCGCGAGGAACAAGGCCGGCTGGACGTGGAGAACTTCTATTATGCACAGGAGGACGAGGTGTTCGCCGCTGCTCGGCGCGATGGATTTTCGTGGAGCGTCCATCGCCCGCACACGGTGATCGGCAAGGCAGTCGGCAATGCGATGAACATGGGTACGACGCTCGCCGTCTATGCCACCCTGTGCCGGGAAACGGGGCGACCGTTCCGCTTCCCGGGGTCGGCAGCGCAATGGAACGGCCTGACCGACATGACCGATGCCGGACAGCTGGCCGCGCACCTGCTGTGGGCAGTGACCACACCCGCCGCGCGCAACGAGGCGTTCAACATTGTCAACGGCGACGTTTTCCGCTGGAGCTGGATGTGGGGTCGCATCGCCGAATGGTTCGGCGTCGAACCAGCCCCGTTTGACGGCACGATCCAGCCGCTCGAAACCGCGATGGCGGGCGACGCCGACCGCTGGCGCCGGATCGCCGGGCGTCACGATCTGGTCGAACCCGACATGTCGCGACTCGCATCGCCCTGGCACACAGACGCCGATCTCGGCCGCCCCATCGAGGTCGTGACGGATATGTCGAAGAGCCGGCGGCTAGGCTTCACGTCCTATCGACCGACCGACGATGCGTTCTTCGATCTGTTCGCCCGGTTGCGTGCTGATCGGCTGATCCCCTGACGGACACGGACGGCCCGGCGGTGCGTTTACCCACTGCCGCGCCGTTCGCCCGGCCGTTTCAAGGACATCCGAATGACGGACGACAGCAGCCCCTCCAGAGGCCGCGCGGTGCCTAGCGGCCGGCTGTCGCGGCTCGGCGCGTTCGGACGGCTCGCCGCCGGGGTCGGCGGCGGCGTCGTCGCCGAGGGCGCGCGACGGCTCGCGGCGGGCGAACGTCCCCGGCTGGGCGACATGCTGCTGACGCCGGCCAACGCGACCCGCGTCGCCGATCAGCTCTCCCATCTCCGCGGTGCGGCGATGAAGCTCGGCCAGATGATCTCGATGGACGCGGGCGACATGCTGCCGCCAGAGTTGGCCACCATCCTCGCGCGGCTGCGCAACAACGCTCATCATATGCCGCCGCAACAGCTCGATACCGTACTGGCGCGCGAATGGGGGCGCGACTGGCGGCGGCGCTTCGCCCATTTCCAGGCGCATCCCATCGCGGCTGCATCGATCGGTCAGGTGCATCGAGCCAACCTGCCCGATGGGAGCGAATTGGCGATCAAGGTGCAATATCCCGGGGTGAAGGAGAGCATCGACGCCGATGTCGACAATGTCGCCACGCTGCTCCGCGTCTCCGGCCTGTTGCCGAAGGAGCTCGACATCGCGCCGCTGCTCGGCGAGGCAAAGCGTCAGCTTCACGAGGAAGCGGATTATGTGCGCGAAGGCGACATGCTGGCCCGCTACCGCGCCGCGCTCGCCGGCGATCCCGCGTTCGTCGTCCCCGCCCTGCATTCCGATCTCACCACCCCGCGCGTCCTTGCGATGGACTTCGTCGCCGGCACCCCGATCGAGGCGCTGGAGACCGCCGAGCCGCCGCTCCGCGACCGCGTGATGGCCAGCCTGATCGCGCTGGTGTTGCGCGAGTTGCTCGACTGGGAGTTGATGCAGACGGATCCCAACTTCGCCAATTATCGGTGGCAGGCCGATACCGGACGGATCGTGCTGCTCGATTTCGGCGCGACACGTTCGATCCCGGCGGCAACCGTCGCCAATTATCGTGCGCTGCTCGCCGCCGGGCTGTCCGGCAGCCGCGATGCGGTACGTGCTGCGGCGATCGCCGCGGGCTTCCTCGGCGCTGCCGCCGCCGCCCGGCACGGGCCGCTGATTGATACGATGATCGACGTCATCCTTGGCGAACTCAACCGCCCCGGCCCGTTCGACTTCGGCGACCGGGCCTTCGTCGGCGTCGTGCGGGAGCAGGGCATGGAGATGGCGCGCGACCGTGCCACCTGGCACCTGCCGCCCGCCGACACCCTGTTCGTCCAGCGCAAGATCAGCGGCACGGCACTGCTCGCCGCACGCCTGCGGGCACGGGTCGACATTCGCGCGATGGTCGAGACCAAATTGGATATTGCGCTCACGCGCTGACGCTTGCGCCTCGCCCCCACTGTCTGCGGCGGTGGAAGGTGAGGCGCAAGGGTGCCCCCAGCTAGCGAATGTCCAGCATCACCACCGATTTGGGCGGCAGCGTGACCGACACCGTGCCGTTCGCAAGCGTCGCACCGGTGAACGCCACCGGCCTTACCGCATCGGGCGCATCGAAGGTGTTATGCGCATCGATCGTGGGTGCGGTCAGGATACGGCCGGTCACCGCGCCGCCGGCGATCCCGGCCAGTTGCACCGTGACAGTCGTCGACTGGTTCGGATCGACGTTGGTGAGGCCGACGTGGACCACGCCGTCGATGCCACGTACCGCGCTGGAGCTGACCGAACGCAGCGTCCATTCACCATGCTTGTACAGGTGCGAACTTACCTCGGCAGGCAACACGGTACCGTCCTGATAGTCCTTGTACATGTCGAACACCCAATAGGTCGGCGTCTTCACCATACGTTTGCCATCGGTCAGCAGCATCGCCTGCAATACGTTGACCATCTGTGCGATATTCGCACCACGCACGCGATCCGCATATTTCGCAAAGATGTCGAGGTTCAGGCTCGTCACCACGGCATCGCGTAGGCTGTTCTGCTGATACAGGAAACCGGGGTGCGATCCCGGTTCCTGGTCGTACCACGTCCCCCATTCGTCGACGAGCAGCGCGACCTTCTTCCCGGGATCGTATTTGTCCATGATCCGGGAATGGCCCTGGATCAGCTCGTCCATTTTCATCGTCTTGACGAGCGTACGCGCCCACGCGTCCTCGTCGAAACCGGTCGCGGGGCCCTTTTTCGCCCAGCTGCCCGGCACGGTGTAATAATGGACGCCGATGCCTTGGAAGACGGTGCCCGCCTTCTTCATCATCACTTCGGTCCAGTTGTAATCCTCGGCATTGGCGCCGCTCGCCACCTTCATCACCGGCACACCGTCCGGCGTCTTGACGAACGTCGCATAGCGCCGCGTTTCGTCCGCCGCATATTCGGGCAGCATGTTGCCGCCGCAGCCCCACAGTTCGTTGCCGATCCCGAACATCGGCAACTTCCACGGCTGCTTGCGCCCGTTGGCCGCGCGTTCCCTGGCCAGGCTCGATCCGGTCGGCGAGGTCATATACTCGACCCACTCCGCCATCTCGCGCGGTGGCGCGGACCCCACGTTGCCGGATACATAGGCCTCCGCGCCCAGCATCTCGGAATAGTCCATGAACTCATGCGTGCCGACGGCATTGTCCTCGGTCACCCCGCCCCAATGCGTATTGATCTTGACCGGGCGCTTCGCTCGCGCGCCGATCCCCTCCCGCCAATGGTATTCGTCCGCGAAACAGCCGCCGGGCCAGCGGACCACAGGGACGCGGATCGCCTTCAGTGCGTCGATGACATCGGTGCGATAGCCCCGGACGTTGGGAATCTTGCTGTTCGGTCCGACCCAGATACCGCCATAGATGCCGGTGCCCAGATGCTCGGCGAACTGTCCGAACAGGCGCTTGTCGTATTTGGGGCCGGGTTGATCGCCGCGGATCGATACGGTGTCGGGCGTGGTCGTCGCAGCCGGTGCTGCGGCCTGCGCCGACAGTCCGGCCGGCGCCAGTGCCGCCAGCCCGGCACCCAACAGCCATGTCAGGGTCGTCTTCATCCATCTCTCCCCTTCGCGTCCATGCGCGTCCGGTGATGATGATTACCCGGCCGAACGACCCTCGTCAATTTGCCTGACAAATAGCCGGTCTTGTGAGCGTGTCGAGAATGTCGAGACGGTGCAAGGCAGCGGATAAAAGTTGGCATCGGACCGATTGCAGCTTTGGCCAAAGCGCGCGATACCAATGCGATTATGGCCACGATTTCCGCAACCTGCCTTCAATGGATGTCGGTCGCTGGCGACGCGCATGCGGGCAGGCCGGGCCGCTTGGCGCCGCCATCGCGGGCCGGCGCGGGGTTGCTGCGACTGACGACGGTTGGCCGGCAGGCGCTACGATGACGATCGACCTGCGCGACCGCCGCATCCTCATCGTCGAAGATGAATATCTCGTTGCGGACGATCTGGCGCTGGCGCTACGCGATGCCGGTGCGACGGTGGTCGGGCCGGTCGGCAGCGTCGCCGACGCATTGTCGCTGATCCGGTCGACCGCCCGGATCGACGGCGCGGTGCTGGACATCAATCTGCACGGTACGATGAGCTATCCCGTCGCCGAGCTACTGCTGGCGAGGGCGATACCGTTCCTGTTCGCGACCGGCTACGATGCATGCACGGTCGATGAGGCGTATCGATCGATCGTCCATCACGAAAAGCCGGTCATGCCCGCCGATGTCATCGAATCGCTGTTCGCGATCGAGCAAATGACGAACCGCTTCTAGCGACGACCGCGCCTCGCCTCCGACTGTCGTGCCGATGCGATCGTATCGACGACCATCTCGTAGAATGCCGGCGAATAGCCCGATGCCAGGAACGCCTTCACCTCCGCCGATGCGATCGAATATCCTCGCTTCCAGCTTAGCACCGCGATACGGCGCAGCGCCTCCAGCTTCGGATCGGCGAGCTGGGGGCTGATCCGCACGCCGAACACCAGCCCAAGCCAACGCGATACCCGCCCCGGCTGGCGCAACGTCGCCAGACCGTCATGGCGGGCGATCCCGATGACCGACCGTTCGAGTTCCGTCAGCATTGGCCGCTCTTCCGCGACGATTACAGGGGCGTCCCGATCCACGACGATCGATCGGGGAAACGGAGCAGACGACATCGCGGTCACGCGCGCATAGCCGGCGTTGCCGGGCTCGGCGAAAGCAAGAAAGGCCATGGCGTCACTCCCGTTACGATCCGCGAACCATCCCATCGCTCCGCCGCTGCCTGGTAGCAGCGAAGTGTTGCGTCCGTTTTGCTGCCGCCGACCGGCATGCGTCTGGATGATCGAAGGTTACGCGCGGTTTCGTCCGTCACCTTCTATACTGCTTGGTATATAACGCGAGTTCGCCGGCGTCAATGGTTTTCATACCGGTCAGTAGCAAAGATCCGCGACGAACGTCGGGAAAAAGGGCCGGGCCGCTCGATCGACGAACGCTCTGCCGGACGGAACACGATGGCACCCACCGCGCGTTGGCCGCCTGTCACATCAGGAGGTTACCATGTCTGACACGCCAAAGGTCGATCCCGGTCGCGATCGTCGAGGCAATCCGTTCGACAGCGAGGATGGCTTTTACGGGCTCGACTACAACAAGGGTCGGGAAGCCGAACTCGGTCGCCAGTTCCCCAGTGGCACGGTCGCCGCGAAGCCGACCGACGCAGGCCCGCCGCGCGACCCTGCCCTGCCCCCGGAAAACGGCCGGCGCGCCTCGTTCGACCCGAAGACCGGTGCGGTACACGGCAGCGGTAGCAGTGCCGGCGGCGGCAATCCCGGCGAGGACTTCGCCAGCGATGCGGCGGCAGGCGACGGCTACCCGATAACCGGCGGCGAAGGCTCGACGAAGAGCGGCGATACGGATCTGGGACCGCCCCACTTCAAGGAGTGACAGGCCGCGCCATGCATTGGTGACAGGGGGCGAGATGAACGGCGCCCCCAACCCGGCGGACGGACGACCGTGAGAAGACGGGAGGGCGGTGCCTCCACCGTCACCTGAGCGGAACGATCACCTCATCGGGATGCGCCACGTTCAATTCCTTGCGCACCATCTCGTCCACCATATCCGGGTTGGCATGATCCGGATCGAGCAGCGCCACGCGGTTCTTCAGCACCGCCCGCTTCTGGTCCAACACCGTGAATTGCTTCTCTCGCCGTGCCAGCTGCTTTTTGTAGTCGCCGTACGCGAGGATGCCGTTCGGCCCCAGCACCGCATAGGCGCCGAAGAACGCCATGATCGTCAGCCCGAGCGCGGGCAATGCGGCGCGCCGCATCACCCTTCGAAACGCCGATTTCCGGACTGTCCGCGCCATAGGCTACATCCTCGCTCGCAACACGCCTGCGATCAAGCCTTGAGAACGCTGCGCCCGGCATAACGTGCCGCATCGCCGAGCTCTTCCTCGATACGGATCAGCTGGTTGTACTTGGCGAGCCGGTCGCTGCGCGCGAGGCTGCCGGTCTTGATCTGTCCGCAATTGGTCGCGACCGCGAGATCGGCGATCGTCGCATCCTCGGTTTCGCCCGAGCGGTGGCTCATCACCGCGGTATAGCGGTTGCGCTGCGCCATGTTGACCGCCTCCAGCGTCTCGGTCAGCGTGCCGATCTGGTTGACCTTCACCAGCAGCGAGTTGGCGTAGCCGCCGTCGATGCCGCGCTTGAGGCGCTTGGGATTGGTGACGAACAGGTCGTCGCCGACGAGCTGCACCTTGTCGCCGATCAGATCGGTCAGCGCCTTCCAGCCCTCCCAATCGTCCTCGCTCATGCCGTCCTCGATCGAGAAGATTGGATACCGGCGCGTGAGGTCGGCGAGATATTCCGCCATCGCGCCGCTTTCCAGCACCTTGCCCTCACCCGAAATGTCGTAGCGGCCGTCCTTGTAGAATTCGGTCGCAGCGCAATCCAGCGCCAGCATGACGTCGCCGCCGGGCGTATAGCCCGCCTTCTCGATGCTCTGCATGATGAAGCCGAGCGCTTCCTCGGTCGACGCGATGTTCGGCGCGAAACCGCCCTCGTCGCCGACGCCGGTCGCCAGCCCCTTGTCGTGCAGCGCCTTCTTGAGCGTGTGGAAGATCTCCGAACCGCAGCGCACCGCCTCGACGATGTTCTCGGCGCCCACGGGGACGATCATGAATTCCTGGAAATCGATCGGATTGTCGGCATGTTCGCCGCCGTTGATGATGTTCATCATCGGCACCGGCAGCACATGCGCCGACACGCCGCCGACATACTTGTACAGCGGCATGCCACGCGCTTCGGCTGCGGCCTTGGCGGCGGCGAGGCTGACGCCCAGGATCGCATTGGCGCCCAGCCGACCCTTGTTCCCCGTCCCGTCCAGTTCGATCATCGTGCGGTCGAGGTCCGCCTGATCCTCGGCATCCAGACCGATCAGCGCCTCGACCAGTTCGCCGTTCACCGCGTCGATCGCGTTGTCGACGCCCTTGCCGCCCCAGCGGCTCTTGTCGCCGTCGCGCTTCTCGACCGCCTCGTGCGCGCCGGTCGACGCGCCCGACGGCACGGCGGCCCGACCGAAGCTGCCGTCTTCCAGCAACACGTCGACTTCCACGGTAGGATTGCCTCGGCTGTCGAGGATCTGGCGGCCATGGATGTCGATGATTGCGGTCACGTAACGATGCTCCTACGTCTCGGGCGGTACGCGGCGGCCTCTACCCTGCCGGACGCGGTGCGGCAATCTCCCGAACGATCAGGGAACCGCACTCGCAACGACGGGGTTGAGGGTGTCGAACAACAAGCAAAGGGCGCGTCATGGCCGATAACGACCTGAAACCGATCAACGACGGCGACATCACGCCACCCCCCGCCAGCACGGAATTCACGCCCGCAGAGCCACTGAAGGATGCAGGCGTCGATTTCGATCCGGCATCGGGCGGCAGCAAGACCGAACAGGCGAAGCAGACTGTAAAGGACTATTCGTCCAAATACGGTGCGCAGGCGACCGACAAGATCCGCACCCTGGCCGATACCGGCAAGGAACGTGCGGTGGGTGGTCTCGATCAGCTGTCGCAGATGATCAACGACGCTGCCGGTCAGGTCGACGAGAAGCTCGGCGCGCAATATGGCGAATATGCCCGTTCGGCGGCAGGCGCGGTCTCCAGCTTCTCCGAACAGATCAAGGGCAAGGACGTCGAGGAACTGCTCGACGAGGCGCGCGAATTCGTTCGCAAGAGCCCGGGCGTCGCCGTCGGTGTGGCCGCAGCGCTTGGCTTCGCGGTCGCCCGCATCGTTCAGTCCGGCATCGACGGCAACAAGGCCTGACCGGTCCCATGGCGGTGATCGAACAGGTGGCGGAGGACGAGGGCATCGGCACCCTAGTATCCCAGCTCGTCGAGGATGCCCGTGGGCTGGCCGGCGCCGAGGTCGCGCTGGTCAAGGCGCGGGTCGGCGAGCGGGCGAGCGCGTACAAGAATGCGGCGGTCTTCTTCGCCGTTGCGGGCGTGCTCGCACTGGCGGCGCTGATCGCGCTGCTGGTCGGGTTGATCCTCAGCCTCGCGACGCTGATCGGGCCCGGCCTCGCCACCGCCGCGGTGGTGATCGGCACGCTGGCGATCGCCGGCGTACTGGCGATCATCGGCAAGGGACGTCTGACACCGGGGAAGCCGCAATGAGCACCGCCGATCCCGCGACCCGCCTCGCCGACGCCGAGCAGGAGGCCGCCGCGGCGCGCGAGCGCCTGTCCGCCACACTCGGCAAGCTGCAGGTGAAGCTCAACCCCAGGACGCTGGCGTTGCAGGCGGCCCGAGACGTCACCGACAAGGGTGGCGCGGCGGCTCAAGCCAGCCTGAACGCCGCAGTGCGCAATCCCGGAGCGGTAGCCGGCGCCACCGCGGTGGCGGGCCTGTTCCTGGCCCGCCACCGGATTGCCAGCATGTTCCGCCGCAAACCCAAGCCGCAAAAACCGGGTTATCGCGATCACGAACCCGGCCTCGGCCCGCAAGACCAACTCCCACAAGGATGAACCCGATGTCCAATCTGCATACTCCGGACCGCATCGACGACGCCAAGCATGCCGCGAGCGACGCGGCGCATCGCGCCGCCGACGCGATCGAATCCAACCCGCTCGCCATCGTCGCAGGCGGCCTCGCCATCGGTGCACTCGCCGGCGCGCTGATCCCGCGTTCGGCAAAGGAAAAGGAACTGCTCGCCCCCGTCGGCCGCAGCCTCGGCGAACGCGCGCGCAGCGCGTTCCAGGCGGCACGGGAGACCGGCACGAGCGAATTGCAGAACGCCGGCCTGTCCAAGGATGCAGCAAAGGATCAGGTCAAGTCGCTGTTCCAGGGCATCGCCAAAGCAGCGACCAGCGCCGGCTCCGCCGCCGCCAAGACCGCGGCCAACAAGGGCTGACCACCCGGCGGGATCGGCGATCAGCGCCGGTTCCGCTGCCGTCGGGGGTTCAATACTGCAGCGCAACACGCTAGTGCCGCTGCCTGAACCTCACACCCGGGACACTCGCATGAGCAAGCTCCACCTCGTCTTTGGCGGTCGCGTTACCGATCCCCGCACCCTCGAATTCGCCGACCCGTCGAAGCTGGAGGTCGTCGGCATCTTTGCGGACTATGCCAGCGCCGAAAAGGCTTGGCGTGCGAATGCGCAGCGTACCGTTGACGACGCCGAGATGAAGTTCGTGGTCGTTCACCTGCACCGTCTGCTCGAGCCGGAATTGCTCACGCCACCAGCTTGAGGTGCTTATTGCCCTCGCGCAACTGCGTTATTCCCGCGAGGGCGGGAACCCATAATCACGGCGGCTAAGTTAGATCGCCCAAGTATCGACTATGGAACCCCGCCTTCGCGGGGATGACGTTAAGGTGCGCTAGTTCAGCCACAAGTTAGCGCCCCCTCCCCGTCATCCCGGCGAACGCAGGGACCCATGGATGCGGTGAACTCAACACGGCAAGCATCATCAGCGGCGGTGCGAAGCCGTGGGTCCCGGCGTTCGCCGGGATGACAGAAGGTGAAGCTCGATGAAGTGCCGACCGATGGTGGCGCTTCCCCCTCACCCCTTGGCGATCAAATAAACTCGATTTTCGACACGACGTAATACCGGTCACCCGCGGGCACCGACACCTCGACCTCTTCATCGACCTTGCGCCCAATGAGCGCCCGGCCCAGCGGCGAATTGTACGAAATCCGGCCGGTCTTGGCATTCGCCTCGGTCTGGCCGACGATCTGGTACTTCACCGGCTTGTCGTCGTCGTCGAGCAGCGTCACGGTAGCCCCGAACACCACCTTGTCACCCGACAGCTCCAGCGGATCGATGATCTGTGCACGGGACAATTTGTCCTCGATATCGCTGATCGTCGCCTCGTTCTGGCCCTGCTGCTCCTTCGCAGCATGATATTCGGCGTTTTCCGACAGATCGCCGTGCGCGCGCGCTTCCTCGATCGCATCCACGATCAGGGGACGCTCCGCTTTCAGACGCTTCAGGTCCGCGGTGAGCGTCTCATAGCCCTCCTGGAGCATCGGCATCTTTTCGACGGTCGCCATATCTACGTCCCCAATTCACTCTGACCCGTGCGCGCCTTTCACCGACGCGCCCGCACACATTCCATTATGTCGGGATTAGTTGTGCGACTGCGAATAATAGGATTGCAAGGGCCGGACTTCAAGATGCGTCACTCCGATCGCCGCCGCCGCCTGCACACTGGCAGGTGCCGTGGTGAAGTACGGGATCTTCTGCGCCAGCGCCGCCTGACGGATCGGCTTCGAATCCTTCAGGCTCTGCCAGCCTTCGGTCGTGTTGAAGATCAAGGTCACCTCGCCGTCCATGATCCGGTCGAGGATATGCGGCCGCCCCTGCGCCACCTTATTGACCTTCTCGACCCCCAGACCGGCGAGCGCGAGGTAGTCCGCCGTCCCGCCGGTCGCCAGCACCTTGAACCCGCGCTCCAGCAGCGACTTCACCGCCGGCACGATATGCGGTTTGTCGCCGTCCTTGACGCTGACGAAGGCGGTGCCCCCTGTCGGCAGCACGGTACCCGCACCCAACTGCGACTTGGCGAAGGCGGTAGTGAAATCGGGATCGATCCCCATCACTTCGCCGGTACTCTTCATTTCCGGTGACAGCACCGGATCGATGCCGGGGAAGCGATTGAACGGGAACACCGCTTCCTTCACCGCATAATAATCGATGTGGCGATCGATCTTCGGCAGGTCGCGCAGCATCTCGCCCGCCATCACGCGGCTCGCGATCTTGGCGATGGGAACGCCGATCGCCTTGGCGACGAACGGCACGGTGCGCGACGCGCGCGGATTGACCTCGATGAGATAGACCTCGCCGTCCTTCACCGCGAACTGGATGTTCATCAGGCCCTTGACCGATAGTGCATGCGCCAGCGCCACGGTCTGGCGCTCGATTTCGGCAATCGTCTCTGGCGTCAGCGAATAGGGCGGGATCGAACAGGCGCTGTCGCCGGAGTGGACTCCGGCTTCCTCGATATGCTGCAACAGGCCAGCGACGACGACATCCTCGCCGTCACAGATCGCATCGACGTCGACCTCGATCGCGTCGCGCAGATATTGGTCGATCAGCACCGGCGAATCGCCCGACACCTGCACCGCGGTCTGGATGTAATCGTCGAGCTGCTGAAGCGAATCGACGATCTCCATCGCCCGCCCGCCGAGCACGTAGCTCGGCCGCATCAGCACCGGATACCCGATGCGCTCCGCCGCCGCGACCGCCTCGTCGCGGCTGCGCGCGAGGCCGTTCGCCGGCTGCTTCAGCCGCAGCTTGTTGACCAGCGCCGCGAACCGCTCGCGATCCTCGGCCAGATCGATCGCGTCGGGCGAGGTTCCCAGGATCGGGATGCCCGCCTTCTCCAGCGCGCGCGCGAGGTTGAGCGGCGTCTGCCCGCCGAACTGCACGATCACGCCGACCAGCTCGCCGCGCGACTGCTCGACGTGCAGGATCTCCAGCACGTCCTCCGCGGTTAGCGGCTCGAAATACAGGCGGTCGGACGTGTCGTAGTCGGTGCTCACAGTCTCCGGATTGCAGTTGATCATGATCGTTTCGTACCCTGCGTCCGCCAGCGCGAAGCACGCATGACAGCAGCAATAATCGAACTCGATCCCCTGCCCGATCCGGTTCGGGCCGCCGCCCAGGATCACCACCTTGCGGCGGTCGGACGGCATGCTCTCGTCCTCGGGTTCGCCGAACGAGGGCGCCTCATAAGTCGAATACATATACGGCGTCTTGGCGTCGAATTCCGCCGCGCAGGTGTCGATGCGCTTGAACACCGGCCGCACGCCGTGACGGTGGCGCAGCGCGCGCACTTCCTCCTCGGTGACGCCTCCGGTCATCGCGACGACCGCTTCGTGGATCAGCCCCGATCCGCGCGCGATGCCGCGTTCCATGCCGCGCAGATTGGCCGATTTCAGCGCCAGATAGGCAAGCCGCTTGTCGCTGAAACCCATCGACTTCAGCCGCCGCAGCCCGACCGCCTCGATCGGTAGGCCGTTCCTGCAGACCTCTTCCTCGGCGCTGACGATCTCCGCCAGCCGCTCAAGGAACCACGGATCGAACTTGGCTATGGTGTGGATTTCGGCGACGGTGAAACCCTCGCGCAATGCCTGCGCCGCGACCAGCAGCCGGTCGGGTGTCGCCACTGCAAGCGCGGCTTCGATCTCCGCACGTGGCGCGCCGACCAGCCGCTCGACCGCGTTGAAGCCCGACAGGCCGGTCTCCAGCCCGCGCAACGCCTTCTGCATGCTCTCGTGGATATTGCGGCCGATCGCCATGACTTCGCCGACGCTCTTCATCGCCGTCCCGAGCACCGATTCCGCGCCCTTGAACTTTTCGAACGCGAAGCGCGGGATCTTGGTGACGACGTAATCGATCGTCGGTTCGAAGCTCGCGGGCGTCGCGCCGGTGATGTCGTTCTCGATCTCGTCGAGCGTATAGCCGACCGCCAGCTTGGCGGCGACCTTGGCGATCGGGAAGCCGGTCGCCTTTGACGCCAGCGCCGACGAACGCGACACGCGCGGGTTCATCTCGATGACGACCAGTCGCCCGTCCTTCGGATTGACCGCGAACTGGACGTTGGAACCGCCTGTTTCGACGCCGATTTCCCGGAGTACCGCGATCGATGCATTGCGCATGATCTGATATTCCTTGTCGGTCAGCGTCAGCGCCGGCGCGACGGTAATCGAATCGCCGGTGTGGACGCCCATCGGATCGACGTTCTCGATCGAGCAGATGATGATGCAGTTATCTTTGCGATCCCGCACGACCTCCATCTCGTATTCTTTCCACCCGAGCAGCGACTCTTCGATCAGCACCTCGGTGGTCGGCGACGCGTCGAGGCCCTTGCGGACCATGTCGACGAACTCGGAGCGGTTGTAGACGATGCCGCCGCCCGAGCCGCCCATCGTGAAGCTCGGCCGGATGATCGCGGGCAGGCCGGTGATCTCCAGCCCCGCCATCGCCTCCTCGATCGTATGCGCGATCGCCGACCGGGCGCTTTCCAGCCCGATCCTGGTCATCGCATCCTTGAACTTCAGTCGATCCTCCGCCTTGTCGATCGCCTCGGCATTCGCACCGATCATCGTCACGCCGTACTTCTCCAGCGTGCCGTCGTGGAACAGCGCCAGCGCAGTGTTGAGCGCGGTCTGCCCGCCCATCGTCGGCAGCACCGCGTCGGGGCGCTCCTTCTCGATGATCTTGGCGACGATCGCGGGCGTGATCGGCTCGACATAGGTCGCGTCGGCCAGCTCGGGATCGGTCATGATCGTGGCGGGATTGGAGTTGACGAGGACGATGCGATAGCCCTCTTCCTTCAAAGCCTTGATCGCCTGCGTGCCCGAATAATCGAACTCGCACGCCTGACCGATAACAATCGGCCCCGCGCCGATCACGAGGATGGAGGAGATGTCGGTGCGTTTTGGCATTACTTGTCTTCCGAAATCTGTTCGTTGCCGACGAAGCCGATGTTCGGCATGTCGACCACCGCGCTGATCTTCCTGAGCATGCACTCGATCTTCTTATATTCTGCATCCGGATTAGCCTTGAACACGACTTCCCGGCCTCTCAGTTCGACCCACTTTCGCGGTGCGTGGCACGCATCGGCCATCGCATTCAGGCGTGCCTGGCTCATCTGGCGACGTGATGAGGAATGAGGGAGCGTCGCAGCCTGCACAGCAAGTGCGAGCAACGCACTCATGATGCCGACCGGCTAAGCGACCCGACAAACCGCTCGAACAGATACAGGCTATCCTGCGGCCCTGGCGACGCTTCAGGGTGATACTGCACGCTGAACGCCGGCCGATCCGTCAGTTCCAGCCCGGCGTTCGACCCGTCGAACAGTGACACATGCGTCTCGCGCACGTTCGCCGGCAGGCTGTCCCGCTCGACCGCAAAGCCGTGATTCATACTGGTGATCTCGACCGCGCCATCGCTCAGCCGCTTGACCGGGTGGTTGGCGCCGCGATGGCCCTGGAACATCTTGGTCGTGGTCGCGCCCACCGCCAGCCCCAGCAACTGGTGGCCGAGGCAGATGCCGAACAGCGGCTTTCCCGTATCGAGCAATTGCCGGATCACCGGCACCGCATATTCGCCCGTCGCAGCAGGGTCGCCTGGGCCGTTGGACAGGAAGATGCCGTCCGGGTTCTGCGCCATGACCTCGTCGAACGTCGCCTCTGCGGGCAGCACCGTCACCTTCGCACCGGCCTGAACAAGGTTGCGGAAGATGTTGTGCTTGCTGCCGTAATCAATCGCGACGACGTGCGGTCGCTCGCCGCCTTCGTCCCCACCATAGCCGAAGCCCAGCCGCCACGGGCCGCCCTCGCGTGTCTCGCCCCAGGCGTAATGCGTCTCGGTCGACACGCTCTTGGCGAGGTCCATTCCCTCTAGGCCTGGCCACGCCCGCGCCATCGCCAGCAGCGCGTCGAGGTCGAACACCCCATCCGCCGCATGCGCCACCACGCCGTTCGGCGCGCCGCCACTACGGATGCGCCGCGTCAGCGCCCGCGTGTCGATCCCCGACAGGCCGATGCGCGCATGGCGCTGCATCCATCCATCCAGCCGCTCGACCGCGCGGAAATTCGACGCCGCGGTCACGTCCTCGCGCACGATCATGCCCAGCGCATGCGGCGCATCCGCCTCGATATCGTCCGGGTTCGCGCCGACGTTGCCGATGTGCGGGAAGGTGAAGGTGATGATCTGCCCCGCGAACGACGGGTCGGTCATGATCTCCTGATAGCCGGTCATCGCGGTGTGGAAGCACACCTCGCCGACCGCCGCGCCTTCCGCGCCGAAGCCGCGGCCCCAGGCCACCTCGCCGCTCGCGAGGACCAGAACGCCGGTCGCACCCTCAGGTTTGGCGGGCATGGCAATGGGCTTGGCGTCGGCCATGGCTTGGCGGGCACTCCGGTTGGTTTCGTCTATGTCGCTAAGCGGTGGCCGCTAGACCCCTGCCCCCCTCAGGTCAACCGGTTCACGGGCAGCCGTTCCTTCGCTAGGGTCGTCCGCTTCACCGTCATCTTCGAGAGCTTCCCCATGATTCGCGACGACATCAAGGCCGCACAGGTCACCGCCATGAAGGCCGGCGACAAGGAAGCGCGCAACGCGATCAGTCTGATCCAGGCCGCGATCAAGAACCGCGACATCGAACTGCGCACCGGTACCGCGCCCGCCGACGACGATGCGGTGGTGGTCGAGGTGTTGCAGAAGATGGTCAAGCAGCGCCGCGAATCGATCACGATGTACGAGACGGGCGGGCGTCAGGAGCTTGCCGATGCCGAGAAGGCGGAGGTCGCGGTGATCGAACGCTTCCTGCCGGCGCAGATGAGCGAGGCCGATACGGTCGCCGCGATCGAGGCGATCAAGGTGGAACTCGGCGCATCGGGGATGAAGGACATGGGTCGCGTGATGGCGGAGCTGAAGGCGCGGCATGCGGCCAACCTCGACATGAGCAAGGCGAGCGGGCTGGTGAAGGCGTCCCTCTCCTGAGGAAAGGGAAGCCCTGTCCTACGAGGAACCCCTGTCCTACACGGAACAAAGTGGGTACGCTTGTTGCCTACGCTCTTTCCCATCGTCGATCGTTCACGCACCCCGTCCGGGCAGGTCACCCGCCGGGAAGGTGTTTCCGAACCCGACGTAGTGGCAAGTTTGGCAACTTCCGCGGCTTCGAAGGTCGAGATTTGCCGCGCGGCCCCGCTTCGTTCATGGTAGAATCAGCCGCATGAGCCTGTCTCCGCAGTTCCTTGACGAGCTCCGCGCCCGCACCTCGCTGTCGGCGCTGATCGGCAAGACGACCAAGCTGCAAAAGGCCGGGCGCGAGATGCGCGGGTGTTGCCCGTTCCACAACGAGAAGACTCCGTCGTTCTACGTCAACGACGACAAGGGCTTCTACCATTGCTTCGGCTGCTCCGCGCACGGTGACGCGATCAAGTGGATGACGGACCAGCGCGGCCTGCCGTTCATTGATGCGGTCAAGGAGCTCGCGCAGGCCGCCGGGCTCGAGATGCCGGCGCAGGACCGCGCCTCCGCCGCCAAGGCCGAGCGTGCCAAGGGCCTGCACGATGCGATGGCCGACGCCGCGACCTGGTTCACCGAACAACTGGGCGGCATCGGCGGCAGCGAGGCCCGCGCCGTGCTCGCGAAACGCGGCATCTCCCCCGACACCGCGCGCACCTTCGGCATGGGCTTTTCCCCCGACAGCCGCGGCAAGCTGAAGACCGCGCTGAAGGACTATGGCGACCCCGCGCTGGTCGAATGCGGGCTGCTGATCCAGGTCGAGGGGAAGGACCCGTACGACCGGTTCCGCGGCCGGCTGATGATCCCGATCCGAGACGCGCGCGGGCGGACGATCGCCTTCGGTGGCCGCGTCATTGGTGAGGGCGAACCGAAATATCTTAACTCCCCCGATACGCCGCTCTTCGACAAGGGCCGCACGCTCTACAATCTCGACCGCGCCGCCCCGGCCGCACGCAAGGCCGCCCGCGTGCTGGTGGTCGAGGGCTATATGGACGTCATCGCTTTGTCGCAGGCGGGCATTCACGAAGCCGTCGCGCCGCTCGGCACCGCACTGACCGAAGCGCAGCTGGAGCGGCTGTGGCGGATGGTCGACGTGCCGATCCTTTGCTTCGACGGCGACAGCGCCGGGCAGAAGGCGGCGTTGCGGGCGGCGGCGCGCGCGATGCCATTGCTCGGCAACGGTCGAAGTCTGTCGTTCATCACCCTCCCACAGGGTCAGGACCCCGACGATCTGGTCAAGGCCGGGGGCGCGCAGGCGATGGAAGCGCTGCTCCAGCAGCCGCAGCCGCTGGTTGATCGCCTCTGGCAAAGCGAGGTCGCCGCCGGCCCGCTCGATACACCCGAACAGCGCGCCGGCCTGAAGCAGCGCCTGGCAGAGCTCGCCGCGACGATCGCCGATGCCTCGGTCCGGCGCGAATATGAGAACGACTTCAAGAACCGCTTCTACGAACATTTCGCGCCGAAGCGCCGCGTCTTCACCCCCAACGCCCCTCGGCCGCAGGGCAAGCGCGGCAGCGACGGGCAGTGGAAACAGCCGATCGCGCCGCCGACCGAGGACGTAAAGGCGTTCCACGCCTTCGGCATCGACCGCGTACTCGCCAAAGCGGTACTGGCCGGACTGATCCGCCATCCCGTGGAAATCGCCCGGCATATGGAGGTGCTCGGCAGCCTCAAGCTGGTGGGCGGGCCGCTCGGCCGGCTGTTTGAGGCGGTGGTCGACGTCGCGCTGGAGGATCAGGCGCTTGATAGCGCGGCCCTGCGCACCATATTGGCACGAAGCGGTTTTGATTCAGTCGCGAGCGAACTGCTGAGAGCCGATACGATGCCCTATTCGTTCACGCAAAGCGGCGGTGATCCGGACCGCGCCCGAGCCGACCTAGACGAAGCGATCGCCATCATGGTGGCGCGTCCCGAGGTCGATCTGGCGCTGATGGAGGCGACCGCTTCGATGCAGACGCACTTCACCCACGAGGCGTTCGAACGGCAGGTGGCATTGGTGAAAGAGAAACAGGCGTTGGAGCTTCGACTTGCAAATTTGGTGCAGTCGAACGAAGACGCCCGAGCGTTGGGATCCGAGGGCAATTGATGGCGAAAGTTAACGGTAACGGTGGCGATGAGGGTGGTGACGTGACCGACGCGCCGCTGATCGACCTCAATGATGCCGATATCAAGAAGCTGGTCGCCCGCGCCAAGAAGCGTGGGTACATCACCTACGACCAGCTCAACGAGGCGCTGCCGCAGGACCAGATGTCGTCCGACCAGCTCGAGGACATCATGTCCGCGCTCAACGAGATGGGCGTCAACATCGTCGAGAACGACGAAGCGGGCGATGACGGCGACGAGAAGGAGCAAGCCGAGGACGACGAGCCGGAGGTCGTCGAGGTCGACGGCGACGGCACCGCCGCGCCTGCGCTAGAGACCAAGAAGAAGGAAACCGTCGATCGTACCGACGATCCGGTCCGCATGTACCTGCGCGAGATGGGAGCCGTCGAGCTGCTGTCGCGCGAGGGCGAGATCGCGATCGCCAAGCGGATCGAGGCCGGCCGGGACACGATGATCCTCGGCCTGTGCGAATCGCCGATCACCTTCAACGCCATCATCGACTGGTCGACCCAGCTCAACGAAGGCACGATGCAGCTGCGCGAGATCCTCGATCTCGACGCCATGCTGTCCAAGGGTCCCTCGCCCGAGCAGGTCGAGGGTGCCGAGGACGACGAATCGGGCGAGATCAGCGAAAAGACCGCCGGCGCCAGCTTCAAGGACGAGCCCGAGCCCGAAGAGGCGTCGGCCGACGAGGACGACGAATCCGGTGAGCCGCGCGCGCCGCGTCCGTCCGACGACGAGGACGAGGACAATACCCTCAGCCTCGCGCAGATGGAGGAAACGCTCAAGCCTCAGGCGCTGGAGCGGTTCGCCAACATCACCGCGCTCTACAAGAAGTTCAGCAAGATCCAGCAGGTGCGTCTCGATGCGATGACCGCTGGTGGTGAGCTGTCGACTGGCGACGAGCGCAAGTATCACAAGCTGCGCGAGGAGCTGACCGCCGAGGTCGAGAGCGTCCAGTTCCACAACGCCAAGATCGAATATCTGGTCGATCAGCTGTATGCCTACAACCGGCGCCTGACCGCGCTGGGCGGACAGATGCTGCGCCTCGCCGAGCGTCACAAGGTGAGCCGCAAGGACTTCCTCGACCGCTACGTCGGCCACGAGCTGGACGATACGTGGCTGCAGACGGTCGGCAAGCTCGACAAGAAGTGGGTTGCATTCGCCACCAACGAGGGCGAGGCGGTCGACCGCATCCGCGGCGAGATCAGCGAGATTTCGCAACAGACCGGCATGGCGCTCCCCGAGTTCCGCCGCATCGTCAACATGGTGCAGAAGGCGGAGCGCGAGGCGCGTATCGCCAAGAAGGAGATGGTCGAGGCGAACCTGCGCCTCGTGATTTCGATCGCCAAGAAGTACACGAACCGCGGCCTTCAGTTCCTGGATCTGATCCAGGAGGGCAATATCGGCCTGATGAAGGCGGTCGATAAGTTCGAATATCGCCGTGGCTACAAGTTCAGCACGTACGCGACGTGGTGGATTCGGCAGGCGATCACCCGCTCGATCGCGGATCAGGCGCGGACCATCCGCATCCCGGTTCATATGATCGAGACGATCAACAAGCTGGTCCGCACCAGCCGCCAGTTCCTCCACGAGCAGGGCCGCGAGCCGACGCCGGAAGAGATGGCGGAGCGCCTCTCGATGCCGCTCGAGAAGGTCCGCAAGGTGATGAAGATCGCCAAGGAGCCGATCTCCCTCGAAACGCCGATCGGCGACGAGGAGGATTCGCATCTCGGCGACTTCATTGAGGACAAGAATGCGGTCATTCCGGTGGATGCGGCGATTCAGGCGAACCTGAAGGAAACGGTCACCCGCGTCCTCGCCTCGCTGACGCCGCGTGAGGAACGCGTGCTGCGCATGCGCTTCGGCATCGGCATGAACACTGATCATACGCTCGAAGAGGTCGGCCAGCAGTTCAGCGTGACACGCGAACGCATTCGTCAGATCGAGGCGAAGGCGCTGCGCAAGCTCAAGCACCCGAGCCGCAGCCGCAAAATGCGCTCGTTCCTCGACCAGTGAGCATCGATCGGCAGGAGCCACCGGGCTTCTGCCGATCAGCGTATTATTCGCAGTCGATACGCCATTGGCAGAATGAAGGTCGGGCAGATGCTGCCGGCCTTGTTCTGCCAACCTACCGTATGCCGGGCACGTCCATCGCGACGAGATCTACCGTGATCGGTGCGGCATCACGTTGAACCGTCAGGTGCACCGGGTCCCCCGGTCGCAGCTTTGCCATCAGCTTCGTTGCCCCTTCATAGTCGCCGAAGGTCTTGCCATTGATGGCGTGGATGACATCGCCGACACGCATCTGCGCCAGCGCCGCCGGGCTGCCGGCATCGACGTCGCCGACGACGAGGCCTCTTGTCTTGCGGGTTCCATCTCCGGTCGCATCGCTGACCTGATCGGTGCGGAAGCCCAGATATGCGATGCGCTCGAACCGGGTGCCTGGTGCGAACCGACCGCCTGCCAGCGCCAGTATATTGATCAGCCCGTTGAACGTATTCTCGTCTTCGATCGCTTTTCGCACCGGCGTCACACCCGATACGGCCGGAAAGAACCGGGCCGCCTGTGCCCGTACCACCGTACCACCGCGCTTCGCAGCGAGCAGAAAGACGACCTCCTTGCGCACCGGCACCGCCGTACCGGTCGCTATCAGGTAACGCAGGTCGCCCGCATTGGCGCCCGCCATCTGGACGATGGTGGTTTCGCTGGTGGGTACATCGCAGCGTAACGTGTCGCGCATGCTGCCCTTCCAGCGGACGCTCCAGCCGATCTTTTCACACAGGCCCGCCAGCGTCGCCCGCGTGTTCGCCACATCCGATGCGAACAGCATCTCGGCGTCGCCGGAACTCGTAACGACGCGCTTCTTGATCGTCGCGGGCACGGGCCTGCGTTGCGCCTCTGCCAACAGCGGCATGAAGGCCATGGCCATCATGGCAACGGCATGAACGGCTTTCCGTCGACAGTCAGGCATGTCCGTCACTCCCGCATCATCCCGATAGCTTTACGTCAATTCATACGGCAATCGATCGACTGTCCATCGAAATGACGTGTCAGCACCTTCACGGCAAGTCGTTCTGCCGCCTGCCGATCCAGCATCACCACCATTTAGTCGTCGATCTGCCCGAAGGGCAGCAAGCGTGCCGCCAGCGTTCGGGTCGCGCCCGCATTGCCGGATTGGATCGAGGCCAGTATCGCAGCGGCGGCACGACGCATCACGCGATCGAAAGCTGTAGGCGCACCCGCCCGGCTCGCAAATTCGGCAAGCGCGCGCCCCTTCGGATCGCCTGCATCCTGTTCCAGCCGCAACAGCGCCGCCACGCCGGCGTAGATCGCCCGGTTGCCCCCACCCGCCACAGCGCGGTCCAGCGCAGCGAGGCCGACACTCTTCTGTGCGCCCAGAGCCGCACGACCGATCATGCCCCCCAGCTTGAACACCGCACCCATGTGCCAGGCGCCAAGGCCCAGCTGCGGCTCGGGATCGAGCGGCGCCTTTGCCGCGAGCGCCTCGAACATCTTGCGAGCCGCGATCGCATCGGCCCTGCTGCCATTCATCTTGGCGCGATAGCTGCGAGCCGTGGCCTGCATCAACAGCGCCTCCCGATCGCCGGGTGCGTGGGCCAGCACCGAAGCCGCCAGTCGTTCCGCCTCGCCGATGCTTTGCAACGCCGCCGGTTTGCTGCGAGCCGAGAACGATGCCTGGGTCAGGACGTCCCGCGCCGATTCCGCGGCTGCCGGCGCGACCGTCAACGCGGCCGCGGCGAAAAGCGTCATCACCCTGAATATCATGCGCCGCCTTCTCCGGTCCGGTTCGTCGCGGCGAAGACAGCACATTGCCGTCGCCGCGGCAATGCGCGTCAGCTGCTTTGACAATCCCGAACACACATCAACAACTTCGTAGCATCATACCCGTAACATCCTATAAATACGTCATTTATTTGCTGTATCGGGCATCCTTTCATCGTGATGAACGTAACGTTCTCAGGGATCAGGGCCGCCACGCCTGTTGGACCCTTGCCGAATGTCAGGGAGGTTACGAACGATGATGGAGTCAGATCAGCTGATCCATACGATGGACGCGCGCGTCCGGCGCCGTGAAGACCGTCGGGCTTTTTTCAAGACCGCGATCGGTGCCGCCGCTATCGGTGCGACGCTTTCCATTCCACTGGACGCCGCTGCGCAGACCGCGCCGTCGGATGCGGATATCCTCAACTTCGCGCTGAACCTCGAATATCTCGAAGCGCAATTCTACGCTTACGCGGCCAACGGCACCGGCCTTGCCTCCAACCTGCTCACCGGCAGCGGCACGCAGGGATCCGTCAATGGCGGGCGTCAGGTGACCTTCACCGATCCCGTCGTACGCCAATATGCACGGGAGATCGCAGCGGACGAGGTGGCGCATGTCGCCTTCCTGCGCAACGCGCTCGGCACCAGCGCCGTCGCACAGCCGGCGATCGACATCGGCGTCGGCCCCAACACCGCCTTTTCGAATGCCGCCCGCGCTGCCGGTCTGATCGGCGCCGGAGCGACCTTCGATCCCTATGCCAACGACGAGAATTTCCTGCTCGGCGCGTTCATCTTTGAGGATGTCGGCGTTACCGCCTACAAGGGCGCATCGCCGCTGATCACCAACAACACCTACCTAGATGCCGCCGCCGGCATTCTGGCGGTGGAGGCGTTCCATGCCGGGCTGATCCGCAACGCGCTTTACGCCAAGGGTATCGGTGCATCGACCCTGCGCACGGCTTCGGAGTCGATCTCCAACGCCCGTGACACGCTCGATGGCCCTGCGGATCTCGACCAGGGCGTTGCCACGCAAACCGTGCCTTACGTTAATACCGGCGGCACCACCGTCAACGTCCAAGTCAGCAACATCGCGCCGACCGACGCCAACGGCATCGCCTTCAGCCGGACGCCCGCGCAGGTGCTCAACATCGTCTATCTGACCGCCGGCACGTCCGCTTCGTCGGGCGGCTTCTTCCCCAACGGCGTCAACGGCACGCTCCGCACGACCGCCGCCTGACGATACCGAACCAGGGAGAGACCCGTTATGACCGACCAGACCACGATCCTCGACATGATGGAAAGCGCCGGCCACGCCCGCGCCGCCCGACGCCGTTTCATCCGCTTGTGTGGCGGCGCTGCCGCGATGGCAGGCGGCCTGACGTTGTTGTCCGCCTGTGACGACGACGACGAGCAATCAACGCCGTTCCCTACGCCAACCCCTACCCCCACCCCGTCCGCAAACGTCGATGTGGACATCCTCAACTTCGCGCTTAGCCTCGAATATCTCGAAGGTGCCTATTACAACCAGGCGGCGTTCGGACAGCCGGTCCGCGCCGACCTGACCACGGGCGCCGGCACGCAAGGCGCGGTTACCGGCGGTCGTCAAGTGAACTTCACCGATCCCGTCGTCGCAGATTATGCGCGCGAAATCGCTTTTGACGAAACCGCGCATATCCGTTTCCTCCGCACGTCGCTGGGCAGCGCCGCGGTGGCACAGCCCGCCATCAACATCGCGGGAGATGCCACCGGTGCGTTTACGGCGGCAGCGCGCGCTGCAGGCGTGATCGGCGCAACCGAGACGTTCGATCCCTATGCCAATGACGAGAACTTCCTCGTCGGCGCTTATCTGCTGACCGATGTCGGGGTCACAGCCTATCGCGGCTCGGCACGGCTGATCACGAACAAGACGTTTCTGGAAGCATCGGCCGGTATTCTCGCCACTGAATGCTACCATGACGCCGCGATCCGCAGCACATTGTGGTCGAAGGGGCTGACGCGATCGGCGATCTACGGCAACATCACCAAAATCAGCGACACGCGCGATACGCTGGATGGCGCTGGTGACACCGATCAGGACATCGGCAATGCGACGACCGCCAACTTCGTGCCGGCGGACACCAATGGTTTGGCGCTTGGCCGAACCGCGCCGCAGGTGCTGAACGTGGTGTACCAGAACCGCGCAGCAGTCACGTCCGGTGGCTTCTTCCCGGCGGGTGTCAACGGCAATATCCGGACCAGCGCTGCCAATACCTGATCCGCGACCACATCAAAAAGGGCGCGGAGGTCATCCTCCGCGCCCTTCCTTGTATCCGAAGACCGGCCGGGATTACTCCGCGGCGACGGTGCCCTTGGCCGGACGCGTGTCGCGGCGCTCGGCGATACGCGCCGACTTACCGGTGCGACCACGCAGATAGTACAGCTTGGCGCGACGGACGGCGCCCTTGCGGACCACGTCGATCGAATCGATGTTCGGCGAGTACAGCGGGAAGACGCGCTCGACGCCCTCGCCGAAGCTGATCTTGCGAACGGTGAACGACGAGCCCATGCCCTTGTTCGAACGCGCGATGCACACGCCTTCGTAGTTCTGGACGCGGGTGCGCTCGCCTTCGACGACCTTCACGCCGACCTTCAGCGTATCGCCGGGACGGAATTCGGGGATCGCGCGCTTGGCGGTCAGCTTTTCGATCTGCTCGGCTTCGAGCTGCTGGATGATGTTCATAAACTTCAGTCCTTCGTTCGCCGCGCGCCAGAGGGAGGCTTGACCCGAGCGCCGTCATGGCGCTCCCACAGGTCCGGCCTCCGTAGCCGTGTATCGGTCTCGGCCATCGACTTGCGCCAGGCCGCGATCCTCGCATGATCCCCCGATCGCAGCACTTCGGGGATCGTGCGCCCTTCCCATTCATATGGTCGGGTATATTGCGGATATTCGAGCAGCCCCGTTTCGAAGCTCTCGTCCACACCGCTTGAAGCCGCGCCCATTACGCCGGGCAGCAACCGAATGCAAGCATCGAGCAGGACGAGCGCCCCCATCTCTCCGCCGGACAGGATGTAGTCGCCGATCGACACCTCCTCGATATCGCGCCCTTCGAAGATGCGCTCGTCGAACCCCTCAAACCGGCCACAGAGGACGATCGCGCCGGGGCCGGCGGCGATCTCGCGGACTCGGGCCTGGGTGAGCGGCCGACCGCGCGGCGTCATCGCGAGGATCGGGCGGTCGTCGGCGACGCTGTCGACGGCGGCGGCGAGCACGTCGGCGCGCAGCACCATGCCGGCGCCGCCACCCGCAGGCGTGTCGTCGACCGAGCGGTGCCGGTCGGTGGCGAAGTCGCGGATCTGCACGGGGTCGCACGCCCAGCCGCCCTCCCGCAGCGCACGTCCGGCGAGCGACGCGCCGAGCGGGCCGGGAAACATCTCGGGGTAGAGCGTCAGGATGGTGGCAGTGAAGGTCATCGGGTCCAGTTCTCGACGGACAGGCCGGGGATGTCGTCGAAGTCGCTTTCGTTATTGGTGACGACGATCAGGCCCAGAGCAATGGCGTGCGCACCGATCAGCCGGTCGAAGCGCCCGCGCCTGAACGGAACACGCGGATAGACTTCAGCCGCCGCATCTCCGAATGGCAGCACCCTGCACACTGTGAAGAACGCCTTCGTCGCCGCCATAGCTCGCGCATTCGAGGGGTCGACCCCCCGCAAGACCTCCGCATACGTGATGGAGGACGCGGCGATCTCACCGGGGGCGCACGCCTCGACACGCGCCCGGGCGACGTCCGAAAGACCTTCCAACACGTAGATACAGATGTTCGAATCGAGCAGGTAACGCGGCTCAGTCACGACGCAGGAGCTTCCCCTCCCAGTCCAGTTCCCGTGGCTCCATCATCCGCTCATCGCGTGAGAGAGGCTTCAAACCCGGACAGGAACCGTAGATCCCGGTCAGGTCGATTCTCTTGCGCTCGACCGGCGCGGGTTCGAACGTGAACTTTCCCGCCTCCTCGCGCAGGACCATCTCGGCGCCATCGGCGATGCCAAGCGCTTTCGGTAGCCGCAGCGCGACGGAATTACCTGACTTGAACACCTTAGCGCGATATTCGTTACCCATGACGTATCTCCGTATACACGGGATGTATATACATGCTTGATCGGGTGCAAGGCTGATGGACGATTGCATCATCGTCGGCGCGGGGCCGGCGGGGCTGACCGCGGCGATCTACCTGGCGCGTTTCCACCTGTCGATCCGGTTGTTCGACAGCGGATTGAGCCGGGCGGCGATGATCCCGTGCACGCACAATCATGCCGGCTATCCCGAGGGGATCGGCGGCAAGGCGCTGCTGGGACTGATGCTGGCGCAGGCGGAGAAGTATGGTGCGCGTCGTGAGGAAAAGCGGGTCACGGCGATCGAGCGCGACGGAGAGGATTTCCGCATCGTCACCGACACCGGCAGCTATGCGGCGCGGACGGTGCTGCTGGCGACCGGTGTGGTCAACCATCGGCCGAACATCCTTCCCGAGGTGCACGATCCGGCGCTGGAGCGCGGAATGATCCGCTATTGCCCGATCTGCGACGGATACGAGGTGACCGACAAGCGCGTAGGGGTGGTCGGCACTGGCGATCACGGGACGCGCGAGGCGCTGTTCCTGCGCGGCTATACGCGGGACGTGACACTCATCTCGCCCGAGGCGGAGCATCTACTGGATGACGCCTGCGCCGCCAAGCTGGACGAGGCCGGCATCGTGCGGGTGCAGGGACCATGCGGCGGCTGGGCAATCGAAGGCGACCTGCTGGCTCTGGATACGGCGCGCGGGCGGATGCGGTTCCACAGCGTCTACCCGGCGCTGGGATCACGCATCCGCTCGCATCTGGCGGTCGCGGCGGGTGCGCGGGCGAGCGACGAGGGGTGTCTGGAAGTGGACGATCACCAGCGGACCACCGTGCCGGGCCTGTTCGCGGCGGGAGATGTGGTGAAGGGGCTAGACCAGATCAGCCACGCGATGGGCGAAGCCGGCGTCGCGGCGACGACGATCCGGAACCTGCTGAGCGAGCGGCGGCCGATCCGGCGGTAAGGTGCGCCCCTTTCCGTCATCACGGCGAACGCCGGAACCCATGGACATGGATACGCACGGTCGGCGATGATCCGCGTTACACGCCCCAGGTGCCTCCATGGATCCCGGCTTTCTCGGGGTGGCAAGTTGGGAGTACCTCACGTCACTCGACGAAGTCGGCGTTCACCACTAGCCGTTCGGCGCTCCATTCGGGCACCGCGTCGGCGTTCATCGGGATCATGAAACGCTTGCCGTTCGGCCGCTCGATCTCAAGCACGTCACCGGCGCCGAAATTCTCGATCAGCACCACGCGGCCAAGCTCTTCCGCCGTGGTAGATACCACCGGTAACCCCATCAGATCGGCGTGGTAATATTCGCCCTCGCCGAGCAGTGGCAACGCCGACCGTGGGACGGTGAGTTCGGTGCCGCGCATCGCCTCGGCGGCGTTGCGGTCGGCTATCTCGGCGAAACGCGCAATCGTGCCGTTGTTGCCGGCCTGCGACGCCTTCAGCGTCAGTGCGCCTTGGTTGAAGCTCTTGTAGCTGCCGAAATCCTCGGCGAAGACCTTCAGCCGCACTTGGCCGTGGATGCCATGCGCACCGATCACCACGGCCAGCGTGACGCTGGGTTCAGCCGCCGGCTTGTTCGGGCGATCCGTCGCCTCCTGTTGGGGCATCGTCGTCACCTTCCGCGGGCTCGGTGTTTGAAACGCCTTCGTTAATGGCGTCGCTGGTGGCACCGTCCGCGAGATCGTCGGGCGCGGTGCGGGGATCGGGTTCGATGGCCATGATGCGTCAACTCCTTAAGAACGAGGAGGTCAACGCATCATGGCCGGTTCCGATGCTTACGCCTCGGTCGTCTCGGTGGTGGCGTCGTCGGCCGGAGCCTCCTCAGCGGCAGCCGGAGCGGCGGCGGCGGCCGCAGCGGCCTCTTCCTGCGCCTTCAGCTTCTCGGCCCGCTCTTCGGCGCGCTCGGTGGCCTTCTCGCCCGGCTTGCCCTTGTTCGGGTTGGTGCGAGCCGCGCGCTCACGGACGCCGGCGACGTCGAGGAAGCGGGCGACGCGGTCGGTCGGCTGCGCGCCGTTCGACAGCCAATACTTCGCACGCTCGGCATCGAGCACGACGCGGCTTTCCGAATCCTTGGCGAGCAGCGGGTTGTAGTTGCCGATCTTCTCGATGAATTTGCCGTCGCGGGGGCTGCGCGCATCGGCAACGACGATGCGGTAATAGGGACGCTTCTTGGAGCCGCCACGCGACAGACGAATGCTGAGAGCCATGTGATATTCCTTCGTTCTAAATCAGTTGAGTTGAATGATTACTTTTTCTTGAGAAGATTTTCGAAGCCGGGCGGCAGCTTGGGCATGCCGTCCTGACCGCCGCCGAGGCCGGGCAGACCCTTGGGCAGCCCACCACCGGCCTTGTCCATCATGTCGCCGAGCCCCGCACCGCCGAGGGCGTTGCCGAGACCGCCCATGCCGCCCTTCCCCAGCATCGCCATCATGCCCTTCAGCCCGCCCATCTTCTTGATCTTCTTCATGGCGGTGGACATTTCCTGATGCATCTTCAGGACCTTGTTGACCTCCTGCACCGTGGTGCCGGAGCCTTTGGCGATGCGGATCTTGCGCTTGGCGTTGATGAGTTCGGGCTTGGCACGCTCCTTCACGGTCATTGAACCGATCATCGCGTCCATGTGAATCAGCATCTTGTCGCCGCCTGCGGTGGCGAGCGCGCCTTGCGCCTTCTTCATGCCGGGCATCATGCCGGCGAGCGCGCCAAGGCCGCCCATGCGGCGCATCTGAGCGAGCTGGCTGCGCAGGTCGTTCATGTCGAACTGACCCTTGGCGAGCCGCGCGGTCATCCGCTCGGCGTCTTCCTGCTGGATCGATTCCGCCGCGCGCTCGACGAGGCTGACGACGTCGCCCATGCCGAGGATGCGGCCGGCGACGCGGCTGGGGTGGAAGGCTTCGAGCGCGTCGAGCTTTTCGCCCACACCGGCAAACTTGATCGGCTTGCCGGTGACCGCACGCATCGACAGCGCCGCGCCGCCGCGGGCATCGCCGTCCATGCGGGTCAGCACGACGCCGGTCAGCGGCACCTGATCGGAGAAGTTCTGCGCGACGTTGACCGCGTCCTGCCCGGTCAGCGCATCGACGACGAGCAGGATTTCCTGCGGCACCGCGATCTCGGCCACCGCCTTCATCTCGTCCATCAGCGCCTGATCGACGTGGAGACGACCGGCGGTGTCGAGCATCAGGACGTCATAGCCCTGGAGCTTCGCGGCCTGGAGCGCGCGGCGGGCGATTTCGACCGGCTGCTGGCCGGCGACGATCGGCAGCGTCGCGACGTCGATCTGCGTCCCCAGCGTGGCGAGCTGTTCCTGCGCGTTGGGGCGATTGACGTCGAGCGACGCCATCAGCACCTTCTTGCGCTCGCGGCCGCCGACACCCGAGGTCAGCCGCCTGGCGATCTTTGCGGTCGTCGTCGTCTTGCCCGAGCCTTGCAGGCCGACCATCATTACGACGGCCGGCGGCGTGACCGACAGTTCGAGTTCGGATTCGTCGGCGCCGAGCATTTCCACCAGCGCGTCGTTGACGATCTTGACGACCTGTTGCCCCGGCGTGACCGAGCGCAGGACGTTCTGGCCGACCGCCTGTTCGGTGACCTTGTCGACGAAGCTGCGTGCCACCGGCAGCGCCACGTCCGCCTCCAGCAGCGCGACGCGCACTTCGCGCATCGCCGTCCGCACGTCGGCTTCGGTCAGCGCGCCACGGCCGCGAAGGCGGTCGAATACGCCGCCAAGCCGGTCGCTCAGACTGTCGAACATCGCCTCAAGACCCTCATCATACCCGCAACGCAAAAGACGCCGGCGGGCGAAACCTCGCCGGCCAGCGTGCACCCGTGGGCGCGCCATCGATCGCATTCCGTGGTGGAACGTGTGCGGTGCTTACCTTGGTTCGGGGGGAAAGGCAAGGTTCGGGTTTGGAGAAGCGTTGTTCACGCGGAGACGCGGAGAGAAGAGAAGATGAAGAGTTTGCGCGCAGAGGCGCAGAGGTCGCCGAGGGGGTGCGCTTAAGGTGCGTTGCTCCGTCGCCGCGTATCCGCCGTCATCCCGGCGACCGCCGGGACCCATGGCCTCGATCGGGTCGAGGATAGGGATTACCGCAACCGTAGGGGGTCCATGGGTCCGGACCTTCGTCGGGGAGACGGGGGGGGTAGGTCATTGCTCACTTATTCTCTGCGCCTCTGCCCGAATACGCCTTCTTATCACTGCACCTCTGGGCGAACGCCTTATCGGCCCTGCCTTACCAAACCGGCATCCGGTCGGGCGAGATACGCCTCTTCCGCCGCCGTGCACGTGCGACCCAGCGCCGCGTTGCGGCTCGGGAAGCGGCCGTGGTCGGCGATGACTTCGCGGTGGTCGCGGGCGAAGGCGAGGTTTTCGGGGATGCCTAGGGCTTCGAATTTGGCGACGGACAGGTCCTGCATCGCCATGTCCTCGGCGTGCATCAGCGGCATGTAGAGGAAGACGCGGCGGTCGGGCGGGTAGCGTTCGTCCCAGCCGCGTTCGATTGCGGACCGCGTCAGCTCCAGCGCGAGGCCGTCGGCGGCGAAGGCGTCGGGCGCGCCGCGATGGATGTTGCGGGAAAACTGGTCGAGGACGATGATCGCCGCCAGCAATGCGTCGGGATCATCACGCCAGCCCTCTGCCCGGCCGCGCAGGATGCCGTTGCGAAGGTCTGCGAAGCGGTCGGTGATCGTCCGGTCGAGCGCATCGTCCTTGTCGAAATGCTGCTCAGTGGTCATCGCGAACCAGAAGTCGAGCACCTCCGCCGCCATGTCATGGACTTGGCGGTTTCCGTCGATTAGATCGCGCTTCATGCATGCTCCCGCGCCAGAGGTGATTTCCCTCGGCTGCCGTCTCAACATCGCCGAGAGCGAAACGATCCGCACGCTGATCGCGGGGCGGGACACCGTCGTGGTCAATTCCTGTGCGGTGACCAATGCCGCGGTGAAGGCGACCCGCAGCGCGATCCGGCGGGCGCGGCGCGATCGGCCGGGGGCGGAGCTGGTTGTCACCGGCTGCGCCGCGCAGATCGATCCGCAGGGCTTTGCGGCGATGCCCGAGGTCGACCGGGTGATCGGCAACGGCGAGAAGCTGTCCCCTGCCGTATGGGCGAGCGCAGAGGCGGTCGTCGTCGGCGACATCATGCAGTTGCGCGAGACGGCACCGCATCTGGCCGCGAGTTTCGGCGGGCATGCGCGCGCGTTCGTCGAGGTGCAGAACGGCTGCGACCATCGCTGTACGTTTTGCGCGATCCCGTTCGGACGCGGGCCGAGCCGGTCGGTGCCGGCGGGCGCGGTGGTCGACCGGATCGCGGGGCTGGTCGATGCGGGCCATGCCGAGGTGGTGCTGACCGGCGTCGACCTGACCAGTTATGGCCATGACCTGCCGGGCGCGCCGACGCTGGGGCTGCTGGTCGAACGCATCCTGCGCCATGTGCCGGCGTTGCGACGGCTGCGGCTGTCGTCGCTCGATTCGATCGAGATCGACGAGCGGCTGTTCGAGATCGTGACCGGCGAGGCGCGGGTGATGCCGCATCTGCATCTGTCGTTCCAGGCGGGCAACGACATCATCCTGAAGCGGATGAAGCGGCGACACAGCCGGGCGCAGGCGGTCGAGGCGGTGCAGCGGTTGCAGGCGGCGCGGCCGGAGATCGCGATCGGCGCAGACCTGATCGCGGGTTTTCCGACCGAGGACGATGCGATGGCGGCGGACACGCTGGCGCTGATCGCCGATGCGGATATCGTCCACGCGCATATCTTTCCCTATTCGGCGCGGGCGGGTACGCCGGCGGCACGGATGCCGCAGGTCGATGCCGGCACGATCCGGGCGCGGGCGGAGCGGCTGCGCGAGGCGGCGGCGGCCCGTAGGGCGACGTGGCTGGCGAAGCAGGTCGGGAGCTTGCACGATGTGCTGCTGGAACGGCCCGGCGACCGCGGTCATGCCGGCACTTTCGCGGAGGTGCGCCTCCCCTCGCCCGCGGAACCGGGCGACATCGTCAGGGTCCGCGTCACGGCTGCGACAGACACTCATCTCATCGGAACATCGGTATGAGCACCATCCCCACCTGGCACGAACGGCTGCTCGGCGGCTTCAAGAAGACCTCCGACCGTCTCGTCGGCAACCTTGCCGGCCTTGGTGGTGCGCGGCTCGACGAAGAGACGCTCGACGAGATCGAGGAAGCGCTGATCGCGTCCGACCTCGGCCCCGACACCGCCGGCAAGATCCGTACCCGACTGGCCGAGGGAACGTTCGAGCGAAACATGGAGGAACTCGGCATCCGGCTGGTCGTCGCCGAAGAGGTCGAGAAGGCTCTGGAACGCGTCGCAACCCCTCTAGAGGTCAACGCCTTTCCGCGACCGCAGGTGATCCTGGTGATCGGCGTCAACGGGTCGGGCAAGACGACGACGATCGCCAAGCTGGCGCATCTGCTGATGGAGCAGGACTATGGCGTCATGCTGGCGGCGGGCGACACGTTCCGCGCCGCGGCGATCGGCCAGTTGCGGACCTGGGCAGACCGCGTCGGCGTGCCGATCGTCACCGGGCCGGAGGGCGGCGATGCCGCCGGCGTGGTGTGGGACGCGGTCAAGAAGGCGACCGAGACCGGCATCGACGTGCTGATCGTCGACACCGCCGGCCGCTTGCAGAACAAGCGCGAACTGATGGACGAACTCGCCAAGATCCGCCGCGTGCTCGGGCGGATCAACCCCGCCAGCCCGCATGACGTGGTGCTGGTGCTGGATGCGACTACCGGCCAGAATGCGCTGTCGCAGATCGAGGTGTTCAAGGAGGTGGCGGGTGTCACCGGCCTCGTGATGACCAAGCTCGACGGCACCGCGCGCGGCGGCGTCCTGGTCGCGGCGGCGGAGAAATACGGGTTGCCCATCCATGCTATCGGGGTCGGCGAAGGCATGACCGACCTGCGGCCGTTCGATGCGAACGAGGTGGCGCGGATCATCGCGGGCGTCGAGGCGGGAGGGCGGAAGTGACGGCGTCGCGCGCGCCCTCCCCCGGTTTGCGGATGGGCGTGGAATACGGCCCGCTGCTCGTGTTCTTTGCGGTCAATTTCCTGTTTCCTGCCACGCTTGCGATGCGGCTGGTCGGGGCGAGCACCGGCTTCCTTTCAGACTTGGACCGCGCGGGCGCGCTGGTGATCGCCAAGGTGATCGTCGCGACGACCACCTTCGTCATCGCGACGGTCGCGGCGATGATCGTATCCAAGACGCGGCTCGGCCACATATCGCCGATGCTTTGGATATCGGGGGGGTTCGTTGTTGTGTTCGGGGGGCTGACGGTGTATTTTCACGACCCCAGGTTCATTCAGATGAAGCCGAGCTTCGTCTATGGCATGTTCGCCGCCGTGCTGGGGTTTGGATTGCTGACCGGGCGACCTCTGCTGCAAGGGTTGCTCGGCACCGCGTATCCGGGCCTGACCGCAGACGGCTGGCGCAAGCTGACGCGCAACTGGGCGCTGTTCTTCCTGTTCATGGCTGCGCTCAACGAGACGGTGTGGCGGACGACGAACTGGGATTTCTGGGTCGGGTTCAAGCTGTGGGGCGCGATCCCGCTGACCCTGCTGTTCGCATTCGCCAACATTCCCATGCTGTTGCGGCACGGATTGAGCACGGGGGATGAGGTCGCGGCGGACGTGCCGGTCGAGTGACCGGACGATAGTCCTCCCCCGCTGAAGCGAGGGAGGAATACGACAGTTTCAGGCGGCGTCGAAACGCTTGCCGGCTTCGTCCCAGTTCACGACGTCCCACCACGCCTTCAGATAGCCGGGGCGATCGTTCATGTACGTCAGGTAATAGGCGTGCTCCCACACGTCGTTACCCAGGATCGGCGTACCCGGCTCCTTGGCGTCGTCCATCAGGGGATTGTCCTGGTTCGGCGTCGAGGTGACCTTCAGCGCGCCGCTCGAATCCTTGATGACCCATGCCCAGCCCGAGCCGAACTGACCCGCGCCCTTGGTGTTGAAGTCGTCCTTAAGCTTGTCGAGGCCGCCGTATGCGTCGATCGCATCCTTCAGCGCGCCCGACGGCTGGGTCGACCCCTTCGGCCCCATGATCTTCCAGAAGAAATCGTGGTTCCAGAACCCGCCACCGTTGTTGCGGACCAGCGGCGGCAGCGTCGAGATCATGCCGAGGATATCCTCGATCGACTTGCCTTCCAGCTTGGGATCGGCGGCGACGCCTTCGTTAAGCTTGTTGGTATAGGCTGCGTGATGCTTGTCGTGGTGGAACGTCATCGTCTCCTTGGAGATGACCGGCTCCAGCGCGTCATAGGCGTACGGCAGCGGCGGGAGTTCGAATGCCATGGAATAGGCTCCTAAATGAAGGTGGGACGATGTCGTCCCCGCGTTAACGCGACACGTCGCCTAACGCTCCCCACACGTTACGCAAGCGTCATGAGCTACCGGCATTGATGAGGTCATGCCGACGCAGGGCATGACGCAACTGGTCGTAGCTGAGGCCCAGCGCCTCGGCTGTCGAACGCTGGTTGAAGCGATGCTCGGCCAGGGCGCGGGCCAGCAATTCGCGTTCGAACCGTGCCACCCGTGATTTGAAGTCGGACGGACCGGTGTCGCACGCGACGACGGGGTCGTCCTCCGGCTGTTGCGGCGGGGACGCGGCGCTCGAGGGCGATGCATCCGCTTTCGGTCTGGCCGGTCCGCCCCCCGCCCCGCCCGTCGGCCGGAACGGCGAGGCGAAGGGATCGATCTCGATCGCATCGACCGGACCGTCACCGTCCCAGCGATAGACCGCCCGCTCGACGACATTGCGCAATTCGCGCACGTTGCCCGGCCAACGATGCGTCAGCAACTGGTCCAGCGCCCGAGGGCCGAAACCCGGCCAGCGATCCCAGCCGATTTCCGATGCCATCCGCCGTCCGAAATGATCCGCCAACACCGCAATGTCGCCCGATCGCGCCCGCAACGGGGGCAACGTCACCACCTCGAATGACAGACGATCGAGCAGGTCGGCGCGGAATTCATGCGCGTCGACCTTGTCGGGCAGATGTTCGTTGGTCGCCGCGACGATACGGACGTCGACGCGCAACGGCCGCGACGATCCGATCCGCGTCACCTCGCCATATTCCACCGCACGGAGCAGCCGGTCCTGCGCCGCCATCGACAGGGTGCCGAGTTCGTCGAGGAACAGCGTGCCGCCGTGCGCCTCCTCGAACCGGCCCGTCCGCGCCTTGGTCGCGCCGGTGAAGGCACCCGCCTCGTGCCCGAACAGTTCCGCTTCGATCAGCGATTCGGGCAAGGCCGCGCAGTTCATGATGACGAGCGGCTGATCCCAGCGCGGCGACAGGCGGTGGAGGCGCTCAGCGACCAGCTCCTTGCCTGTACCCCGCTCGCCGATCACCAGCACCGGGCGATCGAGCGCCGCCGCGCGACTGGCCCGTTCCAAGGCATCGAGAAACGCCCCCGACTGGCCGATGACCTGTGCCGCTCTTTCCATCGCCAACATCTGGCGTAAAACACCAACGTTACGCAAGCGTTCATCCGTGGTTCATGCGAATAACACACCAGAAACCACGGTTTTTAGCCAATTTCAAAATTGGCACGCGCCCTGCAATGCTACTGGCATACCGCCGCACGGTGGTCACCCAAGGTTCTCAGGGTTCAGAATTCAGGAGGTTTCCATGTTCAATTCCGAGATCGGCCGCAAGCTCGCTACCCTCGTCTGCACCATCCTGTTCAGCGCGACCTGCGTCGCCGGAGCAGTCGGACCGGCGACGGGCGGCAGCCAGACGGCCACCGTGAAGGCCGCCCGCCTGACGGCGTAAGCAGCCCCAAACCGGGGCGGCCGATTTCCCTCGCCCGCCCCGGCCATTGTTTGAGGAGTATCGACACCGATGGGCATTTTCTCCCGCACCCGCGACATCGTCGCAGCCAACTTCGCCGATCTGCTGGAAAAGGCGGAAGACCCGGCGAAGATGATCCGGATGATCATCCTCGAGATGGAGGAAACGCTGGTCGAGGTCCGCGCCAGTGCCGCCCGCACGATCGCCGATCAGAAGGAAATGCGCCGGCACATCAACAAGCTGGACCAGCTCCAGGCGAACTGGATGGAAAAGGCCGAACTGGCGCTGAGCAAGGACCGCGAGGACCTGGCCAAAGCGGCGCTGGGCGAGAAGCAGAAGGCGGCCGACATGGCCGAACAGCTGCGGATCGAGGTCGGCGTGCTCGACGATGCGCTGCGCGCGTCGGAAGAGGATATCGCAAAGCTCCAGAAGAAGCTGACCGAAGCCCGTTCGAAGCAGTCCAACGTGCAGAACCGGCTGGAAAGCGCCAACAACCGCTATCGCCTGCGCGAGATGTATTCGGGCCCGAAGACGACCGAGGCGTTCAGCCGCTTCGACATCCTCGAGCGCCGCGTCGACGATGCCGAAGGCCGCGCCGAGGCGCTGGGACTGGGCGTGCCGAAGACGCTGGAGGAAGAGATCGCCGAGTTGCGGCAGGGCGATAAGGTCGACGCCGAACTGGCCGCGCTGAAGGCGCGTCTGGGTCGCGGCACCGGCGGGGAGGGCTGACATGAACTTCGAAGGAGTTCTGGCGATCTTCCTCGCGCTGATCGGCCTGCCCTGGCTGATCTTCCACTACGTCACGAAGTGGAAGCAGGCGCCCAAGATCACCGACGAGGACGAGAAGCTGCTCGACGAGATGTTCAATCTCGCCCGCCGCCTCGAGGAACGCGTCAATACCGTCGAGCGGATCGTCGCCGCCGACAACCCCGACTTCAAGCCGAGCCTGACGGCTCAGCCCACCACCTATCAGCTCGACCGGAGGAATTGAGATGTCCGCCCGTACCAAATTCTACCTCGATCCGCAGGACGGCAAGTGGAAGGGCGTGTGCGCCGGGATCGCCGATTACACCGGGGTCGAAGTGCTCTGGGTCCGGCTGGGTGTCGCCGCCATGACGGTGATCGCGCAGCAATGGTGGATCGTCCTCGCCTATTTCATCATCGCCTGGGTCGCCGAAGCCAAGCCCAACGGTTTGTACGACACGCCGGAGGACGCCAAGTTCTGGCAGGGCATGCGATCGAACCCGAAGCGTTCCACCGCCGAAGTGCGCAGCAAGTTCCGCGACATCGATCGCCGGCTCGCCGACATCGAGCTGCATTATACCAGCCGCAACACCCGGCTGGCCGAGGAAATCGACAGCCTGCGCTGAGCCGAGCTCGCCGGGTTTCAGGGAGAAAGACGATGGACATGGGTTGGATGGTGCCGGTCGGCATCGTCGGGGCGGTCTCCGCTCGCCACGCCTTCACCGTGTGGGTCAAAGCCAAGCATGGCTACCCGCTCGACGACAACAAGGGATGCAGCCGCCGCAGCCGGCGCGGCATGAACGGCAATGACGACATCGCGGCGGAGCGCAAAATCATGCTGCTCACCAACGAAAACGACAAGCTGACCGGGCAGGTCGGCCGTCTGGAGGAACGCATCGCCGTCCTCGAACGCATCGCCACCGATCCCGCCGAGCGCACCGCTCGCGAGATCGAAGCCCTCCGCGACCGGTAAGGACCCTTACGATGAACTGGGATGGACCCTCTTTCGTCATCGCCCTCGTCCTGATCTCGACGGTCGGCTGGATCATCAACAACTGGATCCGTGCCCGCCACGGCTACGCGCCGAGCGACGACTGGGGGAAAACGCTCAAGCGTGATCCGGACGGCGAGCGCGAGATGCTGGCGCTGAGCAACGAGAACGATCGCCTGACCGGACAGGTCAGCCATCTGGAGGAGCGGATCGCCGTCCTCGAACGCATCGCCACCGATCCCGCCGGGCGCACCGCTCGCGAGATCGAAGCCCTCCGCGACCGGTAAAGGACCAGCACGATGGAACCCGAATACGTCTTCTCGATGATCTTCGGCTCGCTGATCACGCTGGCGATCCAGTGGTACGGCCGCCGCAAGGTGAAGCAGGCGATCACCGCCCCCGATCTGGCGGCGCGTCACGACATCGAACTGCTCGATGCCGAAAACGCCCGTCGCGTCGGCCAGATCGACCGGTTGCAGGAGCGGCTGGCGACGATCGAGAGCATCGTCACCGATCGCTCGCACCGGCTGGATCGCGAGATCGAACAGCTCCGCGTCAGTTAAAGGATCGCATGCGATGTTTCCCTTCGAAGCTTTCGTCCCCGTCGTGGCTCTGGTCGGTCTGGGCAGCGTCGGCGGCTGGGTCCTGACCACCTGGCTCCGCGTCAAGAACGGCTATCCGCTGGACGGTGCTTGGGGCCAGGCGGTCTACCCTCGCAAGAACGAAGAGGCGATGGAGCGGGTGAAGCTGCTCAGCCAGGAAAACGCGCAGCTGCGCGCCGAACTCGGCTCGATCAAGGATCGCCTCGGCAACGTCGAGCGCATCGTTACCGACAGCAGCCACCAGCTGGATCGCGAGATCGAACAGCTGCGGCACAAGACCAACTGAGAGGCACGACGATGAACCCGATTATGATCCCGATCCTCGGCATCTGCTGCGGGCTGCTTGCGATCTTCGGCGGCGTGTTCCTGCGCCCCTGGTTCCGGTTGCAGGAGCGCCGGATGGAGATCGAGGCGAACAAGGTCGCGGAAAAGGCGGCGCAATATGCCGCCCAGACCGAACGGCTGGAGGAACGCGTCCGCGTCCTCGAACGCATCGTCACCGATCGCGGTGTCGATCTGGCGCAGGAAATCGACGCGCTGCGCGACGATCGCACCACACCGAACCGTTTGCCCGTCAACTGATCCTGCCGAAAGGAGGCAGTCCATGTACGATCCCAACGTCTACCTGACCGTATCGCTATCGTCGCTTGCCGCCGTCGCGATGGTCACTACCGCAGGCCTGTCCGGCTGGCGCAGCTGGCTCGCGCTGAAGCACCAGCAACTCGACCAGATACAGGATCCGGTCCCGCACGTCGCCAATGCCGGCTCGCGGATCGAGATCGCCGACCTGAAGGAACGCATCAAGAAGCTGGAGGCGATCGCGGCGGGTGTCGACCTGTAGGTCGTTCGGGATGGGCTGGCGGGCGGCGTGACGGTTGCCCCGTCCCGCCCCCGCCTGTACCGCGACGGCCATGACCAGCATCGCCGACGTCCGCGACGAATACGACTTTCTCGAACCCGACGATCGCTATCGGTTGTTGATCGATCTGGGACGGCAACTGGAACCGATGCCCGACGCGCTGAAGACCGATGCGACGCTGGTCCGCGGCTGCTCGGCTTCGGTCTGGGTCTATCCGACCCGCGCGGACGACGGCAGCCTGCACTTCCTCGCGGATAGCAACGCGGCGATCACCAAGGGCATCATCGCTCTGGTGTTGCTGACCGTACAGGATCGGGAACCGGGCGCGATCTCGGCAACGGATATCGAGGGTGAGCTGGCCCCGTTCGACCTGAAGACGGCGCTGAGTTCGAACAGGACGCAGGGAATACCGAACATGATCGCGCTGATCCGCGAGACTGCGGCGCGCTACGCCTGACGCGACGTTGTCCGCCCTCGTGGCACCGCGAGGAGCCTACAACCCGTTGGTGACCGGTTGGCTTGCCCGCTGCAGCCGCGCCGCCAGTTCGACCACATCCGCGCCGCGCGGCACAACCAGCCATTCGGCGGGCTGACGGCTGTCGACCAAAACCACGGCGCCGCGTGGACACACGCCCAGACAGCGCGTCTCGACCACCCCGAGCGACGCCTTGCGTCCCGACTTCAGCCCCAGGATCTTGCGCAACAGCCTGGAAAGGGACGTACGTCCCTTCTTGCCGAAGCCGCCGTCGATCTTCTTCGAACATTTTCCGCAGACCAGAATGGCACCCTGCCAGTCGCTGCGGATGCGCTTCAGCTCGGTCGCCACTCGCGGCGTTCCTCTGCAGTGCGCAACACATCATAGGCCGCCTGCACCGTCTGGAACCGGACCGCGGCATCCGCGTCGCCGGGGCGTACGTCCGGATGGTTCTCCTTCGCCATGCGACGCCAGGCCGTCTTCACCGCGTCGAAGTCGGCATCGCTCTCCAGCCCCAGCACCTCCAGCGCGCGCATCTCGTCGCGAGAGCGGCTGCCGTCGCCCGATCCGCCCCAGGCATAATGGCTTGCGTTGGCGTAGCCCGACGCGGTCCGGCTTTCGGACGCTTCGCGCTGACTGGCCTCTTCCGCCGACAGGCCCTCGAAATAATTCCAGCCGCGATTGTATTCGGCGGCGTGCGTTTCGCAGAAATACCAGCGATCGGGACTGTTCGGCGACTTAGGGGCGGGGCAACGGCCGGGTTCCTCACAGCCATGGCGGTCGCACAGCCGCACGGTGGTCGCCTCGCGGCTGGAGCCGTAGCCCCGCCAGCGGGGAAAACCCCAGTCGTTCGATCGGGACGGGATGCGCGCCATCGCCGTCCACATAAGCGTTCGGCAGCGGCGCGCAACCGGCGGCGCGTCAGTCGGGGATCCTGAACATCACCCGCCGCGTGCTGGCGCCGCACGCCAGCCCGCCATCGGGACGGTACGTTCTGGAAAACAGCGACGTGCTCGCCGTCTCCGCCCCCGCCTGCGTGAAGATGAACGGCGGATAGGACAGGATTGCGCGGGAATTTACGACCTTGCCATCCGCGCCGATGTCGAATTGCGTCTCGGCCCAGCCCTCGAAGCCCCAGGACAGCGCCTCCTGCGGGAACGTACCGCCGGTACGCAATATCCGCGGAGGTTTGTCGATGAGCGCACATTGACCGGCGCTCAACCCCGACCGGGCAAACGCGGCCCGGGCTTCCGCCTCGTCGCCGCGCTGTTGCGCGATCGACGCCAGCCGGATCAGCGCACCCACCTTCAGCGGATCGTTCGTCGCCAGGGCGGCATCGCCGGCAACATCGTCAAGCAACGCGGATGCCGTCTTGCCCGACGTGCTCCGCTCCGCATCCGCCAGCAGCAGTCGTATCGCCGCCCGGGCCTGCGGATCGGCCGCATAGGGTGCCTGCGTCAGCAGCGGCATGACGAGACGCCGATATTCCCCGCGCTTCCACACATCGGCGCTGCCGCTGAGACGGGCGTCCAGATCGAGCGCCAGTTGTGCGGTGGCGGGCGCTTTGCCTGCCTGCGCGATCGCGAGTGCGGTCCGGGCCAATGCCGCCGTCTCCTCGCCCGAAACCACCGGGGATCGTATCAACGCGACGAGCGCGGGGAGCGAGGCCCCCGGATCGCCCCGCGTCTTCGCAGCCGCCAGCGCCGCACGTTGCGCTGGCAGTGCCTGGGCGGGATTGTCCGGCTCGTCGGCGATCGGCGCACCGCGCGCGGCAGACCATGCGATCAGATCGGCCATCAGGCCGTCGCTGACGGATGGCCGCTCGAATGCCATGTTGCAGCGCAGTTCGACCCGCGCATTGTAGCGCAGGAAGGGCGGCATCGCCTTCACCTGCTCCGCCGACCACGACCAGCGACTGGCCGCTTGTGCGAATGCCAGCGCGACCCGGCCCCCGCCCGCGGCATAGATCGGCGCGGCGACCAGCACCGTGCCATCGTCGGCGACGGAAAACTGCACGACCGCCATGTCGGCCGGCTTCAACCCGGCCTCGCCGCCGCAATCCGGCGGGGTCATCGCTGCGCCCATGTCGAAACTGCCGCTCGGTACCCGTCCCGCGCCGGTCATCGCCATGTAGCGGCGCGCGCTCTCCTTGCGGCCCGACAGCAGCAGGGCGATGGCCGCATTCGATCGCGCCGCGACATCGCGCGTATCGGTCTTGCTCGTCAGACCCCCGAGCATCTTCACCGCGGTCATCGACTCCGCAGTCGCTCGCGGCAGGTCGCCGCGGTTGAGCGCCAGCACCGCCTTGGCGGAGGCGAAGTCGGCCGCCAGCGCAGCGTCGACCTTCACCGTCGCGATCAGCGCATCGGCGCGCGCCGCCGCCGCCGCGGCAGCCGCCGGATCGGTGAAGGTTGCGGTCTGGATCAGCCCCCGTAACGCCCCCAATTTCTCCCCGGGCGTTTGCGCTTCCTGCTCCGCCGACTGAAACGCCACGACCGCGCCGGCATAATCGATAGCGTACTGGAAGATCGTTGCGAGGTTGAGATGCGCCTTGAACCGGTCTTCGCGCAGGGCGGCCTCGGCGGCGGGCAAGCCGGCAAGGCCCGCCCGCGCCGCGGCGACCGCTTCGTCCCTGCGGTCCAGCGCCAGCAACGCCGCGCTCTTCCGGACGAGGACGATCGCGTGGCTGCGCGGCCTGGTGGCGACACGCTTTTCCAGCGCTTCCCACGCCGCCAGCGCGGCAGGCCGATCGGGCCCGGCGGACAGCGCCGCCGCCGCCTCGAAATCCTGCTGCACGGTTCGCGTTCCGGCCTGCTGCGCGCCCGCCATTCCGGCAAGCGTACCCGTCAGCGCAAGCGCCGCCATCACCGTCTTCATCGTCGATCCATCCCCCGCGAACCGCGCAAGTCTGGCCGGTAAGCAGGGGAAACGCCAGAGGGTCTGTAAGCCGGGTTCTGTCCCTTTCCTTGCGGAAATTAGGCGACCATTCCTCTAGGACGACGCTTGCGCGCCGCCTCAAGCAACCAACCCGGACGACGAGCTGAAACGAAGCCCATATGCCGTCCCTATTCGGTTTTGCTCCCGGTGGGGTTTGCCGTGCCGCCCCTGTTACCAGGCGCGCGGTGCGCTCTTACCGCACCCTTTCACCGTGACCGTCCCGAAGGCCGGCCGTCTGCTCTCTGTGGCACTGTCCCTGGGGTCGCCCCCGCCGGGCGTTACCCGGCACCGTCGTTTCGCGGAGCCCGGACTTTCCTCGCGCGCTCGAAAGCACCCGCGGCCGCCCGACCCTCTGACACGATCCCCTTACTCATCGCCTTGCGGCTTGGGAAGCAGCAACGCGAGCAGGATCATCCGGCATTCGGCATCGATCTCGCCGTCGATCAGTTCGGGGCGGAAGCGGCGCTGGAACGCCACGATCGCCGCCATCGCATCGGCGACGTCATAGCCGAACCGCTCCAGCGCCAGCAGGAAGCCGCCCTGCGTCCACATCGGGTCCATCAGGTTACGCGTCGGCCGCGGTAGCGCGAGCCGCAATCGGGCGAGCCGCGACCAGGGGAACAGCTCGCCCGGATCGCGCTTGCGGGTCGGCGCGATATCCGAATGGCCGACGATGTTGCCGCGGGTAATACCGTGGCGTTTCTTGATCGCGGCGACCAGCGGCACCAGCGCGTCGATCTGTTCATCGGTGAAGGGGCGATAGCCCCATTCGTGACCGGGATTGACGATCTCGATGCCGATGCTGGCGGAATTGACGTCGGTCGTCTCACGCCAATGCGACCGTCCGGCGTGCCAGGCACGCTTGCTCTCGTCGACCAGCCGGCAGACGGTGCCGTCCTCCTCCACCAGATAATGCGCCGAGACCTTGGCCTCCGGATCGCGCAGCCGCGCCAATGCCGACGGGCCATCCTGCATACCGGTATAGTGCAGCACGATCATGCTGATCGGCAGCAGCCGCTCGTCGAAGTTCGGCGAGGGCGTGTCGAGAAAGGTCATGCGCCCGTCCTAGCCGAGCAGGCGCAGCCGCGTAAGAGGCGTCAGGCGACGGCGCGCTCGGCGGCAGGCACCGGGACCCGTTCGTAGAAACCGCGTAGACGCCGGCTTGGCTCGAACATCCGCGTCTGCCCGATCACGGTCTCCCCCGCGCCCAGCACCAGCGTACCCCCGCCCCGCATCGCGCCGGCGAAACGGGCGAATACGTCCGACTTCATCTGCGCCGAGAGATACAGCAGGACGTTGCGGCACAAGATCACGTCGAACTGCCCCGCCGGTGGCCGTTCGGCCACAAGATTGTGGCGGCGCACGGCGATCAGCTTGCCCAGTTCGGGCTTGGCGACCCAGTCGTTGCCGTCGGCGTCGAACCACCGCATCATGCGGCGGATCGGCAAGCCACGCTGGATTTCGAACTGGGTGTACCGGCCGGCGCGCGCGCGCGCGGTCGCCGCGTCCGACACATCGGTGGCAACGATCTCCGGCATCGCCTTGCCCCCCTCCGCGCGCTCGGCGAACAGCATCGCGAGCGACAACGGCTCCTGCCCCGTCGAACAGCCCGCACACCATATCCGTGCCCGACGCCCCTCCGCTTCGACGGCGGCGACCGCCTCCACGATCAGATCGAATACCGGCGCATCACGAAAGAACGAGGTTTCCTGATTCACCAGAGCGTCGACGATCTGGTCGCCCACGGCGGCATCATGCCCCTCCAGCAATAACGTGACCAGCTGGTCCAGCGTCGCGAGCCCACGATCCCGCAGCAGCGGTTTGAGCGCGGTATCGATCCGCCACGACCGGTATGCGGCGATCTGCTGCCCGGTGCGCGCTTCCAGCAACGCGCTGAAGACGTTCAACGCGACCTGGGACACGGACTGGCTTTGCACGGACGAATGCAAGGATGCAGCGTTCATGGCCGCTGCCGCGCCGCGGCAAGCCGTCCGATCGCATCGGGGGGCAGCACGGCATGGGCGTATCCCGCCTCCGCCACCGATCCGGGCATGCCCCACACGACCGAGCTTGCCTGATCCTGCACCACGACGCATCCCCCCGCCTCGTGCACCCGGCGGGCACCCTCGGCACCATCGCGTCCCATACCGCTCAGCACGACTGCGAGCATGCGCTTGCCGAACACCGACGCCATCGATGCGAACATCGGATCGACCGATGGCATGCAGCCGCTGGCGCTCGCATCGGTAGCCAGCCGGATCGCCGACGATCCGTCCGCCAGCGCCACACAGCGCATGTGGGCATCACCGGGCGCCACGGCGATACGTCCGGGCCGCAGCCGCAGCCGATCGATCGCGACATCGCACGGTCGCCCGCTGAGCACCGCAAGCTGCGCCGCGAAGTACGGCATGAACGATGCCGGCAGATGTTGCGTGATCAGGATCGGCAGCACGAAATCCGCTGGCAAGGCCCGCAGAAACTGGCTGAGCGCGTGGATGCCGCCGGTAGACGCGCCGATCGCCACGACGTCATATTCGTCGCGGCCGGAAAAGGTGCGCTGCAGCGGCGGCAACGCGGATTCGGCCGGAGCCTCTGCGATGTGCCGCGCCGGACGAGCGTCGGCGAGGTTGTCCAGCTTGTCGATCAGCGCTTCGCCGAAACGGGTCATCCGTTCGCCATTGGCCGGTTTGAACAGCGTGTCGGCCGCGCCCAGTGCCAGCGCCTGTACGGTCGTTGTCGCACCTTCGCTCGCCTGGCCGGATACGATCACGATCTTGGCGCCCTGCCCCGCAACGATCAGATCGGGCAACGCAGTCAGTCCGTCGACACCGGGCATCTGAACGTCCAGCAGCACCAACGCCACGCGCTCCCGCTCCAGAAACGCCAATGCTGCCCGTGCCGTGCTGACGCTGGCCGCCACCGTGAACCGACCGGTAGCAGCGATCAGCCGCTCCATCACCGCACGCGCAACCGCCGAATCATCGACGATCAGGACGCGCTGGAGTCCCACATCCGGCAATGCGACCGGATCGGGAAACAGTGGTTGCACGGCGAACGCCACGACCGGCTCCTCCGCCTCAGGCCATGCCGACGATCTGGAGTTTTGATTCCAGCGTGTCGCGGTCGAAAGGCTTCATCACATATTCGTCGGCCCCCGCCTCGATCGCGGCACGGATGTATGCCATGCCGTTCTCGGTCGTGCAGAACACCACCTTGGGCCGCGACGGGATGTTCGAATCGCGGAGCGCTCGCAGGAAATCCATTCCGCTCATCACCGGCATGTTCCAGTCGAGCAGGATGACGTCGGGCGCCGATGCCAGACAGGCGTCGAGCGCCTCACGCCCGTCACAGGCTTCGGAAACCGTGAAGTCCAGCGTCTCCAGGATATGGCGGGCAACCTTGCGGATCACCTTGGAATCATCGACAACGAGGCAGGTCTTCATGGGATGGCCTTTTTACCAGCGGATAATCGCCGTTCGGACTATGGCAGCGAAGGGTAAGCGTCGCGTTAAGCGGCGGCCGCCTGCTGCGGCACCAGTGCCGCAAGATCGACGATCAGCATCGGTTCGCCATCGCGTTCGATCAGACCGGTGCCGACAGCCTGCCAGCCACGATCGAGCGCAAGACCGGATGACAGCGGCTGACGTTCGAACAGTGCGACGTCCTCCAGCGAATCGACCAGGATCGCGTAATGGTGCCCGTCGACACGGGTGATCACCGCCCGCCGGGCCGATTCGGGGGTAGGCTCCAGTCCCAGCGCGGTGCCGGTGTCGATCACCGTCACCACCCGGCTGCGCAAGGCGACGAGCCCGCGAATCGCCGTTTCGGTACGCGGCACCTGAACGACCTCTGCGATGTCGACGACCGAATCGACCTGCGTCGTATCGATGGCGACGCCGCGTCCGGCGAAATGCGCGATCAGGAACAGATCCATCAGCGACCTCCCGTAGCTTGCGCCAGCGCATCGAGCAGCGCGGGTCGATCGTATCGATAGATGCTGGCCACATCGCCGGTGATGGCGCTGCGCAACCGGACGACCTTGCACGTGATGTCGTCCGCAACGCGGGCATCGTCCATCACCAGGGCGATGTCGGCGGGCGCAGATGCCGGCATCTGCGTCACACAGCGATAGCCCGACGCCTCCAGCATGGGACGCAGGAACGTCTCCATCCAGCCGCCGGAGTCCGTCTGCAACAGGCACACGCGCTCGCGTGAAGCCTGCCCCGCCTCACCGGCGAACAGGGCATGTGCGTCGAGCAGTTCGACCTGTTCGTTATCGATGATCACCACGCCCGCGATCGGACCGGATACGCGTGCCGGGGCGATCTCCGCCGGCAGTTGCACGATCTCGATGGGTTCGTGGATCGCATAGGCGATCTCCGTCTGTCCATCGGTCAGGCGAAGCACCGGCACTTCCAGCCGGTCGCCGATCGCGGCGGCGGCATACAGCGGCACCAGGCTGCCCCCGATCGCAAGTCGCAGCTGACCCGCGGTGTGACGGATCGCATCCGTCGCCACCGGTTCGACGCGGTCGATCGCCGCCAGCGGCAGCACCCGGCGTTGCCCGTCAAGATCCTCGAACAACAGGGCCGGCACGCTCGCCCGCTCCGCCTCGACCGTCTCGTCTTCCACCACCACACTGCGATGGAAGCGCAGGCCCGCGACCGTCGCGATCCCCGATCCATCGAGCAGCAGCATCGGCAATCCGGAATCGGGCAGGGTCTGGCCGGCGTAGACGCCGGTCGCCATCACGGCGGGCGCGGCCGGCTTGACCACGAGTTCCTCGGTGTCGATCACATGATCGATACCGAGCGCATATTCGCCCTCGCGCGTCGAGACGATCGCCAGCGTCCGTTCGCCGACCCCCTCGCCGCCAGCGTTGATCCCCAGCAATCGACCCAGCGACACCAGCGGCAGGCGCCGACCGCGTACCGTCGCGACCTCCGCGTCGCCGACGATGTCGATCCGCACCGCCTCGCCACGAACGCGCAGGATTTCGTCGACCGACTGGCGGGCGATGGCGAACCGCTGCCCGCCGACGCCGACGACGATCGTCGACATGATGGACAAGGTCAGCGGCACGTAGATGACGATGGTCAGCCCCTTGCCCGCCTGATTGGTCAGGTGGATGCGGCCGCCGATGTGTTCGATGTTCGACCGGACCACGTCCATGCCGACGCCGCGGCCCGATATCGCCGTCACCGTATCGCGGCTGGACAATCCGGCATGGAAGATCAGGTCCAGCCTGGCCGCGGCGTCCATCGCCGCCAGTTCGGCGTCGGTATACAGCTTTTGCGCGCGCGCCTTCGCGACCAGGCGATCGACGTCGATCCCGCGACCGTCGTCGGCGATCTCCACGAGGATCTGGTTGCCCGACTGGCGTGCAGAGACCAGCAGATGGCCCGCCTCGCGCTTGCCGGCCGCCCTGCGATCCGCCGGCGCCTCTATCCCGTGGTCGACCGCGTTGCGGATGATGTGGACCAGCGGATCGCGCATCAGCTCGATCATCTCGCGGTCCAGCTCGACGTCCGATCCGTCGATGCTCAGCGCCACCTGCTTGCCCAGTTCGCCCGCCGTATCGCGCACCATGCGCGGCAACGCGGAAAACAGCGCGTCGATCTTCTGCATGCGCGTCCGCGTTACCGTGTCGCGCATCTCCGCCACCGTCAGCGACAGCCGCTCCAGCGCCGCCTCGACCAGCGGATCGACCTGTTCGTCCCGCAGTCGTCGTGCCAGCTCGTTGCGGGCCAGCACCATCTCCGACATGCCGCTCATCATCCGGTCGAGCAGGTCGACGTTCAGCCGTACCGACCGGCTGTTGGCGCGGGGATGACTGGCCGGTTGTGAAGGAGCCAGCGGCTGCGCATCCTCGGCCAGCGCCGCAATCAGCAGATCTTCGCTCGAATCATCCAGCGCCGCGCCCGAGTCGATCGCCTCGACGATCTCGCCGATCCGGTCGACGATCGCGAGTACCGCATCGACCAGCGTCCTGCCGGGTACACGCTTCCCGTCGCGCACCGCCGCCAGCACGTCCTCCGCAGCGTGGCTCAGCCGCGCGAGGCGAGGCAGGTCCAGGAAACCGCAGCTACCCTTCACGGTATGGACGAAACGGAAGATGGCATCCAGCCGGGCACGATCGGTGGGATCGGCTTCCCACGCCACGATCTCTCCCGAAAGCGCCTCCAGCGTTTCGCGAGTCTCGGCAATGAATTCCTGTAACAGGTCGTCCATGGGCCCCCGGAGATTACCGGCGGGTCATGGCCGATGAGGGGTTAAAGGGACGTTTACTCCCGTCCCGCCCTCGCCTCGCGAGACGTATCCTATCCGGCGTTGAACACCGCTCCGAGGATCATCACGTCCGCCGCCGGCTCGCTCACCTGCACCGCACCGCCAGCCTCCGCGACCAGCGTATGCACCAGATACGCCGCCGCCGCCCTTGGCGTGACGCCGCCCTCCTGCTCGCCGTGCGTCAGCGTGTTGCGCAGTTCGCCGTCCAGGATGATGCGTGGCCCCTCGATCTTGACGACGATTTCCAGCTGCCCGCCATTCTCCTCGCCGCCGACATCCAGCGTGCCGCCGCGCACCAGTGCCTCGCTGGCGATCAGCGTCAGGTTCAGCATCACCTTCAGCGCGGTTTTCGGCAGGGTTTCCGCCTCGACCCACCAGTTGAACGTCGTCCGTTTGTTGTCGACCAGCAGCCCCTCGATCGCCGTCTTCGCCTCGCGGCTGTCGACCTGCTCGCCGAAGCCGCCCGCGGCGCCGAACGCCAGGCGGAAGAACTTTAGCTTGTTCGCCGACGCCCGCGCGCTTTCGCTGAGCAGCTGGAACACGCGCGCGCGCATCTCGGGATCGTTCTCGTCACCGAGCAGTTCCAGCCCGTTGTTGAGCGCGCCGACCGGCGACAGCAGGTCATGACATAACCGCGAGCACAACAAACTGGCGAAATCGACCGGGCTGACGGACATTCTGATCCCCTGAATCCTGTCGCTTCTGTGGCGGACGCGACTCGCGGTGGCAAGCGAACACGGCTGCCCCGATCGTTTCCCTTGTTATGGCGCCGGGTCAGGGCGCCGGGATCATCGTCACCGGATCGAACCGCCCCTCGACCGTCCCGTCGTCCACCGCACGCCAGCATCGCACCTCGCCCGACCCTGCGATCAGCCATAAAGTACCATCGGCGACCGCGTGCGCGGCATCGCGCGGCGACGGCATCGGCACGCCGCCGGGATGCGAATGATAATGTCCGAGTAAGCGCGGCCCGCCTTCCCGGGCACGCCGGTGTGCCGCGATCAGCGCCACGGGATCGATCTCGAACCATCGCGACGGATCGGCGGCGACGTTTCGGCACGATTGCGCCGCCGTGACTGCCCCCTCGCTCCCGAACAGCAGCCCGCATATCTCCACCATCGGCGAGGTTGCCGCGTCGTGCAGGATTCGATCGATCAGGTCGCTTGCAATCGTCACCGTCATGCCCACATCCGTAGGACATGGACCGGGGGGTTTCCATCATCGAGGCGACCATCGCCACCACGGCCGACGGCTGGCGGCTCGACCGCGCGCTGGCCGATGCGGTGCCGACATTGTCGCGCGAACGACTGAAGGTGCTGATCGCCAGCGGCGCGGTGACGCGCGACGGCCAGATGGTGCGCGATCCCGCCAAGCGCGCCGCGGCCGGCGATCGCCTGTCGGTCACCGTCCCGCTGCCGACTTTGCCGCACAACGAGGCGCAGGATATCCCGCTGGTCGTCGCCTATGAGGACGAACATCTGATCGTCATCGACAAGCCTGCCGGCCTCGTCGTACATCCCGCCGCCGGCAATCTGGACGGTACGCTCGTCAACGCGTTGCTCCACCATTGCGACGGCAGCCTGTCGGGCATCGGCGGCGTCGCGCGCCCCGGTATCGTCCATCGCATCGACAAGGACACGTCGGGGCTGATGGTGGCCGCCAAGACGGACCGCGCGCACGAGGGGCTGGCTCGCCAGTTCCACGATCACAGCATCGACCGCCGCTATCGCGCGATCGTCGGGGGCTTGCCCCGCCCGTCCGAAGGCAAGGTCGATGCGCCGCTCGCGCGCTCCGCCACCAATCGCAAGAAGATCGCGATCGTGCAGGGCGGCAAACGTGCGGTGACGCATTTCCGCACGATGCAGACGCTGTGCGATGCGGCATTGGTGGAATGCCGGCTGGAGACGGGGCGGACCCATCAGGTGCGTGTTCATATGGCCTCGATCGGTCATGCCTTGCTGGGCGACCCGGTTTATGGTAGAACAAAGGGTGCTCAAAAAGCGCTACTCGAAACCCTGGGTTTCCGTCGGCAGGCCTTGCATGCCGCGCATCTGGGGTTCATTCATCCGGTGAAAAGCACCGCTTTGGCGTTCGATAGCGATATGCCTGCTGACATGCAGGAACTGTTCAGCGAGCTTCACGTATAGGTTCGAGCCGTTCGTCGCCGCAGTGCGGGACGATACGCCTCCGCAGAAAGGGAGATCAGATCATGGCAGCCCGCAGCAACGTCCCCGCGACGATTCCTGCCCTCGGCGGGGAGCAGAGCCTCAACCGCTACCTGTCCGAGATCAAGAAATTTCCCATTCTTGCTCCCGAGCAGGAATTCATGCTCGCCAAGCGCTTTCAGGAGCATGGCGACACCGATGCGGCGGCGCAGCTCGTCACGTCGCACCTTCGCCTCGTGGCGAAGATCGCGATGGGGTATCGCGGATACGGCCTGCCGACGTCCGAGCTGATCAGCGAGGGCAACATCGGCCTGATGCAGGGCGTCAAGAAATTCGAGCCCGATCGTGGCTTCCGCCTCGCCACCTATGCGATGTGGTGGATCCGCGCCTCGATACAGGAATATATCCTGCGGTCGTGGAGCCTCGTGAAAATGGGGACCACCGCGGCGCAGAAGAAGTTGTTCTTCAACCTGCGCCGGATGAAGTCGAAGCTCGACGCGTTCGAGGACGGCGATTTGAAGCCTGAGCATATCACCAAGATCGCCACCGATCTGGGTGTTGCCGAAAGCGACGTCGTGTCGATGAACCGTCGCATGGCGATGGGCGGCGACACCTCGCTCAACGTCTCGATGCGCGAGGATGGCGAGGGCCAGTGGCAGGATTGGCTGCAGGACGACGCGCCGTTGCAGGACACCGTCGTCGCCGAAGCGCAGGAGGCGGATGTCCGCCACGGCATGTTGGTGTCGGCCATGGATGATCTCAACGATCGCGAGAAGCATATCCTTACCGAGCGCCGGCTGACCGACGATCCAAAGACGCTCGAGGAGCTGAGCCAGGTGTATGGCGTGTCACGCGAGCGCGTCCGCCAGATCGAAGTGCGGGCGTTCGAGAAGCTGCAAAAGGCGATGATGCGTATCGCCGGCGAAAAGCGGCTACTCGCGGCGGCGTAAGATGGTCGGCACCGTCGTCATCGGCGGCGGTGCGGCCGGGATCGCTGCGGCGCGCCGTTTGCAGGATGCCGGTGAGGATGTGCTTCTGGTCGAGGCGGGGGACCGGCTCGGCGGACGGGCGTATAGTGTCAGGCTCCAGAGCCTGTTCAATATTTGCGGCAAACCCGCGCATGGCCCGGAGTCTGCGTCACGGTCGGCGGAAGAGCAGGAGGCTCGAGCGGCCCCCTTGGGGACCGGTCGACCTGACAACATGTCCGGGGCGACGAAAGATGTTCGGCCCTGGGAGCCGACCATCGATCTCGGCTGTGGCTGGCTGCACTCCGCCGATCGCAATCCGTGGACCGCCATTGCCGAACGCGACGGCTTCGTGATCGATCGATCATGCCCCAATTGGGGTGTCCAGTGGAACGACCTGCATTTCCCACCCGACGAGAAGCGGGCCTCCACTGCGGCGTATCAGCGCTGGCATGACGCCGCGCTCGCCGCGCTGGATGGCCCCGACCAGCCACTCTCCGCTTTCGTCGCCGCAGACGATCCATGGCGTCCGATGATCGAAGCCATCTCCGGTTACGCCAATGGCGCGCCGCTCGATCAGGTCTCGTTGCACGACTGGGCCGCGTATGAGGATGCCGCGACGGACGACAACTGGGCGTTGCCCGCCGGCTATGGGACCCTCATCCTCCACCATGCCGTCGGCGTCCCGATACGTCTGAACACGCCCGTGACCCGCATCGATCACTCCGGGCACACGCTTCGCATCGAGACCCTCACCGGCACGATCGAAGCCGATCGCATCATTCTCGCCATTCCGACCACGGCATATGCCGCAATCGCGTTCGACCCGCCGCTCCCCGCCAAACAGGATGCAGCTGCCGCCCTTCCGCTCGGCCTTGCGGACAAGGTATTCTTCGCGGTGGACGATCCGGCATGGCCGGCGAACGCTCACCTCGTGGGAAATCCGCACGCTTCCTGCACGGCGAGTCACCGCCTCTCCCCTTTCGGCTTGCCGATCATCGAAAGCTTCTTCGGAGGCGCCTGTGCCGAAGCGATGCCGGACGCCAACGCAGCTACCGACTTTGCGAAGGAAGAACTGATCGGCCTGCTCGGCAGCGGCTGGCGCGATCGCCTGACCCCGCTGGCGGCTACCCATTGGCGCACGACACCGTTCATCCATGGCAGCTACAGCCACGCCCGGATCGGGCATGCAGGCGCACGCGCAGCGCTCGCCACACCGGTGGACGATCGCCTGTTCTTTGCCGGCGAAGCCTGCTCCTCGACCGACTTCTCCACTGCGCACGGTGCCTGTCGCACCGGCATCGACGCCGCCGAAGCGATCCTGGGCTTGCTGCCGACCGCTGCCGCCCCCTAGAAGCCGGCGATGATCCGCATCCTCCGCACCCTGTTCAAGGCCGGCCTGATCTTCGTCGGCATCAGCATGTTGTGGGTCGGCCTCTACCGCTTCGTGCCGGTGCCATTCACATGGACGATGGCGGGCGATCTCGCCGGCGGTCGCAGCGTCACCAAACGCTGGATGCCGCTGTCGGACATGGACCCCGACATGGCGCGCGCCGCGATCGCGGGTGAGGATTCACGATTCTGCGAACATCATGGCTTCGACTTTCGCGCGATCGCCGGCGCCGCCTATCGCAATGCAAAGGGCGGCCGTATCCGCGGCGGATCCACGATCAGCCAGCAGACGGCGAAGAACGCCTTTCTGTTTCAGGGCGGTGGTTATGTCCGCAAGGCGTTCGAGGCCTATTTTACCGTCTTGATCGAGACGCTGTGGAGCAAGCGGCGGATCATGGAGGTGTATCTCAACATCGCCGAGACCGGCATCGGCACGTATGGCGCGGACGCTGCGGCGATCCGGTATTTCAACCACGACGCATCGCGATTGTCGCCGACGGAAGCCGGTCGCATCGCCGCCGTCCTGCCACTGCCCAAGAAACGCGCGGCGATCGACCCCCGCGGCTTCGTCCGCCGCCACGGCAACACGCTGGCGCGCTACGTCGGCGTGGTGCGGCGGGGTGGGTTGGACGGCTGTTTGAGGTGAGTTTGGTCGGGGTCGAGGTTTCCCCAGACCGCGCACCCAGTGCTCACCTCCCCCTCCGTCACGGCTACGCCGCGCCGCCTCCCCCTCGCGGGGGGGAGCGATAAGGCGGCACCATTCCAAGCTCCTCCACCGCGAGGGGGATAGAGATCATTTGGCGCCAGCCGAATGATCGAGGGGAGCTTCTTCGCCTACCCCTCTCCGTCAGCTCGGCGACCATCTCACCCTCGCGGAAGAGGGACGCCACATATCAGAACGGCAGCTTGAAACCCGGCGGCAGCGGCAATCCGCTGGTCATCTTGGACATCTCGGCGCCCGACACCGCATCCGCCTTGGTCCGCGCGTCGTTGAACGCCGCGGCCAGCAGATCCTCGAGCATCTGCTTTTCCGATACCTCGATCAGCGAATCGTCGATCGCGATGTTAATGATGCGGCCCTTGGCGCTCGCCTTCACCTTGACGAGGCCGCCGCCGGACACGCCCTCGACCTCGATCGTGTCGAGCTGGTCCTGTGCCTTCTGCAACTCGCTCTGGACGTTCTGCGCCATCGCGAGGATTTCATCGAGATTCTTCATGCGATACTCCGTTTGCCGGGCCAGGCTTCCAATTCCGCTTCCGGGAAAGCCGCGAACGCCGCCTTCACCAGCGGCGTATCTAGGATCGCCTGACGCGTCGCCTCTTCATCGGCCTTGGCCTGCTCGCGCAAGGTAGGCGCACCGGGCGCATCCTCCAAGGCGATCTTCCATACCGAGCCGGTCGCTTTCTTCAGCGCATCGGCGACATCGCGCAGCGTATCCGCCGACATCGGCCGCGATCCGCTCAGGATCAGCTCGGGAGCCTCGTAGCGGACGACGCGTGCGCCGTTGCTCAATTGCGCCGCGACCGCATGATACCCCTTGTCTTCCAGCAGCGTCACCAGCGCGGCGAAGTCGGTGGGCGTCCCCGGCTTGTCCGCCGCGACCGGGGTCGCCGGCGCGGGAGCGGGCGCAGCCGCCGGCGCGGACATCGCGCCCAGCTTGCCGCTCGCGATCTGCTTCGCCAGTTCACCGGGATCCGGGAGTGTCGAGGCGTGAATCGCACGCAGCAACGCCATCTCGGCCGCCTCGATCGGCAGGGCTGCCCTGGCGACCTCGTCGTGCCCTTTCAGGAACAATTGCCAAAGCCGGTGCAGCGCCGGGAACGACAGTTTTGCCGCCCATTCCGAACGCGCCGCGCGCTCCTCCGCCGGCTGCGCCGGGTCTTCGGCGGTGCCGACCTTGGCGAGCGTGATGCCGTGCACCGTCTCCAGCATCGACCGCAGCACCGACTGCGGATCGACCCCGTAATCATATTGCCGTCGCAAGCTGGCGAGCGCCGGGGCGGCATCACCCGCCAGCACCAGTCCCAACAGGTCGCGCACCGCGCCGCGGTCGGACAAGCCCAGCATCTGCCGGACGGCGTCGGCCGTCACGCCTCCGCCTTCGAGTCCCGCATGTGCTATGCCCTGATCCAGGATCGACAATCCGTCGCGCGCCGATCCTTCCGCCGCACGCGCGATCAGCATCAACGCCTCCGGCTCCGCTTCGACCTGCTCTTCGCGGCAGACGAAGGCAAAATGGGCGGCAAGCTGTTCGGCCGAGATTCGCCGCAGGTCGAACCGCTGGCAGCGCGACAGCACCGTGATCGGCACCTTGTTCACCTCGGTGGTGGCGAACAGGAACTTCACGTGGGCAGGCGGCTCCTCCAGCGTCTTCAACAACGCATTGAAGGCGTTCTTGGACAGCATGTGGACCTCGTCCACGATATAGATCTTGTAGCGCGCCGACACCGCGGCGTAGCGCGCCGCGTCGATGATCTCGCGCACGTCGTCGACGCCGGTGTGGCTCGCGGCGTCCATCTCGATCACGTCGATGTGCCGCCCCTCGGCGATCGCGCGGCAGGGCTCGCAGACGCCGCAGGGATCGATCGTCGGGCCGCCCTGCCCGTCTGGTCCGACGCAGTTCAGCGCCTTGGCGATCAACCGCGCGGTCGACGTCTTGCCGACTCCCCGGACGCCGGTCATCAGGAACGCATGCGCCAGCCGGTCGCGCTTGATCGCATTGCCCAGCGTGGTGACCATCGCGTCCTGCCCGATCAGCTCGGAAAAGGTCTGGGGACGGTATTTACGCGCAAGCACGCGGTACGGGGTCGCTGCCGCGGGTTGCGGCGGTTCGCCCAGATCGAAGGAATCGGCCATCGCGACGCATATAGGATGCGGGGGCGCTGGTGTCGAAGGGCTTGGTGGGGTGCGGGGTACTTGGCGCGTCATGGCAGAGCCATGACGTCAGACGGCGCTTGGCGCCGCTGGCCGCGCAAGCAGCGGCTTGCGGTGGGAGCCGGGACGACCCGCGGCGAAATCGTTGCGGCTGCTTCCTTCCGGACCTGACCGGGTTGGCGACGACCACGTCCGCCCGACTCCCGCGGCGCATATGGCGGGGTCGGGCGGCGGGATCAAGCCATCAGATCAACGATAGACGCGGAAGCAGCGCCGCACCGGCCCGTAATAGCCACGCTGAACCCGACATACGGTACGACCACGACCGTAGCCGCCACGTCCATAGCCATAGCCCCGCCCGCGGTCGTAGCCGCGATGCCGGCCACGATCCCAGCGTCGGTCCGGCCCCCGGTTCCAGCGGCGATCATAACCGCGATGATCTCCACGGTCGTAGCCGCGCTCGTAGCCGTGCCGCTGCGCCTCGGCGGGTGCCGGGGTCATGAGCGTTCCCGCGGCGAGCGCTGCGGCGCTGAACAATGCAATCAGCTTCATGATGGATACTCCTTTCACGCACCCGGCCAGCCGGGCATGACGCACCATCGCGCCGCCGCCATGCACGGTTCCTGAATTCGCCGTTGTCGAAATGTCAGGTTCGCTGCCGCAGCGTGCCGGTCAGATCGAGGGCACCTGCACCGTCAGCCCGTCCAGCATCGGCGTCAGCCTGATCTGGCACGCCAGCCGGCTCGTGCGCGTGGCCGAGGGAACGAGGTCGAGCAGATCCTCCTCCTCCTCGATGGCTGGCGGCAGTCGCGCGAAATCCTCCGCAGCGACGACGACATGGCATGTCGCGCAGGCGAGATCGCCGTCGCATGTCCCCTCCAGCGGCTGGCCATCCGCCTGCGCGACATCGAGCAGGCGTGCGCCCTCGACCCCCGCCGCCTCTCTCGCGCTGCCATCTGCGGCGACGAAGCGTACCCGGATCACGACCGCTGCCGATCGGCCGCCGCGACGATCGCATCCAGCCCGGTGCGAAGCTCATCCTCGGTGGTATACCGCCCGAAGCCCAGCCGGATGCTGGAGCGCGCCTGCGCCTCGCTCAGCCCGATCGCGCGCAACACATGGCTCGACCGCCCCGACCCGCTGGCGCACGCCGACCCCGCGGAAAAGGCGATGTCGCGACAATCCGACATCAGCCGCGCCACATCCAGCCCGTCTCGCCGCACGTTGAGGTTGCCGTGATAGCGGAGTTCGACCGATCCGTTGATCGTCCAGCCGCGCAGCCGCCCGACCGCAAGCGCCCACAGCCGTTCGACATGCGCCGCATCGGCCTCGCCCCGTTCCGCCATCAAACGCGCCGCCACGCCGAAGCCGGCGCACAGGGCCGGCGACAGCGTTCCCGACCGTCCGCCCTCCTGATCGCCGCCATGCAGCAGCGGATCGAGCGTCACGCCGTCGCGGATCCACAGTGCGCCGATGCCTTTGGGTCCGTGGATCTTGTGAGCCGACATCGCGATCAGGTCGACGTCGGCCGGAATAGCGACGCGTCCGAACCCCTGCACCGCGTCACACAGGAACAGCGCGCCGGCCTCATGGGCCGCCTGTGCCAGCGTGGCGACGGGCTGGATGACGCCGATTTCGTTGTTCACCAGCATCACGGCAGCGAGTTGCGCCTCTCGGCGCGGCGTAAACATCACATCGAGCAGCGCCGGATCAGCCATGCCGTCACGATCGACGCCAATGATCCCGCGCTCTCCGAACTCGCGAGACGCCAGGGTATCCAGCACCGCCGCATGCTCCGTCGCCGCGGCTATGACGGTCGCACGACCGATGCCCTTGATCGCCCAGTTCAGCGCCTCCGTAGCGCCGCTCGTGAATACCACGCGCCCGCCCTTCGGCATGAGCGCGGCCACCTGCTCCCGCGCGACCTCGACCGCGGCCTTTGCCCCCCGCCCCGGCCGATGCGCCGAATGGGGATTGGCATGCTGCGTCTCGAACCACGGCAGCATCGCGGCCAACGCCTCGGGCGCGAGTGGCGTCGTCGCCTGATAATCGAGATAGATCACGCTGCGCGCCGGGTCGTTCGGGCCATATGACGCCATGCGGCGATGAACGCGTCGACCTCCCCCTCGGTCGTCGTCCAGCCGAAGCTCACGCGGATCACTTCACGCCCGGCGGCCTGGTCCCAGCCCATCGCGGCGAGCACATGGCTCGGCTTCATGCTGCCGCTCGAACAGGCGCTGCCCGCCGAGACGGCAAAGCCGGCGCTGTCGAGCAGGATCAGCTGCGCCGCTGCCGCGCTTCCCCGCAATCGATACGATCCGATCGCCGGATGCCGCGGGCTGTCCGCCGCGACGATCTCGCCCCCCGATCGCACGATCGCATCGTCCAGCCTTGCGCGCAGCGCGAAATGATCCGGCTCCGCCTCGGCCACTGCCGCCGCATAACCGAGCACCCCCGGCAGATTCTCCGTACCCGGCCGATAGCCTCGCTCCTGCCCGCCGCTCGGATGCAGCAGCGCCAGATCGCGGACCAGCAGCGCGCCCACCCCCGGCGGCCCGCCGCGCTTGTGCGCCGACACTGCGACCAGATCGGCGATCTCCGCCAGTTCCGCCGACGCCGGCATCTGCGCTGCATCCACGAGCAGCTTGCCACCCGCATCGTGCACCACCGCGGCTATTCCGGCGATCGGCTGAAGCACACCCGTCTCGCTGTTCGCCCATTGCACACAGACCAGCGCCGGGTCAGCCGTCAGCATTGCCGCGAGTGCATCCAGATCGACGATGCCGTCCGCGCCGACCGGCACGACATCTGCGCCCGCGCCCGCGCGCATCACCGCATCGTGCTCCACCGCCGTGACGAGCCGCCGCTGCAACGTCGTCCGACCCAGCGCTATGGCCAGCGACTCGCTCGCCCCGCCGGTCAGCAACGTCTCGCCCCGCCAGCCATAGGCCGTCGCGATATCCCGGCGCGCCGTCTCCAGCGCCGCCCGAGCCGCGCGCCCCTCCGCATGCGGCGACGACGGATTCGCCCACAGCGTCAGCCCGCGCGCCATGGCGTCGCGCGCCGCGGCGGTCATCGGGGTTGTCGCGGCATGATCCAGATAGATACGGTTCGGCAGGATTCGTTCCAATTGCGCAAGGGAGCGTCACCCCTATATAGCGCGCAACATTCTGCGCTCCACCAGCGCGCCCCTTCTTACGTGGCGAGACTCATGCCCGAAGTCATTTTCCCCGGTCCCGAAGGCCGTCTCGAAGGGCGTTTCGCCCCGGCTCCCCGTCCCCGCGCCCCCGTCGCGATGATCCTTCACCCGCACCCGAGCGCGGGCGGCACGATGAACAACCGGCTGGTGCAGGAGCTCTACAAGACGTTCCAGCGCCGCGGATTCGCAACGCTGCGCTTCAACTTCCGCGGCGTCGGCAAGAGCCAGGGAACGTTCGATAACGGCGTCGGCGAGTTGTCCGACGCGGCGAGCGCGCTCGACTGGGTGCAGAGCTTCCACCCTGAGGCGTCGACCACCTGGATCGCCGGCGTCAGCTTCGGTGCGTGGATCGGCATGCAGCTGCTGATGCGCCGCCCGGAGATCCGCGGTTTCATCTCGGTGGCGCCGCCGGCGAATATGTACGACTTCAGCTTCCTCGCCCCCTGCCCGTCATCGGGCATCATCATCCAGGGCGAATCTGACGAGGTCGCGACCCCCGGAGCGACGCAGAAGCTGGTCGACAAGCTGCGCACGCAGAAGCACATCACCATCCATCACGACACGATCCCGAAGGCGAACCACTTCTTCGAGAACGAGACGCCGGAATTGATGCGTTCGGTGGACAAGTATCTGGATATGCGGCTCGACCCGAATTCGCCGATCCGCTGACCTCAGTCGCCCATTCCTCCCCCGCGAGGGGGAGGTGGCACCGCGAAGCGGTGACGGAGGCGGAGGTAAGCGACGTATTCGATAACAGAGGACATCGCTTACCTCCCCCTCCACCATTCGGCTGACGCCGAACGGTCCCCCTCCCCCTGGCGGGTGAGGAATAAAGAATGGCTACATCTGCCAGATGACCACGTTGCCCAGCAGCACCGCAGCCATCACCAGCAACAGCACCGCCTTCTTTCGGTCCCCGCCCCGCGCGAGTAGCGCACCGCCCCCGATCAGACAGGCGAAGCAACCCAGCATGGCAATGGCGGGTGCGGCATTGGCGATCGATCCAAGGGGGCCAGTCATGCGGAGATTGTGCCGCGATTGCCCCGGTAAGTCGAGCCACCCGCTATCAAACGCAACCTCCCCCCCTCCCTGCAAGGGAGGGTCAGGGGTGGGTGGAAGCCGGGCGATACGGTTCAGACCAAGCGCGTCCCGTCCATATCGCCAAGCAGCAACCTACCATCAGCCCCTCTGTTGCAGGGAGGGGAGCAGCATTCTTTAACAGCCCCGCCATAATGGCAGGGTAACGTCCGCTCAGCCGATCGCCCGCGCATAAGCATCGATGTCGACGTTCCCCCCCGACAGCACCACCAGCAGCCCCGGCTCCACCACCACTTTCCCCGCCAGTACCGCAGCCAGCCCGACCGCGCCGCCGGGTTCGATCACCAGCCGCAGATGCTCCGCTGCCCAGCGCTGCGCCTTTGCAATCTCTGCCTCGCTCACCGCCACGCCGGTCGCGTCGCGCCGCGACAGCACGTCGAACGTCAGCGGCGACACCCGCGTCGTCTGCAATGAATCGCACGCGGTCGGCGGTGGGTTCGGCCCGACCGGCTCGATCCAAGATGCCTCCAGCGAACGGCGCATGTCGTCCCAGCCTTCGGGCTCGACCACGGTGATCGCCGCATCCTTGAGTCCCAGCGCGATACCCGCCGACAGCCCCCCGCCGCCGCACGGCACCACCGCCCGCACCACTGGCCCAAGCCCGAGCGCCACCATCTGCGCTTCCGCTTCGATGCCCGCGCTCCCCTGACCCTCGATGATCCACGCGTCGTCGAAGCTCGGCACCAACGTCGCGCCCCGCGCCTCCGCCAGCCGCCCGGCGATCGCCTCGCGGCTTTCGGTCGCGCGGTCGTAGCGGACCACCTCCGCGTCCAGCGCCAGCGTCCCCTCCAGCTTTGCGCGCGGCGCATCTGCGGGCATCACGATCGTTGCCGCGATCCCCAGCCGTTTCGCCGCCCAGGCGACCCCCTGCGCATGATTCCCCGACGAGAACGCCACCACCCCGCGACGTCGCGCATCCTCGTCCAATGCGGTCAGTCGATGCCACGCGCCGCGAATCTTGAACGCGCCAATTGGCTGCAACGATTCGGCCTTGAACGCGACGTCTACACCTTTGATTTCACGCGTATAAAGCGGCGTCGGCGGCAGGATGCGGGCGATCTTTTCGGCGGCATCCCGCACCCCCGCTCGCGTCGGCTGTCGCAAAATCGTCACTATCTGTCCTTTCGTGCACCAACCCACTTTACATGGGGGTCGGACGACCATAGATCGCGCTTCCGCTGCCCCATGGGACTTCCAACCGCAAGGCAGCTTTTGTCACCGTATGCCGAAAGGCAATTGGAGGTCCCTTGAATTGGCCAAGCACGATAGCGCGCTGGGGTTAGCGCCCCTCTCGACCGCCCGTACCGCATCTGTTCGCGGGGGCATCGACATCGCCAAGGCGCGCCCGGTGGACCCGGTCACGCTCGTTCGTCCGCACGCCGCGGCACGGGCAGCCCGATTCTTCGTCGAGAAGTTTCCGGGCCGCTCGATGTACGCGGTGAAGGCGAACCCCAGCCCGGATCTGCTCCAGATCCTCTGGGACAACGGCATCACGCATTACGATACCGCATCAATCGCCGAAGTGCGTCTGGTCAAGGCGACGCTGCCGAATGCCACCTGCTGCTTCATGCACCCGGTCAAGTCGGAAGAGGCGATCGCCGAGGCGTATTTCGTCCATGACGTGAAGACCTTCTCGCTCGACAGCATGGAAGAGCTCGACAAGATCGTCGTCGCCACCCGTGGCGCGACCGACCTGACGCTGTGCGTGCGGCTGCGCGTGTCGTCGGAATATGCCAAGCTCAGCCTCGGCTCGAAGTTTGGCGTCGGCCCCGGCGAGACCAAAGAACTGCTGATGGCGACCCGTCAGGTCGCCGACGCCCTCGGCATCTGCTTCCACGTCGGTAGCCAGACGATGTCGCCCGACGCGTATTCCAACGCGATGGAGCGCGCCCGCGCTGCGATCGTCGAGGCGGCGGTGACCGTGGACGTCATCGACGTCGGCGGCGGCTTCCCGTCGAGCTATCCCGGCATGACCCCGCCGCCGCTGGAGCGTTTCTTCGAGACGATCCACCGCGCGTTCGAGAGCCTGCCGATCAGCTATTCGGCCGAGTTGTGGGCCGAGCCGGGCCGCTCGCTGTGCGCGGAATATGCCTCGGTCGTGGTGCGCGTTGAGCGTCGCCGCGGTAACGAGCTGTACATCAACGACGGCGCCTATGGCACGCTGTTCGATGCCGCGCATATCGGCTGGAAGTATCCGGTGCAGCTGCTCCGCGAACCCGACAGCGACGCGCGCGACATGGACTTCGCCTTCTGGGGCCCGACCTGCGACGACCTCGACTATATGGCCGGCCCGTTCCCGCTGCCCGCGGACACGAACACCGGCGATTATTTCGAGATCGGTATGCTCGGCGCCTATGGCTCGGCGATGCGCACGCAGTTCAACGGCTTCGGCATCAGCGAGAACGTCATCGCCGATGACGAACCGATGCTCTCGGTCTATATCGAGGACGACCGGCAGGACCAGCGCGCGACCAACGTCGTCAAGCTGTAACGCCCGCCGACTAACGAACGATCTTCCCCCCTTCCGCTGCGGCGGGAGGGGAGGCTTTGGGTTTCCGCGTCCCCAAGTAAGTGAATGACGACGGGTTCTGGATAGCCAAAGGCGAACCATGACCGATACCCTGAACAAGACTGCCGGTGCGAACGCGCCGATCAACGACAATCGCAAGGCCGAACTGCTGTCGAAGCAGGTCAAGCACATCGACATCAAGAGCTTCGACGCGCGCCCGATCGTCGATGCGATGGCCGACATGAGCTTCACCAGCCGCGACCTCGGCCGCGCGACCAACATCTACAACCAGATGCTGGCCGACAAGGATTGCTCGATCTTCCTCGTCATCGCCGGATCGACCTCGGCCGGCGGCTGCATGGACCTGTATGCCGACCTCGTGCGCAACAACATGGTCGACGGCATCGTCGCGACCGGCGCTACCATCGTTGATATGGATTTCTTCGAAGGCCTCGGCCACAAGCACTTCCAGGCGTTGGAAATCCCCGACGATGACACGCTACGCTCGCTCTACATCGACCGCATCTACGACACCTACATCGACGAGGAAGCGCTCCAGAACGTCGACCACACGATCTTCGAGATCGCCGAATCGCTCGAGCCGCGCGCCTATTCCAGCCGCGAATTCATCCGTGAGATGGGCAAGTATCTCGTCGAGCACGGCAAGAAGGAGAACAGCCTCGTCAAGCTCGCCTATGAGCATGACGTGCCGATCTTCTGCCCGGCGTTCGTCGACAGCTCGGCCGGCTTCGGCCTCGTCAAGCATCAGGTCGATGCCGCCAAGGCGGGTCGTCCGTATCTGATGATCGACGCGGTCGCCGACTTCCGCGAACTCACGCAGATCAAGATCGAGGCGGGCGTGACCGGCCTGTTGATGATCGGCGGCGGCGTGCCGAAGAACTTCATCCAGGACACCGTCGTCTGCGCCGAAATCCTCGGCCACGACGACGTGCAGGTCCACAAATACGCGGTGCAGATCACCGTCGCCGACGTCCGCGACGGCGCCTGCTCGTCCTCGACGCTGCAAGAGGCGGCAAGCTGGGGCAAGGTCAACACCGGCATCGAACAGATGGTCTTTGCCGAGGCCGGCTCGGTCATGCCGCTGCTGGCATCCGACGCCTATCACCGCGGCCTGTGGAAGGACCGCCCGGTCCACCGCTGGAGCAAGCTGTTCGACAAGTAAGCGCATGATGCGGGGCGGAGGACACTCCGCCCCGTTTGTCTTCCTCATTCCTCCCCCCGCCAGGGGGAGGTGGCGCGGCAAAGCCGTGACGGAGGGGGAGGTAAGCGACGAATTTTATGACGGGGGATGCGGCTTACCTCCCCCTCCGTCAGCTGCGCTGCCACCTCCCCCTGGCGGGGGAGGAATGAGTTGCACGCACTCAATCACTAATGCACCCTTCCGAAAACGGGAAAACGGGAGGGGAACCCAGATCATGCACAGCGAAATCCTGCGGCCCATGGTCGCGCTCGTCGCCTGGACCTTGGTGATGCTCGTCTGGATGATGGCCACCCGCCTGCCGGCGATGAAGGCAGCCGGCATCGATCTTGGCAAGCTGGTCGGCAGCAAGCCCGCCGACGCCGACCGCGGACTGCCGCCCCATATCCAGTGGATCGCGCACAACCACAATCACCTGATGGAACAGCCGACGCTGTTCTACGCGATCTGCACCGTGATCGCGCTCAGTGGCACCGGCAATGGCGTCAACGCGGCCATTGCCTGGGTCTATGTCGCTCTGCGGGTGCTACATTCGCTGGTACAGGCGACGGTGAACCGGGTAGGGCCTCGCTTCATGCTGTACCTGGCCTCAACCGTCGCGCTTGCCGCGCTCACGCTCCACGCCTCGATGGCGGTGTTCTGATGGCCAAGGGAGAAGGCTTCGAACGCCACCGCCAACCGTGGACGCAGGACGAGATCCAGAAGCTCCACACGCTGGCGAAAAAGGGCATGGCGCTGAAGGCGATCGCCAAGGCCCTCACCCGCAGCGAGGAATCGACCAAAGACCGCGCCAAGGCCGACGGGCTGTCGATCGCCAAGTTGCGGTAGAACGCCGGTCGCATCACACTCACCCGTTACCGCACCGAATGGCGGGGCCAACGATCGCCGGCGGTGTGAGCGTGTGTAATTGGGTGGAACGCGGACGTTGCAGCCAGCCGGTAGGGCGGTACAACCAACCATGCTGTGGAACGTCATAGACAAGCGCACCCGTCCCTATCGCTGGCGCGAGGTCAATGCGGTTGTTGAAGCGGTAGAACACGACAACAGTTGCAATGACGCTGACCAAGCCCCGCAAAGCGATCCGTCACTAACCGTGGACTATAATGCGCTGGAGGCTGTTTCCGTGCAGGAGGCAATAGCTTGGGCCAATCAGCAGCGTTGTCCCGTGACCTTGTATCTCTACGATCTGAACGGCGGCTTCGCAGACGGCGAGCATTTCGATGAAGTCGCCAATAGATCCGCGGACGAAGGAACGAACACGCAGCCCTGAATGTCCGGCATTGGACGTTAGCGGATATGGTAACCACGACGCTGAATGGCGGCGGGCGAGGTCACCCGAACAGCCGCTTGGCGCTCCGCTCCAGCATCAGCAACTGCCATAACGTCCGCCCGTGGTCCGCTCGCCCGCTGCGATGCTCTTCCGCCAACGAGGCGACGGTCTTCATGTCGAGCCAGCCGCTCTCCACCAGCGTTCGTGATCGGCACAGCCCCTCTGCCTCCGCCGCCAGCGCCCCGCGGAACCACGCACTGATCGGGGTAACGAACCCCATCTTCGGCCGGTACAGGATATCCTTCGGCAGATAAGGCTCGAGGCTGCGCTTCATCAGCCACTTCCCCTCGCCACGCCGCAGCCGCATGCCCGCCGGCAGGGTCGCGCAGAATTCGATCAGCCGATGGTCGAGCAAGGGCTCGCGCGCCTCCAGCCCCACCGCCATGCTGGTGCGATCGACCTTGGTCAGGATGTCGCCCGGCAGCCAGATCTTGATGTCGGCATATTGCGCGCGGTCGATCGCATCGCGCGCCGGTGCCGCCCGCATCGCAGCGACATAACGATCCTCCGCACGATGCCCCTGCAGCGCCGCCCGCGCCTCCGCGCTCAGCAACCGCGCGCGCAGCCCGGGCGCGGTCACGCCGACCGCGCGCGCATAGGCTTCGTCGCCATCCGCGCCGAGCGCCAGCAGCGTCGCCTTCGCCCGCAACGGTCGCGGTGCCCAGTCGGCCTTGGGATAATATCGGCCCAGCGTCCCGAACGCCGCCTTCCGCCAGGCCGGCGGCAGAAACCCGCGCACCCGCTCTTCCGCCGCCTGGAACTTGTAGCGGCGATACCCGGCCAGTGCCTCGTCCGCGCCATCGCCCGACAGCGCCACGGTAACGCTTTTCCGTGCCAGCGCCGCCACCTGATAGGTCGCGAGCGCACTGCCATCGGCGAATGGTTCGTCGAAATGATGGACCAGCGTATCGATCAGCGCGAAATCGTCCGAGCGTACGACCTGCACATGATGATCCGTCGCGAAGCGCTGCGCGACCGCCGCCGCATGGACACGCTCGTCATGCCCCGCCTCGTCGAAGCCGATCGTGCAGGTTTTCACCGCCGCCTTGCTCGCCTCGGCCATCAGCGCGACGACCGCTGAACTGTCGACACCACCCGACAGGAACGCGCCCAGCGGCACATCCGCCACCATCCGGCTGCGTACCCCGTCGCGCATCCGCGAGAGCAGCTCCTCGCCCAGCACGCCGGCCGATCCGCTCGCCCGATCGGCGAAGCTCACGTCCCACCAGCGCTTCGGCCGCGGCATCCCCTGCCAGCGTTGCACGTGCAGGAACGTCCCCGCCGGCAGCTTCTTCACGCCCGCGACCAGACAGGCGTCGTCGGGGACGTAGCCGAACGCCAGATAATCCTCGACTGCGGTCACGTCCGGCACCCGCCGCAGCAAGGGATGCGCAAGCAACCCCTTCAGCTCGGAGGCGAAGGCGATGCTGCCATCGGACAGTTCGACGTAATGGAGCGGCTTCACCCCCATCCGGTCGCGCGCCAGGAACAACGTCCCCGCATCGGCATCGTGGATCGCAAAGGCGAACATCCCGTTCAGCCGATCGAGCAGCGCCGGCCCCCACGCGCGCCAGCCGTGCAGCAGCACCTCGGTATCGCCCCGCGTCTGAAAGCGTGCGCCCTTCTGCGCCAACGCGGTGCGCAGCTCGGCGAAATTGTAGATCTCGCCATTGTAGGTCACCGTCAGCGCGCCCGATTGCATCGGCTGCGGCGATCCCTCCAGATCGATGATCGACAGGCGCCGATGCCCCAGCCCGACGCCGGGTGCAGTCCAGATCCCCTCCCCGTCAGGACCGCGATGCGCCTGCGCGCCGATCATCGCCGCGATACGCGCGGGGTCGACCGGCTTCGGCGTACCCGGATGGAAGATGCCGGCGATGCCGCACATCAGCGCAGCCCGGCCGCGGTGTCGCCCAGCACGCCGATCGGGCCGAGTGCCGCCGCCAGCGCCGCGATATCCGCGCGTGCATCACGCCCCGGCACCACCTCTGCCGACACATGGATCGCCACCGCGCGTTGCGGGCCGCCGAGCAGCTTCGCCTTCATCGTTTCGATCTTCACCACGCGTTCGTCCGCCGTTACCCTGTCGCCGACGACGTACCATGTCGCGACGACGCGCTCCACCGGGCCCGGCGCCGTCATCCGCAACGTCGATCCGCCTGCGATCGGGCCGGTATCCGCGATGCGCACCCAGCGGTCCTCCTCGCGGATCACGCCGGTGCCGAACGCGCCGATCTTGTGGCCTTCGCCCTGGCTGCCGAACACCGCGATCGCCAGATCGACCGCCGCGCCGTCGGTCCGCGCATAGCGGCCGAACAGGCTGTGATCGGCGCCGGGATAATACGGCTGCCACGGTGCCGCCCGGCTGAGTGCGATGCGGCTCCACCCCGCGACCTGCGGCAGGTCGATATGCGCCGGCAACGGCGTCGCCCGATGCGCGATGGCGGCGCTCCATGCCGGCCACAGCCCCGCCACGCCGACCGCCAGCAATGTCGCGAGCGGTAATGCCAACAGGCCCCGTCGCGGTACGGGCAGGTCGGCGGGATCGAACATCGCCGCATCCGGCGCGCGATCGAACCAGCGCCAGCCGATGCCCAGCACCGCCGCCATCACCAGTCCGAAGAACACCCAGCCATAGACGACATGGTCGAACCCCGTCGCCGCCTCCACGCTGGTCAGGTGTGCGGCATAGATCGTCCCGAACGCCCGCAGGCCGTTGGCGAGCACCGGTACGACGATCGCGGCGACCATGAACCATGCCCGACGACGCCATGATACGAAGCACACGTTGGCGACGAGCATGCCGAATGCCAGCATCGCGATGACGAATTTCGCGCCAGAACACGCCTCCGCCACCTCGAAATAATACCGGCCCGCGTGGATCAGCACGCCGTTCGATTCCGCCGGCACGCCGACCAGATGCAGCAACGGCATCACGATCCTGACGGTGACGGCCTGCAGCGGCGGCTCCAGCTCCTCGCCGAACGGAACGAGAAACACTGCATAGCCAAGCGGGAACAACAGCCCCCGTGCCACTTGCGGACCAGGCAGGGTCACGGTCGCGCCCTGCAACATCACGATCAGGCCGAATTGCCGCGCGAAGCTGACCGACCCGGCCTGCCCCATCAGCCAGCCGGCGCCGCCTGTGGCGATCAGCGCCAGCCCGGGCCACCACGCCGCCGGCGTCAACGCCGCCAGTTCGCGCCGTCGCTGCCACACCAGCCAGCCGATCACGGGTCCGATGAACAGGCAATGCCCGAAGGTCGTGCTGGTCCACCAGATCGACCCGAGATGCGCGACATCCTCCCGAAACAGCAGCAGGATCGCAGCCACGGCGAGCGCCAGCGCAATCCCGTGCCGCCGCCATACACCGACCGGCACGGCGTCGCGTCCGGATGCCAGCGCGACGATCATGCGGCCAGCCCCAGCAGCGCGTCCAGCGGTGCCAGCCGGGCGTCCCAGTCGTAGCGCGCCAGCACCCGCTCCCGTGCGCTGGCGCCGAGCGCAGCGGCGGCATGCGGGTCGCTCAGCAATCCGGCGATCTGCGCCGCATGATCGGCCGCGTCGTCCGCGACCTGCAACGTGCCGCCATGATCGATCCCCTCGGCCGCAGCTACCGACGCGACCACCGGCCGCGCCATCGCCATCGCTTCCAGCACCTTGTTCTGGATACCTCGCGCCAGCTTGAGCGGAGCGACGCAGACATCGGCCGCCGCTAGCCATGGCCGCACGTCGTCGACCGCACCGGTCACGATCACACCATCGCCGGCGAGCGCCTGCACGGCGGCCGTCGGCGCACGACCGACGATGGCGAATTGGAGCGTCGGAAATCCAGTGCGTAGCAGCGGCAGGACGTCGGCGGCAAACCACGTCACCGCTTCGATGTTGGGGCGGTAATCCATCTGGCCAGTGAAGACGATCAGCGGCGTTTTATCCTCTCCCGTCCTCATGGAAGGCAGAGCGCGGGCAGGATCGAACGCCGCGGCATCGATGCCGTTTTCGACCGCCTCGATCCGCCCCCGACCACCACCGCTGCGAAACAGCGCGGCCTCCGCCTCGCTCACGAACACGCTGGCCCGGACGTTGCCCGCGACCTGCCGCTCGAACGCCCCCAGCATCCTCGCCTCACGCCGCATCATCCACCGCATCGGCAGCGATCCGCTCTCGCCAAAGCCGGCGAATTTGGCCGAATCGACATCGACGAAATCCATCACCGTAGGGACGTCCGTCGGCAGATACTGCGCCATCTGGCCCGAGAAACAATAGACCGCATCGGCGCGCACCCGCGCCACCGCATCGCGCATCGCCTTCGATCCGAACGCCGTCAGCGATACCGGCCTGCGCGTCGCCAGCGCTTCCAGCGCAGCCACCGCCTGCGCCTTGTCGCGCCGGACGATCGCGACGCTCGCCAGCCGCTCCGCCAGTACGGGCGGCACGTCGAAGTCCGCCTCCGTCTCGCCGAACGCTACCAGATGGACCTTCGCTCGCGATGCCAGATAGCGCAGCACGTGATAGCTGCGGATCTTGTCGCCGCGATCGGGCGGGAATGGCGCGCGATGGGCGAGGAACAGCAGCTCCATCACCCCAGCCCGCGCGAAATCCACGGCCCCACGATATTGGCGACCGGCAACGGCAATCGCTGCCACGTCCGTACCATCAGCGCATATTTCGGATTGAGCGGATTGACCTCGCGTGCCTCGCCTTCGCTACGCTTGGCATAGCTGCGAGGGGTCGGAGTAAAGCCCCAGTTCTTCTTGAACGCCGCCGCGCCGGTGCCGGTTTTCGACCGCCCGAAATCGAACCGGGCGCAACCGCGCCCGCGCGCATGGTTCATCAGGGCGAAGTACATGCGGTCATTGGCGCGCAACGTCCGCGCCGCTGCCGTACCGCCGCCCCAGTAAGGAAACACCGTTCCCTGGAAATAGACGCTGAGCACGCTTGCGACCGCGCCGCCCTGGTGGCGCACGGTCAGCACGTCGGCTTCCATCGCCGCCATGACGCTGCGAAACAGCGCGGCGGGAAACACCGGCGTGCCAAGATTGCGCACCGATTCGGCGTAGACGCGATAATGCTCCGCCAGCAGCGCCTCGCCGCCGGTGACGACCTCCAGATCGAGGCCGAGCGAACGCCGCACCTCGGCGCGCTGCTTGCGCGGGATCGCCAGCAATTCGCCTTCTTCCGTCGCGGACAGGTCGCGGACGAAGCCGAGATAGGATGTGTCGTCGGTGTCCCAGCCACCGGGCGCAGGCCCGCCACGCAGTTCGACGCCGGGACAGCCGATCCGCTGCGCCAGTTCCCATGCGCCGGAGCCAAGCGCGTCGACGCCCTCCCCCAGCACACCGCCGTCGACGCCGAAGCCGGTCGAGACCAGCGCCTTGCCGAACAGGGGCGATCGCATCTCGGTCAGCGGCAGGACGCCGGCGATACCGCCATCGGCACGCTCGGCGACCAGATAGCGTGCGCGCTGCCGACAGCCACGCTCGACCGCACGGCTCCACGCGGTGAGATGGAATGGCGTCGCGCCCGCCGTGTCGCGCACGAACGCGTCGATCGTACCGCTCTCGCCGATGTCGGACAGGTTGGCCTCGCGTACGCCGAGCGGCGTTTCCAGCAGCGGGATCACGCTAGCGATGCCGCTTCACGCGCCACCACGGTATCGACCCGTCCCCAATCGTGCCGCGCAATCAGCCCGCGCAACTTGCCCGCCATCGCGCCCAAACGGGAATAATGCCGCACTTTCGATCGCAAAGGCGCGTTTTTGACGCGCGGCTGGTCCGGATCTACCTCCCACGGGTGAAAATAGAAGATACCCGCATGCCCCTCACCATTCACCTGTCGCACGGCGAAGTCGGTCAGCGCTGACGGCAGCAGACGAAAGAATCCGCCACCCGTCGCCAGATGCTTCGCGCCGATCTTCGCCACCGTGACCGGCAGTTCGATCATCGGTGAATCCTTCAATGGCCGAAACGCATAACGCGGCGCGTCGCGCCAGCCGTAATGGTCGTGAACCACCGGCGCGACACTTGATGAATAGGCATAGCCCGCCTCGGCCAGTTCGTTGAATGCCCACAGGTTGCGAGTGTCGATCGAGAAACTCGGGGCGCGATAGCCGGTCACCGCCTGCCCGCTGGCATCCTCCAGCGCCGCACGCGCACGGATCAGATCGGCGCGAAAGGCGCCCGCATCCATCGTAAAGACGCGCTGATGATCCCAGCCGTGGCTCGCGACCTCATGCCCCGCATCGGCGATGCGCCGGATCAGCCGCGGATGCCGTTGCGCAACCCAGCCCAGCGTGAAGAACGTCGCCTTCACCCCCGTTTCGGCGAACAGGTCGAGCACCGCACCGGTGTTCGCCTCCACGCGACTGGCGATCGTGTCCCAGTCCCGCTTCGCGATCACGCGTTCGAATGCGCCGACCTGAAACCATTCCTCGACATCGACCGACAGGCCGTTGAGCACGGCGCTACGCGGCATGATCCCACGCGGCGGGAGCGCGGATGGGGATGTGGTCGTCGGTGATCTCGGACGCGCCGGCGACCACCGCTGCCGCAGCCGCCTCGACCTCGCCGCGATCCGCCTCGACCCAGTCGACCAGCAACGTCAGCACCCGGCGTAGCGCGGCTTCCTGTTCGGCGACGCGCGTCTCCAGCGCCGCAATCCGCTCCTCGGTCAGGGTGGAGGGCAGCGGCTCCGCAACCGGTTCGGCCGCGTCATCGACGACGATGCCCCCCGTGGCGGTTTCGGGTTCGGGCTCGGGCTCGAGCTCCACGACAGGTTCGAGCCATTGCACTGTCCGCGGCACGAAGCGTCGCACCGTCGATTCGGGTGCAGCGTCCTCGGGTTCGGGAGCGACTTGCGGTGCGGGTTCGGCTCTGGCCCCCGTCTCGGCAACCAGCATCGGCAGGTCGGCATGCAGATCGCGAAGCACGTTCCGCACGACCCGCGCGTCGATCATCTCCAGCCCCTCGATCGCGGCATGCAGCATCACGCGTCCGGCAAGCTGGTTGAGCCGGCGGGGCACGCCGCCCGACCCTTGATACATCGCCGAGAAGGCATCGTCGGCAAAGTCCGGACGCCCCTGCCAGCCGACCACCGACAGGCGGTGCGCGATGTAATCGGCGACCTCGCCCGGCTCCATCGGATCGAGATGGTGAATCGCGATTACGCGCTGGCGCAGTTGCTCCAGCCGGTCGGAGCCGTGCAGCCGCTCGCGAAATTCGGGCTGCCCCAGCAGCAGGATCTGCAACAGCGCATGTCCCCCCGCCTGGAAGTTGGACAGCATCCGCAATTCTTCGAGTGCATCGACGGGCAGCGCCTGCGCCTCGTCGACGATCAGCAGCGTGCGCCGGCCTGATCGCGCCACCGCATGCAGCCCGCGTTCGATCGCGGTGAGCAATTGTGCCTTGGCGAGACCCATCGGATCGACACCCAGCCCGGTCGCGACGATGCGCAGCAGGTCGTCGGCGGGGATCGCGGTCGATACGATGGTGATGACGTTGAGCGCGGCGGGATCGAGCATGCCGGTCAGGTGCCCGACCAGCGTCGTCTTGCCTGCGCCGATGTCGCCGGTGACGACGACGAAGCCCTCGCCTTGCGCAAGGCCATAGCCCAGATAGGCCATCGCCTTGCGATGCGTTGCCGTCTCATACCAGAAACGCGCGTCCGGCGTCAGCTGGAACGGCCGCCCCGTCAGTCCGAAATGCTCGTCGTACATCCGTCAGCCCTTAGAACGAGTAGCGCGCGGCGAGCAAAGCCTGCGCCGACCACGTGGTATCCACATCGGCGGTATCGAACGCGTAAACGCCTGCGCTTGCCGAGGTGGTGAGCCGACCGAAGCTGTGCCCGTAGCTGGCGGTCGTGCCGTATGACCAGACGCCGAACGATTGGGCGACGCCCGATTCGTAATAGTTGACGAAGGCGTTGACATCGATCGTCGACACGGGCGTCAGCGTCCGATTGAAGAACAGCTGGCCATAATAGCTCTCGTCCTCGATGCCGTAGAGCGTCACACCGGGCACGCTCTCACGGTTGAACAGCTTGCGATTCGCATAGCCGACGCCGCCGCCATAGATCGACCGGCCGCGTGTCACCGACATGACCGCATCCGCACCGCGGGCGCGATAGCTGGCGGTGGAGATCGACTGGAACACGTCGTTCAGGCACCCGCCCGGGGTCGCGCCGCTGGTCGAGAAGACGCAGCCGTTGAACTGCTGCGTGAACGCATCGCGCGCCGACAGGAAGCTGGTGGGCAAGTTCGACAACCCGGTGCGCAACTGCCGACCGAACGTCGTCACGCTGTCGTACACATCCGCCGAAAAGCCGATATGCTCCGATGCCTGATAGGTCAGCAGCCCGGTATAGCTCACCGAACCATAGCGCTTGCCGACATGTGCCTCCGCCGAGGTGCGGCGGTTTGGCCGCCAGATCACGCCCGCATCATAATAGACGCCGTCGGTGCGATAGGCGATCTGCCGCGGCGAGGCTTCGTTGGTAACGAACCGGCCATCGCGGTCGACCACCGGCACGCCGGTGGCATCGGTCAGCGCAGACCGGCTGCTCGTCTCGATCCGTTCATAGCCGACGCCCGCAGTCAGCGCGACGTTGGCGGACACCGGCGCCAGCACGTCGCCGCGCGCCCGCCAGCCTTCATACCGTCCGTCGAGCTGGCCCGAATCCTCGCGCTCCCATCCGCCGCTGGCGGTCAGACCGATCGGCAGGATCTGGCCCGGCTGCACGCCCAGACTCAACCCTGCGACCTGCCCGAACGAATCGTCGTAATAATCCAGCCGCGGCTGCCCGGCCGGCACTGCCGTGAAGCTGGGGCTTTCGACCTTGGTATAGCCTGCCTGATAGCTTGCCGCGATCGCGACCGGACCCGCATTGGTGGCGTAGCTGGGTCCGCCGTACACCGCATAGACCTGGCTGATGTTGTCGACGTTGCCGACTAGCACGCCCGGTGCGGCGCCGCGGATGTCGGAGCGTGTCCGCGTCGCGATGCCGCCTGCTTCCAGCGTCAGGCCGCGCGCCACCTGCGCCGAAACGCGTGCCAGACCGGTGTGGATGTCGTCATCGCCGATGTCGTCGTCCCACGAGATGCGCCGTTCGTAGCGATACGACAGCTGCCCGGTAACCCGCGCGGTGCTGGCTGCTACGTCGATCCCCGCCGCGATCGTCGAATAGGTCAGCACATCGCCGCTGTTCAGATCGGCGTCGAGCACCTGCCCGACCTCGATATACGGCGTCACCTGCACCCGGCGGCTCTGCGCCTCGGCGCCGGTGCCGGCGATCAGCGCCCCCAGCGCGACGCCCGCGTAAAGAACCCGCATCACTTGCCTGACTCCTGGCCATAATAAGTGCCGTAACGGTGCCCCCCCGGCACGAACGATACGGCATTGAGCACGAGCGCGATCTCGTCACAGCCATCCAGCCGCTGCACCGCCTCGCGCAGTTCGTTTTCCGGCGTGCGATCGGCCCGCACCACCAGCATCACCTGCCCCACCAGCATCGCCAGTACGGCGGCCGGGGACGCCGCGAGCGCCGGCGGCGAGTCGAAGATCACGATGCGGCGCGGGTTGGCCTCGAGCAGCCGCGCCAGCACGGCGCGGGTCCGCGCCGACGCGAGCAATTCGGTATCCGTTGCGGTCTTCGTCCCCGCCGGCAGGATCGACAGTCCACCGACATCGGTCCGGATCACCAGGCTCTCGACATCGACCCGGCCGTCCGCCAGCGCATCGAGCAACCCCGGCTGTTCCGCCATGCCCAATCGTGCCAGCACGTCTGGCTTGGCGAAATCGGCATCGACCAACAGCACTTCGGTATCCCGTTCCGCCGCCATCGACAGCGCCAGATTGACCGCGCAGAACGTCTTGCCGTCGCCCGGTCGTGCCGAACAGACCAGCGCGGTCCGTGCCTTGTCGACCTGCCCGGTTTGCGCCACCCGTTCCCGCGTGATGAGCAGTTGGCGTTTGATCAGCCGGAATTCCTCGGCCAGCGGCCCAACGGGTGCGCCCGGCACGATCATGCCCGCCTCGGCCAGCATGCCGCGGTCGATCGTGGCGATATCGCTCAGTTCGGGCGTGTCGTAGAAGGATTCTGGCAGCTCCTGTCCCACCGGCGCCCGCAATTCCGGCGGGATGGCAAGGAACGTCGCATCCATCTCCATCACGTCCGCGACAGGGGCCGCGACCGGGGCCGCAACCGGCACCGGCGCATGCTGCGGCGCTCGCGCTCTCAGCTGCGAGCCGAAGTCATAGGTCTGCGCCGCACGCTCGAGCAGCGATTCGCGACGGATGGGCTTGTGCATCATATCGTCCTTACCCGCGCTCACGCCGCCATGCCGCGCTGGAGCACCTCGACACCGACCAGCAGCACATAGGCCGCCGCCAGCCCCGCGGCACTGCCCAGGAACAGCTTCAGGCGCTTGGCACGCTGATCCGCCTGGACCCGCGTCACCACTTCGCCGATCGATCCGATCACCGGCATGCCGGTGGCCTTTTCAAGCCGTGGCCCCGTCGCGAATGTCGCGCGCAACTGGCCCAGCGCGAACGCGGCACCCACGCCTGCGCCCAGTCCGGCGATCAGCACGCCGGTCAGCAGCAGCATGCGGTTCGGCGCCGTCGGCGCGCGCGGCATCGTCGGCGGGTCGATAACGGAAAATTTCACGTTATCGGTCTGTGTCTGCGCCTGTCCGCGCAACGCGATCTGCTGGCGCTGGGTCAGCAGCTGGTCGTATTGATCCTTCAGCACCTGATAGTCGCGATCGATCTGGCCTTGCTCTGCCGCGACCTCGGGATCACCCGACAGTTTGGCATTCAGCTGGTCGAGATCGCCCTGCAACTGTGCCTTGCGCATCCGCAACGCCGCCACTGCAGACTGCTTGTCGGCGACCATCGACTGCAGCGACAGGTACAGCGGATTCGGCGTTCCCGCCGTCCCCCCGCCCATCGGTTCGCCGCGTGCCGCAGCCTGCGCCGAGGACAATTGCCGCTTGAGCGCGATCACGTCGGGATGCTGATCCGTATAGCCACGCGCCCGCGCGTCCGCGAGCTGGCCTTGAATCGCGTTCAGCGCGGCGCGTGCCGGGCCGGCAGCGACGCCGCCCATGCCCGGGATCGTGGCAGGCGTGCCCGCCATCTGCCCCTGCACCGCCGCAAGGCTCGATTGCGCGGCGGCAAGGTCGCCGTCGACCTGCGCCATCTGACTGCGTGATGCGCCCATGCGATCGCTGACGCTGCCCGTCCCGGGCAGCGAGCCGAGATAGCGGGTCTGGAAATCGGACCGCTTCGCGTCGGCATCCGACAGTTGCTTTTGCAACTGCTCGAGTTGCTTGTTGAGGAATTCGAGGCTCTGCGACGTCTGGCTACGATCACGACCCAGGTTCTGTTCGACGAAGATGTCGATCAGCTTCTGCGTGATCGCCCGCGCCAGCTTCGGCGAGGACGCAGTCGTGGTGATCTGGAACAGATTGTCCTGCTGGCTCTCCACCTTGATCGCGGTGGCGAGCCCGGCGACCCGATCGGCGATGTCGCGGTCGCTCGACACCGTCTGCGCCAGATCGGTACCACGCACGACCTTTTCCAGATTGACCGCGCTGATCAGTGTCTGGCGGATCGTGTCCACGTCCTTCTGCTGCGTCTGGGCCGGCGCATCCATTGATGCGGGCAGGATCGACTGCATCTGCACGAAGACGCGGGCACGCGATTCATACCGGCTCGGCATCTGGCTCACGACGAACCAGCCGGCGACGCACACACCCCACGCCACCGCCAGCGCCAGCCAGCGCCGCGTCCAGATCGCATGCAGCGCCAGCCGCGCTTCGTCATAGAGGCCGTTCATCCGCTAACGCCTCAAAACATCGATTCGGGAATGATGATGACATCGCCGGGCTGCAGGCCGACGTTGGCACTCGAATCGCCCTTCTTCAGCAGGTCGGCGATCGCCAGCTTGTACTCGTGCTGCTCGCCGGTGTCACGGTCGTGACGAATCAGCTTGGCCTTGTTGCCGGCGGCATATTGGTTGAGGCCGCCGACCGCGATCATCGCGTCCAGCAACGTCATGTTCGCTCGGAACGGGATCGAGGCAGGCTTGTCGGTCGCGCCGATCACCCGGACCTGCTGGCTGTAGGTGCCCGAGAAATTCTCGACGATCACGGAGACGATCGGATCCTTGACATACTGGCCCAGCGCCTTCTTCATGTCGGCGGCCAGCATCGACGGCGTCTTGCCCACCGCCGGCATGTCGTTGATCAGCGGGGTCGTGATGCGGCCATCGGGACGCACCTGCACCTTCGCCGACAGTTCCGGATTGCGCCAGACGAAGACGTTGAGTTGGTCGAGCGGGCCGATGACATATTCCTCGCCCGGCTGCTCCTTGCTCGCGACATAGGATGCCGGCGGCAATTGCGGGCCGCCGCTGCCGCTCGAACAGCCGGACAGCGCCGACGCGGCGGCGCCGACGGCAAGCAGGACACGGACGGAAACACCGGAACGCATTGGGTCTTCTCCTGGCCGCCCGCCACGTCCTGACGTGATACGGGCTTCCAGGGCGCTATGCCGCCGGAGAGGTGAAGATAGCGTTAGGAACGCTTGAAGGCCAGGCGCGATCGGCCGGGCTTTCCCCGCAACCACGATACGTTACAACTGTGCGATGATCCGTTTCCTGCCATTCGCCACGCTCGTGCTCGCCGCGCCCGCTATCGCGCAATCCGCGCCGCCGCTGACCGAACTTCAGATCGTCGCCGTCACATCGATCGATCAGTCCGAACGGATCGGCCCTGACCAGCGCGCGACGACTCGGCGCCACCGCGGTCCGATCACGGTGATCGTGCGAGCGAAGGGCATCGGCCGCGCCCGCGTGTTACGTATCGATGGCGCGCAGGCGATGTCGCAATCCACCAATCGTGCCTTGTGCGGTCCGGCGGTTACGGCAGGCGCCTGCCGGCCGGGCGAGAGCGCCACGGGTATCGAAACCACCTATCACCTCGGCAACCTGCCGCGGGGCACGACAGTGACCGTGCAGGACACGTCGGCGAACCTGCCTGCGCAAACGCTGACAGCGGAGCTAACGATCGACTGATCAGCCCGCCACGATCTCCGTCGCGGGCGGGTGCCCCAGAAATGCGGTGGGGCTTGCCGAGGCGCCATAGGCGCCAGCCAGAAATACGGCGATCAGGTCCCCGGCTTCGGCACGCGGCAATCCGATCCGGTCCCCCAGCCGGTCGAGCGGCGTGCAGAGCGGCCCTACCACCGATACCGTCTCTGCCGCAGCACCACCCATCTCATGCACCAATGCCAGCGGATAATTCCGTCGCACCACCGTGCCGAAGTTGCCCGACGCCGCCAGTTGATGGTTCAGGCCGCCGTCGGTGACGAGAAACGTTTCGCCCTGGCTCTCCTTGCGATCGACGATTCGCGTCAGATAGACACCCGCCTCGGCGACCAGCCACCGTCCCAGCTCGATTCCATAGCGTGTGCCCGCCGCCGTCAGGTCACAATCCGCCACCGCCGCTGCCAGTGCGACGCCGACCCGTTCGACATCGAGTGGCACGTCGCCGGAGAAATACGGGACGCCGAACCCTCCGCCCAGATTGACGAACGGCGGCAAGAGGCCGGCCTCGTCGCCAAGCCGTGCGGCAAGCGCCAGCGTCGCCGCCTGCGTCTCGATGATCGCACCCGCATCCAGCGCCTGACTGCCGGCGTAGATATGAAAGCCGCGCCAGTCCGCGCCAGCATCGACAATCCGGCGGACGAGCGCTGCGACGCGCACCGCGTCGACGCCGAACGGCGACGGCCGTCCGCCCATCTTCATGCCTGATCCGCGTAGCTCGACATCGGGATTGACCCGCACCGCCAGCCGCGGCGTCACGCCCAGTTCCTCGCCGAGCCGCAGCGCCCGCTCCGCTTCTCCCTCCGATTCGACGTTCAGCGTGGCCCCCGCGCGGATCGCGCCGATCAACTCCGCATCGCGTTTACCCGGTCCGGCAAAGCTGATCGAACGCGCTGACATAACCGCCAGCGCCGTCTCCAGTTCGCCCCCAGAGGCGACGTCCAGACCGTCGACCATTGGCGCCACCCGCTCCAGCAATGCCGGCAAAGGATTGGCCTTGATCGCATAATGTAGATCGATACCGGGAAACGCCGCCCGGAAACGCTCGACCCGCGCCGCGATGATACCGACGTCGTAAACGAAGGCCGGGGTGGCGGTCGCCCAGTCCTCCGCACGGGTGCCGGCGATCGTCAGCATGCCCGATTGTTCGGCGAATTCCGCCGGCAACGGTCCCATCGGCTTCATGCCACCACCTCCGCCCGGATCGCCGCGCGATCCAGCTTGCCATTGGCGTTCCGCGGCAAGGCATCGCGCCACTCGTAACGCGCGGGCTGCATGAAGCTCGGCAACAAACTCCGCAACCGGGTTCGCAAGGCATCTTCGCGATCGCGCTCGCCGGTCAGCACCACTATGATCGCCTGCCCCAGCCGCGCATCCGGAACGCCGATCGCCACCGCCTCCCGCGCTTCCTCGCCTGCCAGCACCGCTTCCTCCACCTCGACCGGACTGATCCGGTTGCCCGCGCTCTTGATCATCTCGTCATCCCGCCCGACGAATCGGAACAGGCCGTCCGCTCCCTCGATGACGGTGTCTCCGGACCACACTGCCATGCCACCGCTCTTCGCCCAGACGGGCGCCGGCCGAAACCGCAGCGCGGTACGCTCCGTATCGCGCCAATAGCCCTGCGCCACCAGCGAACCGGCATGCACCAGTTCACCCGGCTCTCCGATCGCTCGCGACCCGTCGGTCTTTACCGCCATCACCTCGGCAAAGGGGATCGCTCGCCCCATCGCATCGGGATGCGCGTCGATCAGCGCCGGGTCGAGCCACGTCGACCGGAATGCCTCGGTCAGTCCATACATCGCCACCACCTCCGCCTCGGGAAAGCGCTTGCGAAGTCCGCGCACCAGCCGCTCCGTCAACGCACCCCCGGAATTGGTCAGCCGCCGCAGCCGCATCGCCGTGTCCGCAGGCCACTCCGCCTCCAGCAATTGGACCCAGAGGGGCGGCACGCCCGCGAGCGTCGTCGCGCCGACTCGCTCCACCGCCTTCACCACATCGCGGGCCGTCAGATAGTCGATCGGTGCCACGGCTCCTCCGGCATACCATGTGGAAAGCAGCTGATTCTGCCCGTAATCGAACGACAGCGGCAGCACGCCCAGCACCCGGTCGTCGGCCGAGATGCGCAGATAATGCGCCACCGACACCGCACCCAGCCACAGGTTGGCGTGGCTCAACATCACGCCCTTTGGTCGCCCCGTCGATCCCGAGGTGTACAGGATCGCCGCCAGCGCATGCGGATCGTGCCGCGAGGAGCCGGGCCCCGTACCACTCATGACCACCAAATCGTCGTCGACCACGCGGCATTCGTCCGGCACGTCGCCGTCTTCCAGCGTCGCCGCTCGTGCGCGCTGTGTCACCAGCACCCGCGCGCCGCTGTCGCCAAGAATATGCGCCACCTGCGCTCGTCTCAGCCCCGGATTGACCGGCACATGTACCAGCCCTGCCCGCGCCGCCGCCAGCGGCATGACGCAGGCGAGCGCCGTCTTCGGCAACCACGACGCCACCCGGTCGCCGGTATCCAGCCCGCATGCCATCAGCCACCCGGCAACGCTTGCGACCGCCCCCTCCAGTTCGGCGAAGCTCCACGTCCGGTGGCGCTCGATCAGCGCCGGATCGTCGCCCCGTCCCCGCAAGACATGATCGATGGGGCAAGGGTCGGGATCGGGCGACAGCATCCCCTCTCATAGCGCCACCCCGTTGCCGAATGCAGCCCCAGCCTCTAACGGGTCCCGAACCGCAACCGATCAGGGCCGCCGCATTGCTCCCCGAAGGCTATCACACCGTCGAAACGACCGTCCGCGCCGTGTTGGCCGATGTCCTGGGGCTCTCGGCAGAGCGGGTTGCCGCCTTCGAGCCGACGACGCCGCTATTCGGCGCATTGCCCGAACTCGATTCGATGGCCGTGGCGGGGGTCCTGACCGAGATCGAGGATCGCCTCGGCATCCTGATCGAGGATGACGAGGTCGACGGCGACATGCTGGAAACGTTCGGCGCGCTGACGGAGTTTGCCGCCGGTAAGGCGCTCGTCTAGCCTGCGGCATGGCGCCGCGCATCGATCACTACGACTGGCCCGGCGGCCGCGAGGCGCTGCTCCGCTTCGGCCCCGATAGCGGCCCGGTGCTCGTCGCCGCGCTGCCGCTGTTCGAGGAAGCGAACCGCACCCGCACCTTTACCGTCACACTGCTGCGCGCGCTGGCGGAACGCGGCATCGCCAGCCTGCTGCCCGATGTGCCCGGACAGGGCGAGAGCATGACGCCGCTCGCCGATCTGACGATCCTGCGCATGGCGGAGGCGCTGGAGGCGGTGACCGACCGCTGCCTCGATGACGGCCGCCGCACCTATGCGCTTGGCATCCGCAGCGGCGCCCTGCTTGACTATTGTGCCCTGCACAGCGGCCGCTGGCATTTCGCGCCGCAAGATGGCCAGAGCCTGCTCCGCGACCTCCACCGCATCTGGCGCGCCGCGGGCCATATCGGCGATCGCGACGCCATGATGTACGGTGCCGACACGGCGGAGATTGCCGGGAACTGCCTGTCGGCCGACCTGCTGTCGTCGCTGTCCGCCGCCAGTGTGTTCGACCAGCCGGACATCCCGCACCGCGTCGTCCGCCTCGCCGGCGACCCCGCCGCGGCAGACCGCAAGATCCACGCCGCACCGCTTTGGCGCAGGAGCGAACCCGGCAACGATCCGGTTCTGGCGCAAGTCCTTGCCGATGATATCGCCGCTTGGGTGGCAGCATGCGAAGCCTGATCGCCTTTCCCTGCGAGGGCGAAACCCTGATCGGCACGGTCGATGTCGCGCCCGGCAAGACCGGCCTGCTGATCGTCTCCGGCGGCAACGAAATCCGCTGTGGCGCGCATCGCGGCATGGCGCTGCTGGCGCAGCAAGTCGCGGCGGCGGGCTATCCGGTATTCCGTTACGACCGTCGCGGTATCGGCGACTCGACCGGCGAGAACGCCGGCTTCCTCGGCGCCAGTCCGGATTTGATAGCCGCCGCATGCGCCTTCCGCAGCCATGCCTGGCAGGTCGACACACTCGTCAGCTTCGGGAATTGCGACGCTGCCAGCACGCTAGCCCTCTTCGGTCGCGCTGCCGGGATCGACCGCCTGATCCTCGCCAACCCCTGGACGGTAGACGATGCCGACGACCTGCCCCCCGCCGCCGCGATACGCGCGACCTACCGCCAGCGCCTGACCAGCCCCGCTGCATGGCGCAAGCTGGTCACCGGCCGGATCAATATCATCAAGGCTGTCAGTGGTTTACGCAAAATCTCTGCGAAACGTCCGCAGGTCCTTGCTGACGAAGTCGTTCACGCCATCGAAGCGTGGGACGATGCGGCGCATGTGATTCTCGCCACCGCAGATGCGACGGCGCAGGCCTATGCCGCCGCCGCCGGTGATATGCCCGCGCAACGGATCGACACGGCATCGCACAGCTTCGCCCGCGAGTCGGACCGGCACGCATTGTCCGATGCCGTCCTCGCCGTACTGTCCCGCTAGATCCTATTCCGCCGCCTCGGCCATCTCCTCGAATTCCGCCGCCGCCAGGAACCGCTCGGCATCCAGTGCCGCCATGCATCCGGTGCCTGCTGCGGTCACCGCCTGCCGGTACACCTTGTCGGCCACGTCGCCGCACGCGAACACGCCGGCCACGCTGGTGCGTGTCGATCCCGTCTCGACCGCGATATAGCCGTCGTCGTCCAGCGCCAGATGCCCGCGGAACAGCTCGGTCGCCGGATGATGCCCGATCGCGACGAAGCCGCCCTCGACATCCAGCTGCGAATGTTCGCCGGTGACGGTATCCTCCAGCGTCAACGCCACCAGCCCGGCATTGCCGCCGCCATCCACGAATTCGCGCACTTCCTTGTTCCACAGCACCGTGACGTTGGGATGCGCATGCAACCGCTCCTGCAAAATCCGCTCGGCACGCAGGCTGTCGCGGCGGTGGATCAGCGTCACGTCATCGCTGTGGTTGGTCAGGTACAGCGCCTCCTCGACCGCGGTGTTGCCGCCGCCGATCACCGCTACCTTCTTGCCGCGATAGAAGAATCCGTCACAGGTCGCGCAGGCGCTGACGCCCTTGCCCTTCATCGCCTCTTCGCTCTCCAGCCCCAGCCACTTGGCCTGCGCGCCGGTCGCGATCACCAGCACCTCGCCCTCGTACACGTCGCCACCGTCGCCGATCAGGCGGAACGGTCGACGCGACAGGTCGACCTCGACGATCGTGTCCCACATCAGCCGTGTGCCGACATGCTCCGCCTGCTTCTGCATCTGCTCCATCAGCCACGGGCCTTGGATCACGTCGGCGAAGCCCGGATAATTCTCGACGTCGGTCGTCGTGGTCAGCTGTCCGCCCGGCTGGATGCCCTGCACCACGATCGGCGCCATGCCCGCACGCGCGCCATAGATCGCCGCCGACAGCCCCGCCGGACCGGAGCCGAGGATGAGCATGCGCGTGGTATGAGTCGTCATGGAACGGGTGCCTGTCGGGAAGGGAAGATTCGGACCCTGATCTAGGGTATCGCAGGGCAGATTTGAACCGCCCGCATCGCGACCGGCGGTCCACCGGTGCGAACGCCTGTCCTACACGGCGCCGAACCGGTATGATGCAAGCATGCTCCGTATGTCCGCACCGATGGCCGCAGTCCCTCCGGTCGCGTGCGGGGGCCGTTTGCGACGGCGACGTACCGTCAACTTCGGCAACTTCCGCGTCGCACGACTCGCGCGGCCGAAGTGCATCCAAGCCTGTTCCAACGCGTTACACCGGCGAAGCGAAGGGGATATCCGTTGAGCGACGACACCATCAACACCGATCCGTACACCGGCGCCGCGGGTGGCTGGGGTTCGATGAAGTCCCTCGCGGAGATCGGCCTGCGCGAAAAGAACGGGCCCGAAACCGCCCGCGAACTCACCCGCCAGAACAAGCCCGGCGGCTTCATGTGCGTGTCTTGCGCCTGGGGTAAGCCCGCGCACCCCCATGTTGCCGAATTCTGCGAGAACGGGGCCAAGGCGACGGCATGGGAACTCACCAGCTACCGCACCACGCCTGAATTCTTCGCCAGGCACACCATCGCCGAATTGCGCGGCTGGAAGGATTTCGACCTCGAACAGGCCGGCCGCCTCACCCATCCGATGAAATACGATGGCGCTACCGACAAATACGTCGCAGTCAGCTGGGCGGAGGCATTCGCGGACATCGGCGCCCATCTGAAGCGCTACGATCCGAAGAAGGTCGTCTTCTATGCGTCCGGCCGCGCGAGCCTCGAAACCAGCTACATGTGGGCGCTGATGGCGCGCATGTACGGTAGCCAGAACCTGCCCGATTCCTCCAACATGTGCCACGAGACGACCTCCGTCGGGCTGAAATCCGCGATCGGCTCGCCCGTCGGTACGATCCACCTGTCCGACTATGACGTCTGCGACGCGATCTTCTATTTCGGTCAGAATCCCGGCACCAACAGCCCGCGCTTCCTCCATCCCCTGCGCTCCTGCGCCAAACGCGGGGTCGAGATCGTCGTGTTCAATCCGCTGAAGGAACGCGGTCTCGAACGCTTCACCGATCCGCAGAACCCGATCGAGATGGCGACCGGCAAATCGACGCCGATCGCCAGCCAATATCACCAGGTGAAGGCCGGCGGCGACATCGCCGCGATCCTCGGCATCTGCAAATATGTCATCGAGGCGGACGACCAATGCCAACGGATCAACGCCCCGGCGATCCTCGATCACGCCTTCATCGCCGAACACACGACGGGCTTCGATGCGTTCGCCGACATGGCCCGCGCCACCGACTGGTCGACGATCGAACATGAAAGCGGCCTGTCGCGGCAGGATATCGAGGCCGCCGGCGCGGTCTACGCCCGATCGAAACGGGTGATCTGCGTCTATGGCATGGGCCTGACCCAGCACGTCCACGGCATCGATAATCTCCACACGCTGGTGAACCTGATGCTGTTGCGCGGCAACGTCGGCAAGCCCGGCGCGGGCTTCGGCCCCGTCCGCGGGCACAGCAACGTGCAGGGCCAGCGCACGGTCGGCATCACCGAAAAGCCGGAACTGGCCCCGCTGGACCGGCTGAAGGAACTCTACGATTTCGAACCGCCGCGCGAGAAGGGCTGGGACACGGTCGATGCGTGCGAGCACATCATCGACGGCAGCGCGCAGGCGTTCCTCGGTCTTGGCGGCAATCTCGCGCGCGCGGTGCCCGATACCGCCGCGATCGAGCCCGCATGGCAGCGGCTCGACCTGACGGTCAGCATCGCAACCAAGCTCAATCGTACACACCTGTTGCCGGGCAGGAACTGTTACCTGCTCCCCTGCCTCGGCCGGATCGAAACCGACGAACAGGCCGGGGGTGCGCAGGCGGTGACGATGGAGGACAGCTTCAGCCGCATCTACGGCTCGCGCGGCCGGGCGACCCCGGCGGCGGAAACGCTGCTGTCCGAACCGGCGATCGTCGCCGGCATCGCAACGGCGACGCTCGCCCCCAATCCGAAGGTCGACTGGAACGCGTGGGTCGGGAATTACGATCTGGTCCGCGACGCGATCGAGGCGACCTATCCCGACAAGTTCGACCGCTTCAACGATCGGATGTGGACACCGGGCGGCTTCTGGAAGGGCGTGCCCGCCGCGCATCGCCAATGGCTGACCGAAAGCGGGCGCGCCGAATTCAACATACCCACCGCATTGAACGCCACGGGCTTCGCCGAAGCTCCCGGCCGGTTCCGCTTGATGACCCTGCGCTCCAACGACCAGTTCAACACCACGGTGTACGGCTATCACGATCGCTTCCGCGGCATAAAGGGCACGCGCGACGTCGTCCTGATGAACCGTGCCGATATGGCGGAAATGGGACTGGCGCCGCACGATCTCGTCGACATGGTCGGCGACGCCGACGAAACGACGGAGCGCCGCGTGCCAAAGCTGATGGTCGTCCCCTACGACATTCCACGCGGTTGCGTCGGTGGCTATTATCCGGAATGCAACATCCTCATATCTGTTAAGCACAAGGCCGAGCAAAGCCATGTTCCGGCAGCGAAATCGGTGCCGGTCCGGCTGGAGAGGGCAGCCTGATCCGCGACCTCGTCCTCGGCGCGATCCTGGCCGGCGGACGATCGAGCCGGTTCGGCAGTGACAAGGCATGTGCGCTGCTGGACGGCCGCCCTCTGCTCGATCACGTCCGCGAAGGGCTCGCCCCCCACGTCGATGCCGTCGTCGTGATCGGCCGGGCGGGCGGTATTCCCGATCTGCCGTCTCCCGATCTGGGGCCGCTTGGCGGCATCGCCGGCGCGCTCGATCACGCCGCCACGCACGGCTTCGGCACGGTGTTGACCGTGGGTTGCGACATGCCCCGGCTCCCCGCCGATCTCCTCGAATCGCTGCTACGTCGAGCGCCCAGCTATTGTACCGACGCTCCCATTCTCGGTCATTGGCCGTCCACACTGGGCGCGCAGGCGCTGAGCTACATCGCGACATCGGCACGGCGATCGGTCCGTGGTTGGGCGAACGGCATCGGCGCGTTGCCGATCGCTGCGTCGGGGCCACTGGCGAACGTCAACACGCCCACGGACATGATGACACTGTGACGTCGTTTCGGAACGAGCCCATCGGTATCCTGCGTCCCGATGGTGTCTGCGCCCCGGGAACGCGCGACATCGCGATCGAGGCCCCCGTCGCGATCGAGGTCGATGGGCTGGGCTATGCGGTGATGATGATGACGCCCACGGACCTGACCGCGTTCGCCATCGGCTTTATGCTGACCGAGCGGCTGGCGGACGTACCGGCCGATGTGATCGATATCGATCCCTTCGAATCACCGGCCGGCTGGATCGTCCGGATCGCACTGGCCGACAATTGCCGTGCCCGCATCCACGACCGCGTACGCCACCGCACCAGCGACACCGCCTGCGGGCTTTGCGGCATCGCCAGTCTGGAACAACTCATTCGGCCCGTCACCGGACGCCCGCCTCGCCCTACGGTCGACGCTGGCGCGGTCTTCTCCGCACTGGGCTCGCTCCGCGCGCATCAGCACCTCAACGCCGCCACCGGCGCCGCCCACGCCGCCGCCGCCTGTTCCACAGCGGGCGGCATCGTCGCGCTGTTCGAGGACGTCGGCCGGCACAATGCGCTGGACAAGCTGATCGGCGATCAGGCGCGCAATATGGGTGCACCCGCGGCTTTCACGCTGGTGACGTCCCGGATCAGCTTCGAAATGGTCGACAAGGCACTGGTGTCGGGCACACCGTTGCTCGTCGGCATATCCGCTCCCACCAGTCTTGCGGTCGATCACGCACGGGCGCACGGCCTTACCCTGCTGGCCCTCGCCCGGACCGATTCGCTTCTGGTTATGAACGATCCATGGAAGGTGTTTGACGTAAGTCGACGCGCTTAATGGCCCCAGTCCCAGACGTGCTCCGACCAGTTCCGCACGGCCGCTGCGGTATCGCCGAACCAACTCACGACGATATGTCGGTATGCGCCCTCCAGAAAGACGCTGTCGGCCACTACGAGGACCATCAGCACGGCAGACCACAATACGCCGCGATGCATCGGTTCGGGTTTGCGAACCAGCTTCACCTCGGTCGCACGACGTTCCGCCAGCCGCCGCTCCGGTCCCGCATAGGCGGCGGAGGGTGCGATGCGACGCTCGACCCTGCGGCGCTCGTTGGGGAAGTTATACGACATCGCGATGCCTCGACCGGGACCAGACCCGATCGTCGCACAGGGAAGGTTTACAAATCGTTCGTATCGCAGGTGGCGGTCACGACGGCGGCACTACCGAAATGGTAGCGGAGGAGGGACTTGAACCCCCGACCCCAGGATTATGATTCCCGTGCTCTAACCAGCTGAGCTACTCCGCCCCGCCGTGTGAGGGCGCGCCTATAAGTGGGGGATGCGGCGTCCGTCAAGCGAACATGTGCCGGGAAAGCGCCTCCCATGGTCCGCCGCGATACCACCAGGTCGCAAGACCGGCGATTTCGGCATCCCATGGTTTGAAATCGCGGGTCAGCGCAGCCATCAGCAGCTTTGCGATGTTCGGCTGCACCTTGTTCTGGATGGTGACGTGCGGACGCCATCCGCCGGCGTCCTGCGGGGTCAGCATGCCCGTGAACGCCTCGGCGAGATCGCGACGGATCGCGATCAGCTCGGGCGACTCAATTCGATAGGCGACGCCGCGGCCGAGCGACATCAGCCCGCCGACGCGTGCTCTGGGCGCCCGCACGCCGCGGGTCAGCTCGGACAGGCGATGCTTCAGCTCGCCCTCGGCGGAGGGCGGCAGGTGGTGGAATAACGTCAGATGCGCCGACAGCACATTGCGTTCCGGCGGGAAGTGCGCCGCGCGCTGCGCGTCGAACCAGCCCTGATCGCGACGGCCGAACAGGGCGGTCACGATGATGGGCGCCGGGCCGTTCTCGGTCGTCAAATCTCGACCTGGCTACCAAGCTCGACGACGCGATTGGTCGGCAGGCGGAAAAATTCCATGGCACTTTCCGCGTTGCGCAGCATCCAGGCGAACAGCTTTTCGCGCCACAACATCATGCCGGGCCGCTCCGACGGCAGCAGCGTCTGCCGCGACAGGAAGAAGCTGGTGTCCATCATCTTGAAGTCGGCGCCGCATTCGTGAACGCGCTTCAGCGCCGCCGGCACGTCGACCTCCTCCATGAAGCCGTATCGCAGGATGAGGCGGTAGAAGCCCTCGCCCATGGCGTCATCGGTCGCCCGCTCCGCTTCGGGCCAATACGGCTGCGCGACGATCTTTACGGTCAACAGGATGACGCGCTCGTGCAGCACCTTGTTGTGCTTCAGGTTGTGGAGCAGCGCGTGCGGTACGCCATCTGCGGTCGATGTCATGAACACCGCCGTCCCCGGCACGCGACTGGCTGAATTCGCGGCGGACGTGATGAACACCTTGATCGGCATGGCGGCCTCCCGCAGCCGGTCCATCATCAGTTGCCGCCCCTTCGACCAGGTGGTCAGGAAGGTGAAGACGATGAGGCCGATCATCAGCGGGAACCAGCCGCCATCCGGCACCTTGGTAAGGTTCGCCGACAGATAGGCACCGTCGACGAGGAAGAAGAGCGAAAGAAGCGGCGCGGCGGCATAGAGCGGCCAGTTCCAGAGCCGGGTGAGCGCGACGCCGAGCAGGCAGGTGTCGATGAACATCGCGCCGGTCACGGCGATCCCGTACGCCGAGGTGAGGTTCGACGAGGTCCGGAAGAACAACACCAGCAGGATCACCATCACCATCAACATCCAGTTGACCAACGGGATGTAGATCTGACCGGCAGTCGCCGCACTCGTGTGTTCGATGCGCAAGCGCGGCATGAAGCCGAGCTGGATCGCCTGCTGCGTCACCGAGAAGGCGCCGGATATCACCGCCTGACTGGCGATGATCGCCGCCATGGTGGCAAGGATCACCAGCGGCAACTGCAGGCTATCCGGCGCGAGCATGTAGAACGGGCTTTTCAACGCCTCCTGCCCCTCGCGGAACAGCAAGGCACCCTGCCCCATATAGTTGCACATCAACGCGGGGAGGACGAACACCAGCCACGACAGCCCGATCGGTTTGCGACCGAAATGCCCCATGTCGGCATACAGCGCCTCTGCGCCGGTGACGGCCAGCACAACCGATCCGAGTGCCAGGAATGCCCGCAGCGGATCGATCAGGAAGAACTCCGCGGCATAATGCGGCGAAAAGGCCTTGAGCACCTCCGGCGTCTGGGCGACGCTGATCAGGCCGAGCACCGCGATCACCGCGAAATAGACCAGCATGATCGGTCCGAAGACAAGGCCGATCCGCGCGGTGCCGCTCTTCTGCACCCAGAACAGGGCGATCAGGATCGCGATGACGATCGGCAGCACGAGCCCCGAAAACGCCGGCGCCGCGATCGCCAGCCCCTCGACCGCACCGAGCACGGTCACCGCCGGAGTGATCATCGAATCGCCATAGAACAACGACGTCGCAAACACGCCGAGCAGGATGATGCCGGCGGACCAGCGCTTGCTCTTGGTTCGACCGGAGACCAGCGCCAGCAGCGCGAGGCTGCCGCCCTCTCCCTTGTTGTCCGCACGCATGATGATCGCGACATATTTGATCGTCACCACGATCATCATCGACCAGAACATCAGGCTGAGCACACCCATGATGTGCAGCGGGTCGAGCGTCAGCTGATGATGCCCGGCGAAGGTTTCGCGAAAGGCGTAGAGCGGGCTGGTGCCGATGTCGCCGAAGACGATGCCGATCGCGCCGACTGCAAGCTTGAGCATCCCGTCCGCGTGATGACCGTGATCACCCTCGTCGCTGCGCGCGTTGGGGACGGCGGCGGGTACAGGCGTGCTCACGAGCGGTAAGACCGATCCGACACGATGCGAAGACCGGTAGTGTTCCCAACCTGTTCCATAACGATGCGCCTTAGCATGGGCTGAATGGACGGAGCAACGGCAGGCCGGCGCAAGCCGTGCCGCTCAGGGACGGCGAAAGACCTCGCGGATCACGAAGTGCGACGCGAGACGCGTGACACCCGGCAGACGCGACAGGGTTTCACGGTGGATGCGCTCGAAGGTGTCGTCGCGGCGCACCTCGACGTGCAGCATATAGTCCGCCTCGCCGCTCATGAGGAAGCAGTCGCGGATTTCAGGGATTTCCGCGATCTCTCGCTCGAACGTCGCCATCGTCTCCTCTCGCTGGTCGCGCAGCGTCACATTGACCAGCACGACGCTGGGATTGCCCCGTGCCGCCTTGCTGAGCACCGCGCGATATCCGGCGATAAAGCCGCGCTCCCGCAGCGATCCGACACGGCGGTGCGCCGCACTCGGCGACAGTCCGACCGCGTCGCCCAGTTCCGCGCTGGTTAGATCGGAATTGGCGATCAGCTGGGACAGGATACGGCGATCGATGGCGTCGAGCATGTAGATTGCGTTACATCGGTTTACGACGCGATGATATCCTGCCGAAGTGACGCTGACCGGACGAGATTGCGACCTTCTCCCGCACGACCTTCTGTATGGCGGTCGGCAGAAGAGGAGATAACCATGCGCATCGGCGTTCCCAAGGAAATCAAGAACCACGAATATCGCGTCGGCCTGACCCCCCCGTCGGTCGCCGAACTGGTCTCCGCCGGCCACGAGGTCGTCGTCGAGACCAAGGCCGGCTCCGGCATCGACTTCGAGGATCAGGATTATATCGACGCCGGCGCGACGATCCTGGCCGATCCCGCCGCGGTGTTCGCCGCCGCCGACATGATCGTAAAGGTCAAGGAACCGCAGGCCAGCGAGATTGCATTGCTGGAACCGCGGCACCTGCTGTTCACCTATCTGCATCTCGCCGCCGACAAGCCGCAGGCGGAGGGACTGATGAAGTCGGGCGCCACCTGCATCGCTTATGAGACGGTCACGGCGGCCCGCGGTGGCCTGCCGCTGCTGAAGCCGATGAGCGAAGTCGCCGGCCGCATGTCGGTGCAGGTCGGTGCGCATTACCTCGAAAAGGAACAGGGTGGGCGCGGCGTCCTGCTCGGCGGCGTACCGGGCGTCGCACCGGCGAAGGTCGCGATCCTCGGCGGCGGCGTATCGGGCGTCAACGCGGCGCAGATGGCGGTCGGCATGCGTGCCGACGTGACGATCTACGATATCTCGAACGATCGCCTCGCCGAACTGGATATGTTCTTTTCCAGCCAGATCAAGACGGCTTATGCCAGCAAGGCGGCGATCGCCGCGGCCGTAAAGAACGCGCACCTCGTCATCGGCGCGGTGCTGGTTCCCGGCGCCGCGGCACCGAAGCTGGTGACACGCGAGATGGTGAAGACGATGAAGCGCGGCGCGGTGCTGGTCGATATCGCAATCGATCAGGGCGGCTGTTTCGAGACTAGCCACGCGACGACGCATGAGGATCCGGTGTTCGAAGTCGATGGCGTCATCCATTATTGCGTGGCGAACATGCCCGGCGCGGTCGCCCGCACATCGGCGTTCGCGCTCAACAATGCGACGCTGCCGTTCGCGCTCAAGCTGGCCAATCTGGGTGCCGAGGCGGCGATGAAGGCGGACGCGCATCTCGCCAACGGACTGAACGTGTCGCAGGGCAAAATCCGGCATCAGGCGGTGGCCGAGGCGCTCGACCTGCCGTTCGAGGCATGGAACGGCTAAAACGGAACGAAGGTGGAACAGGATGGTTGGAGCCTCGAACTGAGAGAGGCTTCAACCATGTCCGAAATCGAAAACCCGAAAACCCATCCGACTTCCAATGCGGAGAAGGACCCGGATGACTGGACCACCGGCGACGAGGCCATGACGGGTGCGCAGGCCAGCTACCTCAAGACCCTGAGCGAGGAGGCTGGCGAGGCCTTCGACGACACGCTGAGCAAGGCCGATGCATCGAAGCGGATCGACGCGCTGCAGGAACAGACCGGTCGCGGCAAGTAGAACGAGCGGTGGCCTTCCCTCGTCAGGCCGGGGGAAGCGCCGTCAGCCGCCGGTACGCTGCTGCTCGGCGAGCAGTTGATCGATGAGCATGACCCGTACCGCGATGTCCCGGCGGTACGGTGCTCCGGCGGGCGAAAGCGCCAACGCCCTCGCCCACTCCCCCCGGGCGCGGCCGTAGTCGTTGGCTCTGACATAGGCCAACCCTAGGAAGAAATGTGGTGCCGGATGTTGAGGCGCAACGCGGATCGCCTGCCGAAAAGCGAATATCGCCGGCGGCGATGGCGTGTTGCCGTCATGCGCGGCCATCGTCGTGCCCAGCGCGGTCCACAGCATTACGCTGTGCGGATAGCGATTGAGCCCGCCCAGGATTGCACGCACCGCCGACCGACGATCACCCGCACGCGCCATTGCGTCGGCAGCGGTCAGATAGGCGGCCTCTGCGGTGAACCGCCCGAGCATACGCTCGCGCAGATCGATCAGCGCGGCATCGTCGGCCTGCCCGATTACGGCGGCTCGCGCCGGACTGGAGGCGAGGTTTGGCGATCCCTGCCACGCATAGCCCGCAGCCCCCAGCATCAACGCCGCACCGATCATCGCCCATAACAATCGGTCGACGCGCAGCAGCAGCAACGCGATCCCGCTCGCGGCGGCGATTGCGATCAGCGCGACCCAGCCCATCAGCGCTGCCTGCGACGAAAGCTGGAACGCGCGATGACGGCTCCCAGCGCCAGCAAGGCGACTGGCGCAAGCCATAGCGGCCAGGTCGCGGCACCGAACGGCGGATCGTAGGTGACGTAATCGCCATAGCGTTCGACCAGCCACCGCCGGATCGCATCGGGCTTCTCTCCCGCAGCGATGCGGCCGCGGACGAGCGCGCGCATGTCGCCGGCCATGCTGGCGTCGCTGTCGGCTATCGACTGGCCCTGACACACGATGCAGCGCAATGTCGCCATCAGTTCGCGCGCCTGCGCCTCCTGCGCCGGATCGCGCAACTGGGTATAGGCGAGCGCGGCCGGCGGCGTCGACGGATCGGCCAGCGCCGGTGCCGCGATCAGCACAAGAGAGAGGAGCCACGCCCTCACCGGGCGTTCTTCACGGCAGCGGCGATGGCGGCGACATCGCTAGCCCTGATGTCGCCGACGTGCTGGTGGACGATGCGGCCCTTGCCGTCGATCACGAAACTCTCGGGAACGCCCGACGAGCCGAGCGCGAGTTGCACGGCGCTTTGGCGATCGTCCCCGATCCGATCGAAAGGGTCACCGTTGCGGTTGAGGAACCCGCGCAATGCGGGGGCGGTGTCGCGGATGGCGATGGCATCCACCGGTACGCCCATCGCCTTCAGCCGCAGCAATTGCGGCGATTCCGCAGCGCAGGGAATGCACCAGCTGGCGAAGATATTGAGCAGGCGCGGCTGGCCCTGCCGGAACACGGCAGTGGAGAGGCCCGGCTTGCCGGGCGCGATAGGGGGCAGCGCGAAATCGGGCAACGGCTTGCCGATCATCGCCGACCGGACGGTGCGGTCGGCGGGCTTGATCAGGCCGCCGGCGACGACCGCGAACAACAGGCCGAAAAGCGCCAGCGGCGTCCAGAGCAGCCAGCGCCTCATGCATATCGCTCCTGTACGACAACGCGGCGTTCGCGGCGCCAGCGACCGATCAGCGACAGCGCACCACCCAGGGCGATCAGCACGCCGCCGAGCCAGATCAGCGTGACGAACGGCTTCCACCACAGGCGCAATTGCCAACGGCCCTGTTCGTCGGCCTGCCCCAGCACCGTATACAGCTGGCCGTCCCATTCGGTCGCGATGGCGCTTTCGCTGGTTGCCGTCACGGGATCGGTAAAGAAGCGGGACTGCGGGCGAAGCACGATCGTATCGTCGTCGCGGGTCGCGGTCAGGCGGGCTTCGAGCGCGGACCAATTGTCGCCGACGACCGGCTTGATGCCGGCAAGCCTCACGACATAGGGACCGACGCGTACCGGCTGACCGACCCGGGCTGCGATCAACGTTTCGGCGGTATAGGCGCTGTCACAGGCCATGCCGACGAGACTGACCGCGATACCGAGGTGGGCGACGACCATGCCCCAGGTAAACAGCGGCGTGCGCAACAGATTGCGGCCGATCAGCGGCAGGATGCTGGCCACTGCCAGCCCCGCGGCCAGCGAGATGCCCAGCAGCGGCAATACGCCGGGGGGAGCGAGGACGACGAGCGCCGCGCCGGTGAACCCCGTCGCCGCGATCGGCCAGATCAGTCGGTCCAGCAAGGCGCCTGCATCGTCGCGTCGCCACCGCAGCAGTGGGCCGACCGCCATCGCCACGACCAGCGCCAGCGCGATCGGGCCGGCGGCCTTGTTGAAGAAGGGTGGTCCAACCGACAATTGCACACCGAAGCTGGCGGCGACGAGCGGATAGAGCGTGCCGATCAGGACGATGCCGAGGATGACGGACAACAGCAGGTTGTTGATCACCAGACCCCCTTCCCGGCTAACGAATTCGAAGGTGTTACCGGCGCGCACCGTACCGATCCGTGCGGCGAACAGCGCGAGCGCTCCACCGATGTAGATGAGCAACAGCGCTAGGATGAAGGCGCCACGTTCGGGATCGACGGCAAAGGCGTGGACGCTGGTGAGGATGCCGGAACGGACGAGGAAGGTGCCGATCATCGACATGGAGAACGCGACCACTGCCAGCATCACCGTCCAGGCGCGCAACCCATCGCGGGTGGCGAGCACCGTTACCGAATGGAGCAATGCCGTCGCCGCGAGCCACGGCATCAGCGACGCGTTCTCGACCGGGTCCCAGAACCACCAGCCGCCCCAGCCAAGTTCGTAATAGGCCCAGTAGGATCCGGCGGTAATGCCGAGCGTCAGGAAAACCCACGAGGCCAGCACCCACGGCCGCATCGCCCGGGCGAACGCCGGGCCGACGTCGCGCGTGATGAGTGCGCCGACCGCGAAGGAAAAAGCGACCGAAATGCCGACGTAGCCTATGTAAAGCGTCGGCGGGTGGAAGGCGAGACCGGGATCTTGCAGCAGCGGGTTGAGGCCGAGGCCGTTCGGCGGCGCGTGGCTGATGCGGGCGAAGGGATTGGAGGCGAATAGCAGGAACGCGTAAAAACCCAGCGCGATGCCCGCCTGCGCACCCAGCGTGGCGATCAGCGTGCGTTCGGGCAGGCGCCGTTCGAGGATCGCGACTGCGCCACCGGCAAGGCCGAGGATCGTGACCCAGAGCAGCATCGAGCCCTCGTGGTTTCCCCACGCGCCGGCGAATTTGTAGATCCACGGCTTGGCCGAATGGCTGTTCTCGACGACAAGTTTGACCGACATGTCGCTGGCGAGAAACAGCGCGATCAGGGCGATCATCGTGATCGCGGCAAGCGCACCCTGCACGATGGCGATCGGGCGGACGGCGGCGACCGGCTCGGGCTGCCCGCGGGCGAGGCCGAGTGCGGCCATGACGAGTTGCAGCGCCGCCAGCGCCGCGGCGAGCCACAAGGCGGCGAGGCCGATCTCCGCCGTCATCGCTCCAGCGTCTTCGTTTCGTGCATCTTGCCGGCCAGTTCGGGCGGCATGTACTTTTCGTCGTGCTTGGCGAGCAGGTTGGTTGCGGTGAAGCTACCGTCGCGGTTGAACTGCCCTTCCGCAACGACGCCGGAGCGTTCGCGGAACAGGTCGGGGGTTATGCCGGCGAAGGTGACCGGCGTGGTCGCCCTGCCATCGCCGACGACGAAGTGAACCGTGACGCCGTCCCGCGCGCGCGTGATCGATCCCGCCTGAACCATACCGCCGAGCCGCACCGCCCGGCCGAGAGGGAGCCCTTGCCGCTGAACGTCCGACGGCGCGTAAAAAAAGGCCGCCTGATCCTTCATCGCCGACATGGCGAGCAGGGCTGCCGCGACCACCGCCGCAACGCCGAGTAGCGCCAGCGTCAGCCGTTGGTGCTTCGCCTTCATCTCTCGGCGCGCCTCATCGCGATATAGCTGGCAAGCGTCAGCAATACGGCCGCGCCGATCGCGATTGCATAGGCCGCGGTGATGAACGGCCACGCGTTCATGCGCGCGCCATCCGGCGCATGCGCGCCTCCGCCTTGGTACGCGCGAGCGCAGTGCGCATCCGCATCAGGACGATCGCGGCGAACAACAGGGTGAAGCCGGTCATGGTGAAGCCGAGCGGCCACAGGATGCTGCCGGCGATGCTCGACTTCGTCAGCCCGATCGAGGGGCCCTGATGGAGCGTGTTCCACCAGATCACCGAATAGCGGATGATCGGCAACAGCACGGTGCCGGCGATGCCGTAGAGCGCGGGGATGCGTCCGTCGCCGCCGCGTTCCGCATCGGCGCGGGCCAGCGCCATGTAGCCGCAATAGACGAAGAACAGCAGCAACATCGAGGTCAGGCGCCCATCCCACTGCCACCACGTCCCCCACGTCGGCCGGCCCCAGATCGACCCGGTGACGAGGCACACCGCGGCGAAAATCGCGCCCGGCAGCGCGATGGCGCGCGCGGCGAGTTGGCTGAGCGGGTGGCGCCAGACGAGGAAGGCGATGCTGCTGATCGCTATGCCGCTCCATCCGCCCATGCCGAGCCAGGCGGCGGGCACGTGAATGTAGAGGATGCGGACGCTTTCGCCCTGAAGATAGTCGGGCGGCGTCTGCGTCAACCCGGCCCAGCAACCGATCGCGAGCATCACCCAGCCGACGACCAGCAACGCCGGCGTACAGGCACGGGCGAGCTTGAGGAAACGCGCAGGGTTGGCGAGGGCATGAAGGGTCGGCACGGCTGGTTCCGCCATACGAAGCTTTGCGCGCGCCGTCACCTGATACTATCCGCCCGCCTGGCCGGCCGGACGGGGAAACGGCGGCCCCTTACCCGCGGCCGATGAGTCGACGAGCGATCGTGTCGGCCACTTCCGCAGCGGGGCGGCCGGTACGCTCGCTCTCGTCCCACACCTCGTCGAGGCGTGCGGGGATCTTGGCGATGCGCGCCATCACCTCCGCCTCGTCGCCCTGCCCGAGATATTCGAGGCCGACGTTGATGATGCCCCCGGCGTTGATGACGTAATCCGGCGCGTAGAGGATGCCGCGCGCATGAAGGCGATCGTAATCCTCGCGTGTCGCCAGCTGGTTGTTGGCACCGCCGGCGACGACCTTCGCCACCAGCGTCGGGATCGTCGCTTCGGTAAGGATCGCGCCGAGCGCATTGGGGCTGAAGATGTCCGCCTCGACGCCGAGGATCGCGCCCGCGGCGACGGTATCCGCGCCCAGCTCCGCCGCCAGCGTCTTCGCGCGGTCCGCATCGACATCGGCGAGGGTCAAGCGGGCGCCATCCTTCGCCAGCAGTCTGGCAAGCCCGCCGCCGACCGAGCCGACGCCCTGGATCGCGACGTGGACGCCCTTCATATCACCGGTGCCGAGGCCGCGCTTCGCCGCCGCCTTGACCCCCAGATAGACGCCGTGCGCGGTGTAGGGCCCGGGATCGCCGCCGGCCGCGCCGCTTTCGACGGGAAGGCCGCTGACGTATTTCGTCTCGCCGGCGATCATCTTCATCCGCGCTTCGGACATGCCGACGTCTTCGGCGGTGACGTAAGTGCCGCCGAGCGATTCGACGGCGCGGCCGAATGCCTTCAGCCGATCGTCGGAGATGACGGCCCCCGGCTCGTCGGCCAGGATGACACCCTTGCCGCCGCCGAGCGCGAGACCGGCCATCGCGTTCTTGAAGCTCATCCCACGCGACAGGCGCAACGCGTCGGTGACCGCCTGATCGCCCGATGCGTAATGCCAGAATCGCGCGCCGCCGGCTGCCGGACCGAGATGGGTGGAGTGGACGGCGATGATCGCGCGCAGGCCGGATGCACGGTCGGTGAAGGTATGGACGCCTTCATGGCTGTCGAAATCGGGAAGATCCCACACCGAGGTCATGGCCTGCTCCGCTTGGATGATTCTTGCGAGCGACGGCAATATTATTTCGCTGCCGCTTTGGCTAGCCCCGATGGCGTCTGCGCTGCATCGGGTGAGATAATGGGGCGACCGACGGGACTTGAACCCGCAACTTCCGGCATCACAAGCCGACGCTCTAACCAATTGAACTACGGTCGCCGCGAAGGCTGGCCCCCTAGCGGGGGTGGTGGCGGTGCGTCAAGACAGGCGAATGCGTTTTTGGTGGATGATGCGCGCGATACTGGCCTCGTCCGTCCGCAGCGACGCCCATCCCCCTCCGCGAGAGCCGCAGCGGATGCTGACCGGCGACCGCGTCGGGGCATGTCCGCCGCACTCGGCTAGAACCGTCCCTCGATCGACAGGCGGTAACCGCCCTCGCCGGCGACGAAGCCCGCACCTGCGAGGCGCTGCGCGGCGGCGGGGTCGGCGGGCGCGATGCGGAGCGCGGCGGTGTAACGGCCGCCGCCGGTAATCCGCAACTCGATGCTTTCGGCGCCGGCTTGGCTGGCGAGCGGCAGCAGCAATGCTCCACCATCGCAACGCGCGATTCCGGAGAGTTCGGCCGGCAGTGCGATGCCCGCCGCCTCGCCGACCAGTCTCGCGCGAACGCGCCCCTCTGCCTGCTCGCAGGTATCATCGTTGAAGTGAACGGTGACGTTTTCGAGCGCGAGCTCCGTCACCGGCAGCGGCGCGAAGGCACGCCCGGTCGGTAGCGTCGCGGTCATGTCATCGACACCCTGCCCGTGCCGGCTCACGGTGATCGCGCCGTGCAACAGGCCAGGATCGCCGTCGAGTGTGATGCGCGCGCGGCCGATCAGCAGGGCGAAGGGCGAGACGCTGGCGTTGAGCGAGCCGAGGGCCAAGTCGCCGAAGCGGGCTTCGTTGAGCCGGCCGGCCCAGATGCTGCCCGACACGGTGCGGGCACTGAACCCCTGATCGCCCAGTCCGGCCCAGCCGAGCACCAGCCGCATCGGCAGGAACAGGAACAAGGCCGCGAGCATCAGCCCGCCGAACAGCGCGGCGGGTCCGGTGGCGAGACGGATGCGCCTCATGCCGCGCGTGCTCGAACGACGAAATCGGCGGCGACGCTGCCATCCGCATTGTCGCGCCAGGCCGCCGATTCGACCAGGATGCCGTTGGCTTCGAGGCTGCCGAACCAGCGGCCGAGCGCGGCGGGCCTGCCGGCCGCGATGGTGGCATGGACACGGCCGCCGGCGCTGTCCTCGACACTGGCCAACGCAAAGCCGGCAGCCTCGGCGCGCAGGCGCAGGGTGTCGGCAAGGCTGCCGGTCAGCGGCACGCGGCGACCTGCGGCGCGGATCAGGTCGACCTCCGCCTGCGTCGCACCTAGGCGGACGACCGCGTCGGCATGGCGCTCACGCGCGCTCGACAGGCCGTCGCGGACAGGCAGGATGAGGCCGCCCCAGACGATCGTCACCGCCAGCAGGGCGAGCATGACGAGGATCAGGCGGCGTTCGCGCAAGGCCCGACCGGCGAACCAGATGCGGATGCTGGTCATGGTCGGTCCACCGTCATCTCGCCCGTAACCCTTCCGTTGGCGGACTGGAACGTGCCGGCGGTGACGGTGAAGCCCGCCACCTCCAGCGTGCGCTTGAGGTCGGTCGGCAGCGATTCGCGCGCCGCGCCGACGCCGATCCGCAAGGCGCCGTTCGACTGGAAATCGAGGCTGGTCAGTTCGGTGCCGGGCGTCGATCGCACCGCAGCATAGACGGCCGCGACCGTCGTGCTGAAGCCTAGGCCGGGACCGCGGACCCCCGACAGACGCTCGTCGAGCTGGCGGTCGACGTCGGTCACCGTCTCGCCCCGTGCCAGACCGGTGCGGCCGAGCGCCTCGGCCCGCGCCTCCAGCGCGTCGGCACCGAAGCTGTATTTCGCGATGCGGACGAGGTCGATCGCCAACGTCACCGCGAGGATTGCGGCGCCGAGCAGGGCGAGCCGGCGGATCAACGCCCAGTCGATGCCGATACGGCGACGCCGCGCGAACGGCCCCTGACGCAGGTCGAGCGGCGGGGTCGTGGCCGCGCTGGCGACCGCTTCGTCGAGCGCCGCACGGTCGGGCACCAGGACGGGAGAATCGCCGATGATGAAGTCGGTCAGCCGGGCCTCGTCGGTGAAGCCGGTAGAGCGGCTGCGGACCAGCGCCTCGCCGGCGATCATGCCGCGGATATAGCCTTCGTCGGGACGGGGCAGCAGCAGCGCGGCGGGAATCATGGCGACCGGATCGATCCCGTGCACGGCAAGTTCGGCGAGCCAGCCGGCCATCGCACCCATACCGACCACGGCGATCGGGCGTTCGCCCTTCCCTTCGTCCCCGACCGCCACGTGCAGTTCGCCGATCGGCGTCGCGCTGGCATCCGCCACCAGCAGGCGGGCGGCGGCAAGCGCCTGCGCAGGCGAACGTACCGGCAGATCGGCCCAGTGCAGCGTCACCGCGTCGGCGGGGGCGACGGCGACGATCGCCTCGTCGGCGAGCGCGGGCAGCCCTTCGCCTTCGTTGATCGCGCCGCCGCCATCACCATCGCCGGTGCGCAGCCAGCGATAGCCTTGGGTGGCGGAGGGCAGGAACAGGAGCGTCGTCATGATTCGTCGCCCCATTGCCGCGCCACGAGCCGCGCGGGAAGCCGGCTTGCGTCGATCAATGCTCTTTCCTGCAATCGGCTGGCACCGTTGGTGACGTCGATTCCGAGCGCGAACCATTTCGAGGTGATCGCAAGACCGGCGCCGCCTTCGGGTGTCGCACCGTTGCCGGCGGCGTTGAGGAAGGCGCTGGTGCTGCCATAGCCCTGCGGCGGTCGGCGCAGGATCATGCCGCGCGCAGCCTCGACCGACAGCGTATCGGCGAACAGCATCGCGACCAGCGGCGCCTGTTCGGGTGTCAGCGTGTTGATGTTGATCGACGACGTTTCGGCGATCGGCAGCGTACAGACCCATGGGCGCAGCATGGCGTAGATCTCCGGCGTCACGCCGTCGACGGCGCGCAATTCGCTTGGGTCTGACATCAGCACCCCGGCCGTACGATAGGGCGTCGCCTTTGCGAGATAGGTCGGGTCCTCCGCGCCGCCGCCCTGCTGGTCCTGATCGGTGTCGATCCAGTCGGCAGCCGCGGGGGCGATGCGCTCCGCGACCTGTGCGGGGATACCGGTCAGGCGCATCAGGCGGACGAACTGCAACCGCTGCATGACGCTTTGCGTCGACGTGTAGACATTCGGCGCCTGACGGCTGACGAGGCTATTGAGATTGAAGCAATTCCCGCCATCGGTAACGCGCGCCACGGCAAGGCCGCCGCTCGGTAGCGGCAGGCCGTAGGGCCGGTTGCTCCAGCCGCCGGCCAGCGTGACGCGGTCGCGGCTGGTGCCGAGCATGTCCGTCACCTTGCTGGTGGCGAGCGCTTCGGCCGCACGGGCGTAGTCGCGGGCCTGCTCGCCGCCCAGCGCATTGCCAGCGAGGCGGGTGGTGAGGCGCAGGCGCTCGAGCGCCGTGCCGGCGAGGACGGCGATCATCGCCACCAGCAATAGGACGGTGAGCAGCGCGGCGCCGCGTTCGCGCTCAGGCGGCATCGGGCGTCGCCGTGGCAGTGGGCTGCGGGCCGGGCTGACCGGGTGGTGGCGCCGGGCTGTAACCCGAGCCGACCAGCAGCATCAGGCGATAGGCGCTGCCGTCGGTGCGGTGGAGCACGACCTCCGCAGCCTGCGGCAGGGCCGCCCCCTGCGTGCCGTCCCAGCGATCGCTCCACGCACCCTTGTAGCGGTAGCGGGCGGAAACACTGACGACCTTCTCCAGCAACGTGACGGGCGCGAGCGGTGCGGCGCCGTCGATCATCGGATAGGCGATGCGGATCAGCGCGGCATCCTGAATGACGTAGGCGACCTTTTGTGCGCTGGCGCGGGGCGCAGCGTCGACGTTCGCCCAGCCGGTACGGACGAAGCGCATCCGCCCGTCGGGTTCGCCTGTAAAGGCGGGAAGGACGGTGCCGCCCTCGTCGCGGGCCGGGCGGTCGATCGCTTGCCCGAGATCTCCGGACAGGAGCGCGGTCGTGCGATTGAGCGCGGAAATGTCGTCGAAGCGTTTACCGGTGGCGGTCTGTGCTCGGACGCTGAAGGTCAGGATCGCCACGCCCGCAGCGGCAAGCATGCCGAAGATCATCAGCGCGATCATGACCTCGACGAGGGTGAAGCCGCATTCGCCATGTCGGGCTGCACGCGACGCCCGTGTTCCCGGACGCGATCTCACTGCGGCGTGTCCGCAGGACGGATGGCCACGGTCCTGCCGACGATCTGCCCGGCGGGATTGGTCACCGCCACGTCGATGCGGACGATGCTGGCGTTGCCGGTGGCGCGCACGTTGCGCACCCAGTTCCAGGCGCGGCCGCCGTTGACCTCGCTGCCTGCGGTGCGGCCGGCGACGGGAGGCTGCGCCTCGGTGATGGCGTCGTTGGCGACGTTCCTCGCGACGAGGCCGGCGATCAGACTATCGTCCAGCGTCGTCGCGCCGCGGATCGTAGCCGTCTCGAGGCGGAGCAGTGCGAGTACGGCGAGGCTGAACACCGCGAGCGCGACCATGATCTCGATGAGGGTGAAGCCGCTTGTGCTCCTGCGGACCCGGGACCCCGGATTCCCGGACAACACGGGTCGGCCTGCCCGGGTCTGGATTCCTGGACCCGCAGGAACACGGGAGAACACTGTCATCAGCTCGCCACCCGGACCGTGCCGTCGGCGGCCATGTCGATCACTGCGCGCGCGCCGCTGCGGGTCAGCGTCACCTGCGCTTCCCGATCCGCCAGGCCGGTGGGGTCGAAGACGATGCGCAGGCGGCCGCTGGCCTCGCCGGTGACGGCCTGCGTGCCCTCGGTCCATCGCTCCACGCGCAGCGGCTTCTCGGCCATCGCGGTCCACTGTCCCGCGGCGCGACGATCGAAACCATAGCCGCCCGCGGTCACCCAGACGCTGACCGGGCGTGCCTCGACGATCGCGGCATCGTGCGCGGCACGGGCGCGCAAGGCGAAGCGGGCGGCTTCGTCTGCCACCCGGCCGCGCGGATCCGGCATGTTCCACACCGCCACGGCCGCCGCGAGGCCGATGATGGTGACGACCACCATCAGCTCGATCAGCGTAAATCCGTTGCGGCGGGGACGCATGGCTATTCCCAGCTGGTGATATCGGCGTTGACGCCTTCGCCGCCATCCTTGCCGTCGGCGCCGAGGCTCCAGACATCGGCCTCGCCGTGCTGACCGGGCGAGGCGTAGAGATAGGCGCGGCCCCAGGGGTCGGGCGGCAGCTTCTTGATATAGCCGCCGCGCTGATATTCCGCCGCATTGACGCCGGCGGGCGCGGTGACGAGCGCCTGCAATCCCTGCGACGTGGTCGGATAGCTGTTCATCTGGAGGCGGTACATCTCCAGCGCACCCTCGATGGTGCTGATGTCCGACTTCGCCTTGGTGATCTTGCCCTTGTCGCCGGCGGGCAGCACGTTGAACGTGACGATCGCGGCGAGCAGGCCGATGATGACGATGACGACCATCAGCTCGACGAGGGTAAAGCCCTCCTCGTTCTTCCGGCGTTTCTGAGGCTGTTTACGCATGAAGGTCCTTACTGGCCTGCCAGCGTGTTGAGCTGGAGGATGGGGAGCAGGATCGATAGCACGATGGTGGCGACGATGCCGCCCATCACGACGATGATTGCGGGTTCAAGCAGCGACAAAGCGGTCGCGGTGAAGCGGTCGAATTCGCGTTCGAGATAATCCGCGGCGCGTTCCAGCATCTCGTCGAGCCTGCCCGCCGCCTCTCCGCTCGCCGCCAGATAGGTGAGCAGCGGCGGGAAGACGTTGGTACGGCGCATCGCCGCGGACAGACTGCCGCCGCCGCGGATCGCCTCGACGATCTCGTCCGACGCGGCGCGCAGGCGACGATTGTGGATCGTGCTGGCAGTCAGCGCGAGCCCTTCCAGCAAGGGCAGTCGGCTGGCGATCATCGTGCTGAGCGTGCGCGACATACGCGCGGCGTGGAGATCGCGGAACAGCCGCCCGAGCAACGGCATGCGCAGCAGCGCGGTATCGAACGACAGGCGGAGGGCGGGGTCACGGAGTGCGTACCAGCCCCCTGCCCCGGCCAACGCGATCACCAGCACCATCACCCACCAATATCCGACGAGCAGATCGGACAAGCCGATCACGACGCGGGTGAGCAGCGGCAATTCCTGTCCGACGGTGTCGAACTGCTCGACCACCTGCGGCACGACGAACATCATCAGCGCGGTGACAACGCCCAATGCTACGACCGCGAGGATCGTCGGATAGGCGAGCGCGGTGATCAGCTTGCCACGGATTTCCGCCTGCCGCTCAAGCAGCGCGGCGAGGCGGTCGAGGATCGTCGGCAGGCTGCCCGAGCTCTCGCCCGCCGAAACCATCGCGCGGTACAGCGGTGGGAAGCTCTTCGGCTCGCGCGCCATCGAATCGGCGAGGCGACGCCCTTCGACGACGCCAGCGTGGACCTGGCTGACGATCGCGCGGACGCTGTCCTGTTCGGTCTGGCGAGTGATGGTACGGAGCGATTCCTCCAGCGGCGAGACACGGTTGAGCGTGGCGAGCTGGCGGGTGAACAGCGTGAGCTGCTTGTTGCTCATCTTGGCGCGACCAAGCTTGATGCCGAACAGCGGACGGCTGGTCGCGGCCGGCGGCGAGCCGGGGTCGAGGCGGACGACGTAGAGCTTGCGCTTGTCGAGGTTCGCGCGCGCGGCGTCGATCGTCGCGGCGGCGACATGCCCGCGCTGCTCCTGCCCGCGGGTATCGATGGCGAGATAGTCGAAGTCAGCCATGGATGAACCGCGTCACCCTCACCCTTCCCTCTCCCGTCGGGAGAGGCGGCGAAGGGTGAGGTTGACTACACATCCGGCACCTCGTCCACCACCGGATCGGTCGCATCGCGGCGGCTCACGCGGATCGCTTCTTCCGGCGTCGTCAGCCCTTTACGCACCAGCGTTTCCGCCGCCTGCGCGAGGTTCGGCGTCCGCGCGAAAGCATGCGCGGCGATCGCCGTCTCGTCGGCACCATCGTTGATGAAGCGACGGATCGTGTCGTCCACCCGCACCGCCTCGAACACGCCGATCCGCCCCTTGAAGCCGGTATGGTTGCACTCGCTGCACCCCACCGCCTCATACACCTCAACACCGGGTTCGATGCCGAGCAGCCCGCCGCCACTCTCCGAGGGCACCGCGCGGCGGCAGGTCTGGCACAGGCGGCGAACCAGCCGCTGGGCGATCACCGCGCGCAACGTCGAGGCGAGCAGGAACGGCTCGACCTTCATGTCGCGCATGCGGGTGATCGCCCCGATCGCATCGTTGGTGTGAACCGTCGACAGCACGAGGTGACCGGTCAACGACGCCTGCACCGCGATCTCCGCCGTCTCGCGGTCGCGGATTTCGCCGACCATGACGACGTCGGGGTCCTGGCGCAGGATCGCCCGGAGACCGGCTGCAAAGGTCAGGCCGACCTTCGGATTGACCTGCGTCTGGCCGACGCCCTCGACGGCGTACTCGACCGGGTCTTCAACGGTCAGGATGTTGCGGCTGCCGTCGTTCAGCAGGCGAAGCGCGCCGTAGAGCGACGTCGTCTTGCCCGATCCGGTCGGACCGGTGACGAGCAGGATGCCGTTGGGCTCGGCGAGCGCGCCCCGCAGCAGCGCGTACATGCCCGCGTCCATCCCCAATGCGTCGAGGTCGATCCCGGCATTGTCCTTGTCGAGGATACGCAGCACGACCCGCTCGCCCGCCCGGCTGGGCAGCGTCGAGACACGGACGTCGAGCAGCTTGCCGCCGAGGGTCAAGCCCATGCGGCCATCCTGCGGCACGCGGCGCTCGGCGATGTCGAGGCGGGCCATGACCTTGATGCGGCTCACCACCACCGGCGCGACATGCGGCGGCATGCGCAGCGTTTCGCGCAGGACGCCGTCGATGCGCATGCGGACGATGAGGCCGGTCTCGTACGGTTCGATATGGATGTCCGACACGCCGTTGCGCGCTGCGTCGGCGATGATGCCGTTGATGAGGCGGATCGCTGGCGCGTCGTCGGCGGTATCGAGCAAATCCTCGGCGGTCGGCAGCCCTTCGGCCAGGCTGTCGAGTTCGTCGCCCATCCCGACGGCGGCAAGCGCATTGGCCTGCCCGTCCATCGCATAATTATCGGAGAGCAGGCGGTCGAATGCCGGCGCCTCGACGATCGCGATGTCGAACGGACGGGCGAGGTAGCGGCGGATTTCCAGCAACGCCTTGGGGTCGGCGCCGGCACGCATCGCCACCGTCAGATGCGTATCGGTGTCGGTATGCTGGACCACGACGCCGTGCTTCCGCGCGAAGGCATAGGGTATGGCGAGCATCGGCAACGGTTCCGGTACGGGTGCAGCCGGAGTTTCGATCAGCAGCGTTTCGGTGTCGGTCTCGGAGCCGTGGCGGATGATCATGCCCCGCCCTCCCCAACAACCGTCATCCCGGCGAAAGCCGGGACCCACGGACGCGCGTGGCTGGTGGCGCGGGCCATCGCTGCGTTCATCCCCGCCATGGGTCCCGCCGTCCACCGGGATGACGAAGGAGCGTTCCTCACCGGTCCCTCGGGCGAATGACCTTCGTCGTGTTCGTCTGGATCGGCACGGCAATGCGCGGGTCCTCGATGTTGCCGGGGATCGGTGCCGACGGAATCGGCGGAGCGGCACCCATGTAATCGCGGACCAGCTGGTCGATCGACGGCTCTTCGTTGGGCGATTGCAGCCCCTGTTGCAGGCGGATGTAGCCGTAACGCTGTTCCGCCAGCTTGCGGCTGTCGGCGGCGCTGCGCAGGATCGTCGGGCGAATAAAGATCATCAAATTGGTCTTGTTGCGCGATTTCGCCTTCGACTTGAACAAGTTGCCGAGGATCGGGATATCGCCGAGCAGCGGAATCTTCTCGATCGTGCGACGCTCCTCGTCGCTGAGCAGGCCGCCCATCACCGCGATCTGGCCCTCGTCGACGGTCAGCGTCGTCTCGATCTCGCGCTTGTTGAGGATCAGGTCGCTGTTGTCGCTCGACACCGGCCCGGCGATCGAGCTGACCTCCAGGCGCAGATTGAGCTTCACCGTGCCGGACGAATTGACCTGCGGCCGCGCCGTCAGTTCGATACCGACGTTCTCGCGCTGGGTGGTGCGGAAGGTGTTGTCGAAGTTGTTCGACAGCGCCTGCCCGGTGGTGATCGGGATTTCCTGTCCGACCAGGCTATGCGCCTCCTGATTGTCGACCGTCACCAGATGCGGGACCTGGAGCAGGTTCGACGTCGTGTCGCTTTTCACCGCATTGATGATCGCGCCGAAGATGAAGTCGCCGATCTGGCCACCGAAGCCGCCGAACCCGCCCGAGGACCCGATGATCGAGCTGATCGCCGACTGGGTCAGCTGGTCCGACGCATTGTTGGTCGTCACCGTCGTGGTGACGCCGTTGGCGATCGTCGTCGTGGTGTTGCGGCCGAGTTCACGCGCGCCGATCGCGCCGGCGATCTGAAGGATGTTCGGCGCGCTGTTCGAGAAGGTCGAGGCCGCGAACGCCCCGCCCGACGGGTTGGCGAGGATGAATTGCGCGCCGAGCCGGTTGACCGTCGCGTCGGAGACTTCGGCGACGATTCCCTCGATCAAAACCTGTTCGCGACGGGTATCGAGCTGGCGGACGACATCGGAGAGTTGCCGCTGAACGTCTGCGGGGGCGGCGATGACGATCGCGTTGGCGCCCTGAAAACGGGTGACGACGGCCGCGGTGCGCCCGCCCTGCGTCGTGATCGCCGGCTGGCCCGTACCACTGGCGCCGCCGCCGCCGCTCTGCTGGACGGGCGCTTGCGGCGCCTGCCGCTGCTGCTGGTTGTTCGCTCCGCCGCCGGTGCTGCTGCCGAAGCCGGTCTGGGTGCGCGACAGCTGGACGTCCTGCACCGCGTCCGGCTGTTGCCCGACGAGTTGCTGGAGCACGGGCAGCAATTGCGCGGCGTCGGCATTCTCGAGGAAGACGACGCGGATTTCGGTGCCGTTCTTCGCCTTCTGATCGAGGTCCTGCGCGACGCTGACGAGGCGGGATACGCTGGCCGCATCGCCGCGGATGATGACGGAATTGCTGCTGTCGACTGCGGTGACGGTGGTGCCGACACCGCCGGGGCCGCCACCGCCCTGCCCGCCCGGTGCGCCGGTGGTAAGGCCCTGCAACGCAGCCGCGATCTCCTTGGCGCTCGCATTCTTCAGCGCGACGACGCGGGTCGAGGCGTTGTCGGCATCGACGCGGCGCAGCACCTCGCGGATACGGCGGATGTTGTCGGCGAAATCGACGATGACGAGTGCGTTCGATCCGCGATTGGCACTGACCGAGCCTTGGGCGCTGACCAGCGGGCGCACCGTCTCGATCGCCTGCGTCGCGTCGATCGCGCGCAAACGCACGATTTCGGTGACGAAGCTGTTGCGGCTCGCCCCCGCCGATCCGACACGGCTGGGCTGCGAGGCGGCATTGTCGATCGGCTGGATGCGGAACGCACCATTGCCGGTCGGCACCGCGACCAGGCCGTTGGCACGCATCGTCGACAGAAACGCCTCGAAATATTCCGACCGGCTGAGCGGCCGGTCCGTGACGACGGTCACCTTCCCCTGCACGCGCGAATCGATGATGAAGGTGCGGCCCGTTACCCGCGCGGCATCGGCGATGAAGGCGCGGATGTCGGCATCGCGGACGTTGAGCGTCGTCTGGGCGATCGCCGCCATCGGCAACGCCAGAGCGGCGGTCGACAGCAACAGGGCGGGAAACAGCGTCTTCATGGATTATGGGTCATTTCGGGGCTGCGATCGTGATGGCGAGCGCCAGCGTCTGCGTGCCGCGCTCTACGGTTATGGGAATGTTGCCGCCACCCGCGAAATCGGCGGTGACGCGGTCGAGGTCCTGCGGGCCGGTAACGGGCCGACCGCCGATCGCGGTGACGACATCGCCTTCGCGCAGGCCGGCGGTACGAAACAGGTTGCCGGTGCCCTGCGGCCGGACGACGAGGCCCGAGATGCGACCGCCGTCGATGCGCGGGATGAAGCCGATTTCGTTGCGGATCTGGTTGGCGGCGATCGGCGGCACGGCGGGCTGGCCGACGACCGGGGGTGCGCCGGGCGCCGGCACCGGCGCTTGCCCCGGCTGGGGTGCGTCGGACTGTACCAGGAACAGGTCTTCCGACGTACCGCCGCGATCGATCGTGATATGGTCGAAGGCGACCGCCTTCAGACGCACGCCGGGCTGGATTTCCTCGCCGACGCCGACGCTCTTCTGGACATTGTCGGCCCCCGCGACGATCGCCGAACCGCGGCCCGAGGCTTCGTCGACCCGGATGCCGAACAGCGTGAGCTGGAGCGAGGTGACGGTGGCGGGCCCCTGAGCCTGCGCGCCGAGCCGGAAGAAGGGATCGAACCCCGCCAGCACGTCATAGGGGCGCCCCGGTACGCTGATCTCCGCCGGACGCCAGTCGCCCAGCGGCGACACCGGCGTGACCAGCGTCCACAGCAACCGCGCGCTCTGCGTCGCCAGCCCCGCGATCAGGAGCAGCTCGGCCAGCGAATAGACGTTCACGACGGGCAGGCGGCGCAGGATACGCCGCGTGCGCGCGTCGAGTTTCAAGCGCATGTGTCAGTCCCGTCCCGCACCTTTGCGCCTACGCATGCCATGTTACGCTTTTGCGTCAAAGGGGTGAGATGATCGGGGCGGACATCGACGGCTTCCCTCGGGCATCGGGACAGCGGTAGGACGGGCCTTATGGATCCCTCCCTTCCCCTCGGCAGCGGCCTCGATGCCGGACCGATCGTCGCACATCTGATGGCGCAGGCCGGCGTCCAGAAGGTGCCGAGCCCGAAGCTCGACCTGTTCGTCGCGCGCGGTTTCATCGGCCCGGACCTGTGCGCGGCGCTGATCGAGCGAATCGATGCCGTGCGCAGGCCCTCGACGATCGCCGACCCCAACGGCGATTCGGCATTTCGGACGAGCGAGACGGGCGACCTGTTCGCGGGCGATCCCGTCGTGCAGGCGGTGGAGCGCCGGCTGGCGATGTTCACCGGGCTCGACCCCGCGCACGGCGAGCCGTTGCAGGGGCAACGCTATGCCGTGGGTCAGGAGTTCAAGGGCCATACCGATTACTTCGAGCCGCACGGGGCGGACTATGCCACCTATTGCTCGACGGCAGGCAATCGCACGTGGACGGTGATGGTCTATCTGAACGCGCCGGAAGCAGGCGGCGCGACGCGCTTCAAGGCGGTGGACAAGATTGTCCAGCCCGAAACCGGCAAGCTGGTGGCGTGGAACAACCGGCGGGCGGACGGATCACTGAACGCTGCGACCTTGCATCAGGGGATGAAGGTGCGCGCGGGCGTCAAGTACGTGATCACAAAATGGTATCGAGAGCTGCCATGGGGGTGAGCCCCCCCCCAACTCCTCCCCCGCGAGGGGGAGGTGGCAGCGCGCCAGCGCTGACGGAGGGGGAGGTAAACGACGAACCCGATGGCGGAACACCCCCTCCCCGACGCCCTGCGGGCGCAGTCCCTCTCCCCGCGTCGCAAGGCAGGAATACGCCGAAATCAGAACGTAGCGCTCACCCCTAGGCTGAACACCCGGCCCAGATTGTACTTGTTGATGAACACCTCGTTGCCATTCGGGAACGTCTGGCTCTCGCGATACTTCGTCCGGGTCAGGTTGCGCGCCTCGGCCTTGATCTCGAACTTGCCGCCCATCAATTCGACGCCCTGACGCGCGACGAGGTCGAGGCGAATGCCGGGATGCTCGACGACGTCCGGCTGGAAACCCACGCCCGACAGGTTCGACGGGCCGCGATTGGTCACGCGATCGCTGGCGTAGTTGAACAGCATCGTGATCTGCGACAGCGAAGCGGTGTCCTCCAGCCCGATCTGTACGTTGACCAGATGGTCCGACTGGCCGGTCAACGGCGCGCCATCCCGGAACTGGAGCGCCGCCGGGCCGAAACCGGTGCGGCAGCCACCCAGCGTCTGGTTGAGCACGTTCGGCACGCATGATCCGTCGGCGGTGATGCTCGACTTTGTATAGGTGTAGTTCGCGACGAACAGCGCGCGGCGGGTCGAAAAGAAATCGCCACCGAGGACGTCGGCCAGCGGGAAATACTTCTGCAACTCGACCTCACCGCCGTACAGCGTCGCCTTCGGCAGGTTGGTGAAGCCCGTCTGCAAGCGGTCGTCGGCGCCGGTGTAGAAGCCGACCTGTTCGATCGGATTGTCGATCCGCTTGTAGAAGCCGGCAAGCGTAAAGCGCTGGTCGCGCTTGAAGAACCATTCGTAGCGCGCTTCGAGATTATACAGCTCGCTGTCCTGCAACAGCGGGTTGCCGAAGAACAGGCGATCCGAATCCGGATCGCGGAACTGCTGCGGCGCCAGCTCGCGGAACTGCGGACGCGAGATCGTCTTGGCCGCGCTGGCACGCAGCTGCATATCGGCCGCGAAATTCCAGGTCAGCGTCGCGGCAGGCAGCCAATAATCGTTCTTCAGGCGCGTCGTCGCGGTCTGCACCGGCGTCACCTTTTCGGTGCCGGTCTCGTAACGCAGGCCGATCACCGCGCGCAGGCCATCGAACGCCTCCGCTTCCGCCTGCGCATAACCGGCATGCACGTCGAGCGACGCGTCATAGGCATAGGCGCCAAGCGGCGTGCTGAACTGCAACTGGATCGTGCACGCGCCGGTCCCCTGCAACGGGCAGGCGTTGTTGAGCACGTCCGGGCTGAGCAAGTAATCGGGGCGCAGCAGATTGTACGGATAGCCCGGCGCGGTGCCGCCGCCCGCCGACGTCTGGTAATTGAACTGGAGGCGCGAGGACGAACGGTCGGTCCCCTGATAGAAATAGCCGGCGGACAACGTGATCGGACGGTCGCCGTCGATCTTGTACGATGCGTCCGCCTGACCGGTGAACAGGTCTTCGTTCAACTCGCTGAACACGATCGAGGCGAAGGGCGTGAAGCGCTGCGACACCTGATAGGCACCGTTGCACTGGAAGCCTTCCGCCTGCTGTCCGCCATCACTGGTGATCGGCAGACCGTTCGACGTCGTGGCCGAACACAGATAGTCGAACTGCCGCTCGTACGGCGCGTTGCGCTTCGAATTGGCGTAGGCGCCGCGGACGTCCACCTTCAGCGCGTCGGTCAGCTTGAATTCGCCGACCAGCTGGCTTTCGATCAGCTGGCGTTCGAACCAGTTGGTGTTCTGCTGGAAACGCAGGCCGCTGGCGTTGTTGTACAGCGTCGCCGCCGAACCGCGGCCCTGCTTCAGCGTGTCGTGGATATAGACGTTGGTCCAGCGCAGCGTGTTCTCGCCGAACTCCAGCCCGACGCCGATCAGCGCGTTCGCGACGATACGGTTGTCGGTCAGCAGCGTCCGGTAATCGTTGCGCAGCGTGCCGTCCGCCGACACCGTGTCCTGCTGGATCGCCGAGCGGGTGCGGAAGGTGTTGCTGGCGCTGACCGAGGCGATCACGCCGAGCCGCGACGAACCGAGATCGTAAACCGAACCGCCGCTGATCTCGCCCGACCAGTTCGCCGGCAGCTGGTTGTTGCGCTGGAGCAACGTCGTCGAGGCGTTGGACAGCTGCGCGACCTGCGCGGCGGGGATGATGCCGGTGCCGGTCGGTGCGTTCCTGATGAACGACGGCACCTTGCGCGTGCCGTCGTCGAAGCCGATCCAGTCGGCATCGCCGCCGGCATAGGTGTAGCCGAGCTCGCTGGTCGTCGCGTCATCCGCCGAGATGGTGCCGCCGATCGACACGAAGTTCTTGTCCGGGATCGCCTTGGTCGTCAGGTTGATGACGCCGCCGCCGAACTCGCCGGGGTAGTTCACCGAATACGTCTTCTGCACCAGCGCCGATCCGACGATCGTGGTCGGGAAGATGTCGAGCGGCACCGACCGGCGCAGCGGCTCCGGGCTCGGCAACGGCGATCCGTTGAGCAGCGACGACGAATAGCGATCGCCGAGGCCGCGGACGTAGACGAAGCCGCCGCCGACCACCGACAGGCCGGTGACGCGGGTCAGTGCGCCGGCGATGTCGCCTTCGCCCGTGCGCGCGATGTCGGCGGTCGACAGGACGGAGACGATCTGCGCCGTGGAGCGCACCGCGTTGGGAATGTTGCGCCCGACGACGACGATGTCCTCGAGACCCTCCGCGCCGGGAGCCGAGACTTCCACCGGCGCCTCGGCCTGCTGATCGGTCGAGGTCGGGGCCGCCGCTTGCGGATCGGTCGCACCGCCGGGGCTGGACGTCGCGGGTGTCGAGGTCTGCGCGGGCGGCGGGCTGGCCGGTGCCGGCGCGGCGGTGCCACCGGCCTGCGCAAGGACGGCTGGCGCCACGAGGGTGGAGGACATCAGAAGAAGGGTGGCGAAAGCGAGCCGCTGCGGCATGACCGTCAATCCCGGATCAAGAAGCTATTATAAAGGTATCCGGGGCGGCGTCGCCGCCACCCCGGACCCGATGCCGTGAGAGGGGGCAGGTCGCCCCCCGTCATCAGCGGCCCTGGCAGGCGAAGTAGACCGAGTTGAACGACGGCGGGCCGAAGTCCTGCAGCGCGGAGTCCGCCGGGCGGACGGTCGAGCGGCCGCCGCTGGTCTGTTCGCCGGCGATCAGGTTGACGCAGGCCACGGTGTTCACCGACTTCACCACACCGTTGACGAAGCGCATGTCCGAACCGCCACGCTGGCGGATCGCGGCGGGCGCCAGCGCGGTCTGGATGAAGGTGAAGTTGGCGTAGGTCGAGAACGTGCGCGGCAGCAGATCCTCGGCATTGTTCGAGTCGATTTCGGTCGAGAAGCTGTCCGGCGTCGCGCCCAGCGTCCGCTGCGCCGCGATCATGAACTGCATGAAACCGCGATAGCCGTTGTCGATGTCGAACCCGTCGTCGTCGGCGCCGGTCACGGCGATGTACTTGATGTTGGTGTTGCCGCCGAAGATCTCGATGCCGTCATCCGCCGAATTGTGGCTCTGGATGTGATCGAGCACGGTGCCCGAACCGGTGCCGCCCAGCGTCAGGCCCTGCAATTCGTTGCCATCGCTGATCGCGATGCCCGAATAGCGGATCTGGACGTAGGACATCTGCCCGCTCGAATCCGCCGCCGTCGGCCCGCCGTAGAAGCGGCCAGTGACGCCCTCGATGGCCTGCTGGCAGGTGGTCGAGCTGCCCGCTGCGTTGTTCGGGCCGGTGCCCGCAGCGCAGACGCCGACCGGTGCACGGCCGAGCAGGATGATCCCGCCCCACTGGCCCTGCGTCGCGTCCGACACGCCGTTGCTGGCGAGGTTCTGCTGCGAGGTGAAGACGATCGGATTGTCGCGATTGCCCACCGCGTTGATCTTCGACCCGCGGTTGACCAGCAGCAGGTCGTTGGTCGGCTCCGACGAATCGGCGGCGACAACGACGCCCGGCTCGATCGTCAGCGTCACGCCGGCCGCGCCGGTGGTGCCGAGGTCGGTGCCGACTTCAGTCTGGCCGCGCAGGCGATAATAGACGCCGGCGATCTTCGGCAGCGTCAGGTTGGTGGTGATGTTCTGCGGGATCAGACAGCCCTGAAAGCCGCCGACGACATCGCTGGCGGTCGTGCCGGTCGGGCAGACCGACGCGGCGACACGCGCGCCGACGTTCGGCACCGCGGTGCAGCGCGCGCCCGAACCGCCGAATTCGGCCGAGGTCGAATTGCAGGTCCAGCCCTGGAAGCTGGTGTCGCTCGGACCGTTCAGCGCGCCGACGAAGTTGGTGCTCGTGAAGAAGCTGTTGATCGACGACGGATCGGTTGCCGTCGTCAGCGATGCGGCCGCGACCGGATAGACGCCGTTGATCGTCGAACCGATGCCGCTGACATTGTTGTTGGTGCCGGCATTGACGATCGCGAGCTGTTCGTCGGGTGTGATCGTGATCGAATTGACCGTCGTCGCGGCGGCGAACTGCGCCGCAGTGATCGCGCTGGGGGTCGGTGTCGGTGCGGTCGGCGTCGGCGTTACGATCGGCTGTACGATCGTAACGCTGCCTGCGCCCGGCGATGCGACACTGTCTGCGCCGCCGCAACCGGCCAGCGCGAGGCAGGCCGTGGAGGCCATGAGGAATTGGCCGATGCGCGTGTTGCTCACCATGATCGAAAGCTCCCGGTCGTAATTCGTTGTCGCCATTCAGGCATCGCTGCCCGCGACCGGCCAAGGCTCCCCCTCTGCCGATCCCTGCAGCGGCGGTTAGGAGCGTACCGTGACTCCTGCGTGAGGTTTTGGAGACGGTATCGTTACGGAGGTGGGACGGTTTTGTGACAGCCTACGGACCCGCGCCGTGACCGGGAGCAATCATCGAACGGACAGCGTACGAAAACGCCCCCTCCACCACCACCGACGCCGGCGGCCCCCCCTTCCCCCACCAAAGCGAGGGACGAACACAAGGGAAGGTCACGCATCCCATTCCTCCCCCGCAAGGGGGAGGTGGCACGGCGAAGCCGTGACGGAGGGGGAGGCAAGCGTCGAACCAAACGACCTGCCCCGACGCCCCCGCCCCGACGGCGGCGGCGCGCGCCCTCCCCGCTAAAGCGACGGAGGACCAACAAGAAACGTCACAAGACGAACGCCATCCCATTCCTCCCCCGCAAGAGGGAGGTGGCACGGCGAAGCCGTGACGGAGGGGGAGGCAAGCGTCGAACGAAATGACCTGCCCCGACGCCCCCGCCCCGACGGCGGCGGCGCGCCCCCTCCCCGCTAAAGCGACAGAGGACCAACAAGAAACGTCACAAGGACGAACGCCAGCCCATTCCTCCCCCGCAAGGGGTAGGCGGCGCGGCGAAGCCGTGACGGAGGGGGAGGCAAGCGTCGAACCAAACGACCTGCCCCGACGCCCCCGCCCCGACGGCCGCGGCGCGCGCCCTCCCCGCTAAAGCGACGGAGGACCAACAAGAAACGTCACAAGACGAGTGCCATCCCATTCCTCCCCCGCAAGGGGGAGGTGGCGCGGCGAAGCCGTGACGGAGGGGGAGGCAAGCGTCGAACCGGGAGGCTCGCGGAAACACGCCGCCAATCCCGGCTGCCCCGGCCGTCTGCGTGCGCCGAACGAGCAAGGCATAAAGAAAGGGGCGCCCTTCTCGCGAAGGACGCCCCTATCCCATCGACCCGAAATCCGGGGATTACTTCTCGCCGTTGTCCGCCACGCCGACGACGGGGACCGATACGGTCTCCTTCTCCGTCTTCACCTTGGGCACCTCGACGGTGGTTTCCTTGGTGCCGACGACGACCTTCTTCGAATCGAGGTCGACGTCCGGCAGGGCGCCGCCCTTCGCGCTGATGTCGACGTCGGGCAATGCGCCCTTCTTGACGTCCGCGCTCCAGAAACCGGTGAAGAACAATAGTGCCACGATCACCGCGGCTACCAGCGCGACGATGCCGATCACACGGCCCGCGCCGCCGCGACGCTCGACGACGACGCGGTTGCCGGCGCTATCGGTCGTATATTCCACCATGGTCACTCTCCCTTTTCACTGCATGTGAAAGGCTTAATTCCGGTCAACACGGATTGTTCCCGCTGCGAAACGACGAAAGCGGACATGAACGGGCAATGCGCCGTTTACGCGTGGGAATGCGATCGGTGACGCGCCGCGGATTCATTGTCGGTGGAACCGGGCCGCCGCCTTCCCCGGGTACGAACAAGGCACATTCGCTCTAAAAACCAGAAAGCCCGCCGGTCATGCGACCTGGCGGGCTGTCATGGTGGGCGCGACAGGGATTGAACCTGTGACCCCACCCGTGTGAAGGGTGTGCTCTACCGCTGAGCTACGCGCCCCCGATCCTCGGCTCCATTGCTGGAGATGCCGTCGGGAAGCGGGCCTTTACGGGGCACCGCTTCGCCTGTCCAGCCCGGATTGTCGGGTTTAGTTGACCGAATCCTTCAGGCCCTTGCCGGCCTTGAACTTCGGCTGCGACGATGCCTTGATCGTCATCGGTTCGCCGGTGCGCGGGTTGCGGCCGGTGGATGCCTTGCGCTTGGACACCGAAAAGGTGCCGAACCCGACCAGCCGGACCTCGTCACCCTTCTTCAGGCTGGCCGAGATAGCGTCGAACACCGCCTCTACCGCCTTGATGGCATCGCCCTTGGCGAGACCCGAGGTGTCCGCGACCGTCGCGATCAGCTCTTGCTTGTTCATGGAAATACTGCCCCCTTCGTATACTTCGGAAGAATCGTTACCAAGCCATAACAGCGAGTAAGGCTGTCCTGACCGGCGGAGTCAATGGCAACCGCCGCGCCATCGCAGGCACGGCGGTTCCAAATCGTTAACACGCGGCCCCAAACGGCCTTCCTCAGTGATGCAGTTCGCCGCCCACAGGCGCAACCCCCGATGGCGGCAGCGCCGCGAGTTCGTCGGCATCGGTCCAGTCGATCGCCTCCAGCGGCTCGGTCAGCGCGAGCTTCAGCACCTCGTCGACATGGCTCACCGGTACGATGGTCAGCCCGTCCTTGATGTTCTGCGGGATGTCGGCGAGATCCTTCTCGTTCTCCTGCGGGATCAGCACCGTGGTGATGCCGCCGCGCAACGCCGCCAGCAGCTTTTCCTTGAGTCCGCCGATCGGCAGCACGCGGCCACGCAGCGTCACCTCGCCGGTCATCGCCACGTCCTTCTTCACCGACACGCCGGTCAGCGTCGAGACGATCGACACGACCAGGCCGATGCCGGCCGACGGACCATCCTTGGGCACCGCACCCTCGGGCAGATGGATGTGTATGTCCTTACGGTGAAACAGCGACGGCTTGATGCCATAACTGGGGCTGCGCGCCTGCACGAAGCTGAAGGCGGCCTGCACCGATTCCTTCATCACGTCGCCGAGCTTGCCGGTCGTCTTGATCCCGCCCTTGCCCGGCACCGTCACGCTCTCGATCGTCAGCAATTCGCCGCCGACCTCGGTCCAAGCGAGGCCGGTGACCGCACCGATCTGATGCTCGGTTTCGCCCAAGCCGTGGCGGTACTTCTGCACGCCGGCGAACTCGTGGAGGTTGTCGGGCGTGATCGTGACGCTGGTCGTCTTGCCTTCGAGGATCTGGCGCAATGCCTTGCGCGCCAGCCGCGCGATCTCGCGCTCCAGCGTACGCACGCCGGCCTCGCGGGTGTACATCTGAATCAGCGCACGCAGGCCCTCGTCGGTGAGCGTGAACTCGCCCGCCTTCAGCCCGTGCGCCTCGATCTGCTTCTCGATCAGATGGCCCTTGGCGATCTCGACCTTCTCGTCCTCGGTATAGCCCTCCAACCGGATGATCTCCATCCGGTCGAGCAGCGGCTGCGGCAGGTTGAGCGTGTTCGCGGTGCAGACGAACATCACGTCGCTGAGGTCGATGTCGATCTCGAGGTAATGATCGTTGAACTTGCCGTTCTGTTCCGGGTCGAGCACTTCGAGCAGCGCCGATGCCGGATCGCCGCGGAAATCCTGGCCGAGCTTGTCGATCTCGTCGAGCAGGAACAGCGGGTTGGACGTGCCGGCCTTCTTCAGGTTGGTCACGATCTTGCCCGGCAGCGAGCCGATATAGGTGCGGCGATGACCGCGGATCTCGGCCTCGTCGCGCACGCCGCCCAGCGACTGGCGGATGAACTCGCGCCCCGTCGCCTTGGCGATCGACTTGCCGAGCGAGGTCTTGCCGACGCCGGGAGGGCCGACGAGGCACAGAATCGGCCCCTTCAGCTTGTTGGTGCGCGCCTGCACGCCGAGATATTCGACGATCCGGTCCTTCACCTTCTCAAGCGCGTAATGATCCTCGTCCAGCACCGCCTGTGCGGCGGCGATGTCCTTCTTGATCTTGGACTTCTTGCCCCATGGCAGGCCGAGCAGCACGTCGAGGTAGTTGCGCACCACCGTCGCCTCGGCGCTCATCGGCGCCATCGTCTTCAGCTTCTTCAGCTCCGACGTCGCCTTGGTGCGGGCTTCCTTCGACAGCTTGAGCGTCGCGATCTTCTGCGTCAGCTCGGCGATCTCGTCGCCGTCGCTCTCGTCGTCGCTGTTGCCGAGTTCGCGCTGGATCGCCTTCAGCTGTTCGTTGAGGTAATATTCGCGCTGCGTCTTCTCCATCTGGCGTTTGACGCGGCTCTTGATCTTCTTCTCGACGTGCAGGACGCCGAGTTCGCCTTCCATCAGCGCATACGCCATTTCCAGCCGCTTGACCGGATCGGGCTCGACCAGCAGCGCCTGCTTGTCGGCGACCTTGACCTGTACGTTCGCCATGATCGCGTCGGCGAGTTTCGATGCCTTCTCGATCTCGGCGAGTTGCTGCGCCGTCTCTGACGGCAGCTTCTTGTTCAGCTTGGCATAGGTTTCGAACTGCTCGACCGCCGAACGCATCAGCGCCTCGACCTCGATACCCTCGGCCTCCTGCTCCTCGAACATATCGACGGTGGATTGCAGGTAATTGTCGGCCTCCGACAGCTCGCCCAGCCGGCCGCGCGCCTTGCCCTCGACCAGCACGCGAACCGTGCCGTCGGGCAGCTTCAGCAATTGCAGCACGGTGGCGGTGACGCCGACCTCGTACAAATCCTCGCGGCCGGGATCGTCCTCGGCCGGGTCGAGCTGCGCGACGAGGAAGATCTCCTTGTCGGCGCCCATCGCCGCTTCCAGCGCGGCGACCGATTTGTCGCGTCCGACGAACAACGGCACGATCATGTGCGGGAAGACGACGATATCGCGCAACGGCAGAACGGGGAATGTGGTCATGGATACTCCGGTGCCGCTTCGAACGGGGCGGCTTTGATGCACTATATGGGGATCGGTCCGCATCCATCAATCGTCGCGAGGCAGGCGCGGCAGGACTTGTCATCGGGGATGAGAGAGTCGAAACCGTTAACGTCCAACCGGGAGTATACGATGTCGCTTCGCCTGCCCTTCGCTGCCTTGCTGCTGCTATCGACGGCGGGGATCGCCGCGGAGAAGGGCCAGCCGCCGATCACGGCGCAGACGTCGCTGTCCGGCGGGCCGCTCGATCCGCTGCAAAAGAAGCTGACGCTCGACACCGCGGATCTGCAGATCGAGGTCGATCCGGTGCGCGAGGTGATCAACGGCACCGCAACGCTGGCCTTCACCGCGCTCGAAAAGACGAACAGGATCGTCGTCGATCTCGACAGGAACTACACCGTGACCTCGGTGCAGGTCGACGGCGTCGACGCGGGCTTCGCCAATCCCGAAGGCCGGATGACGATCACGCTGGCGAAAAAGGTGGCGAAGGACAGCAAGCTCTCGGTAAAAATAGTTTACGGCGGCCGCCCACACACCGCCCCACGCGCGCCATGGGACGGCGGCTTCGTCTGGTCGAAGACACCCGATGGCCAGCCCTGGGTCGCAACGGCGGTACAGATGGAGGGATGCGACCTGATCTGGCCGTGCATCGACTATCCGACTTACGAGCCCGAGAAGATCACGCTGCACATCACCGTTCCCGCGGGGCTTAAGGCGCCGTCGAACGGCAAATTGCTTGGGGTGGACCGCTTCGACGACGGACGCAGCACGTGGAATTGGGAGGTCAAGCGCCCCAACTTGTATGGCATTGCGCTTAACGTCGGCCCGTACGAGGAGATCAGCGGCACCTACAAGAGCAGGTTCGGCAACGAAATTCCGATGTTCTACTGGTATCTGCCCGGCGAGAAGGAGAAGGCGGAAAAGCTGTTCGCCGAATTCGCGCCGACGCTCGATTTCTACGAAAGCGTCGTCGGCCCCTATCCGTGGGCGGACGAGAAGGTCGGCGTGGTCGAAACCCCGCACAAGGGCATGGAGCACCAGACGATCAACGCCTATGGCAACGAATATGCCAAGGCGCCGGAAGGCTTCGACTGGCTGTTCCAGCACGAATTCGGCCATGAATGGTTCGCCAACCAGCTCACGGCCAGCAACTGGGACGATTTCTGGCTGCACGAAGGCTTCACCGCTTATATGCAGCCGCTGTATGGCCGCTGGCGCGAGGGCGACGGCCGCTACACCGCGATGATGCTGGCGAGCCGGACGGGCATCCAGAACCAGTCGCCGCTGGTCACCGGCAAGCCGCAGAGCGCCGAGGACGTTTACGAACGCTCCCCCGGGCGCGGCGGCGATATTTACACCAAGGGATCGTGGACGTTGCACACGCTACGCAATGCATTGGGCGACAAGGCGTTCGCCGAAATTCTGCGCCGCGAAGTCTATGGCCGCCCCGATCCAGCGCCGGGCAATTTCATGCCGCAATTCCGCACAACGCCGGAGTTCATCGCCATAGTCAATCAGGTGACGGGGCAGGACTGGCAGTGGTTCTTCGACGTCTACCTGTATCAGACGGCGCTGCCCAAGCTGACGGTCAACCGCAACGCGACGCAACTGACGCTCAAATGGACCGCCCCCAACGGCAAGCCCTTCCCGCTGCCAGTCGAAGTCGCGATCAACGACGTGGTTCAGAAGGTGCCGATGACGAGTGGGTTGGCGACGATTACCGTTGCCGAAGGGGCACATGTCGTCGTCGATCCCATGTCGCGTATCCTGAAACAGGATGACGCAGTGGATGCGTTCCAGGCGTGGAAAACAGCCCAAGGGAAAGAGAAGAGGCCAAATCCTCCTCTGCAAGGGGGAAGTGGCACGGCAAAGCCGTGACGAGCGAGGTAAGCCGCGAATGGCGTGGCTTGCAAGAAAGTCCCCTCCACCGCCGCTCCGTGGTGGTCTCCCTCCCTCCCCCGCTAAAGCAACGGGGACCTAGGAAGAAGACTATGCGATTATTCCTGACTTTACCGGCCCTCGCCCTACTCGCCGCGACGCCCCTTCCAAAGAAGGGCGAACCCGCGATCACTGAACTAACCAAGACGTCGGGTGGTATCCGCCCGGCAGAACAGCTCGCGCTCCGCTTCGACAGCGCCGATCTCAGCTTCGAGGTGCTGCCGGACACCGAGACGCTCAACGGCGTCGCCACCCTCAGCTTCACTGCGAAAAGCGCGGTCGACCGCCTGCTGATAGATATTGACAAGAACCTACCCGTCGCCGCCATCGCGATCGATGGCGTCGCGCTGAAACCGGCGGCTTGGTCCAACCCCGAAGGGCGACTCACCATCCAGCTGCCCCGCACCATAGCCACCGGCGGTAAGGTCACCGCACGCATCACCTATGGCGGCACTCCGCACGTTGCGGTTCGCGCACCGTGGGACGACGGCATGGTCTGGTCGAAGACGCCCGATGGCAAGACATGGTTCGCCACCACTGCAGAGGGCTATGGCTGCGACCTGTTCTGGCCGTGCCTCGACTTCCCGACCGGCGAGCCCGGCGTCGTCGATCTGCACATCACCGTACCCAAAGGGTTGAAGGCTCCCTCGAACGGCAAGCTGGTCGGCATCGACACGTTGCCGGACGGCCGCACGCGCTGGAACTGGCGCACGCGCAATCCGAACACATATGCCATCGCACTCAACGTCGGCCCGTATGAAGAGATCAGCGGTACCTACAAAAGCCGCTTCGGCAACAGCATTCCAATGTATTACTGGTATTTACCTGGCGAACGGGAGCAAGCGGAGAAGCTGTTCGCCGAATTCGCGCCCACACTCGACTTCTTCGAGGCGAAGGTCGGCCCCTATCCCTTCGGCGACGAGAAGGTTGGCGTGGTGCAAACTCCGCACAAGGGCATGGAACACCAGACGATCAACGCCTACGGCAACGAATATGCCAAGGCGGTCGAGGGGTTCGACTGGCTGTTCCAGCACGAATTCACCCACGAATGGTTCGCTAACCAGCTGACCGCAGCGAACTGGGACGATTACTGGCTGCACGAGGGCTATGGCAGCTACATGCAGCCCGCTTATGGCGAATGGCGCGAGGGCCGCGCCCGCTATGCAACGATGATGCAGAGCCAGCGCGCCACGATCATGAACCTTAAACCAATCGTGCAGGGCCGCGTCATCACCGAGGAAGAGGTCTATGAAGCGGAGAAGGGCGGCGCCGGGCAAGACATCTACGTCAAGGGATCGTGGATGCTGCACGCCCTGCGCAACCTGATCGGCGACGACGCCTTCTGGAAGGTGACGACGCTCGCGGTCTACGGCCGAGCCGATCCGCGTCCAGGCAATTTCGTTCCGCGGTTCGGTTCGAGTGCCGAATACGAAGCCTTCGTGCGGCAGGTAACCGGCAAGGATTATGGGTGGTTCTTCGACGTATATCTGCGGCAGGCGGCGCTGCCCGAACTGCTTGCGAGCCGCATAGGCGACACAGTGACCCTCGGGTGGAACGTGCCCGGCGGCGGTGCCTTCCCCATGCCGGTGGAGGTGCAGGTCGCGGGCCGGACGGAGCTATTGCCGATGATCAAGGGCCACGGCACGCTAACAGTCGCGACGGGCACCCATTTCATCGTCGATCCGGATGCGAAGATTCTGCGTCGCAACGTCGCGGTCGAGGAGACGCAGGCATGGCGGGCCGCACAGGCCGCCAGACGAGCCAGCGCACAATGAGCGCGCCGGGCACCAATTGGACCGGACGGATCGCCGAGATGGCAGCAATCTTCATGGTCGGCGACGGTCTGGTCGGGCTGGTTCAGCCACGGCGGCATGTCGACCTGTGGAAAGACGACGCATTGGGTGCGGAGAAGGCGGTCGCGCCGTTCGTCGATCGGCCGGGCCGGCGCAGGCTCTATGCAGCGGCGCAGATCACCGCTGGACTGTGGCTCGCCGGCATACAGCGTCCACGATGACTGGCGTGGCGGGCCTGCCGGGTCTGGCCGTGCTGGCGACCGGGTTGCTCCTGTTCGTGGTCGCGCTGGTCGCGGTGCGCTGGCAACGACGTTCCGATCGCGACCCGAGGCGCGACGCCGGGCGCGACCTGCCATCGATGATCGGCATTGCGGTGCAGGCGCTCGCGTTCGTCGCCGTCACCGGCAGCGGTACCAGCGTTAAGCTCGATCCGCTGGAAGCACCCGCGCTAATTGCCGCCGCGATCACCGCGATACTGACAGGCGGCGCGCTTGCCCTATTCGTCTGGTCGACAGTGGCATTGGGCGATGACTGGAGCCTGGTTGCCCGGATGCGGCAGGATCATCGACTGGTTACACACGGGCCGTTCGCATGGGTCCGTCATCCGATTTACACCGCGCTCGGCATGGTGGTGATCGCGATTGCGGTGGCGCTGGGGCATCCGGCGCGGCTGGGGATAGCGCTGCCCGTCTACGCTCTGGGAACGTGGCTACGGATCCGCAGCGAGGAACGGCTGCTCCATACAACGTTTGGCGCCCACTATGTCGCCTATGCCACGCGGGTGAAGCGGTTCATCCCCGGCTTTTTGTGACGCATGCAGTCCGGCGGCCCAGCATCGAAGAGAAGCGCGGACGGCCGCAATGTTCCCACCCGCACCACGCGTTTGGGTCAGACGCAGCCGAACGCCGGATCGGCTTGGAAAGCCGCGCCGGCCGAACGCTCAGGGAATCACTGTCGTGAATAGATAGGCAGCGAAGATCACGAGGTGAACGACGCCCTGCAATACCGTCGTTCGCCCGGTACCGAGCGAAATGGTCGTCACGAACAACGACAGCGCCAGCAACGTCATCCCCTTCGCCCCGATGCCAAGGGCCAGTGGCAAGCCGAGCATCAGGCTGACAATCGCGACCGCAGGAATCGTCAGGCCGATCGTCGCCAGCGCAGATCCCAGCGCTAGATTGAGGCTCGTTTGCAACCGGTCGCGCCGCGCCGCATTGACCGCGGCGAGGCTTTCCGGCGCAAGTACCAGCGCGGCAATGACGACGCCGACGATCGCGTGCGGTAGTCCCGCGGCTAAGATCGCATCCTCGACCTGCGACGACAACCCCTTGGCGAGCATCACAACGACGACCAGCGCGACCAACAGAATGCCGAACGCGACCCATGCCGTCCGGTCGGTCGGCGGCGGCGCATGCGCCTCAGGCTCGATATCGCCGGCCGGCAGGAAGTAATCGCGGTGGCGTACCGTCTGCACCAACACGAATGTGCCATATAGGACCAGGCTGACGATCGCGACGAAGATCAGCTGCGATGGCGCGTAGGTCGGCCCCGCGGCGCTGGTCGTGTAATTCGGCAGGATCAGTGACAACACCACCAGCGCCGCAAGCGTCGCCAGCGCGGCGCTGATCCCGCGCAACGTGAAACGTTGCTCGCCATGCTTCAGCCCGCCGGTCAGCAGGCAGATGCCGATGATGAAGTTGAGGATGATCATTATTGCGGCGAATACCGTATCACGGGCCAGCGCGGCGACATCATCCGACCCCGACAGCATCAAAGACACAATCAGCGACACCTCGATCACCGTCACTGCGACCGCCAGCACCAGCGTACCGAACGGTTCACCGACGCGGTGGGCGACGACCTCAGCATGATGGACCGCGGCGACGACCGAACCGATCAGGATGATCGCCGCGACACCTGTGCCGGCGGTCCCCATGCCGTAAATCGATAGCAGCACCGCCGGAATGCCTACCGCGGGAAACAGGATCGCCCAAGGCGGAAGCCCCATCCAGCCTGTCGGGTTCGCATCGTTCGTCGCAGCCGCCACGCAAAGGTCTTCCCATCGTTACGCAAGGCTAATGCTTTGCGTGAATGAAAGCTCCGTAACCGCCGGACGTTGATGGGTGCGATTTACCTTTCGAAATGGTCACGTCACCGATCCTGCGGCAGGTTCGTGATGTAAGTTATTACGATTACTCGCATTTGTTATCCATTCGCAACAAACCCTTTGTCCCCTGGAACAGTTAGCATGGGGTCGGCACTCTGCCGGCGTCGATCCTCACGATCATACAGGAGACGCCCGTCATGTATTATCACGACAAGCGACTGCAGTACCCCGTCACCGTCGAAAAGCCGGATCCGCAATTCGCGCGCATGCTGCAACAGGCGATCGGCGGCGTGGAGGGGGAGATACGGGTTTGTATGCAGTATTTTTTCCAGGCGTGGGGGAATCGCGCGCCGACGACGAAATATCGCGACATGCTGCTCAATACCGCCACCGAAGAGATCGGCCACATCGAGATGCTGGCGACCGCGGTGGCGCTCAACCTCGACAAGGCCCCCGCTTCGCTTCAGGAACAGGGTGCGGCGGACGGCATCGTCGGCGCGGTGATGGGCGGCGAACGTCCCCGCCACGCGATCGAGGGGATCATCCACAAGAACCTGCTGTCGTCCGGCCTGTCCGCGATGCCGGTCGATTCCGACGGCGTGCCCTTCGACATGAGCCACATCTACGCCAGCGGTAACATCGCAGCCGACATGTATGCCAACGTCGCCGCCGAAAGCACCGGCCGCGTGCTGGCCGTACGGTTGTTCAACGCCGCGCACGACGACGGCATGAAGAAGATGCTGCATTATATGATCGCGCGCGACACGATGCACCAGAACCAGTGGCTGGCCGTGGTGGAGGAGCTGGGCGGTGCGGCGGCGCAGGTCCCGATCCCCAACAGCTTCCCGCAGAGCGAGGAGGACCAGCAGAACAACTACAACTTCTACGTCACCTCGATCGACGGCACCGCACCCGAAGGCCGGTGGACCAGCGGCCCGTCCATCGACGGCAAGGGCGAATTCACGACCTTCCGCAACGAACCGCTGGGCGAGGAACCCATCCTCGGCCCCGCCCGGCCCGACAGCGGCGCGCAGGCCGACCAGATCGGCAAGCCCTGATGCAGCGACGAACCGGCGGCGCCCGCGTCGCCGGTTCGTCCTCGCTCAATACCCCATGACGATCAGGATCGCCGGGAACAGGTTCTGAAGAACGTGCACCGCGGCGACGATCCCGACCGCCTTCCAGAATCCGTGCGGTCGCCACGTCACGTACAACGTCGAGAAGATCAGGAACGGCCACCAGATCACGGCGCCCCACAATGGCGAGGCGAGGCTGTGCAATACGCCCCAGATCGCGGCACTGGCGATCACCGCCTGCCATCCCGCAAGGAACCGCAACAGCACGGCGAGGATGCCGGCCATGATCAGCGTTTCGACCACCGGGCTGAATCCGGCGATGAGGAACAGCTTCACCGGGGCGGACGCATCGCCGAGATCGGGCCCGGGATTGTTCGGCACGAGATAGGCGACCACGTAGCTGATCAGCATGCTGCCGACGATCGTCAGCACCCATCCGATCAGGATCGCCAGCCACGGCCGTCGATCGTGGAACAGCAACGGCGGCAGTACCGCCAGCGGCCCCCTGCCCCTGCGCCAGCCTGAACTGAATGTCGGTGCGGATTCGATCCGTGTCGCTGCCATCGTTGTCCTGTCGATTGGTGCGCCGTCATGAACGATGCCGCGTTAACGCCGGATGAGGAGGGGAGATGACGAGCGGGATGCCGGTACTTGCGGTGCTGGCACCCCTCCCTTCCGTCATCCCGGCGAACGCCGGGATGACGTACGAAGAGTGAAGCGGTCAGGTTCAGGCGATATCCGAAAACAGAAAGGGCGCCGCTTGCGCGACGCCCTTTCCTCGTTCCGAAGCGGCAGGATCAGGCGGCAGCGCCGGCCCCGTCCTTCTTCTTTTCGGCATAGACGCGGATCGGTTCCTTACGACCCTCGATCACATCCTTGTCGATCATGACCTCGTCGACGCCGTCCATGCCGGGCAGGTCGAACATCGTGTCGAGCAGGATCGCCTCGAGGATCGACCGCAGGCCGCGCGCGCCCGTCTTGCGCTCGATGCCCTTCTTGGCGACCGCGACCAGCGCCTCGTCGGTGAAGCCCAGGTCGACCGATTCCATCTCGAACAGCTTCTGGTATTGCTTCACCAGCGCGTTCTTCGGCTCCTTCAGGATCTTGACGAGCGCGTCGATGTCGAGGTCTTCCAGCGTCGCGATCACCGGCAGACGGCCGACGAATTCGGGGATCAGCCCGAACTTCAGCAGATCCTCCGGCTCGGTCTGGCGCAGCATCTCGCCCGTGCGACGCTCTTCGGGAGCGGCGACATAGGCACCGAAGCCGATCGACTTGCCCTGCAAACGGTCGCCGATGATCTTTTCGAGACCCGAGAAGGCACCGCCGCAGATGAACAGGATGTTCGTCGTGTCCACCTGCAGGAATTCCTGCTGCGGATGCTTGCGGCCACCTTGCGGCGGGACGCTGGCGGTGGTGCCCTCCATCAGCTTGAGCAGCGCCTGCTGGACGCCCTCGCCCGACACGTCGCGCGTGATCGACGGGTTTTCCGCCTTGCGGCTGATCTTGTCGATCTCGTCGATGTAGACGATGCCGCGCTGCGCCCGCTCGACGTTATAATCGGAGGCCTGGAGCAGCTTGAGGATGATGTTCTCGACGTCCTCGCCGACGTAACCGGCTTCGGTCAGCGTCGTCGCGTCGGCCATCGTGAACGGCACGTCAAGGATGCGGGCCAGCGTCTGCGCGAGCAGCGTCTTGCCGCAGCCGGTCGGGCCGACGAGCAGGATGTTCGACTTCGACAGCTCGACGTCGGCACCCTTGGCGCCATGGTTCAACCGCTTGTAATGGTTGTGCACCGCGACCGACAGGACCCGCTTGGCGCGCTTCTGACCGATGACGTAATCGTCGAGGACGTCGCAGATCTCCTGCGGAGTGGGCACGCCGCCGTCCTTCTTCGACACCAGAGCCGACTTCGTCTCTTCACGGATGATGTCGTTGCACAGCTCGACGCACTCGTCGCAGATGAACACGGTCGGGCCCGCGATGAGCTTGCGGACCTCGTGCTGCGACTTGCCGCAGAACGAGCAGTAGAGGGTGCTCTTCGAGTCGCCACCGCTCAATTTCGTCATTCACACTTCCTTGTCGCGGGATCGGACCCGCTGGTGAGGCCGGGCATGGTAGCCCGGCCGTTACGCAAACCACAACGGCGAAACGTCCCTAATGGAACGATCCGCCGCGTATCCGCGCCCTTACGCCGCCTTCGCGGCTTCCTCGGTCGGTGCCGGGCGCTTGTCGAACACCTCGTCGACCAGACCGAAGTCCTTAGCTTCGTTCGCTTCCAGGAACGTATCGCGGTCCATCCGGCGCTCGATCTCCTCGATCGGCTGGCCGGTGTATTGCGAATACAGCTCGTTCATCCGCTTGCGGATGCGAAGGATTTCGCGTGCCTGGATTTCGATATCGGACGCCATGCCCTGCGCGCCGCCGGACGGCTGGTGGATCATGATCCGCGCGTTGGTGAGCGCGACGCGCATGCCCGGTTCACCGCTGGCGAGCAGGAAGCTGCCCATCGACGCCGCCTGACCGATGCAGACCGTGCCGACGCGCGGCCGGATGTATTGCATCGTGTCGTGGATCGCCATGCCCGCCGTGACGACACCGCCCGGCGAGTTGATGTACATGAAGATGTCCTTCTTCGGGTTCTCGGACTCGAGGAAGAGCAACTGCGCGGTGATCAGGCTGGCCATGCCATCCTCGACGCCGCCGGTGACGAAGATGATGCGCTCGCGCAGCAGGCGGCTGAAAATGTCGAAGGAACGCTCGCCGCGATTCGACTGTTCGATCACGATCGGAACCAGACCTGCCTGCGTCTGCTGCAGGCCGAGCCCGGCGTGGGCGATCGGGTTCATGAAATCGCCGGTCTCGAACGGATTGTGCATGGGTGTCTCTCTTATGCCCTCAGAGCCGCCAACATCGGCGCTCCGGCAGGGGAGTTCAACCCCCGGCAGAGGGTGCGGGATGTGCCAGATAGGCCAGCCGCCGCACTTCGCGCCGGCCCCGCACCACGGTGTCGAGGATCAGCCCCGCGAACACGCACAGGGCGGCGATGATCATCAGCCCGGTGATGAGGATCGCGGTCGGGAAACGCGGCACGAGATGCGTCTGCATATAGGTGAGCGCCAACGGTACGCCGAGCACCACCCCCAGCGCCGCGAACAACGCCCCGATCGCGCCGAAGAACAGCAGCGGCCGTTCGATGCGATAGAGGGTCAGGATGGTCGACAGGATGCGAAACCCGTCGCCATAGGTGCTGAGCTTCGATGCCGACCCCTCGGGGCGGGCGTAATATGGCGTCTCGATCTCGGCGCACGGCATCTTCAGTTCGAGCGCGTGGACGCTGATCTCGGTCTCGATCTCGAATCCGGACGACAGCGACGGGAAACTCTTGACGAAGCGGCGCGAGAAGACGCGATAGCCCGACAGGATGTCGGTGAAGCTGCGCCCGAACAGCCGCGCGAGCATGCCGGTCAGCACCGCATTGCCGAAGCGATGGCCGCGGCGATAGCTTTCCTGCACCTGGCTGATCCGGCTGCCGACGATCATGTCGCATTGCTCGCCCAACAGGCGCGCGACGAGGGCGGGGGCGGAGGCGGCGTCGTAGGTCGCGTCGCCGTCGGCCATGACATAGACGTCGGCGTCGACATCGGCGAACATCCGGCGGACGACGTTGCCCTTGCCCTGGATGCGCTCGGTACGCACGATCGCGCCGGCGGCGCGGGCGACGGCGATCGTGTCGTCGGTCGAGTTGTTGTCGTAGACGTAGATTTTCGCGTCCGGCAGCGCGGCGCGGAAGCCCGCGACGGTCTGCGCGATCGCAGCGGCTTCGTTATAGCAGGGTAGCAGGACGGCGATGGTCGGCTGCGTCATTCTGGCTCCCTGTCTGCACGATCGGCCTCTGCCAATCGGTGTCTGCCCAATCGATCGTCATCCCCGCGCAGGCGGGGATCCATAGCCGGTAACGCGTCGATAGATCGAGAGCCTCTCGCCTATGGATCCCCGCCTGCGCGGGGATGACGAAGGCAAGTCGAGCTTTGCCCTTTAAACCGTCATCCCGGCGAACGCCGGGACCCATGGCTGCCAGAACGCTGCCGTTGCGCTCCTAATCAGCCTAGTGCCTCCATGGGTCCCGGCGTTCGCCGGGATGACGGATTTAGGAGGTCTTCCCAGATATCGCCGTCACCCCGGACTTGTTCCGGGGTCCACCCGTCCGCACAGGATACCAATGAGCCTCTAGCGATTCCGGTCGCCGCACCGTGGACCCCGGAACGAGTCCGGGGTGACGGAGGTGGGGGAGAGCAGCGCCCTCCCCAGCCGTTACGCCTCGCTCTTCGCCTTCTTGGCGCGTGGCTTCTTCGCGGGCGCATCGGCGGCTTCCGTGCCTTCGGCTGCCTCGGCCGCGACGGGCGACGATTCCGTTACCGCCGTCTCGGCTTCGACCGGAGCAGCGGCCTTCTTGGCGCGCGGCTTCTTGGCGGGGGCCTCTTCGCCGGCAGGCGCTTCCTCGGCCTCGACGCCGGCATTGTCGTCCTTGGCGACCGGCTTCTTGGCTGCGGCCTTCTTCGGCTTGGCCTCGCCCTCGGCGGCGTCGGCCTTCTTCTTGCCCTTCGGCTTGTGGTTGTCGTGGTCGTGGCTGTGCGTCCCGGTCGCGAAACCGTCCTCGCTCTCGATCGCGGCTTCCAGCTCCTCGCGGGTCGCTTCGCGGTCGGTCACGTCGGCCTTCTCGAACAGGAAGTCGACGACCTTGTCCTCATACAGCGGCGCACGCAGCTGGGCGGCCGCCATCGGCTCCTGCTGGACGTACTGGATGAAGCGCTGCTGGTCCTCGCCGCGATATTGCTGCGCGGCCTGCGCGATCAGGCGGTTCATTTCCTGCTGCGACACCTCGACGCCGTTCGCCTGGCCGATCTCGGACAGCAGCAGGCCCAGGCGCACGCGGCGCTCGGCGATCTTGCGGTAATCGTCGCGCTCCGACTCCATCTCGGCGAGAGCCGCGGCGGGGTCTTCCTCGTGCGTCGCTTCGTGCTCGAGCTGCTGCCAGATCTGCGCGAACTCGGCCTCGACCATCGACGGCGGCACTTCGAAATCGTGACCCTCGGCGAGCTGGTCGAGCAGTTTGCGCTTCATGTGGGTGCGCGTGAGGCCGTTATGCTCCTGCTCGATCTGACCCTTGATCAGGCCGCGGAGCTGCTCGAGGCTCTCGAGCCCCAGGTTCTTGGCCAGATCCTCGTCGATCGCGCTCTCCGCGGCGACCTGGATCTTCTTGACGGTGATGTCGAACGTCGCGGGCTGGCCGGCGAGTTCCTTGGCACCGTAATCCTCGGGGAAGGTAACGTTGAGCGTCTTCTCTTCGCCCAGCTTGACGCCGACGAGCTGCTCTTCGAAGCCCGGGATCAGACGGCCCGAGCCGAGCTCGACGCCCATGTCGGTGCCGGTGCCGCCGTCGAACGCGACGCCATCGGCGGTCTTGCCAAGGAAATCGACGGTGACGAGGTCGCCCATATCGGCGGCCTTGTCGTCCGCGTCGTTCCACTTCTTCGACTGGTCGGCGAACTTCTGGAGCTGCTCATCGACGAGTTCGTCGGCGACCGGCACGGTCAGCCGCTCCAGCTTCAGTGCGTCGATCGCGGGGGCCGGCACGGTCGGCAGCACTTCCATCTCGACGGTGATCTCGGCGTCCTTGCCGGGCGCATAGTCGTCGTTGAGCGCGACCGACGGCTGCATCGCGGGACGCAGGGCGTTGTCGGCGAGCAGCTGCTGCACGCCCTGCTGGATCGCGGTGTTGAGCGCGTCGGCGGCGAGCGATTCACCATGCATCTTGCGCACGAGGTTCGCGGGCACCTTGCCGGGGCGGAAGCCGGGCATCTTCACCTGCGGCGCGACGCGCTTCACTTCGGCATCGACCTTGGCGTCGATATCCCTGGCGGTGATGGTCAGCGTGTAGGCGCGCTTCAGGCCCTCGTTCAACGTCTCGACAGTCTGCATATCCGGCCTTCAATCTTGAGAAATCTCGAACAAATTCTTGTGGCTGTCGCCCCGCATAGCAGCGGCGGGACTGGTGCGGGCGAAGGGACTCGAACCCCCACATCTTGCGATGGCAGGACCTAAACCTGCTGCGTCTACCAATTCCGCCACGCCCGCACGAAGGACCTGCCGTAGGATTACCCGACATCCGTCGCGCATTCCCTTGGGCGCGCGTCTATACCAGCGTGACGTCCGGGGGCAAGCATTGAGGCAACTTGCGCGATTTCGGGGCGTTGGGGTGGCTGAAGGAGAGACTGACATGGCCACGCAACCCCCGCAGGAAATGCCCGCCCCCGATCCGCAGCCGGTTCAGCCCGACGGCCCGCCGCCCGAGGTGACGACGCCCGGCCCGGACATCGACATCCCGTCGCCCGGTATGCCTGCGGGCGATCCCGGCACGTCTCAGCCGGCGGAGATCTGACGATGGCCGAGATCGATCCGAACGTCGACGCGCTGCCTGAGGATGCTCCGGACAGCAATCCCGATGGCGAGCGTGACGATCCTCGCCCGGATATCCAGCAGGCGGTCGAGGCCCGATCCGACGCGGTCGCGCGTGGCGAAGGCGGGGACGAGCCGGTGCGCTTTACCGATACGGGCGAGTTCGATGGCAATAGCGGCACCGGCGGCGTGGTGAAGAACCAGGATCTGACGCAGCAATAGCTTGGCGTCGGAATTGGAGAGGCGGTCCTTGCGGGGGCCGCCTTTTTTTGTTTCCGTCGTGTCGGCCCGCCACATCCGGCGATGGAAATCCTTTGTCCCGGCATTGGCCGGGATGGACCTACGCCCCGATCCGCCTTGCGGATAACACCTTCACTGCCGTTACCGGCACTTCGCCCTTGAAGGACCCGCGCACCGTTGCGGTCGGCGACACCGGGGCGTCCATGATCGTTACGATCCGGTCCATTCCCTCGACCACCCGCCCGAACGCGGCATAGCCCAGGTTGTCGCCCGGCTTGCCCGGGTCGGCATCGAGCGAGGCGCTCTGGTCGCCGACGCTGATGGTGAAATCCCCGGTCGCCGTTCCCGGCGCGAAGCGCGCCACCGAAATCGTGCCGTCGGTATGATGGAGCCTGGTCTGCGTCGTCGGTTCGTGCTTGATCGGCGGCAGCGCCCGCTTCGGGTCGCCGTTGGTGCCGAACTGCACGAAGCCGAACCGGTCGGCGACCTTTACGGTGCGGTAGAAGACGACGCCGTCCAACCGCTTGCGATCGACGTATTTGAGGAAATTGGCCGCGGTGATCGGTGCGCGCACGGTGTCCGCCTCGATCACGATGCGGCCGGCAGTCGTCTCCAGCGCCACCCGCGGGAGCGGCGCAGGTGGCGGCGCGGGTAACGGCGCCTGCTGCGCCGATACGGCACCGGCGAGCAGCGCCAGACCCAGCACGACCGACCGCCGCAGCATCAGCCGAGCGCCTTCTTCAGCAGTTCGTTGACCACTGCCGGATTGGCCTTGCCGCCCATCGCCTTCATCGTCTGGCCGACGAAGAAGCCGAACAGCGTTTCCTTGCCGCCGCGATATTGCGCGAGCTGGTTGGGGTTCTTCGCAATCACCTCGGCGATCACCGCCTCGATCACGCCGGTGTCGCTGGTCTGCTTCAGGCCGCGATCCTCGACGATCTTGGCCGGTGCGTCGCCGGTTTCCAGCATCACCTCGAACACCTGCTTGGCGAGGCTGCCCGAGAGTGTGCCGTCCGCGACCAGCGCGAGCAACTCAGCCGCCTGCGTCGGCGACACCGGTGACGTCGCGATATCGCGCCCGGTGCGGTTGAGCGCCCCGAACAGCTCCGACGTCGTCCAGTTCGCCGCCGCGACCGGCTTCGCGCCCGCCTCCAGCAGGGTATCGAACCAGCGCGCCGCCTCGACCTCCGCGGTCAGCACGTTCGCCTGATAGGCGGAGATGCCGAGCGCCTCATACCGCTTGCGCTTGGCGTCGGGCAGCTCGGGCAGCGAAGCGCGACAATCGGCGAGGAAATCCTCCTCCAGCTCCAGCGGCAGCAGGTCGGGGTCGGGGAAGTAGCGGTAGTCGTGCGCATCTTCCTTCGACCGCATCGACCGCGTCGTGCCGCTCTCGACGTTGAACAGCCGCGTTTCCTGAACGATGCGGCCGCCGTCCTCCAGCACCTCGACCTGCCGCTTCGCCTCGTACTCGATCGCCGCCATCACGAAGCGGACCGAGTTGACGTTCTTCGTCTCGGTCCGCGTGCCGAGCTCGTCGCCGGGCTTGCGCACGCTGACGTTGACGTCGGCGCGCATCGAGCCCTCTTCCATGTTGCCATCGCACGACCCGACATAGCGCAGGATCGCGCGCAGCTTGCGCAGGTAAGCCCCCGCTTCCGCGGGCGAGCGCATGTCGGGCCGGCTGACGATCTCCATCAGCGCGACGCCCGAGCGGTTGAGGTCGACGTAGGAGCGAGTCGGATGCTGGTCGTGCATCAGCTTGCCCGCGTCCTGTTCGACGTGGATGCGCTCGACGCCGATCACCTTGGTCGCATCGGGGTTCTTGTCGTCCGGGCTGATCTCGACCGTCCCCTCACCGACCAGCGGATGGTACAACTGGCTGATCTGATAGCCCTGCGGCAGATCGGCGTAGAAGTAGTTCTTGCGATCGAAACGCGACCAGCGGTTGATCTGCGCATCGATCGCCATGCCGGTACGCACCGCCTGACGGATGCATTCCATGTTCGGCACCGGCAGCATGCCCGGCATGGCCGCGTCGACGAGGCTGACCTGCGTATTCGGCTCCGCGCCGAATTCGGTCGCCGCGCCCGAGAACAATTTGGCGTTCGAGGTGACCTGGGCGTGGACCTCCAACCCGATCACGACCTCCCACTCGCCGGTGGCGCCCTGGATGCGATAGCTGGTGTCGGTCATGGATGAGTCTCTGGCGTGATTAGGGTGAGGTCGGGGAAATAGCGGGCCATGCGGCAATCGCGGGTCATCAGCACGGCGCCGAGCGCTTCGGCGTGACCGGCAATGAGGAAATCCGGCAGCACGCGCTCCCGCTTGCCGCCGCGTCGACGATAATCGCCGAACGCCCGGCCACCGGCGAGTGCGGCCTCGACCGTCAGGGGCAGCACGTCGACGTGCAGACGGTCGAGATCATCAAGGAGATCATCGGGCAGATCCGATCCGGCTGCGACCTCCGCCAGAACAATATGGTTGCAAACCAGCACGTCGGAGCGTTCGGCTAGATCGTAACTGCGGCGCGACCATTTGGATTCGGCGCTGCCGGAATTGCTCAAGAGGTCGGCGATGATGTTGGTATCGAGCAAGATCACGGCAGCGGTTCGTCACCGCGCAAGTCCTGCACGATGTCCGCACCCGACCGCGTGAAATGCGGACGTTTGCTCATGCGGGCGAAGAAGCCGTCGAGTCGCGCCTTGCGCTCTTCAGGGGACTCATCCGGCCAGCGACGCCCCGGCACGACCACCGCCTCGCCGCGATCGTTGACCCCGACGTCGACGGGACGGCCAGGCACCAGGCCGATCGCATCGCGCACGTCCTTGGGGATCAGCACCTGACCCTTGCTCGTCATGTTCGTCGTGGTGCGTTTGTCGAGCGGTGCGTTCATCGTACGTCTCCGGTGTTACCTCGGTAACACCGGACGCGACACAGGTCTACCACCACGCATTCGGTCGCGCCGTGAACCCGGCACGCTGTTCGATTGCCAATCCGGCGTTCAGCACGCCCTGTTCGTCGAGCGGTTTGCCGATGATCTGCAATCCCAGCGGCAGGCCCGCCTTGTCGAGGCCACCCGGCACGCTCATCGCGGGCAGTCCGGCCAGCGACGACGGCACGGTGAACACGTCGTTCAAGTACATCGCGATCGGGTCCGCCGACTTCTCGCCCAGCGCGAACGCGGCCGATGGGGCGGTCGGGGTGAGCAGCACGTCGCACTTGTCCCACGCCAGTTCGAAGTCGCGGGCGATCAGCGCCCGCACCTTCTGCGCCTGCGTATAATAGGCATCGTAGAAGCCCGCCGACAGCACGTAGGTGCCGATCATGATCCGGCGCTTCACCTCCGCACCGAAGCCGTCGGCGCGGGTCGCGGCGTACATGTCCTGCAACCCCGCCCCTTCGGGCAGGTCGCGCAAGCCGTAGCGAACGCCGTCATAACGCGCGAGGTTGGACGAGGCCTCCGCCGGTGCGATGATGTAATAAGCGGGCAGTGCGTATTTGGTGTGCGGCAGCGACACTTCGACGATCTCGGCACCAGCGTCCTTCAGCCAGTCGATGCCGGCCTGCCACAGCGCCTCGATCTCCTCGGGCATGCCATCGACGCGATATTCCTTCGGGATGCCGACGCGCTTGCCGGCGAGGCTCGGCGACAGGCCGTGCTCCCACTTCGGCACGTCGAGATCGAGCGAGGTCGCGTCCTTCTTGTCGAAGCCCGCCATCGCCTCCAGCATGATCGCGCAATCGCGGACGTCGCGCGCCATGGGGCCGGCCTGGTCGAGCGACGAGGCGAACGCGATCGTGCCCCAGCGCGAACAACGGCCATAGGTCGGCTTGATCCCGCTGATCCCGACGAACGCCGCCGGCTGGCGGATCGAGCCGCCGGTGTCGGTGCCGGTCGCGCCCGGGCACAGCCGTGCCGCCACCGCCGAAGAACTGCCGCCAGACGAGCCGCCCGGTGCCAGCGGTGCGGTGTCGCCCGGCCGCCGCCATGGCGAGATCACGTTGCCGAACGCGCTCGTCTCGTTCGACGACCCCATCGCGAACTGGTCCATGTTGAGCTTGCCCAACATGCCGGCGCCCGCGTCCCACAGGTTCTGTGAAACGGTCGATTCGTAGGTCGGCACGAACCCTTCGAGGATGTGGCTCGCCGCGGTCGTCTGCACACCCCTGGTGCAGAACAGGTCCTTCATCCCGATCGGCACGCCCGCCAGCGGCTTGAGCGTCTCGCCCGCCGCGCGGGCGGCATCGGCGGCGCGGGCGGCGGACAGCGCATGGTCGGGCGTCTCGACCAGGAATGCGTTCAGCGGCTTGGCCTTGGCCACCTTCACCACGAAGGCGTCGGCCACTTCGACGGCGGAGAATGCACCGGTGCGCACACCGTCGCGGATGCCGGCGATGCCGAGATCGGTCAGGTCGGCCATTATTCGATCACCTTGGGGACGGTAAAGAAGCCATGCTCCGCCTGGGGAGCGTTCGCCATCAGCTGGTCGCGGATCCCGCCGCCGGTCAGCGGATCGGCGTTGATGACGTCGTCGCGCAGGCGCAGGTGGTTGGGGATGACCGCGGTCATCGGCTCGATGCCGGTCGTATCGACCTCCCCCAGTTGCTCGATCCAGCCGAGGATGTTGCTGAGTTCGGGAGCGAGGCGCGTCGCGTCCTCGTCGGTGATCGCGATGCGCGCAAGCGCGGCGACCTTCTTCACGGTGGCGGTGTCTACGGACATGAGGCTGCGGCTAGCAGAGGCGGCTCCCACAGCGCAACCGCGTGTTGCCAGTTCGACGACGCTCGTCCATCAGAGCGCCTCTTCTGACCCGTCCGGAACCCAGACGCCTTGGCCCGCAAATTCCTCTACGTCTTCGCGTTCCTGATCGCGCTCGTCATCGCCGGCGCGCTCGCCTATCGCCTTTACGGCAACCAGATCCTGCGCATGGCGCTCGTCCCGTCCGAATCGTTCAAGACGCAGCCTGGCGTCGATCCACGGGTCTACGCCGACAAGGCGATGTGGATCGCCCGACCCGACATCCCCGGCAATCCCGCGCTCTGGACCCCCGCCGGCTATAAGCCCGAGGCGAAGCCGAAAGCCGCGGTCTTCTTCATCCACCCGACATCCTACATCGGCCGCGATCACTGGAACGCCGCGCTGAACGATGCCGAGACCAATGCCCGCGCGGCGATCTTCCTGCGCGGGCAGGCCAGCGCCTTCAACGCCGCCGGCGACATCTGGTCGCCCCGCTATCGCCAGGCGACGTTCGGCGCGTTCCTGACCAGCGTCGCCGATGCCAATCGCGCGCTCGACCTTGCGTACGGCGACGTATCGGCAGCGTTTGCCGCGTTCGTCCGGCAGGTCGATCCGAAGCGCCCGATCATCCTCGCCGGGCACAGCCAGGGCGCGCTCCACCTCACCCGCCTGCTGCGCGAAGAGATCGCCGGCAAGCCGATCGCAAGCCGCATCGTCGCGGCGTACGTGGTCGGCTGGCCGGTATCGCGAACAACCGATCTCGCCGCGCTCGGCATGGCCGAATGCACGCGAGCGGATCAGGCACGCTGCCTGCTGTCGTGGGAAAGCTTTGCCGAACCCGCCGACCCATCGATGATCACCGACGTCTACGACCAGACGAAGGGCTTCGACGGCCGCGCCCGGAAGGATAGCCCGATCGTCTGCACCAACCCGTTGACCGGCACGGCCGGGGCGGATGCGCCGGCCAGCGCGAACCTCGGCACGCTCTATCCCTCCGCCGACCTGACCACGGCGACGATCGCCGCCGGCAAGGTCCCCGCCCATTGCGGCCCGCGCGGGTTCCTGCTGATCGGCGACGCACCGGAGGTCGGCGGCTACGTCCTTCCCGGCAACAACTACCACGTCTACGATTACAGCCTGTTCTGGGCCAACGTCCGCGCCGACGCCAGCCGCCGGCTGGCCGCATTCGGCTCCGGCACATGATCACCCTCGACCGCGCCGTCTTTCGCGAAGCGCTACCCGCGGGCGGGCGGCTGCTCGGCCTCGACCTCGGTACGAAGACGATCGGCACCGCTCTGTGCGACGCCGGATGGAGCTTCGCCAGCCCCGCAGAGCTCGTCCGCCGCACCAAGTTCACCAAGGACAAGGCAGCGTTGGTAGCGTTGGGGACCGCGCAACACGTCCGCGGCTGGGTCCTCGGCCTGCCGCTCAACCTCGACGGCACCGAAAGCCCGCGCAGTCAGTCCACCCGCGCGTTCGCGAAGAATTGCGAAGATCTGGGGTTGCCGATCCTGCTGTGGGACGAACGCTGGTCTACCGTCGCGGTCGAGCGCACGATGATCGAACAGGACATGAGCCGCGCCAAACGGGCGGAACGCATCGACAACCTTGCGGCGGCGCATATCCTGCAGGCCGCCATCGATGCGCTGGTGATGGTGCAGGACGGGTAGACCGAGGCTTGCCTCAGGTACGCACCGCGCCGTCGGCGTCCAGCCGATCCAGCCACGCCTGCGCCTGCTTGCGCTCCCCCGCCGCCTGCGGCCCGACCGGCCCGCGGGACGCCAGAAAGTCCTGCTGCAACACGAATGGGGGCAACCCGAGCTGGTCCCGTGCGCCGTCGATCGCCGTGCCGATCTCGCCAAGCTCTGCGAGGGCCGCCGCGAACGTCGCGCGAGACGCCCGATCGCCATCCCGCCCGAACAGCCCCGGCTTGCCCGCGGCCGCGCGCCGCAGCGCCGCGATCAACGCCTCGGCGTAATCCGCCTCAAGCTCCAGCCGACGCGCGTCGAGCCGTGCCAACCTATCCGCTTTTGCCATGACCCGCCGGTAGCCTCCTGCGTCGCTGGCGGCAATCGCGCGTCCGCGGCTCTCCGTTAGCGGCGGCCAGACCAGCCGCGAACGGCCGCACCCGCTTGCCCCCATCCCGCGCCGCCGCTACTCCGCGCGCTTGATGCAGCGTTCAGATCACCGCCCCGCCACCCTCATCCAGGGTGGCGCCGTCTTCCCGCACCGGCACCTCACCGGCATCGACGGGCTCCAGCCGCATGAGATCGCGTTCCTGCTCGACGAGGCGGAGACGTGGGTGGAGGCGAACCGCAGCCATGCCGCGCCCGACAAGCGGCTCGCCGGCCTGACCCAGATCAACGCCTTTTTCGAGAACAGCACGCGCACGCTGCTGAGCTTCGAGATCGCGGGCAAGCGACTGGGCGCGGACGTCGTCAACATGCACGCCGCGACGTCGAGCGTGAAGAAGGGCGAGACGCTGATCGACACCGCGCAGACGCTGAACGCGATGCGCGCCGACGTGATCGTCATCCGGCATATGTCGAGCGGTGCGGTGCGGCTGATCGCGGACAAGGTCGATTGCCCGGTGCTCAACGCCGGCGACGGGCGGCACGAGCATCCGACACAGGCGCTGCTCGATGCGCTGACGATCCGCCGCCGCAAGGGCGGCATCGCCGGACAGCGCGTGGTGATCTGCGGCGACGTGCTGCACAGCCGGGTCGCGCGGTCGAACATCCTCGCGCTCACCGCGCTGGCGGCGGAGGTGCGGGTCTGCGCGCCGTCCACCCTGATGCCGGTCGGAATCGAGCGCATGGGAGTGACGCCGTTCACCGATTTCGACGCAGCGCTGGTCGGAGCGGACGTGGTGATGATGCTGCGCGTGCAGAACGAGCGGATGGCCGGCGGCTACATTCCCTCCAGCCGCGAGTATCGCATGCGCTACGGCCTGACGCCCGAACGGCTCGCGAAGCTTCCGCACGCGCTGGTCATGCACCCCGGCCCGATGAACCGGGGGGTCGAGATCGATTCGAGCGTCGCGGACGGGCCGCAATCGGCGATCACGGAACAGGTTGAGATGGGCGTGGCGGTGCGGATGGCGTGTCTGGACGTGCTGACCCGGCGCGCGCGCGGCGTGGAGGGCTGGGCATGAGCGTCACCGCATTCCGCAACGCCCGCCTCGCCTGCCCCGTCGGCGGCGTGAAGATCGGCGTGTCGCTGCTGGTCGAAGACGGTGTCGTCACCGGCTACGGCGACGTGCCCGAGGGCGCGACGGTGATCGACTGCGAGGGTTCGACGCTGGCTCCGGGCATCGTCGACCTCGGCGTTTTCAGGATCGACCGCGCCGCGTTCCGCGCCGGCGGCATCGTCCGCGTCGGCCTGATGCCCGACGGCGCGCGCGTGCTGGACGATCCGGGTATGGTCCAGCGCGCCGCGCTGATCGGCAAGCCCGACCTGTGGATCCACCCGATCGCCGCCGCAACGCAGCGGCTGGACGGTCGCGACCTGGCGGAGATGGCGGTCTGTGCCTCCGCCGGAGCCAAAGCGGTCGGCACCGGCCGGCACTGGATCGCCGACAGCGGCGTGATGCTGCGCGTGCTCGCCTACGCCCGCGACCTCGACGTGGCCGTGGTGACGCACGCCGAGGATGGCGGACTGACCACCGGCGCTGTGACGACCGATGGCGAAACCGCGACGAGGCTGGGCCTGCCTTCCGCCCCCGCTGTCGCCGAGGCGCTGGCGGTGGCGCGCGACCTGATGCTGGCGGAGGAAACCGGTGCCCGGCTCCACATCCGTCAGGTGACGACCGCCGCCGCGTTCGACCTGATCCGCACCGCCAAACGTCGCGGCGTGAAGGTCACCTGCGGCATCACGCCCGCGCACCTCCACCTCTCCGACATCGCGATGAGCGATTTCCGCACCTACGCCCATCTCTCTCCGCCGTTGCGGAGCGAAAGCGACCGGCAGGCGGCGCTTGCGGCGGTGAGGGACGGCACGATCGACGTGCTGTGCTCCGGCCACGATCCCCATGGTCCGGAGGAAAAGCGCCTGCCCTTCGCCGATTCGGCGGCGGGCATGGCGGGGGCCGAGACGCTGCTGCCGCTCGGATTGATGCTGGTCCGCGACGGCCTGCTGCCGCTCGAACGGCTGCTGGCGCTGCTGGCGGTCAACCCGGCGCGGGTGCTGGGACTCGATACCGGGACGCTGGAGGCCGGCAAACCCGCCGACCTGATGCTGTTCGACGCCGAGACGCCCTGGCAGATCGACGGCACGACCTTCGTTGGTTCGGAGGGTAACACCCCGTTCGATGGCCTGCCCGTGCAGGGACGGGTGCTCCGCGTCTGGAAAGGCGGCCGGGAGGTTCGTTGACGCGCGGACCTGCGGGGCCGGGACGCTAGCCCGCCCCGCGGGAATGGCGCGTCAGCGCGACGCCATCTGGATCGGCGTCTTCAGCCACTGCGCCATCCGATCGCCGGCTTCGCGACGAACGAAGCAATTGCCGCCCTTCGAACGATATGCGCGGCACATCCGATCGGCTTCGCCACGCGAGAACCCACCGACCGACAGGCGGTATAGCGAGCCCTGCCGGGCAGCGAAGTTGGTTCCGGTCGGCTGGTGCCCGGACAAGGCGGCGAAGCGACGCGTCGCGGTGCTCCATCCCGATTTGGCGACCGCCACGTTGCTGAACGCGCCGATCTGCACGAACCATTCGCCGCCGGTCGACGTGCGGACGAACGGCTTGGCCGCCGGCACCATCTGCACGATGCGATTGGCCGGGGTACGGACCAGCGCCAGCTTCGTCGGCCGGGCTTCGGCGCGGATCAGCATCGTCGGCAGCGGCTGTACCACCTCGTTCCGGGGACCGAACGTCACGCCGGACGCCACGACCTTGGCGAACTGTGCCTGCGGCGTCTCCACCGGAGCCGGCGCCTCGGCGGGCACGGCAAGCGCCGTCTGCACCGGCTCGTCGGCCTGTGCCGGCGTCACCGGAACGGCAGCGTTGAGCGCCAGCGCGACCGGTCGACCGCTATCGGCCACCGGCGTCACGCCGAGCAGGCTGGCAACCTGATCCGCCGCACCTTTCGGCTGCGCGAACGCGGCCCATTGTTCCATCCGGGCATCGACGTCGGCAGGCGACATATCGGCGGCAGCAGCCACCCGCGCCATGCTCCATTCGCCGGCCAGCGCATAACTGAGCGCCAGATTCTGCCGCACCTTCGCACCCGCGCCCGGCGCCCGCGCCGCGGCGTTGAGCATCTCGATAGCGCCCGCGGGATTGCCCGCCAGCGCCGTGGCGAGGCCGAGGTCGCCGACCGGGATGATCGCGGCATTGGCGTTCAGCGTCGTGCGTGCCGTCGCCCAGTCGCCGGTCGCGATCTGCGCCAGCGCGAGGTTCAGCGCAGCCTTGCCGTCCGCAGGATACAACGCCAGCACGTCGGCGAACGTATCGCGGGCGGATACGAAGCGTCCCGCCTGCAGGTAACTCTGCCCCAGCAGCATGCGATAGCCCGCATCCTGCGGCGCGGCGGCGACCGCGGACTCGGCCAGCGGCACCGCTTTGATCGCGTCACGCGCTGCCAGCGCACGGCGGGCGTCGTCCGCGCTGCGGGACGCGGCCTTGGCGGCCAGCGTCGCGCTGCGGTCGCTCGCCGACGCGATCCGGCCGCTGGTGGCGGTGCAGCCGACCATCGTCCCGCCCAATACCAGGGCGGACATGCCGAACGTCAGGATCAGGCGCGGTGTCATCGGATTACCCCCCAAGGTCATCACTGTTTCGTCTTCGCCACCGGCAGCTGCGCAACGAGCGCCTCCACCTCCGGCACGGCGCCGAGCAGCGCGTCGAGCGCTTCGGTCACCAGATCCTGCGCGGATCGATTGGTGATCGCGGATGCCAGGCGCAGCCGCAGGTGACGGTCGGCGTCGACCCGCAGCGTGAAGGCGGCCTTGCCGCCATGCTGCGTCTCACGCCGGATGCGCGTCGCGGTGGCGACGGACACGGATTTCTTCGCTTCCGGCGACACCATCTGCGCCTCGAGCAGTTCGCGCTGCACCAGCACGGTGGGTACGGGTTCGACACCGCGCGCCGCGACCGGGCCCGGTGCGGGGCGAGGGACTGGGGCCAGGACAGGGGCCGGAACAGGGGCCGGAACAGGGACCGCAGCCGAAACCGGCTCGCTTCCACCCATGTCGTTCCAGCCGAGATCATCGCCCGCCTGCGGGGCGACGCCGAAGCCGCCGAATGCCTGGCTGCGCATCGCCGGCCGCGCCTGCCCCTTGCGGGCGAGCAGGCCCGACGACAGCGATGCCATCGGCTTGGACGATCCGAACATGCTCATCCTCCCACCACGCGGCGGCCGAAGCCGCTCGCCGCCGGTCGTTGGCCGAAGCCCGGGCCGCCGGAGACGGTCGGCACGCTGAATACGGTGCGGCGGAAATTCTTTTCGAGCCGGTCGGCGATATACGTCCATAGCTGGGCGACCTCGGCCGCCGACTTGCCCTTGGGATCGACCTCCATGACGGTCCGGCCATCGATCATCGATGCGGCGAAATCGGTGCGCTGGTGGATCGTGATCGGAGCGACCGTACCGTGCTGCGACAATGCGACGGCGGCGTCGCTGGTGATCCGCGCCTTTGGCGTCGCGGCGTTGACGACGAAGATCAGCGGCTTGCCGGCGCGATCGCACAGGTCGACGGTCGCGCCGACCGCCCGCAGATCGTGCGGCGACGGGCGCGTCGGTACGACGACCAGTTCGGATACGTTGATGACGCTCTGGATCGCCATCGTGATGGCGGGCGGCGTGTCGATCATCGCCAGCTTGAAACCCTGCTGGCGGAGCACTTCCAGATCCGCCTGCAACCGCGCGACCGTGGTCTGGGCGAAGGCCGGGAATTCCGACGTACGCTCGTTCCACCATTCCGACAGCGATCCTTGCGGATCGATGTCGATCAGCACGACCGGGCCGTGCCCCGCCAGCTGCGCCTGCACGGCCAGATGCCCGGACAAGGTCGTCTTGCCCGATCCACCCTTTTGCGATGCCATCGCGAGAACGCGCATAGGCCCCCTTCAAAAAAATTGCCGCTATCCCGCCAGCAGACCTGCCAGAGTGGGCCTAAGAAGCGGTTAATGGAGCCCGATGTGCGATGACGCTTTGCCTGAAGGCCGAGCCGGGGCATGATGGGAAAAGACGGGTAAAAGGGTGACAAGCATGCGTAATACCGGTTGGATCGCAGGGGCGATGCTGGTGGTCGGCCTTTCGATGACGGCGCCGGCGGCCGCGCAGAACGTGAAGGCGGGCGTCGATGCGTGGGGCCGCGGCGACTTCGACGCTGCGGTGTCGCAGTGGCGCGCACCTGCGGTGGCAGGCGATGCTGATGCACAGTTCAACCTGGGGCAGGCGTACAAGCTCGGCCGCGGCGTGCCGGTCGACCCGGCGCTCGCGGAAAGCTGGTTCCGCAAGGCGGCGTTGCAGGGCCATCAACAGGCCGAGGACAATTACGGCCTCGCGCTGTTCCAGGCAGGTCGCAAGTCCGAAGCCGCGCCATGGCTGGAGAAGTCGGTGCAACGCGGCGAGGCGCGCGGGCAGCTGGTGCTCGGCACGATGCTGTTCAACGGCGACGGCGTGCCCCGCGACTATCCCCGCGCCTATGCGCTGATGACGATGGCATCCCGCGCCGGTCTCAAGTCCGCCTCGGAAACGCTTGCGCAGATGGACCAGTACATCACCCCCGCCGATCGCGAGCGGGGCACCGCGCTGGCGCAACGTTACGCCTCCGACCTCCGCAATGCGCCGGCGCAGGGCGGCAGAGGCGGCATGATGGCCGTGGATGCGACCGGCCCGCGCCGGCCCGCGGTCGCGACCACCGATGTCCCGCCCTCGCGTCCGCCGGTCGGCCAGCAGCGCCCGACGAGGCTCCCGCCGCGTGGTGGGCCCGAGCGGATGCCGCCGCCCCAGCCGTCACCGGATCGGCCGGTGAACGACCGCATGGTCAGGCAGGACGTGCGACCGGCGCCGAAGCCGGCCACCGGTGGTGCCTGGAAAATCCAGCTCGGCGCCTTCAGCACGCAGGCCAACGCGCAGACCCAATGGTCCCGCGTCCGTGGCAAGCTGGCCGGCGCGCAACCGGTCTACGCAAAGGCGGGCAACGTCATCCGCCTGCAAGCCAGCGGCTTCGCCTCCAAAACGGCGGCGCAAAAGGCCTGCGCCGCCTCGGGCGTGTCGTGCGTGGTGGTGGCGCCCTAGCGCTCACCACCACGGCGCCGTCAGGCGACCCAGTCCGCCCGCCGATACCCCTGTGCATAGAGCAGGGCGGACAGGTCGCCGTGATCCACCCGCGCACCCGCCGCCGCGGCGACGATCGGCTTGGCGTGGTATGCCACCCCCAGCCCCGCGCGCCTGATCATGGCCAGGTCGTTCGCGCCGTCGCCGACCGCCAGCGACAGTGCGGGATCGATCCCCCGCGTCGTTATAGCCGCCAGCAGCGTCTCCTCCTTCGTCGCGGAGCCGACGATCGGCTTGGCGACCTTGCCGGTCAGCCTGCCGTCCGCGATCAGCAGTACGTTGGCGATGGCGCGATCGAACCCGATGTCGGCTGCGACGGGTTCGGCGAAGCGGGTAAATCCGCCCGACACCAGCACCGCCTCCGCGCCGTTCGCCCGCATCGTCCGGACCAACGCCTTCGCCCCCGGCATGATGTGGACGCGTTCGGCGAGGCATTGCGCGATCACCGCTTCGTCCAACCCCTCCAGCAGCGCGACACGGGCATCCAGCGCCCCCTCGAAGTCGAGTTCGCCGCGCATCGCCGCCTCGGTCACCGCGGAAACCTCCGCCTTGATGCCGGCATAATCCGCGAGTTCGTCGATGCATTCGACGGTGATCATCGTCGAATCCATGTCGGCGACGATCAGCGCCTTGCGCCGCGTCGCGGTCGGCTGGACCACCACGTCGGTGCGGGCGAACGCACCCTCCAGCGCGACGCGGGCCGCTGCGGCATCGCTGGCGAACGGCAGGTCGGCGGCAATGGCCTCTTCCAGCCACACCCCCGCGCCCGGTGCGCATCCCGCCGCGGCCAGGCGGTCCGCCGCTGCCGAAAGGTCGCCTGCGCCGAGTGCATCGCCTATGAGCGTCGCCGTGAACATCGCTGCCTCCCAAAAACCGAGGGTCGCGCTCATCGCAGGGCCGACCGCCAGCGGCAAGTCCGCCGCGGGGATCGCGCTGGCGCAGGCCCATGACGGCATCGTCATCAACGCCGATGCCAGTCAGGTCTATGCCGACCTGCGCATCCTCACAGCCCGCCCCAGCGCCGCGGAGGAGGCCAGTACGCCGCACCGGCTTTTCGGTCATGTCGATGCCGCCGACGCCGGCTATTCCGCCGCACGCTGGGCCGCCGAGGCGCGCATCGCCATCGCCGCGGCGCATGATGCCGGCAAGCTCCCGATCCTCGTCGGCGGCACCGGGCTTTATCTGCGCACGCTGCTCGACGGCATCGCCCCCGTCCCCGCGATCGACCCGGATGTCCGCGCCGCCGTCCGCGCGCTTCCCGTGGCCGAGGCGCACCGCCTGCTCGCCATCGAGGATGCTGCCGCCGCCGCCCGGCTCGCACCGGCCGACACCACCCGCGTCGCACGCGCGCTGGAGGTGGTTCGCTCGACCGGTCGCCCGCTGGCCGACTGGCAGCGGGAGCGCGTCGGCGGCACCGGCGATTCGATCGCGCTCGCCGCGGCTATCCTGCTCCCCGATCGCGAGACGCTGTTCGACCGCATCGACGTCCGCTGCGAGGCCATGTTCGCCGGGGGTGCCATCGAGGAGGTCGCTGCCCTGCTCGCGCGCACCGATGTCGTGGCCGACGCGCCGATCCGCCGTGCGATCGGCGTGCCGCCGATCGCCGCGCTGCTGGCGGGGGAGATCACCCGCCGCGAGGCGATCGCGCAGGTGCAACTCGACACGCGCCGCTATGCCAAGCGGCAGTATACGTGGTTCCGCAACCAACCGCCGGACGACTGGATCAAGACGACAGATTCAACCCAAATTGCGCCTTCGATCGCAAGTTTGTTACAAGAATGGGGTTGACCCGGCCCTGTACCACGTCTACCCGCCCCTCCCATCGAACCTGTCCAGCATGAGTGGAGACGAACCGTGGGCGAAAAGAGCGGAGCAGACATCCTGGTCGAGGCGCTGTGCGATCTCGGCGTGGAGGTCGTGTTCGGCTACCCCGGTGGGGCGGTCTTGCCGATCTACGACGCGATGTTCCGGTCGGGTCGGCTCAAGCACATCCTCGTTCGCCACGAACAGGCGGCGACGCATGCGGCGGAGGGCTATGCTCGCTCGACCGGCAAACCTGGCGTCGTGCTCGTCACCTCGGGTCCCGGCGCGACCAATGCGGTCACCGGCATCACCGACGCGCTGATGGATTCGATCCCGATGGTCGTCATCACCGGGCAGGTGCCGACCGCGCTGATCGGCACCGACGCCTTCCAGGAAGCGGACACGGTCGGCATCACCCGTCACTGTTCGAAGCATAATTATCTGGTGAAGGACCCGGCGAAGCTGGGCGCGACGATCCATGAGGCGTTCCATATCGCCACTTCAGGTCGCCCCGGCCCGGTCGTCGTGGACATCCCCAAGGACGTGCAGGTCGCCACCGCGCGCTACACGAAGCCCGGTCCGATCCAGCACAAGACCTATCGCCCGCAGGTGAAGGCACCGCAGACGCAGATCGAGCAGGTCGTCGACATGCTCGCCGCGGCCGAACGCCCGATCCTGTACACCGGCGGCGGCATCATCAATGCGGGACCGGCGGCGTCGCAATTGCTGCGCGAGCTGGCGCGGATCACCGGTGCGCCGGTGACGTCGACGCTGATGGGCCTCGGCTGCTTCCCCGCCTCGTCCGACCAGTTCCTCGGCATGCTCGGCATGCACGGGACCTATGAGGCGAACATGGCGATGAACCAGGCCGATCTGGTCGTCGCGATCGGCAGCCGGTTCGACGACCGCGTCACCGGGCGGCTGGATGCGTTCAGCCCGAACAGCCGCAAGGTCCATATCGATATCGACCGGTCGAGCGTGAACAAGAACGTCCGCGTCGACCTCGCGATCATCGCCGATGCCGGCCACGCGATGGAGGACATGGTCCGCATCTGGAAATCGCGCCAGCATCCCAAGCCGGATACGCGCGACTGGTGGAACCGGATCGCCGACTGGCGCGCGAAGAAGAGCCTCGATTTCCCGGAGATCGGCGACGCGATCATGCCGCAGCGCGCCGTGCGTGCGCTGTGGGAGGCGACGCGTGCGCGCGATCCGATCATCACGACCGAGGTCGGCCAGCACCAGATGTGGGCGGCGCAGCATTTCGGCTTCGAGAAGCCGAACAAGTGGCTGACCAGCGGCGGTCTCGGCACGATGGGCTATGGCCTGCCCGCCGCGATCGGGGCGCAGCTGGGTAATCCCAAGGCGCTGGTCATCGACATCGCCGGCGAGGCCAGCATCCAGATGAACATTCAGGAGCTTGCCACGGCGACGCAATATCGGCTGCCGGTCAAGATCTTCATCCTCAACAACGAATATATGGGGATGGTCCGCCAGTGGCAGGAGCTGACCTATGAGAGCCGCTATGCCGAAAGCTATTCGGACTCGCTGCCCGATTTCGTCAAGCTCGGCGAGGCGTACGGCTGGAAGGGTATCCGCATCGACCACCGCGCCGACTTGGACGACGGTATCCAGGCGATGCTCGACCATGACGGCCCGGTGATCGTCGACTGCCGCGTCGCCAAGCTGGCGAACTGCTTCCCGATGATCCCGAGTGGAGCGGCACATACCGACATGATCCTTCAGGCCAACGAAGTGTCCGGCACGATGGACGACGAGGCCAAGGCGCTGGTTTGATAGCGGCTCCCCGCCCGGTCGGGTCCATCCGAGTATTACTTCGATGGGTGCCCTCAAGGGAGGGATCGGGAGTGGGTGGCGTGCTCGCATTACGGTGCCGACCACACCCTGCTCTACAGTAGACCGCCAGGACGCCACCCACCCCCAGCCCCTCCCTTGAAAGGGAGGGGAGCGAGATAGCGATGCACATCAAGACCGAAACAGCCGAACGCCACACGCTGGCGGTGATCGTCGACAACGAGCCAGGCATCCTCGCCCGGATCGCCGGCCTGTTCACCGCGCGCGGCTATAATATCGAGAGCCTGACGGTGTCGGAGATCACCGCCGACAAGTCGGTCAGCCGCATCACCATCGTCACCAGCGCATCGCCGGCGACGATGGAGCAGATCATGGCGCAGCTCGACCGCCTCGTCCCCGTGCACAAGGTCACCGACCTGACCGCACAGGGCGCGCACGTCGAACGCGAACTGGCGCTGATCAAGGTGCGCGGCACTGGCGATCACCGGATCGAGGCGCTGCGGTTGGCCGACGTCTATCGCGCCCGTGTGGTCGATGCGACGACCAGCAGCTTCGTTTTCGAGGTGACGGGATCGATCGAGAAGATCGACAAGTTCGTCGAACTGATGGGCGAAGTCGGCCTGATCGAGGTCGCCCGCACCGGCATCGTCGCCATCAGCCGCGGTAAAGAGGCGGCCTAAATTTCGTCATCCCCGCGGAGGCGGGGATCCATAATCACTGACCGCAGCGGGTATGGATCCCCGCCTCCGCGGGGATGACAAAAAGGGACTAGTACAATGAAGGTCTATTACGATCGCGACGCCGATCTGAACCTGATCACCGACAAGAAGATCGCCATCGTCGGTTACGGATCGCAGGGCCATGCCCATGCGCAGAACCTGCGCGACAGCGGCGTCAAGGATGTCGCGATCGCGCTGCGCGAAGGCTCGGCGACCGCAAAGAAGGCGATCGACGCCGGCTTCAAGGTGCTGTCGAACAAGGAAGCGGCGCAATGGGCCGACATCGTCATGATCCTGGCCCCTGACGAGCATCAGGCGGCGATCTGGGACACGGACCTCAAGGGGAACATGAAGCCCGGCGCGGCGCTCGCCTTCGCGCACGGCCTCAACGTCCACTTCGGCCTGATCGAGCCGCCGCAGGACATCGACGTCATCATGATCGCGCCCAAGGGTCCAGGCCACACCGTGCGCAGCGAATATGTCCGCGGCGGCGGCGTCCCCTGCCTGATCGCGATCCATCAGGACGCCAGCGGCAACGCGCATGACGTCGCGCTTGCGTACGCATCGGGCGTCGGCGGCGGTCGTTCGGGGATCATCGAGACGAACTTCCGCGAGGAATGCGAAACCGACCTGTTCGGCGAGCAGGCCGTGCTCTGCGGCGGCATCACCCACCTGATCCAGGCCGGGTTCGAGACGCTGACCGAGGCCGGCTACGCACCGGAAATGGCTTATTTCGAATGCCTCCACGAAACCAAGCTGATCGTCGACCTGCTGTATGAGGGCGGCATCGCCAACATGCGCTATTCGATAAGCAACACCGCGGAATATGGCGACATCGTCACCGGCCCGCGGATCATCACCGACGAGACCAAGAAGGAAATGAAGCGCGTCCTCGCCGACATCCAGTCGGGCCGCTTCGTCAAGAATTTCGTCCTCGATAACCGGGCCGGCCAGCCGGAGCTGAAGGCCAGCCGCAAGCAGGCCGCAGCGCATCCGATCGAGAAGGTCGGCACCGAGCTACGCGCGATGATGCCCTGGATCGGCGCCAACAAGCTGGTGGACAAGGACAAGAACTGAGCCCCACCCCAAATCCTCCCCGGCCAGGGGGAGGTGGCGCGGCGAAGCCATGACGGAGGGGGAGACATGAGGCGCACCTGCCATCGAAGTAGATCGCTTACCTCCCCCTCCACCATTCGGCTGACGCCGAACGGTCCCCCTCCCCCTTGCGGGGGAGGAACAGGATGGTGGCAAACGATCCGTTTCGGCTTTGGCCCTTCCGCAAACCGCCAACCCATGATTAAACCTCCGGAACAATCGTTCGGAGCTTCCATCATGCGCCTCATCCTCGCCGCCCTCGCCCTCACCGCCGCCATCCCTGCGATCGCGCAAACCGGCCTGCCCGGCACCCAGAGCAAGGCTGCCGTCACGGCCGGCACCTACAAGGTCGACCCTGCTCACACGCAGGTGACGTGGACGCTCAATCACATGGGCTTCAGCATGCTTTCGGGTCAGTTCGGGGCGCAGGACGGCACGCTCACGATCGACCCCGCCAAGCCGGCGGCCGCAAAGCTCGACGTGACATTCGCGATCGACCAGCTGTCGGTTACGTCGTCGGGCTTTTCCAACCACCTGAAGTCGAAAGACTTTTTCGACGTCGCCACCTACCCGACCGCGCGCTTCGTCTCGACCGCGGTGGTCGCAAGCGGCAGCACGGCGAAGATCACCGGTAATCTGACGATCAAGAATGTCACCAAGCCGGTCACGATCGATGCCACCTTCGTCGGCGCCGGCACCAACCCGATGAACAAGAAGGTCAATTTCGGCTTCCGTGGCACCACCACGATCAACCGCAGCGACTTCGGCCTCGGCATGGCGGTGCCGGTGGTGTCCGATCAGGTCAAGCTCGACATCAACGCTGCATTCGTCGCCCAATAATACTCTGGCATAATACTCTGGCGGTGCGCGGCCCGATCAGGCCGCGCGCCGCACTTTGGCGAACCCTTCGAACGTCGCACGCACCGTAGGATCGGCGTTGGCCGTCAGCCGCGCGATCCGGTCGATCGCGTCGCTATTGTCCTCGCCCGGCGCATTATATGCCATCGCCCATTCGCCGAACTCGCGCCGCTCGATGTCCCGGTTCGACAGGACGACCAGTGCATGGTGCCGATCGTCCTGCTGGATACGGGCGAACGTCGTATCGACCGACGCGTCGTCACCCTCGAGAGCCTGAAGAAACCTCTTGCCGTCGAAAAACAGCAGCCCGGTGACGCGCGCGCGCGCATTGTTGCGGCGCGATTGCGCGAGAATGGTTACCGGATCGACGATCGCCTGACGCCGTATGCTGCTGATATAGACGAGTTGCCGCATCGTAAGTCGTTCCCAACACATGTTAATAGGACGAACGACCGTCCTTATTGTCGATACCCCGCCAGGGTTAACGACAGGTCACCGGTTCCGATCGGATCGCAAATCGGGGCTTTTGCCGAGGTCTGTGGACAATGGACCGCTGCTCGGCCATGAACGCATCCAGCATGGACCGCGTTCGCACCCTTCTACGACTTATCCGCCCTTAGGGCGGCTGTTGCTCGTGCACGCTCCCCTAAGGGCCGGATAACCCTTCAGCACCAATTCCGCCGCGTGAGACCCGATGGTCCGCAGCAAAGACGGGACCGACACATGCTCCGCGATCCTTCGACCAAATACCGCCCCTTCCCCACTATCGACCTGCCCGACCGCCGCTGGCCGTCGAACGTCATCACGCGTGCGCCGCGCTGGCTGTCCACCGATCTGCGCGACGGCAATCAGGCGCTGATCGATCCGATGGACGCGGAGAAGAAAACCCGCTTCTTCGACCTGCTCGTGAAGACGGGGCTGAAGGAAATCGAGGTCGGCTTCCCCAGCGCGGGTGCGACCGAGTTCGACTTCATCAGCGGGCTGGTGAAGACCGGTCGCATTCCCGATGACGTATTCGTGCAGGTGTTGACGCAGTCGCGCCGCGACCTGATCGAAACCAGCTTCGCCAGCCTCGACGGCGCGAAGCAGGCGATCGTCCACCTCTACAACGCCGTCTCGCCCGCGTGGCGCAAGATCGTGTTCGGCATGACCCGCGACGAAGTGAAGCGGATCGCGATCGGCGGCGCCAAGGTGCTGCGCGACGAAGCCGCCAGGCGCCCGAATACCGACTGGCATTTCGAATACAGTCCGGAGACGTTCTCGACCGCCGAACTCGATTTCTCGGTCGAGGTGTGCGCGGCGGTAATGGAGGTGCTTCGGCCGACCGCCGACAAACCGATCATCTTCAATTTGCCGGCCACGGTCGAATGCGCGACACCCAATGTCTATGCCGACCAGATCGAATGGTTCGGCCGTAACATTCCGAACCGCGAGGCGGTCGTGATCTCGCTCCACACGCACAACGATCGCGGCACCGGCGTCGCCGCCGCCGAGCTCGGCCTGATGGCGGGCGCCGACCGGGTCGAGGGTTGCCTGCTCGGCAATGGCGAGCGCACCGGCAATTGCGACCTCGTGACCGTCGCGCTCAACATGTACACGCAGGGTGTATCGCCGAACCTCGACCTGTCGGACATCGACGCAATCGTGAAGACGGTGGATTATTGCACCAACATCCCCGTCCATCCGCGCACGCCCTACGCGGGCGATCTCGTCTTCACCGCCTTTTCCGGCAGTCATCAGGACGCGATCAAGAAGGGCTTCACGGCACAGGCGGCCCGCAACGATGCGCTGTGGGAAGTACCGTACCTGCCGATCGATCCCGCAGACCTCGGCCGCAGCTACGAAGCCGTGATCCGCGTCAATTCGCAGTCCGGCAAGGGTGGCGTCGCATGGGTGATCGAACAGGACAAGGGCCTGAAGCTCCCCAAACGGCTTCAGGCGGACTTCAGCCGCCACGTCCAGGCGCTGGCCGACGAGACCAGCCGCGAACTCGGCGCCGCCGACATCTGGGGCCGGTTCGAGGCGACCTATCTGCCCCGCGAAGGCGACCGCTTCGTCCTGCGCGACTATGATGAAACCGGCACCGCGGGTTCGCGGCTGTTCGTCGGCCGCGTGGCGGTGGACGGGACCGAGCGGTCGATCTCCGGTCGCGGCAACGGCCTGATCTCCGGCGTTATCGCTGCACTGGGCGAAACCGGTCCGGAGCTCGACGTCGTCGACTATAGCGAACATGCGATCGGTCATGGCGCCGATGCGCAGGCGGCGGCTTACGTCGAATGCCGCACCGCGGACGGGCGCACGGTGTTCGGTGTCGGCCTCGATACCGACATCGCCACCGCGAGCGTGCGCGCGGTGCTGAGCGCGGCGAACCGGGCCTAGGCCGCCGCGGTGACCGACCGCCGACATCGAACACGTGCCGCGGTCAGGCGATTGTCCGACCGCGCACGACCTCACACCCTACGGCAGCATCGGGATACACATCCGGCTTCATCGACCGGACCCGCACCTCGCGTACGCGGACGTCGCGGAGACAGAGCGACGCCACCGTATCGACCAGCGTTTCCTGCAAGTCGAACCCCGGCCCCTCGGCCAGAGCCTGGATACCGGTGCGGATGAAGTCGTAGTCGAGCACCTCGCCGATCCGGTCGCCGCTCGGCGGCGCGGCGTAATCGACCGTCATCCACACCGTCAGGCGGACGCGTTGCGGGACCGCTTCGTGCGGGTGGATGCCGAGCCGCATCGCGACCTCCAGCCCGTCGAGGATGATGGTGTATTCAGCCATCCCGGCCATCGAACATCACGTCGCCATCACGTTTCACGAAGCGCTGACCGCAATCGACGTACAGCGTCTGGCCGGTGATGCTGCGCGCGCCCAGCAGGTAAACCACTGCTTCCGCGACGTTCGCCGCACCGACCGGGCGACGAAGGATGTTGTCGGAGGCGACGCGGGCGAACTCGGCCTCGCTCTGATCGCCGCTCGGCAAGGTGATGCCGGGAGCGATGGCGTTGACCCGCACGCGGGGCGCAAGCGCCTGCGCCAGCATCTCCGTCGCACCGGCGAGCGCGTATTTGCTGAGCGAATAGCTGAAGAAATCGGGATTGGGGTTGGCGAGCTTCTGGTCGAGCAGATTGACCACGGCGCCATCCTCGACATCGTCCTGCGCCGCCAGCGCCGCGGCGAGCATGGCGGGGGCAACGGTGTTGATCGCGTGCAGGCGAGCGGCGAGCGTGGCGTCGATCGCCTCCGGACGATCGTATTCGAACGCGGACGCGCTGTTGACCAGCGCGGTGATCGGGCCGCCAGCGGCTTCGCGCGCCCGTGCGAACACAGCGGGCGCGCCCGCCGCATCGGCGAGGTCGCCCTGCACGATCGCGCCGCCGAGTTCCTCGGCCAAAGCCCGCGCCGCATCCGCCGAATGGCCGTAATGGATCACCACGCGCCATCCGGCCCCCGCCGCTGCCCGCGCGATCGCGGCACCGAGCCGCCTGGCGCCGCCGGTCACCAGCACGGTGCGCATCAGCAACCCATCAGCGCGAGCACTTCCTTGCGGCTGCGCTCGTCGTCCCGAAACACGCCCATCATCCGGCTGGTGACCATCGACACACCGGGCGTACGGACGCCGCGCGCAGTCATGCAGGCGTGGCTCGCCTCGATCACGACGGCGACCCCCTGCGGCTTCAGATTGTCCCAGATGCAGTCGGCGACCTCGGCGGTCAGGCGCTCCTGGACCTGCAACCGGCGGGCGAAGCCATGCAGCACGCGCGCCAGCTTGCTGATCCCGACGACATGGTTCTGCGGCAGGTAGGCGATATGCGCCTTGCCGATGATCGGCGCCATGTGATGTTCGCAATGCGACTGGAACGGGATGTCCTTCAGCAGCACGATCTCGTCATAGCCCCCCACCTCTTCGAACACGCGTTCGAGATGTTTGGCAGGATCGTCGCCATAGCCGGCGCAATATTCCTTCCACGCCTTCGCCACGCGACGCGGGGTGTCGATCAGCCCTTCGCGTGTGGGATCGTCGCCTGCCCATCGGATCAGCGTGGCGATGGCCGCGGTGACATCCGCGGGAATGGCGGCCGTGCCGCCGCCCTCGATCAGGTCGCCGTCGTCGGGCGTCGCAGTGCGATCAGCCATGTTTCGTCTTCTCCATCATGCTGCGCCGCAACCAACCGCAAGTTCGATTTTGCAACTCGTCCATCCCGTCAACTGACCGACATACCCGTGATCTACCAAGCAAATACCGGTTGACGCAGCATTTCAACAATCGTTAGCTTCGCCATACCCGAAACTGGAACTTTCGTATCGCAGGCGTCAGACCACGCGAACGGGACAGGGAGAGGATGCCACCATGAAGAAGTACGACCTGCTCGTCGCATCGGCACTCGTCATGCTGCCAGCGATTCCCGCCGCCGCGCAAAGCGCCACTACCACGTCCGCACAGACGACGGCACCCACCAACGGGCCGGACCAGGAATCGGGCCAGCCGGCGCGGCCGACCGACGCCAGCGATATCGTCGTCACCGCACAGCGCCAGTCGCAGCGATTGCAGGACGTGCCGATCGCGGTCAGCGCCTTCACCGCGGAAAATCTGGAGAAACAGCAGATCGTCAATCCGACGGCGTTGCAGCAGACGCTGCCCAACGTCACCTTCACCAAGACGAACTTCACCTCGTCCAGCTTCACGATCCGCGGGATCGGCGATCTGTGCGTCGGCGCGAGTTGCGACAGCGCGACCGCGATCCACGTCAACGACATGCCATTGGTGTCGACGCGGCTGTTCGAGAGCGAGTTCTTCGATCTGGAGCGCGTCGAGGTGCTGCGCGGACCGCAGGGAACGTTGTTCGGCCGCAACGCGACCTCGGGCGTCGTCAACTTCATCACCGCGAAGCCCGATCTTTCGGCAATTCACGCGGCGGGCGAGTTCGAATATGGCAATTTTGATTCGAAACGCGTGCGCGGCATGTTCAACCTGCCGATCGGCGACACGCTCGGCATCCGCGTCGCGGGCACCTATCTGAAGCGCGACGGCTATACGAAGAACCTGTTCGACGGCAGCCGGCTCGACGGGCGCGATCTGTATTCGCTCCGCGGCACGCTGTCGTGGGAGCCGACCAGCGACACGCGCATCGACCTGATCGGTTATTATTTCGACGAACGCGACGATCGCAGCCGGATCCAGAAGCAGCTATGCCATCGCGACCCCACCGGCGTCCTGGGCTGCTTGCCCGACCGGCTGGCGAACGAAACGACCAACGGCAATTCCACGCTGGCGACGATGTATAGTTCGCGCGAATTCTACGCATCCTCGCTCGGCGCGACCTTTGCGCAATATGCGCTGGCCAGCGTTTACGGGCCGGATACCTATGCCGGTGTGATCAACCCGGGCGACGTGCGAACGGTGAACGTCGACTATAAGCCGACGTATTTTAGCGAGGAAGAGCAATATACCGCCAAGATCTTCCACGATTTCGGGCCGGTATCGTTCAACTTCACCGGCGGCTATGCGCGCAATTCGGTGGATTCGACCACGGATTACAACCTTGCGGTGGAGAACCCACTCGGTACGAACGTCGGGGCGCTGACGCTGATCGGCACCGCCGCCGCGCCCGGCGCGCTGTTCCCCGGCGGGATCAATCCTTTCACCGACGCCGTTGCGGCGCTGTTCCCCAATCGCAACACCGGCACCGTTTGCCAGTCCAATCCACGACCAGGCAACGGCGTGTTCAGCGGTGATGCGTTGTGCGGGCCGCGCAGTCAGGACGTCGACCGCTCCAACGCGCGCAGCCGGCAATTTTCGGCAGAGGCGCACATCGACAGCAACTTCGACGGCATGTTCAACTTTCTGATCGGCGGCATCTACGTCGACCAGAAAATCCGCGACAACAGCTATTATGTTACCGCCTTCCCGCTCGATTACGGCGCGGCGGTGATCGGCGCGGCGAACGCGCTCGGCACCCGCGCCGCGGGAGGAACGATCCCCAACGTCTTCGCCTCGACGCCCTTCTACCGCAGCTTCACCGACCGCGTGCATCTCAAATCCTACGGTCTGTTCGGCGAAACCTATTTTGCGTTCAACGACCGGCTGAAGCTGACGCTCGGCCTGCGTTACAATCATGACGAAAAGGACGTTCGTGCCCGCACGTCGTTCATCTTCGATACCAAGACGCGGACGCTGGTCGACGCGAGCGGTACGACGCGACGCGATGCGGAGGGCAATGCGATTGCGGTATCGGCGGTATCGACCGCGCTCGTCCCATACGCCAATCCCGGCTCGCTGGAGAATGCGGTCGATTACGCGACGCTCGACTACGATCCGTTCACCACCGGTAACCAGCCGTTCGGCCTCGCCAACGTATCGTTCGGACGGCTGACCGGCCGCGCGGTGCTCGATTACCAGATCACCTCGGACAATCTGCTCTACGCGTCCTACTCGCGCGGCTACAAATCGGGCGGCGTCAATCCGCCGCTGTCGCCGGTGTTCGCTGTGCCGCAGGCGTTCGCGCCGGAAACGGTGGATTCGTTCGAGATCGGGTCGAAGAATTCGTTCCTGAACCGTACGTTGCAGCTCAATCTAACCGGCTTTTATTACAAGTACAAACGATTGCAACTCAGCCGCATCGTCGCGCGCACGGCCGTAAACGACAACGTGAACGCTGACATCTATGGTATCGAGGCGGAGGCGATCGTCCGCCCGTCACGCGCCCTGGTGGTGAACATGAACTTCAGCTATTTGAAGTCGAAGATCACCAGCGACAAGTTCATCGGCAATCCGCAGGATCCCGCCAACGGCCGCACCGATACGGTGATTATCAAGGATATCACCAACGCGTCGAACTGTGCGGTGCGCCCGACGGTGGCAGGCAATGCCGCAGGTGCCAATGCCTTCGTCGGTGCGGTCAACAGTGCGTTCGGATTGCGTGCGCCGGTCGGCGTGCCGAATACCGGCACGACAGGCGCCTTTTCGATCTGCGACGCGCTGGCGGCGGCATCGGCGGGTGCCCTCGCGGTGTACAATCCAGCGCTGGCAGCATTGCAGGGCCCGCTCAATGCCGCATTCGGCACCAACGGCGCGGGCGCGCTGCCGTTCGTGGTCGACCGCAGCGGCGTGCTGGTCAACATTCGCGGCAACCAGCTGCCACAGGCACCGCGCTACAAATTCTCCGCCGGGGTACAATATACCGCGCAGTTCGGCGACGGGTACAGCATCGTGCCGCGGGTCGACCTCGCTTACACCGGCGAATTCTACGCCAGCATCTTCAACCGTGCCATCAACCGCGTGCAGGGCTATGAGGTCGTCAATGCGCAGGTGCAGTTCAACGCGCCCGACGACCGTTTCTACGTCCGCGGCTTCGTGCAGAACCTGACGAAGAACAACGGCATTACCGGGCAATATGTCACCGACCAGTCGTCGGGCCTGTTCACCAACATCTTTACTATCGAGCCGCGCCGCTATGGCCTCGCCGCCGGGTTCAAATTCTGATCGATGGAAGTCTTTGGCAGCGGTGCAACCGTTTGACGGGTCTGCGCGCTTTTCGCGCACGGACCTCAACGGGAGACGGATGATGGCAGAGCTCAAGGCCGGCGACAAAGTGACGTGGAAGAGCCATGGCGGCACCGCCCATGGCAAGGTCGAGAAGAAGCAGACGAGCGACACGCATATCAAGGGCCATACGGTCAGGGCATCGAAGGACGATCCGCAGTACATCGTAGAGAGTGACAACGGTGGAAAGGCGGCGCACAAGGCGGGCGCGCTCAAGAAGGCGTGATTTTCAAGCGTCCGGTATGGACCGGACGCCAGCAGGAAGGAATGCGATGGCTACGACTACCAAGACCGGCGGCATCCACGCCCCCGTTCAGCCCTCCGAGGAACTGGGCGCGATCGTCGGCAACGAGAAGCTGCCGCGCAGCCAGGTGATCAGCAAGGTGTGGGAATACATCAAGGCCAACAACCTGCAGAACCCCGAGAACAAGCGCGAAATTCTCGCCGACGAAAAGCTGAAGAAGGTTTTCGGTCGCGACAAGTGCACCATGTTCGAGATGAACAAGTACATTTCGCAGCATGTGAAGGCCTGAGCCCGATCGACATCCCATCGGGAGCATCGCGCCGTGCGGACGCCGGTGCTCCCGACAGGATGTGTCGATAAGCGTTAGATAGCGCTAGCGGTCGCCAATCCGTACCGTCAGCGTCCGCGCGCATCGACGAAGGGCAGGATGACGATCGAGACCATGATCATCGTCACACCGGCGGCAACGTAGATCCAGAACGACAGCGGCTTCATGCCCGCCGCGCTTGCGACGGAACAGCCGCGCCATGACCGTTCATACCCGAACATCCCGTCGACCAACACCGACGGCATCATAGCAGCGCTATGTTGCGGGCCTCTTTCACATCAATGGGGTGGCACGGCGGGAGCAGCGGGGGGAGACCCGGAACCGCCGTACCATCCACTATGTGGGCTTGACCTATAGGTAAGGCAAGTGCCGCGCCGGGATAGATTTGCAGGGGCATGCCTGCGCCCGGATGCGGTGCCGCGGCGGGATCGTGTGACGAGCACGAATTTTTGTTTCCCGCCGCGACGGTTTCATAACGCATCGGCAACGCTTTTCGTCCAGTCCCCGCGGCCGCAAAATAGGACGATGAGAGAAACACCGCAGACGTACGGGCGTCGTGAGGATCATGAGACGCGTTCGGCAGGAGTGATCGTGTCCCGCCCACTCGCGCAATTCTGCCCTCGCGAAGCCGGACGCGGCCGCGAAGCTGACGGGAGAAAGGCCGGCGGTGTCCCTGATCGGAGAGCCTATCGCTGATCCAATCGACGTCAACGCGCTGCTTCACGACTGCCAACGACTTCATCGGCAGTCAGAAAACGTGGTGACCCCGGCGCGATTCGAACGCGCGACCTACAGATTAGGAATCTGGCGCTCTATCCTGCTGAGCTACGGGGCCGTCGACCCGAATGATACCGGGCGGTGCCAAGCGGGTCTAGGCCGGATCGACATTCGTCACCGGAGATCGAGGCGTCGCATTCCTTAAAGGCGGCCTCGAACCTCTCTGCCCGTCACCAAACGAGGCTGCCGGCCAAACGATCTTCAGTTCGCCTTTTCGGGCGGCACCACCGGCAACGGCAATGGCGCGACCGGAACGCCATCGTCGATCAGCGCCTTCGCCTCGGCAAGGCTGGCCTGACCGTGGATCGGCTTGGTGGCCTCGTCGCCCGCATGCATAGCGCGGGCCTGGGCCGCGAAACCGGTGCCGACCCACGTCGATCCCTCCAGCGCCTTCGCCTGCCCTGCTGCAAGCATGCGCAACGCCTGCTTGACCACTGCCGGTGACGGCGGTTCGCTGCGCCGGTTGCCCTTAGCCGCTATGCCGGGCGCCATCGCCGCCTTCACGACCTCGGGGTTGCCACACATCGGGCAGGCGACCTGACCGGCGGCCGATTGCGCCTCGTAATCGGCACTCGATCCGAACCACGCCTCGAATACGTGGCCGCCGCCGCAGCGCAGGTCGAACACGATCATACGTGCGTGATCGGCGGGATCGTGCGGCGATGCGACAGGACGGGAATACGCGACCGGACATCGGCGACGCGCTCCGGATCGATTTCGGCGAATCCCAGCCCGCGCGCTTCACCCATATCGAGCAGCACCTCGCCCCAGGGATCGACGACCAGCGAATGCCCATAGGTCAGACGGCCGTCCTCATGCGCCCCGGCCTGCGCCGCCGCCACGACGAAGCAGCCGGTTTCGACCGCGCGCGCACGCAGCAGGACGTGCCAGTGCGCCGATCCGGTCGGGCGGGTGAAGGCCGCGGGAATCGACAACACCTGTGCTCCAGCCGCCGCGAGCCCAGCGTACAACGCCGGGAACCGAAGATCGTAACAGATCGACAATCCCGTTGCCCCGACCGGCGTATCGGCGACGATCGCCGCCTCACCGGGAGCATAGGCCGCCGATTCACGCCAGCTTTCGCCCGTGGGCAAATCGACGTCGAACAGGTGCATCTTGTCGTAACGTGCCCGGATCGCGCCTGTCGCATCGATCACGAAGCTGCGATTGGCCCAGCGCCCGTCCTCACGCTGGATCGCCAGCGATCCCAGCTGGACCCATATCCCGGCCCTGGCGGCGGCATCACGGACGCTCGCGAGCACGGGGTCATCCGCCTCCGCGTGGATCGATGCGGCGGCGCGCCCGCGATCGCGATCGATCAGGCCCGCCATCTCCGGCGCGAACGCCATGACCGCGCCATTGGCGGCAGCAGCGGCGATGCCGTGACGCAAATCCGCGGCATTGACGGCGGTATCGATCCCGCTCGTCATCTGCAGCAGCGCGATCCTCATACCGCGAGCAGCGGGTCGAGCTCCCCACGCGCGTCCAGCGCCGCAAGATCGTCGGATCCGCCGATATGCCGACCGTCGATGAACACCTGCGGCACCGTCGTGCGGCCGTCCGCCCGCTGGATCATCTCCTGCCGCTGGGGGCCGCCCATCGTGATGTCGTATTCCTGCGGCGTCACGCCCTTCGAGCCCAGCAACCGCATCGCCCGCGAGCAATAGGGACAGAACGCCTTGGTGTAGATTTCGACCTTTGCCATGACCACGAGGTGTGGGTTCGCACCTCTCTTGTCAATCGCCCGGGGTGTCGTCCGCGATGACCCGCGCCCAGCACAGGATCGTGACCGACGCCGCGCCCGCTGCGATCAATGCACGGGTGCAGGCAGCTGTGGTCGAGCCGGTGGTGTACACATCGTCGACCAGACCGATCGCCTTGCCCGCGACGCGGCTACGATCGGGCACCGCGAAGGCGCCGCTGACCGCCCGACGTCGCCCGCGACTGCCGAGACCGCGCAACACGATCGTCTGCCGCCGCCGGACGAGAGCGAAGGGATCGTGCGCCACGCCGCATCGGCGATGCAGCGCATCCCCGATCAGTCCCGCCTGATTGAACCCGCGCGACCACAGGCGCCAGCGATGCAGCGGCACCGGCACCAGCAGATCGAGTCCCGGCGGTACGACGACGGCGATCCGCGCCGCCATCGTATCCGCGATGCCGATGCGCCGACCGTATTTCAGTTGCAAGGCGAGTTGGCGCGCGACGGCACCATAAGCGACGGCGGCACGCACGCCCGCGTGACGCGGCGGATCGGCCAGGCACGGCCCGCACATCGCACCCTGCCCCCGATCATAATCGAACGGCAGATTGCATCCGGCGCACCACGGCGGGCCGATCAGATGCAGGCCCGCCCAGCACGATGCGCAGAACCGGTGATCCGCCGCGACGGGCGTTCCGCAACCGGGGCAACGGGGTGGCAGCGCCAGCGCAACGATCGACGCCCCCGCTCGCGCGACCAATCTGCCCAGCGATGCGACGTACGGTCCCATGGCCGCTTGTCGCGCGCAGTCGCAGCGGGCACAAGCCGCCGCGTGAGCGCACCCGACATCTTCGACCGCGTGGCCCGCAGGCTGCGCCGTGACCGCGCTGCGGCGCATGACTATGCCGCGCACGCGTTCCTGCGTGACGTTATGGTCGAGGGCATTCTGGAACGGTTGGATGCCGTGAGACGCGATTTCACCGATATTCTCGATCTGGGTGCCCCCGATGCCGGGATCGCAGTACCGAATGCACGCATCGCCCGCGCCGATCCGGGTTTCCGCTTCGCGCAGCGCACGGGCGGAGTCCAGGTGGATGAGGATCGTCTGCCCTTTGCGGACGGCAGCTTCGACGGTGTTCTGAGCGCGGGCGTTTTGGATCAGGTCAACGATCTGCCCGGCGCTTTGTCGCTGATCCGCCGTACGTTGCGCCCGGATGGCCTGTTCCTGGGTGCCTTTCTGGGGGCGGGCAGCTTGCCCGCATTACGGGCGTCGCTGCGCACGGCGGAAGGCGACCGGCCGGCCGCGCGTCTTCACCCGCAGATCGACGTCCGCTCGGCTGGCGACCTGCTGGTGCGCGCCGGTTTTTCGCTGCCGGTGGCCGATATCGAAACGTTCGACGTGCGCTATGCCAGCTTCGGCCGGTTGCTCGACGATTTGCGTGGAATGGCCGCCAGCAACGTGCTGGTCGATCGCGTGGCGATGTCGCGCGAGACACTGGCGCGCGCCGCCGCCGCCTTCGCTGCGGCCGCCGCTCCGGACGGGCGAACCACCGAACGGTTCGTCATCGTGTTCCTGACCGGCTGGGCGCCCGATGCCTCCCAGCCGAAACCGGCGCGCCGGGGCAGCGCAACCGCGTCGCTCGCCGCCGCCCTGAAGCCGGGCGGCTGATCCTCAGACGATCATTCCGCCATCGGCGTCACGCGCGAGGATCCGGCCCATCGCCTCGAACAGGGCATCCATCGCTACCGGCTTGAACAGCACCTCGTCGGCACCCGCAGCGATACAGCGCTCGCGCAAGTCCAGCGCCGTATCCGCGGTGATGACGATGATCGGGACGTTCGCCTTCGCATCGCCGCGCGCCCGGATGTGTTCGATCGCCGTAATGCCATCCATCCCCGGCATGCGCAGATCGACCAGCAACATGTCGAACGTTTGGGTATCGAGTGCCGCCAGCCCGGCTTCGGCACTTTCCGCCTCCGCCATCGTAGCCCCGGCGACATCGAGCATATCCCGCACGACGCGCCGGTTCATCCGGTCGTCCTCGATGAACAACACGTTCATTGCGAGGACATCAGCATGGTCGGCGGTTTGTAGGACATGGTCCTGCGTCTACGCTTCATGCCGCCTGCGACACAAGTGTTGCGTCACCCTCAGGATAAACGAATGCGACCAATGACATGCCACTGACCGGCTTGATAACGTTGGTAAATCGATGAGTTACCGTCTTCGAGCGGCGCATGCCGTCGTCGCCTGCGGGCCACAAAATCACGGTCCGCGCATCTCCCGCCAAAGCGGTCAATTCGTCCAGCCAGGCCTCGCCACCATCGCGATCCGCATCGATCGGCGGGGCGACCGACGCATCGACGACGATCCGACCGATGCCTCCACGGCCCAACGCAATCACGGCGTCGTCCCAGGTGCCAGCCAGCGCGATGGCATCTGCATGCGGCGACAGTAAGGTCTTGAGCATGTTGCGCGTGATCGGATTGCGATCGACGATCAGCAACGACGGCACGGCGGCATCGGCGCAGTCCGCCCCCGCCCCCACCATCGCATCGGTCCGAACGAGCGGCAGATCGACCACGAACCGCGACCCTTCGCCCGGCACGCTTTCGACCGCCACGTCACCGTCCATCGCCCGTGCAAGATTGCGACAGATCGCGAGACCCAGGCCGGTGCCGCCGAACCGGCGCGTGGTGCTGGTGTCGGCCTGTTTGAACGATTCGAAAATCTCGTCGCATTTGTCCGGCGCAATGCCGACGCCGGTATCAGCGATCACGATGCGCAGCCGTTCGTCCCCGGTCGCAGCGACATCCAGCACGACGCTGCCGCTGGCGGTGAACTTCAGCGCATTGGACATCAGGTTGAAGACGATCTGCCGCAGGCGTGCCGCGTCGCCGACGATCATGGCCGGACAATCATCCAGATTGCGGCGGAAGTGCAGCCCCTTCGCGTGCGCCTGATCGTCCCACAGGCGTGTCGATTCCGCCAGCATCGCACGCAGATCGAACGGTGCTGCCTCGATGACCAGATGACCGGTTTCCATCTTGGCGACGTCGAGAATATCGTCGACCAACGCCCGCATCGTCATGCCGGCGCTGTGCACCACCGTCAGCCGATCACGCGTCGAACCCGCGACATTGCCGTCGGCGAGCATCACCTGCGTCATGCCGAGGATGCCGTTCAGTGGCGTGCGGATTTCATGACTGGTCGTGGCGAGGAATTCGGTCTTTGCCGCCAGCGCCTTGCCGAGCGCGGTGTTGGTGATCGCCAGATCGGCGTTGGCGGCACGCACATGATTGCGACTGCGGCGAATGGTGATGAGGCCGAATGCCAGCAACGCGACGACGATCGCCGTGGCGACCGCGGCGACAAGGAAGATATCGCGCTGCGTCCGTGCGCGTGCCTGTGCGAACGCGGCGTTGCGGCGGGCCTCGTCACGCTGCAAGCTCGTGATCTTCAATTCCTGATTGGCGAAGTCGAACCGCGCCGCCATCAGCGCCCCTCCGGTCGAACGTGCCAGCGCCGTCGCCTCGTCGTCGAGGCGCTTCAACGCGACGAGGTGCCGCAGCGCAAGGTCGTGCTCGCCGTTCGCGCGGTAGATCGTATAGGCGGTGCGATGCGCCTCGCGATCGATCAGCGTCGTCTTGGCAAGGTCTTCGCCCGCGAACCGCTCGCCGATCAACGTCGTCGCTCTGGCGATGTCTCCGCGCTGGAACGCGGCCTGCGCTGCGAGCGCGACAAGCAGCTTGCGGTAGCCCGCACCTTCGCCGCGCGTCGATAGCCCCAGCCCCTCGTCGATCGCCCGCTGCGCACCGGCGACATCCTTGCCCAGCAGTCGCGCCTCGGCGATGTTGCCCAGCACCAGCACGCGCAGCAACGGACTGTCCATGCGCTCAGTCAGCGTCAACGCCTGTCGGAACTGCGCCTCCGCGGCATGGAAGCGCCCCAGATCCTTCAGCGCATTGCCGCGGTTGTTGTACACCGATAGCGCAAGCTTCGGGTCCGACTTGTAAAGGGCCAGCGCCTGATCGAAATACTTCAACGCTTTCGCATAATCGTTCGCGCTGTTGTACAACGATCCGATCGATTGCAGCGCCTTGGACTGGCTGCGCAGATCGCCGAGTTTTCGAAAGATATCATAGGCGCGCTGATAGTCGTTCAGCGCAGCGGCGACGTTGGCCTGTACGGTGTTGATCCAGGCGCTCGCCAGCAGCGCATCGCCATGAAGCTGCGATCCGGGTGCCACGCGCGACGACACCTGCACCGCGCGCGTGACCAGCGGATCGGCGCCGGGCACGTCGTTCAGCCGCATCAGCGCCTCGCCCCGCAGCCATACCGCCGTCGCCTGCATGACAGCGCGATCTCTGGACTTGGGTTCGCGACTGGCAAGGCGTTCCGCAGCCAGCGCCTTGGCGACCGTCACGTGCGGATCGGTCAGCATCGCCGTCTTCGCTTCGGCCGCAAGCCGATCGAACTGGCGCTCGATCGGCGCGGCGTGAGCGGAACTGATCAACCCGGCAAGGCATAGCAGCCAGACCGCGGCGAACCGGACGAGCGGCGTCACCGGAATGCGCATTCAGGCCTGACGCCGGGACGCGGCGAAACCACCGAAACCGGCCAACGGATCGGGCGCCGGCACGCGATGCCGCCCCTCGTCGAGATACTGGATCAGCGATGGAAGCACGACCGGACGGCTGATCAGGAACCCTTGCACCATGTCGCAGCCCATGACCGTCAGCAGCGCGAGTGCCGCATGGGTTTCCACACCCTCCGCGACGACCTCCATCTCCAGTGCATGCGCCAGATCGATCGTCGACCGCACGATCAACGGGTCGCGGTTCGAACTGGTCAGCTGCGTGACGAACAGCTTGTCGATTTTCAACTCGCGCGCCGGCAGCTGCTTCAGATACGCCAGCGACGACAGACCGGCACCGTAATCGTCGATGGCGATGGTGATGCCGAAATCGGCGAAGATCTGAAGATTGGCGATCGCACTCGCCGGATCGCGAATGACCGATGTCTCGGTGATTTCGAAACCCAGTTTGGCATCGCTGCCACCGACGAGCGCACACGCCTCGCGCACGAAGGCGGTGTCGGCAAGCAATTGCCCCGCAATGTTGATGAACAACCGCAGGTCATGGCCGCGCGCGGCCAGATCGCGCTGGTCGGCGATGGCGCGGCGGATCGTCCACAGCGTCATCCGATCGATCAGATGGCACTCCTCGGCCACCGGAATGAAGTCGTTCGGCATCACCAGTCCGCGGGTCGGATGACGCCAGCGTACCAATGCCTCGGCACTGGTGATCTCCTGCCGGCGAACATGCACCTTGGGCTGGTAATGCAGAACCAGTTCATCTCGATCGATCGCCTGATCGAGCTCCCGCGCGAGCCGCAGCGTATCGCTGGCGGTGCGCGGCACGACTGCATGGGTGACGGCACGATATGCCGTCCGTGCCTCTGCCAGAGCCGCCTCGGCCTGTTCGACCATCGCAACCTCGTCGACGTTCGCGGCGGGCGCGCTTGCGCCACCGAATGTGAGCAGGATCGTGACCGACTGATCGTCGAGCGTGAAGGGACGCTCGAATGCCTTGTCGAGAGCGACGATGTGTCCGTCCATCGCATCGCCGCGCGAACCGCGGAAACCGCAGGCGATTTGCGTTCGGCCGATGATCGCGACGCTGGCGGTCGGCATCACCCTGCCGATTCGCTCCGATACCAGTCCGGCGAGCAGATCGGCCCGTTGGCAACCGAGCTGTCGACGCAGATCCCCGAAGTTTGCGATCTCCACCAGCAGTTGGAAACGGAACGGCTCGCCCGTGGCGACAGCAGCTGTGCCCCCGCCGAACGGGGCCAGTTTATCCACGGATTCCGGGCGATGCGCGACGGTCATGACCGGATCGAACTACCGGACAGGGTTGAAGATTGAATTAACCGGCGGGGCTCCGGCGGCCCCATGCAATCCCGATTGTCGAATGCTTAACGACCTGTTAAGATTAACACGCATCCTCGGGATGCCAAAACAAGGGAGATAAGCATGTTGGAACTGTTCCTGGCGTTCGTCTCGGCCCTGTCGGTTGACATCAAGCCCTGGTAAATCGCTTACCCGGCTCGGGTGCCTCGGCCGACGTCAATTTGGCGTCACCGGACAGGAACCCGAGCCGATCCTTACGGCATTTGCAGTGACATCATGCGGCGAGTTCGCCGGGCGCTCGTGTCGTCTTCGGTTCGGGATTTCCGAACACCATGTCGTCGTCCACCGAACCCAGCCGTAACGCGAGCACGTCGAGCGCGTAATTCTGGTTGAGTTTCCATGGCTTGCGCGAACCCTGCCGGGGCAGCTTATGCTCGGCACGCTTGATATAGCCGGACGTGAAGTCGACGAACGGCTCCGTCGCCATCGCAACATCGCCGTTGTGCGGCATAGCCTGCCGCAGGCCACGCTTCTTCATCGTGTTGAGCAGGCGACAGACATACATTGCCACCAGATCTGCCTTCAGCGTCCACGATGCGTTGGTATAGCCGAACGTATAGGCGAGGTTCGGCACGTCCGAAAACATCATCCCCTTATATTGTAGCGCCTTGCTGAGATCGATTGGTGCATTGTCCTTGCTGAAGCGCACGTCGCTGAGCAGCTGTAGTTCGAGCCCGGTCGCCGTCACGATGATGTCGGCGGGCAGTTCTTCACCGGAATGCAAACGGACGCCATGCTCGGTGAAGCTCTCGATCGTACCGGTTGCGACCGACGCATCACCGGCCTTGATGCTCTTGAAGAGGTCCGCGTCCGGCACCAGACACAGCCGCTGGTCCCAGGGATTGTAGCGCGGGGTGAAGTGCGTATCGACATCGTACTCAGGCCCAAGATGTTCGCGCACCATTCCGATCAGGCGGGCCTTGAACTTTTCGGGCTGCTTTTTTGCGATACGATAAAAGAACATGCTCATCAGCACGTTCTTCCAGCGTGTGACCCCGTAAGCGACCTTGCCGGGCAGCTTGGTCCGTAGCCAGTTGGCGATACGATCTTCCGCCGGTCGCGAAACGACATAGGTCGGCGATCGCTGCAACATCGTCACGTGCGCCGCCGTCCTGGCCATTTCCGGCACGAGCGTCACCGCGGTCGCGCCGCTGCCGATCACGACGACGCGCTTGCCTACATAGTCCAGGTCTTCGGGCCAGAGCTGTGGATGGACGATGCGTCCGCCGAACCGCTCCGCCCCCGTGAATTCCGGCGTGTAGCCTTTAGCGTAATTATAATAGCCCGAACACATGCACAGGAAGTTGCAGGTGAACGTCAGGGGCTCGCCGTGTTTGCCCGTCGCCCGGACGGTCCACAGCGCCTCGTCCGTCGACCAGCTCGCTTCGGTGACGTGGTGGCGAAACCGGATGTGGCGATCGATCCCATAGGTGTTCGCCGTCTCTTCGACATAGGCGCGGATCGACGGACCATCGGCGATCGACCTGGCGCTCGTCCACGGGTGGAACGAGAAGCCCAGCGTATGCATATCGCTGTCCGACCGGATACCCGGATACCGAAACAGGTCCCATGTGCCGCCGAGCACCGCCCGCCCCTCAAGGATCACATATCTGCGTTCGGGGCAGCGGGTCTGCAGGTGATAACCTTGCCCGATCCCGGATATTCCGGCTCCCACCACGACCACATCGAAATGTTCGGCCATCAGCCTCTCCACCATACCCGTTATTCGGTTTCGTGGAGAGGCCTATCCCGGTTCACATCAATAGTCTTTCGAATATTTCAGCCGCGCATCCGACCCTCCGGCCGACCCGGTCGATGTGAGCAAGCTCAACGCCCTCGTCAGGGCAATCTCCAGCTGCGTCGCGGTGAACCCACGGGCGTCGGTGACGATCTCGACATAGATGTCATCCGTAAGATACTTGCCCGCCGCGAGGCTGGTGCCGCGCCCGCTCGCCTCGTCCGCACCGAGCACCCGCAAGCGGTCGAAACCGGTGGCGGACCGCAGCTTGCCGAGCGGATTGAGCCCGCCGCCGCCGGAACCACGGAGTGAGTTGAGCGCGCTAGCCAGCTGGATCGCCTCGGTCGCCGACAGATTCTCCGGATTGGTGCCGAACAGCAGGCGGCTTAGCACCTCGTCCTGCGGCAGCGCCGGCGTCGACGTAAACGCGATCTGCGGCCGCTGCCCCGTGCCGGTGATGGCGATGACTGCGGTGATGCCGTTGACTGTGGTCGATGCCTGGATGTTGATGTCGGGATCGGTCAGGGCGCCGCCGCGGAAGCGGATGGTGCCGCGCGTGACCTCGAACCGCTTGCCGGCGAAGGAATATGTGCCGCGCACCAGATCCAGCCCGCCGGTGATGACCGGAGCCGCCGACGTCCCGCCGACCTTCAGGTTCATCTCCCATTCCGACTCCAGACCCATTCCGGAGACGAACAGCTGGTTTTCCGCGCGCACGGTAAGGTCCAGCCGAATGAGGCTGACGGGCGCCGGCTTCGGCCGATCGGTGGGACGCGGCGTGACCTGCTGGCTCCTGCGGCGGATGCCGGTGAGTTCCGGCACCTCGGCAGCACCCTGACGGATGATCTGATAGCGCGCCTCGGGGATGTTGAGGTTGCCCTGCAACAGCCCGCCTTCGCGCCCGTAGGTGAACCGAACGGTGCCAGAGGAGGTTGCCGCCAGTGCATCGCTCTTGGCGAGCTGCGCATTGTTCAACGTCGCCCGCAGGTCGATCGGGAAGCCGCTGTCGGCGGCTAGCCCGACGCTGCCCTGCGCCTGAACCGTCCCGTCGCCCGCGCGGGCAGATAGATTGGTCAGCTCGAGCCGATCGTTGTTGAAACGCGCCGCGATCTTCATCTGCGACAGGCGCGTGCCATAGGTCTCGTTGTCATAGGTCAGATTGTCGGCCCGGATCAGGCCATTGAGCCGCGGCGCGGCGACCCGGCCGGAGAAATCGGCCGCAACCGCGATCGGACCCGTCAACTGCTGTTCGGACAAGGCAGCAAGGCTGAAGAGCACTGCGGACGGCCCGTTGTAGCGGATACCGCCGGATAGCGGTGCCTGCATCAGCCGGGTCGCCCACGACCCCGCACCGGGAGGCAAGGGACGCAGCGTCGCGAGCATGCGGCCGATAGTGGTCGGCCCACGCTTGACGAGCGCCCGCGCCTCGCCGCCATCGGGAACGAGGCGGCCGACGAACTGGACGTCGACGGGTTCGGACACCGCCGCAAGGCCGGTGCGCTGGAAGCCGGCGATCGTCAACCGGGCATCGGCGGCCGGAATGGCATTGCCCTGTTGGCGATAATCGAGGCTGCCGGTGACGGCACCCGAGAGGCCGAGGTTCGGTACGAAGGCCGACAGCATCGACAGGTTGAGGCGGTCCAGCCGTGCCTGCGCCGCGGTGACGCCGCCGCCGAACGATCCGGCGATCCGTGTCGAGCCGGCGGTCGGACCCTGCCCGAAATCGATCCGCGTCGCCGCGAGCCTATAGGCGTTGCCGACGGACGTGATCCGGGCCGGGTTGACGGTGCGGAAGGCGATGTTGTTCGCCTGTCCCTGCGCGGCGACGAGGTAATTGCCCGGCGACAGTTGTGCGTTTACCGCAACCCGCAGCGGCACGCCGCTCGATCCGGTCAGCAGCGCCTGTGCGGTGCCACGTCCGCCGACATAATTGATCTTGGCGCGCATCGTCTGGATGACGAAGGCATTGTAGCGGGTGTCGGCCACCTGCACGTCCGCAACCACCTGCGGCGCCTTCGGCAGCATCACCACATTCGCGTCGACGATCGCACGACCGATCGTAAAGTCGGCATAGCCGGGGATCGTCGCGTTATACGCGCGCGCGGCGATATCGGCGCGCTGATACCCGCCCTGATTGGCAAGGCGCACGGTGCCGTTGATCCCGCGACCGGCGAACTGCAAAGCGCCGGCGAACGGACCCGCCGGTGTCGCGACCACGCGGCCGCTGCCTACGATGCCGGCGAAGACGACGCGATTGATATCGACCGTCAACTGCGGGCTGGGCCTCACGAGCACATCCGCAGTGAAGGGGCCGTAGTTGGTGCCGCCACTCGCCGTCACGGCATAGGCGCCATTGCGCCCGACGACACGCGCGTTGAGGTTCACCAATCCTATGCCGACGCCGGGCCGTGCCGCACGCAGCACCACGAAGGGTGCTGTGGCGGTGCCGGTCACGCGCGCGGACAGCGGTCCGTATTGCGCGGAATAGGCGTCGGCGTTCACCAGGACGCTGCCGTTGGCCGGATCGAACCGGCCCTCGCCCCGCGTGATACGGAATTGCGGCGCATTCATCCGCAGATTGCGGAAGGTGACGATCCCTTCCGGACTATAGCCGATATCGCTGCGGACGATCGCATTGCCGCCGAGGAAATCGCGCACGCCACTGTTGAACAGCTGCTTCGTCTGCGCAACGACGCGGCCGGTGATGCCGAAACCGCCATTGGCGCCGGGCACCAGTTTGGCGTCCGTCGACAGATTGAGGATGCCGATGCTTTCGAGACGGTAGTTGTTGACCCGCCCCTTTAGCGCGCCGGTGTAACGGCCGGTCTGGGTGTTCGCGACGACGATCGCGGTCGCATCGATATTATCCGAACGGATACGCAGATTATCCGACAGGATATTCGGCATCGAGATCGCGAAATCGCCCTGGATGCGCACGTTGTTCGCCAGCCCGCCGACCGCAGCATTGAGGCCGGTGACGCGGCGCGCACGCGCGGTGACCGGCACGAGGATGCGGTCCGCGTTCACGCGGGCCAGACCTTCGGCATAGACATCCTCGACCGTCGTGGTGCCGAAGCCGATCGCCGCCGCCTTGATCTTATAGTCCACCGTCGGCGTCGCGAACGCACCGTCGAGGACGACCCGAGCGGTGACGTCGCGACCGCGCAGGTTCGGTGCGATGGCACCCGGCGTCAGCAGCTTCGCGTCGACTGCGAAATGTCCGAACGTGCTGTTGGCAAGATCGATAAGACCGCCCGCATCGACCGCCAGCGCATCGGACTTCAGCGTCAGTCGCGTGTCCGCCTTGCGATCGTTGAGAGTGGTATCAAGCGCCAGGTCCAGCCGTGGCGCGGTCAATCGCTCCACCGGACCCTGCAGGTACAGACCGGGCGTGGTGAAGCCGCGCACCTCGATATGCCCGTTGCGCGCGTTGACGTTGAGATTGGCCAGCTGACCACCGCCGAGCGTGGCGATCGCCTTGCCCTGCCACGCCTGCCAGCTGCCGCGGCCATCGACGGTCGCGGTGAGTGGCGCCTTCAGCGAACCCATGGTGGCGACGACGCCGCCAACCGGAGCGTTCAGCTTCAGATCGATGTCGAGCTTGTTCTGCTCCGGCACCGCGTCGAGCTTGAGGTGCAGCGTATCGCCGCCGGCCACCCCTGCGCCACGCAGTGCAGCGGCATCGGTAACGAGTTGCGCACGGCGATCGGCGATGTGCACGGCGCCGTCGATCCGCACGATGTGCGTTTGACCGGTGACCGGCTTCGCCAGCACCAGTCGCCCGACGTGAAGCCGATTGACGTCGATGTCGAGATCGGGGAGCAGCGGCGCGTTTTCGTCGGTCGGCGGCGTCTGCTTCAGCTCGGGCCGGCGTGCGAGCGTGACGAGCTCGGTCGAAAGCGTCCGCACGTCGACGTGGTTGTCGACGAATGCGAACGGGCGCCAGTCGACATTCAGGCGGGGACTGGTGAGGAAGACGCCCTTGGGATCGGCGACACGGACGTCCGACAGGGTCATCTGACCGTATAGCGATCCGTCGATGCGGCCGACCTTGATATTGAGGCCAGATGCGGTGGTGTAGCCGCCGATCCGATTGGCGACGTAGCGGCGTCCGGGATCGGTGTTGATCCCCAGCACGACGATGCCGACCAGCACGATGAGGCCCAGGACCAGGAACAGCGCCCATTTCAGGACACGCTGCCAGAGCGGGCGCTTCGTCACGACCGTTGCATCGCTGGATTCGGTAACGGGCGTATCCTCCGCCATCAGAATGCCTGACCGATCGAGATGTAAAGCGCGACCTTGCCATCGCCCGGCCGCGGATTGAGCGGGGTGGCGACATCGATGCGCATCGGGCCGAAGTTGGTGTAAAACCGCCCGCCGATGCCGGCGCCGAACTTCAGTTCCGACCCCTTGGGGAGGCTCGATTCATAGCTGTTGCCGGCGTCGACGAACGGCACGATGCCGAAATTGCCGAACCGGTAGCGGGCCTCGAGCGCGAATTCGTTGAGGCTGCGGCCACCCACCGGATCGCCGTTGGGGTCGAACGGTCCGAGCCGCTGATATCCGTAACCGCGCACGGATCCGCCGCCGCCGCCGTAATAGCGCCGGGACGGCGCGAGGTCGTCACGGGCGATGCCCTGAATCGACGCGGCGCGCGCGCGGCCTGCGATCACCAGGCTGTCCGATACCGGGTAATAATAGGTCGCCTCTATCTGCGTGCGAACGTACGGTTTGAACCCGCCGCTCACCGCACCTTCCGGGCTGAGGTTGAGGCGTAGGCGATAGCCGCGGGTCGGGTTCAACAGACTGTCCGACGTGTCCCATTCAACCTGTCCGGGCAGCGCAGCGATGCCATAGGTGCGGCGGACGTTCCGGCCCTGCGTGAAATCATACACGCTCTCGTTGGTGCCGACGATCTCGCCACCGTAATAATAGGTGAACCGCTTTTGCCAGATCGGCGTGGAAACGTAGCTCCAGCGCGCCGAGAGGGTGCCGGTGAACGCGTCGAATGCGTCGTAACTCTGATGCACCGCACTGGCGATGGCCGTGAACGTGCGGTCACGCCTGCCGGCGTTCGAGCGGCGGAAGGTGCCCGACGCGCCCTGTTCCTGTGTACCGGCGACGACCGTGCCGATCAGCGCGCCTTCCGGCGGGAACAGGTTGCGGTGGGTCCAGCTTCCCTCCGCCTTGAAACCCTGACCGGTCGAATAACCGGCGCTGCCCGCCAGCGTCCGCGCCGGCCCCTTGCTCTGACGCACGAGCAGGTCGACCGCCTCGGTGCCGTCGGGATTGGTGCGGCCGGTGCGCTGCGGCTCCACCGCGACGCTGGAGAACAGCCCGGTTGCGACCAGCGCGTCGCGCAGGTCGTCGGTCTTGCGGCTGTCGTAAAGATCTCCGTCGTCGAAGCGCGGAAAGACGTTGAGGTGTTTCAGGTCGAACACCGGATCACCCGTGGTGACGAGATTGCCGAAAGCGGACCGCGGCCCCGTGTCGACCGGCAGCGTATACGCCCCCGTCGCCTTTTCGGACTGGTCGTCGAGCAGGATGTCACGTTCGCCGACCTTGACGAACGGATAGCCCTGCTGCGGCAGCACGAGGCTGAGGTTCGCCTCGGCACCCTGTATACGCGCCGCCTCGATCGGATCGCCGACCCGTAGCGGCAGATTGCGCGTAACGAGATCGGCCGGCACCACCGGCTGCGCCTGAACGTCGATCGACGACAGGGTATAAAGGCGCCCGGGCGTGGCGGTGACGGTCGCGCGCAGGCGGCCCGGCTTGTTCGCATCGGCCGGGTCCTGCGTCGCCTCGATCAGCGATATCGCATTGCCGTCGTAGTAACCAAGCGACGTCATCAGCCGTTTCGCGAGCGATTCGTCCTCGCGCGCACGCGCCGCGACCTGTGTAGCGTTCGCCGCCTTGCCGTCGCCTTCCTTCAGCGCCGACAGTGCTTTGAACTGGCCAGCGAGGTCGAGTTCCTCAAGCCCCTTCAACACCGTATCGTAGCGGATCTGCGGCGCATCCTTGTCCTTGATGTCCGCCGCGGTCTGCAAAGGCGCGGTGTCGAACGTCGCCAGCGGTTGCAGCGGTTGCGCCAGTTCGGGGTTTTCGGGCGCGGCGGGGGGCAGACTGCCATCGGCGACCAGCGGTGCAGCCGGCGTGGTCGTCGCGGGAGCCGCAGCGCTGCCGATTGGCTGCTGGGCCGGCATCGGCTCCAGCGGTGCATTGATATCGCCGGTCAGCGGCGGCAGGGCAGCATTGAATTCGGATTCGGGAACGATCGGCGCGGTTGCGGAGGCTCCGCTCTCCGTCGTTTGTGGCGCATTCGCGCGCGCGCTATCGGACTTCGGCGCATCGGGGCCACGCGCGGGCGCCGTTCCTTGCTGCTGATTGAGCTGTGCTGCCGCGGGGCTACCTGCGACCAGAGCGATGGCAAGCCAGTGATGTCGTCCGGTCGATACTCGCACGCGTGTCCCGTTCCCCTTTGCGAGAGCGTTCGCGTTCGAATCCACCCCCAAGCATCCCGATAACGTCGGCACGTCGGCTTGGTTGCGCCGCGGCATAACTTTTTCGACCTAACTCAAGCTAATAGCTTGTCATACAGCACTAAACCTCGCGTCGACCGACGGAGCGTACTCAGAATTTCATCTGTCGCTTCACCGATGCGGCAAGCGCCCGGCCGTAGGGAGGCTTGAGCCCGGCGAGCTTCGCGACGTCGAGCCGCGACTGGCGAAATACCGCTTTGGCGTGGCTGAAGGTGCGGAACCCGTCGATGCCGTGGTAGCTGCCCATGCCCGACGATCCGACGCCGCCGAACGGCAGATCCTCCATGGATACGTGGAACACGACGTCGTCGAGCGTCACGCCACCCGATATCGTCCGATCGAGCACGCGCCGACGTTCCGCCTGATCCGGGCCAAAGTAATAAAGGCCGAGCGGCCGCGGGCCGCGATTTACGCGTGCGATCGCATCGTCGATCCCGTCATAGCGCACGATCGGCAGAATCGGCCCGAATATCTCCTCCTGCATCAGCGTCATCGTGTCGTTGACGTCGCGGACGATGTGCAGCGGCATCTTGCGGCTGTTCGAACCAGCGAAATCCTCGCTTCCCGGATCGACCGTTTCGACCCGGGCCCCCTTGGATCGCGCATCGTCCAGCCAGTCGGTCAGCCGGCGGTGATGCCGGTCGCTGACGATCGACGTGTAGTCCGGGTTCGCCAGCACCGTCGGGTACATCGCCGTCGCCGCCGCGATCAGTCCGTCGACCACAGCCTGTTCCCGCGCGGCGGGCACCAGCACATAATCGGGCGCGAGGCAGATCTGGCCGGCATTGAGCATCTTGCCGAGCGCGATCCGCTCGCTTGCCCGGCCGATGTCCGCCCCCGCGCCGATGATCGCCGGGCTCTTGCCGCCGAGTTCCAGCGTCACCGGCGTCAGATTGTCGGCGGCGGCGTGCAGGATGTGGCGACCGATCCCGGTCGCGCCGGTAAACAGCAGATGGTCGAACGGCAGCGCGGCGAATACCTTGCCGACCTCCGCTCCGCCGGAGACGAACGCGAGCTCGTCCGCTGCGAACCAGGCGCCGGCGATCTCCTCGAACAATGCCGCGGTGGCCGGCGTAAACTCGCTGGTCTTCACCATCACACGATTACCCGCCGCGAAGGCGCCGGCGACCGGGCCCATCACGAGATTGACCGGAAAATTCCACGGCGCGATCACGCCGACGACACCCTTCGGCTGATATTCGACCCACGCTTTCGCACCGAGCAGCCCCAGCGGGAACTGGACGCTGCGCCGTTCCGGCCTCGCCCAGCGTTCCAGATGCTTCAGCGCATGGGCGATCGGCGCGATCGATCCGGCGATATCGGTCAGCATCGACTGGTCGCGGCTGCGATGGCCGAAATCCTCGCTCAACGCGTCGCAGAAGCGGACGGCATTGTCGCGGATCATCGCCGCGGCGCGCGTCAGCCGGTCCTTGCGCGCGGCGATCGGCATCGGCAGTCCGGCGTTGAAAGCGGCGCGCTGCGCATCGAGCAGCGCGTCCATCCTCATGCGCGGCAGCCGATCAGTCCGGCGACGGGCACGACGATGCCGTCCTGCCCGGCGCGGTCGATCTGAAGCGAGCCGGTCGGCACCTTTGCCCCCGCCGTCAATCCCTCCTGCTGGACGACATCCATCGTCAGGCGGGCGGTGATATCGCCGCCACGGTATTCGGCGGCATCCGCGAAGCCGAGCCTCGCCGCGCCCCCGGTATCGCCACCGGTGCGTGCGAGATCGACGATCTTGCCGCCGAGCGAAATGCGGATGGTCGCGGGATCGGCGGTCGCCATCGCGACCAGCTGCCGGTCGGCAGCGCTCCACAGATAGGCCGCGCACCCCTTGGCGGGCAGTCGCTGTTCGCCGATCGCGCCCGGCATCGGCGTCGCAGGAACGGGAGCGGCCTGAGCCGCGACGGCGAGCAACAACGCGATCATGGCGCCAGCACTATCATGGCGATCCACGCGGGGTAAGCCGCCACCGCCAGCAACGTGCCGAACGGCAGTGCGGTGTCGCGCGAGATCCGGCGCCCGGTCCAATGCGCGAACGCCGCAACGCCCAGTCCGATCAGGCTGGCTATCACCAGCACCGCCGGTATCATGCGCCATCCGAGCCACAGGCCGATCGCGCCGAGCAGCTTGGGATCGCCGCCGCCCATTCCCGCGCGACCCCGCGTCCGCTCATACCCCCAGGCGACCAGCGCGAGCATGCCGAAGCCGAAGCCGCCGCCGATCAGCCGATCCGTTAGCGGGGGGGCGAATCCCGCCGCGCCGGCGATCAGGCCTGCCGCCGCCAGCAGCCCGGTCAGACGGTCGGGTAGCCAGAAGGCGGTGAGGTCCAGTGCCGCCAGCGCGAGCAGCAGCCAGCCGAACACCGCGCCGCCCACCCCTTCCCAACCCGGCGCCACCAGTCCCGCCGCGCCGCCGATCGCCGCTGCCAGCAGTTCGATCCACCAATGGCGCCGGTCGATCGCCACGCCGCAGCCACGACATCGCCCGCGCTGCACCACGTAACTGACCAGCGGCACCAGTTCCGCCGGACCTAGCGTCCGCCCGCAGGCATCGCACGCCGATCGCCCGTCCATCACCGATCGTCCGGCCGGCCAGCGGACCACCAGCGCGCCGATGAAGCTGCCGAAGATCGCGCCCAATATCGTCAGGACGAGCGGCCACGCCATGGCCGCGCTCATGTCAGGCCCCGGCAGGCTCCGGATCGCGGATCAAATAGCGATAGACACCGAGCATATCGATGCCGAGCAACACGACGTTCTGCGATCCCAGCGCCCAGTCGCGCATCAGCACCGCGCCCGTTATCCATGCGATCGCGGACAGGCAGAACAGCACCATCGCCCAGCCTGTGTCGCGCCGCCCCCAGTCCAATGCGACGATGGTCGCGGCGATCATCCCGCTGATCGAGGCAAACCACCGTATCGGCTCGATAAAATCTTCCATCGCGCCCCAGCGCGCGGCGACGCGAATTGATCCTGCCGGATTTAGCATATGCAGGACAGGCGTCGGCCGGCTCGCTCATTGCCCCGCCCTGCCCCGCATCCTAGATGGCGTGCAACGAAAAACACCGGAGAGCCCATGTCCACCGATCCCGTCGTCATCCTCGGCTATGCCCGCACCCCCATGGGATCGTTCCAGGGCGCGCTGTCCGGGGCGTCCGCCACCGAACTCGGCGCGGCGGCGGTGAAGGCGGCGGTGGAGCGGTCCGGCGCGTCGGCGGCGGCGATCGAGCGCATCTACATGGGCTGCGTACTGCCCGCCGGTCTCGGTCAGGCGCCCGCGCGACAGGCGGCGATCGGCGCCGGTCTCGGCACCCATGTCGAGGCGACCACGATCAACAAGATGTGCGGGTCGGGCATGCAGGCGGCGATCCTTGCGGCCGATGCGCTGGCTGCCGGATCGGTCGAGATGCTCGTGGCGGGCGGCATGGAGAGCATGACCAACGCGCCCTATCTGTCGAAGAAGCATCGCGCCGGCGCGCGCATCGGCCACGACACGATGTACGACCATATGTATCTCGACGGTCTGGAGGATGCGTACGAACCCGGCAAACTGATGGGCCATTTCGCCGAAGATACGGCGGCCGAATACCAGTTCACGCGGCAGTCGATGGACGATTACGCGATAGAATCGCTGACCCGCGCGCAAAAGGCGCAGCGATCCGGCGCGTTCGACCGCGAGATCGTCCCGGTCGAGGTGAAGGGCCGCAAGGGCAGCACGACCGTGTCGCTCGACGAACAGCCGGCCAAGGGCGATATCGCCAAGATCCCGACGTTGAAGCCGGCCTTTTCGAAGGACGGTACGATCACCGCGGCCAACGCGTCGTCGATCTCCGACGGTGCGGCCGCGTTGGTGATGACGCGCGCCAGCGTCGCCGAACGGCTTGGCCTGACCCCGATCGCCCGCATCGTCTCGCATGCCGCTCACGCACACGATCCGGCAAAGTTCACCACGGCGCCCGTGTTCGCGATGCGCAAGGCGATGGAACGCGCCGGCTGGAGCCGCGACGATATCGACCTGTTCGAGGTGAACGAGGCGTTCGCCGCCGTGTCGATGATCGCGATCCACGATCTGGGCATCGATCCGGCGCGGCTGAACGTCCATGGCGGCGCCTGCGCGCTGGGGCATCCGATCGGCGCCAGCGGTGCGCGGATCCTCGCGACGTTGCTGTCGGCGTTGCAGACCAATGGTCAGCGTCGCGGTCTCGCCTCGCTGTGCATCGGCGGCGGCGAGGCAACGGCGATGGCGGTCGAACTTATCGACTGACAGCTGCCAAGGGCATATCGCCCCCGTCATACGATAGCGCGGGGCCGCGGCGGTACAGATCGGATACGTCGGTCTTGTACCCGTGCAGACTCACCACCAGCCCCGCGTCACAGATCGGTGCGGCGGTCAGGCGAAGCCAGCGGCAGACGTCGTCGAGAGGCGCGATCTGGATGTCGAGGGTGAAACCGCGGCGGTGCCGGATCGCGTGGGTTCGCAGCCGCTCCATCGCGGCCCGCGATCGTTCGGCGTACATCGACACGGTGACACCGCGATCGACCGGATTGTCCTGCGGCATGCCGAACAGGCGATAAACCGCGGAAGACCAGGTAAGCATATTGGTGGCAAGATCGCATGCCCAGCGTCCGGTAGCCCGGTCGGCGGCATGTAGCGGTGCCGGCGTGAACCCGGGCGCCGGATCGCCGTCATGGACCCGGCCCAGGTCCAGCCGCTCGCCGGCATCGCTCATCGGCCAGCTGTGATGCAGCGGCAACGGTTCGGTCGGGAGCATCGTTCGGCCTCCATCGCCGGTAAGCCATCGTGCCTAACCTCTCGGTCCTAACAAGCTGTTAGGGTCGATCGCCAATTCCGTTCATGGGGCCTTGGTGGGCTCGACACCCCGCAGTCCCGGCCGTGTTCGAGGGTTATCGCCGCCGAACGTGCGCCACTTTTCTCCACATGCAACGGAGGAGCAAGCTCGTGTTCGGGGATAGTCGCTGAGGTACTTCGGGAGTATGATCCGGATCAGGCCCGTCGCTCCGCGTCAAGGCAGCCGCTCGCCTGCCTCGACGCCCCACAGGCTCGCCACTTCGATGAAACCGGCCTGCCCCTTCACATCCAGCCGGCACCAGCCGCTTGCGCATTCGCTCAGCCGGCCGACGACACCGGGTGCCGCACGCCACAGCAGCCTGGACACGGGCGATGGCCGCTCATGCATCTCGACGGGCTGGTCACCACGCACGATCGCGGTACGCCGCTCGTTAAGCAGCGCCGCGAGCATCCAGCCCTGCGTCCCGTCCGGATCCTCGACCTTGCGCCATTGCTTGAACGTGGCGATCACCCGCACCGGCAGATCGGCACGCTGGTACAGCCAGCTCGCCGGATAGGTCTTTTCAGGGCCGGTCCGCATCCGGGCGCGCCCGGCGCTGATCGACGCATAATACGGCAGCGTCTTCTTGGCATCCGCGGCCAATGCGTGGCCATCGACGACCAGCGCTGCCGCACATCCGGCAATCGCCAAAGCCCAATGCCGCATTGTCCCTGTCCTTTTCCCCATGATCCTCTCTCTAGCGCGGCGGCCCGGAACAGCAACGATCCGTTGACGCTTGTCGTGCGCTTCGCCAAGCCGTTACTGCGATGACAGAACCCCGCCGTAATCCCCGCGTGGTCGTGACCCGCGAACTCGCCGATCCGGTCATGCAGCGGCTGGAAGCGCTGTTCGACACCACCAACAATCGCGGCGATGCCGCCATGACCCGCGACCAGCTCGCGGCGGCGATGGCGACCTGCGACGTGCTGGTGCCGACCGTTACCGACGATATCGATGCCGATCTGATCGCGGGCGCAGGCGACCGGCTGCGCCTGATCGCCAATTACGGTGCCGGCGTGAACCATATCGCGCTGAAAGCTGCGCGCGCGCGCGGGATCATCGTCACCAATACCCCGGGCGTGCTGACCGAGGATACCGCGGATATGGCGATGGCGCTGATCGTGTCGGTGCCGCGGCGGCTGGCGGAAGGCGAGAAGCTGGTGCGATCGGGCGAATGGCACGGCTGGAGTCCCGGCGGTATGCTCGGCCACCGCATCGGCGGCAAGGCACTGGGCATCGTCGGCATGGGCCGCATCGGTCAGGCGGTCGCCCGCCGCGCCCGCGCGTTCGGCCTGTCGATACATTATCACAACCGCCATCGCCTGCCCGGCGTGGTCGAAGCGGAACTGGGCGCGACCTTCCACGCCGATCTCGACGCGATGCTCGTGGCCACCGACATCGTCAGCATCCACACGCCGCTGAACGCCGACAGCCGCGACCTGATCGACCGCCGCCGGATCGGCCTGATGCGCCGCCATGTCTACGTCATCAACACGTCGCGCGGCGGCATTCTCGACGAGGCCGCGCTGGTCGACGCGCTCGAGGCAGGAGAGCTGGCAGGCGCCGGCCTCGACGTGTGGGAGCACGAACCGCGTATCGACCCGCGCCTGCTCGCGCTGCCGAATGTGGTGATGACGCCGCACATGGGCAGCGCCACGCTCGAAGGGCGACAGGCGTCCGGCGAACGCGTCATCCAGAATATCCGGATGTGGGCGGATGGTCACCGTCCACCGGATCAGGTGCTCGAAGGCTGGGCCTGAGCACCAGAAAACGTGTTGATTCATTGCTGAACGAAACCTTTGCTGCGCCGCGACATTAACGCCGCACCTCCGCAACATAGGACACGATCATGACCATCAAGCCCCTCGCCGCCGCCGCCCTGCTGCTCGGTTCGGCCCTCAGCCTCTCGGCATGCTCGACCCTCAAGGGTGCCGGCATCGGCGCAGCTGGCGGTGCGGGTGTCGCCGCGGCGACCGGCGGCAGCGTCGAAAAGGGCGCAGCGGTCGGTGGCACTGCCGGCGCCGTCGTCGGCACCGTCGCCGACTAACGAGGTTCGGAAGCGCCGAGCCTCAACCCGGCGCTTCCGGATACTTGGACCGCTGCTAACGGACTCCTTCGCCGGTAGCCAAAGCGAGTGACAAGAGCGACGGCTACGTACGGGGCGGCACTCCTGCGGTCGGCTCAGTCCCCCGTCAGGATCCGATCGACCAGCTGCTTCACGCTCGGCACGAAGCCGTTGGAATAGAACGGATCGCGCTTGAAGTTATACGCCGCATGGCCGGCGAACATCAGATTCTGGTCGACGTCGCCGCCATGGGCGATGTCCTGCAGCGTCTTCTGGATGCAGAAGCTCCGCGGATCGGCCAGCCGCCCGGTCGAGTTGGTCTCGGTGTCCGCCCAGCTCGAAAACGAACATTGCGACAGGCAACCCATGCAGTCCGCCTGATCCTTGCGGATGATGCCCTTCTCGGTCGGCGACACGAACACCAGGGTGTTGTCGGGCGTCTTCAACGCATCCGTATGGCCTTCGCCGAACCACTGGCGCGCGCGCAGCAGATCGTTGCGCGTCACCCAGAAATTCTTGCCCTTTACGCCAACGTCGAGCTGGAACAGGTGATCGCCCGCTTCCTGCGTCGAAAAGGCGATCTGCCGTTCCGACCGCGACTGAAGGTTGCGCAGGAACGGGTTGAGCACCGCCGACGAATAGAAACCGGTCGGGCTGAACTTGTGCAGCAGCACCTCGCCCTCCTCGATGTGCGTCAGCCGGTCTTTCCAGTCCTGCGGGATCGGGCTTTCCTGCGTCAGCAGCGGGCGCGTGCCGTACTGGAAGGCGATCGTCCCCAACTCGGGATTGTCGATCCAGTCGTTCCAGTCGCGCAAATACCAGACGCCGCCCGCCATCACGATCGGCGTGCTGTCGGGAATGCCGCCCTCGCGCATCACCGCGCGCAGCTCGGCGACGCGCGGGAACGGGTCCTGCGGCTTCAACGGGTCTTCGGCGTTGGACAGGCCGTTGTGCCCGCCGGCGAGCCACGGGTCCTCGTACACCACCGCCGCCAGCCAGTCCGCCGCCTTCGAATACGCCCGCTTCCACAGCGCACGGAACGCTCGGCCCGACGACACGATCGGCAGGTACGACACGCCATAGGACGCGGTGATCTCGGACAGCTTGTAGGGCATGCCCGCGCCGCAGGTGACGCCCGCCACCTTACCGCGGGTGCGTTCGAGCACGCCGTGCAGGATGCGCTGCGCCCCGCCCATTTCCCACAACACGTTGATGTTGATCGCGCCCTTGCCGCCCGCGATCTCGTATGCACGTTCGACCTGCTGGACCGCGCCCTCAATGGCATATTCCACCAGTTCCTCATGCCGCTGGCGACGCGTCAGCGCCGTGTAGACCTGCGGAATGATCTTGCCATCGGGATCGTAGCTGTCGGCGTTGACCGCGGACACGGTGCCGATTCCGCCCGCGGCGGCCCATGCACCGGCGGAAGCATGATTGGTCGCGGCGACGCCCTTGCCGCCTTCGACAAGCGGCCAGACCTCACGGCCATTGTACACGATCGGCTTCAGGCCCTTGAACACGGAAAACGTCACCTCATCCCGGGGGTAAATACGGCCGGCTATACAAGAAGGATGCGGTGATGCGAAGGAATTGCGATGTGGATCAGTGCCGCAACGCGCGTCCGTCCCCGATGCGTGGCAGAAAGCGCGCCTTAGCCGTCGGTTAACCTCGATCGTGCAGACAGGATCGCAGCTTTACGATGACATACGGGAAAGTATCGACGGATGGGGGTTCTCAATCACCTGATCGCGCCCAGGCGTCCGGCGCGCAGGCATCTCGCCGCGACGTTGCGCTCGCCGCTCGGTGCGCTGCTGCTGCCGCAGATCGAGCGACTGGGGCTGTCGGTCGGGGAAACGCCGGGCGATGGGCCGACGGGCTCGGCATGGTCGCGTGCCTATGTGCTGGGCGCGGCCTGCGCCTCGCTCCAGCATCAGGATGCGGCGCCGGCGAGTGACCGGGATTGCTTCGCCGTGGCGCTGACGGCGTTCGCGATGACCTATGGCGAGGAGCAGGCGCGCGACATACTCGCCGCCACCGTTGTCGCCGCCGAAGCGCACGAACCAGAGGTGGAGGATGGCCTGCTGCACGGCGCCAGCGATCTGGCGCTCGTCGCGACGGGACAGGCCGATACCGCCGCACTGCAGTTCGTCGTCAGGAATGCCGCGGAAATATCGGGGACCTGATTGCGGGCACCTATTCGAGCGCGCCCGGTCGCCGCATCGCCTCTGCGTACAATGCCTTGTAGCGCGCGATCATCACGCGCTCGTCGAACTCCGCGCGCGCCTTTGCCCGGTTCGCTGCGCCGACCCGCGACCGCAGGTCCGGATCGAGCACCAGCGCCTGCAACGCGTCGCGCAGCAGCACCTCGTCGGCGCCGGTAACGAAAGGGGCGTTTTCCGCCGACACCATTCGCGGCACGTCGCCGACGGGCGTGCTCACCACCGGCAGGCCGGCCGCCATCCCTTCGACCACGCTGATCGGAAATTGCTCGCTTTTCGACGACAGCGCGATGATGTCGAACGCGCCGATGTAGCGATACGGCCGATCGAGGAATCCAGCCAGCACTACCTTGTCGGCAATGTCCATCGCCCGCGCCGCTTGCAGGATCTGTTCGCGCTCGGGACCCTCACCGACGATCACCAGCCTGAACCGCCCCGACACACCGCCGCAGGCGCGGACGAGCAGCGGGAGGTCTTTCACCGCGCGCAGGCCCGCGAGCGCGCCGATCACGACCTCCTTCTCGTTGCGGACGAAGCCAGGGATGGCGCGCGGATCGGGCTTCTGGCCGTAGGCAGCGGTGTCGATGCCGTTGGCGATGCGGTGCACCCGCGCGGGCGGTTGCTTCCAGGTCTTCAGCGCGATCGCCTCCAGCACCTCGGATGGTACCACCAGGGCGTGCGCAGCGCCGAGCGCGATCCGGCGATAGACGTTGCGCTCGATCTTCAGCCCGCCGGCCTCGTCCGCGTTGAAGCCGTCCTCGTGATGGACCAGCGGCGGTGCGCCTTTGGCGAACACCCGCCGCGCCATCACGCCGTCGATCGCACCCCAATTGTAGGTCAGCACCAGATCGAAGCGCCGCATGTAGCGCGCCAGCGCCTCGTACCGCGCCACCGACGGACGTCCGGTCAGCGACGGGGGCTCCTGCGCCATTTCGTACCGGATGCCCCGGGCGATCGAATCGCGCGCGCCGAGCTGGTCGGGCACGCCGCTGACGATCGTATGCCGTGCTGCGTCGCCGAACGCATTCATCAGCCGCACGGCCCGCGCCTCCTTGCCACCGAGGCTGAAGCTGGAATGGAGGTGGAGGATGTGGATCGGCTGCGGCATGATGCCGCCTTAACCCGCCCGGCCTGCCGGAGGAAGAATGTTGCCACACCGCATCGGCAACCATCGCAGCTCGACCAGCGAACGCCACGCCCATTCCACCGGCGCGATCCGGTAACGCCGCAGCCACGCATTCGCCGCCCATAGCAGCAGCGCGTTCACAGCCAGCGCGAGCGCCATCAGCCACGCCCAGCCGAACGCGCCATACAACCCCAGCCCGAACGGCGAGAATATCAGCCACGACACGATCAGCGTCTGCGCGACGTACAGCGTCAACGCCGTCCGGCCCGCGGCGACGAACGGGCGAAGCCCGCGCGCACCCGCGACGGTCGTCACCGCCAGAGCGATGGCCGCGACATGGCCGCAGGTCATCGCCAGTCGCGCGACATCCTCCCACATCCACGCGATCTGCGCCCGCCCGTCGAAGCGGGTCGCCTCCCAGGCGCCATAGATGCGCAGCGGCAGGCCGATGCCGTATCCTCCCGCAAGCAGCCAGCGATAGCGCCGCCGCGACCAGTCGCCCTGCAAGATCCCCCAGCGGAACAGCGCCGCGCCGACCAGCATCGTCGCGGCGGCTTCCCACACGAACACGATTTCGTCGCTGTCCAGCCGGTCCAGCCCGACGCGGCGCTGCCCTTCGACCCAGGCGCGACGATCGCCGTGGCCGAATGCATCCTCCCGCCGTACCGCCGTCGCATCCGCTTCGGCCATCTGCGCCATGACCGGCCGCATCGGCTGCTGCACCGCGACCACGCCGATGACCAGGGTGAACGCCGCATAAGACAGACCGATCGTCAGCAACGCACGTGCCGGCAACGTCCGGAACGCACAGGCCAGCAATGCCGCGACCGCATAGGTGTGCAGGATATCACCGGGCCACAGCAACAGCATCATATGCGCCATCCCGAACATCCAGAGCACGACATTGCGCCAGCCGTAGCGCAGCGACACCGCCGCCGTGCCCGCCGATGCCGACGCGATCCGATCGGTGAGGATCAGCATGCCCGCACCGAACAGCATCTCCAGCAGCGCCCGCGCGGTCCCCTCGACCAGCAGCGTGCGCAGCCACCACGCCATCCTGTCCGCACCGCTCCAGCCGATGTGCCGGATATCGGACCAGTTGGCGGTCATCGACGCGCCCATCTCGCTGACGTTCATCAGCAGGATGCCGAGGATCGCGATGCCGCGCAGGATATCGAGCAACGCAATTCTCGGAGCACCATCCGGCTCTGCGCCGGGAACACTCACGCCCGCGCCTGCTCCAGCAACCGGTCGATCGGGCCGTGCAACGCGGGTTCCGCCAGTGTCGGCGCGTGGCCGACGCCCGGCAGCGTCACCAGTTCGGCTCGGTCGAGCGCCGCCAGCATCCGTTCCGCCACCGGCTGTGCCAGCACGTCCGATCGTCCGCCACGCACCAGCAGGACGGGCGTGTCCCGCAACGCCGATAGCGCCGCCCACATATCCGGCCCGGCCTCGTTACCCGGCGTCCGGAACGGCTCGGCGATCTTCAGGTCGTAGTCGAGCACGATGCGTCCGCTGCTGTTCAGCCGATAGACGCGCTTGGCCATCGCCAGCCATTCCTCGATATGCCAGTCCGGATAGACGTCGCCGTGCGCGTCGGCGAGGCTGCGCGCCGCGTGCATCCATGTCGGGCAGCTGCTGCCCTTGCCGACATAACCCCTGATCCGGCTGATACCCGCCGGGTCGATTTCCGGTCCGACGTCGTTGAGCAACGCCGCGGCGATGCCTGCGCCCGCCCCTGTCGCGGCCTGGGCGAGCAACATCGTCACGATGCCGCCCAGCGACGTCCCGATCGCGACGAGGCGGGTGATAGCCCTTTCGGCGAGCAACGCCTGCACATCGGCGACATAGGTCGCGGGCATGTAGGTCATCGGGTCCTTCGCGTATTCGCTCTTGCCGCGGCCACGAAAATCGACCGCGATCACCTGCCGTCGCCCCGCCAGCCGTGCGGCGAGCGCGTCGTAATCGCGCGCGTTGCGCGTCAGCCCTGGCAGGCACAGGACCGGTGGCAGGGCGGCGTCGCCCGGATACAGCCGGTAATGCAGCTTCAGCCCGTCGGCCGACATCCAATAGCAATTCTCGTAAGCGGCCATGAACGATCCTCGGGGTTGCACCCGGCGATGGGCGACCTCCATATCCACACATGCCTACTCACCCGCAAGCATACCGCCCCGAAGCCGCGCTGCTCGACCTCGGCCCCACGCTCTGGGACCCGGTGCATGCTGCCGATTTTCCTGAAACGACACTGCGCTTCCGCAACGAAACAGCGGCCGCACAGGTCGGTCTCGACACGCTGGACGATACGGAATGGACGCAAGCCTTCGGCCGCTTCGTGCCCCTCCCCGGCACGCTGCCGCAGCCGCTGGCGCTACGCTATCACGGTCACCAGTTCCGCCAGTACAATCCCGACATCGGCGATGGCCGTGGCTTTACCTTCGCCCAGATGCGCGACGATCGTGGCCGGTTGATGGATCTCGGCACGAAGGGATCGGGGCAGACCCCCTATAGCCGCTTCGGCGACGGCAGGCTGACGCTGAAGGGCGGGGTGCGCGAAATCCTCGCGACCGAGATGCTGGAGGCGCTGAACGTTCCCACCAGCCGGACGCTGTCACTGATCGAGACGGGCGAGGAATTGACCCGCGGCGACGAGCCGTCGCCCACCCGGTCGGCGGTGCTGGTCAGGCTCAGCCATGGCCATATCCGCATCGGCACGTTCCAGCGGCTCGCCTATATTCAGGACGAAGAGGGGATGCGTGCTGCCGTCCGCTATGTCCTCCATCACCTGTACGGCGAGGCATCGGACGACCCGATCCGGCTGCTGGACCATGTCGTCACACGCACCGCGACGCTGGCATCGCGATACATGGCCGCGGGGTTCGTCCACGGCGTCCTCAACAGCGACAATATCAACGTTACCGGCGAAAGCTTCGATTATGGCCCGTGGCGTTTCGCCCCGACCTGGGACCCCGCCTTTACCGCCGCCTATTTCGATCACGCCGGCCTCTACGCGTTCGGCCGCCAGCCCGAAGCGATCCATTGGGACGTGATGCAACTGGCGGCGTCGCTGCGCCTGATCGCCGACAGCGACCCGCTGATCGCGCTGCTCGAACAATTCGGGCCGCGCTATCAGCCGCGGATCACCGAATCGCTGCTTTGGCGGCTGGGCCTGCTTTCGCGGACCCCGGAAGAGGACCGGGCGCTGGTGCAGGCGATGGAACGCGCGTTGCGTACGACTGCAACGCCGATGGACCGGTTCTTCTTCGATGTGTTCGGCGGCGACCTTCCGGCCGGATATGGCGCGGAATGGGATGCCTTCCGCACCGCCGTCGCCCGCTACTCCCCCCGCAAGGACCGCAGCCATCCCTATTGGCGGGGCGAACCATGCAGCATGCTGATCGACGAGGTCGAGGCGATCTGGGCGCCGATCGCCGAGGCGGACGACTGGTCGCGGCTACACGCCAAGGTCGCGGCGATCCGGCAGATGGGGGATGCTCTCTCGTAGGATGTGCCTTCGTTCCCCCGTCTTGCCGCCAAGACACCATTCCCCTAACCCTCGCGCGCAGAGCTCAAAGGGCACGCATGGCTGACGTGATCATCTCGTACGAACCCGCGACCGGCGCGGAACTGTGGCAAGGGGCGATCGGCGATGCCGATGCCGAGGTATCGGCCGCGCGTGCCGGCTGGTCGGCCTGGGCCGCACTGCCGCTGACCGTCCGTATCGAAACCATGCGCCGCTTCGGCAACGTCGTCCGCCAGCGCCACGAACAATTCGCCGATCTGCTCGCTCGCGAAACCGGCAAGCCGCTGTGGGAAGCCCGGACCGAGGTCGATACGGTCATCGCCAAGGTCGATATCTCGGTCACCGCCTATGCCGAACGCACCGCCCAGCGTCGGCTCGATGCGCCGATGGGCAGCCGCATGGCGCTGCGCCACAAGCCGCATGGCGTGCTGGCGGTGCTCGGGCCGTATAACTTCCCGGCGCATCTGCCCAACGGCCACATCGTCCCCGCCCTGCTCGCCGGCAATGCAGTGGTGTTCAAGCCATCGGAAAAGACGCCCGCGACCGGTGCGTTCCTGGTCGACTGCTATCGCGCGGCCGGCGTTCCCGATGCGAACATCCGCCTGCTGATCGGCGGCCCGGCAGAGGGCAAGGCGCTCGCCGAACACCCGGAGATCGACGGCCTGCTGTTCACCGGATCGGCACGCACCGGTCTCGCGCTCAACCGCGCCTTCGCCGGCAAGCCCGAAAAGATCCTGGCGCTGGAGATGGGTGGCAACAACCCGATCATCGTCTGGGACACGCCCGACCTGCATTCGGCCGCGGTGCTGGTCATCCAGTCCGCCTTCACCACCGCCGGGCAGCGCTGCACCGCCGCCCGCCGCCTGATCGTCGAGGACCGGCTGTACGATCCGCTGGTCGAGACGATCAACACGATGGTCGGCCGCCTGATCGTCGGCGCTCCCCATGACGATCCGCAACCGTTCATGGGCCCGGTGATCGACAATCAGGTCGCCGACCAGCTGACCGAAAGCTTCCTCGCGCTGTTGATGCGCGGCGGCCGCCCGATCCGCCACCTCGAACGGGTGCAGGACGACCGGCCGTTCCTCGTCCCCGCGATCATCGACATGACCAACGCCACCGAGCGACCGGACATCGAGCTGTTCGGCCCGATCCTGCAGGTGTATCGCGAACGGGATTTCGACGCGGCGATCGCCACCGCCAACGACACCCGCTACGGCCTGTCCGCCGCACTCGTCAGCCAGACGCCGGCGCTTTACGATCGCTTCTGGTCCGGTATCCGCGCCGGCATCGTCAACTGGAACCGGCCGACCAACGGCGCGTCGTCTTCCGCACCGTTCGGCGGTGTCGGCTGGAGCGGCAACCATCGCCCCAGCGCCTATTACGCCGCCGATTATTGCGCCTATCCGGTGGTCAGCAACGAAGCCGAGGCGGCACGGGCGAATATCGGCATCGGCCTGCGCGACGCCTGATCGCCGCGCTTGCCGGTCGGGCTATTCGGCCAGCGCCATCGCGGCGGCGGCGAGCGCTGCCGCTGCCACCAGTTGCTCCCATCCCGATGACGGCTGCGGGCCCGGCCGTCGTCGCGGTTCACCCGGTTGCGCCACCCAGCTGCGGATCGCCGCCAGTCCGGCCGATGCCTCCGCACCTTCCCACCAGCGCCGCAGCAACGTCGCCAGCGAACGACGACGCACCAGCAGGCAATCGACCAGCACCGGACCCGCCACCGCGCCCAGATCCTGCTTGTAGCCGCTGTCGCCGGCACCGAGGTCGACCGTGTCGATCCCCTCGGCCCGCGCCCGGCGCAACTGGTGCGCGGTCACGATCCGCCCGACGCGCCAGGCGGCGAACGCCTCGTCATAGCTGCTGGCGATCGCATATTGCCGCGATCCTGCGGCCAGGTCGAAGCTGAACGCCACCGCGACGCCATCCACCGACAGGATGGTCGCGCTCAGCGCCTCCGCCAGCACCGGATCGGCCAGCACGCGCAGCCAGCGGTCGCGTCGTGCCGCATCGATGAACTTGGCTCCGCTGCCGTCCGTCCGCCGCGCGATCCAGCTCGCCGACTCGATCCGGCCGAGCGCTTCCAGCACCGCCGGCGTCCAGTCCGGGCCGCGTATCGTCGCGACCGCGACGGCACCCTGCGATGCCAGCTTGCGCTCATAGGCCGCCGTGCGTTTCGACCCCTTCGGATCGCCCGCGCAGAGGTCGAGGATGAAGGCGCGGCCGACGCTGCGCTTCATCACCGACCAGCCGGCACGCAACGCGCCGGTTTCCACCACCGCCATGGTGGCGTCGTCATAGGCGGGGCCGATCCGCAACACCGATGGCAAGGCGCGCGTCAGTCCCCGGCTGGCGAATAAGTCGGACAGCGCGACCGGACCGGCGTCGTCCGCCACCGCCATCCCGCGGAACGGCCAATAGCATCCGGGCACCGCGCGCGCGCCGATCACCGCCGGACCGACCGGTACGAACGGCAAGGCTGCGATGGGGACGCCGGATCGATCGCGCAGCAACGCGGTGCTCAGCCGCGCGCCGGCAAATCCCGCGAACCATCCTGCCCGCAGGAACCGCCGGTCCGCCGCCGCGGCGTCCGACACCAGATCGAGCGACGCCGGCACCCCGTCGTACAGCTGCACGGGATGCACGTCATGCCTGTCTCGGATACCGGTTCGCGTCACGTCATTCCCTTGCCCGGATCGGACCTACCGCCGAAACGTGACCAGAGGGTAACTGCGGCAAAAGCTCGCCTAAGCCGCGCCAAAGCAACGCTGGCTTGTTCGATGCGGGTATGGGGGCCATCTCCGGAGCATGGCCACGCTTCTCGATCCGAACGCCCGCGGGCGCGTCATTCTGGTGGGTGCAGGTCCCGGCGATCCGGGCCTGCTGACCGTCCGCGCCGTCGCCGCGCTGAAGAGCGCCGACGTCGTCGTCCACGACGGACTGATCGATCCCCGCGTGCTCGATATCGCGCCGCCCTCGGCACAGCGCATCTCGGTGGCCAAGCAGCGCGCCCGGCACACACTGCCGCAGGAGGCGATCAACGCGCTGATCGTCGCGCATGTGAAGACCGGCGCGATCGTCGTCCGGCTGAAGGGCGGCGATCCGTTCATCTTCGGCCGCGGCGGTGAGGAGGTCGAGGCGGTGCGCGCCGCCGGTCTGCCGGTCGAGGTCATTCCCGGCGTGTCGGCTGCACTGGGCTGCGCGGCGGAGGCGATGCTGCCGCTGACGCATCGCGATCATTCGAGTGCGGTGAGCTTCGTCGCCGGCCAGTGCAAGGGGTTGAGCGAACAGGACTGGTCCGGCCTCGCCGGACAGGGTCGGACATTGGTGATCTACATGGGCGTCGCCACGGCGAGCGACATCGCCGATAAGCTGATGGCGGACGGCGTCGCGCCCGACATGCCGGTCGCGGTGCTGGAACGCGGTACGCTGGCAGGATCGCGGGCGCTGCGCACGCTGCTCGCGGATCTCGGCCCGATGGTGACGCGGGAGGCGGTGCAGAGCCCGGCGATCATCGTCGTCGGCGAGGTCGTCGAACTGTCCGATGCGCAGGACAAGCTCGCGCGCTGGGCGCGGATCGCGGAGGAGACTGCGGCATGAGGCTGCTGACGGGCAACGACCTGCCGACCGGTGACGTCGTCTGGTGGACCGGTTCCGGCTGGTCGCGCCATGTCGAGGATGCCGTCGACGTCGGCACCGAAGGCGAAAGCATCCTCCAGGCGGAAGAAGGCGCGCGCCGCGTCAACGTGCCGTATCTGATCGATGCGGTGGCGACGGCGGATGGCCCACGGCCCGCGCACATCAAGGATCGTATCCGCGCGCTCGGTCCGACCGTGCGGCCCGATCTGACGCTGAAGCCGGCGGACCCCGATGCGGGAAGCTGGGTCATATGATCCACGCGAAGACGCCAAGGCGCGGAGAAAAGAAGACCCTTTCGTCCGTCATCCCGGCGAATGCCGGGACCCATGGTTTCAATTGGCTCGTCGTAGCGCGGACCAGCAGCCGCTTGCGTCCATGGGTCCCGGCGTTCGCCGGGATGACGGATTGGGATGAACGAAGCGCGCGGCCCCCTTCCTCTCTGCGTCCTCCGCGCCTCTGCGCGAACACCGCTGCCATATTCTCCTTCGCGCCTTTGCGCCTTTGCGTGAACCACATCGCCTTCGCCAAACACGAAGGCCGGAAAGCCGATCATGTATAAATACGATCAATACGACCAAGCCATCGTCGACGCCCGCGTCGATGAATTCCGCGATCAGGTCGAACGCCGCCTGTCGGGGCAGCTGACCGAGGATCAGTTCAAGCCGCTGCGGCTGATGAACGGCCTGTACCTTCAGCTGCACGCCTACATGCTGCGCGTCGCCATCCCCTATGGCACGCTCGACAGCCGTCAGATGCGGATGCTCGGCAGCATCGCGCGCGATTACGACCGTGGCTACGGCCATTTCACGACGCGTCAGAATCTCCAGTTCAACTGGATCAAGCTCGCCGACACGCCCGACATTCTCGCCAAGCTGGCGACCGTCGAAATGCATGCGATCCAGACCAGCGGCAATTGCATCCGCAACATCAGCGCCGATCAATATGCGGGCGCCGCCGCGGACGAGGTCGCCGATCCCCGCCCCTGGGCCGAGCTGCTGCGCCAGTGGAGCACCTTCCACCCCGAATTCAGCTATCTGCCACGCAAGTTCAAGATCGCGGTGATCGCCGCGGACGAGGATCGCGCAGCGATGCGGCTGCACGATATCGGCATCCAGCTGGTGACACGCGACGGCGAACTGGGTGGCAGGATCTACGTCGGCGGCGGCATGGGCCGGACGCCGATGATCAGCCACCTGATCCGCGACTTCGTCACCGCCGACGACCTGATGAGCTATCTCGAGGCGTGTCTGCGGGTCTACAATCGGTACGGTCGCCGCGACAACATCTACAAGGCGCGGATCAAAATCCTGCTGCACGAGATCGGCCCGGACGAATACCGCCGCCAGGTCGAGGAGGAGTTCGCGGCGGTGAAGCTGCTCGGCCTCGATCCGCCTCGCGCGGAACTGGCGCGGATCACCGCGATGTTCGCGCCGCCGGCATTCGACGCGGATGCACCCACCGCTATCGACCGCAGCGATCCCGACTTCGCCGTCTGGCTCGACCAGAACGTCGTCGCGCACAAACAGCCGGGCTATGCCATCGTCAACGTCAGTCTGAAGCCGGCGGGCGGTATTCCCGGCGACGCATCGGCGGACCAGATCGATCTGCTCGCCGATCTCGGCCAGCGCTTTTCGTTCGACGAACTGCGGGTCACCCATGCCCAGAACATCGTCCTGCCGCATGTCGCGATCCGCGATCTGAAAGCGGTCTGGAATGCGCTGACCGAAGCCGGGCTGGCCGAAGCGAACCTCGACCTCATCACCGATATCATCGCCTGCCCCGGCCTCGATTATTGCAGCCTCGCCAACGCCCGCTCGATCCCGCTGGCGCAGAAGATCGCCGCACGGTTCGCCGACCGCGACCGCCAGCGCGATTTGGGCGAATTGAAGCTCAAGATCAGCGGCTGCATCAACGCCTGCGGCCATCATCACGCTGGCCACATCGGCATCCTCGGCGTCGACAAGAAAGGCACCGAAAACTACCAGCTGTCGCTTGGCGGTTCGGGCGCGGAAGACGTCAGCCTCGCCAAGATCACCGGGCCCGGTTTTTCCGAAGACGGTGTCGTCGACGCGATCGAGCGCGTGACCAAGAAATACGTCGCGGTGCGCGAGGATGGCGAACGCTTTCTCGACACCTATCGCCGCGTCGGCTTCGAACCGTTCAAGGAGGCGATCTATGGTTGATGCCCTGCTTCGCTTCCGCGACGACGAACCGCATGACGAGCCTGCCGTGACGCTCGACGCCTTTCTGGGCCAGAGCAACGCCACCGCCGTCCGGCTCGAGGCGGGGGAGGATGCGCGTGCGCTGCTGCCGCAACTCGGCCAGCTGGCATTGGTAGAGGTCAGCTTTCCCACTTTCCGCGACGGTCGCGGGTACAGCGCCGCGCGCGTGCTGCGCGAGGCGGGCTATACCGGCGAACTGCGTGCGGCGGGCGACGTGCTGGTCGATCAATTGCCGCTGATGCGCCGTTGCGGGTTCGACAGCTTCTCGCCGCAAGCGCCGATCGACGGCGACGCACTGCAACGCAGCCTCGACCGTTACGACTATCGCTATCAAGCCGCCGCCGATCCGGCCGTGCCGGTATGGAAACTACGCCATGGGTGAGCCCGCCCGCCAGCTCGACACCATCGACGTCGCCCCGCCCTTCACCACCCGTGATGCCGCGGCGATGCAGATCCGCTTCGCCGGGGTTGCGGCGCAGGACATGCTGCGCGAGCTGCTGACCGGCGAGCTCGCCGGCCGGATCGCCTCGGTATCGTCCTATGGCGCCGAATCGGCGGTGCTGCTGCACATGGTGGCGCAGATCGACAAGGACGTGCCGGTCGTCTTCACCAACACCCAGAAGATGTTCGGCGAAACCCTCGCCTATCGCGATGAACTGTCGGAGCGACTGGGCCTGACCGATCTGCGCGTTTTTCGTCCCGATCCGCGTATGCTGGCGCTGAAGGATGCGACCGGTATGCGCTGGTCCTACGATCCCGACGGTTGCTGCGAGATTCGCAAGGTCGAACCGATGCGCCGGGCGCTCGCACCGTTCGATGCATGGATTTCGGGTCGCAAGGGCTTTCAGGCCGGCACCCGCACCGCGCTGCCGCGATTCGAGGAGGACGAGGGGCGGCTGAAGATCAATCCGCTGGCGGACTGGAACAAGGCGCAGCTCGACGGCTATTTCGAGGAACACGACCTGCCCCGCCACCCGCTGGAGGCGCAGGGGTATCTGTCGATCGGCTGCGCACCCTGCACCAGCAAGGTGAAGCCCGGCGAAGATCCCCGTGCCGGGCGCTGGCGTGGTTGGGACAAGGTCGAATGCGGCATCCACGTCTCTCCCCTGCCGACGGAAGACCCGATCTTCTGACGTCCACCGGGCCGCATCGACGGACGCCCCGTCGATAGACTATACCCGCGTTCCGAAGGCAGCGGAGCGGGCGACATGACACGACGCGGCAGATATGGATTGGCGGGCGTATCGGCGATCGCGCTGGCCGCCGGTGGCGCGACACTGTACGCGCTCCCGCTGGCCGCCGACCCCCAGGGGGCAAAGGATTGTGCGGACGTCCTGCCCAGCCTGCCCGGACAACGCGCCGCGCCGGCGACCGTGGCCGAACCACGCTGGTCGCAACGCGGCGGCACCGTCAACGACGCGAGCTGCCTCAGCCGGACGGCCGTGGCGGGTGTCGTCCGTCCCCGGACGGACGCCGATGTCGCGACCGCGCTCGCTTACGCCCGCGCACACGACCTGTCGGTGTCCGCCGCCGGCGTGAAGCATTCGATGGGCGGGCAGGCGTTCCGCAAGGGCGGCGTGGTCCTCGACATGCGCGGCATGCGTGCGATCCGGCTGGACGAGGCGGCGCGGACGGTCACCGTCGGCGCCGGAGCGACGTGGCACGACATCCAGCTGGCGGTGCATCCCCGGTTCGCGGTGAAGGCGATGCAATCGACCGACATCTTCTCGGTTGGCGGATCGATCTCGGTCAACGCACACGGAATGGATCACCAGGCCGGCGCCGTGATGGGATCATTGCGCAGCATCCGCCTGATGCTGGCCGACGGGCGGATCGTCACCGCCTCGCGCGACGAGAACAGCGTCCTGTTCCGCCACGTCGTCGGCGGCTACGGCCTGTTCGGCGTGATCCTGTCCGCGACGCTGGATGTCGTGCCGAACGACATCTACCGCTCGGAACGCGCGTTGATCGACTATCGCGAGTTCCCGGCGACGTTCGCCCGCATCGCCGCCGATCCGTCCGTCGGCCTCAGCTACGTCCATCTGTCGACCGCGCCGGGCAGCCTGTTGCAGGAGGCACTGGTCTACCAATACCGCCGCTTCCCCGAAGATCAGGCGCTGCTCCGCACGCCGCTGGCGGAGGTCGCATCGACCAAGGTGCGGCGCCTGACCGTCAATCTCGCCAAGAAGAACGACCTGTTCAAATCGTGGAAATGGTGGAGCGAGAAGAACCTCGAACACCGCCTCGAATCCTGCACCGTGACGCGGGCACAGGCGCAGGGATCGGGCGAGGCCTGCCTCGTCGCGCGTAACGATCCGATGCACGATTCCGTCGCCTACCTGTTCAACAACCTCCCCGGCGAAACCGACATCCTGCACGAATATTTCGTGCCGCGTGCCAATATCGTACCGTTCATCGACGGCATGCGGACGATCTTTCAGGACGAGAAGGCCAATCTGGTCAACGCGTCGATCCGCGCGGTCGGCGTCGAGGACAACGCCCTGTCCTACGCCCCCGCCCCCGCCTTTTCCGTCGTCCTCTACCTCAACCAGCCGACCACCGACGTCGGCAATGCGCGGATGCGCAAGCTGACCGGCGACCTCATCGACCTGACGCTGGCGCATGGCGGGCGCTTCTTCCTGCCGTACCAGCTGCATTATTCGCCCGAACAGCTGGCGCGATCCTATCCCGACATCGGCGAGTTCTTCGCCGCCAAGCGTCAGTGGGACCCGACCGGCACCTTCAGCAACACCTGGTACGCCCGCTACGCCCCCTATTTCGCAAAGCAACCAGCGGCGATGCGACCCTCGATCACCAGCGGTGCTCCGGCGGCATAAAGCGCGCGCACGAAGCCCGGACGTCGCCCGGCGCGTGCAAGCGTCGCGCCGCGGCGCACCTCCACCACCACACCTCCGGCCGCAGCGATCGCCCGTACCGCAGACGCGCCGTCGCCGATCACCGCGACCTGACGCCCCGCCGGCCCGACGAACGGCATCGCCACCAGGATCGCGGTCCACAGCCCCAGTACGAGCGCGACCAGCGCTATAGCCCGGAGGGTCCGCTCAATAATCGTAGACATGCTCGACGACGCCGCCGGTCCGCCGCGTATCGCGCAGCAACGCGGGCACCTCCGGCACCGCAACGGCGACGCCGATCCGTTGCCAGCCGTCGCGATCCGCGGGCATCGCGAATATAGCAGGAGCATGCGCCGCGCCGGCGGGCAGCAGCAGCGTCGCGAATATCGTCCGGTTGCCCGCAATCTCGACCAGCGGCACATTCGCCACCGCCAGCTTGCCAAGCAGCGCGTTGAATTGCTGGTAACGCGGCGCCTCCACCACCAGTCCGCCGCCAGCGAGAGCACGTACCGGCTTCAGACGCGGATCGATCGCCCGGATCGTCGCCGCATGCGCCGTGGTCACGAACCGCAACGTCGTATCGTCGCGTCCGACCGTCGCCCCCGTGGCGGCATCGATGGCCTTCGCATAGCCCGCCTTGACCGCATATTCGGCGGTCAGCGCAGCCCGCCTTTCCCAATGCCGCGCGGTCCGATCCGGCTCGCGCGTCCGCCAGAGCCCGCGCAGGGCATCGCCGAACGGAAAGCGATACCACGGCGTTTCGTGCAGGAAGGCGCCATAGCGGACCTGCACCTGCGCCGCGTGACGATCGTCGGCGCTCCGCCACCCGCTCGCCCATTCGAAGACGCGGCCGATCGTGCGTTCATAGGCCGCCTTGACCGCCAGTTCGACGGTATAGCTGATGCCGATCGTATAGATCGTGACCTTCGCATCGCCGGCGGCCTCGCTGCCCCGGGTCGCGCGATTGACCGCGCAATAGGACGTCCAGAAGCTGCCGATCCACCGACCATAGGCAAAGCCGCTCGGCGGCGCTCCGCTAGCGAGATACCGGCCGAACGCATCCGCCTCATAGACGATATGCCATTCGGGATAGGTCAGGAACGTGCGCGGTCCGGGCCGCCGCTCGGCGGCTGACAGCGGGGAACCGCCGGTAAACGGTTTCGGCAGCACATCCGGCGCGAGCGGCGATCGACACCCCAGTTCGATATAGGCCAGCGGCGTCAACACCAGCACCGCCGCCACGCCGCCGACCGCCGCGGCGATACGCCAGCGCCGCTTCACGCCGGCACGGGATCGCGGCCCGGCGGGCGTGCGGCAAGCCGATAGCCCACCCAGATCGCCAATCCGCCGATCAGCAGATGCGGCAGGTTCGCGAAGACATGGGCGTAAAGCGACTGCCGGATCGGTCCGTACAGGAAGATGCCGCCATCCAGATAGCCGCTCCCCAGAAACAATCCCATCACCCCGTCGGCGAAATACAGTGGCCCGAATAGACGAAAGTACGTCCGCGAAGCGCCATACGACCACCAGGCGGCGACGCCGGCCCATACGCCGGAAAAGAAATGGAGGCTGTCGTCGTACAGATCGAGCTTGAACAGGCCGAACAGATTGCCGTCCGCGTCATGGAAGCCGGGAACATAGCCGATCGCGACGACCGCCATGAACCCGGCGAAATAGAACCATCCGAACCGCCGAACCCTGTCCATCGCGCTCTCCCGTCGTCAGCCCAGTCTCGGGCAGGGTGCCAGCCGCAACGCGGCAACGCAATCGCCCCGCGTCAAGTCGCCCCGCGTCAGGTCAACAGGCATCCCGACAGGATCGTGGTGCCACCCAGGCCACGCACGTCGTCGCAGGCGATGGTGATATACTGCCCCTTCGCCAGCGGTGCGAGTTGCTGGCGATACCCCGCGGGGAAGTTGACGACCATGTAGTTGAAGCGCGTCCGGCCCTCCATCGACAGCGCGGGCGTCGAACCCGGCTGCACCATCGATGCGATCGTGCCCGATACGCGGATCGGACCGGCATAGCGGATCGCCGCGCCATCGGGATCGCGGAAGAACGCCGCGTCGAGTGCCGACGCCGGCACGGCGGACCCCGACGAGCGGACACCTTCGGATGCGATCGCCGCAGCATCGGACGCACGATCGACCGCCCGCTCTTCATAACGGGCACCGCCCGATCCGGCCGACCCGATCGCGTCGGGTCGATCGTCGCCGGTTGCCGCAACCTCGGTATCGGTGACGCCCTGTTTCGTCCTGCTCTGGGCGAACACCAGGTAACCGATGGCGAGGATCGCGATCAGGATCAGCACCGGCAGCACCGCCCCCATGCCCGCCCTGCCCGATCCGCTTGCCGGAGCTGGGCGATAGGGTGGTACGCCGGGCGTATCGCCCGACAAAATCGGTCGCTCCACGCTCTTCGTTTCGGCCTGCACGGCAGCGCCGCACTGCCCGCAAAACCGTGCACCCTCGTTCAGCGAAGCCCCGCATTGGTGGCAAAATGCCATGGCATCTCTCCCGTTTAGCCGGACGACGCACGGGCCTGACGATCGTTCCCTTCCCGTATCGACCGCACGGCAAATAAAATGAACGCCGTTCATTTTGCATTAATTGAGCATTGCATATTTAACGGGTGCGGCAGGAATGATGCCGCGGGCGATCTCCACCCGAGATCGATACGAGGAGACAGATCATGACGCTCAAGACCCTCATCACCGGCGCGATCCTTGCCGGCGCGGTGCTCTCCAGCCAGCCGGCCGCCGCCTACGAACTGACGACGACTGGGCGCACCCTCGCCAGCCCGCAGCTGACGATGGACGTGCTTCGCGAGATCGCACGCTATTCGAAGGCCACGGGCGGCTGTTCGTTTCTGTTCTCCGCCGACATGCGGATCATGCCGCGCGGCCTCGCCCCGGCGCGTCCGACCATCGCAGCGGATCGCCGCGGCGGCCATTTCGAACAATGGACGGTGAACGCCTGCGGCGCGAAGCAGCGGTTCCAGATCGCGATGTGGCCCTCGCCCCGCGGCGGCAGCGATTACGCGATCACGCCGCTGACCGGTCGCATGCCGCTATACGTCCGGTGATGCCCGGCGGCACGGTTGCGACTTGCCGAAACCCGCCTGGAGACATAGCCAGACGCCATGGGCAGACGTTCCGACCACAGCCGCACCGAATTGCGTGCCCTGATCCTCGACGCCGGCATCGCGCTGATGGCGGAGGTCGGCTTCGCCGGCTTCTCCGCGCGCGAAGTGGCGAAGCGGGTCGGGTACACGATCGGCACGATCCACAACGTTTTCGGTAACGTCGACGGGCTGGTTACGGCGATCAACACGCAGGCCTTCGCGGACTGGGCGGATGCGCTCGAACACAGCCTTGCCGAAGCGGACACCGACCGGATCGCCGCGTTGACCGAGGGGTATTTCCGTTTCGCCCGCGAAAACCCGCGACGCTGGGCCGCGATCTACGATCACCGTCCGGCCTGCGAGACGCTGACCCCGGAACAGGAGGAGGTCCGCGGGCGGCCGATGCGGATCGTCGCGGCAGAGGTGGCGACCGCGCTCGACCGGCCGCTGGACGAAACGCTCGGCACCTTTGCCCGCTCCCTCGTCGCGATCGTCCATGGCCATTGCAGCTTCGCGATCACCGGATCTTGGGCGGCGATGGGTCAGAGCGACGTCGAGCAGGTCGCGCTCGCGCGCGTACGGGAGAGCCTCGCGGCTTTTCAGATCCATTAATTGAGACGAACTAACGCATTGCGGAATTGCCGTGGCTAACGCAGACTGCCCGAAAAGATCGGGAGAGCGGAATGCACTGGGCGAAGATCATGGCGGCGGCATGCGTGCTGCTGGGCCTGGCGTCGGTATCGGCCGTCGCGCAACCCATCGGAACGCAGGGGTTCGATCACGACTGGCGCTTCAACCGGGGCGACGTGAACGGCGCGGAGCAGCCGGCGTTCGTCGATAGCCGCTGGCAGGCCGTCGACCTGCCCCACGACTGGGCGATCGCCGGCCCGTTCGACGAGCATGCGGCCGCGACCGGTTCGGGCGCCTTTCTGCCGACCGGCGTCGCCTGGTATCGCAAGCATTTCACGTCGCCGTCCGGGGCAGCCGGCAAGCGTGTGTTCGTCGAATTCGACGGCGTGATGGAACGGTCCGGAGTATGGATCAACGGCCATCATGTCGGCCATCGTCCCAACGGCTATGCCAGCTTCCGCTACGAGATCACGCCCCACCTCGCCGCGGCCGGCGGCGCCAACGTGATCGCCGTCCGTGCCGACACCAGCGCGCAGCCTGCCTCGCGCTGGTATGCCGGCGGCGGTATCTATCGCCACGTTCGCCTGATCGTCACCGGCGACGTCCATGCCGAAGCATGGGGCACGCAGGTTCGCGTGACGACACCCGACGCACGCAACGCAGGCTTCACCATCGTCAGCGACGTCATCAACCAGTCCGCCGCACCGGTGCAGGCCCGGCTCGAGGCGATCGTCAGCACGCCGGACGGGCGCGAACTCCCGCTGGTTTCCGGATCGACGGTCACGCTGCCTGCCGGTCGTACGATCGCGTTGTCGCTGACCGGATCGATCGCCGATCCCCGGCGATGGGACATCCGCGACCCGGCGATGCACAGCGCGCTGGTCCGCGTCCGCGCCGCCGACGGGACGATCCTGTACGAGGAGCGCGTGCCGTTCGGCGTCCGCGATGCCCGTTTCGTGCCGGCCAGCGGCTTCTGGCTCAACGGACGCAATATCAAGCTGAAGGGGGTCGCGATCCATGCCGATGGCGGGCCGTTCGGCATGGCGGTGCCGCTCGCGGTCTACGAACGTCGGCTGCGCGGATTGCAGGCGCTCGGCGTCAATGCGATCCGTACCGCGCACCATCCCTTCTCGCCGGAATTCCTCGACCTGTGCGACCGCCTGGGACTGGTCGTCATGGACGAGGCGTTCGATATGTGGACGGTCGCGAAGAACCCGCAGGATTATCACCTGTTCTTCACCGACTGGTCGTCGATCGACGCGCGTGATTTCGTCCGGCGCGATCGCAATCATCCCAGCGTGGTGATCTGGTCGATCGGCAACGAGATCCACGACACGCCCTATCCGCTGGTCGCGCAATCGATCATCACCCGGCTGAAGACGATCTTCCATGCCGAAGATCCGACGCGGCCGGTGACGATGGCGCTGTTCCGCCCCAACACGACGCGTGATTACCAGAACGGCACCGCCGACCTGCTCGACGTGGTCGGCCAGAACTACCGCGAGACCGAACTGGCGAAGGCACATGCGGACAAGCCGTCGCGCGCGATCGTCGGAACCGAGAACAGCAAGAACCGCGGCAGCTGGCTCGTGGTGCGCGACGACCCTGCCTATGCGGGCATGTTTCTGTGGACCGGCGTCGACTACCTCGGCGAGGCGGACCGGATCGGCTGGCCCGCGATCAGCAATCCATCGGGCCTCGTCGACCGGGTCGATGGCGTCAAGCCGATCGGCTGGGAACGCGCCAGCTGGTGGGCGGAGACGCCGATGGTCAAGCTCGCGCGGCGGGTGACCGAGGTGATCGACGTCAGCGAGATGCCGACGATGGTCGGAATCGCCGTGCCGCAGCCCAGGGGGCCGGGCGCGCTCGCCGACTGGTCGCCGACCGATCGCCAGCCGCATGCCGAGACGGTCGAGGTCTATGCGAACGTCGATACGGTCGACCTGTTGCTCAACGGCCGATCGCTGGGCCGCAAGCCGCGCAACGCAGACGATTCCGCCATCACCTGGTCGGTGCCGTTCGCGTCCGGGGAACTTCGCGCGATCGGCTATCGCGGCGGGCGCAAGGTCGCCGAAGACGTGCTGCGCACCGCCGGGCCGGCGACCGCGCTGCGGCTGGTCGCGGAACGCGGCGACGTCGGGTCGGGCTTCGACGACGTCGCGGCGGTACGCATCGAGGTGGTCGACGCGCGCGGCGTGATCGTGCCGACCGCGACCGATGCGGTGTCGCTGGCGGTGACCGGCGCGGGCACGCTGGCGGCCTTCGACAACGGCAGCATCACCGATCACACCCCCTTCTCCGCCACCACGCGACAGGTGGTGGGTGGCAAGGCCGTCGCGTTCCTGCGCGGTCGTGGTGCCGGCGCGCTGACGCTGACCGCCCGGGCGGAAGGCCTGACGACGGCGACACTCGTCAGGACGAGCCGGCGCTAGGCCTGAAATGGACGTTTCGCATGGGATGTTGCGCGATGGTCACACTCGCCGACAAACCATGTGCGAAACGATCTGGATACCGTGCGCATCCCATATCGTGGTAGACCGCGGCAAATGATGGCTTGACCCTGCCCGTCCGGTGCCTAGCGTCGCTTGCGAACACGCCAAGAAGTCGGACCTGATCCGATCGGCAGCACAGGAGAGGTAAGGCTATGCACGTCAATCGTCTGGGACGTATCTGCGGCACTACATCGTTCATCGCGTTGACGATCGGCCTGACGGCGACGCCCGCCGTCGCGCAGACCGCAACCGCGCCCGAACAGCAGCAGAGCCAGACGCCGTCCGCCGATTCCACCGCGACCGCAACGCCCGCCGCGACCACCGCGGCCGACCAGACGCCGGCGGTCCAGACCGAAGGCGACGACATCGTCGTCACCGGGTTCCGCGCATCGCTCAACAGCGCGCTCAACCAGAAGCGCAGCGAAACCGCGGCGATCGACAGCATCGTCGCCGAAGACGTCGGCAAATTCCCCGATTCCAATCTGGCGGAATCGATGCAGCGCGTGCCCGGCGTGTCGCTGGCACGCGGCGACGGCGGCGAAGGGCGCAACATCTCGGTCCGCGGCCTCGGCGCCGCCTTCACCCGCGTCCGCATCAACGGGATGGAGGGATCGGCACAGACCGGCTCGTCCGACATCTACGGCGCACAGAACGCCGGCCGCAGCTTCGACTTCAACGTCTTCCCGTCCGAGATCTTTTCGGCACTGACCGTGCGCAAGACGCCGTCCGCAGACCTCGAGGAAGGCTCGCTCGGCGCGACCGTCGACCTGCGCGCGCCCCGCCCGCTCGACTACAAGCAGGATCTCGTCGTCGCGGCGACGCTGCGCGGCACCTACGGCGAACTGGCGAAGAAGGTGAACCCGCGCGCCTCGCTGCTGATCTCCAAACAGTTCGGCGACGGCAAGTTCGGCATCCTCGCCTCCGGGTCGTACCAGAAGCGCGAGACCCGCGAGGTCGGCTATTCCGCGGTCGACATCCTGTCCGCCAACACCAACGGCCTGACCACCGCAGGCGTCAACGCGCCCTTCTGTACCCCGGTCGGCTTCACGCCGGTCAGCCCGCCGCTCGGCACCAAGGGCGCGACCGCGTCGCTGTGCAGCACCGGCAACCCGCGCACCAGCACCGCGGCCGCCTATAACACCGTCATCGGCCTGCGCCGGCCCGACCTGCCCAACGTTCAGGGCAGCGGCGCCTTCCTGCCGCGCCTGCCGCGCTATGTGAATTCCGAACAGAAGCAGGAGCGGATCGGCGGATCGGTCACGCTGCAATGGGCGCCGGACGACGCCACCAACATGTGGATCGACACGCTCTACTCGCGCCTCGACGTCACCCGCCGCGACAATTACATCGCCGCCATCTCGTTCGGCCGCAGCGTCACCAACAACGGCCAGCCGATGACGTCGGTGCGCGACATCAGCTTCGATCCGCTCGGCAGCCTGACCTACGGCCTGTTCGACGGCGTCGACGTCCGGTCGGAGGGGCTGGTCGACCGCTACGTCTCCAGCTTCGGCCAGGTGAACTGGAACCTGGAGCACGACTTCACCGACACGTTCCGCGTGACGATGATGGCCGGCGTCAACAAGTCGATCCTCGACGGCAAGAAGCGGCTCCAGACCTTCATCGATGCGATCGACACCGACAATTTCACGATCGACTATCGTGACGGTGGCAGCACGCCGACGCTCGGCTTCGGCTTCGATGTCGCCAATCCCGCCAACTTCGCCTACGCGCCCGCGCTGTCCGACGGCACCGTACTCGGCGGATTCAGCTTCCAGGGCCGTCCCCTGAAGCAGACGACCGTCAACCAGACCTACGAAGCCAATTTCGAATGGAAGGCGACGCCGGGCTTCAAGGTTCGCGCCGGCGGCCAGTATCGCGAATCCGACTTCCAGTCGAAGGGGACGCTGCCCTTTCTGGCGCAGACGGTCGTCACCGCGTTGCCCGCAGGCACCAGCCTGTCGAGCATCACGCGCCAGATCAGCGGCGTCGACAAGCTGTTCGGCACCGGCGCGCCCGCCAGCTGGGTCGCGATCGACAGCGAGGCGTGGGAAAAGACGTTCAACTTCGATGGCGTGCGCTATTGCGGTGCCGAATGCGGTGCGGGCGTGTCGCAGATCCGCGAACAGGTGACGAGCGCCTATGCCATGGGCCAGTTCGACACGGGGTCGGCTCTGCCCCTGCCCGTGCGCGGTGACTTCGGTATCCGCTATGTCCGCACCAACCAGCATTCGGTCGGCTTCATCCCGGTCGCCGATGCGACCACGCCCACCGGCCTGCGCGGCCAGCGTGCGGTGGTCGATCGCAGTTACAACGACTGGCTGCCGTCCGCCAACGTGGTGTTCGAGCTGCAGCCCGAACTGCTGCTTCGCGTATCGGGCGCAAAGGTGATGTCGCGTCCCGACCTGCCCTCGCTGGCACCCAACAGCGGCGTCACCGCCACCACTCGCACCGGCACGCTGAACAATCCGCTGCTCGATCCCATCCGCGCGAACACCGCCGATCTGGGCCTCGAATGGTATTTCAAGCCCGGCTCGCTGTTGTCGATCGCTGGCTATTACAAGGACATCGGCACCTACGTTCAGCGCGTGTCGAGCCAGATCCCGTTCAACGAACTGGGCCTGCCGGACGCGCTGCTGGCGAACACCAACACGGCGCCGACCGAAATCTTCAACGTCAGCCGCCCGCTCAACACGCCCGGCGGCAAGCTGAAGGGGTTCGAGGTCAATGCGCAGGTGCAACTCGACTTCCTGCCCGGCTTCCTCAGCAACTTCGGCGTCCTCGCCAACTACAATCGCGTGACGTCGAAAATCACCTATGTCCTCGCCTCCGTGAACGGGGTGGCGACGGTGACCAGCACCGCCGACCTCGTCGGCCTGTCGAAGAACTCCGCCAGCGGCACGCTGTACTACGAGGACAAGCGCTTCAGCATCCGCGGCACGGCGAGCTATCGCGACCGCTACATCCGCGGCATCCCGGCCTCGCCGGGCAGCGACCTGCAAGGCAATCGCCCGAACACGTTCGTGGATGCCTCTGCCTCGTTCAACATCACCGACCAGTTCAAGCTGATCGCCGAGGTGCAGAACCTCACCGACGAACGCAACTCGCTGTATATCGACAGCAAGCGTCAGGACACGTTGTTCGAGACGCGCATCGGTCGCACGTTCACGCTCGGCGCGACCGCGCGCTTCTGACGCACCCCTGCCCTCCGCCTGTCCGGATGATCACCGGACGGGCGGAGCCGACATCCTTCTGAACGACCGATCGAGAGCCGATGCTGACCATCTTGTCCCTCGCCGCCGCCACGCTTTCCGCTCCGGCATCGTGGGTCGACCCGACGACCGGGCGCCAGATCGTCCGCATCGATTCGACGCCGGGCAATTACGCCCTCTATTTCAACTACAATCCGTTCACGCCGCAGGGCGACCTGATGATCTACCTGACGCCGGAGGGGATCCGCGTCGTCGATCTGAAAACGTGGGCGACGCGACTGGTGCTGCGCGCGAAGGTCGACCGGCTGCTGTTCGCCGGCCCGCGCAGCCGCAGCGCATATTACACCGTGCGCGACGTCGCGGTCGACGACGGCGGACCGTTCCAGGTATGGCGGGTGGACCTCGATAGCGGTGCGACGCGCAAGGTCGCCGACGTGCCGGGCGGACGGATCGAGGCGATCAACGCCGACGAGACGCTGCTGGCCGGCGAACGCGAATTGCAACCGCCGCCGCCGGCGATCGCCGCGCAGGGCCGCCGCGATCCGAAGACGGGCGCGCCGGGCTATGCCGGCACCGGCCCCGACGGCAAGCCGCTGTCGTTCGGTGCGGCCAAGGCGCAGTGGATGGAGGCGCGGCTGGCGGCGCGGGTGCCGATGGAGATGTACAGCATCGCGATCGCCGATGGTCGCCGGCGGACGATCCATCGCGCGACGGACTGGCTCAACCACGTCCAGTTCTCGCCGACCGATCCCAAACTGCTGATGTTCTGCCACGAAGGGCCGTGGAGCAAGGTCGACCGCATCTGGACGATCCGCGCCGACGGCAAGGGCCTGACCCGGGTGCATACCCGTACGATCGCGGGCGAGATCGCCGGCCACGAATTCTGGAGCAGCGACGGCAAGACGATCTGGTACGACCTGCGTACCCCGGCGAAGGGCGCCGGCTGGCTGGCGAGCTACGACGTCACCTCCGGCGCGCGGTCGCGCTATGCGCTGGCCGACGATCAGGGCTCCTATCACTTCACCCTGTCGCCGGATCGCAGCGTGTTCGCCGGCGACGGCAGCAACGCGGGCAAATGGATCAGCCTGTTCAAACCGCGCGCGACTGCGACGCCGCAGCCCGGGCTGATCTCGCCCGGCGTGCTGGAAACGACCCGCCTCGCCAGCCTCGCGACGCACGATTATACGCTGGAACCCAACGAACATTTCACGCCGGACGGGAAATGGATCGTCTATCGCACCAACATGGAAGGTGCGCCGGCGATCTACGCCGTGTCGACCGAACCCTATGTCGCGCCGCCGGCCGGATGATGTTGGACAGATAGCCCCCGCACCTGCTTAACTCACGGGATGCGCACCTTAATCCTGATCGCCTTGTCGCTATCGACCGCCGCCGTAGGGCAGAGCGTTCCCGCCCCGATCGATGCGGTCGATCCGATGATCGGCACCGGTGGAGAGGGCCATACCTTTCCCGGCGCGACCGCGCCGTTCGGCATGGTCCAGCTATCGCCGGACACCGATACGACGTGCGAGATCCGCGCCTGCTACGGTCATGCCGCCGGCTATCGCTACGATGACCCGACAATCCAGGGGTTCAGCCACACCCATTTTTCAGGTGCCGGCCATTCGGATCTCGGCGACCTGCTGGTGATGCCGCAGGCGGGCGATACGGTGCGGCTCGACCCCGGCGATCCGAAGCGGCCGGGTTCCGGCTATCGATCGCGGTTCGACCACCGCGACGAGATCGCGCACCCCGGCTATTATGCGGTGACGTTGCGCGACGGCGGCATTCGCGCGGAAATGACGGCGGGCACCCGCGTCGGCGTCCACCGCTACACCTTCCCTGCCGGACAGGCGGCACACCTCGTCCTCGACCTGCGGTCATCGCTCTACGATTACCCCGGCAAGATCCTGTGGTCCGGCCTGCACTGGCGACCCGACGGCACGCTGACCGGATTCCGCGAGACGCGCGGGTGGGCGCCGGGCCGCAAGCTGTATTTCGCGATGCGCTTTTCCACGCCGGCCACCGCGCACAGCTTCGTCGATCGCGACGCGGCGGTGACCTACAAGGGCTTTCAGGGACCGGGGCGCGGCAGCACCGCCGTCGCGGAAAAGCTGGGTCGCGCGCTGGAAGCACAGATCGACTTCGGCCGTCTCGCTGCCCCGCTGGAGGTGAAGGTGGCGCTGTCTGGGGTCGACGAGAACGGCGCGATCGCCAATCTCGATGCGGAAACCGGCGGCTTCGACGCCGTCCGCACCCGCACCGCCGCCGCGTGGAGCGATGCGCTGGGCGCGGTGCAGATCGATGCCGCCGCGCCGATGCGCACCAGCGTCTACACGGCGCTCTATCATACGCTGCTCGCGCCCGGCGTGTGGAGCGACGCGGACGGGCGCTACCGTGGGCCGGACGATCAGGTCCACCGGGCCGACGGCTTCACCTTCCGCTCCACCTTTTCGCTCTGGGATACGTTCCGCGCCGAACATCCGCTGCTGACGCTGGTCCAGCCGGAACGGACCACCACCGACATCGTGCGCTCGCTGATCGAAAGTCGCCGCCACAGCCCCGACGGCATCCTGCCCGTCTGGCAGTTCGCCGGGCGCGAGACATGGACGATGATCGGCTATCACGCTGCGCCGGTGATCGCCGACGCCTATCTGAAGGGCATCCGCGGTTTCGATGCCGATGCCGCGCTCGACGCCATGATCGCCAGCGCGACCTACGCCCCCTATGGCGGCCTCGGCGCCTATATGCAGCGCGGCTACGTCCCGATCGACCAGGAACCCGAAGCGGCGTCGAAGACGGTCGAATATGCCTATGACGACTGGACGATCGCCCGGATGGCGCGCGCGATGGGCCGTACCGAGGTCGCGGACCGGTTCGATCGACGTGCCGGCAACTGGCGCAACAGCTTCGATATCAAGAGCGGCTGGCTGCGCGCACGGCTGGCGAACGGTGCCTTCCGCACCCCCTTCGATCCGACCGCGATCAACTACGGCTCGGATTATACCGAAGGCAATGCGTGGCAATACAGCTGGTTCATGCCGCAGGATCAGGCCGGGCTGATCCGCCTGCTCGGCGGCGACGCCAAGACGATCGCCAGGCTTGACGCGATGTTCGACTACGACACCTCGAAGCTCGACTACAGCCATGCCGAGGATATCGCCGGACTGATCGGCCAGTACATCCACGGCAACGAACCGAGCCATCACGTCGCCTATCTGTACGGCTACGCCGGCGCGCCGTGGCGGACGCAGGAGCGGCTCGGCCAGATCGTCGCCTCGCAATACAAGCCGACGCCTGATGGCCTGTCGGGCAACGACGACCTCGGCCAGATGTCGGCCTGGCTGGTGTTCACCGCACTCGGTTTCTACCCGGTCGCGCCGGGCTCGAACGAATATGTCATCGGCCGTCCGTTCGTGGATCGTGCGGTGTTGAAGCTGCCGGCGGGCAAACGCTTCGCCGTGGTCGCGGATGGCCTGTCCGACACCAACCTATACGTCGCCGCGGTGACACTCAACGGCAGGCCGCTGACGCGCAGCTTCGTTCGCGACGCAGAGATTCGGGCGGGCGGCGAACTCCGCTTCACGATGGCGGCGACCCCCAACCGTGAATGGGGCAGCGCCGCCGCGGCACGGCCGTATTCCATGTCGACCGCGCGATAGCGGGAAGGCTGCACCGCCAGCCTTCCTTTCGGTCCCCGGCGAAGGCCGGGGAACATGGTCGGCGAACACGGATGCCGGGCTTGGGACCGCCTCCCTCCACTCACTTCGGCGCATCGCTTCCGCACGCCCGGCCTCGCTTCGCCGCATCGCACACAGAAACGGATTGATACATTATATTGTACCTCCTAAGCGGATGCCTCGTTCAGAAAGGGCAGCTATGAAGACGTTTTTGATCGGGGTCAGCCTCGTGTCCCTGCTGGCCATGCCGGCCGCATATGCGCAGACCGCGACGCAGGGCAGCGACACCGCGCCCGCTCCCCGGTCCAACGACATCATCGTCACCGGCGTCTTGCAGCAGAGCGAGCGCGACGTGTTGCAAGGCACGTCCGTACTCAGTGGCGAGGCGTTGAGCCGAGCGCTGCGTCCCACGATCGGCGAAACGCTCGCGCGCCTGCCCGGCGTGTCGGCGACATCGTTCGGACCGACCGCGTCGCGCCCGATCCTGCGCGGCTTTCAGGGCGAGCGTATCCGCGTGCTGACCGACGGCATCGGATCGATCGACGTGTCGAACACCTCGGTCGATCACGCCGTGGTGATCGATCCGCTGCTCGCCGAGCGGATCGAGGTGCTGCGCGGACCCTCGGCGTTGCTCTTCGGATCGTCCGCGGTCGGCGGCGTCGTCAACGTCGTCGACACGCGCATCCCGCGCACCCTGCCGGCCAACGGCTATCGCCTGAACGGTATCGCCAACTACGGTTCGGCCGCGAACGAGCGTTCGCTGCAAGGCGCCGGCGACGTCGCGGTCGGCGATCATCTGGTGCTGCACGCCGATGGATCGTACCTCAAGACCGGCGATCTGCGGATCGGCGGCAATGCGCTGTCGCGTGGCGCCCGGACTGCGGCGCTCGGTCAGGTCGGACTGCCGCAGGATCCTGCGGACGAGCCGATCGACTTCGCGGGCTCCGCCGCCATCCGCGGCAAGCTGCCCAATTCCGCCGCAGAGACCTGGACCGCCGGCGTCGGCGCCAGCATCGTCACCGACACCGGCTCGCTCGGCGTGTCGTACAGCCACTACGACAGCCTGTACGGCATCCCGATCCGCTACGCGACCGCCGTGGGACAGGAACAGGAGGCGCCGCGGCTTGACCTCGTGCAGAACCGCGTCGACCTGCGCGGCGAAGTCCGGACCGGCGGCGACGTCATCGGCGCCATCCGTGTGCGGATCGGCCACGCGACCTATCGCCATTACGAACTGGAGGAGGACGGCTCGATCGGAACCGCCTTTTTCAACAACGGCACCGAAGGCCGCGTAGAAATAGTTCAAGCCCGCCGAGGCCCCTGGAGCGGGGCATCCGGCGTCCAGTATTTCAATCGCTTGTTCGATGTCGCCGGGGAAGAGGCCTTCCTGCCGCGCAACGAAACCAACCAGACCGGCCTGTTCACCGTCCAGCAGTTCGACTTCGGCCGCTTCCGTGCCGAGGGCGGGCTGCGCTACGAATGGAGCGACCTGACGGCGAAGACCGATCCTGACAATCGCTTTTTCGTTGGCAATCGCAGCTTCAACGCGCTGTCCGGTTCGCTCGGCGCTTCCTATGGTGTCAGCGATGCCGTCCGTTTCGGCGTCAACCTGTCACGCACCGAACGTGCGCCGTCGGCAGAGGAATTGTTCGCCAACGGCGGCCATGCCGGTACGCAGGCGTACGAACTCGGCAGTCCCGATTTCCGGCTCGAGAAGAGCTGGGGCGTCGAGGCGACGCTGCACGCGCATACCGATCGCGCAAACTTCGACGCATCCGCCTATTACAACTGGTTTTCCAATTACATCTCGGAAAATCAGGTCGATCCTGCGGTCTGCCAGGCCGCGGCGGACCCGCGCGAGGTCGACCTTCCCTGCTTCCAGTACCAGCAGGCAGACGCGCGCTATTATGGGTTCGAGGCCGACCTGTCGGCGTCCCTGTTCACGATCGGATCGACCAGGATCAACGCCGACGTGCTGGGCGATTACGTCCACGCCAATATCGTCGATGTCGGACCGGTACCGCGCATTCCGGCGCCGCGCGTGCTCGGCGGGCTGGAAGCGCAGACCGATTTTCTGACCGCTCGCGCCGAGGTCGAGCACGCCTTCCGGCAGAACCGAACCGCCGATTTCGAAACCCGGACGAACGACTATACGATGGTCAACGCCAGCATCGCCCTGTCGCCGTTCGGGCGCGACAACAAGACGCAGCTGCTCCTCAGCGCAAACAATATCTTCGATGTCACGGCGCGGCGCGCATCCAGCTTCCTGAAGGATTTCGCGCCGCTCGCCGGTCGCGATCTTCGCGCCACGCTTCGGTTCGGTCTGTAGGATCGCCTCAAATCAGCTTGCCGTTGGCGACGGGCTGCCCAAAATCGGGTGTCCCGTCGGCGCGATAACGGATCGGCTGAACGCGAGTGTGACGGTTCGGATCGAGCAACGGATCACCCTCGATCCTGTCGTAATCGCGCGCGTGATAGACGAGCATGTCGCGGCCGCGTTCGTCGACGGTGAAACTGTTGTGTCCCGGTCCGTACACATGGGTGATGGGCGATGACTGGAACACCGGCGTTTGCGACTTTGTCCATGCGGCCGGGTCCATGATGTCGGCATCGTCGCGGACCGTCAGCATCCCCATGCAATAGCGTGCATCGGTGGCACTCGCCGAATAGGTCATGAACAGGTGGCCGTTGCGCGCGAGCAGTGCGGGCGCTTCGTTGACCTTATACCCACGCCGTTCCCATTCGAGCGTCGGCACCGAAAGCCTGGCAGGCTGCGCGGCAAGCGTCAGCGGTGTCGCCAGCGGCGCAAGGTAGAGGTTGGAATTGGTAGCGATCCCCGGCTCCTTTTGCGCCCACGCAAGATAGCGGCGGCCGCGGTGGACAAAGCTGGTCGAGTCGAGCGTGAAACTGTCCCATGGGGTCTCGAGCTGGCCCAACACCGACCAGGTGCCGGTCATCGGGTTCGTGGCGGTGCAGGCGAGCGCATAGGTCCGGATGCGGAACACGTCCGCACCGCCGCCACTTGGCCCGGCGGCGAAATACATGATCCATTTCCCGTCGATCCGGTGCAACTCGGGCGCCCACACGTATCCCGACATCGGCCCTGTCGCGGGGTGCCGCCACAAGACCGCTTCAGGCGCCGCCGACAGGCCGACGATCGTCTTCGCACGGCGCAGTACCAGTCGATCGTATTCCGGAACCGATCCGGTCATGTAATACCAGCCGTCGCTGTGGCGGAACACCTGCGCATCGGCACGCTGGCGGACGATCGGGTTCACGATCGGGTCGCGGGTTCGCGCGACGGCCCCCGGCGCAGCGGCGATGGCGAGAGCGCCGGCGACGACACCGCGGCGGGTGATCAACTCCAGGTCGGACATCTCATTCCTCTGCGGTTGCGCTTGCAGGAAGCGCCTTGTCGGGCATCGTGCCCTCGCCGGCAAAGGGCGTGAGGCGTACGGAGAAGCGGGTGGGCGTCAGGGTGGTGCGATAGTGCGGCAGCGGCTTGCCAAACTCGCTCCATTGGGTGTCGCCGCCGACGCCCCATTGCGCGCTGTCGACCAGCAACGTCACCTGCCCGTGCGGCACGACATCGGTCGACTTCCACGTACCGGGCTTGTGCCGATCAAGGTCTGCATAGGGGAACGCGAGCGCGTTCATCATCAGCGGACGGTCGCCGGCGATACGCAACCCGCCGCCCGCGCCGGACAGCTCCATCCAGCGGACGTCGACCTTGTTGCCCGTCTCCTGCGGCCGGATGTAATCGTGATTCTGCTCGGCGATCGCTCCACGCCACAGGCCGATCGGTGCCGACGTCTTGCGATCGGTATAGCTTTCATGCGGTCCGCGCCCGTACCATGCGACCGTCTTCAGATCGGTCGGCAGCGCGAACGCCAGCCCGACGCGAAACGGAGGCGGCAAGTCCGTCTTCACGGGCGTGAGAAAACCCGTGACCGCGACGTTGCCGTCCCCCGCCATCGTATAAGTCGTCGTAAAGGTCGCCGCGCCATCGCCCAGCGCAAATTCCACGGTCACCTCGCCACCCACTGCGGTGCGGCGGCTGCGCACACCGGTAACGCGGCGGGTGTCGCTCATACCCTTCCACGCCGCGAGTTGCCTGTCGGTGCCGATGCCGATGTCGTTGTCGGTCACCGCGCGCCAGAAATGCGGAGCCCCCCCGGACGCGAGCGCACGCCCGTCACGAGCATAGCGGCGGATCAGACCGGTCGTCCGGTCTATCTCCAGCGTCGTGGACTGGACCGACATCACGATCACGCCGCTACCGTTCGCGACGCGCACTTCGCCGCGATCCGTGCCAGACGCAGGCGCTGCCCGCTCCGCCACTCGATCCAGCGCAAATTGCTCGAAACCGACCAGCGTGCCCGCCGGCACCAGCGGCACCGCCTCGCTCCGGGTCCTGACCCGGACCGTCACGAAATATTCCGCACCCGATTTGCGAGGCAGTGCGGCGACTGGCAGCGTGACCAACGCCGCAGCATGCGGCGCGACTGAAGGTGTTGCCAGCGCGCCGCTCGCTACGTCGACACCGTCCTCCAGCACCACCCAATCGAACGCGAAGCCGGACAGGTCGCGGAAGTCGTGGCGGTTCCGCACCGTCACCCGCCCGCTCGCCGGATCGAACCCGTCGAACTGGATGGGAGAATAGACCTTGCGCAGCTCGTAAAGTAGCGGATTGGGTGTGCGATCCGCCTGTAGCAGCCCGTCGCCGAACTCGATCTCGCCACCCGGATTGGGACCATATTCGCCGCCATCGCCCCAATAGCGGCGACCATCGTTGGTATAGCGGTACATCGACTGGTCGACCCAGTCCCATGCGAACCCGCCCTGCAGCTTGTCGGGATGCGCGTAGATCGTATCCCAATATTCCTTCAGGTTACCGCCCGAATTGCCCATCATATGCGCATATTCGCACTGAATCATCGGTTGGGCGAAGTTCCAGTTGGTCGCATAATCCTCCATCTTCACGGCCGGATCGTACATCGGCGCATAGATGTCGGCATAATGGTTAGGGCGATGATCGCTGATCCCGTCCCACGTGCCCCAGCCGAGATAGCTGATCAGTCGATCGGGATCGCGTGCCTTCGCCGCCGCCGCCGCCGCCGCTTCGAAGTTCGGCCCGATCCCTGCCTCATTGCCGAGCGACCAGAAGATGACGGACGGATGGTTCTTGTCGCGCTCAACCATGTTGACGACGCGGCTGACGTGCGCATCCTTCCACGCGGGATCGAAGCCGATCTGGTATGCCGCCCGCTCGCGCGGATGCTTGTTTGCGTAATCCATGTACGCGTGGCTCTCGATATTCGCCTCGTCCATGACGTACAGGCCATAGCGATCGGCGAGATCGTAGAGATACGGGTCGTTGGGATAATGCGACGTACGGATCGCGTTGATGTTGTTGCGCTTCATCAACTGGATATCGCGCTCCATCGACGCGCGACTGATGACGTGGAAGGTCTCGGGATCATGTTCGTGACGGTTGACGCCGCGGATCGTAATCGGCTTGCCGTTGACCGACACGAGGCCGTTCCGGATGGCGACGGTGCGGAAGCCGATCTGCCGCGCAGTCGATTGCGTCACCCGGCCGCGTGCATCGACCAACTCGGTTACGAGCGTGTACAAGGCTGGCGTCTCCGCCGTCCAGGCTCGGACCGCCGGCACCCTGCCCTCCAACGTCACCCGCCGCTCGCCTTGGATCGGCACGGCACGGCTGGCGGTCAGCACTTGTCGTGTGCCCTCCATCACCGTCACACGAGCGGTCGCCGCCGCAGTTCCCGACACCGCGATGTCGACCGCAAGCATGCCGTCGCGATAGTCTGCATCCAGTCCCGCGTGAACGAAGGTGTCGGCAATCCGCGTCGACGGAGCCGCCATCAGATACACCGACCGCTCGATGCCCGAAACCCGCCAGAAATCCTGATCCTCCAGATAGCTGCCGTCCGACCAGCGGAATATCTGGATCGCGATCGTGTTGCGGCCGGGCTTCATCCATCGTGTGACATCGAACTCGCCCGGCAGCTTGGAATCCTCGGAATAGCCAACCTTTTCGCCATTGACCCAAACGTAGTAAGCCGATCCTGCCGCACCGATGTGGAGGATCACGTCATTGCCGACCCAAATGGCGGGCATCGTCACATCGCGGCGATACGACCCCACCGGGTTGGTAGCGTGAGGGATCAGCGGGCGATTGGCCGGAAACGGATAGGTGATGTTGTTGTAGCGCGGCTGATCGAACCCCTCCGCCTGCCAGTCGGCGGGGACCTTGATGTCCTTCCACCCCGACACGTCGAACCCCGGTCGTTCGAATCCCGCAGGCAACGCATCGGCGTCGGGCGAAAGTGCGAACTTCCACGTACCGTCCAGCGTCACGTAGCGCGCCGACGATGCTTCGTCGCCAGCCAGCGCCTTCTCGCGTGTCTCGAAGGGAAAGCCGGTCGCACGGGCGGGCAGTTTGCCACGCGCGAACACCGCGGGATTCTCCCAGTCCGGTCGGGCCGGGTCGACCTGCACCGGCTGAACCTGCGGCGTGTTCTGCGCGGATACCGCGCCGGTCGCGGTGCCAGCGAGCAATCCCAACCCCAGCCATGATCGCCGCATCGTCCGCTCCCCAAATCATCGGTTGATCCGATTTCATGTCCGACATATCGTTTTGGACCGATTACGCAAGAGATCAGGCCGACGCGATCGGAATGGCCGTATCGGGGGAGCGAGAACGATGTTGCAATCGACGATGCTGGCCGCTGCGCTGTTGACGACCGGAACGGCACCGTCGTCCACGCTCGCAACGCCCGTTACGGTGACGCTGCGGCCCGCCATCGATCGCCCCTCGACGGAGTTCGAGGGATGGGGCACTGCCCTTGCCTGGTTCGCCAACGTTACCGGCGACTGGCCGCTGGCGGAGCGCGACCGGCTGGCCGATCTGTTCTATACCGACCGCGGGCTCGGCTGGACGATCGCGCGTTACAATATCGGCGGCGGCAATGCGGGCGGTATCAAGCCGTACTTGCGCCCCGGCGGCGCCGTTCCCGGCTTCTGGCGGCTGCCGTCCGGCACGACGGGTGAGGACTGGCGAGCCGACGCGCCCGCGATGTGGGACTGGTCGCAGGATGCGACGCAACGCTGGTGGCTCGATGCGATCCGCGACCGGGTGCCGACTGCGATCTTCGAGGCCTTCTCCAATTCGCCACCCTGGTTCATGACGATATCCGGCCGCGTGTCGGGCGCTGAACGGGGCGACGACGACAATCTGCGGCCGGGCGAGGAAGGGCGCTTCGCCACCTATCTGGCGCGCAGCGTCGACGAATTGCAACGACGCCACCGAATTACCTTCCGCACGCTGTCGCCGGTCAACGAGCCCAACACGAACTATTGGTTCGCCGCCAACAAGCAGGAAGGTGCGCACTGGAGCCCGGCACTACAGGCCACGATGATCGACGCCGCCGACGCCGCGTTGAAGGCGCGCAGGCTTTCGACCGTCATCGCTGCGCCGGACGAAACCAGTTCCCACCTGTTCCTGACCGATATCGCCGCCTACCCGCCGACGACCATGGCCCGGATCGGCCAGCTCAACGTCCACAGTTATGGCAACATCCATCAGACGGGCGTGCGCGATGCCGCGCGGGCTGCGGGTATCCGGCTATGGATGAGCGAGGACGACACCCCGCTCGACGGAGACCCCGAAGATTTCGATGCTATGCCTTCGGCGCTGGCCTTTGCCGAACACATCGTGCTCGACCTCAAGCGACTGGAACCCGCGGCCTGGGTGTTCTGGCAAGCGATCGAGGATATGTCGGCGCGCAAGGATGCCACGGGAAAAATCGGACCCGGATCGAACTGGGGCCTCGTGAAGACCGATCTGACCGCATCCGCAAAGGGGCCACATGCGATCTACATCACCCGTAAATATTGGGCGATGGCGCAGTTCAGCCGCTATATCCGCCCCGGTTACCGACTGGTCCCGGTCGACGACCTCGACACAGCGGGTGCGCTGTCGCCCGATGGACGGACATTGGCGCTGGTGCACGTCAATGGCGGCATCACCCCCCGTTGGCTGGTCGTTCCCACCGGCTGGCATCCGCAAATGGTGTTGACCGACCAGACGCACGATGCGCGCTGCGTCAGCGGGACGACCGCGCCTCCAAGATCGGTGGTCACCATCGTCCTGACCCGCGGACCTGCGAGACCCGCCTGCCCCGCCGGCTGACCGGTCGCGCCCGCATCGCTCTCAATCGATCGACCATTCCCAAAAGCCATTCCCGCCGTGTGCGGTCGTCAGTCGCAGATACCGTGCTCGCAGCGGATGCAGTAACGTGATTGGCGATCCCGACAGCACCGCGACCGGCACCGCGGCGCGCCAGACCTTGCCATCAGTCGACGCCTCGATCCCCAGTTCATAGGATCGCGTTGCATATTCCGGCCGCAAACGGCTACCCCGCACTGCGCGCACCGATCCCAGATCGGCCACCAGCATGGCCCGCCCCTCCCCGCCGCCTCGCCAAAGCGTCGCGTAATTGTCGTCTGCAGCGCGAGCGGGGGCATAGACGGGATCTCCCGTGCTTCCGAACGCCTGCCAGCGCAGCCCGCGCAGCCGCGCCCGGCCAAACCCGCCGACCACGCTGCCATGTGTCGGCACTACCCGGGCCAGCGTGCCATCCGCTCCGATCGCAAGTCGATCGATCGCCACCTGTCGCAATACGTCGTCGCCGCCACGCGGCCACGGCAGCGCCTGCCGATGATACAGGATGTAGTTCTGTGTGCCGCTGCGGAGAACGGCGTGATGACCGGGACTGACGATGTCACGCACGGCGTCGGTGCTCAGGATCGGGCTGTTGGCCGCTTCTTCGAACGGCCCGAAGGGGGTGTCGCCGATCGCATAACGAACTGTGTAGGTATCCTTGGTGGTGTTGCCGTCGCTGTAGGTCAGCGCGTAACGCTTGCCCGCCTTTACCATGAACGGCGCCTCGAAATAATGCGCCGGTGTGATGTCACGGGGCGGGCCGTCGAACGTCACCATGTCGGGGTTCAGGCGGACGGCGAAGCAGTGGCCGTTGACCCAGTTGAGCCCTGATCCCCAGTACAGATACGCCTGCCCGTCGCTGTCGATGAACGCCTCGGCATCAATCATATGATACGCAGGCGCGAAGTCCTTTGCGATCAGTGGCTTGCCACCATTGGCGTCGGCCCAAGGCCCGGCCGGCGATGCCGCGCTGCCGACCCATACCTCGCTGCCGACCGAGACGTACATATACCAGCGTCCGTTCGCCGCCCTGACTACCGATGGTGCCCATACCTTCGAATCGCCCGAGGTCGGGCTGGTCGCCGCCGCCTTGGTCGGCCAGTCCGGTTGCGAAAAACGCCAGTCGCGGCCATTATCCGACACCCACATGCCCAATCGATCGTCGCCCCACGGATCGATCGTCGCGAAGACGTACCAGCGTCCGCCATCGCGGACGATGGACGGATCGGCGAAATAGCCCGGTAATAAGGGATTGCCAGAACCGGCAGCATTCCAGCGCACCGGCGCATCCGCTGCGGTCAGAGCGACCGGTGCGGTGAGCAGCATCGCAAATGCGACCCGCGCCGTCATGGGTTCACCTGCACGGTCACCATCAGCGAACGACCCGTCGCCGGCAGGATCAGGCCGAATGCGGTTTCGTCGCCATTGACCAGTCGGTCGCGCACCCAGCGGCCGCCCTCGAAATGCCCTTCCCCCACGGACACGAGCTGGACGCTGCCTGCCCTGCCCAACCGGGTCGCGAACCTGAGGTTGGCACTCACGCCGGTGAGCAGGAAGCGATCGGCTGCGGCGCGTGCAACGATTACCCTGCCGGATAGGTCGCCATTGCCCTGCCCCCGCGGTCCGCCATAGCCATCGCGCACATCGCCGAAGCGGGCGACGAGATCCACGTCGCCGAAAACGAGCGGCACGTTCGCCATGCCATCCTCCTCCACCGCGACGCGCACCTGTCCGGCATCACGCAACGGCACCAGAAACGGTACCGCTTCACGCAAGAGGCGATAGTCGAGGGCGATCGGCTCCTCGATCTGCTTGCCATCCTTGATGCCGAAACCGGTATCGATACCGAACTTTCCGATGCCGACTGCATATGGCTGCGCCAGCGTCCAGAAAGCATGGCGTGCGTGGGCCATGCTGCCCCCCGTCTCTGGCACGAACAGCGGATTGCCCGACACGTCGTAGGCGCGCGCGATCTCCATATAAGGCGCGGCGTTTGTGTCGTAATTGTCGACGCCGACGACATCGATCGCCGGGGCCAACGCGCGCCACTGCGGCAACAGCCACGATACCGCTCCGCCCGACGGCGAGCTGTCCCCCGGGCGCAACAGCCCTGGCTGCTCGCGCGGCCAGACGTTTGCATAAAGGGGAAGATCGTAGGCACGCTTCCCCGCCGCGGCGACCGCACCGATATAACGCGCGGTGTGATAGGCCATGAACGCCTCGGGCGCTCGCTCACCATAGCTGGCGGTCCAGTCACCGGGCCTTGCACCCGGCATGTCGGGCGGCACGGCCGCCCGGAACAGAGCCTCCGCGGCGGGCGCGTAGTCGCGATCGGCGCCCAGCGTGCCCGCCTCGTTCTCGACCTGCACCATGATGACGGTTCTTTGCCGCCTGTCTACGACCTTCAGATGCACCATAAGCGCGGCAAAAGCGCGTGCGTCGGCCTCGCGCCCTGCGACGCTGATCGGCGAGATCACTTCGATCGGCCGACCTTCGGCATTCACCACCCGCGGGAAGCGGACTGTATCGCGCTTCACCCAGGCGGGCGTATAGCTCATATTGGCGTTCTTCCAGGTGCCGAACCACAGCAGCACCAGCCGAACCTGCTGCAAGCGTGCCTCGGCAATCAGTCCGTCAACCGCAGACCAGTCGAACCGCCCCTCCACCGGCTCGATCGATTCCCAGCCGATCGGCGCCATGACGGTATTGGCCTGACTGCGACGGATCGCCGGTGCCAGCCGGCGCATTTCGGCAGGGAAACCGCTCGAATTGTTGAGCTGAATACCCAGTAGCAGAAACGGCTGGCCGTCCACGCGCAATGCCCGCTTGTCGCCTTTGATCGACACGAACCGGCTGTCCTGTGCCCCGACCGACGCCGCCGATGCCGTCAGCGCAAGCGCCAGCGTGATGCGCCGCAACCTGCCGCTGCGAATGCCACAAACCATACCGGACATAAAATCTCGCATGGCGATGCACCGATCCATATAATGATCTAAAAAGTTATATGTAGGACATTATAGGCGCGTCTCGTGCCGTCGAGTCGGGTTACCGTCAGCCAGCGTAATCTCGGTATCGCGGCGCGCCTGATCGATCAGACTGGTCGCCGCCGCGCGCGCGCCGGCACTGTCAGACCGGGCTACCGCCTCGAACAGATCCTGATGTTGGGGGATCGGATCGGGATAAACGATGCTCGAACGGTGCTTGAAAAACGTGGTCCACCGCACGGCGGACGAGATGCTGACGGCCAGGCTACCAAGCAGTTCGTTGTGCGTCGCTTCGAGCAGAATGGCATGGAATTGCTCATCTGCCTCCTGCCCTTCGCTGTTATCCAGGCCATGCCGGGTCATCAATTCAAGCGCATAGCCCATGCGGGAGAGTTGCCGCATCGTGCGATGTTCCGCCGAAAGAGCGGCAGCCGCAGGCTCTATAATCAGCCGGAGTTCGAACAAATCCCTCACGAAGGCGAGCGGCGGCGCACCTTCGAACATCCAGCCAAGCATTTCGGCATCCAGCAGATTCCAGTCGGCACGCGCTCGTACGCGCGTACCCGTTTTTCGACGGCTCTCGATAAGCCCCTTCGCGATCAGCATGCGCAACGCTTCGCGGATTACATTCCGCGCCACCCCGAACCGGTCCGCGAGATCGAACTCTCCCTGAATTGTCGCACCCGGAAGATACTCGCCGGTAACGATGGCGACCCCCAGCGTGCGTGCAATGGTCACATGCGCCGGCCGCAGCCCGTCACGTTTTGCCAACCTCTTCAAACCCTTCCCTGGGGTGTGCGTGATATCCGCCACACCCTCGCGGAATCATGGGTCGATAGCCACGCTTTTTATTTGTCCGGCATAACCGACTTGGGTATATGTCGGACATTACACGGCACTGATGTCGGTAGTAGGGGAGAGGAATATGAAGGGTCATTACGGCCGGCTGTTCGCCGGCGCATCCTTGGTCGCGCTGGTCAGCGCAGGACACGTGCAGGCGCAAACACAGCCAAGCACCACCGTCGCGCAGACCGCCGATCAGGCCGCGGCCGATCCGGCGAGCGATCAGGACATTGTCGTCACCGGCGTCCGTGCGAGCCTCGGCACCGCTCAGGCGATCAAGCGCAATTCCAACCAGATCGTCGACTCGATCAGCGCGCAGGACATTGGCAAGCTTCCCGACGTCAACACGACGGAAGCCCTGCAGCGCGTCACCGGTGTGCAGATCCAGCGCCGCTATGGCGAAGGCGCAACCGACTTCGATCACCGCACCTCGCCCGCAATCGCGGTTCGCGGCTTGACGCAGACGCAGAACCTGCTGGACGGCCGCGCGGTCTATTCCGCGTCCGGCGGTCGCTCGTTCGATTTGGAAGGCATTCCGCCCGAATTGCTGTCGGGTATCGACGTCTATAAAAATGCGCCTGCCGAAATCATCGAAGGCGGCGTCGGCGGTGCGGTCAATCTGCGGACCCGCAAGCCGTTCGACACGGCAGGCCAGGTCATTTCGATGACGGCACGCGGCAACTATTACGATCGTGTCGACAAATACGGTGGCTCGATCTCGGGCCTTTACAGCAACCGTTACGACACCGGCATGGGCGAGATCGGCCTGCTGCTGAATGCCGTATATTCCAAGAGCCAGTATCGTCAGGACGGCCTGCTCGCCGGTCCGTTCGGCAATGCGCAGCCCGGCACGATCACCGGTGCGCCAGCCAGTGCCAAGATTCCCTATGGCTTTGAAATCTATGACGACACTGGTGATCGCAAGCGTCTGGGCGTCGCTGCCGCATTGCAGTGGCAGGCCAATCCGGATGTGCTGGTCACCGCGCAATATCAGGGAACCAAATACTGGTTCAATCGCACGGGCGCCTATTTTTACGACGCCAACAGCATATCCGACACGTTCGTCAACGGCGTGCAGACCGTTTACGCGGCCAAGGCAGCTCCCGGTGCCGCCTTCACCTTCAACAAGGAAGGTTACGCGACCAGCGGTACGATCTCGCCGCAAACCTTCGAAACCGGTCGGTTCGATCAGGAACTGTGGAGCGCGAGCCAGAACCTCACATTCAACGTCGGCTGGCAGGCTACGCCGAATGCAAAGGCCAATTTCGACGTCCAGTATCTGAAGTCCTACTATAATGCCGACCGCAACGGCCATGTGCTGTCGCTGTACACAACGAGTGGCCAGACCGTGTTGACCTCGCCGCATACCACCGGCGTCACCTTCGACCTGCGCGGCAAATATCCGCGCTGGGACGTCGCCAACCCGTCGTTGCTCAACAATCCGGCGAACTACACGACCCCGTTCATCGCGGATTCGCTACAGCGCAATGACGCCGATACGCTCGCGCTCGCCTACGACATCGAATATGACATCGAGGGCGGGTTCCTCCAGAAGCTGCGCGGCGGCGCCCGTTATGCGGACAATACCATCGACTTGCGCGGCACCTGGAACGGCGTCTGCGTCACCGCGATCGGCCCGGATGGCAGCTGTTCGGCACCTGCCGGCACGCCGCTGATCCCGCTCGGCCGCAACCCGCAGCTCGCGATGCGGGGTCCGTCGTCCAACTGGTTCGATGGTAACACCGTGAAGGGCGGTCTGCTTTATCCGGCATTCCCGGCAGGCGACGGCGTTTGGGAGCAGACAAAGGCGCTTTATGCGCTGCTCGGCGCACGGACCAAGGACGCGTTCACGCCGGGCGATCTCAACAATCAAACGGAAAAGACCTACACCTCCTGGGCAGTCGCCGATTATGCGTTCGATGCGGGCGGCATTCGCATCGATGGTGGAGCAGGCGTTCGCATCATCAAGACCAGCACGACGTCCGCCGGTTCGGCGTTCGCCACGGTCGTGACCAACGGCGTGACCAGCACGGTCGTCACCCCGTTCCAGGCCACTAACAGTTATACCAAGGCCCTTCCGAGCGTGAACCTTCGCGCCCGTCTGACCGACCAGTTCCAGATGCGCTTCGCCTATTCGAAAGGTCTGGCGCGGGCGAATTTCGATCAGCTGTCGACCAACCTGACGCTCAACAATCCGAACCAGCTCGATCAGCAGGGCCGCGCGAGTGCCAGCGCGGGCAATCCGCGGCTCGATCCGATCACGTCGAACAACTTCGACGTGACCGCAGAATGGTATTTCGCGAGAGCGGGGTCACTGACCGGGGGCCTGTTCTACAAGAAGGTCGATGGCTTCCTGGCGCCGGGCTTCTATGAGCAGACGTTCCAGGGCCGCCGTTATCTCGTGAGCACACAGATCAATGCCGGCAAGGGCACGGTTAAGGGCGCGGAAGTCGCATACCAACAGTTCTTCGATTTCCTGCCGGGCTTGCTGAGCGGTTTCGGTGTTCAGGCGAACTACACATACGTCGACTCGAGCGTCTCGAACCCGACCGGGGTGGCGAATTCGAACCTGCCCCCACAATTGCCGCTCGAGAAGCTGTCGAAGCATAGCTACAATCTGATCGGTCTGTACGAGAAAGGTCCGGTCACGGCCCGCCTCGCGTGGAGCTGGCGTTCGAGTTACCTGGATACGACGACGGGCAGCGGCGCCAATGGATTTGCGCAATATGCCAAACCCTATGCCTCGCTCGATGCATCGCTCAGCGTAAACCTGAACGATCATATCGCCGTGTCGGCGGATGTGGTGAACCTCAACAACCGGATGAACGCTACGTACATCCAGACCGAGGCCCAGCCGCTTCAGTATCAGCTCAACGATCGTCGGTTCGGCCTGTCGTTGCGCGCAACCTACTGATCTGCTCCTCCTGTCCTGGCGCGATCTTCCGATCGCGCCAGTTTTTTAGCTCCGGTCGCCGTTTCCGAACGATGACCGAATATGACTGCCCGTTGCCGATGCCGGCGGCGGGCGTCACAATCCTGCCCCGTCTGTACCGCGTGGATGAACTCGATGCCGATCGTGACCCCGCATACCAATCAAGATCGACGCTGGTTCGCCGAGCCCGGCGCAACGCGCTTGCTGCATGTCGGCGAAGAGGGGGAACCCGTCGTCGTCATCGACGGCGCCAGCGGCATCCCCGATGCGCTGGTCGATGCGGCAGCGAACACGTCGTTTACGGACGCCGCACGCGCAGGCAGCGGCTATCCTGGCCTGCTCGGGCCTGCTCCCGTCGCGTATATCGAAGCGATGATCCGCTTCGTGCTGCCGCTGATCGCCGCGCATTTCACCGCTGTTCCGGTCGTTCCCGCCCGCGCCCGTGGCAATTTCTCGCTGGTGACCATCCCACCCGAGGCGCTCAGCCCCGACCAGTGCGTGCCCCATGTCGACACCGTCGACCGGCTACAATTCGCGACCGTGCATTTCCTGTCGCCCGACGATGCGGACGGCACCGGCTTCTTCCGCCATTCGGCCACCGGGTACGAGACGATTGATGCCGATCGCCTGCCCTCCTATCGCGCTGCGCTGGACCGCGAGATGATCGATCATCCGCCGTCCGGTTACCGGACCGGTTCCGACGCGCAGTTCGAGCGCATCGGCGCGGTCGAGGCTCGCTACGACCGGCTCGTGCTATACCGTGCGGCGCTGCTCCATTCGGGTCTGGTGTCGCATTTGCCCGTTACCGCCGCCGATCCGCGCCGCGGACGACTGACCGGCAATTTGTTCCTGCAATGCAAGGCGATGTCATGACCCACGCGAAAGACGACGGCCCGGTTCGCCGCATCGCGATCATCGGCGGTGGCACCGCAGGCTGGATGGCGGCTGCCGCGCTCTCCCGCGTGCTCGGCCCCCATGGACCCGCGATCACGCTCGTCGAATCCGAAGAGATCGGCACCGTCGGCGTCGGCGAGGCGACCATCCCGCCGATTCAGGCATTCAACGGCCTGCTCGGCATCGACGAGGACGACTTCGTCCGCGCGACCGGCGGCACGTTCAAGCTGGGAATCGAATTCGTCGACTGGCGCCACCTCGGCCACCGCTATTTCCATCCGTTCGGCGTCTACGGCGTCGATCCCGGTGCGGTGCCGTTCGAGGCAATGTGGCGGCGCTTGCGCGCGGAGGGCGCGGCCGGTCCACTATCGGACTATTCGATCTGCGCGACGGCGGCGGCGGCGGGGCGGTTCATGCGGCCCCAGCCCGGCAACACGCCGCTTGCGCATATCGGCTATGCCTTCCACTTCGACGCGACGCTCTACGCGCGCTTCCTGCGCACGCGCGCCGAAGCCACAGGCGTCGTCCGCCGCGAAGGCCGCGTGGTCGATGTCTCACTCCGTAGCACCGACGGCTTCATCGATGCGGTTACGCTGGCGGATGGCGGCAGGATCGAGGCGGACCTGTTCGTCGACTGTTCGGGTTTCCGTTCGCTGCTGCTCGGCGACGCACTCGGTGCGGACTTTCAGGACTGGTCGTCATGGCTGCCCAACGATCGCGCGGTCGCGGTGCCGAGTGCCGTTACCGGACCGCCGCCGCCCTATACCCGTGCGACCGCACATGCCGCCGGGTGGCAGTGGCGCATCCCGCTGCAGCATCGCGTCGGCAACGGCTATGTCTTCGCCGCGGATCACGTCTCCGAAGACGAGGCGACCGCGACCTTGCTCGCCAATATCGAGGGGGAAGCGCTCGCCGAACCCCGCACGCTGCGCTTTCGCGCCGGGCGGCGTTCGGCATTGTGGGTGCGCAATTGCGTTGCGCTGGGCCTGTCCGGCGGCTTCCTCGAACCGCTCGAATCGACCAGCATCCACCTGATCCAGACCGGCATCGCCCGGTTGCTCGAGATGCTGCCGACCCGCGCGTTCGAACCGGCCGACACCCGTCGATACAACCGGCTGATGACGACCGAATTCGACAGCATCCGCGATTTCATCATCCTCCACTTCCACGCCACGGGCCGCCGCGACACCGCCTATTGGCGCCATCTCGCCGATATGCCGATCCCCGATACGCTGGCGGAGCGGATCGCGATCTATAACCGCACGGGGCGTGTGTTCCGCGAAACCGACGAGCTGTTCACCAAGACGAGCTGGCTGGCAGTGATGGACGGCCAGGGGCTGCTCGCATCGAGCTATGATCCGATAGGCGCGGCGCTACCCCTGGCCGAGGCACGCGCCGCGCTCGACCGTATCGGTCAAGTCACCGCCGCCGCCGCCCGCCACATGCCGTCACATCAGGATTTCATCGACCGCCATTCCCGTGCCGGGAAGTAGCGCCGATGTTCGGGCGATGACCCTTGTGGCCATCGCCTGATTTGCGTTTCGCAGGCTTTCTTGCGCAGGTTATCGGGAGGGCACGAACGACGACGGGCCCACTGCCTCTCGCCCGGGCCGGCTCACGTTACCGACACCAATCCATTCGGCGCCGATAGCATCCGAATCTCGTAGACTACCGCATCCTCCTTTTGCGCCGCGACCGTGACCTCCACATTCGGCGACCCCTGCGCTCCGCTGGAAGGGACGATATAATCGACCGAAACCAGGTTACCGGTCGCGTCACCGGCGGGACGCCCCTTACCCAGCGTCTGGCCGTCGACGGTGATGGCCATTTCGCGACCGGCATCCCCGGCGGCCACCAGTAAACGCAATATTGCCGGCCCCGGACGCCGGGCCAATATCATCCGCATCGATTCCCCGGGGCGAAGCCGCCTCGCCGCGCGGCCGCTCCAGTTGACGATTTCACTATGTGCCGCACTGAAACCGTGATCGCGCTCCGGCTGCATTTCACCGAGATGCACGACATCTACCGTCCGCCGTGCGAGCGTACGAGCCGCTTGCTGTGCGGCCACGTAATCGGTCCTGGCCCGCGTCCACCCCTCCGGCGTGAACGTCGGGATGTAAACCGCGGCACGACGGTCATATTGCGAAAAGAACGGCCTGAAGATCAGCTTTTCGTCCAGTGCACCGATCGCACGGAACGCGCCGTCGACGTCTGACGGCGTGAGCACCGCCGTGGCGGCGGCAGCGGTGACCAGCGCCGGCCCGACGCCATCATATTGCTCGGCCGCGGCACCCAGATCCGCCGCCAGTACCAGCGGCCCGTGAGTGAATGCCACCACGGACGGATCACCGGGCAGCGGCTCCGCCTTCAATGTCATCGGCAACGTGACGAGCAGGGCGTCGCCAGCTTTCCAGGGCCGGTCGATCACCGCATAGCCGTTGCGCACCTTCGGTGTGATCGCTTCACCGTTGAGGGTTATCACCGGGTTCTGTGCCCATCCGGGCAAACGAACGGCGAGCTCCTGCGATTTCGCGGGCGCCCGGCGGAAGGTGAGGGTCGCGGTGCCACTGGAAGGCATCTTCGTGTCCAGCGTGATGCCCAGCTCACGCTCGGGCCAATCCAGTTCGGACGGAATGAAGAGGTTGACGTAGAGGGTCGCAGCGTCACTCCACCAGATCGAGTCCGCGTGCTTGGCGTGGCTCTCAATACCCGAGCCGACGCAACACCAGAAGCTGTCCTCCGCGCTGGAGAAAACGCGCCGCGCACCCGGTGCCAACGGCATGAAATAGACGAACCGGCCTGTTTCCGGATGCTGATGCGCCATGATGTGGTTCAGTTGAACGCGTTCGTAATAGTCGAACCAGCTCGCATCCGGTTGCCAGCCGTACAGGTAGCGCGTCAGCTTCATCATGTTGTAGCTGTTGCACGCCTCGCATGTGGCCTCGGTGACCCGGGCGGACAGCATGTCGGGCTGTCCGAAGTGCTCGCGTTCCGAATTGCCGCCGATGACGTAGCTGTGATGGTGTGCGACCCGATCGTGAAAGAAACGTGCCGCTGTCGCATGTGCGGGTTTTCCGGTCAGCTCGTGCAGGCGGGCAAGCCCGATGACCTTCGGAATCTGGGTGTTGGCGTGAAGACCGGAAAGCCGGTCCTGCTGCACTGTCAGCGGATCGAGCACCGCCTTGTGACGGATTTTCTCGGCCATACGGAGCCATCGCCGGTCGCCGGTCAGCGCATAGGTTTCCGCATAGGTTTCGTTCAGACCGCCATGCTCGGCCGCCAGTACACGTTGCATCTGCTCGTCGGTCAGCGGTTCGAGGACGCTCGCCAGATACCCTGCGATCCCCAGCATGATCGGCATGGCCCGCGGATTGTTGGCAAGTATGTGGGCATCGAGCAGGCCGGCGTGGACCTTATGCCATGTATAGAGCGGCACCCAACCGCCGTTCAGGTCAAACCCGCCGGAGCGGATATCACCGCGCCGCAACTCATCGAAAACGATCTTGCCGTCCACGACCTTGCCATCGCGCTCGACGGTGGTGCCGCCGCAATAGCCATCGCCGTGCGTGGTCTGGATTCGCGCCATCTCCGCCAGCGCATGATCGAGCCGCGCAGACAACTGCCGGTCGCCGGTGTTGGCGATGACGAGTGCGCATGCCGACAGCCAGTGACCCATCATGTGGCCTGCGATCCCCATCGCCTCCCAGCCGCCATACACCGGCTTGGGCGCGGGCAACCCGGCGGAGACGTAGAAGTTATGCAACAGGCGTTCGGGATCGAGTTCGAGCAAGTAGCGACGATTGGCCTCGAACGCGTCGGCGAAAAGGGACGGTTTCAACCGGACGAAGCGTGCCGGCACCGGCTTCACGCTCTGGCGGACCTGCCCGGCAAACGCCGCGCCGCCGATCGGCATGATGGCGACCGCGCTGACGCCGGCTAGCAGGAAACGACGGGATACGAGCATGAAGATGTCTCCTGGACAATTCGATGACACGGCGTGCGACCGTGACGGGTAACAGCAGCCGTCACGACCGTCCGGCCCGTTAGAACCGGAAGCGAACACCGGCCGACAAAAGGCTCGCCTCCCACCGCACGTCACGCGGGTAACGCGAGTCCTTGACGTAGCTATGATAGGGCGTGCGCAACAGGTTGGTGGCGTCCACCGTCAGCGTGATGTTATCGTTGAGGTTGTAGCTCGCGGAAAGATCAAGCCTGCCTACCTTGTCCGAATAGACGGTAGTGAACACGCCGGGGCCACCGAAGGTATCGACGTTGGCGCCACGATAATTGTATGCCACGCGGATGCTCGTCGGCCCGAGCTCGTAAAGGCCGATCATGTCGAAACTGTACTTCGACACTCCGGGCAGCGTGTTGCGGCACGATGGAAGATTGGTTGCGGCCGGGACGATCTGCTCGCCGTCGATATAGGTAACATTGGCTTCGCCAACCCCCTGTCATTCCAGGTACTCGGATTCCATTGTCTGATTGCCCTCAAGCGGATGCGCCCGAAAGTACGCCTGACGCCAATCCGCAAGGCAATGCTGCTTTCACAAGATTAATCCTTCCCCAACCGTCGACTTTGTAAGCCATGGGCAGACATCATAATACAATGTTAGAATAAAATATATCAAGCTAATAGTTTAAGCGTCACAGGTCTAAATTTGTAGATTATTAACAGTGGGATAGATCATTTCATAATTCGTTTCATTTCCTTGAATACGCCGTTCTTCAGTCGGTTCGTCGGCGATAGTTCGCCGCGGTAGTGAATCGTTCTCGTCCGACAACAGGATATTGTTGGAGCCAGGAATTGCGCTCGACCGCAGGGCCAGAAGTCTTTGCCCACGGGGCGCCGCCTCAGGGGCTCGGCGAGGCGATCATCTCGGGTGAGTATATTCCGGGAAAATACTGCCGACGGATTTGACGGCGTCAGAGAGGATGGGCGTCTATCGGGAAGCTGTGCAGGCCCTGATCGCCAAGGGCCTTGTCGAGAGCCGGACGAAGACGGGTGCCCGCGTACTGCCACGACATAGATGGAACATGCTCGACCCGGACGTGCTGGAGTGGGCCTTCGCGGATACGCCCGATATGCAACTGCTGCGCAGCCTCTTCGAACTTCGGTCTGCTATCGAACCTTATGCCGCCCGGCTGGCCGCGAAGCGACGGGATGACGACGACCTGCGGACGATGCACGACGCGCTGGAAATGATGGCTGACGAGACATTGGCGACCAGAGCCGGACAGGCGATCGACCGGGCCATTCACGCCGCATCATCTTCGCCACCCGGAATGACGCGCCAACCTCGCTCAGCTCAGGCATCACCGCGGGAGTGGAATGGACGACCCGACTGAGACAGCGTGACCGCGCCCTGCCGCGCGACCCCATTCCCGATCATCGTCGTGTCTATGACGCGATCCACGCTGGCGACCCCGATGAAGCGGCGGCGGCAATGAGTTCGCTGGTCACCCTGGCGCTCGACGATATTTAATTCCGATTGGGCGAGGCGCTCGTGTAATTCGCCGCGTCGTACAACCTCCGGTGTCGTGCCCGTCCGTGTGCGGAAGGCGTACAGGCAAGAATGGGCACACCGAAGCCGGGAAAAAGCGGTTCAGTCGGAGCAGCATCGCCCGTTCATGGATTGCCGGGCAAGCGCCTCGCACGTCGCGTTCAACGGTGCCGGCAGTCCGTGCTCTCCGCTTCGATGCGCCGCCGGAACGTGCGCGTGCCGGCGCCCAGTGTCCGGCGGTCGCATCCATGTTGACCACGCCGCCACGCAGGGTCTCCGGCAACGCAGGCTGAAGCAGGTCTACGGGGCGCACTCGGCATCGCCGAGTTGCAGCGCCTGAAGCTGCTTGCGGAAGAGGACCGCCAGCTCAGACAGCTGGTCGCTGGACCTGTGCCCGATACCCGCGTCCTGTCCCTGGCAAACGAAGACAGGAGCGCGGCGGAACCGAGCAAGATCGAGGAACCTGACTATGATATCTCCGTCGATCAGAACTGGTGGCGCATGCCGAGGACGACATTGCGGCCACGCAGCGGCGACTGATTCTTGACGAACGACGTGTGTGCAAACGCAAGCTGGTTGGTCAGGTTGGTTCCGCGGACATAGAACTCCACGCTTCTGCCCAATCCCGTATCGAAACGATAGGCAAACGTAGCGTTGAGATTGTCGTATCCTGCGGTCCGCGTTTCGGACGAGGCGAAGCGGATCTGTGCGAACGTCCGGCTATAATCGACATCGGCCGTAATCGGACCTTCGGCTAGTGCATAGCGCACACCCAGGCGTCCGGGTGGAAGACGCGGAAGGTTGTCGTTCGTGCTTTTCAGATCGGCGTCGACATAATCGCCATACACCGTCACTTGCGATCGTGCATCCAGCCGGTAGCTGATCTGTCCGTCGACCCCCAGAAAACGCACATCCGCCGGCGTGTACGCCAGCAGGATCGCTCCGGGTTCCGAACTCAGGAATCGCGCAAAGATGTAGTTGTCGATATTCTTGTAGTACAGGCCAACGTCAAACTCGATCGTTCCGCCCTTCTTGCCAAAGTTCGCGTCGATCGACTTTGCAGTTTCGAGGATGTTTGAAACAGGTCGCGGAAGGTCCCTGAGGAATTCCGTTCGCGCGAGCCCGATCTCATAGCTGCTCGTCGCCAGATTGTTATTCTTCGCATAGAGTTCACGCACGCCGGGAGCGCGCTGTGATCGCCCAAGCGATACTCCAGCGAAAAATCCATCCGACATATTGGCTGTCGCACTGAGCGACACTGACAACGGCGACACGTCGGATTCAGGAAAATTTAGTTCAAAGGATCTGGCAAATACCGCTTTCGCCTTAGTCAACTCTTCAGGAGTGAGTTCTGCTATGAAGGAAGCGGGCAGCAGTTCCTCATACGGCCTGTGTACGACATTGATCGTTCTCCAGTCCTTCCGCGCGGCAATCGCAAAATCCACGATGCCTATCGACCTTCGCTCGGTCAGGAATACGCCGAGGTCGTCAGTTCTGAATTTCTCCTGATTGTCGCGGATGTTGGGGCGGCTGCTACCAATGCCGCCGAACAATCCACTGGTGTACTGGACGCCTAACGTACCGGTAAAGCCCAGCACGGGTTGATGCGTCGCCTCCACGCGCCCGTCATAAACCTTGTTCGTGTAGATCGCGAAAACGAGCCGCCCGTCGAGTTCGCGATGTGCATAGTCGGTGTAGGAAAAGCGCATGCGAAGATGATCCAGCCCGGGAACGAGGCTGTCATAGTCGCCGCGAATGTCGACGCGATCGCTGCGCAGGTCGATGGTGGCCGGTAGCGTATCGTCGAGCCCCCTGAACGGATGGGTGATCGAGCCGTGGATCGCGCAATGGAGCCTGATGGCGTGGGTGTGGCACGCCCCGTTGGCATGGCTGTGTCCCGGCAAGCCATAACTGTTCGTCTGGCGAGTGTAGGCTGCTCCCAGATATCCCTTTGACGTGATCCACGAGGCCCCGGCACTGTAGCTTGCACTGTCCGCAAAGGAATCGCGGAGCTTGTCGCTGCCGTAGGCGTCGGGAACGTCATAGTCCTCGCTGGATCTGCTCGAACCCTCGACATGCACGGCGAACGCGCCGACGCCTGCGGTGACCCGGCCCATCACGGTCTTCTCCTGATCCCCGGTGCCGTGACGGACCTCTGTCGCGCCGCTCAGGCCGCCGGCGGGGATCGACTTTGGCACCTTGCCGTCGATGAGATTGATCGCGCCATTCATCGCGTTACCGCCGTAGCGGACGGCGGCCGGGCCGCGCTGTATCTCGATCGCGTCGAGCAGCAGTGGATCAGTAGCGATCGCGTGATCGGGCGATACGGATGCAGCATCGAAGACGTTCGCGCCATCGCTCAGAATTTCGATCCGGGGCAGCGTTTGGCCACGGATAACGGGTCGTGAAGCGCCTCCGCCGAAATTATCGAGGTGGATACCGGGCAGTCCCGCCAGCGTTTCGCCAAGTCCGCCCTGGCGGCGGTGCGCGAGTTCGTCGCCTGCGAGCACGGTGATCGGAAGCGCCACCTGACCATCGTCGGCGAGCGAGCGCCCGGTCACGACGATGTCGCCGGCGCGGGGCGTTACCGCCTTTCCATCCGCCGCTATCGATGGCCCCTGTGCCACCAGCGACGACCACGGAAGGATGCATGTTCCGGCGAAAAGTACCGCTCGCACATGCCTCATATTCGATACGGTCATTGTTGATGCCCTGCATTTAACGGGCCATTCCGTAATGTGATAACATAACATATGTCAATTGTATCAGGCGCTGTTTGACTGACATAGCTCCGGACGCCGCCGGACAGCTTTCCACTAAAATCTCGCCGCACGTACGGCGGCAACTGCCGGGTTGGTTCTCTCGTGAGGGGCAGCGATGGGTGGTCGCCCGTGATCGAGCGCTCGCTTCAAGCGCCCGATCACCATGAGACCGAAGCCGTGGAACATCGCCGTCGTGACCACGAGGTCGGTCGACCGCGCCGGTTCGATCGGCAGAGACAATGCGCCTAGAACCGACGTGGCTGGTCGTGACCAATCGTGTCGCAACGTCCGCGGAAGCCGTAGTTGGACGAGCCCTGCACGGTTATCCGCCCACTGCGGCGATCGATGACGATCCTCGGCTTATTCAGTCCATTCAGCCGATAGGTCGCGCGTATCTCATCAGGGCCGACCGAGACGTTCGATAGGTCCCACCACCCATTGTTCCCCCGCGAATTGATCGGCGGGATCAGCGACTTCGGCAGTCTGATCCGGCCGCCGCCATCCCAGGTCTGCACCATCAGCGAGGCATCGAACATCTCAGGCCGAGACTCCGTGTAGCTGCCATACTCGTAGCGATCTCGCCTCGGGTTCCAGGTCCACGTCGTGCCGGTTGCGACGCCGTCGTGCGTTCCGTCTCCGAAGCAGACCAAGCCGAGGCCGACAGGTCTGCCGCCAACGACTATTCCCGGACCACTCGGGAGCGTGGAAGGACGTTCACCCTCAGGTTGGTCTGGCGGACGTGGATAGCTTGGTTCGGGCACATAGCCTGGCCGAGGCCGGACGCCGGCATCGGGGCGTGGCCGCATGCTTGCGGGCTGACGGCAGTCGGGCGCGGTGGTGGGCGTGATCGAATCAAAGCGCCCGTTCATCGTTGCGATCGTCACGCACTGGCGACGAGCTGCGTTCCACCAGTTGGTGTAGCTGCGATCGTCACTCTTCGAACCACCGGTGTTGACGTAGCCGCGGCGCTGCAGTTCACCCTCGGACTGGCCCGCGCGGGCACCTACCATGTCGTCCAACCCCGTCGATTGCGCGCCGGCGCTCTTTGGCAAGGCAGTCGAGAATAGAAGCGTGGCGACGATGGCCATCGCACTTGCCACATTGCGCATCGTCATTCTCCCAGGTCGTCGACGGTAATTCAGGACATCATAGACGCTTACGGCTGTGGAACGGCCGCGTCCATGACGGTAAGCGGCTCGCCTGCGCTGGTATCGACCGGCGATTGCGTGATCAGGATCGTCGTACCTGACCGTAGAGCCCGCTCGCCGCCGTCACCAACGGCGCCGCCATCCGCGCCGAAGGCGGCATCGTCCCGACGATCGCCTGACGGCAGACCTGGGGCGGTTCGGCGTCAGGCGACGGTGACGGGATCGACGACGACGGCGGTCCGCTCCGCGAGCTCAGCGATCAGCGAAGCGTAATGCTGGAAATGCGGACTTTCGCGGTGCGCGGCGACAGCATCGGCATCGTGGTACAATTCGTCGAGCACGAAGCGGTCGGCATTCGCCCGGTCCTGCCACAGGTCGTAGCGCAGATTGCCGGCCTCGGCGCGGCTCGGCGCGATCATGCCATCCAGCAGTGCGCGCAGCGCCGTGGCTTTACCGGGATGGGCGGAGAGGATCGCGACGATCTTGACGTTGGCAGGCATGGCAATGGTCCTCGAACCGGGGGAAGATGCGGCGGAGCGCGGTCGCAGTGCTCCGCCGGTCATGCGCGTGCTCACGCGGTCGCGAGCGAACGATCCAGCGCGTCGATCAGCGCTGCGGCAAGCTGATGGTCGGATGCAGGGTTCTGGCCGGTGATCAACTCGCGGTCGACAACGACGTTGGGGGCGAAGTCGGTGTCGGAGACGGACACCTCACCACCGGCGAGCCGCAGCGCTGCCGGCATGTCGAACTCAAGCGTCCCCTTCAGCAGATGCTCCTCGGCGACGCGCTCCTCGCTCGCGGAGAATACCGTCATGCGATAGCCGGCGTAGACCCAGCCGCGGCCCAGCGCCGTCGCTCCGGCCGTGTCGCCCGCCACCAACGCGGCCCGGTATGCCGCCGCCTCGGGCAGCGCCGCCAGCACGGCGACCGGACCGTGACACAGCAGGGCGGTCGGCTTCCCGACCTGATGAAAGTGACGCAGGATCGTGCCGGCATCGGTATCCTGCATCAGGTCGACGACCGGCGCATGGCCACCCGGCACGAACACACCCGCGAACCGGTCGAGCCCGCCCTCGATCACCGCGCGCAGGGTCTGCACGTCGTTCATCGTCGCATCGTCGGCGAAGAAGCGGCGGGCATGATCGTACGCGGATCGGTCGCCGCCGAAGTGGCTGGCATCGTCGGACACCGCGTCGATGTGCGGCTTGGTGCCGTCGGGCGTGGCGAGCACGACATCGTAGCCGGCATCGATCAGCGCCATCGCGGGCACCGTCGTCTCGTTGAGATACTGGCCGATCGACGCGCTGCCGCCGCCCCGTAGAGTGATCTGCGTCGCGTTGGACCCGAGGATGAGTATGGTCGCCTTGGTCATGGAAGCCTTCCGTTGCCATGCGCCGCAGTCGCTGCGGCAGGAGCAAGATGGCGGCTGACGACATATTCCAGAAGTTTATTATCTTGATCCCGGATATATCGTCTTCAGTATGACTGCATGCGCTACGACCTCAACCTCCTGCCGATCTTCGTCGCCCTGCTGGAGGAGCGCAGCGTCACGCGCGCGGCGGAACGCCTGGGGATGACGCAGCCGGCGTTGTCGAATGCGCTCGCGCGATTGCGCCTGATGCTCGGCGACCAGCTGTTCATCCGGGAACGCTATGGCATCCTGCCGACGCCCGTCGCTCTGGCGATCGCGCCGACGATCGCCGAGGCGCTTTCGCGGCTCGACGATGCGGTGCTGGGCCAGCAGGCGTTCGATCCCGCTACCACCGAGCGGCTGCTGACCATCGCCCCCAACGGCTACGTCGAATTCGTGCTGGTGCCGGCGATCGTTGCCCGACTGCAACGGGTCGCGCCCGGCATCCGGCTGCGCCTGACGCCCTATGGCAACGACCTCTCCGAAACGGGCGTCGTCTCCGGCACCACCGCGCTCGTCCTTGGCCGGATCATCGATCCGCCGGACAACCTCGTCGTCCAGCATGTGATGGACGAAGGCCTCGCTTGCGTAGTTCGCGCCGATCACCCGACTGTCGACGACACGATCACGCGCGAGCAGTTCGAGACGCTGAAGCACGTCAACATCGTGCCGCCCGGCCGCATGCGCGCCGGCCTGTTCCAGGCGCTCGCGCAGCAAGAGTTGAAGCGCGACGTCGCGATCTCCGTCACCAACTTCTTTGCGGTGGCGGAGATGATTGCGGTGACGGATTACTGCGCGACACTGCCCGATCTCATCTGCCGCCGCCTCCGACACGACCCGCGTCTGAAGGTTCTCGCTGCGCCGGTCGATCTGGGCACTTTTCCGGTCGAGATGGCCTGGCACGTTCGCTACCGCCACGATCCGGCACATCGTTGGCTGAGAGAGCTGATCGGCGAAGTCATTGTCGAGCTATCACGCGAGCATGGACGGCAATAATGTCGAATGGCTTGGTGCTCGAGAGCGGCTTCTGAACGCTCACCGGCTTGAGGCCTTCTCTCTCAAGATTGCGGCCTGTGCGGCCCTCCGCGTCGAACTGCATCGTCGGGATCGGTCGCTCGACGATCACCGACCGTCTTCTCGAGGATGCTCCGGTCGCGGCCATGCCAGGCACGCGGCGCGTGCTCGAGGGTGGTGACGACGGCGCACGCGTGTCGAGCACCGGTCCCTGCCCTGCCCGAGTGCGCCACCTTTGCCCTGTCGCGCGACGGCAGGAATGACGGCAGGGCCATGGGGTAGTCCGGCAGTGGTGCCGGGCGGTCCCCGTGAAGATACCCCCGAAAGCAAACTGTTGTTGCCCCCTAAAGGCCTGACGGGGCCTCGCGGGTTTGCGCGATGTACGATAGCCCAGAGCGCGATGCGGATGCACCTCGTTGTAGTGGGCGAGCCAGCCTGGCAGCTGCGCGATGACGGTCT